>NZ_WMEF01000028.1 GCF_009724685.1 Lysinibacillus cavernae
TTACTGAATCAACAAATACAAGCGGATAAAGACTTAGCCGATGCGAAAAGCAAAGCGGAAGGTCTATTCACAGACAGCAACTTTAACAAGCTGAAAGGTACAACAAATCAAGCAGCCATCGATGCGGCACAAAGTGCAGTGAATAAACTACCAGCAGGTACAGAAAAAACGCGTCTACAAGGCCTAGTGAATAATGCCCAAGGTTTACTGAATCAACAAATACAAGCGGATAAAGACTTAGCCGATGCGAAAAGCAAAGCGGAAGGTCTATTCACAGACAGCAACTTTAACAAGCTGAAAGGTACAACAAATCAAGCAGCCATCGATGCGGCACAAAATGCAGTGAATAAACTCCCAGCAGGTACAGAAAAAACGCGTCTACAAGGCCTAGTGAATAATGCCCAAAACTTACTGAATCAACAAGGACAAGCAGATAAAGACTTAGCCGATGCGAAAAGCAAAGCAGAAGGTCTATTCACAGATAGCAACTTTAACAAGCTGAAAGGTACAACAAATCAAATAGCTATCAGTGAGGCACAAAGTGCGGTGAATAAACTCCCAGCAGGTACAGAAAAAACGCGCCTACAAGGTCTAGTGAATAATGCCCAAAACTTACTGAATCAACAAGGACAAGCAGATAAAGATTTAGCCGATGCGAAAAGCAAAGCGGAAGGTCTATTCACAGATAGCAACTTTAACAAGCTGAAAGGTACAACAAATCAAGCAGCGATTGATGCGGCGCAAAGTGCAGTAAGTAAATTGCCAGCAAGTCCAGAAAAAAACCGTCTACAAGGTTTAGTAGGAGCTGCGCAAGATTTACTGAATCAACAAGGACAAGCGGATAAAGACTTAGCCGATGCGAAAAGCAAAGCGGAAGGTCTATTCACAGATAGCAGCTTTAACAAACTAAAAGATACAGCGAATCAAGCAGCGATTGATGAGGCACAAGAGGCAATTGACAAACTGCCAGCAGGTTCAGAAAAAGACCGTCTACAAGGTTTAGTAGAAGCTGCGCAAGATTTACTGAATCAACAAGGACAAGGGGAACAAGACTTAGCAGATGCGAAAAACAAAGCAGAAGGTCTGTTCACAGATGGCAGCTTTAACAAACTGAAAGATACAACAAATCAAACAGCGATTGATGAGGCGCAAAGTGCAGTGAGTAAATTGCCAGCAAGTCCAGAAAAAGACCGTCTACAAGGTTTAGTAGAAGCTGCGCAAGATTTACTGAATCAACAAGGGCAAGGGGAACAAGACTTAGCAGATGCGAAAAACAAAGCAGAAGGTCTATTCACAGATGGCAGCTTTAACAAACTAAAAGATACAGCGAATCAAGCAGCGATTGATGAGGCACAAGAGGCAATTGACAAACTGCCAGCAGGTTCAGAAAAAGACCGTCTACAAGGTTTAGTAGAAGCTGCGCAAGATTTACTGAACCAACAAGGACAAGGTGAACTAGACTTAGCCGATGCGAAAAGCAAAGCAGAAGGATTATTCACAGATAGCAACTTTAACAAGCTGAAAGGTACAACCAATCAAACAGCGATCGATGAAGCACAAAGTGCAGTGAGTAAATTACCAGCAGGTTCAGAAAAAGATCGTTTACAAGGTTTAGTAGAGGCTGCGCAAGACTTACTGAATCAACAAGGACAAGGTGAACTAGACTTAGCAGATGCGAAAAACAAAGCAGAAGGTCTGTTCACAGATGGTAACTTTGATAAGCTGAAAGATACAACCAATCAAACAGCGATCGATGAGGCACAAGAGGCAATTGACAAACTGCCAGCAGGTTCAGAAAAAGACCGTCTACAAGGTTTAGTAGAAGCTGCGCAAGATTTACTGAACCAACAAGGACAAGGTGAAATAGACTTAGCTGATGCGAAAAACAAAGCAGAAGATCTATTCACAGATGGCAGCTTTAACAAACTAAAAGATACAGCGAATCAAGCAGCGATTGATGAGGCACAAGAGGCAATTGACAAACTGCCAGCAGGT
>NZ_WMEF01000029.1 GCF_009724685.1 Lysinibacillus cavernae
TGATTTTTTCGAGCCATAGAAAATCCCCTTTAAGTAGAATGTTAACTACAGTTTAATGTAGTTTTTTTTACATTGTCTACTTATAGGGGATAATATCAATCCTCTTTTTTTGCTATTGTTTTTTTATTTTTCGGATTCGGTATTGTAGATTTTGTCGACTCATCCCAAGTGCATTTGCTGCCTTTGTAATATTACCCTCATATAAATTTAAGACATTCTGCACATAATATGATTCGGCTTCACGTAAATAAGCATCGAGTGGCATGACCTCATGATTTTGATGGAACATAAAAAATTCAGGCTCACGATTGTTTGTGTCTTGTTGTTGTACCTTGAAGCGGAAATGTAATGGCAATAGATCCGAGGTAACAGTCGACTCGATTGTCATAAATGAAACAATTTCATCCAGTAGTAGCTCAAGTTCCTTTAAATTACCAGGCCAATCATATTGTAAGAATAATTCCTGTACATCTGGTGCAAGTTCAGTGACTTGTGAGGCAAATCGTTCTCTATGTCGACTAAAATAATCATCGACAAAAGGTAGAATATCTTCTTTTCGATCCGTTAAATTAGGGATAGTAATAGCCATTGTTGCAAAGAAATAATAAAGTGATTTTGATAGCTTTTTTTCAGCAATTAATGTAATTGGGTCGCTGCCTACACTTCCAATCAGCATATATTTCGACTGTGGAAGGGATTGTAGTATATCTAATAATTGGTCTTGAATGTCTAAGCTCAAAAAATCTATGCGTTCAAAGAAAAAGGTGTAATCTTTTTCTTCTTCTAAAAGCTGTTTTAATTTATCAAGTACCGATTGAGCTGAACGACGACTAACGAGTGTTACAAAGGCTTCAGGATCTGGAGAAGCTGCATGGTGTATCCCTTCAGCTACTAAATCTTTTCCTGTGCCAGATTCACCGATTAATAATACAGGTAATTTTACAGCTGCTGCTTTTTTAGCGTTCTCGATGACCTGGATCATTGATTCAGAATCAGCTTTAATCATATCAAATGTTAACGGTTCATCGTAACGACGAAGGGGTTGATAAACAAGCTTTTCAAGTGAGGTAATATCACGTGCAAATTCTATTGCACCAATGAGTTTACCTTCCACAATAAGTGGAAAAGTATCATTAATTGTTGTAATTTCATGGCCATTTTTATTCCAATAGGATTGTTTAACATTGATTTCTTTTTTTCCTGTTTGTAAGACACGCATTAATGTACTTTCATGCTGACGGAAGGAAAACATTTCAATAATGGAACGATCCGCAAGTTCATCAAAATGAAATCCTTCAATTTCTTTCATTTTTGTATTGTAAATAATCGTTTTACCAGATAGGTCTACTGCATGTATACCAACGGATACATTTGTTGCAATAAACTCATAAAAAGGTAGTAAAGGTTCAGAATTTTTCATAAAAATGTGCACCTCAAAAATTTTTTACTTGAAATATGCAACGAAATTTTGCATTATAATAAGTGTAAGAATATTTTATACGCAAAAATATTTTGCGTCAATGTTTTTTGCATACCCAAATACATCTCACAAGGGAGGATTAAGTATGATTCCATACAAACACGAACCATTTACAGATTTTTCAAAAGAGGAAAACTACAATGCTTATGTAGAGGCTTTAAATAAAGTTGAAGGTTATTTAGGTCAAGACTACCCACTAATTATTGGTGGCGAGCGCATTACAACAGAAGATAAAATCGTTTCGTACAATCCTGCAAAGA
>NZ_WMEF01000031.1 GCF_009724685.1 Lysinibacillus cavernae
GGTGGCGAGCGCATTACAACAGAAGATAAAATCGTTTCGTACAATCCTGCAAAGAAAACAGAAGTTATTGGCCGTGTGTCAAAAGCGAGCAAAGATTTAGCTGAAAAAGCAATGCAAGCTGCAGATGAAACATTCAAAACATGGAAAAAAGTAGATCCAGCGATTCGCGCTGACGTTCTTTTCAAAGCAGCGGCAATTATTCGTCGTCGTAAACATGAATTTTCTGCCCTATTAACAAAAGAAGCAGGGAAACCATGGGCAGAGGCAGATGCAGATACAGCAGAAGCAATCGACTTCCTTGAATATTATGGTCGCCAAATGCTACGCATTAAAAACGGTCAACCAGTAGAAAGCCGTCCAGGCGAATACAACCGTTATGACTATATTCCATTAGGAATCGGTATCGTGATTTCACCTTGGAATTTCCCATTTGCCATTATGGCTGGTACAACAGTAGCTGCTTTAGTAACGGGTAACACAGTATTATTAAAACCAGCTTCAACAACACCAGTGGTTGCTTATAAATTTATCGAAGTATTAGAAGAAGCTGGTCTTCCAGCAGGTGCAGTGAACTTCGTACCAGGTTCTGGTGCTGAAGTTGGTGACTACTTAGTAGATCATCCAAAAACACGTTTCATCAGCTTCACAGGTTCACGTGATGTCGGTTTACGTATCAACCAACGTGCTTCTGTCTTAAATGATGGCCAAATTTGGATTAAACGTGTCATCGCTGAAATGGGCGGTAAAGATACAATTGTTGTCGATAAAGAAGCAGATTTAGAGTTAGCTGCACAATCGATTGTAAAATCAGCATTCGGTTTCTCAGGTCAAAAATGTTCAGCATGTTCTCGTGCCGTGATCGTAGAAGATGTATATGAGCAAGTAGTAAATCGTGTAGAAGAGTTAACAAACGCTTTAACAGTGGGCGATCCTACAGACTTCAGCAACTTCATGGCAACGGTAATTGACCAAGCAGCATTCAACAAAATTACGGAATACATCGAAATCGGTAAAGGCGAAGGTCGCCTAGTTTCAGGTGGTACTGCAGACGATTCAGTAGGTTACTTCGTGCAACCAACAGTATTCGCAGACGTAGATCCTTCTGCACGTATCATGAGAGAAGAAATCTTTGGGCCAGTTGTAGCCATTGCAAAAGCAAAAGATTTCGACCAAGCAATTGAAATTGCAAACGATACAGAATATGGTTTAACAGGTGCAGTAATTACAACAAACCGTGTCAACTTAGAAAAAGCACGTGAAGAGTTCCATGTAGGAAACCTATACTTCAACCGTGGCTGTACAGGGGCAATCGTTGGCTACCAACCATTCGGTGGGTTCAACATGTCAGGTACAGACTCAAAAGCTGGTGGCCCAGACTACCTACAACTTCATATGCAAGCTAAAACAACTTCAGAAATGCTTTAAT
>NZ_WMEF01000032.1 GCF_009724685.1 Lysinibacillus cavernae
TGGACTTACCCCTGTTAAGTAGACAACACTAAAAAACACTACGCAGCCATCTGGTGTCGATATTCTATCGGCGCTAGATGGTTGAGTCGTTTTTGAAAACGTTTATAGTTGTAAAAGTAGATATATTGCTCAACTGCTTGGATAATCTCTACTTCAGAATTATCCTGTAGTAGATACAAACACTCGCTTTTAAAATGGGAGAAGAATGATTCAATACAGGCATTATCGTGACAGTTCCCTTTACGAGAATGGCTGCCAATCATGCCGAGTTGTTCCACTGTTTGATGATAGTTAATCGATGTGTATTGAAAGCCTTGATCTGAATGGAGAATACTTCGATACACATTTCTTTTTGCTGTCAATTCTTCAAGCGTATCTATGACCAGTTTTAAATCGTTTCGTTTGCTTATCTTCCAAGCGACAATTTCGTTATTATATAAATCTTGAACCGCAGAAAGATAGAGAAAACCAGTTTTGGTTGGTAAGTACGTAATATCTGTGACGAATACTTCATTTTCTGTACGCTCTTTAAATTGGCGTTCTACGATGTTATCGAATACACGAGATACTTGGTTTTTCCACACACGACGCTTCTTACGGATAATGGACTGAATGCCTAGCTCACTCATTAATCGATAGACTTTCTTGTGATTTATTTTGAACCCTTTGTCTCTTAAGGCGATTTGCATACGTGGGTAGCCATACATTTTATGTGTTTGATGAATCGATAAAATGTGCTCCTTTAAAAGGATATCATCCCGTTTACGTAACGATACCTTTCCATTTTTTACCCATCTATAATAGCCTGAACGTTGCACTTTAGCCATTTCAGTTAGCCAAGTAATCGGGTAACGATTCTTCATCTCATCAATAATTCGATAACGATCTGGATAAGTTGGCATGCCTCCATTTACAGATTTGGATACTGCTTTTTTAGGAATTCCACCTGTGCCTTATAGTAATCCCGTTCTTCTTCCACATCTTTAAAGTGAACTCGTTTACCTTTCAGAGGATTCTTCACACCTTTCGCTCCAGAACCAGCGGATGGAAGACGGTTAAACGCTTCAATCGAACCCACTTCTTTAAACTTTTTGACCCAAGCCACCACCTGCGAACGATTTTGAATGCCATATTTTTCTGCAATTTTTTGCGAGCTTTCATTGCCTTTTAAATAAGCTTGTACTACTTCTAATTTCAATTCATTTGAATAAACCTGATTTTTTCGAGCCATAGAAAATCCCCTTTAAGTAGAATGTTAACTACAGTTTA
>NZ_WMEF01000033.1 GCF_009724685.1 Lysinibacillus cavernae
CCTGCGACAACCTGATTAACAGTCAGGTGCTACTACCAACTGAGCTACTTCGGAACAATGGTGGGCCTAAATGGACTC
Source organism: Lysinibacillus cavernae (assembly GCF_009724685.1). GTDB lineage: Bacteria > Bacillota > Bacilli > Bacillales_A > Planococcaceae > Lysinibacillus > Lysinibacillus cavernae. Next base: position 79 of record NZ_WMEF01000033.1, read on the forward strand.
GAACCATCGACCTCACGCTTATCAGGCGTGCGCTCTAACCAGCTGAGCTATAGGCCCTTGGAGCGGGTGATGAGAATCGAACTCACGACATCAGCTTGGAAGGCTGAGGTTTTACCATTAAACTACACCCGCAAATATGGTGGGTCAGGACGGAATCGAACCGCCGACACTTAGAGCTTCAATCTAATGCTCTACCAACTGAGCTACTGACCCATATTTTATAAAAAATGGCGGTCCCGACCGGGATCGAACCGGCGATCTCCTGCGTGACAGGCAGGCATGTTAACCGCTACACCACGGGACCTTTTGGTTGCGGGGGCCGGATTTGAACCAACGACCTTCGGGTTATGAGCCCGACGAGCTACCACTGCTCCACCCCGCGATAATTTTATGCTGTTTCGAGTTTTTAAAGCACCATTTATAAAGATTTAAAACTGGAGGAGGTAGAGGGATTCGAACCCCCGCGCGGTGTTACCCGCCTGTCGGTTTTCAAGACCGATCCCTTCAGCCAGACTTGGGTATACCTCCGTAACAATATATAAATGGTGGACCTTGCAGGACTCGAACCTGCGACCGGACGGTTATGAGCCGTCTGCTCTAACCAACTGAGCTAAAGGTCCTTTAAGATGGCGGCAGAGGGGATCGAACCCCCGACCTTACGGGTATGAACCGTACGCTCTAGCCAGCTGAGCTACGCCGCCAGGATCTTTATAACTGGTTATCTTTACTATGGTGGAGCCTAGCGGGATCGAACCGCTGACCTCCTGCGTGCAAGGCAGGCGCTCTCCCAGCTGAGCTAAGGCCCCAATGTAATGGTCGGAATGACAGGATTCGAACCTACGACCCCTTGGTCCCAAACCAAGTGCTCTACCAAGCTGAGCTACATTCCGAAATATATATGGCGCGCCCGGCAGGAGTCGAACCCACAACCTTCTGATCCGTAGTCAGACGCTCTATCCAATTGAGCTACGGGCGCTAATCATTAAAATAAAATGGTGCCGAGGGCCGGAATCGAACCGGCACGGTAGTCACCTAC
>NZ_WMEF01000034.1 GCF_009724685.1 Lysinibacillus cavernae
GTTAAGCTCTTTAGCGCCGATGGTAGTTGGGGGCTTCCCCCTGTGAGAGTAGGACATCGCTAGGCATAATACCCAGGAGGATTAGCTCAGCTGGGAGAGCATCTGCCTTACAAGCAGAGGGTCGGCGGTTCGAGCCCGTCATCCTCCACCATAATTATATATCCAAATAGTATTATCGCGGGGTGGAGCAGTGGTAGCTCGTCGGGCTCATAACCCGAAGGTCGTTGGTTCAAATCCGGCCCCCGCAACCAAAAGGTCCCGTGGTGTAGCGGTTAACATGCCTGCCTGTCACGCAGGAGATCGCCGGTTCGATCCCGGTCGGGACCGCCATTTTTTTTTTGCCGGTGTAGCTCAGTTGGTAGAGCAACTGACTTGTAATCAGTAGGTCGTGGGTTCGACTCCTATCGCCGGCACCATGTATTACCGGAGGGGTAGCGAAGTGGCTAAACGCGGCGGACTGTAAATCCGCTCCTTAGGGTTCGGCGGTTCGAATCCGTCCCCCTCCACCAGTTTTAAATTTACAGGGGCATAGTTCAACGGTAGAATAGAGGTCTCCAAAACCTTTGGTGTGGGTTCGATTCCTACTGCCCCTGCCAGGTATTGAGGTACTCGTTCATATGCAGCTGTTATTATATATATAGTGGCGATTGTGGCGAAGTGGTTAACGCACCGGATTGTGGTTCCGGCATTCGTGGGTTCGATTCCCATCAGTCGCCCCATTTTCACATTGGGGTATAGCCAAGCGGTAAGGCAACGGATTTTGATTCCGTCATGCCTAGGTTCGAATCCTAGTACCCCAGCCATTTTTTCTTTTATGAGCCATTAGCTCAGTTGGTAGAGCATCTGACTTTTAATCAGAGGGTCGAAGGTTCGAGTCCTTCATGGCTCATCATTTTTAATTAATATTGCGCCCGTAGCTCAATTGGATAGAGCGTCTGACTACGGATCAGAAGGTTATGGGT
>NZ_WMEF01000035.1 GCF_009724685.1 Lysinibacillus cavernae
AATGGCTGGGGTACTAGGATTCGAACCTAGGCATGACGGAATCAAAATCCGTTGCCTTACCGCTTGGCTATACCCCAATGTGAAAATGGGGCGACTGATGGGAATCGAACCCACGAATGCCGGAACCACAATCCGGTGCGTTAACCACTTCGCCACAATCGCCACTATATATATAATAACAGCTGCATATGAACGAGTACCTCAATACCTGGCAGGGGCAGTAGGAATCGAACCCACACCAAAGGTTTTGGAGACCTCTATTCTACCGTTGAACTATGCCCCTGTAAATTTAAAACTGGTGGAGGGGGACGGATTCGAACCGCCGAACCCTAAGGAGCGGATTTACAGTCCGCCGCGTTTAGCCACTTCGCTACCCCTCCGGTAATACATGGTGCCGGCGATAGGAGTCGAACCCACGACCTACTGATTACAAGTCAGTTGCTCTACCAACTGAGCTACACCGGCAAAAAAAAAATGGCGGTCCCGACCGGGATCGAACCGGCGATCTCCTGCGTGACAGGCAGGCATGTTAACCGCTACACCACGGGACCTTTTGGTTGCGGGGGCCGGATTTGAACCAACGACCTTCGGGTTATGAGCCCGACGAGCTACCACTGCTCCACCCCGCGATAATACTATTTGGATATATAATTATGGTGGAGGATGACGGGCTCGAACCGCCGACCCTCTGCTTGTAAGGCAGATGCTCTCCCAGCTGAGCTAATCCTCCTGGGTATTATGCCTAGCGATGTCCTACTCTCACAGGGGGAAGCCCCCAACTACCATCGGCGCTAAAGAGCTTAAC
>NZ_WMEF01000036.1 GCF_009724685.1 Lysinibacillus cavernae
CCAGTAGAACCAGTAGAACCAGTAGAACCAGTAGAACCAGTAGAACCAGTAGAACCGATATCACCAGTAACCCCGGTAGCGCCAGTAGCGCCAGTAGAACCAGTAGAACCAGTAGAACCAGTAGAACCAGTAGAACCAGTAACACCAGTAGCGCCAGTAGAACCAGTAACACCAGTAGAACCGATATCTCCAGTAGAACCAGTAACACCAGTAGCGCCAGTAGAACCAGTAACACCAGTAACACCAGTAGAACCAGTAACACCAGTAGAACCGATATCTCCAGTAGAACCAGTAACACCAGTAGCGCCAGTAGAACCAGTAACACCAGTAACACCAGTAGAACCAGTAACACCAGTAGAACCGATATCTCCAGTAGAACCAGTAACACCAGTAGCCCCGATGGAACCAGTAACCCCGGTAGCGCCAGTAGAACCAGTAGCGCCAGTAGAACCAGTAACACCAGTAGAACCGATATCTCCAGTAGAGCCAGTAGAGCCAGTAGAGCCAGTAGAGCCAGTAGAGCCAGTAGAGCCAGTAGAGCCAGTAGCCCCAGTAGCCCCAGTAGAACCAGTAGAGCCAGTAGCCCCAGTAACGCCAGTAGCTCCGATAGCACCAGTAGCGCCAGTAGCCCCGATAGCGCCAGTAGCGCCAGTAGCGCCAGTAACCC
>NZ_WMEF01000037.1 GCF_009724685.1 Lysinibacillus cavernae
TCGCTAGGCATAATACCCAGGAGGATTAGCTCAGCTGGGAGAGCATCTGCCTTACAAGCAGAGGGTCGGCGGTTCGAGCCCGTCATCCTCCACCATATGCCGGTTTAGCTCAGCAGGTAGAGCAACTGACTTGTAATCAGTAGGTCGTGGGTTCGATTCCTATAGCCGGCACCAGAGTTTTGAGCCATTAGCTCAGTTGGTAGAGCATCTGACTTTTAATCAGAGGGTCGAAGGTTCGAGTCCTTCATGGCTCACCATTTAAATTGCCAACAAAATATGCGGGTGTGGCGGAATTGGCAGACGCACTAGACTTAGGATCTAGCGCCGCAAGGCGTGGGGGTTCGACTCCCTTCACCCGCACCATTTTTTTAGAATTTCATAATTGCCAGGATAAATAAATCTTATGCACATGCGGAAGTAGTTCAGTGGTAGAACACCACCTTGCCAAGGTGGGGGTCGCGAGTTCGAACCTCGTCTTCCGCTCCAAATGTGCCGGGGTGGCGGAACTGGCAGACGCACAGGACTTAAAATCCTGCGGTAGGTGACTACCGTGCCGGTTCGATTCCGGCCCTCGGCACCATTTTATTTTAAT
>NZ_WMEF01000003.1 GCF_009724685.1 Lysinibacillus cavernae
CATACTCTATCCACCACTTTGCTCGTTCTATCCGCTACTTTCCACATTCTATCCAACTACTTAACACGTATCCTTTACTTTTCATGTTCTATCCACCACTTTATGCGTTCTATCCGCTACTTTCCATACTCTATCCACCACTTTGCTCGTTCTATCCGCTACTTTCCACATTCTATCCAACTACTTAACACGTATCCTTTACTTTTCATGTTCTATCCACCACTTTATGCGTTCTATCCGCTACTTTCCATACTCTATCCACCACTTTGCTCGTTCTATCCGCTACTTTCCACATTCTATCCAACTACTTAATACGTATCCTTTACTTTCCATGTTCTATCCACCACTTTGCCAGTTCTATCAGCTACTTCTTTTCAAGCTCTAAAACGCTCAACCTTGCTAATAAATCGCTCCATTCGAAACTTCCGGGGATTATTTCTCATAAACTAACTGCTTTATTTCTAATTAATCTCCTACTATTCCTAGGTGATTAACTATAAATAATCTAGCTAATTTTCAGAAATCACCTTGTTCTTCTTTAGTATCCATGTTAAATTGGTAACAATTATTGAGAATACTATTAAATTGAAAGCGATTTTTGTCGCTTTTAATAATATTGGAGAAAAGAGTGACGTCATGACATTAAACAGAAGTATTGAAACTAAGCTTGTGCAACTAGGAAATTTAAGTGACCCGACAACAGGTGCTGTTAGTCCTCCGATTCATTTATCAACTGCTTATAAACATACTGGAATTGGTGAATCTACTGGCTTTGATTATTCACGTACAAAAAATCCAACACGTGCTCTTTTAGAAGAAGGGATTGCTGATTTAGAGGGTGGCGATATGGGATTTGCCTGTAGCTCTGGTATGGCTGCTATTCAATTGGTCTTATCCATATTTAAACCCGGCGATGAATTAGTAGTGCCAGATGATTTATATGGAGGTACATATCGACTATTTAACTTCTTCCAAGAGACCTATAATATCAAGCCTGTCTATTCGAAATTTGAATCTGTTGAGCAGGTAGAAGCATTAATTAATGAAAATACACGTGCATTATTCATTGAAACACCTACAAATCCGCTTATGCAGGAGTTTGATTTACAAGTGTATGCTGAGCTAGCACATAAACATGGCGCATTGTTAATTGTAGATAATACATTCTACACACCTTACTTCCAACGCCCAATCGAATTAGGAGCAGATATTGTGCTTCATTCTGCTACGAAATACATCGGTGGTCATAATGATGTTTTAGCTGGTCTAGTCGTGGCAAAAGGTGCGGAATTAGCTGAACGCATTGGCTTTATTCATAATGGTAGTGGTATGGTGCTAGGGGCAATGGATTCATGGCTGCTTATTCGTGGTTTAAAAACAATGCATCTTCGTTTGAAACAACATGATGCAAATGCGAAAGCCATTGCTTCTTATTTAGAAGAAGAGGCATTAGTGACGGATGTACTTTATACAGGAAAAGGTGGCATGCTGTCATTCCGCTTGCAAAAGCCTGAGTGGATTGACCCATTCCTTCGTAACTTAAAGTTAATTACTTTTGCTGAAAGTCTTGGGGGTGTCGAAAGCTTTATTACGTATCCTGCTACACAAACGCATGCAGATATGCCTTATGAAGAGCGTGTAGAACGTGGGGTTTGTGATCGCTTACTTCGTTTTTCTGTTGGTATTGAGGAAGCGGAAGATTTAATTGCCGACTTACGACAAGTATTCGATATCCTGAGAAAAGAGGCATAACTTATGAAGCAACGAATTGAAACTAGCCTTATTCATGCAGGTGTTCGTGATGGCTATGTAAATAAAAAAGGGGCTGTCAATGTCCCTATGTATCTTTCCTCCACTTTCCATCAAGAAAGTATCGATGAGTTTGGAGAATATGATTATGCTCGATCAGGCAACCCTACACGAGATGCTTTAGAAAAGGCTGTAGCAGAGCTTGAAGATGGTGTTCGTGCTCATGCATTTTCATCTGGAATTGCCGCCGTGTCAGCAGCTTTGATGCTGTTATCACAGGGTGACCATATTGTCATGACCGAGGATGTTTATGGTGGCACTTATCGTTTTGTGACAAAGGTGTTACCACGCTTTGGCATTTCTCATACGTTTGTAGATTTCACAGATTTAGCTGCAGTGGAAGCAGCTATCACACCAGCTACGAAATTACTTTATATGGAAACACCATCGAACCCAACATTAGGTATTACAGATATTCGAGGGGTGGTGGCTCTTGCAAAACAACACCAGTGCCACACATTCTTAGATAATACATTTATGACGCCGTTACACCAACGCCCATTAGAACTTGGTGTTGATGTAGTCCTCCATAGTGCAACGAAATTTTTATCTGGTCATTCTGATATTATTGCAGGCTTAACAGTAACAGCTGATGACAAGCTAGGACAAGATCTATACTTTATCCAAAACTCCTTCGGTAATATTTTAGGTGTGCAGGATTCTTTCACACTATTACAGAATATCAAAACGACGGATGTACGCTTTAGCCGTTCTGCTGAATCTGCTCAAAAAATTGCAGAATTTTTAGCTAGTAATCCACTTGTGGAGCAAGTCTATTACCCTGGACTTGCCTCACACCCTGGTTACGACATCCATCAGAATCAAAGTACAAGTGCTGGGGCCGTATTATCCTTCCGTCTACCAAGCTATGCAGCCGCAAAAGCATTAGTCGAAGCGATGACCATTCCTGTTTTCGCAGTCTCTCTTGGAGGTGTGGAATCGATTCTTTCCTATCCAGCAAAGATGAGTCATGCTGCAATGGAGCCTGAGGAACGTGCAAAACGAGGAATCACAGATGGACTGTTACGTTTTTCAGTGGGGCTAGAACATGTGGAAGATTTAATTGCTGATTTCGCACAAGCATTAGAGATTGCTGCGAAGGCTTAATCGAATATACAATGGGAAAACCGCGCCTATATTATGACGCGGTTTTCCCATTGTACGCTCAATTTTCCACCTTTGCTAACACACGGTATAAATAATCACCATGCCCCTTCGCTAACAGTGCATCTTGCTCAGCTGAAATCCAATAAAAAGAAAATAGTAAATCTTCTTCGTTCAAACCAGTTGGATGATGCTGCCATGCATCCCGTGTTTCAGTTGATGTTAAATGATAAAAATAGCGTTTCTGTAAAACACCTGATGGATGATTAAAATAGTCTTGTGCTATTAACCCCATTACGCTAAGCGTTGTTAGACCAGTCTCCTCCAGCATTTCACGCTTCACTGCCTCTAAAGGTGTTTCTCCTTCCTCTACTGTACCTTTGGGAACTTGAATACCTGCCCCTACTGTATTTTGTTCAAAAACGAGTACTTGTAGTTGTTCCTTATGCTTTCTTGTAATATAGCCAAATGCTTTTTCAACTACTTGCATGAAAGTGGTCCCCCTTCAACTAATCGAATTTACAATAAAGATAAAAAATGGAATACCAGGTGAAAAGTGTTGACACTTATTATACGACAGTTGCAAGAAAATGACATTACTTTTGTACAAGAAATTGCTAGAATAAGCATCTATTAATAATAGTAAACTTGTTAAGCAAAATAAAAAGTGTAACGGTGTGTTGCCAAAGTCTTTATCTTGGATTCAGTGAACGTTTATACACTCTCTGAACAAGGGAAAAAATAAGCATTCATCTATTGAGGTAAGCATCACCAAAATAAAAAAACGAGAATATTTTTTAATACACTCACTTAAAACGGAAGAGACATTTCCTCATTTTGTAAGAGATGGTTATGGAGAACCTTCCCTCCTACACACATTTCATAAAAATTAACGGCGCTTTAAAACAACCATTACACATTTGTCTATGTCAAATCTATATGCTCAGCTTGGATAACAAGTGCTGTTAATCCTGTTGTACTGCCAGATTCATGCGCTTGTCCTTGTTGCCACAGAACGCCTTCTCCTGTTTTTATACTAACTTTTTCTACATCTTCACCACAAACCCAACCTTCCCCATGTATAACGATAAATAGCTGTGGAACAGGTGCGTCATGCATACCAACCACTCCACCTGGCTCAATATAGATGAAACCGATAGTTGTCGGCACTTCCATTTTCGTGATTTTTCTATAAAACGCATTGACGGACTGGTATTGATGAATTGGATTCGCTAAATCTTGTGTAAAATGAACTATTTGCATCTAACTCTACGATCCTTTCATACTAGGCTAGTTCTTCCTGTGCAAACGCTAATAGTGTTGCATCTTTATTTTTGAAATAAAAAGCAAATGCATCATAGCCATTTCTTTTAATCGTTTCCCAGTCTGCAGTTTCTCCATTTATAAGCTGTACATTTCCTTGTTCATCAACCTCATAGTCGTCCACTTCTTCGTCATAATCAATATTATAAAAAAATGATAAGACAACCTCTGTTGAGGGCATGTTATATTTCTGAAGTGGGCGGTTGACTCGTTGCTCTTGCGTATATTCATCACAAAAGAGTGCATCATAGCCATGTATGGTCCCATCAAAAAGTAAGATTTCTTCCGTTGTTAAAGGGTCCTTTGCGACGATTTTAGTAGTTGAACCAGTAATGAATGGCAGTGTTTCTCCGTTGATGGGTAACAAATTGCCAAAATACCAAATGTCAAACTTTACATTCCCTGTGCTTGAACGAAGCTGTATTTGCGACTCGACCTCATCTAGCTGCTGTACATTTGCTGCAAATGGCTGCAAATATAGTGGAATAGGAATGGTCATAGCGTTCCTCTCCTTTTTCTATTAAATAAAATAGCATCCTTATACAGTATTATACATCGCTTTTTCTATTTTTACCCAAAAAGAAAAACCCAGAATTTTTTCTGGGCTTGATGACACTTACTTTTCTAACATGATTAAAACTGACGGGCCTTTGCTTCACTTCGCAAGAGACGGTTATGGAGAGTAATCTCCGTTTCACCATTTACTTGCGATTTTGCTCGCTTAATCCTTGACCAGTTGCGGTGGATTTTTTGAGATTTTGGGTCTAATTGTTCAAACCTACTCATTTTTCATCCTCCTCCTCATTATAGATTTCATAAGTGAAATCTTTGTTATTATGACCAGCTAGGATAAATTTATACAAACGATCATTCATGAACATTATTCATTTGCATATTGTACATAGTATTCTACTCCAATGGGCAAACCATCTTTATCCATATCAAAATGACCAGTGCAAAACAGCCCTGCACTCAGCTAGTCAGTTTAAGTATTGAATGCTCTCTATTGTTTCTCCAATAAAACTTTGACAATTTTCTCAAGCTGAAGATCCAAAGAGTACGGATCTTCCATCACGAATTCATCATCGAACTCACCATACATATAAACATTACCCTTTTTAACAGCAGGGGCTCCTTGCCAAATTGGGCTGTTCAAAATCTCTTCTGCATCTTCTTGCGAATTCACATAGACAAATACATGATCGCCTAAATACTCTGGTAGCACCTCTAATGAGATATTTTCAAAGCCTTCTTTCATATTCAACGCTTGTTCTGTAGGAGGTAATTTCAACATCTGATAGATGGTATTACTACCATAATTCCCTCCTTCAGCAGCTAACACATACAAACCTGTAGGGCTTAATTGTACGACTGACACTGTTTCGCCTTCCTTAATGATGCCATCTATTTGTTTTCGAGCATCTTCTACCTTCTGTTCATATTCTTCTATCCATTGCTCTGCTTCTTGCTCTTTCCCAAATACTTCAGCAATTTTTCTGAATTTTTCTAATGGTCCTGCTGTCGAAAGCTCTTCCCAATAAGGAATAAAAACAGTCGTACCGATTTTTTCATATTGCTCAATATTTTTTTCAATCGATCCAATGATTAAATCTGGCTCTAACATAATAAGTTTTTCAGGATTCATTGGGAAGTTACCTAAATTTTCAATTTTATCTATCGTTTCTTGAGGAATCCCTGATTTTTTAATCCAGCCTTCTGTCAACATCCCTTCGCGGACACCAACTGGAATAATGCCTAGCTTTAAGAGTTGTCCCATATATTGGTCGGCTGCCACGCGTTGTGGTTGTGCTGGAATTTCTACATCTCCTCTTGGGGTAGAAACAATTCTTGTCTGCCCTTCCTGTGAAGCTTCTTGTCCACTATTCGCTTGTGTTTCCACTTGTTTCGTCGTTGATGGTGAGGCTCCGTTCGTATTCGTTGTATTTGAGCATGCCGCTAGCAGCAGTGATAGACACATAAACAACGTCATTGCCTTTACTTTCATATTTTTGTACTTCGACATTTCGCTTGCTCCCTTTCGTTGATAATGATTTTCAATTTCATCATCAATATACCACTCGAATTGTTTTGGGAGAATAGCATATCTTCTTTTCCAAAGTGGCAATTCTTCATCTTCAACTTGTTGTTTTTGTCTCCATTCGACTTTAAACTGAGCTGGAGATACACCCTTATGTCGTTTAAAGCTGCGGCTCAACGAATGACCGTCGGGATAGCCGACATGCTCAGCAATTTCCTGCAACGTAGCATCTGTTTGCACTAGTAAATTAGCTGCTTTATTTACACGTATTTCTCCCAAATAATGAATGGGGCTAGTTTGCATTTTTTCTTTAAATAGCTTCGATAAATAACCTATGCTACAGCCTAACTCTTGTGCTAACTGATCAAGCGTCAGAGGCTTATGAGAATGTTCCTCTATATAGCGAACCGCCTCCGCTACTATATCTTGTTTTACTGGGTGAATCCCCTGTGCATGCATTTGTCTTAATAATTCAAAGACATATTGATAAAATAGTGATTTAATATGTAAATTTTTCAGATCTTTGTCAAAGGATTGTAGCCAAGTCCTATGCATCTGCTCAGCCTTATCAAGTAAAGCAAGCGGATTATATGGCGCAAAAGCATATTGATATTGAAAAGGATTATTGTTTTCCAGCAAAGCTACAATCTCTTGTCGATTAGGTAACGAAAGTATTGCTTTATAGAAAATCATATAATATTCAAACTCTTTTTCCGCTACAATCTCTATATACACCCCTTTCCCTACATGCAGAACATGAAACGGTTGTACCATATGCCTGTTTTTATCCACCCATATTTGGGCACTTCCTCTTTTAGTATAAAGAAAGGCACTAGTCGGTAATCGATAAGGGCCAAATTCTTCTTCCTCCTCCATCGTCGTAAAACGTACATCCATTATTTTGATGTATGCGTGATTCCACAAAAGTATATGATCGCTTAATTTCATGAGCTAAGCACTCCTTCGAACCATTTTCATGTATCTAGTTTAACAGAAACTCCACTAATTGATAATGATTCTCATAAAAAAATCAAAAATGGACTTGTCATTGTTATGATCAAGCCCATTTTAGTATCTATTATTTTTTAAAACGATTACCTGTGTTCACATAGATCATTAAAAAAATCGTTTGTGCTACAAAGAGAACAAGCCCGATACTAAATAACCATTGTGTATGAAATAGTTCATTTAGAACCCACAGTAGTATACAGAAGCAGTAGCCATACATCATTTTCCCCATATATTTTGCAAGTGCTTTCTCATCATATTGTTCTTTTTCTTCTTGTGACATCGTATTAAAACCTGCCAGTAAAAAGGCTCCTTTACCTTGCGATAAAACGATGGCAAAGATGAGAAATGGAATCATAATGATTAAATATACAAAAACGCCCAAAGTTAACAATCCTACTTTCCATTGTTAATAAATTGCTGAATCGCGGGTAGCAATTCTTCATGCAGTGGCAAGGAAGGGTCTGCATAGGTTGCTAAGTTCCCAGCACGATCTGCTGGAGCTTTTTTCAATACATGATTCATGCCCTCCATATAAAGCAGCTTTGCCTCGTGTTTACTTTTCTTTAATGCCTCTGCATCGGCTTCCTTCACTTGTAAATCGGTTGTTCCTTGTACTAGTAATACACGACTTTTTACTTTCGCGAGCTCCTCTGCTGGATTATATTTTAGCAATGAAATCAGGAAAGGTTGCACGGATGGACGGAAGAGGGCTTGCAGCTCCGGCGAAATATTTTTCACTTGCTCACCTTGTTTTAAAGATGTCAAAATGTCAGTTGATTCGTTGAAAAGCTTTGGCGCTAACTGCCCTTTTAATTGTTCCAATAACACCTCATCCAACGGTCTCCCGGCCCCTGCGATGGAGATAAAGGAATCAACCCCTGTTTTTTGAGCTGCTAACAAACCAATTAGTGAACCTTCGCTATGTCCAATGACATGTACGCTTGAGTATGCTTCATCAGCCATCAATGTTTGCAGTATTTGCACTGCATCATCAACGTATTGATCAAACGTGCCATCCTCTTCCTTCGTTAAGAGCGCTTGATTATCACCAAGTCCTCGCTTATCATAGCGAACTGTGGCAATGCCCTCTTGCGCTAATCCTTCTGCAAGCATTTTTAAGCTGTTATTTTTACCAGCTAAAGCTGAATTGCCATCCTTATCCGTTGGCCCAGAGCCCGCAATTATAAGTGCAACTGGCGATGGAGATGTGCTAGCCTTTTGCAGTGCTACTGTTAAGTCACCCTGTTGACCAGGAATCTTTAGTGTGTCATAGGTAATAGGCTGCTCTTTATAAGACTTTAAAATGAGTGGATATTTCCCACCGTTTTGTTGGAATGTAGCCTCTATTTGTTCATTTTTCAATGCACCAGCTATTTCAATAGCAGAGCCGTTTAAATTAATGGACACCTTTACATGATCACCTGTATAGCTCACACTTTTAAATGGAAAATTGGATAAGCCTTGTGCTGGAACTGATAATGTGCCGCTATCCTTTTGTAAATCAACGATAATCGGCAGTGCGCCATTAGGTGTTTCAATATTTCCTTCCCATTTTCCAAAAAACTGTTCACTCATCGTACTGTCCCCCTTCGTCACTTTATTTTCAGCAGTCGCCTCCTTTTGACCACAGGCACCTAAAAGTAAAAGCGTACAACATAACAATAACAATTTTTTCATACAATCTCCCTCTCTATATGAAGATTACCAATAAAATTGGCAATAATGTAATGACGATTATGATGTAACTCCATTTGTTCGCCAAATTGACGGTCCAACCAATCCCATATTTCTTCTGCACTAATAAGGAAGGATCGTTTTTATTACAATAAAAAATGCCCCATTTCCAATATCGATCATCTGCGACAGCTGTTTCATTTGTATGTACCTCATCAAAGCGTTCGTTAATTTTACTTAGCTTCCAAATTAATGCTAATAATCCCCCTAACGTAACGATATTAAAAACTATAAAAAACGGGAAAAAGTATGGTGCCGTTTGGTCATGTAAAATAACGGTCGTGTAGTGTAAAACAACAAATAGAATCGTCATACTAAAATTAATCGCTGCTAAATACCAGCTACCATATTTACGCTGAGCCAGTTCTCGATGAATCGACGCTTCCTTGGCTTGTGCGCTCAATTGTATTTTGGCACTTTTCATCCCTCGGCTCATGGTGAAAAAGCTAATTTGTATCGCCAATAATATGAGCGGCATACTGATGATAGAGAGCCCAGATTTTTCAGTCCAACCGTCTGCCTCCCCCGCAGCATTCCAATGAGTCGCAAAAACATCTGGAATCGTATCATAGTTCATATACGTAAAAGCAATCAATGCTAGTGTCATGATGATGGGTAAGCTAAAAAATATTGGGGGTAATGTCTCATCTTTTTGACGTACAGATAAATCTGTAACATACACCGTCTTTATTTGCGTTTCCCACTGCTCCTGTACTTTTACTTTTTTTGTTTTGACATGATAATACATATACAGACCAGATGATAAAAGGAGCATGACATACAAAAGAATAAAGGAAATTAAAGGCAGCTCTTCCTCCTGCATTGGCGAAAAATACAAGCCGATTTGTGCTAGTAAACATAAACTTGCAATGGCAGCTATTATTTGGCTATAGCGCTTTTTCCACTGTTTTAATATTGGATGTTTAACATAGGGTTCTGGTATAGAAACACCAAAAACATTCGTTTTTCTTGTTAAATGTGGTGTCATGGTTTCCAAAATCCCGACAATGATAAAAATGCCTACTATGATAAGCATACTCCCCCTACTTCCATTGTTTTAAAATTCGCTGGAACAAACTTGTCATTTGCTCTTTTTCTAATCCACGAGCAAAAGCTTCTGCCATAATAGGCTTTAAGGCATTTTCAACTTTTTCTACTTCTGTTTCTTCCAGCTCTCGCTTTTGACCGCCGATAATAACCGCTTTCGCTTTCGGCTTTAATTCGATTAATCCCTTTTCTTCGAGTTCATGATAGCTTTTACTCACCGTACTGACATGGATACCTAAATCCGTAGCCATGGCACGCACAGAAGGTAATGTATCACCATTTTTCAGCTTTCCTATTGCAATTAATTCAATTAATTGATTGGCTAATTGTTTATAAAGCTGCAATTCATTACTTGGATCTAGCCGTATGTGCATATCGTCCCTCCAATCTGTCTCGTTAATAACCAAACAGAATCTGTTATGTATAGAGTAATACAGATTTAATTAAATGTCAAATGAAGGTATTTTTTTCGAACAGGCTCTTCACGTATTAATTACAAATCACTAAATCAAAAAAGGACCCAGAGTAATTCTGGATCCATGGACACTTATTGCCTCTATTTGATTTTTAACTGGCGTGGTTTCACTTCATCTTAAACTACAGCAAAACAGATTATTTCTGCCTCACCTTTATGCTTAAGATTTAAGAAGCTTCAACCTTAAACAGTTGTGGCGGACTTTCCTGAGATTCCTGGTCTTTGGGTGTTTGACTTGTACTCATTCTGCATCCTCCCCATCATATTAGATTAATAAGTGGTTCCTCAATTATTATGAACCATTTCTCATTGTTTTATTCGTGGTTCAAATTTTTTCTGTAAAAACTTGCTGAGCAATCGTTAACGCATTTTGCACTCGTGGGAAACCGATGTAGGGGACTAATTGTAAAAGTGCCTCTACAATTTCTGTCTGTGTTAAGCCCGCATATAAACCTCGTTGGATATGCGTTTTGGTTTGTGGTGCGGCACCTTGCGTGACCACTGCTGTCATCACTACAAGTGCACGGCTTTTTGCATCTAGTCCAGGTCGTGCATAGACATCACCATATGCAAATTCAATGATCATTTTGCGTAAATCTGGTGCCACATCTGCTAACGCTTCGGATTCAATCATCCTTGCTGCTTCTTCCTCTGTGACATATTGTTGAATCGTTTCGAGCCCCTTTGTAAAACGTTCGTTCATTCACTTAATCCCTCCCACGTTTTTATTACAAAAACCCCAATTCTGCGTCTCCAGAATGGGGGATTGTCCTTCACATATGTAAGGGTCTCTTTTTCGCGTCACCCTCTGGCTCAGTCAAAAAAGGATAAGGTTTTCATAGTGCCTCACAGGACAGCTTTAATGAATATCTATGCAAAAGTCACAAGGACATGCACGCAATAATTAACTTTCTACAAGACAGGCTTTAGCTTTCTCAATTTGGATTTTTACTTGTTCAAAGCCAGTACCACCTAAGGAATGACGGCGACGAACGGCCGCTTCTGGCGCTAACACATCATAAATATCCGCCTCAATTAGCTCGCTTTCTTGCTTCATATCTTCAATTGGTAAATCTAATAAATAAATCCCCTTTTGAATACATGTAAAGACGAGTTTTCCTGTTACCTCATGTGCCTCTCGGAATGGCATACCTTTTGTAGCAAGGTAATCTGCCAGCTCTGTTGCATTCGAGAAGTCAGAATGGACAGCCTGATGCAAACGCTCCGTATTAACGGTCATCGTACGAATCATGCCTTCAAAGATTTTAAGTGAACCAAGAATAGTATGCACCGTGTCGAACATGCCTTCTTTGTCCTCCTGCATATCTTTGTTGTACGTTAATGGTGTGCCCTTTAATACAGTTAACAAGCCCATTAAGTTACCATAAACACGCCCTGTTTTACCTCGAATTAACTCTGCCATATCAGGATTTTTCTTTTGTGGCATAATGGAAGAACCCGTTGAGAAAGCATCATCTAGTTCGATAAATTTGAATTCATCTGTTGACCAAATAATAATTTCCTCAGCAAAGCGTGATAGATGCGCCATGAGTAATGATGAATTGCTTAAAAATTCAACAATAAAATCACGGTCACTCACAGCATCCATCGAGTTTGCATAAACCTCGCTAAAACCAAGCAATTGCGCTGATTTTAAGCGGTCGATTGGGAAGGTCGTCCCCGCCATTGCCCCTGCCCCTAATGGCAAAATATCAATACGTTTCATGGATTCTGTAAAGCGTTGTTTATCGCGCTCTAACATCCAAAAATACGCCATTAAATGATGGGCAAAGGATATTGGTTGTGCGCGTTGTAAATGTGTGTAACCTGGAGCAATTGTTTCAATATGCTCCTGTGCTTTCTCTACTAATGTTTGCTGGAACGTTACGACTAAATCAATTGCTTCCTGCACACGCTTTTTCAAGAAGAGATGCATATCAGTCGCTACTTGGTCATTACGGCTACGACCTGTATGTAGTTTGCCACCAACAGGACCAATTAAATCAATTAACATCTTTTCTAAATTTAAGTGTATATCTTCATTGGCAATAGTAAATTCAAGCTCTCCTGCCAATGCCTTTTCCTTTAATTGGGCAAGACCATTTAGTATGGTCTCTACGTCAGCCGCTGGTAAAATGCCTGTTGCACCAAGCATTGTGACATGTGCAACACTACCTTCAAGGTCCTCTAGCACAAGTTGCTGGTCAAAGCCAATGGATGCGCCGAACTCATCTACCCATGCCTCTGCTGATTTTTGGAAACGTCCACCCCAAAGTTTTGTCATGTCAGCTCACCTTTTCCTTCATTACTTATCGAAAGGTGTAGTGTAAGCACAAATGCTCCACCACACCTTGCTTGTTAACATTATTTTTTATTGACAGATGAATTCACTACAGTTGGTAGACCCCATAATTCAATAAAGCCTACAGCGGAAGCGTGATTGAATTGATCTTCCTTCGAATAAGTTGCTAATTTTTCATTGTATAATGAATTCGGTGATTTACGTCCTTCTACAATCGCATGCCCTTTGAATAGTTTCACACGTACTGTCCCATTCACATACTGTTGTGATTCAGCAAGGAATGCTTCAAGTGCATCACGTAAAGGTGAGAACCATAAACCATCGTAAATTAATTCCGATAATTTTTTCTCAATCACTGGCTTGAAGTGAGCTAATTCTTTTACAAGCGTTAAATCTTCAAGTTCTTTATGAGCTGTTAACAGCACTTTAGCACCTGGAATTTCATAAACCTCACGAGATTTAATTCCGACTAGACGATTTTCCACGTGGTCGATACGCCCTACGCCATGTGCACCCGCTACAGCATTTAATTCTTGAATTAAATCAGCAAGTTTCATTTCTTTTCCGTTTAATGTAACTGGTTTACCAGCAACAAATTCGATTTCCACATATTCTGCTTCATCTGGTGCATTTTCAACAGAAACTGTTAAGCCGTAAGCTTCTTCTGGTGGAGAAACCCATGGATCTTCCATAATTCCTGCTTCGTTGGCACGTCCCCATAAGTTTTGGTCAATTGAAAATGGAGAATCTAATGTTGCTGGAATCGGTACATTGTGTTTCATCGCATATTCGATTTCCTCATCACGGCTCCAGCCCCATTCACGAACTGGTGCTAATACTTCTAGATCAGGATTTAATGCTTTAATAGAAACTTCAAAACGAACTTGGTCATTTCCTTTTCCTGTGCAACCATGAGCAACAGCGTCCGCACCTACTTGATTAGCAATCTCTACTAATTTTTTTGAGATTAGTGGTCGAGAAAGAGCAGATACTAATGGATATTTCTGCTCGTACCATGTATGCGCTTGTAATGAGATAAGTGCATATCCTTCTGCAAATTCATCTTTTGCATCAACCATATATGATTCAATTGCTCCAACTTGTAGAGCTTTATTTTTTACGAATTCAAGATCTTTCCCTTCACCAACGTCAAGACATACTGCAATAACGTCCCAACCTTGTTCTTTTAACCATGGAATTGCTACCGAAGTATCAAGTCCGCCTGAATAAGCTAATACAACTTTTTTATTTGCCATTAAAATGCGCCTCCATTGCTCTATAGATATGTATGTTTATACATATATTTAAAAGTTTATACACGAATAGTATCATGTTATAAAAATAAATACAAGTGTATTTTTATAAATTAAAAGACTTTTATTTTTATTGTCACAAGGAAGTAATACCATACAGTAAGTCATAGTGGAAACCGATAATATTCACTCAAAAAAACGTTTTTTCACTATATGCATAAATGTATACTATATAAATTTAGCAACGGACAATAAAAAAGAATCCATTATACAAACTGGATTCTTTTCTAGTTATCGCTTCCCATATAAGACTTGCTTTGGATTAATCAGGATGAGTAGTATTACCACTACTGAATATAAAATGGCGTTATACATGATTAAATCAACTAGGTTTCCATTGATGGAACCAATAAAGAAATTAAAGAACTGATGAATGATTATGGGAATGATTAAATTCTGATTGATGTTGTAAAATACTGCCATCATGATGGTTGTCGCAATGATCGATATCATAAAGAATAAACTATATTTGATTAAAGCCATGCCCATAAACCCTGTCGTAAACCAAATGGGTAAATGCCACAACCCCCACCAAAAACCTATGATGATGGCAGCTAGTAATGGTGAATACTTCTTTTGAAGCTCTAGCAGCGCAAAGCCTCTCCATCCTAATTCTTCACCTAGTGGTCCAGACGATAGATTTCTAAAAAAATAATAGCTTATCATACCCCATGATGTGAGCGTAAAAATAGCGTCTGTTTCATGATTATTCATGACAAGAAGTAAAATAATCAAAAAGATAGAGGCTTGTATGATTAGCACAGAAGCAATTACAGAAAATTTAAGCTTATACTTAAATTTTTGTTTCACAAAGTGTATAAAGCTCTGTCCTGGATAGATTTTTTTGAACAATATTATAAAGGCAAAGGTTGATGACCAAGCTGATAGAGAGCGTACTACATCAAAAACCCAGTTAGGAAAACCTAACAGCTTGACGGCTCCTACAAGACAAAAAAGTGGCCAAAAAATAACATTGGTTAACAAAATAAAACTGGCTACTGGTCTTTTTAGCTTTTTGTTTTTACTCATGCAAATCCCCCGTTTCGTTGCGATTATCTTCAGCATAAACCTGGGGGTTGCTCACAGGTCAATAGTGTTTCTCTTCAATCGGTACATACATTTCTAAAAAAATACGTTCAAGCCCTTCCTCATAGGTGGCAAGCAATAAATTAATATAAACAAGCCCTCCAAGTTCATAGCCCTTTTCTTTGGCTATCTTTCTTATATTCGCTTCCACTTTCTCGTCAGTATTATTGCCACCCGTCGACCATCTCCCATCTTCAACGACTGTATACATACATTTGGGGTGCGATAAAATTTCGCCTTCTACTGCGTTATCACCTTCTTCTATTTTCCTGACAATCATAAATTTATCTTCTACCATACCATCATCATTAAAGCGTATTACTCTTCTTAATGATGTAAGGATTGCTGCTTTTTTTAAACTATCTGTGTTGTCTTTTAGCGTGTCATATTCATCATAAGCTGTATAATGGTCTATTTCGCCCATTATTGCTAACGGTTTCATTTCTTTTACAGTGTATGTTCCTAAATATTGTTTAATTTTTTGGCAATCTTCTTTCACAATCTGGAGTTTTTTTAATAACCGTTTTTTATAAGCGATCTCCTCTAATACTTCTTGTTCTTTCTCTTCTAATAATGCTTGGATGCCATCTATACTCTTGCCTTTTCTTAACTCCTGAATTTTTTTAATTTCAAAATCAATCTCTCTATAAAAGTTGACTGTTGTTATATCATAAATATCAAAATGATTATATTTTCTATATCCGTTCTCGCTATTTTGCTGAGGCTTTACTAATTCCTTTTCCTCATAAAATTTTAAAGTATCTCTAGAAACGCCTAAAAATTTAGCAACTTGCCCAATTGTATACATTATTTTCTCCTTTTCACGGCTTCATCTTCACTACTATATCAACAATTTCACGAAAATAGGAAAAAACTGTAGACACGCTCATTGAGTATGTTTACAGTTTGATTATTTACTATTTTTTATTGAAAAGGGATTTGCCCAAAAATTCAATGGTTGCAGGAGCCAATGCATACAATTTGCTCGATAATCCCATGATTCTAGGTAAATTAACCTCACGAACTGGGCGTTCAATCGTTTTCACTGTCGCTTGTGCAACTTCTTCAGCTGATAATAAAAATCTACCTATAGATTCCCGATAGCCACTTGCATCACTTGCCTTGTCTAAAAATGGTGTATCAATCGGGCCAGGATGGATGGCAGTCACATTTACATTATACGGAGCTAGCTCCATGCGTAGCCCATTTGTAAAGCCAACAATGGCATGTTTAGTGGCAGCATACACACTTGCTTTTGGCGTTGCGACCTTCCCTGCCTGTGAGCCAATAAAAATTAGATGGCCATGATTCCGTTTCATCATGGTAGAAGCTAATCGTTTAGCAAGATAGATAGGCACACTAACATTCAATTCAATCATTTGAGCAATATCCTCGTCATTCAAAGCAGGGGCAACAGCAAACTTTCCTACACCGGCTGAAAGAATGGCAACATCAATCGGTGGGAGCTGTGCACAAACACCATCTAGTGTATGTAAATTGGTTAAATCAGCTTGGATGACATGGGCTCCTAAACGTTCTAATACCTTTAGGGCAACAGCATTGCGACCTGTAGCATAAACTGTATGACCTTGAGCTACTAGTAATTCTGTTATTTTTAAGCCTACACCACTTGTTGCACCTGTCACGAAGATCGTCTTTTTATCGTTATTCATGCATAAACCTACTTCCTTTGAAATAAATAGATACCTTCTTCCGTCTTCGTTGACGTAACATAATCATTGGCCTCTAAATAATCTAAATGACCAAGTGTTTTGGACAAAGTTAAACCAAGCTGACGCTGGAAAATAGCTGGATACAAACGTTTTGTTACTTGTACAACGGTTAATTGATCGTCTCCAAGTAACTCATAAACTTTCAATGATTGCTGATGCTGACGCTCTAATCGTTTATCAATTAGATAGGGAATATCCTCTAGCTCTGCCCCATGCCCTGTATGCATCATTTTAACAGGCAATTGGCGTAAAATTTCAAGTGATTGATTATATTGCAGTATCGCTTTAGTACGTATCAATGAACGATCCAATGGTGGCTCTATTAATGGGTTGGGTGTGATCTTTTCCAGTAATAAATCGCCACCAATGACATGATGCGTTTTTTCATCCCAAAAAATAAAATGGCTTTGTGCATGCCCTAATGTTTCAATCGCCTTTAATCCTGGATGACCAGGCACTTCATCTCCATCAGCCAAAATTTGTGTCAATGGACGTTCACCCACAAGCTCTAATTCACGACGAACATGTACGCTACTTAGAATATATTCTTGTGGTACACCATGCTCAAACAAACGTTCACTGTAAAATTGCTCGTGATAGCGTAAAAAATCTTCATCATGACGAAGCCATTTATCATTATAAGCATGCCCTAAAATTTCTGCATGTGGAAAGGCATCGACCCAACCAGCATGATCAGGATGATGATGGGTTAACACAACCTGTTCAATATCTCGCATATCAAAGCCAGCTGCTCGAATCCCCCATTTCAAAGCATCATAGGCTTCCATTGTTTTTGGTCCAACATCAAAAATGCTGAGTGCATCTCCTTTTACAACAAATGCATTGACATCTCCTACTTCATAGGGTGTTGGTATTTCTATTTTGACTATAGACAAAGTTGTCTCCCCCTTTTAACGCACTAGTGAATACTGATTCATTCTATTTTACAAGTTTTTTCTGTTTTCGTCATCCTCCTGTTGACAGCTTGCTAATTCCTCACTATAATTTTGAATAATCTAATTATTTTTGTGCGTTGACGAAGCCGAGTACGTAACTGGTGAAGGTGTTAGAGAGTGTTACATTTGCTGAGAGTAACATCACCCGCTCCCATTACCGAACCTACTTCTGAGCAGTTATGCAAACATAACCGTTTCCCTTGCGATAAGAGGGTTTAGAGTTGTGCCAACATTTGGCAAACAAAGGTGGTACCGCGGAAACGAGAGCGTTTTCGTCCTTAGAGATAAGGACGAGAGCGCTTTTTTATTTTGAACTGGAGGTTTTGTTCATGAAAAAAATATTATTTATCGGTGCAGGTTCCATGGCAGAAGCATTGATGCAAGGCTGGATTAAGGAAAAAGTATTTACACCACAAGAAATTTACGTCACCAATCGCTCAGACAAAGAACGTTTACATTTCTTACATGAAACATATGGCGTTCATTGCATTTTTGATCACGCCATTTATCAACAGGCAGATCTTATCATTTTAGCGATGAAGCCAAAAGATGCCGTTGCTGCGATGCGTGACCTAAAACCAAAAATTACAGCGCAATCTGCTATACTGTCAATTCTAGCGGGTATCGCCATCGACACCATTACAGAATTTTTAGGGAGTCGCCCAGTGGCACGTGTGATGCCAAATACTTCTGCCACAATTGGTATGTCAGCAAGTGGCATTGCATTCAATAACGAAGTTTCCCCTGCACAGCGCATTATTTTCCTCCAGTTGCTAGAGGCTGTCGGCTCCGTTATAGAGGTGGATGAGGATCAGTTACATGCTGTAACAGCCCTTTCAGGTAGTGGCCCTGCTTACATTTATTATTTAATGGAGGCCTTTGAACGTGTAGGTACGAAGGTAGGGCTATCGAAAGATACGGTGCGACTACTGATGACGCAAACACTCGCGGGCACTGCTGAAATGCTGAAGCAATCAGTAGATGAACCGGATGTCTTACGTAAAAAAGTAACAAGTCCAGGTGGTACGACAGAGGCTGGAATTCAAGCACTAGAGCAATATCAATTTAATGAAGCGATCGAGGCTTGTATTAAAGAAGCGGAGGCGCGATCTCGTTCACTTGCAAATGGATAACATTAGGTGCAAAATAGAGTGTATTACTAGGAATTAGGGGGCTTTATTTTGAGTAAATTATTCGAACCATATCAATTGCAATCCATCTCCTTAAAAAATCGTGTTGTCATGGCACCTATGTGTATGTACTCTGCTCAGGATGATGGCATGGTCACACCTTTTCATTTGGTCCATTATGCGACACGAGCAGCTGGTCAAGTAGGTTTAATTATTTTAGAAGCGACAGGTGTTGTACCAGAAGGTCGTATCTCCAACAAAGATTTAGGCATTTGGGACGACGCACACATTGATGGCTTGCATCGACTAGTGGAAGGTATGAAAGCATATGGTGCTAAAGCAGGTATCCAGCTTGCTCACGCTGGACGTAAAGCAACAGTTGACGGCGAAATTTTTGCCCCATCTGCCATTGCCTTTAGTCAAGACTATAAAACCCCAACAGAAATGACAGAAGATGACATTCACTATGTAGTAGAAGCATTTAAACAAGCTGCAGTTCGCGCTGCAAAAGCTGGCTTTGATGTACTAGAAATACATGGCGCACATGGCTATTTAATCAGTGAATTTTTATCACCGGCTACGAATAAACGTGATGATCAATACGGTGGCTCACAGGAAAATCGCTATCGTTTTCTTCGTCAAGTCATCGATGCGGTACGTAGTGTCTGGGATGGTCCATTATTAGTACGTGTCTCTGCGGAAGATTACGCTGAAGATGGCACGACAATGGAAGACTTTATCGTCTTTAGCCGCTGGATGAAATCACAAGGTGTTGATTTAGTAGACGTGTCAACAGGCGGTGTTGTATCAGCAGCCATCAATGTCTTTCCTGGCTATCAGGTGCCACAAGCGGAAGCAATTAAACATGGAGCTGACATCCCTACCGGTGCAGTTGGCCTAATTACAACAGCTATTCAAGCCGAAGAAATCCTCCAAAATAATCGTGCTGATTTAATATTCTTAGCTCGTGTCTTACTACGTGAACCTTACTGGCCATTACATGCGGCTAAAGAATTAGATGAAGAAATACAACCACCCGTACAATATGTTCGTGGTTGGTAAACTAATCTCAATCAAAAACAGCTTGCCATGTATGATCTGCCTCGTAAAAGTTAACATCAAGCTAACTTTTACGGGGCAGTTCATGTATCAAGCTGTTTTAGATTAGTGGATTATGTTTTAATTCTTCATCAATAGCCTGTACTAACGCCTCAGCATCATCAGCTGTGACAATTTCCCCATTCACAATTGCAAAAATACTTTGCTCACAAATTTCACAATGTGAAGTACAGCCAGATTCCTCTATGTCAATATCATCACGTTCCATTAATACATCATACGCATCTGCCGCACCTAAAGACAAATTTGTGATGCAAAATTCCACTCTATTTTTTAATGGCTGTGCCTCTTTCTTTTTTCTAAAAAGAGAAAATACCATGTGCATTGCCCCCTTACTTTCTACTATCTATCATAGCACAAGGAGCTATTTTCAGTGAAAACCCTTACATATCAACTGAATAGTAATCCTATTATTTTTGAACATCATGTGACTTATAAATAATTTCTTGTCTGCAATAACTCTATTAATGTAGCTGGAACTTGGGCTGATTCTTTATAAAAAAGGTACACAGGCACACTCGGTAATGGGAAATCTTCAAAAGGAACAATATTAAACCGCCCCTCCATCCGTTCTTTTCTGACAATCATACGAGGTAGAAAAGACATACCTAGCCCATCTTTTATTAATCTTTTTACCACATAAGATTGAGAAATGGATACTTGCTTCGTCAAAACGTATTTTTCTCTTAATTTATGTAGAAGCTCTCCCCAAATTGTTGGATGATGGTGCGTAAATAAAGTGTACGTTTGAAATAGTTCCTCAAAATCAATATAGGTTCCTGTTTCATCATCGTACGCATCTAGTGGCATCACTAACTCTAGAGGACTATCAATCAGCAAATCTTGATGCCAATGTCGATAGCGTGTTGGTAATAAGGAAATACCGATATGTGCTTTATCTTGATTTACTAAATCTTCAATTTTAGCTGAATCCTCAACTAAAATTGATATTTCAAGAGTGGGGTTGTCGTTGATAAACTGATACAAAACATGAGGCAAAATCGTTTCAACCATTAAAGGAGTTATGGCAATAATGACCTTTTCTTGAACGCCTTTACTTGCTAATCGAATACGTTCAATACTTTGTTCCCACTGATTGATCATTTGCTGTGCCTCAAGTTGAAATAACTTCCCAGCGTCCGTTAATTGTACACGGTTTTTTTCGCGCTTAAATAATTGTACATGTAGATATTCCTCTAATTGCTGAATATGAACCGTAATGCTCGGTTGTGATAAATGTAATTGTTCCGCTGCACTTCTAAAATTACACGTTTGGGCTGCTACTATAAAAGACTGTATCCACTTATATTCCAAAATCTCACCTCTTCGATTAAAATTCTTAATTAAATTCATTAAATATATTTAATTTACTAAATTATACAATAAGAATAGACTGAAAATTAACTAGATTATGTTACTACAAAGGAGAGAAAACTATATGCCGCACACTACACTAAGTCGTCAATTTCGTATTTTTGCCAAACATGAATGTGAAGGCTCGAGTCCGCTATATGAACATTTAGCCAATAAAATTGCCGATGATTGGGATTTGTTAGACATTGCCACCTTTATCCCACAAAATCAACCTGCGCCAAATTTATTGTTAGCAGCGGTTCATTATTTGTTAGCTTCTTCTAAAGACCCTTTAAGAAATTTTTATGCATCTTTCACTGCCACTCCTCATCCAATACAGAAGGCATTTCCTTTTTTTAAAGCATTTGTATTGGCGCATGTAGATGAGTTGAAAATAGTGTTTCAAGAAAAACTTGTGCAAACCAACGAAATTCGACGCTGTGCCTATCTCTACCCAATGATGACAGAAATTTACAACAAACACCAACAACCATTAGCCTTAATAGAAATTGGCGCAAGTGCAGGTCTTCAGCTTGGCATGGATCATTACAATTATTGTTACAATCAACAATTGTCCATTACCAATACTAAAAATGCTGTCGTGTTGTCCTCAGAAAATCGTGGTGAAACACTTCCTATTTCTCTTACAAACTCTCCCGTCGTTTGTAAAAGAATAGGTATCGATTTAAATCCAATTGATCTCCGTCGTGAGGAAGATAGTCAATGGCTGCAAGCTTTAATTTGGCCAGAACACCATGAACGTCGATTGTTGTTTAATGAAGCTCTTCCTATCTTCCATAAGTTAAATATTCAGTTGATAAAAGGTGATGCTATTCAACTAGTCAAAGAGCTCAGTCAAACAATAGAACAGGAGGCAATGTTAGTTGTTTATCATACACATGTCGCCAACCAAATGCCATTAGAATCACGTCATGCATTAATCGAGCAATTAAAAGAGATAAGCATGGAACGCCCTCTCTATCATTGCTATAACAATTTATTTGACTTACAGCTGCATCAAGATTTTATCAATCACGGCACCGTTGAATCGATTCGTACAATGGAAAGACCAGATGGGCATGCACGATGGTTTCAGTGGTCCAACTGCTAGCATTAACATCAAAAAGAAACGCTGTGTCATACTACTACACAGCGTTTCTACTAGTCTTTAAAAATCGTATTCAGCATCTTTTTTCGCACGAATTTCTGCAAATGCGTCTGTTACCATTACTGTATCCTCTGCTAACCGTTCTAAACGGAAAAGGACATCATCATTAACTATTTCTTTGCGTAAAAAATCTTTTTCTTCTATAAATACATAGGTAGGAACGATGTGAGCTTTCATATAAGCGAGAATCGGCTTTAATTGCTGCTCCACCATTAAATAATGCTTCGATGTACCTGCTGTGACAATGACGCTGACTACTTTATCGCGAAAGGCGTTAACTGGTAATAGATCAAAGATGTTTTTTAATGTAGCAGGAATAGACGCTTGGAATGTTGGTGTGCCAATAACGATGGCATCTGCAGCCATAATGGTTTCAGTAACATATTTTGTATCACCATCATAGTCAAAGTAATTGCGGCCATCACTAAATACAAGCTGGTATTCAGCCAAATCCAGTAGTGTTATTTCGTGCTCTGGGTATTTTTCTTGTACTATTTCCACCATTTTGTGCGTGGCTGTTCTTGTTTTTGAGCCGACATTGGAACCGGCAAGTGCGACAATTTTCACTGCTAAACACTCCTTACTTTGCTGTATATTTTTTCATCGCCGGAAGTATATCGTTGCCGATGATTTCAATGTTTTTCATGATTTTATCGAATGGCACCCCACCGAAATCGATTTGTGCCATAAAACGTTGCATGCCGTATAGCTCATATTGATAGAGTAATTTCTCAATAATTTGTTCTTTACTACCGACCATTAAGGCATCACGTGTATCTGTAGCCTGAGCAAATTGTTGTTTTGGATAGCCTCCACCACGAATCGCTTGGAAACCACCGTTTAAATGTGGATACATACCTTGCAACGCCTCTTTCGTAGTGTCTGCTACATAAAATAAGCTCGTTGTGGCAACAGGTAATTCATTTGGATCAAAGCCTTTTCGCTCTGCTGCTTCTCGATAAGCATCTACAGATGGCTTAAAGTTTACAGCAGGACCTCCTAATGTCGTTAGCATCATCGGGATTCCCATATACCCTGCTTTGATGGCACTGGCAGGTGGTCCACCGACAGCTCTCCAAATTGGTAAGGAACCATTTTTCGGCTGCGGTAAAATTTGAGCATGATGGAGTGGCGGACGGAATTGACCTTCCCACGTCACAAGCTCCTCGTCATTTATTTTCATGAGTAGTTCTAATTTTTCCTCAAAAATTTCCTCATAGTCCTGTAAATCAACACCTAGCAAGTGATATGCCCCTACTCGCGAACCACGGCCTGCCACAATTTCTGCACGACCATCTGATAATAAATCAATTGTGGCAAAATCCTCATATACACGCACAGGATCTGAGACACTTAATACCGTAGCTGAGCTAGATAATTTAATTTTCGATGTTGCTTGCGCAATGGCGCCTAACACGACCGTATGTGCCTGTGTTGTAAAATAAGATTGATGACTTTCACCAACACCAAATACATCGATGCCTGCTTGTTCCGCTAATTGACTAGCCTCAACTAGCTCTTTTAGTCGTTGCTGAGCAGAAATACGCTCGCCTGTTAACGGATTAGGAATATGATCCCCTAAAGAATACAGTCCAAATTCAAGTCCTTGAGATTGATCAATACGATATTTTTCCATCTTATTTTCTCTCCTTAATCGAGTGGTTCTAAAATCGCTTCAATTTCTGCTCGTTTCTCTTCTAAAAATGGCGGCAGATCTAGTTCTTTTCCAAGTTCTTCTACTGTAGAATCCACAATAAACCCTGGGCCATCAGTTGCCATTTCAAATAAAATGCCGTTGCGATCCCTGAAATAAAGACTTTGGAAATAATAACGATCAACGACACCTGTACTATCCAAACCTTGCTCCTTAATTTTTGTATCCCATTCCTGTAGCTCCTCGGCATTTGCTACACGTAAGGCAAGGTGATGAATACTGCCCTTCCCTGGTTTCTCACTTGGTCCTTCCAATTCTTTGACGACAATCTCTCCAAGGACTTCTCCTTCAATCGATTGCAAAACGGTTTCTTTATCATTTTCTGAAACAACTGTATAGCCAAATAAATCTTGTAGTAAATTTACTGTTCGTTGTAAATAACGCACAGTCATTTCAACCGTTCCCATACCTAAAATACGATGTTTTTCAGGAATGTCATTGCCATCCCAAGGTTGCCATTGAGCAGGCGTTTCCTGCCCTCGATGGTTTAACAGCACCATGCGTAAGCCTTCATGATCTTCGAAAAATAAGGCTTCTTTCCCTGCATAAGTAGCTATGTCACTATGTTCAACCCCTAGCTGTTGAAAACGTTCTTTCCAGTAAAGTAAGCTTTCATAGCTTGGTACGAGTAAGCCAATGCGTGTAATGGCATTTGTCCCTCGCACTGTGCGTCCTGCAACAGGCATTTCAAAAAATGTTAATTCTGTACCAGCAGCTCCTGTTAAATCACCATAAAATAAGTGATACATCGATGGTGAGTCCTGATTCACTGTTTTTTTCACACGTCTTAATCCTAAAATTTTTGTATAAAAATGATTATTTTGTTTGCCGTTTTTCGTTAGCATAGATATATGATGGTGTCCACTCAATTTGTTCATCTTGTATTCTCCTCCTTAATTTTTTCACTTGACTAAGCAAGTGAATGTTTAAAAAAAAATCACGCTGGTGGCAATTTTTTTTCTCGGCTATGCTTTTCAATCTTTGTCATCGCTATATATAAAGCTTTCATTTCTTCTTCAGTTAATGCTTCTTCAAAAAATGAGGACTGGAAGTGAAGCTGACTAGGTGTCGCTGCATCTATCATCTGCTCCCCTTTTACCGTCAATGAGATGGTTTTCGTCTTCCAATTTTGCTTACGCTCGATTAGTCCCTCTTTTTCAAGTCGCACAAGCATGCGAGACATACCACCTTGCGTGACAGTTACTTTCTCTGCTAACTGTGACTGCGTAATAGGTGCATAGGTTTTAATTTGGATTAGCACATCGAATTGTGCTGTTGTTAAATCAAAACGTTTTAAAAATTCATTCGATAACTGATTGCTTTGTGTTGTAAAGCGCATCATGCGAATCCATGTTAAGGTGCCTATTGTATGATTTCTCATCACTTCATCCTCCCTTCTATCATCACTTTACCACGCAAGTGACAACTACGCAAGGAAAATATCTCGAATTTGAGATATATTTTACATAGGGAAGGTCCCTATATGATGCCATGCGTTGAAATGGGATATAAATTGCCTTGAAAAGCAAAAGAAATTCTACCTGTTTCTTCAGATACAACCATAACAAGGGCATCACTCAACTCACTTAATCCTAATGCAGCACGATGCCTTGTTCCTAATTTTTTCTCTCCTGTATAACGCTCTGACAGTGGCAAAACATTTGCAGCCGATTCAATTTGATTTTGATTTACGAGTACTGCTCCATCATGTAGCGGATTACCAGGAAAGAAAATAGATTCTAATAAAGAATGAGTTAAGTCTGCACCAATATGGATGCCAGGTCGTATCAGATTCTCTAACGCATCCTGTCGTTGAATAACAATTAAACCACCATGTCTTCTGGAAGACATATTTTGAACACTATGTGATAGTTCCGGATACTTTTCTGTAAACGGGGAAAGATAACAATTTAAATAAAACGTGGCCGCCTTCATTTCAATTGTCAAAAATTTTTCTTTAATTTTTTCAAAATTACCAAGGAGGCAATTTGTATCTGTATCCATTTCTTGTACACTGTGCTGTAATGACATAATTACTTGGAGAAGCTCTTCCTTTAATGTTTCTTTCATCGGTGAAAAATCACAATTTATTGGATTCACAACAAGCACCTCTCTTTCATAAAACAGTGAAGACCCTTCTCCCATTAGTTTCTCTAGATAGGCTCATTTTATGCGCATTAGAAACTGAAGAACATAATGGTTAAGAAACATTTGGTTCCTTTCTCAAATACAGTGACAATAGTAGTCCTATGAAACTCAATATTGTTGTCGCAATGAAAGCTGAACGAATCCCGTTTAACATTGCATCAGCTACACCCATTTGCTGTTGGTTAGCAGTTACTGTACTCATGATTGTTACTAATAATGCAGTGACTAACGCACCTCCAACCATACGCAGTGTACTATTCATCGCTGTCGCATGTGCCATCAAATGTGTAGGTAAAGCGTTCATACCCGCCGTTGTGAGAGGCATCATGATCATTGAAATACCAAAGGAAATCATGGTAAACAGCACTGCAAGGACCCAAAGTTTCGTATTCATCGATAGCCCAATTAATATACTTGACCCTAGTAAAATACTTGTAAATCCAACTAGTGCCAAACCCTTCCCTCCAACTTTATCGAAAATTTTACCTGTCACTGGCGACATAAAGCCCATCACAAGTGCGCCTATCAATAACACCAGCCCTGTTTCAAGTGCAGACAGTTGACGAACGTTTTGAATATAAAATGTTAACAGTATTTGCGTACCGACCATAAGCGCATAGACCAAACTGGATAAAAAGGTTGTGACGGAAAAGATTGTAGATTGAAACACACGAAATTCAAGCATCGGTATTGGCAATTGAAGCTGACGGCAAATAAATAGAACTAACATAATCCCTCCAACCACGATTGGTAAGAGAACTTGCATGGATTGGAATCCAACGGCTCCTGCTATACTGAAACCATATAACAAGCCTCCCCACCCTAACGAAGAAAACACGATGGAAAGACCATCTAGCTGCCCCTCTTTTTTAGTCGTTACATTTTTCATGAAAATTGTGGCTAGTGTCAATACAATGACCGAGACAGGTAATACAGTAAAAAATAGGTGGCGCCATGTAAGATGCGCTAAAATCCATCCTGATAAAGTTGGACCAACTGCTGGTGCAAAACCTGTAACAAGACCAGCTAATCCCATAATGGACCCTCGATTTTCTTTCGGATACATCGTTAATAAAATGGTTTGCATTAATGGCATAATAACTCCTGCTCCAGACGCTTGAATGACTCTTGCAACAAGTAAAACTGTAAAAGATGGTGCAAATGCGCCTAATAAAGTACCGACACTAAATAAAGTTAGGGCAACTAGTAACAGCAAACGATTTGAAAAACGTCCAATTAGAAAAGCTGTAATCGGTATGAGAATACCGTTCGTCAATAAATACACAGTCGTGAGCCATTGAGCTAAATTGGCATCAATCTTGAAATCTTCCATAATTGGCGGCATCGCTATGAGTAATAATGTTTGATTGAGAATAGACACAAATGCTGCGGATAGTAAAATAGCTACTAGTACACTTCTTTTTTCGTGCATATGAATTCCTCCTAATACGTTAGTTAGTGATAACTAACATTTTATCTTAAAAAATTTTGTGTAGCTAAGTGAGTGAAAGCTATATACTGATTCCACTCACAAAAGTAGCTACTAAATGTTGAACAAAAGAATCCTTTTGATCTTTTAAAAAATGATGCTCCCATAAAGCATTTGATACAAAAAAACCAAAAAGACTCGTTAAAAATACAATGGCCTGCGCTTTTGTATCTATCTCCCTTATCTTGCCTTGTTCGATTTGATATTGGAAATAAGCTGCTACTAATTGTTGTAACTGTTGGGTTTGATTATTAGAAATAGTATTCATTAATTCAGGTAGCATACTTCTATCTTGTGTCGTAATAAGAAAAATCGGTTTATTTTTTTCCATAAAAGCTAAATAAGTGTTGGCAATTTGCTTTAAGTCATTCGCTACGTCTCCTGATAAGTTTTGAGAAAAAAATTGTTCGAAGTATGGGATATAAGAATGTTTATGTAGCACAGCATGAAGGATCCCCATTTTTGTTTCGAAATGACGGAAAACAGTCATTTCACTAACACCAGCTACTATAGCAATATCTTTTACAGAGACATTCGAATAGCCCCTCTCAGTCATTAAACTTGTAGCTGCAGTAAGAATTTTATCTTTTGTATCTTTTTTCAATCTAAACTCCCCCTAAATGTTAGTTATGACTAACAAAAATATAATCGACTCGACTAGACTTGTCAAAAAAAACGTGTTACCTCTAGTAAATGTTCTAGTGATAACACGTCTATGCTTTTACATATGTCCTGCCCTAATCTTCTTCACGATACTAAAAGTCGTGTATGTAGCAGCTGGTGCTAATACGACAATAAAAATAATCCAAACGGTTAAGTTATTTGTCGCTTTCAACGTTTCATAGTTTGTTATAACAAAAATAATTAGACCAACTAATAATAAATAGCTCAGCACATTTGGAAATATGACGATTAATCGCAATAGTGCTGGTGGCATTTTTTGTTGATTCATTTTAACCACACCCCTTTTTTCAATTATACGGGAATAAAGTGATTTATCGTACTATATTTTTCCTTTTATCCTTTCTATTTGCCTGCTAATAGTTGAAGATTTTCGGCTGTTGGATTTACTTCCTCAGTGCTAGCAGCAATTTCTGTCGTTGAGCTAGATTCATTATGATGTCTTCAAAGGATTGCTATGCTTCTTGTACTTGCACGATTAGACCTACAAATAAAAAAACATCTATTAGATGAATGCTCAAATAATAGATGTTATGTTATTAAATTAATTGATTGTTTTGCCAAGTAAATATGGCTTGATCCGATGTTAGTAGCGTTTGAGGGAAAATTTCCTGTGCTTCTGTCAAAAATTGAGGTAAATCGTGTGGCAGAAAGCGGGCACTTAAATGGTTTAATAGTAAATACTGTGCGTTAGCTCGCTGTGCCACCTTTGCGGCTTCCACATTTGTAGCATGACCATAGCTGGCTGCTAAATCGGTTGTTGTGCTGTCAAAGGTTGCTTCATGTACAATGATATCAGCATCCATTGATAGTTGAATGGCTTCTTCACAGTATTTAGTATCACCTAAAATCGTCAGAGTGAAGCCTTTTTTGGCAGGTGCAACAACGTCTTTCGCTTGGATAACATCTCCATTTTCAAGCACGATATCATGTCCGTTTTTTAATTTTCCAAGCAATGGCCCTTTTGGAACGCCAAGAGCTTGTACTTTGTCAATTAATAATTCGCCAGGTAAATCCTTTTGTTCAATACGATACCCATAACATGGCACAACATGACGCAGTTCCTTTGCATGGATTGTAAAATGCGCGTCCTCAAAAATAATACCTTCATGCACTTCTACAAAGTGCAAAGGATAAGTTAAATGTGTTTTGGATAAAGCAAAAGTTTGTTCAATCCATTGCTGTAAACCTGGTGGGCCGAAGAGCGTTAGAGGTTCGTCCCCTCCTTGAAAGGAACGAGAACTTAAAAACCCTGGCAATCCAAAAATATGATCACCATGCAAATGCGTAATAAAAATTTTCGTTACTTTCCGGGGCTTTAACGAGGTGTGTAAGATTTGATGCTGCGTCGCCTCCCCACAATCAAATAGCCACATTTCACTTACTTCATCTAATAGCTTTACCATCAAGGCACTCGTATTTCGTTCTTTTGAAGGCATGCCTGCGCCTGTCCCTAAAAAATGTAGCTGCACATATGCCACCTCACTTCTTGTTCTATCGTTATATTGTACCCTAACATTCCCAATAAGAAAAACCTTTGGTGAACAGCTTTCTCCAAAGGTTTCTCGATTTATCTTGGTTGCCATGAAACAAGCGCTGCATGAAAATCATGTCGATAATAATAACGTCCATCTTTTTCTTCAATAAAC
The DNA here is from genome assembly GCF_009724685.1 of Lysinibacillus cavernae. GTDB lineage: Bacteria > Bacillota > Bacilli > Bacillales_A > Planococcaceae > Lysinibacillus > Lysinibacillus cavernae. Next base: position 30,383 of record NZ_WMEF01000003.1, read on the forward strand.
GGTAGGAGCGATTCCTCTACATGTGCTTGCTTGAAGTTTTTATTTAATATTTTTTTACTTTGAGTAGTCACAAGCTGTTCATAGCTTTCATATTCATAAATGCGCTCTAATGGTATAATTTCACAATTTGCGTAAATATCCATCTCATACAGTAAATTTAAAAATTCAATATAATCTCTGCGAGGGAATTTGATATCGTAGCCATACTTCTCATATAATCGCTCATAGTGAGGCTGGATTGGCCCTGTCGTCATGCCAATAATGGCACGTTTTTTCGCTAATCGATTCATATGAGATAAGGCCGCTTTGATTTCATACATACGGTAAAAACAATTCACACCCAAGACGATATCATGTGGCTCGATCTTATCACTTTCTAGACTTTCCCATTTTGCATGCACATATGAAACGTGCTCCTGTTGAGGCATACACTCTTGTAAGTAATGTAAAATGCTCTCAGAGCTATCCACACATGTTAACTTGTTCACTCTATCTGCCAATGGAAACGTATAATTACCCCATCCAGGTCCAATTTCTAACACGGAATGCTGAGGATCAATATATTTTTGAAGCTCCTGAAAAATGCGTGCGGCATAGGGATCAGTTTGACCCAATTTTTTCCGAGCAACGGATTGCATCCAAAATTGCTCCTCTAGCTGATCATTCACCATACGCTCAGGCATAATCCCATGCCAATCCTTCATGCCTTCCTGCCATAATGCCTCATAATTAATGGCTAATGGTCCTTTTCTCGTCATACAGATACCTCTATAGATAAAATTTCATATATTTTTTTCATATCAAGATTTGATCGAACATGCTCGGCTAACATATTATAGGCATCTTCTCTTCGTTCTGTGTCACTTTTCACATCACTTGGTAAAGCCGTTAACCCTTTTTTCACTCGTAATTCATTAACAAGCTGGCGGGTAAAGGTGCGATTATGGAACAAACCATGGAAATACGTACCAATCACTTGCTCATCATGACTGATTGCGCCATCTTCTCGCCCATCCTCTAGCAGTAAAAATGGTGATACCTCATCACGTAAAATTTTCGTACGTCCTAGATGAATCTCATAGCCTGTCAATCTATCCTGCCCTCTTGTTCCTGTCATTTGCACCGTTTTTTTATTGCCTACAAAAATCGTTTCCATTGGCAATAATCCAAGACCATGTGCCGATTCACCATTTCCCTCCACTGCATCTGGGTCTAGTAATGTCTCACCAAGCATTTGAAAACCACCGCAAATGCCGATAATTTTTGTACCTCGTTCACGTAAATGGGCTATGGCTTGATCGAAGCCTTGTGCCTTTAACCAAGCTAAATCATCCATTGTACTTTTTGTTCCTGGCAAAATGAGTAAGTCTGGTGTACCTAACTCGTTGATATGGCCAATTAAACGGACCCCTACTTCAGGTTCGTCGAAAAATGGATCGACATCAGTGAAGTTTGAAATACGTGGTAAACGAATCATCGCCACATCTACGGCGAATTCCCCTGGTTTTGGCTTTTTAAAGCGTAATGACGATAAAGCGAGTGAATCTTCCGCTTCAATATTGACATCTAGATAAGGTACAACGCCAAGCACAGGGATGCCTGTTTCTCGCTCCACCCATTCAAGACCATCATCCAGTAATTCTCGCATACCTCTAAATTTATTGATGATTAGTCCTTTGACACGTGCTCGCTCCGCCTCATCAAGCAATGCCAGTGTGCCAATTATCGAGGCAAAGACCCCACCACGATCAATATCAGCAACAAGCACAACCGCTGCATCTGCTAAATGTGCCATGCGCATATTGGCAATATCGCGATCCTTTAAGTTAATCTCCGCTGGGCTACCTGCCCCCTCTAGGACGATGACATCATATGTATTTTGTAGCGTTCGTACTGATTTTTCAACGATGGGCATCGCTTCCTGTACAAAATTATTGCGGTAGCTTTTAGCATCCATATTTAAAAAATGTTTGCCATGGACGATGACCTCTGACATCATATCTTGCTTGGGTTTTAGCAGTATGGGATTCATATCGGTCGTCGCAACAACCCGAGCTGCCTCTGCCTGTACCCCTTGTGCCCGGCCAATTTCTCCGCCATCCTTTGTAACAAAAGAATTGAGGGCCATATTTTGTGATTTAAACGGCACGACATTTAGTCCATCATCCGAAAATATACGACAGAGTGCCGTACAAATCATACTTTTTCCAACATCGGAAGCTGTTCCTTGAATCATAATTGATTTAGCTGGTGGCATAGTCATTTTCCTCCGTAATTATTGGTGTGACGTGGGTGTTCTATCGCATTGCTCAAGTATTTGCCTTTGTTCTGCGGGTATTCTAGCGTTGGTCGCGGGTATTTCCCTTTGCTCCGCGGGTATTCTAGCGCTGGTCGCGGGTATTCCCCTTTGCTCCGCGGGTATTCTAGCGCTGGTCGCGGGTATTTCCCTTTGCTCCGCGGGTATTTCTTCGTTCCGCGGGTATTCCCCTTCGCTCCGCAGGTATTTCTTCGTTCCGCGGGTATTTCCCTTCGCTCCGGGTATTCGCCTTTGTTCCGCGGGTATTCGCCTTCACTCCGCCAGTATACTTCACTCAATAACAATGAAAAATGCTTTAAAATTCAAGCCCTTTCACCGCTGGAATACCTTCATCATAGTAATGTTTTGTTGCATCAATGTTTGACACTAAATCAGCCAATGCAATGAACGCAGGATTGGCACTTCTTCCTGTGACAACCAGATGCATCGTCGACGGGCGTTGCTGAATGGCCTCCATGACTTCTGCTAGTGGTAGAACATCATCGATTGGAAACTTGGTAATAGCCAGTGCATTGTTTAACTCATCTAGCACCAATAAATCAATGCTTTCATCCTGCAGGGCTGCCTTCGTTTTTTTCCACGCCTTTGCTAATGCCACACGATGCTCCTCAGGTGTTTTTGTCCATGTAAAGCCAATACCCATTTGTTCCATTTCCACACCAAGCTTACGAAGAGCAATTTGCTCTCCGTAAGTACGCTCTGGTGATTTGATGAACTGTAGATAGCGCACATTTAAACCACGACCAACCGCACGTAAAGTAACACCAAGTGATGCTGTCGTTTTGCCCTTTCCTTCGCCTGTATATACTAAAAACAAGCCTTTTCTTGCCATGTTGATAGCCCCCTTACAGCCATGTTGTCTTTTCTTCAAATGGTGTTCGCTTCTTATCGTTCAGCTCCTGCTCTTGTGGATAGCCAATAAATATCGTACCGACTACTTTTTGAGAGGCATTTGCACCGATAAACGCATGCATACGTGGATCATGCACAAGTCCGACACCACGTGTACGCCAGACGAAGCCAAGACCTAGTTCTTCTGCTGTCAGCCACATCGACATAATCGCGCTACATACTGCAAAGACATTATCAGCTGTCGCATCAGCATCGCCCTCTACTATGTCTGCAGTAACGACAATGGCTACGGGTGTTGTTTGCACAACCTTTAAAGAGCTTTCCACTAGATTTGGCTTGGTTGGGAAACGCTCTTGTAAATAGGCACTCGCCATTTCCTCATAACGCTGCATCGCTTCATCTTGAATGACATAAAAATGCCAAGGCTCACGCATACGGTCATTTGGCGCATAGGTAGCTGCTTGCAAAATTTGCTCAATTTTTTCTTTCTCTACTGGTTGTGTTGTGTAATTTCGAATTGCTCGACGCTTTTTTAATGCTTCGATGACTGTCATGTTGCTTCCTCCCTATACTTTTCATATGTGATGATTACGAAAAGGTAAGTCCCTGCTCTTCAAACCATTGAATTTTTTCACGTACATTGACAACCTCGCCAACTACAATCATGGAAGGATTATGATACCCTTCACGTTCAATAATGCCCGCTATCTCATCTAGCTGCCCTGTTATGGTCCGTTGTTGAGCAGTTGTTCCCCACTCAATGACCGCTACAGGCGTTGTTGCCTTACGTCCGTTTTCGATTAGCTTTTGGGCAATGTAGGCAATATTCCCAACACTCATATAAAAAGCGACGGTATCAATACCTGTTGCTAATGCTGGCCAATTTAAAAAATCTTGCCCTTTTTCTTCTCGACCATGCCCTGTCACAAGAGCAAAGCTTGTAGCAAAGTCTCTATGTGTAACAGGAATCCCAGCATAAGCTGGAGCCGCAATACCTGCTGTTATACCAGGCACTATCTCATAAACAATGTCGTGACTTTTTAATATTTCTGCTTCCTCAGCACCTCGACCAAAAACAAAGGGATCGCCACCTTTAAGACGTGTGACAACTTTGCCTTGCTGTGCCTTCTCAACAAGTAATGCATTAATTTCATCTTGAATCAGGTGATGCTTACCTGGTAATTTGCCACAATAAACAAGCTCTGCATCCTTTTTTGCAAAATCGAGTAATTTAGGGTTAACAAGACGGTCATAGGCGATTACATCAGCCTTTTGAATACATTCCAGACCATACACAGTAATGAGCTTTGGATCTCCAGGGCCTGCCCCAACGATATAAACTATTCCATCCTTCATTGCTCTTCTCCCATCAATAGTTGTTGTAAATATGCTTCACGCCTATCCATCTCCCCAAGACGTGTCCATGCAAGGATGTTTGGTTCTAGTAAGGCTTGTAATGCTGCCCGTCTTTGTGGACCTTTATCAAACTTGGCAGCAATCATTAATCGTGCTTGCTGTAAGAAGCATACGTAATCTTCATAGGCCTGATCGAATTGATCTTCTAAATCTGCTTTGATTTTGCGCGCTAGTCCTGGACTTGCTCCTGATGTCGAGACAGTTAACACTAAAGGACCACGGCGAACGGAAGCAGGGGTAATAAAATCACTTTCACTTTGCATGTCTGTACGATTGATTAATTGCCAATGCTGTGCAGCCTCTTGGACAGCTTCGTTAACAGCCGTCACATTCGTTGCAGCGATAATGAGGATCGCATCATCCAAATCTCGCGGTTCAAACTCTTTTTGCTTCCAAGTAATTTGCCCCGATTCAGCAAGTGGCTGTAAATCGTCATGTAAGGTTGGACTGACAATGACGATATGAGCATTTGCTGGTAATAAAGATGCTACCTTCTGTGTTGCTACATGGCCTCCGCCTACAATAACAACCGTTTTATATTCAATATTGATATGAATAGGAAAATAATTAGTCATCATTCTTCACCTTCTTACAAGCTGTCAACCAGTTGTCAACAAGCTTTGGGTTTGATACAAAATGAAAATGTGTGTAGCCAGCTACTAAATTTCCAACTTGATAGCCTTCTTGCTTTTTGCCAAAACGTCCGACCGTTTCGTAGGCTGGTGTGTTATGAGAGCCACTATATTTGGAATAGTGGAATTCATGACCTTTCCCTTGTTCCTCTTCACCGATTAAAAAATTATCAGCTGTGCCAAAAATTTCTCGGTAGCCAAGTGCTGCTAGCTTTGTTTGCATTGCAACTTCCCCTGGGATTACACCTACCATGTCATAACGCTTACCATGACTATCTGTAATAGCCTCTGTTAAATACATAAAGCCACCACATTCAGCTAATGTTGGTAATCCCTTACCAATAGCTTCAACTATGGAATTCTTAACGGCTACATTTTTAGCAAGTGTCTCCGCGAATTCCTCGGGAAAGCCACCACCAATATACAAGCCATCTGCTTCTGCTGGGACAGGCTCATTAGCAAGTGGCGAGAAAAATCGGATTGTCGCACCTTTCGCACGTAATAAAGCCAAATTTTCTTCATAATAAAAATTAAAAGCCGCATCCTTCGCAACAGCCAGACAAATATCCTGCAAAGGCTCCTCTGTAAATAATTGACCTGATTCATGTAATTTAGGGGCCTTTGTTAAGTCGAGCAATTGATCCAAGTCAATGGTATCTGCCATTAGCTCCCCTAGTTTGTCAAAAAATGAATCAAGTTCGCCTCTTTCAATGGCTGGTATTAACCCTAAATGACGACTTGGGATAGCAATCCCTTCCTCACGTTTTAAATAGCCAATAACAGGAATCCCACATTCTTGTTCAATTGCAGCCTTGGCAATTTCGTAATGACCGACACTGCCAACTTGGTTTGCAATAACGCCAACGATATTCGGTTTATCTGACAATAATTGAAAACCCTTTACAACTGCTGCAACACTGCGTGCCATGCTTGCACAATTAACAATTAAAATAACAGGGCTCTCTGTCACTACACTAATATCTGCCGCGGAGCCAGCATCCGATAACGGGCTTTTGCCATCATAGAAGCCCATTACACCTTCAATAATGGAGACATCTGCATCCATACTTGCACGTGCCACAATATCACGTACCGCCTCATGAGAGAACATCCAGCTATCAATATTGCGAGATATTCTTCCTGTTACAGCTGTATGATAAGTTGGATCGATATAATCAGGGCCACATTTAAAGCCCTGCACCACTTTTCCTTTATTTTGTAGAGCCTTCATCAGCCCGATGGTAAAAGTAGTTTTGCCTACGCCACTGCCCGTACCAGCCAGTACAAAACGATTTGTTTGCATGGATTTCCTCCTTAAAATAGGTATCTAGCAACTGAAATCGTAGCATTACCCGATTTTTTCTTTTCTAAAATAAGAGAGTTGACCTTTGCATAACGCATAGCTGCTGGTTCACTAACACCATATGCTCCTGTATATTTAAATACTGTTTCAGAGGGTGACGGGAACTCGATTTCGTTTAATTCAGCTGGTGTATAGGTAACGAACTCCCAATCATATTTTTGGGTAATATCAAGGAAACATTGCTCATCTTTCTTTAAATCAATCGTACATAATGCTTTCACACTTTTTTTCGAAAGCTTTAGCTCTGCCAAGGTGTCATCAATGACTTGTTCAATTTCTTCCACAGATGTCCCACGATTACAGCCCATTCCTAACACAACTGATTTTGGTCGGTAAATAACACCGTTTTCTAGAAGAACCTCTTCTTCTTGTTCGATGATTCGGTCTGTTATTAACAATGTTGCATGAGGGGTTGCCTCGATGGCTGCTTGTGTAGAAGGATATATTTTAATTTGCTCAGGCATCGGTGTGTCACGCATCCACCAATCTCGTTCACCCGTTTCCTGAACAATGGCTACATGCTCCTCGTTCACGACGGAAGCACTAACAGGCGTCAATTTATCTGCACTATCCCATACCCAACCAAAGCGTGCGCCAAATAAGTCAACAGGGATTGTCTTTTGCACATCCGAAGCTGTTGTAATAATAGGATTTGCACCAAGAGCAGCCGCCACCTCATGTGTCAGCTCATTGGCACCACCAAGATGCCCTGATAAGACGCTAATCACGTTTTCCCCACGATCATCAATAACGACAACGCCAGGATCTGTCTTTTTATCCTTTAAAATCGGTGCAATCATTCGCACGACTGCACCTAATGATATGATTAAAATCAACCCTTTATATTGTTTAAATAAAGCTGGCAATAGTAGACGCACTGTTCCCGTAAATAGTTGAATATGCTTTTCTTCTTCATCGCCTTGCTCAAATTTACTCATGTAATATAAATCACTTGCGGCAAAAGTTTGCTGGAGACGACGTCCGATTTGAACGCCATGTTTCGTAATCGCTACGACCGCATAAGGATTACGTTGATCAACCTCTGGTAAAACGCCCTCTTGTAACTCAATCACTTGTCTTCACACCTTTTCTAAAGCCATGTGTAAAGGTTGCATCATATAACTTAGAACGATATTGATCCTTATCATGAATATTCGGGTCTAACGCCCAGCCTGCTAGAATCATAGCATGCTTACGAATACCGTTTACGCGCATAGCTTCATCTAACTCGATTAATGTCGTACGTACAATTTTTTGGTCTGGCCATGAAGCACGTTGAATAACCGCTACTGGCGTATCATCTGCCCAACCAGCACTTTGTAGTTCTTTGACAATTTTCTTAGTGAGAGTTGCACTTAAGAATAACGCAATTGTACAATGATGGCTCGCTAAATCACGAAGCTTTTCAAATTCTGGTACAGGTGTACGCCCTTCAGCACGCGTTAAAATAAGTGTTTGTGTTAAATCTGGAATCGTTAGCTCGGCTCCGATAGCCGCTGCCGATGCAAAAACGGAGCTAACACCAGGAATGACTTCGTATCCAATGCCTTCCTTTTTTAATAGAGCTACTTGTTCCATAATAGCACCATACATCGCTGGATCACCTGTATGCATACGAGCCACTATTTTCCCAGCATTGACTCTATCAACCATGACTGCCACCATTTCCTCTAAATGCATGCCAGCTGTACGTATGACCTCTGCATCTGGTCTCGCTTTCGCAATGAGATCTTCACTCACTAATGAATCTGTATACATGACAACATCTGCTGTTTGTAACATATGTAAACCTTTAACTGTAATTAAATCTGGGTCTCCTGGACCAGCGCCGACAATATAGATTTTCTTCATTATTTACGCACCACCATTAATGTTAAATATTCTAAATCGACACCATCCAGCTCACGTACATCCCAAATCACTTCTTCGTCAGATGTTACCTTTGTCACCACTGATGCTTTATCAAGTAAATCTAAATCGCGTAATACCTCAAGCATTAAATCAATCACTTTTGCCACTTTAATAAAGACAACGGCATCATGACTTTCAATGGCTTCACGCATTGCATCATAATCATCATGAGCAGGGATAATTGCGACACGGTCATCGCCATCAGCTAACGCGATTCCTAATCGAGATGCAGAACCATTGAACGAAGAAATTCCTGGAACCGTATGGATTATTACATCTGGATGCATTTCCTGCATTAACTTCATCATATGAATAAAAGTACTATATAATAATGGGTCTCCTTCAGTGACAAACGCCACATCCTTGCCCTGTTGTAATTTTTCATAGACAAGTTCAACTGACTTTGTCCATTCACGTTCAAGGACAGCCTCATCTTTCGTCATTGGGAATACAAGGCCAAGCATATCTTTTTCGTCTGGATTAATATACACATCTACAATACGATGGGCATAGCTTTTACTGCCTCTTAGTTTTTTCGGATAGGCAATAACAGGTGATTCTTGAATCACGCGAAACGCCTTTACTGTAATTAATTCTGGGTCGCCAGGACCAACGCCCAAGCCGTATAAAACACCTAAATTACTCATGATTTTCTTCCTTTCGATAAGCCGAAATAATATAGATTGGATTTAATGGAACAAAGCGTGTCATATCTAAAATAGGTTTACTGCGTGCAAGCTGTGCCTGTAAAATATCAACAGCGAAACCACAAGCCTTAAACGCCTCAACAGCTTTATATAAATTTTCAATAGTCGCAGCATTTAACACAATACGACCATTAGGCTTCAAACGATTACAGCACAATTGTAGTAGCTCGACCATTTCACCACCAGTGCCACCGATGAAAATGGCATCAGGATCTGGGAAGTTGTCTAATCCCTCAGGTGCTTTACTATGAATAGCTGTAATATCGACACGGAATTTTTGCTGATTTTGGAGACAATTTTCTAAATCAGGTGCATTTTTTTCCACTGCAAATACTTGTCCTTCAGGTGCAAGCTTTCCTGCCTCAATAGCCATAGACCCCGTACATGTGCCAATATCCCAAATAACACTATCTTGTTGAAGCTGCATCGCCTGTAAACTTAATACACGTATTTCCTTTTTCGTAATAAGCCCTTTATCTGGCTTGCGTTGCGAAAATTCTTCATCCGCAATACCGAGGGTGTAGCGTTTCGGTTCAATTGTTTGTTTTAATATCACTACATTTAAAGGAGAAAACTGAGCGGTTTCCATTTCATCAAGCGAGTACCAGCCATATTTTTCGTTTTCACCCTGTAAATTTTCTGCTACAAACGCACGATATTCTGTCATACCAAAATGCTTTAAATAATGAGCGAGGGAATTTGGGCTATTATCAGCATCTGTTAATAGTGCTACTTTCTTTTTCCCATCGATACGTTGTGCCAAGCCTTTCATTGGTCGTCCATGGATACTTGTTACATATGCGTCCTGCCAGCCTTCTCCCATCTTTGCAAAGGCAAGCTGGACAGAACTCATATATGGATAAACCTCTATTTGTAGCTTTTTAGCTAAATAGCCTCCAATGCCATAAAATAATGGATCCCCGGATGCAAGGATAACCGTATTTCTAGTTTCATCAGACAATCTTTCAACAAGTGCTGAAAGACCTCCTTTAACGAGAATTTTTTCACCTGTATAGTCTGGGAAAAAATCAAGCACACGCTCACCACCAACTAGTACCTCACAGTCTTCAATCCACTGTAGGTATTGAGGCAATAAGCTTGCTAATCCGTTATCCCCGATCCCAATCAATTTCATCGATCGATGCAATGTCATCAGCCCTTCCTAATAATTGTCCCTGCATCGAATAGATCGATGTGGAAAGCGTTAAACCGCCCTTTATATGATGGATGGAGGAATAGCAGCAAGCCTCACATAAATGATGGAAGAACGCATCATAGCCCTTTTCCATCATAATTTCACCTACTTGTGACGCTGTGTTAGCCCCATGTATTTGTGCTATGGTTTCTCCATCTGCTCCTATATCCTCTGCAAGTTGTGCTAAAAAGTTAAAGTCGATTGGCGCACTTTTGGAATGCACCATCATTACACCTTGTGCCACTTTAGAAAATTTCCCCATCATTCCGACTAGGGATACTTGTTTGATGCCGAGCCGCTTACAATGCTTTAATGTAAAGCCCACAAAGTCACCCATTTCAATAAAAGCCTCTTCTGATAAATGAGGGTATTGCTTCATCGCAAATTTTTCGCTACGACCACCCGTGGTAACAACTACATGCTCACAGCCAGCCTCTTTGGCCACACTAATAGCTTGTACAATACTTGCCATATACGCAGAACTCGAAAAAGGCACGACGGTTCCCCTTGTGCCTAAGATTGAGATGCCTCCAAGTATACCAAGTCTTCCATTCAACGTTTTTTTAGCGATTTCCTCTCCCTTAGGCACGGAAATCACCACGTTCACGCCTCGTGTAATGTGAAATTCGTCCAGTACACCTTGAACAGTACTATGAATCATTTTGCGTGGAACTGGGTTAATGGCTGCCTCTCCCACAGGCACTGGCAAGCCGGGCTTTGTGACACGCCCGACCCCAATCCCTCCATCTAAATGAATACCAGGTGTATCTGCCCAGCTCACTGTGCCAACGATGAGTGCCTGATGTGTAGCATCAGGATCATCACCAGCATCTTTAATCGTTTCGCAGCTGACAGCATTTTCTTCAAATATGCATTTTTCAATTGTAAAGGTTGCATCCCGACCAATAGGTAAATGGATTGTACTTGTTTCTTGCTCCTCCTTTGTAATAAGGGCAAGCAATGCAGCCTTTGATACCGCAGTTGCACAGGCTCCCGTTGTATAACCGTGACGCATGTCCTTGGAATCCTTTTTTGGCTTCCGCTCCATTATTTTTTCGCCTGTTCGTCTGCTAAAAGTGAGATGGCATTTAATGCGGCAACCGTCACTGTACTACCACCTTTACGGCCAACATTTGTAATGTAAGGAATACCCTCAAGTTTAAGCAGCTCTTCTTTTGACTCAGCTGCTGACACGAAACCAACTGGCATACCAATAATTAAATCTGGTTTTGCTAAGCCTTCTTTAATTAAACGAATCAACTCTAGTAATGCTGTCGGTGCATTACCGATCGCATAAATACCACCTTCATGTAATTTTGAAGCCTTTTGCATAGAAATGATGGCACGTGTTGTATTTTGTTTTTTCGCTTCTACTGATACATCTTCATCCGCAATATAGCAATGTAAATCGCCACCATGCTTTTGGAAACGCTTTTTACCAGATCCACTTTCAATCATTTGGACATCTGCAATGACATGGTGTCCTGCAAGAATAGACTTAATGCCCGCTTCAATAGCACCTGGCGTAATAATAACACTACGGCCTAGCTCAAAATCAGCCGATGCATGGATAACACGACGCACAACCTTCCATTCATCTTCTGAGAAGTCATGCTCGCCCATTTCCTCTGCAATAATCGAAAAACTGTAATCATAAATTTTATCTGGGTCTACCGTTAATGGTTTGAAATCTGTTTTAAAATCCATTGAAAATGCCTCCTAAAGTGTATGTTGTACGGCCTGTAAAACTTCTTCAAATGTTGAATATTGTTGGCCATATTGAATAGTTGGTCTTGCAATAAGAATCGTTTCAATATTACATGCAAGGGCTGCCTCAAGTTTTTCATCAACTGAGCCGACTTTACCGCTTTCTTTCGTGATCATCAAAGTCACACCGTATTGACGAAATAGGGCTTCATTTAATTCCTTCGAAAACGGACCTTGAATGGCCACAATATCTCTTTGTGCTACGCCAAGCGCCTCACATTTCTCCATATTGTCCAGTCGTGGGAGCATGCGAGCGATGACCCTTGTATTTTCTAAGCTATGTAAAACCTTTGTAAATGTAGCAAGTGTTTTACTGCCTGTTGTCAGCATAATGACACCACGCTTTTCTGCTGCTAACTGGGCTGCTTCCTCATAATCTTTCACAACTGTAATAAGTGGATGAGCATACTGTTCATGTGCACGTTCATAACGAATATAAGGTACATTCGCCTGTTCCGCCGCTGCCATTGCATTTTTAGAGGCTTCCTCCGCAAATGGATGTGAGGCATCCACCACTAATTGAAAGCCTTGTTCCGAAATTATGGACGCCATCTCTTCAGCCGTCAGTCGACCTATCAAATGTTGCAAGCCAACGTCCGCAAGACTAGAGGCTGCCGATTCGGTCACGACCGTAGCAGTGACAGCATGACCTGCTTTTTGTAATTCGAGAGCTAGATTTCTTGCATCACTCGTCCCTGCTAACATGAAGATCATTTTACCGGCTCCTCTTCATGATGATGCTCATGATGGTCGTGGTCATGATCGTGATCGTGGTCGTGATGGTGGTGATGATGTGCATGTCCATGTACTTCTGCATATGCTCGATAATTTTCTAAATCTTGCATGCCTGTTGATGTACCGTTAATTGCCTGTTCAATACGCTCTAATAAGACATTTTGTAAACGTTCATGGTAACCAAAATAGTTAGCGATTTGAATAGCACATTCTGGATATTGCTCATTAAACTTCTCACACATTCCATTCATACGTTCCATTAAAATGCCTGTGAATAAAAAGTATGGGAGCATGATGATTTTTTTAGCACCAAGTTTGACACAACGTTCAATCCCTTCCTCAACACGTGGATCCGTTACACCCATAAAAGCGCTTTCTACATATTTAACAGGTAATTTTTCCCATAAAAGTCGAGTGATTTTATAAAAATCACCGTTTGCATATGGATCACTGCCACCTCGTGCAATCAATAAAATGGCTGTATCCTGTTGCTCTTGTTCTGTATCAAAGCCAATTTCAACTAAACGATCTTGTAGTATTGCAAATATTTCATCATGAATGCCAATTGTTTGACCATATGTGAATGTAATAGTTGGATAGTGCTCACGCGCATGCTCGATTTCTGCTGGAATATGCAGTTTTGAATGGCCAGCATGAAGCAAAATGATCGGAATTACATGAACCTCTGTAGCCCCCTTCTTCACACAATTCGTAATACCTTGTTCGATGTTTGGGGAAGCAAATTCAAGGAAACATGTTTCCACTAAAAACTGTTCATCAATGCGAGGTGTCATTTGCTCAATAAATGTACGTACCTCATCATTTCCTGCTGCTAAACGGCTCCCATGGCCAACAAATAAAATAGCTTTCATCTCTTTACTCCTTCTAGTCGCCGCACGGAGCTGGCTCTACTTTTATTTTGGAAGACATATCCTGATACGTAAAATGCAGTATCTTTTTCACACGCTTAAAGTATTTAAACAAACGTTCATTTGGATGAGCATTTGCGTTATATTCTTCAATAATGTCTGTAATAAGCGGTATTAGCTGTTCAGGCTCCAAGCCTTCTACTACAGGCTGTGCTGCGTGAGCAGTCCGACCGACTGGCTTCGCCCCAATAAAAACATCAAATTTGCTTTTACGGTAGACAATGCCAATATCATCAAATACAGCCCGATAACAAGCCATACCACAGCCATTAAAGCCAATATTTAATGTTTTCGGTAAGGACATACCGCCTAGTTTCGCTTGAATTTCTTCAGCATATGGTATCGAGTCCGCTTTTTCACCGTAGCAAAAATCACAAGCCTTCAGTGATAGCACATCACCGATAGGTGCTAATAAAAAGCCCACTTCCTGTAATCTTTCTGTGATGCGTTCAGGCTCAGTGGTAGGAATTTTCAAATGGATTTGATGGTCTGGTGTATATTCCATCGTCCCATCTTCCCCAACGACCTCTGCTAACGCGATCATTTGCTGTGGTGTAAAAAACTTATTAGCTACTCCTGGGCTCACAGATAATTCAAATATAGATTCTATTTTTTGCTGCACCAGCTTCGGCTTTACTTTGACTGCACCTGTTCCTTTCACCATTGTGAGTGCCGCTGTAGCCATTTCAAGTGCTGTTTTTTTCGGCTTTGGCGTAGCGGCTATACTGGGTTTATTAAAACGCCCAGCATTAGGATCTGCTGCAAAATCATTGCGTGCAGTTCCTGTCTCTTGGTTCATTGCCCATGGTTCATTTTCTTCACGCAAACGTTGATGTGGACGTAATGGTTGTTTTTCTTCACCAAGTGTATATTTACGTTGGTAGCCGCGTGGTGTAATCATTTTATTATCATAGAAAAATGTAGACGAATTTCCAATTATCACAGTTGTCAGCATACCGATATCATGTTCCAACATTTCTGCTAACGTGGTCATCGTCACTTCTTGACGATCTCTATAGGCACTTTTCACAAGCCCTACTGGTGTGTCTGGCGAACGATACTCTAAGAGAATACGCTGCGCCTCCACAATTTGTCTTGTGCGTCGACCACTTTTTGGGTTGTATAAAGCGATGACAAAATCCGCCATAGCTGCAGCCTCGACGCGCTTTGCAATCAAATTCCATGGCGTGAGATGGTCACTCAAACTAATCGTACAGGCATCATGCATAATTGGTGCACCAAGTAAACTTGCACACGAGTTAATTGCGGAAATACCAGGGACAATCTCTACTTCAATACCAGTTGCTTCTGTCCAGCCTAGCTCAATTAACACCTCATACACTAATCCCGCCATGCCATATACGCCCGCATCACCACTCGAAATGACCGAGACAATGCTTCCAGCCTCTGCTTGACGAACGGCTTCTTGAGCACGGGAAACCTCTTCTGTCATTCCTGTACTGATAATCGACTTCGCATTGACTAAATCTTGAATAAGCTCTACATAGGTTTTGTAACCTATGATCATATCACTTTGTTGTAATGCCTCTACAGCACGTGTCGTAATATGCTTAAAATCTCCAGGTCCAAAGCCTACTACGAAAATTTTCCCTTTTTGCGCCATGATGTTACCCCTCTTTCACCTTTTCGATCCCTTTAATGGCTGTCGTTTGTGCTGTACGCTGTAATGTACCTTCACGAAGTGTAAAGACATGTTCGTTATGTAAAGACTCATGATGTAAATCTTGCACAAGTGTTCTAGCATGCTCTGTTGATGGTACACGATACCAATTTCCCTGAGGATAGGCGATTACCACACAAGCATCTTTGCATCGCCCATTACAGCGCGTTCTCGTTGTATGTATTTCTTTATCGAGTGCTTGTCGCTGTATTTCATCTCGAATGGCTAATGTAATTTCCTCACCATCCTTTTTCATACAGCTGCTGCCATTGCAAATAAAGAGATGCGTTTTCATCCCCTCTAAATTCCACGTTGTCATCTTCTGTCTCCCCTCATTTGCTTTTTAAAAAAGAAAAACCTTTACTCTCAACGAAGAGTAAAGGTTTTGTAGAAGCCAAGTAAAAACGAATAGATTGAAATACAGGTACTCGCTCTCGCTTCAACTTCTCCCTCCGAAAAGTTTGCATGCACAATCAAATAAGCAGGTTTCCTGACTTAAGCTTCATTTTACTGTCGCGCCTTCCCAAGTTTGCACTAGTGGCTTTGCGATTTCATCAGCTATTACAGTAGCGGGGGCTGTATTGGATTTTCACCAATTTCCCTATTATCTCGAGTTATTCGAGCACTTATCGATGTTTTATATGAAATTTATAATCTTCTTTATAGAATAGAAAACTGTCTCTATCATATCTTATTATTTTAAAATTTCAATATTTCTTTAAAAATTTATGACAATTTTATCAATTTTGAGGCAGGATTCGGGTGTAACATTTATACCATACCCATAATTTACCTCACAAAATAGTTATCAGAATTTTCTCTTTTGACCTTCAATTTAAAAAATTTTCACAAAAAGGTATAGCATATTTATGGAAATTCATGTTACACTTTGTCGTGAAATCTCACAACTTAATGTTTTTTCGGTGTAAAATGCTTATCATTTTGCTTAAAAGGGAAGCCGGTTCAAGTCCGGCGCGGTCCCGCCACTGTAATAGGGAGCTTTATAGAATATGTCACTGTCCAAAGGATGGGAAGACCTATAAAGTGTTGAACTAGAGCCAGGAGACCTGCCGAAATATATGTGATCGTTTCAGCCTACGAGGATAGGTGTGCGGCTTAGCAGATGAGGATGTTATTTGCATTTTTAGCTATGCACTTTTCCAACAAGGAGAAGTGCTTTTTTTATTTACGCACGCTTCATTCAAAAATTTATTGTTAGTTAGGAGGAAAGCTTTTGAAACTTTCATGGTGGAAACTTAGTTATTTTTTATTGGCCTTTTTAATCGTGCCAAAACGTGCCTTTGCCATGCATATTATGGAAGGTTTTTTACCAATCGAATGGGCTATTTTTTGGTGGGTAATCTCGATACCTTTTATAATTCTAGGACTGCGCTCCATTCGAAAAACAGTTGAAGAAAACCCTGAAACAAAAATGCTTTTGGGGCTTTCAGGTGCCTTTGCCTTTGTGCTATCGGCATTAAAAATCCCTTCTGTTACAGGGAGCTGTTCTCATCCAACTGGTGTTGGACTTGGAACCGTTCTCTTTGGCCCTCTAGCCATGAGTGTCATCGGAACGATCGTATTATTATTCCAATCTTTACTATTAGCACATGGTGGTATCACAACATTAGGGGCTAATGCCTTTTCTATGGCTATTGTAGGTCCATTTATTGCTTATTTTATCTTTAAAGGAGCTCAAAAAATCGGGCTGTCATTTTCACTAGCCGTCTTCTTTGCAGCTATGCTCGGTGACTTAGGTACATATGTTGTGACTTCTGTACAACTTGCATTGGCCTTTCCTTCTGAGGTTGGCGGTTTTATGGCATCCTTCACAAAGTTCGCAAGTATTTTTGCCTTAACTCAAATTCCGTTAGCTGTAAGTGAAGGGATTTTAACGGTTATTGTGATGAATTTCTTAAAAAAATACAATGTTAGCGAATTAAAAATGTTACGTGTTTTCTCAACAAAGGAGGCACATTAATGATGAAACGAAATTTATTGCTGTTAGCGATTGTTGTGCTGTTAGCGATCATTCCTCTGTTCATTCAAAAGGGCGCTGAATTTGGTGGTGCTGATGGTGAAGCGGAAGCAGCCATTGGGGAAATCAATGCAGAATATGAACCATGGTTTGAAAGCTTATGGGAGCCTCCAAGTGGTGAAATTGAAAGTTTATTATTCGTGCTACAAGCAGCTATTGGAGCTGGTTTTATTGGCTACTTCATCGGCTATATGCGTGGCAAACATAAAGAAGGTTAACCATCATGTTACTCATTGATAAGTATGCATATCTCAATAAGCTAGCGTCCGTTCATCCGCTAGAAAAAATGATATTTTCACTTATACTACTTCTATCAACGCTCATCATGAGAGATGAACGACTTTCACTCATTACATTTTTTGTAATGAGTGCTTTTATCATTATAGGTGCGAAAATTCCGCTTACATACTATGTAAAGTTATTATTGCTACCTGGATTTTTCTTACTAACAAGTCTCATATCCATCTTAATCTCAATCACACCATCAACCAATGATTTACCTGCACACATTTGGTCTGTTACGTTTACCAATTGGACTATTTTCATTGGGAGAGCAAGCGTCCTAACAGCACAGCAACTATTCTTTATAGTCCTTGGCAGTATTAGTTGTTTATACTTTTTAATTCTGACAACATCTGTACAGGGAATTTGCTATGTGCTACGGCAATGGCGACTTCCCTCTTTATTGGTCGAGCTTGTAGAACTAACCTATCGTTTTATTTTTATTTTTTTAGAGAGCATGCAAAAAATTCATCTAGCCCAGCAGGCGCGGCTTGGCTACCATTCACCGATGCAATGGCTACGCTCCGTATCCATGCTGATTGCGGCACTATTTGTTGAAATGTTTCAGCGTAGTCGCGAGCTTAATAATGCTATGCAGTCACGTGGTGGTGAAGTCGTCTATTGGCAAGATGTGAGCTCCTATAGCAAGAAAAATTGGTTAGGCATGGCCGCTATTTTTCTATTCCTCATCGTATATGGAGGGTACTTCACATGACAGCATTTTATTTTGAACTAAACCACTTGTCCTATGCCTATGCGGATGGTACAAAAGCTTTGACAGACATTACCTTACACATCCCAAAAGGGAGAAAAATCGCCATACTTGGTCATAATGGCGCCGGAAAATCAACATTATTTCAGCACCTTAATGGCATTTTAAAACCCACTGCTGGCACTATTTCATTTGATGGGAACGAGCTTCAATATAATCGAAAAGCTTTGAAAGCACTTCGACAGCAAGTCGGCATTGTCTTTCAAGATGCGGATCATCAACTTTTTTCAGGCACTGTCAAGCAAGATATAGCGTTTGGACCATTGAACCTGGGTTGGTCTAGCAAAAAAATCGAAGAAAAAATGGCGTGGGCCGTTGCGCAAACCGAAGTGGAAGAGTTACTCAATAAACCTATTCACTTTTTAAGCGTAGGACAGAAAAAGCGTGTAGCGATGGCAGGCGTTCTAGCGATGGAACCATCTGTCTTATTATTAGACGAACCAACAGCAGGTCTTGATAATTATTATGCTACACAAGTTTTACAATACCTAGCCAAATTAGAAGATGGTGAAAGAACTATTTTACTTGCTACTCATGACATCCCCCTTGCTTATGAATGGGCAGATCAAATCATTGTGATGGAGGCAGGCAAAATCATTTATAACGGGGATCCAATCGCCTTGTTTTATGATGAAGAATTACTAAAACGTGCGCATCTTGAACGTCCGTGGGTGTTTGACATGGCGATTGCATTACAAAATAAGAAGTTATTGCAAGAGAACATCCCTATGCCCCGTTCGAAGGATGATTTACAAACACTAATAGAACAGATTTAATCGTTTGAATCGCCATGCTTACTGCTCGTTTTTTCTTTATGCCAAACTAAGAGTTCAAAAATAGGAGAAAATTTTTCCTCATTTACGAAACTTTTCTATTATTAATCCGTATTAGTATAGTCGAGAAATATAGAACACCAAGGAGAGATAACAATTGAAAAGTTGGTTTAAAAAATCAGTCGCTATTGTAGCATCCGCTGCACTAATGGTTCCTGCTGCTTCTGCCTTTGCTGAGGCGCCTCAGCATAAAGCAAAGAACGTGCTGGCGAACAGTTCTAAACAATCAGAGAAGAATGAAGAAAAATGGATGAGTAAGGATACAATTATTATCAAGCATTCAGGTCTTGATAACAATGTACATAAAAAAATTGGCTCCAAAGTCATCCGATCCATCCCTTCATTAGGTTACGATGTGGTGCAACTTAATAAAGGAGTAACAATAGAAAAAGCAGTTTCTTATTATTTAAAGCAAAGCGGGATTACGAGTGTATCTCCTAGCTATATGTATCATTCTTTTAATAAAGAAGTAGATCCAAAGAAACAAGAGATGTATCATTTAAACCTACTGCAAATGGATAAGGCACTAGAATTAGCTGG
Source organism: Lysinibacillus cavernae (assembly GCF_009724685.1). GTDB lineage: Bacteria > Bacillota > Bacilli > Bacillales_A > Planococcaceae > Lysinibacillus > Lysinibacillus cavernae. The sequence continues at coordinate 50,353 of NZ_WMEF01000003.1, forward strand.
TGATCATGATGTAACAGTTGCTGTTATCGATTCTGGTGTAGATTTTAAACACCCCGATCTAAAATCTCAAATACTCCCACCCTATAATGCAGCAGCACCCGCTAATACTACTTATCCAGGCGATCATGGAACACATGTGGCAGGTATTATCGGTGCAGCAAAAGATAATGGTATAGGTGGACATGGTGTTAATCCGAAAGCAAAGATTCTGCCTATTGATGTATTCAACGGGAAAGAAGGCGCTAATGATTTCATCATTGCACAGGGGATTTTATACGCTATTGAGCAAGGTGCTGACGTCATTAATATGAGTCTTGGAGGCTATGGTGAATCTCCGTTGATGAAGGAAGCTGTTCAGAAAGCCATTGATAGCGGGATACCGATTGTGGCAGCTGCAGGAAATGAATCGACAGATGAATACTCCTTCCCCGCTTCTTTCGAAGGTGTCATTAGTGTTGGTTCAACGAATGATCGCAACAAACTATCAAGCTATTCAAATTACGGACCGTCTGTTGATATTGTAGCACCAGGTGAAGAAATTTATAGTACCGTACATGATGAGAAAAAAGGATCATCCTTTGTCAAATTTAGTGGCACATCCATGGCATCCCCTGTAGTAGCAGGTATCGCCTCCCTTCTTAAATCAAAATATCCGACCTTAAAACCGCATGAAATAGAAGCGATTTTGGAAATGACGGCACAAGATTTGGGCGAAAAAGGCTATGATCTTACTTATGGTCATGGACTAGTCGATCCTGTCAAAGCTTTACAGTTCGATTTAAATAAACTGCCTAAACATTATTCAGAGACAAAAGAAGAACGCATCCAAAACGCTAAAGTTCTAGCTAAAAATAAATTGAATACGGAACAAGGTGTTTTTGAGCAGCAAGATGAGAAGAAATGGTACAAAGTCGATTTAGACGCGAATGAATATGCCCAGCTTACATTAAAAGGCGCAGATAAATACGATTATGCCTTTGATTTATATTTCTACCCAAACAACCATAATGGTGAAGTAGAGCCAATCAATGTCAATGATGTTCGCGTAGGAAAAAAAGAAGGTTATCTATTTAAAGCAGATCAAAAAGGTACGCTTTTAATTGGTGTCAAAGATCATAATGGTAGTTATAGCTTAAAAGGCAAATCTACTTATATCTTTACAGCACAAACAACGAAGGACTTGCCACTTGATACATTAGATAAGTCTGCTATGGAGTCAATCAAAAAGTTCCCATATAGTACAGCAGACAAAAACTATACCCTTTTGTCAAAAGATCAACAACAAGATCAAGATTATTTTACGTTTTCAGTTAAAAAGCCTACGACATTAAAATTTGATCTATCTGGTATTCCAGGTGTCACTGCCTCTATGGAGCTTTATTTAAAGGATGACTTTAATCCTGTACCACCAGAAGAAGTCGATCAAGCTGAAAATGCTGAAGAAGATGAAGCCTATCCAATGCAAACCGCCTATGGTACAGCGAAAGGTGAAGCAGTCAGCATGATCATCGATGCTGTTCCAGATCAAGAGTATGTTTTAAGTGTATCCAATGAGAGCAATAGTGAATTTTCAATGGAGATGTTCTTTAGTGGTGGCATTGAAAAAGAGGAAACGGTCAGTGAATCTATGATTCCTTATACATTAAAAGGTGAAGTGGTTACCCTTCCATCAGATGAAGATGGACTACCATTAGATGAAGCTATGCTAGAAGAAAGTTTCTCAGAGGAACAATTACCGATTACACCAAATAAAACAAAAAAACGCAATGAAATTGATGGCTTGATGAGTATGTTAATGAATCCTATGGCGTCGGGCAACTTAGAAAACATTGATCCAATTATTAAGCAGGCTATCCGTTTTGAAATTGGTAAAGATCAAAAAGCCTACTTCCAAACAGAATATGATGAGGATTACTTCTTGTTTAAATCCAAAGAAGATGCCCTTTATAGTTTCGACTTTATCAAAGGTAAAAACCAAATGCCTGCTGGTACCATTTTTGAATATGATGAGGCAGCAAAAGAATTAATTCCTATTTCTACCTTAACAAATGATCTCGGAATCCTCGCACTACTGCTTGGATCAGCTGGTAATGAAAACGAAGCAAAGGTCATTCCATTAAAAAAAGACAAAACCTATGTGGTTGCTGTTGTCAATGCTGGTGAACGATCTGCTGAACCTTATACGTTGAAAACAAAAAAAATCGGTGACATTCCAGCAGATTACAATCCAGACAATCATGAGGAAGCAAAAGCGCTAAAAATTCAACCAGGTACTACTTATAAAGACCATCTTATTTATCAAGATGATGTAGATTATTACTACTATAAGCAAGAAGGCAATGATGAAGTGATGAGCCTGCTTCTTTCTTCTACTCCGTTTACAAATGAACAATTAGCTCAACTACCAAAAGAGCTACAAAAAGACTTGAAATTTGCTGGCTCGATTATCGAAGATACAAACGGCAATAAGAAAATTGATCCAAAAGAAATGGAAACAGAAATTCCATTTGGACTAAGCGATAATATTCTTGAATTATTACTTGGAATGAATGGAACAACAGACGTAAATACATCCTTTAAGGCAAAAAAAGATCGTGGTTATTTTATCCTTGTTAACAGCATGGGCCTTGGTCAAGTATCCGTACAACCGTATACGTTAACAATGTTCGATCATAAACGTACAGACGAAGATGTCGATTCCAAACTAGTGAATGGTGTTCCAACGAAACCATCTACCCTTACAAAAAAAGACGATAAATGGAGCGCAACTCAATATTTAAATGGCGGTATTCCATTTGGCGATAAAGACTATTTTGAATTTAACATTGACCAAAAGCGTGAAGTCATCTTCTCACTTCAAACAGAGAAGGCGCTAGATGGCGTGATCCGAGTGATGGATGCAAACGGAAAAACCGTCAAAACTTTAGATCTTTATGGAGCTGGAGATAATGAAGTTGGTACAGTTGAACTAGATGCAGGTAAATACTATATTGAAGTAAGTGAGTATTATGGCAAAGCGAGTACTCAACCTTATACGCTTGAAATTAAATAAGTAAAAAAACAATCCCCTAGATGATGAACGATCTAGGGGATTGTTATTGCATAAAAAAAGCATCTTCATCTAAGACGAGATGCTAGCAAGTTCCACTTACGTAAAATATTTCACATAATTACAGTATTCATCTTGCTTCATATGCAGCTTTTCATAAAGTTTACGAGCATTCACATTGTCAGCTGCCGTTTGCAGCGTTACATAGCGAGCACCTTGTTGTTCACAGTATTGAAATACCTTTTCCATCAATGCCTTGCCCACCCCTAGGCCTCTTGCATCTTCTGTAACATAAATATCATTTAAAATATAGGCACGTTGTAAGGCTATGGAAGAAAATGTTGGATATAATTGTGTAAATCCAACTGTCTTACCCTCTTCCACCGATATAAAAATGACGGACTCTTTCAAGGCTAATCGTAGTTGTAAAAATGCCTTTGCGCTGCTTACATCTGACTCAATCCCATAAAATTGACGATATTCATCAAATAGTTTTGATACGTCTTCTAGTTCATTCATTGTTGCGTGCATTATTTCCATTCTTGTCTCCCCTTGTGTCTACCCATGATTGTCTAACATTATGACTCTAGTTTTTATTATATAGGAAATAATGGTATAAAGAAAAGAATACTCCTTAAAACCAAGAAAATACCCACTCTTATTCAGCCAAATATTCAGCCACCTTCTTTACAATCTGCTGCCAGTTTAATTCCTGTCTCGCAAGCGCTTGAAGCTGTACACAAGTATCTGCAAGCAAAGTTTCCTGCTTAGTGACTTGCTGTAACGTCCGACCGATACTCTCCCAATCATGCGTTGGATGAATAGTTCCAAAACGTTGTTGCTGGGTAATATCGTCAGCGCCATCCACATCGGTTGTCACAATATAGCAGCCATTTTTAGCAGCTTCTGCAAAAACGTGTGCATAGCATTCGACTAAGGAGGTTAAACAGAAAATTTTAGCTTTCCGATATTCCTCCTCCAACTGCACCTTATCATAGATTGGTCCTACGATTGTTACTTGAGCAGAATATGGATGGCCGTTCAGTAACAGCTGAAGCTCCTGCTGAAATGATTCAGACATTGGTCCTACTAGACGAAGTTCCCAGTCTGGGAGTTGAGCTGCCATAAATGCTTTGACTGTAAGTATGGTTTGCTTTTCTGGAGCATCTAAGCGTCCCACTGTAAGAATTCTATTTTCCTTCTCATGATACTGTACAGGCTCTGTGTGAAAATGCTCATAAAAGCCATTTGGTATATATTTGATATCCAATTGCGAAAACTCTCGAATTGCTAATTGAATAGATGCACATTCAGAAGTTAGGAGATCACATTGTTTCAGTAACTCTAAAAAGTACGGATCGTTTTTTAGTCGATTTAACCAAAATCGATTAACGTCGAGCTTCATATATATCTTTCCATGAGGATTATATTGCTTATAGGTTTGGAGAATGGATAAATAGGATGGATACGGCCCTATAGCAAAAACAATATCGATGTCCTTTGCATGTTTAACTAAATAGGCGTTCATATTCGCTACATAATCAATTCCAAATGGTACCCGCTCAAATTTTACCCCAGGAAAAGATTGTTGAAGGAGGTTTTCATTTATCTCTGTCGTCACTATATTCACTTCATAACCTAAATAGTCCCCTAGTAAAATAGGCACAAGACATAAATCTTTGAAAATATGTGCATCGGAAAGTTTATAGGATTCCACGCTACAAATAAATGCTATCCTTTTTGACATAATATCCCTCTTTCTAAAAAAAGCACTCTAGCTAGTTTATGACCTCGCCTGCCAAACGTGCATAACTTAGTAAATATTTGTCCCTATATCGACATTTCTCTAGTAAAAATGAGCGTTACCGTTTATACCTACTCTCTCAAAAATTCCTAAAACAAGCAATTGCCTACAATAGCACTATGTCCACGCATATTGTATTAAAGAATCTGCTCAGTAAAATAGAAGGACTCTACTAACTAATAAAGAATGGAGGGATAAAATGAAGATAAGTTTTTTATCACCTGCGTTTAATAGCGAAGAATGGATCGTAACGATGCTTGACAGTATTCCTAAAGAATATGCCTATGAAATAATCGTTGTGGATGATGGTTCCACAGACAATACATTAGCCATTTTACAGGACTATCAAAAAAACTGTGCAGCTTTAAAAATTATCATCCATCCAACGAACCTTGGTGCAAGCGTCGCTTACAATCGCTGTATCGCAGAGGCAACAGGCAATTATATAGCAATTATCGATAGTGATGACCATTATTTGCCTGCTATTCGCAATGTGCTAGCACAAGTGGATGGTGAGTTTGATATCTATTACTACAACATGATTATAAAAAATGGATATGGATTTATTAAAGATGAATCCAACCGCTACACATTACCTGGTCAATTTAAAATCATTCGGAGAAGTCTTATCGGGGATGCTAAGTTTACAATTCGGAAAGATATTGCTGGGGATTGGGATTTTAATTGTGCCCTCATGGATAAAAATCCAACTAGTAAATATACAAATGAATTTGCTTACTGGTACAACTATCCAAGAGAAAATTCTGAATGCGATTTACATGAAAGAGGATTGAAATAACATCATGAATCTATCTAAACATGCAGAACATACAATGTTTAAAAATAAAATTTTACTGATTACTGGTGGCACTGGATCGTTTGGCAATGCGGTATTAAGGCGATTTCTCGATACGGGTATTAAGGAAATTCGTATTTTTTCACGGGATGAGAAAAAGCAAGATGATATGCGAAAGCTCTATCAGCATCCGAAAATAAAATTTTATGTCGGTGATGTCCGTGATCTTCAAAGTATCCACCAGGCTATGTATAACGTTGACTATGTGTTTCATGCTGCCGCTCTCAAGCAAGTTCCTTCCTGCGAATTTTTCCCGTTAGAAGCTGTCAAAACAAACATTTTAGGAACAGATCACGTCTTAACTGCTGCCATTCAAGCTGGCGTAAAAAAAATTATATGTCTCTCGACAGATAAAGCCGCCTATCCTGTCAATGCAATGGGTATATCAAAAGCGATGATGGAAAAAACGTTTATAGCTAAATCCCGAATGGTTGAGCCTAATCAAACGTTAATTTGTGGCACAAGATACGGCAACGTCATGGCTTCTAGAGGCTCGGTCATTCCTTTATTCATTGAACAAATAAAAGCGGGTAAACCTTTAACTATTACAGATCCTAAAATGACCCGTTTTATGATGAGCCTTGATGAGGCAGTTGAATTGGTATTATACGCTTTTTCCTATGCACAAAACGGAGATATTATGGTGCAAAAATCACCCGCTGCTACAATTGAGGATTTAGCACAAGCATTACTTGAGATTTTTCAGGCGAACAATACGATTCAAATTATTGGAACAAGGCATGGAGAAAAAATGTATGAAGTATTATGTACAAAGGAAGAGGCGGCTAAAGCAGTTGATTTAGGTAATTTTTATCGAATCCCAGCTGATAATCGGGATTTAAATTATGGAAAATACCTTGATGAGGGCTCTCCTAAAATTACATTAACGGATGAATATAACTCCAATAATACACGAATGTTAAGCGTGGCTGACATCAAAGATAAATTATTAAAATTACCTCTTATTCAAGAAGAGCTCCTCCATTGGACTGGAGGAAAACCATGAAATTTTTAGTGCTCGGTGCTACTGGTATGGCAGGTCATACCATTGCGATCTATTTATGTGAACAAGGGCATGATGTAACAACCTACACTAGAACCACTTTCCCTTATGGAAAAAATATAATTGGAGATATTACTGCTATTCATTTTCTAAGGTCGCTTCTACATGACAATGATTTTGATGCCGTCATTAATTGCATTGGTGTTTTAAACAAGGACTGCGAGTCTCATCCTGAACCAAGTGTTTTTTTAAATAGTTATTTACCGCACGCTATTGTCTCTCTCTTAGATAATCGACAGACAAAGCTCATTCATCTAAGTACAGACTGCGTATTTTCAGGAAAAAATGCACCTTACTATGAAACAAGTGTACGGGATGGCGAAACCTTTTATGACCGCACAAAAGGTTTGGGAGAAATTGATAATAACAAACATTTAACATTTAGGAATTCGATTATTGGCCCTGATCTGAAAAAGAATGGTATCGGTTTATTCAATTGGTTCATGCAACAAAAAAGCCCGATTCACGGCTATACTAGCGCTTTTTGGACGGGTGTAACAACGCTCACATTAGCAAAAGCCATTGAGCGGGCTACCCTAGAAGGTTTAACAGGGCTCTACCATCTCGTTAACGCTACGAATATATCAAAATACGACCTTCTTCAGTTTTGCAATCAACATTTTAACGATAATAAAATAGAGATTTTACCTCATCAGCTTGTTAAAGTAAACAAAACATTAATAAATACAAGAAAGGACTTCTCCTTTGTTGTCCCTAGCTATGAAGAAATGATATTGGAAATGAAAGAGTGGATTTTGCTGCATAAAGATTTATATCCTCACTATTTTCATTCTTAACTGCTCACAGTTCATGTACACTCCATTATGAGAATAGTTCTTCATAATGGAGTTGTTCTATTGAATCGCTATACCCTCAGGTAATTGACCCTGTGAAATCCAATTCTCTACAAAACGATTGAAAAAAGCAGGGTCAGCTAACGATACACCATGACCAATGTTATTCAATATCACACCGCTGCTATTTGAATGACTTCGAACAAGTGCTTTTGCAGACTTTTTCATAATACTTTTTTCTTTGTCTCCAACTGTAATTAATATTCTTCCTTGCGCTTTGTGAAAATCATGGGGGATGGAAAACGTCATATTCTCTCGTAAAATCTGAATCAAGGCATCTACTTTCATCGTAGAACTATCATGATAATAGCGCTCAAAATAATCATCATTTACATATAAAGCTTTAGCTTGAAGCTTAGCAAATGTTTTATTTTTCATGAGCGGAAATGTTAACCGAATGAATGGTTGAAGCATTCTTTCCATTGTAGGAGAAGGTATAACAAGCGCACTGTTAATAATTGCAAAATCAATTAACCATGGTTTTATACTTAGCATTTGAACAGCAATTTGTGCTCCTAATGAGAATCCAATAACTATAACAGGCTGTCCATTGGCTTTTTTTTCAATGAGCAGTAAGAGCTCTTTGGCACATTGCTCAATGGAAAAAGGCGATTGTGACATTAGTTCTGGTACAACACAGTGATAGTTGGAAAAATACTGAACTTGTTGATCCCACATCCATCCTCCAACACCACCCCCATGAATAAACATCATCAAATGATTATGGACATCGCCATACTCCTCATAATGCATATACCCACCCACTTTCATGCTATTTCAGTCATGGTCGTCTAAAAAATCTTTACTAAAGCTTGTTTGTGATTGATAGGATGAACGTTTCCCTAAATCTACACCACGTTTTATAATCCCCTTCCCAAAACGCCCCTCAATTTCATCGACTATTTTGAGAATAGGTTCATCTTTAATATGCTCTTGAAAATTAAAAATTGAAAGTTGTTGCGAGTAATCCTTGCGATCCACCACATTGGAAACCGTAACACCTAGTAATCTTACAGGAGCCTCGTCCCAATGCTTATCAAATAAAGCGCAAGCAATGTCATAAATATCCTCAAAGCGATAAAGAACATTGGACATTGTTTTTGAACGTGTATGATTATGCCAGTCAGCATCACGTATTTGAATGCTTACAGTGGAACCTGCTAGCCGTTTAGCATCGAGTCGCTCTACTACTTTTTTACATAGACTTTCAATCGTTTTATGCAGAGTGCGAACATCTGTCACATCTTCTGGTAGTGTCGTTGAATTCCCTACGCTTTTTGTATCAAAAATTGACTCCGGATCAACCACTCGATGATCTACCCCATTAGCTCTTGCTCGAAGGCGCACACCATTCTTTCCTAAAATTTGCTTCATCATAAATTCTTCCGTTTTAGCCAAATCACCAATCGTAAAAAGGCCATGGTCATTTAATTTTTTAGCCGTACTAGCTCCAATTCCATGCATGTTGACTACTTCAAGGTGCCAAAGCTTTTGTTCGATATCACGTATTCGTAATACAGTAATCCCCATAGGTTTCTTCATGTCAGAAGCTGTTTTTGCTAAAAATTTATTCGGTGCAATACCGATGGAGCAAGGTAAATCAAGCTCCGTTAAAATGCGCTCTTGAATTTCCTGGGCAATACTTAACGCATGTCTTTCCTTGCTAAGCTCTGTTATATCCATATAGCCCTCATCAATCGAAACGGGCTCGACTAAAGGTGTATAGCTACGAAGAATGGTGAACATGTCTTTTGATGCTTGTCGATACTTTTGAAAATCTGGAGGCAATAACAATAATTCAGGACATTTGCGCTTCGCTTCATGGACTGTCATTGTTGTGTATATGCCAAGCGCTCTTGCTTCATATGAACAGGTTACTAATATGCCACGCCGCTCCTTTGGGTTGCCTGCGATTGCAATAGGCTTGCCCTTCAAGCTAGGGTCATGTGCCTGCTCCACTGAAGCATAGAAACTGTTCATATCCACATGAAAAATTACGCGCCCTTTATGAGCCATATACATCACCTCTCTCCTATCTTAGCTTTATTATACGCTTGATAACCATTAGTCAACAAATGTATAATCACCATTACTTTCGAGGATATCTTTTAAAATAATTAAGGCTTGCTCCAGCTGTGATTCTGGCGCTGTAATGGCTAAACGAACTGCATTCTCAGGCTTTGCATTTCCTACAGCAAAACGTTCCGCTGCATACACCTGTACACCGGCTTTTGAGGCAAGTAATTCAAATTGAACACCCGTAAATTTGTCAGGTAATCGTAACCATTTGAAAATACATTCTTCATCCCCTAAAATGTGATAATCCCCCAAATACTGATGTACGAGTGCATTTTGCTGCTTAGCATATGCTCGGTGCTTTTCCACTATCGTTTGTGCCACTCCTTCATGAATCAATCTTGCTGCAAGTTCCAGCATAATAGGAGAGACTGAAATATTGATATTATAGAGAGTTTCCATTATTTTTTTTCGAAGACCTGGTGGTGTTACAAGGAAGGATAATCGTAACCCAGGTGATAATGTTTTTGACAGGCTAGCGATATAAATTACCTTATCTGGTGCATAGGAAGCAATGGGTGCGAGCGGCTGTTCCTTGAGAAAACTATAAATAGCATCCTCAATGACAATTAAATCCTTCTGTCTAGCTACTTCTGCAATCATTTTCCTTGTTTCTACTGACATCGTATGTGTCGTTGGATTATGAAAATCAGGAATGACGTATAGTCCTTTGATATGTTCATTTTTACATGCATACAATAACCCTTCTCTAGTCATTTCGCCCTGACATTGTTGAATAGCCACAAGCTGTATTCCTAGCATATTAGCTGCCGTTTTAATGCCTGCATATGTAATTGGATCTGTACCGATTCGATCCCCGGGCTGAAATAATGCTGCGAGTGTTCCCACAATGGCATTTTGTCCCCCAGCTCCGAGCAAAATTGGCTGATCAGTTTGAAAGTTCACCAATTCGAACAGCTTCATCACGGCTTCATTTTGCCATGCATTACACTCAGATCGTCCATATTGAAATAGCTTGCTAAAACTAGGTTCATTCAACATCTTTTTCATAAAACGTGTTATGTCTTCATTGACAAAGTTGTCTGGTAAAACAGAGCCCATTTCAATGATAGATGTGGAATGGTTAGCAGGTAGTAACATTTTATTGCTGGCCGCATCTGTTGAAACAAATGTGCCACTGCCAATCGAGGCATAAATTAATCCCTTTTGTCCACAGAGCTTAAAGGCTCTTGTAATTGTGCTTAAATTCACATCTAAAAAATCAGCTAATTCTCGCTGTGGAGGAAGTTTCGTCCCGGGTAGAAGCTTTCCATCTTTTATATCTAATTCTAGCTGATGCGCTATGGCTATATACAATGGAGCCGAAATAGTACTGATATCTGGCTTCCAACTCATTGGATACTCGTCAAATGAATTAATAGGCATTCACTCAGCCCCTTCTTTCTATGAATTTGCATACAATAGTTTAATTGTCTTGCATACAATGATAATATTGTATGCAAACAATGACAATGGTATAATTTTTAAAAAATCAGAAAAAAAGGACCGATAATTATGCAATATTCAGAAAGAATCTTAAAAACTCCATCCTCATTTATTCGAAATATTTTGAAAGTAACAGATGCAGAGGATGTTATTTCCTTTGCAGGTGGGCTCCCAAACCCAATTTCTTTCCCAATTGATGCGTTAAGAGCTTCAGTTGACCATGCCATTACGGAAAACGGCAGCCGTCTATTTCAGTATTCTTCAACACAGGGTTATGCACCACTACGTGAGTACATCGCCGCAAAGTATCAGCGCATGCATGGACTTGATGTACATGCCGACGATGTCTTTATTACAACAGGTTCACAGCAAGCTCTTGAACTAATAGGGAAGGTTTTAATCAATAAAGGTGATGGCATTATCATCGAGGAGCCTGGTTACTTAGGGGCGATTCAAGCCTTTACATTAACAGAGCCTACTTTCCACGGGGTTACACTTGAAAACGATGGGCTTAACCTAGAGGAATTAGAGCATGCCCTACAACAGCCAAACGTAAAATTCATTTATACTGTACCAAATTTCCAAAATCCTACAGGGCTCACATACTCTAAGGAAAAGCGTGAGCAAATTTGCGAAATGGTTGCGAAATATGATGTTGCTTTAATTGAGGATGATCCATATGGAGAGCTGCGTTTCCAAGGTGAGCCGCTACCATATATCGGCGCTGGTAAATTAGAAAATAGTATTTTACTAGGTTCTTTCTCTAAAACGGTCACACCAGGCATGCGCCTTGGTTTTATTATTACGAAAAATAAAGAGCTATTACAGCATATCGAAACGGCTAAGCAAGCATCTGACCTTCATACAAATATTTTCTCTCAATATGTGATTTACGATTATTTGGCAAGTAATGATTATGCGGAGCATGTACAGAAAATTATCGCTTTATATAAACATCAGTCAGAAGCGATGCTCGATGCCATGCAAGAGTTTTTCCCTTCACATGTAGAATATACACGACCTGACGGGGGCATGTTTATATGGGCGACGATGAAAGATGGTACATCAGCACTTGATGTTTTCCAAAAAGCAATGGAACAAAAAGTTGCCTTCGTTCCTGGTGATCCATTCTACACATCGAAAACAAACGTTAATACAATGCGTCTCAACTATACAAATGCAACACCTGAAGTGATCCGCGAGGGAATTAAACGTTTAGCAAGTATTTTATAAAAAATGAAACCATATAAACGCTTTGTACAGCGTTTATACGGTTTTTTAACGTGGATAGTAAATAGTCATGCTGAGTCGTGTTACCGTATCACATGGATTGATGTAAGTGTGGGGACGATCTGCCTTAAATCGTATCGCATCACCACTGGATAGTCGATAGTCCCTATCCTGTATACGAATGATTAGCTCACCATCAAAAACAGTTAAATATTCCTCTGTCCCTTCCCTATGTGCCTCAGCATTTAATGTACCACCCTGCTCAATTTCAATCCTATAAATCTCAAAGCGACGATCCTTCTGAAAAGGAAAATGAGGGTAGACAATATATTTGCCATGATCCTCTGTCAAAAATTGAATATCCTCTCCAAAGATAACCTCAGTCTCTGGCTGCGGTTCATGAATGAGTTCTGAAAACGAAACCTTTAATCCATTGGCTATTTTCCAAATCGTTGTCAATGTTGGACTCGACTCTCCTCTTTCGATTTGACCAATCATCGTTTTACTCACACCACTAAGCTGAGAAACCTTCTCTAAGCTTAATTTTTCTTTTTCTCGAATTGCTTTTAGATTTCGAGCAAATACCAGATGAATTTCCTCCATATTAATCCCACCTTATATGTACAATATAACGCACATTATGTATAATAAAACGAACGACGTTATAATGTCCCTTTTGGTCATTATAACACACACTTTGAAAGAGGTGATTGGACTTGCCCGTATTTTCCTTTTTAGTTTTTATTGTGATTACAAGCTTTACCCCTGGTCCTAACAATTTTATGGCCATGGTATTTGCCAAGCAATATGGCTTAGCGAAAACCATTCCATTCTGTATAGGTGTAGGGATTGGATTTTTTATGATTATTGGTCTGAGTAGCTTTTTTAACATGGTAATGTTAAACATTCTGCCTGTCATTGAATTACCCCTAACCATTTTTGGTGTAGGCTATATGTTGTACTTAGCGTATAAAATTTTAACAAGCAAAGAGCAACAGGACAGCGACAAAGAGGAAGAAAAAAGGAACTTATTTTTTGTAGGAGCAATCGTACAATTTATCAATCCTAAAGGTATTTTATTTGGTATTACTGTTGTCGCAACTTACATCCTTCCTTACTACTCTTCCTATATAAGTTATTTACTTTTCTCTTTATTTCTAGCTCTAGTAGGGGTAATAAGTACGTTTAGTTGGGCATTATGTGGTTCAGTGTTTCAAAAAGTACTACAACAATATCGTCAACTGTTTAACATCATCATGGCACTTTTATTAGTTTATAGCGCGTTTTCGATAGTCGTTCATTAAAAAAGCAGCCCTCTGTTGGCAGAGGGCTGCTGGAAAAAGAAACTTATTTTGTATACGTTAAAACTGCATTTTTCTTAAATTTTGCCAAGGCTTGTGTTGCCTCATTTTTATTTGCATACTCAAAAATTCGAATATCCTTCTTATCAAATACTGTAATAACCCACATACAAAAAGCTCCCTTCTTCATTTATTTTTGTAATATAATAACCACCAAAATTTGTGATACTTTTTGACAACTGTTTTATAACATTCACTTACTTGATTCTTATTTTACGCTGTTTTTTTAAAAAAGAAAGTTTTATGTGAAAGTCTTCACAAACTGTTCAATTTCAAAACGCTTTCATTGAACAATTTGTGAAAACCTTTATTTTATAGGTATAGAAACAGCCTACTATATTAAGTCTATCCGACATTTTTCAATTGCTATCCGCTTGTTTTTCTATATCTATCCTTCTCAAGCAAAAAACCGTACAAAAGTACGGTTTTGCTGTAGTAGTAGATTTTCAATTCATAAGCTTAACAAAAAACTTCTTCTTGCTTTTGTGTTAATTCAATTTCAAAGCCTAAATCCTCCAACATGCGATAATCACTATTCGCCTCTTGACCAGCAGTTGTTAAATAATCCCCTACAAAAATACTATTCGCCGCATAGAGACCTAGTGGCTGAAGTGAGCCTAAATTAATTTCACGTCCACCTGAAATGCGAATTTCCTTTGTAGGGTTGATGTAACGGAATAACGCTAAAACCTTTAAACAGTAGCGAGGATTTAAATCCTTTGTTCCCTCCAACTTTGTACCATCAATTGCATTTAAAAAGTTCACAGGAATGGAATCAGCGTCTAATTGATGGAGGGCTCGCGCTATATTAACAACATCCTCTTGCGTTTCCTTCATACCGATAATGGCACCAGAGCAAGGTGAGAGGCCATGTTTTTTCACAATCTCTACCGTATTGACACGATCCTCATAAGTATGAGAGGTAGTGATAAAGGAATGATGACGCTCGGATGTATTCAAATTATGATTGTAACGATCCACACCAGCTTCCTTTAATTGCTGTGCCTGTTCTTCTTTTAATAAGCCAAGACAGGCACAAACCTTCAAACCATACTTTTCTTTAATTTCAGTGACTGCCTCGCTCACCACATTGACATCTTTCCGTGTTGGCCCACGACCACTTGCTACAATACAATACGTCCCAATTTTATTGTCAAACGCTCGTTTAGCACCAGCTAGAATTTCTTCTTTTGTAATAAAAGGATACTTTTCAATCGGAGCGGTAGATTTAGAAGATTGGGAGCAATAGCCACAATCCTCAGGGCAATAGCCACTTTTGGCATTCATAATCATATTCAACTTTACTTTCTTACCGTAATAATGCCTGCGTATCGTAAAAGCGCCATCCATTAGCTGTAATAATTCATCATCCTCACTATGTAAAATAGCAAGTGCCTCCTCATTGCTGATGACCTTGCCAGCAATTACTTCATTCGCTAATTGGTAATAATTCATATCACATTCTCCCTTTCCATATGTGAAATTTTCACAGTTCTTGCCGACTTAAATACTTTATACAATTTCTCAGCTAACAGAGCTGATGTAATCGCTAAGCAAAAATCAGCGACAATACTGCTTAAAAAGCCGACAACGAAAATATGTGACCAGCTTGATTTCATGTCTAGCCAGAAATTTAATGCTACATATAAATAGGGAACTGCCACAGCATATATAATGAAAAGCCCTATGATTGTTGCCCCAATAAAATGCTTTTTCTTTGGAGCCTCTATCCTTTCGATGATAAGCCCAATGACAAATGCAGCTAGAGCAAAGCCAATAAGATAACCAAATGTTGGCTGTAACACATACGTGATGCCGCCTCCCTGTGTAAAAACAGGTAATCCTACTAAACCCACACCAATATAGACCAGCTGACTATAAAAACCATTCCGACTACCAAGTAAACATCCTGCTAAAAAAACGAAAACAATTTGTAATGTAAACGGTACGACAGGTAACGGGATTTTAATAAACGCCCCAATCGCCGTTAGAGCAGCAAACATGGCAATCATGACAAGGGCTAATGTATTGTGCTGCTTACCCAATTTCAGCCCCCCTCTCCTGGAAAAATTGTTCGATTGTTTCTTTCGTTGTGTCTATCATGAAAGACATTTCCTCTTCAGAAATAATATAAGGTGGCATAAAATATAAAATATTGCCGAGTGGTCGTATTAATAAGCCTTTTGCTAAAGCAAGTTGATAAATTTGATAACCAATTCGTTCCTCACTCGCAAATGATTCTTTCGTCTTTCGGTTAACAACAAGTTCAATAGCCCCCACTAAACCAACTTGTCGATATTCACCCACATATGGTGCATCGTGAAAAGCTGCCATCGCTAACTCTCGCATGCGTTGTCCCTTGTGTTGAATCATGTCAAGCACTTGCTCTTCTTCAAACATCTTCAGTACTTCAAGCGCAACGCGACATGCCAATGTATTGCCTGAATAACTATGAGAATGTAAAAATGCCTTCATTGTTCCATAATCATCATAAAAAGCGTTATAGATTTGATCAGTCGTTAATACAACAGATAATGGTAAATACCCTCCTGTTAATCCTTTTGATAAACACATAAAATCTGGGGTAATGCCTGCCTGCTCACAGGCAAACAAAGTACCTGTTCGACCAAAACCAACAGCAATCTCATCTGCGATTAAATGGACAGCGTATTGTGAACACAAAGTTCGTAAGCGTTTTAAATAGATAGGTGGATACATTTTCATACCTGCTGCTGCTTGTATAAGCGGTTCAATAATAACAGCGGTGATTTCCTCATGATGTTCTTTGAGCTGTTCTTCTACAAATTGACTGCACGGTGCATCGCAACTTGACGGCTCCTCGTGAAATGGGCACCGGAAGCAATCTGGTCCTTTAGCACGAACAGTATCTAATAAAAGAGGTTGGTATACCTCATTGTAAAGATCTACCCCTCCCACAGATAAAGCACCAATGGTTTCACCATGATAAGCATCTGTCAAAGCGAGAAAGCGCTTTTTTGCCGTTTTGCCTGTCTGCATATGAAATTGAAAGCTCATTTTCAATGCCACTTCTATGGCAGATGATCCATTATCTGCAAAAAATACTTTTTGTAGCCCTTGTGGTGCTAAAGCTGTTAATTTTTCAGCTACTGTTATGGCAGGCTCATGTGTAAAATTGGCAAAAATCGTATGCTCTAATGTAAACGCTTGCTCACTTAAGGCTTGACTGATGCGTGGATTAGCATGTCCAAATAAATTGACCCACCAAGATGATACAGCGTCTAAATAACGCTTACCGTGCTCGTCATATAGCCACACACCCTGCCCCTTTTTAATAACGATAGGTGGAAACATTTCGTAATCCTTCATCTGTGAGCATGGATGCCAAACATGCCGTAAATCTCTTGCCTGTAAGTCAGTTAATACTTGATTCATATGGAAAAAGCCTTTCAAACAATGTTGTGTGTGTCACAGAATGATTCAATAGCTGTGTAAAGTCCTGTAGCTGCGGGATAATTGCATATGGTACAGGATGGTATTGTAAAATCGTTTGGATATTGTCCTGTTCCATCATGCTACCCTTGTCACCATTAAAGACAATGCCAAGAACGTCGATTTTGCGAGACTTCAATGCCTCCATTGTTAACAATGTGTGATTGATTGTTCCAAGAGTAGTCCTTGTTACAAGCACTACTGGCAGCTTACTGCTGACAATGACATCAAGTAATGTCGTGCCATTTCGAGCATCAAAAGGTACAAAAAGTCCACCGGCTCCCTCACATATCAAGACATCGTAGGATTCTTGTAATAATTGAATACGCTGTAATAGCGTTTCTACGTTTATATGCTGCCCCTCCAGCTGAGCAGCAAAATGTGGTGATGCAGCTTCTTTAAATGAATAACTATTGATGTGCTCTTGTGTAAGTTTTTGTAAGGAATGCTTTTCATACATGGTTGTATCGTAATAATAACCATACCCATTTTCGTAAACCTCTCCTGTTTGCACAGGCTTGTATGGTGTCACGTTCAAACCCTGTCTTTGTAAATGACACATCAACAATGTGGTGACAACCGTTTTCCCAACATCCGTATCTGTACCTACAACCCAAAAATGTTGCATCGTTAACCTCCCCCTCTTTTGAGTTAACTTATAACAACTTAAAAGTTAACACATTTAATTTCGTTTTGTAAATGCTTATCTGCCAATTTTTCAGAAACTCGTTCAAAAATAGCGAATCTTGTGATAATTTCATAAAAAATTAGTTGATTACATTCGAAATCAAACTGCTTTTTCATAAAATAAAATAGGGTTATAAATGGCTCCTAAACTTAAAGGATTTTCATTCAATTTTGTAGTATTACACTATATGGGGGTGGTTGTATGTTTGGCATTTTTAAAGAATCAGAAAAGATTGTCGATACATATGAGCAAGTGCATTTCATTTTAAAATCTTTACTTTCCTACGAACTAAAAGAATTACCTATGCGTTATGAATTTTGGTATCGTGTAGCTATTCGTCAGGAGGAATTTCGCACATTACAGGCGGGACATCGAGCAAACATTTCGATGACGTCTGCAGTTGGACGCTTTCATCAAACACAATACGAAGTGATGACACAAAAATTAGCAAAGCTTGAACGTTTAGCCGATATCTATAAACTTTTTTGTATAGAAGAAGAACGAGAGGTATTAAACCATCGATTATACTTTCATCAAGAAGACATCGCAGCTCTATACGATCATGTTCAGCAAAAAGAGCTATATACGTATTGTGACGCAGTTCAACAGCAATTTTGGGAGGCAATCCGCGATGACATTCTAAATGCGATCGCAAATCTGGATTAAATGAAAAATAGCCAACGTTTTGATCAACCTTAAATCAAAACGTTGGCTATTTATTTAATCTATTCTTATGCTAGATATTTTGCCATTCCATGTTCAAGCATCTGTCTAAATTCCTGTACTTGATCGGCTTTAATAGCTACCTGATGATAGCGCTTTTTTATTCCCAACATGAAAGTTACTTCCACTGGCTCTTTCATTCTTAAAATGAATTGAGGATAGGCTTCACCAAAATCACGTGCTACAAAATCAATCGTATCTTTCGATAATTTTCCTTCTAATTGTTCTTTGTCTTCTATCAAAGCTTCAATCTTATCGAAGCGGATTTCTGTTCGTTTCATTAAACCGAGAGATAAGTATAATGTATCATCTGTTACGTAAACAGGATTTAATCGGATCGCCTGCATATCCGCTATAAAAAAGATGACTGAATAGATATTAAAAATGAGCAAAACGATGGAAAGTACCAGTGACTTTTCATGTAGCAACCAATGTATGCCAATCGTTTCAATAGCAATTCCATGAATAATCATGAGTTGAAAAGCAATATAGCTCGAATTTTTATGCAAAGTTAATCCTTGACGTTCTTGTCTTTTCCAGCTGGCAAATCCATAATAAAGTACTAACATATCCATACAGATCATTTGAACAACAGGATGATTCGGTACATGTTTATCCACCGCTTTCGAAAACGAAAATAAGTCTGGCAAAGAACTGCCACGAACATCCACAAGAATCTTTGGTAGGTATCGTACAAGCGTTGCCACAAGGAAGATTTCTACTAATAGAACCGCTCCCTCAATCGCAAAACCAGCCCACGTAACTGCCACATATGGCTGAAGGTGCTCCATAGGAATAATAAAGCGAGCGGCAATACAGCCAAATGCGGCTAATAGTATGGCCTGCTTTAACGAAAATTTCCCTTTATAAAGCATTAACAGTACAGGCATGACCACAACAAAATCGATCAACGAACCCATGACGACCCCTTTTGTTTCTAGTGGTAAAATGGAGGAACCAACCCCTGTATTATAGAGAGTATAATTACTAGCTAATACCACTAATAAAAAGGCTAGCCATATATTTTGCTTTCTTTTTACAATCATCATTTCATATGCCCCCTTTGTACTGTTAATTTAACTTTATGTCAAATGGTGAATTTTGTATATATTTCAAACATAAAAGATGACCCTTTTTCCATTCAAGTTCAATTTTTTTTCACACTTAAGAACTTCCTACGATAAACATGTGGCGAATAGCCTGTATAATCTTTAAATTTTTCAATATAGAAACTGACAGTACTGAAACCTGTGCAAGAAGCAATCGCAGTGATGGATTTCTCGTCATCCCGCAATAATTCTATGCTTTTACGAAGTCGATATTGTAATAAATAAGTAAATGGTGATATGCCAACTACTTTCTTAAAAAAACGACTGCATTCAGCTCGGCTTAAATAAACATGCCTAGCTAAATCTTCTAATGTTATTTTGTACTGATAATGTGCCTGTAAAAAATCCAACATATTCTTCGCTCGTTCTTGTTGCACATAAATGGCGGAATCCACTATTTCTTCTGTTAGCAAGGATTGTGTAAGCAATGATTCCCAAATGAATAGTAGCTCCTGCCATACCTTTAGCTCAAAAAATACGGCTTGCTCATGCATTAAACTAGCAATAGTTGCTACTTTTTGCGATAATTCCTTTGAAAGTTTTACATAAGGCAGCCGATTACTCCTAATATAGGGCTGTACATATTTTGTATTAAAAATACTGCCTTCATGCCCTCCAATCAACATTGGGTCCACATTTACACAGTAAATAATCGCCTGCTCTATTTGATAGGGTTTAGCTTCATGTAATCCCCAAGCATTGATATAGAGCCCCTCTCCCTCTTCTAGCACAAAAACTTCTGCCCCCACTCGATATTGTGCGCATCCACTTTTCACATAGACGAATTGAATTTCCTTATGCCAATGGAGCGGTAGGAAATCCATGCTTTCTAAACGCATGGTTGTTTCATACAAGGCTACTGGAAATTCTTTTGTACCGTGCAATGTTAATTCTTGTAAATCCTTCGCAATTTTTATATGTGTTAACGGCATCATCATCACCTCAATATATTGATATTTTTACTATTATAAATCGCTATTTATTCGAATGCTAACTCTTTATAATCACCTTATATTGATAGTTTAGGAGATGTGTATAGATGAATCAAATCATTAAAAAAAATCGTAGCCTTGGTTTACTACTTGTCATTTTAGGGGCAAGTTTTTGGGGGATTGGTGGTACTGTTGCTCAAAGGCTGTTTCAGCAAGACCATATAGAAGTGGGCTGGCTTGTTTCAAGTCGTCTGCTTTTGGCTGGTCTACTACTAGTAGGTCTTTACAAAATAACGCATCGTCATGAATCAATTTTCGTCATGTGGCGCACAAAACAATACGCTTTCAGACAAATTTTATTTAGTTTACTCGGCATGCTTGCTGTCCAATATACCTATATGATGTCTATTGCAATTGGAAATTCAGCAGTAGCCACATTATTACAGTATTTAGCACCACTATTTATTATGGCTTATTACTTTCTAACAAAGCAAAATCCATTAACAAAACAGGATAGTATAGCGGTTACACTTACACTTGTAGGAACCTTTTTATTACTAACAAATGGATCATTTTCAACATTGTCAGTTCCTTTTATGGCTGTTTTTTGGGGCGTATTATCAGGGCTTTCAGTTGCCTTTTATACGATATATGCTATTCCACTGTTGCAGCAGTTTCACTCATTACTAGTTGTTGGCTGGTCCATGATCATTGGTGGCTTAGTAATGAGTTTGTTCCATCAACCATGGGCTATTAATATGTCAACTTGGACATTCAGCACCGTTGCTTACTTACTTTTTATTATTATTTTCGGTACAATGCTTGCCTTTTGGTTTTATATTGCAAGCTTGCATTATTTATCTCCAAAGGAATCAAGTCTATTAGGCAGCTTAGAACCATTAACAGCGGTAATCACCAGTGTATGGTGGTTACAAATTTCCTTTGGCGGTTATCAGTTTTTAGGGACATTACTGATTCTCTTGATGATTTTATATCTCACAGTATTTCAAAAAAAACAGCCCGAAACACATTAAAATCAGATTATTCAAAATTATTATAGTAAATACCTCCTATAATAGAGATAGTAATATATGAATTTATACATAAAATTTACATATTTCATCTATCTTTTTTCCTTCTTTGTCTACTATACTGAACATAACAGCAGACAAAAGGAGGTATTATTATGGATAAAAAAGTGATTATTTTCGAGGTTGAAGGTGGCACCGATAAAGGGCCAGACGGCTATCGCCCAGATACGATGCCAATGGTGGACGCATTAAAGCAACGCGGGCAAGATGCAGAGGTTCTTTTTTTTGATGTCACAAAAAAACAGCAAATTTTTGACTATGTGAAAGAGCATGGTGTAGCGTATGTATCCCGCATAAATCCTGGGAACTTACAGCATGAGGAAGAGTATTTCTCAATGCTACGAGAGCTTTGCCAAATTGGCATTATAGGGATGCCACATCCAGATGCGATGATTAGCTATGGCTCTAAAGATGTATTATCAAAGCTTACAACTACAAATTTAGTACCTGATGATACATTTGCTTACTACACAATTGAAGCATTTAAAACGCAATTTCCTACCTCTTTAGCCTTGACAGAACGTGTTCTTAAGCAAAACCGTGGTTCAACTGGTGAAGGTATTTGGCGCGTAAAATTGGTGGAACCGCTAGCTGAGGGTGTCATTGAAGTACCGCTTGATGCACAAATTAAATGTACTGAAGCAAAAGATAATCATGTGGAATATTGGCAGTTGGGCGACTTTATGACATTTTGTGAGCAGTATATTACCGGAGTCAATGGCATGTTGATCGATATGCGATTTCTTCCACGTATTACTGAGGGCGAAATCCGCTTATTGATGTTGCATGATCACCCTGTTCACGTAGTACATAAAAAACCTGCTGACACAGAGGATGCTTTTAGTGCAACACTATTCTCAGGTGCCCAATATCGCTATGACCAGCCTGAAGATTGGCAAGAGCTTGTACAAAATTTTTTAGCACAACTCCCTCAAGTGACAAACTTATTAGGGAATTATGACTTACCTCTTATTTGGACAGCTGATTTTATGTTAGATACAAACGAAGCTGGAGAAGATTGCTATATTTTAGGTGAAATGAATTGTTCCTGTGTTGGCTTCACTTCAGAACTATCACTCGCTCATAAAGTAGCAGAAGAAATATTAGCATGTATTCATAAGCGTGCCGAGACAATGGCTCCATAAAAAAAGTGCGATCTTTGGGATCGCACTTTTCATATATAAATCTTAATTCCTTGAATAAATTCATATATAAAATAACAAGCAAAGCCGATTAATAAGAATCCTGCTACAATCGTAAATGTTTTAATCATCTTACGATTCATGGCTTTCCGTGTAACCGAGACAATGGTTAGTAAACCGATATCGTGGAGTAAAATTCCACTAAGAACACCAGCAGCAATGATTAAAAAGTTTGTTTGCTCCCCTTGTCCATAAGATTTAGCTAAAACCACGCCAAATACATTGACCCAAAAAACGAGATTACCAGGTGAAATAGCTACCAATAAGCCATTAAAGTAAGAGGCAAAAAACGATTTGGTTACTTTTTCTCCTGCCAATGTAATATCATGATCTGCATTCTTGATAGAATCATATCCTAACAAGAATAAAAAGCCCGCTCCAATAATCCACATTGGAAGTTGAATCAAAGGCATAGCCAATATTGAGGCTAGTCCCATATACAAGGCAAAAACCAATACAATGTCAATGGTCATACCTCCAAGCCCTACAGCCCAGCCGTGCATAAAACCATTTTTGAGTCCTTGCTTTGTCATTTCTACTGTAATAGCTCCTACAGGCATGGCAATGGCAAGTCCTACCAATACATACGCTACATATAAACTCAAAAAAACACTTCTTTCATGTCATCGATAAGCTTCATACGTCCGTTTATGGTATTCACTATAGCATAAATATACTCAAAAGGAAATAATTATTAATACTTTTTGTGAATTTTTTCTAGATTTATAGCATTTGTTTTTTCCATTGTACTAGAACGTCATTAGATTTCGCCAAATCCATTTTCAATTCCACTTGCTTTGCCGAACAGCGTTTTTTTGCTCTTTCCCATGCCTCTTCCAAAGCGGGTAAATAGCTCAAATTTTTCGTAGCTGCCACGAGCTGTAAAAAAATATTGCCTTGAATATAATACCAACGAGGATTCATACCATCTAACTGTATGGCTTCTTCAATTAATCGTAGTGCTAAATAAGGGCTACCCTCATAACGGTTTAGAAACTGTGCAAAGGCTCCCCAGTACAGCGCTTTATTGGGTTGTAATTTGATTGCCTCCGCATACTGTACTGATGCCTTTTCATGTTCTTTTGCAAGTACATAGTATTCAGCCATTGAATAGTAGGCGTTTGCCTGTGCCTCAATTGATCCAGCTAATAATTCATCGACCACTTTTCCAAACTGCTCATCATCCTGACTACCTATGTAAGCCGAGAGAACATCTCGCTCTGGATACGAGCCATCTGTACGTTCCACACTTTGCTTCACCTTTTCATCAGAAGGTGTAGGCAAATTTGCATAGCCATTCGCCTCTAGCATTGCAACATGCTGGTGGATGAGTTGATAGGTTTCATTTTCTACTCCTACATGATTGGCCAATATTTCTTTAGCTAGCTCATAGCTTGCCTTTACTTGCCCACTCAAAAATAAGTCATTGACTTGTTGAACTTGCTCATCTATTTGTTTAACCACCATTAAAATCCTCACCTTCACAAAAGAAAAATCTTATTGCTAGTGTACCATCTTAACGATGTAAGCAAAACAACTTGTCCTAATCTTTCTACAATTCTTTTAACTTAAACACTTTGACATGTTGTTCTAGTGTATGGGCCATATGATTTGTCTCATTAGAACTTTGTGCTACCTCATCAATACTTGCTGTTGTTTGCTGTGCAGCTATGGTAATCATGTTCATTGTTTCTTCAATATCTCTAATAGATTCCGTTAATTGTTGAATCATTTGAACGATATGAGCCGATTTTTCATTTTCAGCGGTCATTGCATTGGAAATAGTAATCATTTCTTCAACCGTAATTGCCACTGCTGTCGAAATATTTCCTAAAGACTGTGCGGTCAGACGCACAGTCTTTGTACCTTTCTCGATATATTGCGTATTATCATTTGTTGATGTCATCACTTGCTGAACATGTTTCATAATATCCTGAATCAGCTGTTCAACCTGTAAAACCTCTTGATTGGACTGTTCGGCAAGCTTGCGCACTTCCTCAGCAACAATGGCAAAGCCGTTACCATGCTCCCCTGCTCTAGCCGCCTCGATTGAAGCGTTTAAGGCTAGCAAATTGGTTTGCGAGGCTATATTAGCAATAGACGTCGTAATAGTCTGTATTTTGGTTGCAGAAGTGACCAAGTTTTCTACTGTTTGACGCACTTCACCTGACCCACTGTGAATCAATGCCATATCATTGCTTATATCCTTCGCTAGTCGCTCACCCTCTGTTGCTAGATTCATTGTTTGGCGAGCATTATCTGCACTGTCATTGGCATTGCTTTGGATCATTTGAAGGTCCTCTGCTAAAGATGTAAGAACATCTGTCGCATTTTCAGCATAATGCATACCTGCTGTCACAGCACTTGTCACCTCTTCGATATTATTAGCGACACCTTGAATCGTATTAGTCATATCGCTCAATGTGGAAGCGGTTTCATCTGAATTATTAGCCAAAGTATTGGAAGTAGAACGCATTGTCATAATCATGCTTTGCAAATTAGCTGTCATTCGATTTAAAGTATTCGCTAAATCTTCTACCTCATCTTTGCTGTTAATCTTCGTTTCTGGTACAGCTAAATTGCCATTCGCAATTTCTTTTGCCTGCTGAATAAGAGCACTAATGGGTTTTACTTTACGACGGATTAAAAAGCCTGTAATGATGGAAGCAATAAGCATAGGGAAAATACTAATTAATATACCACTTCGCACGACATCCCAAGTTCGCTCCTTTACGATATTGGCGTCAAAATCGATGACACTAATCGCAATGATTTCTTTACTAGTATCGTGATCTTTAAAAATAGGTGCATAGCCGGATAAGCGATCCATACCTGCAAAAGTATAAGGCTGTGAGTATGTTGGATGCTTATGTGTAAGCAGCATATCTATTGCTTCTTTATCTAAATAAAATGGATCGCCAGGTGCATAGCCCTTTTCAGCTAAATTATCGTCAAGCGCTAACAATGTACCATCTAGAGCTAAAATATATTGCGTTTGAAAGATATCTTTATGACCTGTTGTCCAGTTTAAATCATTACCGATACGCGCCTGTGCAGTTTGATCTCCATGGATTGCCTTGTCCATTTCTTCTGGGTTAATCAAACCCGTTGTAATGTTGGCACATCCGTAGGCCTCGACACCAGCAGCATCATATAGTTTATTATATGCAGTTATGTATGTAGCGAACGAAGTAATCCCTAGCATGACCACTAAAATACCAGCGATAATCGTTCCTAGTTGAAAAGTTAATGAATTGCGTAATTTCACGATTCATCCCCTCCCCTTTCTTGTAATAATCTATGAATATTCCCATTTACTTCTCATCATACTATAAAAAGATGTATTTAAAAAGCATCTTTAATTATTCTAGTAAAATCTATTACCGATGCGTAATTGCTGCTAGAGGCTTTTGGGCAACAAGAGGTTGGTCACACAGTCATTGCTAAAAAAACAAACACGTATTCGCTTCGCTTTCGATACAAAAACAAGGGCTCAATCAAGATAAAAGTATTGGATAAAAGTTCTGAATTATGAGATAATTGAAGTAGACTATCTTCATCTTGGAGCACTGACATTTTTCTAATAGGAGGGCTTGCTATGAATAAACGTTTTCATTTTGTATCGCTTATTACTGGAAATTTGTTAACAATAGGAGCTATTTTCATTTATGCCATGCAAAGTCAAATGCACGTGGCCCTCAGTACGTATGCTCTTGTGATGGGGTTTTTAAGTACATTACTCGTTATCTTCTTTTATATATGGGGGGACGAAAAGCAACAAATGCCCAATCGTTTTTTGAAATAAGAAGCTTAACAACAACTACACTTGACATGACTAATTCATCTGTTTAATTTTTTTGTTGCGTTTTCCCTTTCTACCTTATGTGTAAAAGGGATTTTTTTATGTAAATTTAAATAAAAAGCATCCCTTACTTCATTCTTTGAGATCAGTAAAGCTTTTCAAAATATAGTGGGAAGAAGTGGAATAATAAAGTGAACCAAGAAGAAAGACGAAAGAGATTGAAGGAAAGGATCTCCTCCAAGAAGTGTTCGGTGATAAGGTCGTATTTGAAATTCTAGATAGCCATAAAAGTAATTATATTGTAGAAGATTTTTGCGCTAATTTCCCAATTGCTTTTTACAATCGAATTGACTGGAATCATGATAGTATTTATCAAATAAATATAAATGATCAAGAAATTAATAGCATTCCATCACTTTTGAATACGAAAGGTTTTGATAGTTTAATGCCCATTTACATTTTTCGGGAATACGATAGCCATCCATGTGTGAAAACTACATTGACAAAAGAATTAGTAAGTACTATTGAGGAAATTGTCTGGTTAGGAAATGATTTATATATTTATTGTCCTAATTCTTTCATGATGATACCGTTAACATTGGACGGATTTAGATTAACAATCAATTTCTGGCAAAATAGGCTCCCTAGATTTTTTTCATTCATCGCATTTATTTTATACACAAAAGGTTTATTTTTCGAGATATTACCCTCTGATTACGTCTAATTGTTGTAGAAAAATAAAATTTTTTGTAGAAAATTTTAAAACAATGATTGAGTAGTATATCAATTTTCTGTATAATCAGCTTGTTTGACAATACTTTATATGAACTTGGGGGTAGACAATTGGGTAAAGCATTGATTATCGGAGCTGGCGGAGTTGCCAGTGTTGTGGTACACAAGTGTGTTCAGAATTCGGACGTATTTGAGGAAATTTGTATCGCAAGTAGAACTGTTTCAAAATGTGACGCTCTAAAAGAAAAACTAGACGGCGGAAAAACAAAAATTCATACTGCACAGGTAGACGCAGACAATACAGAAGAGGTTATTGAGCTTATTAAAGCTTTCGGACCAGATGTAGTAATTAACGTTGCCCTACCTTATCAGGACTTAACGATTATGGATGCTTGCTTAGCGACAGGTGTGCACTATGTGGATACTGCAAACTACGAGCCACCTGAAACGGCAAAATTTGAATATAAATGGCAATGGGCTTATAAAGAGAAGTTTGAAAAAGCTGGCTTAACTGCATTACTTGGTAGTGGTTTTGACCCAGGTGTAACAGGCGTTTTCACAGCTCATGCACAAAAACATGAATTTGATGAAATCCACTATATCGATATCGTGGATGCAAATGCGGGAGATCATGGTTATCATTTCGCAACAAACTTCAACCCAGAAATCAACATTCGTGAAATTACAGCGAATGGTCGTTACTGGAAAGAAGGCGAGTGGGTTGAAACAGCACCACTTGAGAAAAAAGAAGTTTATAACCTACCGGAAATCGGACCAAAAGATATTTACCTTCTATACCATGAAGAGCTTGAATCACTTGCAAAAAATATCAAAGGTTTAAAACAAATCCGCTTCTGGATGACGTTCTCTGAAAAATACTTAACACACTTAAAAGTATTAGAAAACGTAGGTATGACATCAATCGAACCTATCGAATTTGAAGGTCAAATGATTCAACCAATCCACTTCCTTAAAGCTGTATTACCAGATCCAGCTTCTCTTGGACCTCGTACAAAAGGTAAAACAAATATCGGTTGTATCATTCGCGGTCTAAAAGATGGCAAAGAAAAAACATATTATGTGTATAACGTATGTGACCATGAAGAATGCTATAACGAGGTTGGTTCACAGGCAATTTCTTACACAACTGGCGTACCAGCTATGATCGGCGCTATGCTTGTGATGAATGGTGAATGGCGTAAACCAGGTGTTTGGAACGTAGAAGATTTCAATCCAGACCCATTCATGGATGCACTAAATAAATGGGGTCTACCATGGCAAGAAAGCCATAACCCAGAATTACTTGACCTTGATTTAGATGCAAAGGAATTAAGCCGATGAAACCAATTGATTTTTCAAAAGTTCCATCTCCTTCTTATGTAGTGGATGAACGATTATTAACAAAAAATCTTGAGCTTTTAAAATCAATTCAAGATCGTACAGGTTGCCGTATTTTACTTGCCCTTAAAGGTTTTTCAATGCATTCAACATTTCCTTTGGTTGGGGAATATTTGACAGGCATTACAGCTAGCTCATTGCATGAAGCACGACTTGGCTATGAAAAAATGGGCAAGGAAGTACACGTTTATGCTCCTGCTTATATTGAGCATGAAATGGACGAGCTTCTAGGCTATGTGGATCACATCGTGTTTAACTCATTTAACCAATGGGCTCAGTTTAAGGATAAAGTGAAATCTGCTGGAAAAACAATTGAATGTGGTATTCGTGTGAATCCTGAGTACTCTGAAATTGAAACAGCTCTTTACGATCCTTGCTACACGAATTCTCGCCTTGGTACAACTTTGGCGAACTTCGATAAATCACAGCTTGACGGCATTGATGGCTTACACTTCCATGCAATGTGTGAACAAAACTCAGACACGTTAGAGCGTATTATCGAAGTAGTGGAAGAAAAATTTGGTGATGTTTTACATCAAATGAAATGGTTAAATTTTGGTGGTGGTCACCATATTACGCGTGAAGATTATGATGTAGAAAAGCTTGTGAACATCATTAATTATATGCAAGAAAAGTATAACCTGCTTGTTTATTTAGAGCCAGGTGAAGCAGTAGCACTCAATACTGGTTATTTAGTCGCTACCGTGCTGGATATCCAAAAGAATGGAATGGATCTTGCTATTTTAGATTCGTCAGCTACTTGTCATATGCCTGACGTACTTGAAATGCCATACCGTCCAATGATTATCGGTTCTGGAAAAGCAAATGAATTAGCACACACATATCGCTTAGGTGGACTAACATGTCTTGCTGGTGATATAATTGGCGATTATTCATTTGAACAGCCATTAAAACCAGGTGATCGTCTTGTATTTACGGATATGGCTCATTATTCCATGGTGAAAAACCATATGTTTAATGGTGTCAACTTACCTTCTATCGTTTCTTATAATGATGAAGAAGGCATTAAAGTCATTCGTGAATTTAAATTCGAGGATTACAGTGGTCGTCTGTCCTAAATGACATGAAAAAAGCCCTTCCAGTATAAAGCTGGAAGGGCTTTTTTATGGCCGCATTTTCATCCAATTCTCAACATAATGGATAGCTATCCCTTGAAAAGCGGTGTATTTATTATAATGTTGCTGAACAAGTGTGAGTTGTTTATTCATATAGGCTTCTCCGTTATCATAAAACGTTATATTTCGCCCTTCTTCTGAAGCACCCGTTTCCACGCCAATCACAATCGATTTATCAACTGTTGTTGCATAAGCGATTTCATGTTCCACAATAGAAATAATATCTTTTGCAGCATCGCGATACGCCATAATTGTAACACTGTCCACTTGGTCAATGACCCAATCAGCTAATAACCCTTTGCCAAATTGATTATTATAACGGATTTCATCAAACCAAAATGGCAAATCTACTTCTAAAGAAAGTTGTAATTGAGTAGCCTTCTCCCTTGCTTTCACCATAAGGGCTTGATAAGATTCAATTGTTTGTGCTTGATGTAAGCTCCAACCACTATTTAAATATGGTTCTACATCAAGATGAATCCCAGAAAATTGCTCCGATAAAGCTGAATTCTCATTATATGTATGTAACCAATGGAAAAACTCATCCTGACTTTGAATGCTATCCGCCGAAACCCAGCTTGCTGCGCCATCCAATGCAAAAATACGTATACCCTTTTCCGTAGCTTTGCTAATAAAATGCCTATATGCATTGCTTGCTATGTCTTGATTAATTTGCAAATACACTTTATTGACATGGTTGTTTTCTAAAAATAATAAAATTTTTTCTTGATCTTCTAAGATGATGGATGTATCCCATAGCCAAGTAGCTTTGTCCTCTACTTCCATTGCATCAACCTTTCCACTCCATAAACCAAAGGTATTCACAATGATTACCACTAATGCTGTCCATACTTTTACGACTAGCTGTTTTTTCATACTAAATAAAACTCCATTCTATGCGCCGCGGCCCCTAGAACAGAACCTGGCAACCTGACAATCATACACTAAATATAGTGTTTAGACTCATGGCTTTGCGTCCTTCCCTTTCGGTGAAGTTTGCCTTTACAGTTGTTTTCTTATCCATTATCATACGCTGTTATAAAAAATATGTCTGTAGGTATAATGCATAATTATCACATGGTTGATAAAGTAAAATTGATAATATACAGGTTTAATTTACTAGTCAAACATAAGAAAAAACGTAGAGCGCTTAAGCCTCTACGTTTTCCTTTTCATTTTCGAGCATTTTGTGTAAATAATCGATAATCTCACGAATGCCATCTAACGAATTGACAAGTATTTTCGGGTCAACATAAGTAATCATACGGTTTTCGAGATTAGCTACAGCTGTAAAGTAGCGCGTTTTACTATAATTGACTAGACCTAACTGTTGAAGTACTGAATCATCGAAATCAAGAATTTCACGAGCCTCTGTGACAAGTAATCCGTAGTTAACAACATCTGTATTTAAAACAATAATACGAGCAGTTGCTGGATTGGATGAACGGTTGTACAGTATTCGTTCAAAATCAAGAACAGGTACAAGCTCACCACGAATTCTTGTAAAGCCTAAAAGATAGTTAGGTAAATGAGGAATAGGTGTTACATGCTCTAATTTTTCAATTGAAATTGCTTGCTCCACAGGTACTGCGTATTCCTCTGTCCCACAAGCAAAAACGACTGCTTTTACACTTTCCATGCGGTCACATCCTTCTATACAACTGTTATTTTTGCGCAGATTCTTTCACGATTTCTACAAGTAAATCAGCTAATTTCTCTAATTCTTCTACTGGTATTTTCTCATTAGTAGTATGGATATCCTCGTACCCAACTGATAAGTTAACTGTAGGAATGCCGAAACCTGCGATAACATTCGCATCCGATCCTCCACCTGAAATGCCAAGTGTCGGTGTACGGTCAATATTACTTGCTGCAGCCATGGCTACTTGAACTACTTTATCTGTTTCTGTTACACGGAATCCTGGATACATAAGCTTCACTTCCACTTCAGCTCGTGCGCCAAGTGAAGCGGATACTTGTTCAAAAGTTTCCTGCATATGCTTTGTTTGTGCATCTAGTTTAGTTTGGTCAATGGAACGTGCTTCAGCTACAATAGTAACTTCATCGCAAACAATATTCGTCGCTTGCCCGCCTTCAAAACGACCAATATTGGCTGTCGTTTC
This sequence comes from Lysinibacillus cavernae, assembly GCF_009724685.1. Classification (GTDB taxonomy): domain Bacteria; phylum Bacillota; class Bacilli; order Bacillales_A; family Planococcaceae; genus Lysinibacillus; species Lysinibacillus cavernae. Next base: position 82,499 of record NZ_WMEF01000003.1, read on the forward strand.
TTCATCTAAGCGTCCTAGCTTCATTTGTGCAATACATTTTGATGCAACCGTAATGGCTGAAATACCTTTTTCTGGAGCAACGCCTGCATGCGCCGTTTTGCCAATGATTTTTACGAAAATTTTCGCTTGGAATGGTGCTGCTGTCACGATGCCTCCTACTTTTCCATCACTGTCTACTGCAAAGCCATATTTCGCCTTAATGTTAGTCGGATCTAACTCTTTAGCACCTACAAGACCACTCTCTTCACCAGCGGTAATAATAAACTCAATATCTCCGTGCTCTATATTTTGCTCTTTTAAGCGTTTCACCATTTCGAATAGCGCTGCTAATCCAGCCTTATCATCAGCACCTAAAATGGTTGTACCATCCGACACGATATAGCCATCTTCACGTAAGGAAGGTTTGATGCCTTTCCCTGGAACAACTGTATCCATATGCGACGTAAAATAGATTGGCTCCACATCCAATGTGCCTTTTAATGTGGCGATAATATTACCTGCCCCATGTCCGTTACGCGTATGGGCATCATCTTGGACAACTGTAAATCCAAGTGCAGTTAACTTATCTACAAGAATTGGTGCAATTAGTTGTTCATGCTTTGTTTCTGAATCAATTTGAACGAGCTCAAAAAACTCTTCTACTAAACGACTTGTCATGTTGTAAAACTCCCTTAGTTTACGTGTTTTTCCACGTTATAGTATACGTATTATTTTAGCACAACGTCAGAAGAGTTGAAATCATTGAACAATCCTATCAAAATAAAAAGTCTGAGAAAAAATGCTCAGACTCATCTCAGGCATTGAAAATAGCCCCTTGTTCATTTTCTATTGATTGTAGATAGTTCGCTGCTTTATTATGTTTATCCTGTAAACGTAAAATTGTATTATGTACATCATCTTGGACACGTGATACCTGTTCTCTTGCTGTTGAAATTTTAGAATGGACAGACCAAGCTGAAAAAATATCATCAAAGAAGTAATCTGCAAATTTTACAAAACCATCTGTTTCTACATGTAGCGATTTCGTTGACATCTCATGAACATCCAATAATTCATTACGGAAACGTTGCAATGCAATTTGAGCACTGTGTAAATAGTTTTCTGACTGATCGAGTGCATCATGCTTTAAGTGAGTAGCTATAAGTCCGCCACCAAAAAAAGTATCCCACGCGGAGTATCCATTTGCTGAATGTAAAGACGCTGCTGCTTGCCCTAGCTTTGTTAGAGCTACTTCTCCAGCTTCCTCAGCTTCTTGAATTTCTGTTATGAGTTGTTTTGTTATTATTTCTTCATGTGCTAAATGCTCTAGTCTTTCTGCCTGTTCAGGATCATGAATCTGTAAATAACCCTTCTTTTTCGCATTGATTTGTCTAAGTGCTTGTTGTAACACCGCTTCATCAATTTGAGCTAGTTTATTGGTTAATTGAACCCGATCTTCTGTTAAATCCTTCTGCATTTTTTTCGCTTCATTAATCTTTAATTCGAGAACAGCTGCTTTATCAATTTTTTCTGCACGAAGTTCATCTTGCCGTCCCGTCCATGTACGGATCATATTCATAAATGAGAAACCATCCAATTTATCAAGTTTGGACCGAATTTGATTGAGTGCTGTCGTATGATTGTCTATTTCTTGTTGTGTATGTTTAATCTGTCTATCAATTAAAAGGCTTTGCTCGTTTAATCTTGATGCTTTTCTTAGTTGTGCATGAATCTTTTCCTGCTCTTTTTGTAATTGCTTCCATTCCATTCATCTCAACTCCCCTTATATATCAGTACGGATGAAATGAAAAAACGTTTCATTTTTTGCAAATGAAAAACCTAGCAACCAAATAGCTGCTAGGCTTGTACTTAATTTTATAGTGGAATATTACCGTGTTTTTTCTCAGGACGTGTTTCGTGTTTGTTAGACAACATATCAAGACCCTGAATCAGCTTAATACGTGTATCTCGTGGATCGATGACATCGTCTACCATTCCTCGAGATGCTGCAACATATGGGTTCGCGAATTTTTCTTTATATTCTTCAATTTTTGCTGCACGTGTTGCTTCTGGGTCATCTGATTTCGCCATTTCACGAGCAAAAATGATGTTTGCAGCTCCAGCAGCTCCCATAACAGCAATCTCAGCATTTGGCCAAGCAAATACAAGGTCAGCGCCGATTGATTTAGAGTTTAAGGCAACGTAAGCGCCTCCATAAGCTTTACGTAAAATCACTGTGATTTTTGGTACAGTCGCCTCTGAATAAGCATAAAGAATTTTCGCACCATGACGAATGATTCCACCATGCTCTTGCTTAACGCCTGGGAAGAAGCCAGATACGTCTTCAAATGTAATGATTGGAATATTGTAAGCATCGCAAGTACGGATAAAACGAGCCGCTTTATCGGAAGAATCAATATCTAATCCTCCAGCAAGTACTTTTGGTTGGTTACAAACAAGACCAACTGATTCACCAGCAATACGTGCAAAACCAACTACAACGTTTTTCGCAAACTCTGCGTGCACTTCCATGAATGAACCTTCATCCACAATTTGCTCTACAACTCTACGTACATCATATGGTCGCGTTGTTTCAATTGGTACTGTATCCACAATTTCTGGACGATAGTCATCCCCTTCAGGTCGAGCTTGTCGAGGCGCCTTTTCTTTATTGTTTTGTGGTAAATAGCTTAATAGTTTTTTAATTTCTTCAATTGCCTCTTCTTCAGATGGTGCGCGGAAATGAGCGTTACCACTTACTGCATTATTTACTTTTGAACCACCTAAATCTTCAGCAGAGATTTTTTCACCTGTTACGGTTTCGATTACTTTAGGTCCTGTTATGAACATTTGAGATGTTTTATCCACCATTAAGATAAAGTCTGTAATAGCTGGGGAATATACTGCACCACCAGCACATGGTCCCATAATAACGGAGATTTGCGGAATAACACCAGAGTAAATCGCATTGCGGTAGAAAATATGGCCATAGCCATCTAAAGAAAGTACACCTTCTTGGATACGTGCGCCACCTGAATCATTGATACCGATAAATGGTGTGCCATTTTTAGCAGCTAGGTCCATTACTGTTGCCATTTTTTTCGCGTGCATTTCACCAAGAGCTCCACCAAACACGGTAAAATCTTGAGAGAATAAGTATACTGGACGTCCATTAATTTTACCGAAACCAGTTACAACACCATCACCAGGACCTTCCATTTTGTCCATTCCGAAGTCTACTGTACGGTGGGTAATAAATGGGTTGATTTCAAAAAATGTACCTTCATCTAGTAACAAATCAATACGTTCACGAGCTGTTAATTTCCCTTTTTCATGTTGTTTTTCGATGCGCTCATAGCCACCACCAAGTTCAATTACCGTCTTACGGTCATACAAGTCATTGATTTTGTCGAACATATCCATATTGATCACTTATCCCCTTTTCCACTTTTATCACATAATTCATATAACACCCCGAACGAAGATTTAGGATGCATGAACGCAACCTCTGCGCCTCCAGCACCTGGTCCAGGCTCTTCGGATAATAGACGTACACCTTTTTCACGAAGCTCTGCCATACGCTCACGAATTCCTGTCACACCGAAAGCAACATGGTGAATCCCTTCTCCACGTTTTTCAATAAATCCATGAATGGCACTTTTTTCACTCATCGGTTCTAATAGCTCAATTTTCACGTTACCTGCATCGATAAATGCTACACGAACCTGTTGAGATTCTACTTCTTCGACTTTTATCAACTTTAAGCCTAAAGTTTCTGTATAATATGTAATGCGTTCATCAAGATCGCGCACCGCAATCCCAATATGGTCTACTTTCTCCATGGTGACATCTCCTTCTGTTATGGTACATACTCTATTTTACAGACTTTTTCGTCAAAACTCTACTACTTGAGAAATTTTTCAGTTTTGCTAAACTATTTATAAGAAAAGAAGGAGCGAACGAGCATATGAGTAATAAAAAATTTCAAAAAATCGTTGTTTATACTATGATCGCGATTATGCTAATCTCATCTCTAGCATTCGGTTTATCTATGTTAGTTTAAAACAACGCACAAGGCGTCCACACTACTGTGGGCGCTCTTTTTTGGTCTTTAAACCCTTAAATGATTGCTTTATTTCTAAGTACCTGTCCATCTCCTCAATAAACTGATAGAGTGCTGCTTGAGCGATAAACTGCTCATGGTTTTGTGGTAAAGGGAGCTGAGAAAAATCACGTTTAACATGTTCTAATTTCTCTCGAAAATGACTTGCCGTATTCCCCGAATGAACATGCTCACCAAGGTCTTGTAAAAAATCTGCCACAATTTCAGCCTCTTGTACTATAACAGGTAATGTCGTAATTTTGGGTAATACTCTTTCAATAATTTCTAGTTGCTGCTCACGCATATCAAAATAGACATAGTAATCATTTTTGCGTCTCATAAAATGGTTTTCTACATCTTTAAACGCCAAAGATTTTGCCTCTTCAAGCGTTCTAATCGCTTCAATAATCTCATGCCCATTCCAAAGTGTGTCTCCTTGTCGTAAATAGCTAGCAATTTCTAAAAAAATCTTACTATATAGTTCCTCAATTTTAACTCTGTAGTAATTTAATTCCTTTTGAATGTCTGGCATATACATATTAATGGCGATCCCCGTCCCATAACCGATAGCCATCAATGCTAATTCATTATAAACAAGTGCCAATGAAAAACCTTCAGCAGCGTATATATGCATAATAATTACGACACTGGAGATAAATCCGTCTGCAACCTTTAATGACACAATAGTTGGAATAAAAAGTATAAGCATGCCTGCTAATGTAAGCGGATGATAGGCAAAAAGTTCAAAGCTCACAAAGGCAAAAATCATAGCAACAATACTTGCGAACAATCGTGTATAGGCTGCATAAAGGGATTTCTTTTTCGTTGGCTGCACACATAATATTGTTAGAATACCGGCAGATGCATACGAGGCTAAATCAAAATACTGAGCAATGGCGATAGCGATTGCAGCACCGATTGCTGTTTTTAAAGTTCGATAGCCGATTGAAAATTTCTTCAGGCCGACTGCCTCCCATCCTTTTGTACTCATCACTCATTCAGCAATTTATTTAGCCAATATTACAAAAATTTTAATAATAACGAAACTACCTATACATGATGGTAAGTAGCAAGCCTACATAGATAGTGTTATCCATGAGGCTTTTCTACTTAATTTAAATGATTTTTCTTATGCAAGAATTGAATTAAAGTTCGTCACAATACTCTTCAAAGTTTGCTTGTATGTTTGTCACGACTGACATTGGGTCATGTCCTTCAATTTCATAGCGCCCAACTTCTGCTACTACTTGTCCATCTTTTAATAGAACGAATGATGGTGAAGAAGGTAAGTGATCTTCCCCAAAATGATAACGTGCCGCTGCAGTAGCTTCTTTATCTTGCCCTGCAAATACTGTTACTAAATGATCAGGACGTTTATCATAATGTACGCATTGTGCTGCTGCTGGACGAGCGATACCACCCGCACAACCACATACTGAGTTCACCATTACTAAAGTAGTTCCTGGACGAGCAAACGCCTCTTCAACAGCCTCTGGTGTTTTTAATTGTTCATAACCAGCTGCCTCAATTTCAGCACGTGCTGTTTTTAAAATTTCCTGCATAAATAAATCGTAATCCATATTCATATAGCGATAGCTCCTTTCAAGTTCGCGTCAATTTAACTTCATATAGTAGATTGATGACGCTCATACATCTCTTATCATAGCAGTTTGCAACGAATTTGTGCACCTACTTGCTCAAAGCAATTCAGTTGAATTGACTAAGATTTCAATAAGACTAGTTTACTTGTCAGTCTGCTCTTCGCTAAATAAGCGATCTACACCTTGTGTGACAGTCAATTGTCCACTTAAAATTTGGCGTTCAAGAAGCTGTACCTGTGCTTTACGCTGTGGATTACCATAAAACATATCAATTAAATGATCAGTTATCATGGATTGGAACCACTCTCTTGTTTGACTTTGACGTCGAGTAGACCAATAGTTATTCGTTTCAACAATTTGTTTGAATTCCTCAATTGTACCCCAAACCTTATCAAGACCTCGTTTTTCTAATGAACTAACAGGCATCGAAGTCGACATCCATCCAGGTGTGGCAGGCTGTAAAAAATGCAAAATTTGTTTATATTCCGCAACTGTTTTTTTAGCTAAACGAACATTATCCCCATCCGCTTTATGCACCACAATTGCATCCGCTAATTCCATGATGCCTTTTTTCATGCCCTGTAGCTCATCGCCAGCCCCTGTTAAAACGAGTAGCAAGAAGAAATCAACCATACCACGGACATAGGTTTCACTTTGCCCGACACCAACGGTTTCAATTAAAATCACATCATAGCCTGCTGCCTCACATACTAACATCGTTTCACGTGTCTTTTTATGAACACCCCCTAGGGTACCTGCCGATGGGGATGGGCGGACAAATGCAGTAGGCTTCTTGACGAGCTCCTCCATACGCGTTTTATCACCTAAAATACTCCCTCCTGATAAAGAAGAGCTTGGATCAATCGCAAGTACAGCTACTCGTTTCCCCATGTTACAAAGCATTGTTCCAAAAGCCTCGATGAACGAGCTTTTCCCTGCTCCTGGAACACCGGTAATACCGATTCGAATACTATTTCCTGTATGAGCAAGAAGCTCCTGTAATAGTTCTTGTGCTTGCACTTTATGGGTAGCATTGGAACTTTCAATAAGGGTAATCGCTTTTGACAAATGTGTGCGAGAGCCCGCACGTACTTGTTGTGCAAGCTCCCCTATATTCACATTGTCTGCCTTTTTCTTTCGGAATTTTTTGGGTGTCCCATAATGCATACCGTCGTGAGTTGCCTCGACTCCGTCCATGACAAATAGCGCACTGTCTTCCATTCCTTTGTTGTCCATTATTCAGACACTTCCTCATAGCCTAAACGTTTGTAAATTTCTTCAATAATTTTCTGTGCGGATACAGGGATGACTGTACCTGGTCCAAAAATGGCTACTGCGCCAGCGTTATAAAGGAATTCATAATCTTGTGCTGGTATAACACCACCCACAATAATGATAATATCTTCACGACCTAATTTTTCTAATTCTGCAACCAATTCTGGCACTAATGTTTTATGACCAGCTGCTAAAGAAGATACACCGATTACATGGACATCATTTTCAACAGCCATTTGCGCTGCCTCAGCAGGTGTCATAAATAATGGTGAAATATCTACGTCAAAGCCTAAATCAGCATAGCCTGTTGCGACAACTTTGGCACCACGGTCATGTCCATCTTGTCCCATTTTTGCTACTAAAATACGTGGGCGACGACCTTCATTTTCAAGGAACTCTTCTGTCATTTGCTTCACTTCTGTAATTTGCTCCGCATCAGAGAAGTTAGCAGAGTAAACGCCTGAGATCGAACGAATCACAGCCTTATGACGACCAGAAACCGCTTCGATGGCATCTGAAATTTCACCTAATGAGGCACGAGCACGGGCTGCATCAACTGCTACAGCTAATAAGTTTTCCTCACCATCTTGAGCTGCTTTCGTTAAACGAGCTAAATGTTGTTGAACCTCAGCTTCATCACGAGCTTCTTTCATCGCTTCTAAACGTTCAATTTGCTTTTGTCGAACAATTGTATTATCAATATCAAGAATGTCAATTGGCTCTTCTTTTGATAGTCTATATTTATTTACACCTACAATGGTCTCTGTTTTAGAGTCAATTTTAGCTTGACGTTTGGCTGCAGCTTCTTCGACCTTCATTTTCGGAAGTCCTGTTTCAATCGCTTTCGCCATACCTCCGAGTGCTTCAATCTCTTCAATTAATTCCCAAGCAGATTTCGTGATTTCTTCTGTTAATTTTTCCACGTAGTATGAACCACCCCATGGATCAATCACTTTCGTCATCGCTGTTTCCTCTTGTAAAAATAACTGTGTATTACGTGCGATACGTGCCGAGAAATCTGTTGGTAGTGCAATCGCTTCATCCAACGCATTCGTATGAAGTGATTGAGTATGACCCATAGATGAGGCATTCGCTTCGATTAATGTACGTGCCACATTGTTAAATGGATCTTGCTCAGTTAAAGACCAGCCAGATGTTTGTGAATGTGTACGTAATGCTAATGTTTTCGGATTTTTCGGATTAAACTTTGACATCATTTGTGCCCATATACGTCGTGCTGCACGCATTTTGGCAACTTCCATGTAATAGTTCATACCAATTGCCCAGAAGAACGATAGACGAGGCGCAAATGCATCAATATCGATCCCTGCTTTTAATCCTGTACGGACATATTCCAAGCCATCCGCTAATGTATACGCAAGCTCAATGTCATTTGTTGCACCCGCTTCTTGAATATGGTAACCAGAAATAGAAATAGAGTTAAATTTTGGCATAAACTTCGCTGTATATTCAAAAATATCCGCAATGATCTTCATCGACATAGCTGGTGGGTAAATATATGTATTACGCACCATATATTCTTTTAAAATATCATTTTGAATGGTACCTGCTAATTTATCTGGTGTTACCCCTTGCTCTTCCGCTGCAACAATATAAAATGCAAGAACTGGTAATACTGCACCGTTCATTGTCATAGAAACGGACATTTGGTCTAACGGGATTTGATCGAAAAGAATTTTCATATCCTCTACAGAGTCAATGGCAACACCCGCTTTCCCTACATCCCCTGTTACACGTGGGTGATCGGAATCATAGCCTCGGTGAGTAGCTAAGTCAAACGCTACAGAAAGACCTTTTTGCCCCATTGCTAAGTTTCGTTTGTAAAAGGCATTGGATTCTTCAGCAGTTGAGAAACCAGCGTATTGTCGAACAGTCCATGGACGTGCTACATACATAGTAGGGTATGGTCCACGAGTATTTGGTGCAATACCTGCTACATCATTTAAGTGTTTAGCATCCTTAATATCTTCTTTTGTGTAAATATCTTTAATTTCAATACCTTCATTCGTCATAAACTTGTCGTCAGACGCTTGAGGTGCTTCAGTTGATAAAACCTTTTCTATTTCTACTGCATTAAAATTTGGCTTGCTCATCGTTGGACCTCCTTCATGCTCGCAAACACGGACTGTAATTTTTCAATGATGTTCTGTCCTGCGAAAATAAAGCCGTTTAAGCCATCTACTAACCATGCTTCTTCTTCGTCTTTAAATTTACCAGCCACATCTACAATCACATCCGCTGGTTTATCAGCTAAAATGGTTGATACAAGAGCCTTCGTGTCATCATCACTGCCTGCAATCACAACATATTTTGCCTCAGTTGCCTTCAGCCAAGATAATGCATCTTCAGCAGTTGCCACTGGCTCACTTTTTTCTGGAACGAGACCAACTGTATTTAAAAATCCAGCTACAAAATCTGCACGTGGCTTAGAGCTTTTTAACGTACCTAATGCTAAAATACCTGTCTTCATATTGGCTGCCGTCATTTCAGCACGCAAATGCTCAAATGGAGCAGCGGTACGCTTAATATCAGCAAATAATGGATTAGTTTCAAGTTCAAGCATATCAGCTGGATTAGCATAAATATTTGTTCCAATTAATGATTGCTTACGTGTCTGAGCAGTTTTTAGCCGTGTTAGATAGGATGTTTTCACTTCCTCAGCAAGCTTTCCAGATGCTGTATATGCATCTATCCCCCCCGCTGCCTCTATTTCTAAAAATAACGCCCAAGCTTCTTTAACAAAGTCAGCCGTTAATGACTCAATAAAGTATGAGCCACCTGCTGGATCTGTCACTTTCAAGACATTTGTTTCTTCTTTTAAAATTAACGACACATTACGAGCAATACGAATAGATTGTTCCGTAGGCTTCGTTAACACATCATGTGGATGTACAGTAAAGAGATCAGCACCACCGATTAATCCAGAAAGCGCTTCATTTGAAGAACGTAATAAATTTACATAGACATCTAATTTAGAGAAGCTTCTTAATGATGTTTCAGCAACAGTTGGAATTTTTATGTTGTCTGTATTTCCAAATGCTGATGAGAACGCTTTCCAAAGTACTTTAAAAGCTCGAAGTTTTGCAATCTCTGTAAAGAATTGTGTATCGATGGCAAAGGACACAAAAAACTTCTTCGAAAATGCTTCAAAGCTTTCTTCCTGTTGTGCAAATTTTGCCGCTAATGCTAGTGCATAAGCTAATTCTTGAACAGCGTTGGCACCTTCATTATGATAAACCGTTGTGTCAGCACTGACTGAGCGCACGCTCGGAAATGCGTTTAAAGAGATCGGGTCTTTTGAAACGATGAAACCTTTAACTGTTTCTTTTTTGTCATCTGCAATATTATCGAACACCGCTAATAATGGGTCTTTTGCATTTTCTATAGTAATTTTAAACGAATATTCTGAGAAATATGATGCTAATTTGACTAGACCATCTTCCGTCCATTCAAAATTAACACGACTATCTATTGTAATGACTTCATTGCCTCGAGCTAAACTATCTTCAAGCTGTGTAAAAAATGCTTCGCTTGTATCAGCATGAACTTGCTGTGCCACCTGAAACACATGACTATTTTGTAGGGAACGGATCGTGGCAACTTGTAAATCAAGCTCTTCTCCAAGCTTAGCTACTAAACTTCCTTGCGTGTAAAGTGGCTGTAATGTAACACCCTCATTTGTTTTCGAGAATAGTGACTCGAATGGTTTCCCTTTTAAAGCTTTGATTGCTGCATCTTGCCAGTCTGAATAGGCTGGTATCTCAAATTCAATATTTTTCATGTTGTTTGACATGCGGACGCTTAATCAGCTTCCCCCCTTAGTAGTTTCTATTTGTTATTCTACATGACAAATTGCGACTCGAAAAGCATAAAAAAAATCGGAAACCTTTATACAACAGGTTTCCGACGAGTCATCAGTAGACTGACGTTGAAGATTTATTTGTATTTTCGAGTATTTCTTTTACTCTATTTAGGAATTTGCCACATACAAGTCCATCCAGCACACGATGATCTAAAGATAAACATAAATTCACAATATCGCGTGCAGCGAACATTCCACCTGGTAAAACTACCGGTTTTTTCACAATACTTTCCACTTGAAGAATAGCTGCTTGTGGGTAATTAATGATACCCATCGACTGTACAGAGCCAAATGCTCCTGTATTATTGACTGTAAATGTACCACCAGTGATATCATTCATTGCCAATTTCCCTGTTCTCACTTTTACTGCAAGCTCATTAATTTCTTTAGCAATTCCTTTAATGGATTTCTCATCTGCGTGTTTTATAACAGGCACAAATAGAGCATCGTCCGTTGCAACTGCAATCGAAATATTGATGTCATGTTTTTGGATAATTTTATCCTCAGCCCACATAGAATTCAGCATTGGGAATTCCTTTAATGCTTGGGCAACTGCTTTTACAAAGAAGGCGAAATATGTAAGGTTAAAGCCTTCTTTTTGCTTAAATTCATTTTTTAAGCTATCTCGATAAGCAACTAAATCTGTTACATCCACTTCCATCATCATCCAAGCATGTGGCGCTTCGTGTACACTTTTTACCATATTGTTAGCAATCGCACGACGCACTTTCGTCACTGGGATTTCAACATCTCCTGGATGAATAGGTTGTACCGGTGCAGCTGCTTTTTCCACTTGTTGCTGTTGAACAGGTGCTGGAGCTGGTTCAGAAGTTGTTTGAGTTGCTGATGGTGACGTTGCCATATCATTTGCAGTAGGGATCGTACCAGATTCAATTAGCTTTAACAGGTCTTTTCTTGTAATGCGTCCACCTTCACCAGTTCCTGTTACTAGATCAAGTGCAATATCGTGCTCCTGAGCAAGCCGAAGAACTGCTGGTGAGTAGCGTACTTTATCCTTGCGCTCCTCTTTTGGTGTAGCTGTTGGAGTTGACACTTGTTGTGGTGACTCCTGTTTCTTTTGAACACCCGCATTTAGAATCGCTGTACTTACCGCTGATTTTTTTTCTGGAGGCGGTGGTGGTAATTCACTATCTCCCGCTATTTCAATGGAGCATACAACTGCCCCAACCGGTAATGTTTGACCTTCTTGGGCAAGAAGCTCTGTAATAACCCCTTCAAACGACGATGGAATTTCAGCATTTACTTTGTCTGTAACAACCTCTGCTAATGAATCATATTTTTTAACTGTATCTCCAGGCTTTACAAGCCATTTTTCAATTGTACCTTCTGTTACACTTTCGCCGAGCTGTGGCATTGTAATATTTTGAACCGACATCCTATATTCCTCCCATCAATTAAGCCTAGGCATCATTGAACCTGATGCAGCGCTAAAATCATTAAACATAGATAGGCGTTTAGGCAGATTTTGACTTTCTTACGATCAAGTCAAAATCTGCTCTTTCGTCTGAGGCTTTCGCTTTTTTCACTCAGCCTTGTTGTGATTTGTTAATACGCCGCAAGTTCTCGCATTGCACGTTCAACTTTATCAGGATTAATCATAAAATATTTCTCCATTGTTGGTGCATATGGCATTGCTGGTACATCAGGTCCTGCTAAACGTTGAATTGGTGCATCAAGCTCAAATAAACAATGTTCTGCAATAATTGCAGCAACCTCACTCATAATACTGCCCTCTTTATTATCCTCTGTGACAAGTAATACTTTTCCTGTCTTACTTGCTGCTTCAATAATTGCTTCTTTATCAAGCGGATAAACCGTACGTAAATCAAGAATATGAGCGGAAATACCATCTGCCGCAAGGCGCTCTGCCGCTTGTAAGGCAAAGTGTACAGCTAAACCGTAGGTAATGACTGTTACATCGTCACCTTCACGCTTCACATCTGCTTTACCGATTGGCAATGTGTAATCATCTAATGGTACCTCACCTTTAATTAAGCGGTAAGCACGTTTATGTTCGAAAAATAATACTGGATCTTCATCACGAATAGCTGCTTTTAGCAAACCTTTTGCATCATATGGTGTTGATGGAATGACAATTTTCAAACCCGGTGTACCTGCAAAAAGTGCTTCAACGGATTGAGAGTGATAAAGCGCACCGTGAATACCTCCGCCGAAAGGTGCGCGGATGACCATTGGACAAGTCCAGTCGTTATTGGAACGGTAACGAATTTTAGCTGCCTCAGAGACGATTTGATTGACAGCAGGCATAATGAAATCAGCAAATTGCATTTCAGCGATTGGACGCATGCCATACATTGCAGCCCCAATACCAACTCCTGCAATGGCACTTTCTGCTAGAGGCGTATCAAGCACACGGTATTCACCAAATTGATCGTATAGACCCGTAGTTGCTTTAAACACACCACCCTTACGACCAACGTCCTCCCCTAAAATGAAAACTCGTTCATCACGTTCCATCTCTTCTTTCATTGCTAATGTAATCGCATCAATATAGGACATTACTGCCATTACAAATCACCTCCGTCTACTGGTGCATAAACGTATTTCAATGCATCCTCTGGTTGTGCATATGGAGCAGCTTCTGCATAATCTGTTGCTTCATTTACTTCCGCCATTATACGCTCTTCGATTTCAGTACGGATTGTTTCTGTCATTACGCCAGCATCCATTAAATACTTTTCAAATAATAGAATCGGATCTTTTGCCTTGCCTTCTGCAATGTCTTCAGCCGTACGATATTGACGGTCATCATCATCTGAAGAATGGGCTGTCAAACGATATGTCACCGTTTCAATTAAGCTTGGACCTTCTCCATTACGTGCACGGTCTGCTGCCTCTTTCACAACTTTATATACTTGTAATGGACATTTACCATCAACCGTCACACCTGGCATACCATAGCCAATCCCACGATCAGATACTTTTGCACAGCCTAATTGACGTTCAACTGGCACTGAAATAGCGTATTGATTGTTTTCTACCATAATAATGACTGGTAACTTGTGTACACCCGCAAAATTTGCTCCTTCATGGAAGTCTCCTTGGTTAGAGGAACCTTCACCAAGTGTAACGAAAGAAACAAAGTCTTCTTTTTGTAGACGTCCCGCAAGTGCAACGCCAACTGCGTGTGGAACTTGCGTTGTAACAGGAGATGATCCTGTTAAAATACGATTTTTCTTTTGACCAAAGTGACCAGGCATTTGACGACCACCAGAGTTTGGATCTTCTGCTTTAGCAAATGCAGACAACATCAGTTCTCTTGGCGTCATACCAAAATGTAAAACAACACCCATATCACGATAATATGGTGCAATATAATCCTTATTTTTATCGAGTGCGAAGGCTGCTCCAACTTGTGCTGCCTCCTGTCCTTGACAAGAAATAACAAACGGAATTTTACCAGAACGGTTTAATAACCACATACGCTCATCTAATCTTCTGGCCATTAACATTGTTTCGAACATAGCAAGTACATCTTCATTTGACAAACCTAAATCTTCATGTTTGATTTGAACATCTTGCATACGAACACCCCTTTCGTATTATAGAGAAATAACTATCTTATCCTATATCCCCACATTTGGATATGCTAGTTATTGAATTCAGAAAATTAAAAATGGATAGCACGATCATCAACTGCTAAAGCTGATTCCACTAAAACCTCATTTAAGGATGGATGCGGATGAACGGCCTGACTAATTTCCCATGGTGTTGCATCTAACACTTTCGCTAATGATGCTTCTCCAATTAAATCCGTCACATGTGGCCCTACCATATGAATACCCAAAATATCATCTGTTTCTTCATCAGCAATAATTTTCACAAAGCCATCCGACTCTCCATTTACTAATGCTTTACCAATTGCCTTGAACGGGAACTTCCCAATTTTTAATGAGTAACCATGCTCTTTTGCAGCACTTTCTGTTAAGCCAATGCTAGCAACCTCTGGATATGAATAAACACATTTTGGTACTTTCAAAACATCCAATTTCTCTGTTTTACCTGTTGCTATATGTTCAATAGCTGATAGCCCTTCATGAGAAGCAACGTGTGCTAACTGTAAGCCACCAATTACATCCCCAATAGCATACATATGTGATTCTTTTGTTTGGTAAGAATCATTCACTTTAATAAAGCCGTTTTCTACTTCGATTTCCGTATTTTCTAATCCAATACCTTGCGTATTCGCTTCACGTCCTACACAAAGTAATAATTTATCAGCCTCAAAGATTTCTTCCTGATCATTCACTTTTGCCGAAATGAAAACGTTATCATTTTCAATTTTGAATGTATTTGAGTCTAGTCGAGCATTCGTAACGATGCGAACACCTCGTTTTTCAAGCTGCTTTGTCACTTCTTTAACAATATCTGCATCTTCTGCTGGTAAAATAGTTGGACCATATTCTACAACCGTTACATATACTCCAAAATCACATAGCATAGATGCCCACTCAATTCCGATAACACCGCCACCAACGATTAACAGTGATTTTGGTAAATTTTCTAACTCTAAAGCATGATCAGAATTCAGCACATATTGTCCATCAACTGTTAGTCCTGCCATACCTCTTGGCTTTGAACCAGTTGCAATAACAACATTTGTAGGAACAAGCATTTCATTTTCATCACCATTGGCCATTTCTACAGATATTGTGCCGGGCATAGGTGAGAAAATAGATGGCCCTAAAATTCGACCTGTACCATGATAAACATCTATTTTGCCTTTTTTCATCAGTGTATTCACACCTTGACTTAATTGCTCAACGATTGCTTGTTTTCTAGCCTGAACTTTGTCAAATTGCAAGGTCACGCCTTCAATCTCAACACCATACTCACTAGCTGTTTTATTGGCCATTCGATATACTTCCGCACTTCGAAGTAATGCTTTACTTGGAATACAGCCTTTATGCAAGCAAGTACCACCTAAACGCTCACGCTCCACGATAGCTGTTTTCAAGCCTAGCTGCGCAGATCGGATGGCTGCAACATATCCGCCTGTACCTCCACCTAAAATGACAACATCATAATTTTGAGCCATGTTTATTCCCCCTTTTGAGAAAAGTGCTAAAGTATTCTTTCTATTAAACAAACACCTTGTCAATTTTTTAACGGTCCGTTTTTGCTTAACAAGAGCTTTAGCTTTACTTCATAGACTTTTTATTGTTGAAAATTAGAAGAAGTCGACAATGCGACTTCTCATAATGTATCAACTGTGTCTATTAGCGACCGTGTAAAATATTTTTTTCATTTTTTAAGAATTGGCTGCGAGATTTCGCAACGCGAGCGATACGCTCTTCAGCTAAACGGTTCGCTGCCACATATGTTGGAATGCCATCTCGTTTTGAAATAGCAAAGATTTTTTCAATACTATCATAAATTCCATCAACGCGTTTCATTGCACGTTCACGATTGTAACCATATAATTCATCCGCAACGTTAATAACACCACCAGCATTGATTACATAGTCTGGTGCATATGCGATACCTAATTCATGTAGGTAGTCACCATGACGTGAATCTTTTAACTGGTTATTTGCAGATCCAGCAATCACTTTCGCTTTTAATTGTGGAATTGTCTCATCATTTAAAATAGCGCCTAATGCACAAGGTGAGAAAATATCAACTTCCTGTGCGTAGATTTCATCTGGTGACACGGCAATTGCATCAAAGTCATTAACCACTCGATCAATTGCTGCCTGATTGATATCTGTTACAACAAGTTTTGCCCCTTCATTATGTAGATACTCGCAAAGCTTGTAGGCTACATTTCCTAGACCTTGTACAGAAATTTTTAATCCTTCTAATGAATCTGAACCGAATGCTTCTTTTGCAGCGGCTTTCATACCACGGTAAACGCCATAAGCTGTGACTGGAGATGGGTTACCTGAAGAACCGAATGCAGGAGAAATCCCTGTTACATAATTTGTTTCCTCATGGATTAAATCCATATCAGATACCGTTGTACCTACGTCCTCAGCTGTAATATAACGGCCATTCAATCCATGGATGAAACGACCTAACGCACGAAACATTTCTTCGTTTTTATCTTTAAATGGGTCACCAATAATGACCGTTTTTCCACCGCCAAGGTTTAAACCAGCTGCAGCATTTTTGTAAGTCATTCCTCGTGCTAAACGTAATGCATCTTCAATTGCATTTTCTTCGGATGCATACGTCCACATACGTGCTCCACCTAGTGCTGGTCCAAGTGTTGTATCATGGATAGCGATAACCGCTTTTAACCCTGATGCTTCATCTTGGCAAAATACCAATTGTTCATAATCATACTTTTCCATATACTTGAAGATTTCCATGAAACTCGCCCCTTTGCTTTGGAAAGTGCATCCCCAAATGCCCATCCAATCAAGTTTAATCTAACTATCTCTTCTCCTTAGGGTCCCCATCCCAGCACGTGCTGAGTCCCTCTTATTCAGTAGGTGTTTTGACCCCAATACATGAAGAAAAAATTGTTTAGTAATGGATAATATTGCTCCACTTATTTTTACAATACTGACAAATTCACAATTTCGCAACTATTATTACATATTCTTATTTAAGTAAGAATTTTCTAAACATTCAGTAACAATCGCTACTTTATGCACCTCCTCGTTTTTATGCAAAAATATTATATTGGATTCTACCTTCCTTGACATTCCACCATCCACAGGTACAATTAATCATAGGAATAAGGAGGGGTATGCATGGCCCGTTTAGCTGCATTTATTGTAATGCTTATTCCAGGTCTTATGGCTGCAGGTGGCATTAAATTTATGCGTGATACATTATTTGGTAAGCTTATTTCACCATTCCCATTTTTATGGGTACAATTCGTTATAGGTGTCATTTTCTTCGTTATAGGCTTTGGTTTTTTCGCAGGATTTTTACTACATCGCGACCGAAAAAATGGAAAAGTAGCACCACGCTTCCAAAAAAAATAAAAAAAGCTATCCAAATAAGTCACACCTGACTTAATGGATAGCTATTTTTATACACGTTGTTGTGCAGTTATGACTTTATCTGGATAATCCGTAATCCAACCAATAACAGCAGGATGTGGATTCGTTAAGAAAGGTTCAGTGCCGTCAATTGCATAAAAACGACATGCTTTCTCACTTGTGACACAAGCCTCCAAGTATCTTGGTTTGTAGTACCTTTTATGCATATGCACACTATCAGCTGCTTTATAATCTGAAAGCAAATCCCATTTTAGTTTTTTAGTGGCAATCAGAGCCGTTTCATATTCAGGTCTATGCTTTTTCACAATCTCCAATAGCTCATAGTGAAATGATGAAAAATGACTACCTGCTGGCAGAATTACGCCTCGTAGAAAGTCAATCAGACCACCTGGATTGTCCAGGATGGTTGATTTTAATTCAATATTCAATGGCAACTGGTGGATATTTGCCCATGCTAAAACCGCATCAAAAGCTGGCATTTTATACGAGGAAAATAGACGTCGCCATGGCTTGCCTAGTTTAAATCGCAGAAGCTCCTCCATCGTACAATCGCTCACAAGTTTATTGATGCCTACGAGTCTTGATAACTGTGGATCGTGATACACAACAGATAGCCCCTCTTTTGAAAATTGAATGTCTAATTCAATCCCATCAGCCCCAAGCTCCAATGCCTTTTCGAAAGCTTTAAAGGTGTTCTCCAATGCATAAGCAGAAGCACCACGATGTGCAAAAACAGGAATGCTTAATTGGTTAGACATTTAGCTCACCGAATTCTAGCAGGAATTTACCATTGGTCATTTTGCTAAGCAGCGATGATTTTCTGCCGATTTGAATATACGTACCAGGATACGCCTCTTTCGTCACAACAATCTCTTCTTTCCCAGCATGACGCATTTCATCCATTAATAGTTTTATTTCACGATCTAATGTTATCGCTTCGGCTTTTAATTTTGTTAAAGTTTGCTTTGTCTCTTCAAATATTGCCGTCTGTTCTTTAGACATTTGTTTGAGGAATGGTAATAAGCTTTTCATTTTGGACTCATTTGTTGAAATTTCTGATTGCAATTGTTTAAGCTGTGTAGCCTTTTCTTGCATAATAGAATTATTTTCCTGCTTATTGATGCTTTCAATCAGTAAATCTGTTCGACGCTCTAATCGGTTCCCTGAAATGGCAGTGACGATGGTATTTTTAGCTACCGCACGCCCCCCTATAATTTTGCCTTTTCGTTCGTCAACATATATGGAGTGGGCAGAAAGCTGTGATCCAAGCGCATAAGAACCAATATGAATACTATCACCCGCAAATAAATTCGCTTCATTCACATGCTTAACAAAGATATTCCCACCTGCTTCCACTACTGTTGAACCAAGTCCAAAAATTCCTCCACGAATATAAACATCGCCCTCAATAGATTTAATGAGCTTGGCACCGCTTACACCTTCAGCACCCTCAATGGAAATATCTCCAGTCGCAATAACCGTATAACCATTCGTCACTGTTCCTTTAATACTCAGTGAGCCATTAAATTCTAAGTTACCTGTTTCTACTCCAACATCGCCATTTATAGGTAGGTGTCTGTTTACACCTATCATACCCTTCACATCATCTAAAACACCTGCAATTTTCGAGCGAATCACGATTTTTCCGTCCTCTTCCACTTCATAGGCCGATTTTGTATCGTATTTTATAGGAAAATCTCGCCCTGGTACAGCAGCAACCACATCACCTAGCACATTTTTTCCCGCTTTACCTAATGTCGCAGGAATTTTTTCACCTAGCCATGAGCCTTCTGAAATTTCTGAAATAAAATTCATATCATAATAATCTGCTTTACCGTCTTCGCGAATGACCGGTTTTCTCTCTGGTTTAGGTAAGTATGTAATTTGCGCATCCATTCCTGCTATAGGTTGTTCACCTTGAGCAATTAAAAATGCTTTTCCTGGTTCAGCCTTCGCAATATCAAAATCTAAGATTCCGTGACGAATGCCTGTTTCTTCAAGTGTTTCGCGTATTTGTTGAGTTAATTTTTCTTTATTATTTTGAATATATTCGTGCGTTTCATATATAAAAATAGAGGCTGACATTTTATCACGTGCTATTTCTGCTTCAACATTTGGAAGCCAGCGTCCAATTTCAACCGGGCTTGTGTTCTGAGTTGACAACACGTTTTTTAAAATTGAAAAATTAGATAATTTAAGTCGCGGATGACTACGTAGGATGCTATCAAAATCTTTTAATGGGAAACCGGCACTAAAAGTAAGCATAAATACCTTGCCATTTTCTTCAGAAATTTCGAAGTTTTCGTTTCGAACTAGAATCAAGCTACCTCCTCCTTCCCTCTACATGTAAGTATATACAATCCACTTACATTTGTTTAGAGACCATTGTCACTACCGAGAAAGAAAATAGTACTACTTAATCATTAAAATATCCAACTATATTTTATTACCAATAAATACAATTAGGTATTTAAAACTAATAAATTGTTTGTTTTTTTATTTTTTTAATAAAATCACCCTTAATTACAAAGTTATTCTATTAGGATAATTTGAACAAATAGTATTCCATAGATAGATATTACAGTGTAGGATTATCATAAAAAATGAATAATAACAGGTCTTTAGAACTATTAAAATATAGAGAATTAAGTCTCTTTATTCAAAATAACGCTTACTACTTCCAATTTGGTACGTAGAACCTAATTGTTCTAATTGCTCCTTTGCCATATATTGCACACTTATTTTACCATTTAACACCAGACGTACTTCAAATAAATGTTCCTCTATTTGTGTAATTTCTATTGAATCCATTCCATCTAATTGAAAATTAATACTTTTCATCTTAATCACCTGTCCATTATAGTTTTCTTTTAATTTGCCATCTTACTTTCTATTTATCCAAGTTATGCTCTTATTTTTGCTTACCGATGGAAATTTACACAATTCAACCTCAATCACTTATACTAGTACAGTATAGGTTGAAAACATTTTCACTGCATCCTACTCTGTTTTTTATGTATCATTAACAACAGGTCTAACATAATGAGATGTTTTAGGTTACTAACCCATTTTTTATTAGTATTGGAGGCAGTTCCATGAAAAAAATACTATCTATTATATTAGGTACCCTCTTGCTATTAGTCGGCTGTGATACTAGGTCAACTAACCAAATGTATAAGGGGAATGATTTAACAGTTGGCGTTATCGGCCCATTTCCTAATATCAGTGAAGAAAACGTTGTCTTTGAGAAAATAACTTTGGATGATTTGAAAGAAAGCACAGAAAAAATTTCAAATGACTTTGATGCTGTTATTATAACAAAAGAATTTCTTTCTGAAGCAGATGATGAGCAATATGTTACTGTTTATAATGAATTAGAGATTCCGACATTCTTTATGCAATCCACTAAGGCACACGTTCCTTTTGTCAATAAAGGAGTGGATTATGATACATTTATTGACATCCAACCTTTGAGTTATGCAACTGGTTATTTAAACACTTCAACTGACAACGAAATCAAATATGAAACTTGGAGATATGAGCTTAAAGATCATAAAGAGAACGACACAAACATCCAAGAGTTGTATTCAAGAATTTTTCAAACTATTGATTCTCTGAAATAAACGAAACATTTACTCGCTATTTAACTCACAATACAGCTTAGCCGAAATAATTATCCAGTTGTTGCTTGCTGGTCTTTGTCTTGCGTAATAGCATTACATTCCCTCGCAAATCTAAATCAGATGCCACAACTTCCCAACAATTCTCCTATTCTTGCGCCAGTATCAAAAAACTATTACCCATTCATGGTATTGATTGATTTTCGTATCGTCGAAAGAACGAAAAATCTGTTTTAATTCATTATCTTCAAGGGATGCTATCATTAAGTTGCTCTGAAAATAAGTGCGATTAAAATATTTTTATGTTAAGTACATAATTCGCAATTGTCGTTTTACTAACTGGCTTGCCAAAATCATTGCGTCGTTCTGGGTAGTTTACAGGCGTTTCTGCAGCACTTAACAAAAACTTAGCTCTTTCTTCGAATAACGAATGTAAGCGCGTATATGCTCTTTCTTGACGAGTTTTAACAATATCTATTTTTAATTTATCCAAAAGATACCTCGTGCTATTTTGCGGAACAATCCATTATTAATAAACACAAAAAATACGCCCATCTAAACAGTCGACATAAACTGTTTAAAAAGGCGTTATAATAATTCACAGTATAATTGCTATAAAAATAAGTTTATCTGTCATTTTACGCTCAGCCTGACGTTTACAAAGCGTTTATATCTATGTTTTTAGCTAGCCATCATGTCGATGCGGATTTTGTCTGCGATCATGGCAATGAATTCGCTATTCGTAGGCTTGGATTTTAAGTGATGCACTGTATAGCCAAACATCGACGAAATGGATTCATAATTGCCACGATTCCATGCAACCTCGATGGCATGTCGGATGGCACGTTCCACACGTGATGGTGTTGTATTGAATTTTTTCGCGATTTCTGGATATAAAATTTTCGTCACAGATCCTAATAATTCAATATCCTCAAATACCATTTGAATGGCTTCGCGTAAATAAGAGTACCCTTTAATATGTGCTGGTACACCGATTTCTTTAATAATGGCAGTAATCGTACTGTCTAATTGATGTTGATTTAATTTTTGAGGTACTGTCGGTTGTAACACGCTTGTCTTTTTCGGAAGTGTGGCCTTCTGTCCAGCACAATGTAGAATTTTTTGCACTAATTGATCAAATTCAAACGGTTTCAGCATGAAATAGGAAGCCCCTAAATCTACTGCCTGCTTCATGACATCTTCCTGACCAAAAGCTGTTAACATAATGACTTGGATCGATGACATTTTTTCGTTTTGATACATGGACTCTAATACTGCTAAACCGTCAAGATGAGGCATTATTATATCTAGAAGTAAAATATCAGGTGTAAATTCCTCAAGCATTTGTAGACAAACTTTACCATTTGAAGCAGTTGCAATAATTTCTATTTCGGCATGTCCTTGAAAATACTGCTCCATTGTTTTTAATAACTCACGATTATCATCTGCAATCGCTACTTTTACCTTTGTCATTTCAATTCCTCCTTCTGGACTTGCTTTGAACACTTCAAAGCATTAACCTAACCCCTAAATGCCGTTTTTGGCACACTGTGGAATTTTCGACATTTTTGTTTTAAAAACCTTTTTCATTTCCAAAAATGAGTATGTAGTCCGATACTTTCCTTTTATATCGACAAGTTACGATAAATAGTTGCAACCTATCGAATGCTTTTATTATTTATTTTAGATAAAAATACTAGATAAAACTACAGTTTTTTTAAATATCGTGACTCCTTCAGGAAGTTATTAGAAATACTTGTTGAATTCCCTTATGTTTTTAGAAATAAAGGTAAAAATCCGCGTAGTTTCCTACGGCGCACTGCCCGTGGAAAGTGAAGCGGATTCTTACCATTCATTAATACCCCTTTAAGAAGATCTTCTTAACATTTCTGCTACAGTTAACGCTGCTCCTTTTTTCGGCTCTTCCACAAACATATGTGTCACAGCACCGACAAAACGACCATCTTGAATGATAGGACTGCCACTCATTCCCTGTAAAATACCACCTGTTTTTTCAATGAGCTTTTCGTCTGATACTATAAATTCAAGACGTTCATTTTCAACTTTTGTAATTTCAATTGAAAAGGATTCCACCTTACTGCCTTCAATGGCGGTAAAGATTTCAGCTTTCCCAGTTTTTATATCTTTTTCATGCATAATTTCAATGGCTTTGGGTAATCTTTGTTGATAACCGTCTTCCCAACGGCCAAATATACCATAAATAGTATTTTTATCTATACTACCCAGTCGTTCTTGATGCTTTTCAATAGAGGATATTTTATAGCCTGGTTGGCCCGGTGTGCTTTTACGAATTTGTTGGATAGAAGCTAAAAAAATGGAGCCAGCTCTAAAAACAGGGGCTTCTTGTAGGGTTGAATCAACAATTTGATGACCTAGTGCACCGTAATTTTTTGTCTCTGGATCAATATAAGTCAGTGTTCCTACTCCATCTGTTTCATCTTTTAAAAAGGAAATGACATGCTCTGCTTCTTGATTTTGTAATTCCAATGTAATTTGTTTGCCTTCACTATTAATCGTCCATTTCTGTTGGCCATCTTTAGCCACAGCTTGTTTGGCATCAGCAAGAGATTTTACAGGTATATCATTTATTTTTTCAATAACAGCGCCTCCTTTCATCCACTGATTGGAAGCTAATAGTACATCATGTGCTACAAATACATGTGATAATTGAAGTTGGATTCCAATTGCTTCGCCCATGGGTATAAGCTTTTTGGCGGCTAAAGCTTGTATAGGTAGCACTAACAAAAAGATGAGCATAGGCAAAATGACTAATTGACGCCAATGACGATTCATACGACACCTCCTTTTCATTTTTGTCCTTTTACTATGTGTTTTTGTGGCATTCTTATAAGCGGTAAATATTTGCGCAAAATGAAAAAACCCAGAAACAGATGATACTGTTTCTGGAATGAAGGTTATCGCATTTGTTTTTTTCGTTCATCCGCCATTTTTAAAAGCTCCGTTGCATGTTGTAGTGTTAAAGCTGTAATTTCTGTTCCAGACATCATACGGCTAACTTCTTCAATTCGAGCATCTTGATCAATCTCTGATAAAGAAGTAAATGTTCGATCATGCTCCACTTCTTTTTTGATAAAGTAATGATGATCAGCCATGGCAGCAACTTGAGGTAAATGTGAAATACATAAAACTTGAGAATTAACTGAAACCGCAGCGATTTTTTCTGCAATGGCTTGTGCCACACGACCACTAACACCTGTATCTACCTCATCAAAAATAATCGATGTGATGCCATTTGAGGAAGAAAAAATGGTTTTCAATGCAAGCATCATTCGCGATAATTCTCCACCGGAAGCAATTTTCGGTAAAGACTTGGGCGGTTCTCCAACATTTGTGGAGATGTAGAAAATGATTTGGTCTTTCCCATTGGCATCGAAATAGGGTAATTCATCGAAATTAACAATAAATTTTGCTTTTTCCATATGTAATTCACGTAATTCTGCCATAATCGCTTCACTTAATTGATGGGCAGCAATTTTACGGACCTTTGAAAGTTCTGCAGCAAGCTCATTTAGTACTGTTTCCATTTCTAGTACTCGTCGTTCTTTTACCTGCAAAATTTCATCACGATTCAACAGCTCATTTAGCTCTGTCTTAATTTTTTCATAATACGCTAAGATGTCCTCTACTGTCGAGCCGTACTTGCGCTTCAAATTTTGCAATAACGCTAAACGCTGCTCAACCTCGTTTAAACGAGCTGGGTCGAACTCTAATTCATCTAACACATTTTTTACCTGATAGGCTGCATCCTGTAGTGCATAAAAGGCAGATGTCACTGCCTCGGACGCTTCTTTGAATTGCTCGTCAACCGTTGCAGCATCGTCTAAAGCACCCATGGCATTACCGATCCAGTCAAGACCCTTTGATTCGCCTTGAATGGCCTCATAGGCTGCATTAGAGCGTTCAAATATTTTATTAAAATTCATCAGACGACGGCGTTCATCTAGAAGCTCGTCTTCCTCACCTAACTTTAAATTAGCTTCCTCTAGTTCTTTTATTTGAAATTGATACAAGTCAATGCGTTGTGCCATTAACTGCTCATCGATTGATATAGAAGCTAAGTCCTTTTTCAGTAATCGATATTCTTCATATTGTTCACTGTATGATTTTTGAATAGGCATGAGTTCTTCTTCTGCAAACTGATCGAGCAAATTGATATGCTGTTTTTCATCCATTAGCTCTTGATTTTCATGTTGACCATGAATATCAATAAGACTGGCACCAATGTCTCTTAGTACCGATAATGGCACAAGTTTACCATTTACACGGCAAATACTTTTACCATTATCATTTAAATCACGACGCAAAATAACTGTATCTTCTTCTATTTCAATGCCTGCTTCTTCTAATTTTTTTAGAACAGGATGAACTGAACTCGAAATGTGAAATAAGCCACCTAATTCTGCTTTTCTTGCGCCATGACGGATAAATTCAGTGTTACCTCGACCACCTGCAAGTAAATGCACAGCATCAATGATAATGGATTTTCCAGCACCCGTTTCCCCAGTGAGCACTGTTAGCCCTTCTGAAAAGCTCACAGTCAAATCCTCAATGATGGCAAAGTTTCGAATACTAAGCTCTTTTAACACAAAATGTCACCTCTGAATCAAATTCCCCATTTTTTAAAGCATGTCTAATAAGCGATTTTTTGTATTTTCACGCTCATTTTCATCTCGACAAATAATTAAAATGGTATCATCTCCAGAAATTGTACCTAAAATTTCTGGCCAATCTAAATGGTCAAGTAAGGATGCAATCGCATTCGCATTTCCCGGAAGAGCTTTCATCACTAAAAAGTGTGATGCGCCATCAATACTTATAAAAGCATCTGCTAATGCACGGTGTAATTTTTGTACTGGGTTGAAACGTTGATCTGCGGGCAAGCTATATTTATAGCGACCATCCTGTAATGGTACTTTCACCAAATGCAGCTCTTTTATATCTCGTGATACCGTAGCCTGTGTCACATTGTAGCCTGCTTCTTTTAAAAAATCGACTAAATCATCTTGTGTTTCGATTTCATGATTGGCGATAATATCCCGAATCCGTATATGTCGTTGTCCCTTATTCATTGTAGCCACCTCTTATAAATAATTGTATATGTGTATAATCACACTACCATTTTCAACAAAAAAGCACAAGAAAAAACACGGCTCAATAAGCGAGCACGTGTTATTTTAAAGAATTATGCGCTTCTTCAACGAGTGCATTAAAAGCTGTATATGCCGGAATATCTTCTTCTCCAATAGGATTCACTAAATGGAATAAAAATTCAATATTTCCTTCCCCACCTGTTATAGGAGAGAAAGAAGCATCTTTAACAACAAAACCAAGTTCTGTTGCCATACCAGCTGTTTTTTCTAATACTTCTAGATGTACTTTTTTATCGCGAACAATACCTTTTTTACCAACTTTATCTTTCCCCGCTTCAAACTGAGGTTTTACCAATGCCATGACATCGCCACCTGGCAGCAACACCGTTTTTAATACTGGTAAAATGAGCGATAATGAGATAAAACTAACATCAATTGTTGCAAAATTAGGTAAACCTTCTGTTAAATCAGCTGCTGTTGTATAGCGAAAATTTGTTTTCTCCATTACTGTGACACGTTCATCTGAACGAATTTTCCAAGCTAACTGGTTTGAGCCAACATCCAATGCATAGCAATGTCTTGCTCCATGTTGTAAGGCACAATCTGTAAAGCCCCCTGTAGAGGAGCCAATGTCAAGCATTAGCTTCCCTTCTACAGACATGTCAAAAATTTGTAGGGCCTTTTCTAGCTTCAGGCCACCACGACTAACATATTTTAAATCCGAGCCCTTCACTTGTAGAGGTGCATCGATGGCAATTTTCTCGCCTGCCTTATCAATACGTATTTCATTTGAAAAAACAAGTCCCGCCATAATGGAACGTTTTGCTTTTTCTCTTGTTTCACATAGTCCACGCTCTACAAGTAAAATATCTACTCGTTCTTTTGGTTGTTTTGTCATTATTTATTCAAACCTACTTGCTCTTTTTGTTGAAGTAATACTTGCATACGTGCCACGGTATCCTCTGCTGTCATATGAATTTCTGCGAGTAGCTGGTCTACGTTGCCATGCTCGATATATTGATCTGGGATACCCATACGATCAATTAGCGCATTTAGATAGCCATGGTCGTGAGCAAACTCTAATACACCACTACCGAACCCACCTTGTAGAACAGCTTCTTCAATTGTTAAAATTGGCTTTTGGCTGGATAATATGCGATGCAGCATCTCTTCATCCATTGGTTTGATAAAGCGAGCATTGACAACTTCAATGTCGATACCTTGCTGTGCTAACATTTCTGCCGCTGCCATTGCCATTGGAATGGTTGTGCCAAATGTCAAAATAGATGCGTCTTTCCCCTCACGAAGGACTTCCCAGCTACCAATTGGTAAAGCGACAAGCTCGTCATCTAGCGATACGCCAATCCCATTGCCACGTGGATAACGTAGTGCAATTGGGCCACCATCGTAATCAATCGCTGTTTTTACCATATGCTGCCCTTCGTTTTCATCCTTTGGCATCATAATCGTCATATTTGGAATATGGCGAAGGAAAGCAATATCAAATACGCCTTGGTGCGTTTCTCCATCTGCTCCAACTAAACCAGCACGATCGATACCAATAAAGACATTTAAATTTGGACGAGCGATATCATGTAATACTTGATCATATGCACGTTGCAAGAACGTAGAATAAATCGCTAAAAACGGCTTCATGTTTTGTGTCGCTAGCCCTGCTGCCATTGTGGCCGCATGCTGTTCAGCAATTCCTACATCAAAGAAACGATTTGGAAAATCTTTTTGAATTCCTTGTAGCTTTGAGCCTACAGGCATTGCAGGCGTAATCGTCACTACTCGTTCATTCTCATGGGCAATTTTACGAACCGTCTCTGCAATTAAACTACTCCAGGCTGGACCTTTGACCTCTGATTTAACAAAAGCACCGTTGTCTATTTTATAAGGACCTGTCCCATGCCAATTACCAATTGTATCGTCTTCAGCAGGTTTATAACCTTTTCCTTTTTTCGTAATGACATGAACAAGAACTGGCCCTTTAACTTTCTTCGCATGTGATAAAGTCATTTCAAGTGCCTCGAAATCATGACCATCAATTGGACCAAGATATTTAAAACCTAGCTCTTCAAAAAACACACCAGACACCACTAAATATTTCAAGCTATCCTTGAGGCGCTCCGCAGTAGACGCAAGCTTCCCACCTAACACAGGAATCTTATTAATGAGTGACTCTAACTCTTCCTTAGCTTTTGAGTATTCTTTGGCTGTACGTAGACGCCCTAAAACACTGTGTAATGCACCAACATTTGGCGCAATCGACATTTCATTATCATTTAGTATGACCATCATATTCGTTTTCTCATGACCAATATGATTTAACGCTTCAAGTGCCATACCACCTGTTAAAGCACCATCTCCAATAATCGGAATGACATAGTTATGTTCTTTTTTAATATCACGTGCTGCTGCCATACCCATGGCTGCTGATAAGGAAGTCGAGCTATGACCTGTTTCCCACTCATCATGTTCACTCTCCACGCGCTTTGGAAAACCACAAAGCCCTTTGAACTGACGAAGTGTGTCAAATTGACTCGCACGACCTGTTAAAATTTTATGCACGTAAGCTTGGTGGCCAACATCCCACAAAAACTTATCTTTTGGACTGTCAAACATTTTATGCAGCATCATCGTCAGCTCGACTACACCTAGATTCGGCCCGATATGCCCACCTGTGACAGAACATTTTTCGATTAAGAAGGTACGAATTTCTTGAGCAAGCTGCTCAAGCTCCTTCTTATTTAAGTTTTTTAAAAAGGCTGGACTAGTTATTTTATTTAAATCCACCTTTCTCACACACCTTTTCAATAAAATATTCACTGCATTTGTGTTTCCACCATTATAACAGTGTTATCAATATGCTAAAAGCACGAACACTTCATTGTTTGCATATTGCAAACGTTCCCACCTATTCTAGCATATTCTTTTCCTACAACGCCTTGATTTTCTCTTAGTTTTTACGATGAACAATATATGCCGCAAAGTCACATAATAAGCTGGCATCTATTGGTAATTGGTTTAGTGCGTTAATGGCATGTTGATAATGCTCAGCAAGCTTTTCTTTCGCTCCCTCTACCGTTAAAAGTGCTGGATATGTGCTTTTATCACTAGCGACATCTTTCCCAGCTGTTTTCCCTAGTTCTTCCGTTGTTCCTTCAATATCTAAAATATCGTCTTGAATTTGGAAAGCTAGACCAATGTGATGTGCATATTCCTTTAATGTAGCACGATCCTCAGCTGACACATCTGCTAATACTGCCCCCGCTTCAATACTAAATCGTAATAAAGCACCTGTTTTATTGACATGGACCTGTTCAAGTTCAGCTAAATTGAGCTGAC
Source organism: Lysinibacillus cavernae (assembly GCF_009724685.1). Classification (GTDB taxonomy): domain Bacteria; phylum Bacillota; class Bacilli; order Bacillales_A; family Planococcaceae; genus Lysinibacillus; species Lysinibacillus cavernae. Next base: position 112,440 of record NZ_WMEF01000003.1, read on the forward strand.
GTTGTTCTCCTTCCATATCAAGTACTTGACCACCAACCATGCCTTCTGCTCCTGCTGCAACGCTTAACAATTGGACCAGTTCAATGCGTTTTTCAGCTGACACTTCCATACGTGCTAAAATACCAAATGCCAGTGTATTTAGCGCATCTCCAGCAAGTGTCGCAAGTGCTTCACCATAAACTTTATGATTTGTTGGCTTCCCTCGTCTAAAATCATCATTATCCATGCTCGGTAAATCGTCATGGATTAAAGAATACGTATGAATGATTTCAATCACAGAACCAACAATCAAACCATGCTGTAAATCTTTACGGTATAGCTCGAGTACAGCTAGCACAAAAAGTGGACGAATCCGTTTACCACCTGCCTTTAATGAATAAAGCATAGATTCTTTTAAATCTGCAGGTGCCTCAGTTTGTTTAACAAGTGCAAACATGGTTTCTTCAATTTGTGGTATGTTGCTTTCGATAAAGTACTTTAATGGCTCATTCATTTCCTAATTCTCTCCCTTTAGTGGATCAAATGCTGTTGTTTCACCAGTCTCTTGGACAATTGATACGAGCTGCTCCTCAGCATTTTGCAGCTTACTATGGCAAAAATTTGATAGCTCCATTCCTTGCTTGTATAAATCGATCGCATTTTCCAATGGCACATCGCCTTGCTCAAGCTGGCGAACTATTTCTTCCAGTGCCGTCATGGCTTCTGCAAACGTTTGTTGTTTTTCTGTCACAACGATTCCCCCTCATTCTTTGGCAAGATATTCGTTACTTCAGCCACAACCTTCCCATCATAGAAGGACAGTGTCAGCTGATCCTGCTTTTGCACCTCAGTGGATGATTTGATCATTTGTTGATCTTTATATGCTACTGTAAAGCCTCTGGTTAGAATAGATAATGGATTCAAAGCTTCTAACGTTCTAACAGTTGCCTCGAATTGTTGTTGTTGCTTCGCCACATAATACGTTGTAGCACGTGATAATTGTTGGATGCGCGCCGCAAGCTCCCGTTGATGGAAAGCAAGTGCCTTTTTTGGTGAATGCTGCTCCACCGTACTATGTAAATGTTGTAGCTGGGCGGCTTTCTTCATCAAATCCACCTGCATCGATTTCTGCAATCCAGACTCAAGCTGAGCTAATCTTTCAGTGAATGGACGATAAAGTCTTTCTGGCATTGATAATGGGTAAGACTGTTGGAGCTTATTTAGACGTTGTCGTTCAGTCATAAGTTGCGACCTAACCATTTGATGAAGTTGTGATTTTTTCGAAAGCACTCGTTGATATAGTTCCGACTGATCCGGTACAGCCATCTCAGCGGCTGCTGTTGGTGTAGGGGCACGTAAATCAGCTACATAATCTGCAATCGTCGTATCTGTTTCATGACCGACTGCGCTAATAATAGGAATTCGACTTTCGAAAATAGCTCGTGCTACTATTTCTTCATTAAATGCCCATAAATCCTCGATAGAGCCTCCCCCTCGCCCAACAATCAACACGTCACAGCTCGCACCTTGATTAGCATGTTGAATATTTTGCACAATATTTGGTGCTGCTTGTGCTCCTTGAACGAGTGTAGGATAAATCAAAATCTCAGCAAGTGGGTACCGTCTTTTTAACGTCGTACAAATATCTCGAATTGCAGCACCCGTTGTCGACGTTAACACACCAATTTTTTCAGGAAACTTGGGAATCGGTTGTTTCCACTCTGGTTTAAAAAGGCCTTCTTTTTGTAATTGCTCTTTTAATTGATTAAAGGCAACAAATAAGCTACCAATTCCATCAGGTTGCATTTCCTGCACGTATAGCTGATAGGTTCCATAGCCTTCGTAAACGTTTACATCACCACGAATAAATACTTGCATACCTTCCTTTGGCTCAAAAGCTAATTTCGTGGCAGCTGTTTTAAACATCGTAGCCGCAATTCTCGCTCCATCATCCTTTAACGTAAAGTAAATATGGCCTGATTGATGAATTTTAACATTCGATAGTTCACCTTTTACATATACTTCACGCAAATGTGGATCGGCATCAAATTTTCGTTTAATATATTTCGTTAACGCTTTTACAGTTAAATAAGAAGCAGAGGACATGTTTTCGGCTCCTTTACTAAAATCAAGTTTTTCACAAAACTACACCTATCATAACATTTTTTACTGTCCTTGACGTGCTAAAATGCAGTTTTCGTTAGAAAAAAGGACTGCTTTCATCTACCGAAAAACAACTATAACACATTCACACACGTTCTAACTATTAGAAACCGTATATTGTATTGAATAACAAAACAAAGCCTCATAACAACATTTGTTATAAGACTTTCTATTTTAATAGAATAGTAATAAAAGGGTTCCTACAATAAAACAATAGTACGTAAAATAGCTAAGCTTACCACTTTTCATAATACCCATAAACCAACGCATAGCAAAATAAGTCATGACAAGTGTGGCAATGAAAGTGGCTGCATAGGGAAGCGCTAATGCTCCTTTATTAGGCTCGTCTAAAAAATCTTTAATCCCAAGGACAACTCCACCCAAGCTTACAGGAATATACAACATAAAGGAGAAACGTAAGGCTGTATCTTGCTTCATTCCTACTGCTATGGCTGAAATAATAGTGGCTCCTGAACGACTAATGCCTGGTGTTAAAGCGACCGCTTGCCCTAATCCTACAATAATGGCGTCCCTAGCACGTAAATCTGCATCTTTCTTCTTTCCATGTATATTACGAATTAACCATAATGCAATCCCCGTGACAAATAGCATTAGCGCAATCGTCGTCATACTCACATTGTCAGCAATGACATCACTTAATAACACCCCTAAAACGCCTGCAGGGATAGAACCAATCACGATATACAAAGCAAAACGAAAATCAGCGTTGTAACGCTTTTCCCCTGTCTTCAAATAAAGAAAAAAATGGGTAATGAGACGAACAATATCCTCTCGATAAATATACATAATCGCAAGTAGTGAAGCTGTATTTGTTAAAATGGCGAAAGTAAAACCTTGTGCACCAAGCCCAAGTATTTCACTGACAATCATCACATGTCCACTCGACGATACCGGGATTGGTTCTGTAAAACCTTGAACAAGACCGATAATGATATGCTTAACAAGTAACACAACATCGATGTTTTCCATAATAACCTCCTTTTAAGTATGTATGTCCCAAACGTTACATTAGACGTCAAAACAGCTTAAAAGTTCTGAAATTGCTCAACAAAAAAAGCCATCTCAAAGCATGTTGAGATGACTCTTTTAGTTCGTTTTTATTTAGCAAGCTTATTTTCAGCTGCTTGTACTGTGTTGAATAGTAACATGGTAATTGTCATTGGTCCAACTCCGCCTGGTACAGGAGTGATATGTGACGCAATGCCATCCACTTCTGCAAAGTTTACGTCGCCACATAATTTATTGTTGTCATCGCGGTTAATACCCACATCAATGACAACAGCCCCTTCTTTCACATGCTCTTTCGTAATAAAGTTTGCACGTCCAACAGCAGCAATTAAAATATCTGCTTGTTTTGTAAATGAAGGTAAATCTGGCGTTTTAGAATGTGTATAAGTCACCGTTGCATCCTTTTGCAACAATAGTTGTCCCATTGGTTTACCAACGATATGACTACGCCCTACAATGACTGCGTGTTTTCCTGCGATTTCAATTCCTGAATACTCAAGAAGTTTCATTACGCCAAACGGTGTACAAGGTAAAAATGTTTCTTGGCCAAGCATCATTTTCCCAACACTGATAGGTGAGAAACCATCGACATCCTTCTCGACAGCGATTGTCGCAATAACAGTGTCCTCATCAATATGTTTTGGGAGTGGTAATTGTACTAAAATACCGTGAATATCCTCACGATGATTTAAAAGTTCAATTTGTGCTAATAATTCCTCTTGCGTTGTTTCTTCTGGTAATTTAATGAGTTCTGAGAACATACCAATTGCTTCACAAGATTTTTGTTTATTTTTCACATATGTAGCTGAAGCTTGGTTGTCTCCAACTAATACAACCGCTAAACCAGGTGTTAACCCTCGCTCTTTTAAACGAATGACACGCTCTGCTACAGCATTACGAATTTCTTGACCAATCTCTTTACCATTAATAATTGCACTTGACATAAACCTTCGTTACTCCTTCCAATTCAACACATTATTCTTGTTCTGTAAATTTAGAAAGTACACCATTGACGAATTTAGATGACTTATCATCGCCAAATGTTTTACATAACTCGATTGCTTCGTTTAGTACTACTCTTTTTGGTGTTTCTGGCATGTATAACAATTCGTATACAGCTAGGCGTAATACCGTTCTTTCAATTTTGGGTAGACGGGCAAGTGACCACTTTTCAAGATGCTGTTCTAATGTAGCATCGATTTCCTCCAAATGTTCAGCTGTTCCATTCACAATCTTTTCGTAGAAGGCATTGGTAGGTTGACCTTTAATATGACCCATTGCTTCTTCAACTGTTAGATCTGTATTGTCTAGCTGAAACAAAACTTGCAACGCTTTTTCGCGTGCTTCATGTCGTTTCATGTAAAGCTCTCCTTCTTAAGTGGCATTAAGATTTATAATAGCATAAAATCGCGTGAGAAACACGATTTCAAACAAGTTTTCAATAATCTGAAACCTTTTTCAAGGGACTTTTTGCTTCATTTTTCCTTGCAATCGATTACAGCTCTCCTATAACCGAATATTGTTATTCAAAAATGATGGTTTTTTTCCTATAATGGTATACTAAAGAAAATGAAAAGAATCTTCAGAGGTATTTACAATGCACGATGAAGCTGTAAGAACGAGCTGTAAAAAACCATTTAAATTGATGGACGGTTAGTAAATGAAAGAACGGAAATCGCCTATTTTACTGCGAGGATTGCAAGCTTAAATTCGTTTTGATGCCATTCAGAACTTCTTTTACTAGTGGAGGCCATTCTATGAAGGAACATGATTACACCATTGGTGAGGTAGCCAAACTTTCAAATTTATCGATTCAGACGTTGCGTTACTATGATCAAATTGATTTATTTAAGCCTGCTTATACCGATCCCTACACCCATTATCGCTATTATAAAGGCAATCAGCTATTTTATTTAGACATTATCAAATCGCTTAAATATATCGGCGTTTCGCTCGAAGATATAAAAAAAGCACTGACATTAACTTCTGAAGAATTGCTTGCTTTTTTAGCACAACAAGAGCTACGCATAAATGAAAAAATTTCACGATTAAACGACGCCAAAAATACGTTACTGAAAACGAAAAAGCAATTACAAGACCAAATTGATATCCCGATTTTTGGGGAGGTCTATGTGCAGGTAGAAGAAGCCATGCCCGTTCTTCAAGTGACAACAACTGAATTAACACCAACATCGAGCACCAATACATACTATGCAACATTAACGAAAATCATTGAAAAGGAAGGCAGTGTCTTAAATAGTCGATATGGCTGTACGTTTCCTCTTGAGCCCTATAAAGATGTCAATGATATTATCTATGATGCTGTCTTCACTCCCCTTTTATCGGAGCGCACATTTTCGAAGCTTTCACCTAATGTACAGCAAACTAGCATCCCTGCTGGTAAGTATGTATGCATTGCCTTTATTTACGACCCAGATACTTATTTTTCGTTTTATGAAAAATTGAGAAAGCATGTGTTGGCTCGGCATGACATTTTTGAATCACAAGTGTATGAGCTCTATATGCCAGCAACTTTGACAATGGAGAAAGAAAAGAAATTTATTGTAGAATTAAAGATTAGGCAAAAACAAGAAACGGTGATTTCTCCAAAAAAAGTAGCTCCGGATTCGTATAACTCCCCCTCACACCTTCCAAACTAATAAAAACTTAAAAAAATGAAAACAAATCTTTTGACCCTATAGTTACTATAGGGTTTATCGTATTACATGGAAATATTCTAGTAGATTTAAAACACATGTATCGTGAACTAATAGAAGGAGAACTTTATGAGTAAGAAACAAAATATAACTTTAGCCATTTTATTGTCTAATCTTTTCATTGCCTTTTTAGGGATTGGTTTAGTCATCCCTGTATTACCAACAATTATGAATGAGCTTAATATTTCGGGCTCTGTTGTTGGTTATATGGTGGCAGCCTTTGCCATTACACAATTAATCGCATCACCAATTGCTGGTAAACTTGTCGATACTATTGGCCGCAAAATTATGATTGTTGCAGGTCTTTTTATTTTTGGACTTTCAGAGTTTTTATTCGGTTTTGGTCGTTCTGTTGAAATCCTCTTTGTCTCCCGTATGCTAGGTGGCGTGAGTGCAGCTTTCATCATGCCAGCCGTAACCGCCTATATAGCCGATATTACAACATTGGCACAGCGTCCAAAAGCACTTGGTTATATGAGTGCAGCCATTAGCACAGGGTTTATTATAGGTCCTGGTATCGGTGGATTTTTAGCAGAATATGGTACACGTGTCCCGTTCTATGCAGCTGGGGTACTTGGTCTTTTCGCGGCTATTCTGTCATTGATGTTTTTAAAAGAACCGCCACGCGCTACAGACGATGCAGAAGTGGCACCATCTATCGTTGGTAGTGTCAAGCGAGTTTTTAGTCCGCTTTACTTCATACCATTCATTCTTATTTTCGTTCTGTCATTTGGCCTCGCTGCATTCGAATCGCTATTTAGCTTATTCGTCGATCACAAATTTGCGTTTACACCATCTGATATCGCCATTATCATTACAGGAAGTGGTATTGTAGGCGCACTGGCTCAATTAATACTATTTGATTGGCTGACAAAGAAAATGGGCGAAATCAATGTTATTCGTTACTCGCTAATACTTTCAGCCGTATTAACATTCGCGATGACGATAGTGAGTCATTATTTTGCCATTTTATTTGTTACATTCTTTATTTTCGTAGGCTTCGATTTAATTCGCCCTGCTGTTACTTCCTATTTATCAAAAATTGCTGGAAATGAACAAGGATTTGTTGGTGGCATGAACTCCATGTTTACAAGTCTCGGTAATATTTTTGGCCCTATCTTAGGTGGTATATTGTTCGATGTGAATCTGAACTATCCATACTATTTTGCTACAATCGTCTTAGCGCTTGGCGTCATCCTTGCATTATTCTGGAGAAAGCCAAAGCATATTGAATTATAAAAAATAACGATACACATTTAGACAAATGAATCCTAGAGAATCCTCAAAAAAAGGATTGCCCTTTGATGAACAAATCATCGTTGGGCAACCCTTTTTTATTCATGTACTGCAGTTTCTTCTTTTTCGAAGTGGATTCCTGTAATATGCACATTCACTTCTGCTGTTTCGAGTGCTGTCATATTCAAAATAGCTTGGCGAATTTGCGTTTGAACTTCCTTGGCTACCTTAGGAATGGCATATCCATATTTTACAGAGCAAAATACATCAATTGCAATCTCACCAGTTTCTGTTACACCTGATTTAATGCCTTTATTGTGTACTTTTTTACCGAAACGTTCCACGACACCCGTCGCAATATTTCCACGAGTTGCAGCAATGCCTTCAATCTCATTAACAGCAATCCCAGCTACAACTTCGATTACCTCTGCCGCTACCTCAATTTTTCCAAGCTCTTCTTTTCCAGAAGGTGTTGGTTGTACGAAAGATTGTCCTACTTTCTCTGCCATACAAATATCATCCTTTCCCTTACACATCACAAACAAGTGCTGTACTTACGTTCATTATACTATAAAAAGGAAGGTTTGGCTGTCGAAAGCCGTTTTAATTTATAGATAGAATCGTTGAATTTGAGTTATTGATCCCCGACATCTATTAGGTAAATCCCATTTTCAAATCCACCACGAATTATTTTCTTGCGTTCACGAATTGCATCTAGCTCTTCATAGCTTACACCTAACACACTTATGGCCGTATGAATAAGTTCGAGTATATCTGCTAACTCCTCCATGTTTTCTTGTCTATCGTTCGCTTCTTGAAATTCTGATGCTTCTTCTATCATCTTAGCTTTTATTGCCTTTAATAACTCGCTAGGTTCTAGGGTTCGCGCATGATAATTTAAACCCTTTGCTTGAATAATGTCTAAAATCTTATCTCTTACAAGCTTATTGTATACAGGCATCTAGTGATTAGCTCCTTTCCATCCAGAAGGATTGTACTACCACTACCTTCTATCCTATAGTATCATTTCTATAATATAGTAATTATTTCAGGATAGAGGTGTAGGATGTTACAAAAATGGCTGTTCGGTATCGGTGGGGCTGTCATCATTATGACAATGCTTATTTTATTTATGGGGAATAGAGCTACCGAAAATACATTGCTTGCAAAGAACATAATGGAGCAAGCTAATAGTGGCTCAACAGCCGTTTCCCTAAATCAATTGACCACTTTTGATTGGGAAAAAGCACAAGTTTATGGACCTTATACAACGAGAGATGTTATTGAAAAAACAATGGACATTCAATTTAAGGGTAGCACTAGCGGAATAGATGTACGAGAAGATATTTTTCTTCTTGTATTTGCTAAAGAAGGTCATGCTATAAAAACAGCAGTACTTTACAGAAAAGTTGGAGACTACACAACTAAGGGGGGGATGCTGACACCTGAGAGCGACCTTCTGTATATTGAATAGCAGTATGAAATATGTAAATTCTTTTTCAAATAAATGCAAGAAATCAATGTTCCTACTCGATTTCTCACACTTTTTAAATATTGGACCAGCTTGTCTTTGCCTTGTCCTAGAGATATTAAAGTTAGACCATTGTATCGACGTACATCATATAAATGGTAGGTCTAAATTTCTCTCCCAAAATAAAATACCACCATCATCTGCAATTACAAAATAATTGCCACTATATGAAAAACCATAGCAATACAAAAAGCCTCTATAAATGCGAACACAATTTTTATTACGTCCTTCAACTAAACAGTCCTCAAATTTAGGTTGATAAATGATGTCTTCACAAGGGTAAAGAGGAGAGACTCTTTGTAAACAATCACCGAATTTATTACTGGTAGGTAGTATACTCCCTCCATATTTGCCTGCCAATTTAATTGATTTATCTTTTAAAACGTCGAAGCCTTCACAAATTAACATGGTTTCATCTATCTCAAAGTCATCTGTATAATCTCGAGAGATTTTTTCTACTTTTGCTAAATCTATAATTCCTCTACCATTACTAGATACGACAAGTAATAAATCGGATGATTCATCAAACCCGAAATATTCAAAACCACCAATACTAAAACTACCCTTAAAAGTCCAACCAACTGGGCTTTTAGCATAGGGTATTTGTTCCAATATGCTATATATATTTTTTCTATGTTTCTCAAATGCCATACTTTTAAAGTAATCCATAATAACCTCCATTATTTATTGAACTACTAAATAAAAAAACGATGTTACTAACTTTATTCCATAGACATACACACCATCATTTGAATATTACCAATTTATTTAAAAAACATCCATTATTTCAAAAAACAAAAAGACGCTGCAAGGTTCCAGCACTAGAAACCCCAGACGAATAAGGGGTTTGAGAGTCATAAATTTTTAAACGGCTTAACGATTAACCAACTGCTTTGTTATCGTTGTATTCCTTCACATTAAGAGTCTATTCTAACTTTGTAAGTCTTACAAACGTTAGTATCTAAACACATTTCTGTTAACCTTTCATGATAGAATTATTTCTGACTAGACATCAAAAAACCTCCTAACTAATAAAAGTTAGAAGGTTTAAGGTTTAAGGTTTAATTGCGAACGCTTACTTCGCTTTTCCAGCTACACCTAATACATCATTCTCTTCAAGGAACTTCGTATTGAATTGCGCTGATTTGAAGACGGCATTGTTCATTAGTGCTTGGTGGAATGGAATGGTCGTTCCTTAACAAAGCTCAAAAACCCTTACAGGCCAAGAATTATACGAATATTTATTTGAATATCACCACTTTAATAACTATGCCCATTAGTCAAACAAAATTTATAGTTATTTCTCATACTAGGATATTGTAACACCTTCGTATTGTTTAAATTCTTTTCCCTCTAAAAAGTCTAAAATCATTTCATTAAAAATTGCACATTTCATGGTGCTCAAAGGGTCAAAAGCATTTTTGAATAATGCAAGTTTAGCATTTGTAATATGTTCATAAATATTCTTAGAAGCCTTTCTCTCATCTACACCCATTATTTTCATATCCCCTCCCATAACTAAAGTTGGACAAGTAATATTATGTAATTCATCTGTATGAGTTGGGAATTCACTTGTTTTCATTTTCAGTAACATCTCTTTATCAATTGAAAACGAGTCCCTTAATACTTTTTTTGTAAATTCATCATCTTTATATACTTTTAACATTAAATTGATTATTGTATCATAGGGTATTAATTTAAAAACTATGTTACTTATATGCAATACCCATTTGGACATTCTTGTAGGAACTTCACTATACCCATTAGATAGTACAAGTTTATTAACATATCCACTGTTTTGAATAGAAAATAGTTGGGCAACCACAGAACCTTGTGATAGACCTACAATATGAGTTTTTTCTATGCCTAAAGTATCCAAAAAATGCTTCAAGTCTTGAGCAATAACCTTCATTGAATACTCATCATTAGGAAAATGTCTTGATGATTCACCATGCCCTCTCATATCAATCATAATCATCTTGTACTTTTTTGAAAACTGTTCTATTTGCGGTTTCCACATTTTCCATGAAGACCCACTTCCATGAATGAAGATAATTGGTTCACCTTCGCCTCTAACTTCATAGTTCATTTCTATATCATTGACTTTTACTTTTGGCATACTTTTCACCCTTTTCAATACTCGTTTTAGAATAGGAAAATAATATGGTTATTTTTGGTTAAATCGAGTATAACATAGTCTGTTCCTTCTTCAACTAAACCACCATTTATTTTAATGAAAGAAAAACCAGCAATTTCAAAAGATATGGAAGAAGAAATAAAAAGTTTGGTTCAAGAAGCTGATCAAATTTCGAAAGTTGCAATTTATAATGTAAGTGATGTTGCAAATAATAATTTGATTTTGGATTATGTTAGGGATGTCAAACCTGATTATCAATATGAACAAAAAGTGTGGAATCCTACATGGCTTAAAGCGGATTTCTTCACTTTTGGACAAGGTGATGGGAAACAGTGGTATGTTGTTATGGAAACAAGACATATTGGCGAATTGATGGCTATAATTTTGTTTTCTGGGATTGCTATATACCTTACACTCTTTACAATATGGGCAACAATTAATGCTTATCATCATAAACGATTCAATATTGGCTAGATACTAGTTTTTGCGTTATTCAATGTTATTGGGTATCTGATATATTATATTTCTGGTAAAAGAGAATCAGTTGTATAAATTTAAACTATTGGGTTGCTTTAGTTTAATATTTGATTCACTCAACGATTGTAAAGCGTGCTACACTTTATGCTCCAATAACCAAAAATATCATTATTTATCATAGATTATCGCTTAATAAGCGAACCCGATTTTTCAGTGAGCCTTTGCATGTTATCTTTTTTTTCAAGTAAAATGAAGTCATATTTAATCGCTCATATTTAGTTGTGAGTGAAACACTTATGCTGGCGGCAAATCAGTGTTAAATCGTTTAAGAAGTCGTTAGTGCATCAACACTAGCGGCTTTTTTCTGTTTACAGGTAGTCCCGTAAGTTGTTCGCAACCTCGTCTGTCGTAAATCCGAGATAAAAAAACGGTTGTTGTAACAAGTGACTTATGAAATAATGCCTTGCTAATTAAAGCGACATTTGCACCTTTCTTTAATGGATTGACCGCATACAATCGTCTGATTGCGTGAGAATTTATTTGCTCTAAGCCAAATCATTTCTCATAGTAAGGAGTCGTTTTGTAATTGCGTTAGGGGTATTTTCAGAAAAAATACTATCACTGAATTTGCTTACAAATAAATATTCGTTTTGTTTACGATAATGTTTGTGAATAATATCGTTCTGCTTAATCAACCGTTTAAAGAACGAATCCAATTCATCATCAAATGGAAATTCACATCTTCACGTCACCTAACACTTTTAAAAAACTGTATAAACTTTCGAGTGTTATCTCGTTTAAATAGTTAATTTGCATCTCTTTCAGTAGTCGATTATAAACGTATCCATACTCTTTAATCGTCTGCTACCTAATATTTGCAAGACACATCTGTTCTTTAACGATTAAGAACGTTGTACGCGCACTAATGCGATTATTTTGTTAGATTTGTTGCATTAACATCAATCATATTTCACGGTTATAGCATTTCCTATCGAATCGGTAATATCTTCTTGCGATTGCTTGACCAATTTAATAGGCCGTGAATACTCTAAATCGAAAACACCCGAACGTTGACCTTTTCTAACCACGCAAAAAACCCCCTAACGAATATTAGTTAGAGGGTAAACATATACGATATTCCGTTTTGTTTTATTCTTAATTCTATTCCACAGTCGAACAAATATCGGTAATTAGGTTTCGAAACCTTCACCGCTCTATGAACGGTTAGAATAAATCAAGCTATGTCTTACTTCGCTTTTCCAGCTACACCTAATACATCATTCTCTTCAAGGAACTTCGTATTGAATTGCGCTGATTTGAAGACGTCATTGTTCATTAGTGCTTGGTGGAATGGAATGGTTGTATTGATTCCAGGACCAGATACTTCGAATTCACTTAGCGCGCGGTTCATTTTCGCAATCGCTTCTTCACGTGTATTCGCATGAACAATTAGTTTTGCTACCATTGAATCGTAATATGGTGGGATTGTATAGCCTGCATAAACAGCAGAATCAATACGTACACCATAGCCACCTGGCGTTACATACGTATCCACAGTTCCTGCTGAAGGCATGAAGTTTTTATAAGCATTTTCTGCGTTAATACGGCATTCAATAGCCCAACCATTTAATTGAATATCATCTTGAGTGAATGGAAGTTTCTCACCAGATGCAATTTTTAATTGTTGTTGTACAAGATCTACACCAGAAATCATTTCTGTTACTGGGTGCTCAACTTGAATACGAGTATTCATTTCCATGAAGTAGAACTTGTCCTCTTGATAGTCATAAATGAACTCGATCGTTCCAGCACCTTCGTAACTACATGCTTGTGCCGCTTTTACTGCAGCCGCACCCATTTCAGCACGACGTTCAGAAGATAGAGCTGGAGATGGAGCTTCCTCTACTAACTTCTGCATACGACGTTGAACCGTACAGTCACGTTCGCCTAAATGCACAACGTTGCCGTAGCCATCTGCTAAAATTTGGATTTCACAGTGACGGAAGTACTCGATGAATTTCTCTAAATATACGCCAGGGTTACCGAATGCTGCAGCAGCCTCTTTTTGCGTAATTTCGATACCTTTTACAAGATCTTCTTCTGTACGTGCTACACGAATCCCTTTACCGCCACCACCAGCAGTTGCTTTGATGATTACAGGGTATCCAATTTTCGCAGCCCATTCCTTGCCTGTTTCGATATCTGGCACAATACCAGTACCAGGAACAAGTGGAACACCCGCTGCTTCCATAGTTGTACGTGCAACATCCTTGATTCCCATGATTTTAATTGAATCAGATGATGGACCGATAAATTTAATGCCAGCGTTTTCACAAGCTTCAGCAAAATCAGCGTTTTCCGAAACAAAGCCATAACCTGGGTGGATACCATCTGCACCTGTTTTTTCAGCTACACTAAGTAGAGCTGGGAAGCTAAGATAAGAATCTTTCGATAGCTTCGGTCCGATACAATAGGCTTCGTCTGCTAATTTCACATGTAAAGCGTCTGCATCTGCTTCAGAGTATACAGCAACCGATTGAATGTCTAACTCTTTACAAGCACGAATAATACGCACAGCGATTTCACCGCGGTTTGCAATTAAAACTTTTTTCATTTGTTTTGCACTCCTTACTCAGCTTTTACAAGGAATAATGGTTGGCCGTATTCTACTAATTCGCCATCTTTCACAAGTACTTCAACGATTTCCCCTTGCACTTCTGCTTCGATTTCGTTGAATAATTTCATTGCTTCTACGATACATACAATTGTTTCGTTTCCAACTTTATCACCCGATTTTACGTAAGCTGGAGAATCTGGGTTTGGTGATTGATAGAAGGTACCGACCATTGGAGATACAATTTTATGTAACGAAGGGTCGTTAGTTGCTGGTGCCGCTGGTGCTGGCGTTTCTTCTTTAGCTGATGCAGATGTTACTGCTGGAGCTTCTGCTGGTGCAGATTGTTGTACAACAGGGGCTACTACTTCTTTTTTAGGTGCTACAGTTTCTGTAACAACAACATTATTCTTTTTTAGTTTTACTTTTGCGCCATCTACTTCATACACAAACTCGTCAATTGAAGAAGAATCTACTAATTTAATAATTTCGCGAATTTCTTGAATTTTGAACATTTCTAACTCTCCTTATGAAATAAAATCTACTACAATAACTATTCTATATTTTTTCGAATCAATTTGAAATAGTTAAATGAAAATTAAGTAAATATGAACAAAATAAAAGGCTTTCCTTTACTAAACGAAAGCCTTTTCATGACGCTGATATATAACAACCTTTTGTGAATAAACTAAATATTTGTTTTTTTCTTTATTTTTTAATAATTATTCGCGCTAAACTTAACTTGCACGTCATTAGCGCCTTCCATTTCTGTTCTTACCAGATAAATAATTTCGTTTGCTTGCGATTTTGACAGTTCTTCTGCCATCACTGTGACAGAAACTTTTTCTCCCTCAGCGCGAACAAACGCATCTGAATAGCCTAATGATTTAATTAGCATTTCTAGCATTGCTTCCGCTGATTCTTGTTTAATAAGACCATCCATTTCATTAAATGCTTCATTTTTTTCTTCAGCGGAAGAGTCTTCTGAGGCAATTTTTTGTGTTAACTGTTCACGAAGCTGGCTTCTCTCATCACTAACTTGCATACGCATCTCTTCGAATAAGTGACTCGGTGATGATACTTCTTGCGTTATATCATTTGTAGCTTCCTGATCTGTAACACCTGTTACAGCTGTCTGTTGTAGTGTATCATCTGTAAAAATAGTAAGTCCATTAAACTGTTTTGCTGGATCAACCAAATAATACACTGAAATGACTGCTACTAAACTTAATAATGTCATAAACCAAACTGTTCTTCTACGTACGCGCATTTACTTTTCCTCCTTATTTTCCATTGGAACGATAATAATTCGATGAATCGGCAACTGCATCACTTGACTGACGACTGCACGAATTTCATTTTTCACAAAGATATCGGATGCACCTTCTGAAACAACTAGCATTCCTGTTACGTTTTTCGCGCTTTGCTCAGTCCCTCGAAAATATTGGCTGAATAGTTTATTGGCATCTTGATCATTTGTCATCTCTCCATAATAAAAATAGACTTTAACCTCCCCAACACCTTGCATTGCCTTCAGTGTCTGCTCAAGTTTTTCTTCATTAGTGAGCGGTGAACCTTTGTCGTTTGTTGAATTCGTTTGATACATAGGTAAAATGATGAATATTCCCACGGAGGCAGCTATCAAAATTAAAACCATTAATGACGTTGTTTTTTTTCGTGTCTTTTCCACATCACTTGTACATTGCCTCCTTTCATCTTCTCTTTTTCAAGTGTATGTACGCTTGTTTCTTCCTATGAATTGATAAATGGAATCTTTAATAGCAATTGCAAAAATACTAACGTGATGACCAATTTTGTTAGTGAAATTATTTCTTTATCATCCGTTAGAAACACAAATATCTGACATACAAAGAGCAATGCCAACAAAAGAATCAATCTATCTCCCCCCTGCCATAACTTGTACGAACACAATGAGGAAGAAACAAGAAAACATAAATGAAAAAGCAATTAGAAATGATACAGCACATAAGGTAAATAGCGATTTACTAATTTGATCTAGTAGTCTACAAATATCATCAAAGGCAATCGGTTCTAAAATAGCGGCGAGCATTTTTAACGAATAAGCACTGACAACAAGCTGAACTGTCGGGATAAATGACACAGTAATTACTGCGATAAAGGCACTAATGCTTGTAAGAGAAGATGTGAATTGTGTCATATGCTGAAACATCGAAAAACTATCCACAATAAAAGAACCAACAACTGGAATATTTTCTTCAATTAACTTTTTGACAGGCTCCGCTACAGCCGCACTTACACTAAATGCTGCCACGCCACTTGCGGTCATCAAAAGAATATAGCAAATGACAGAGGCCGAAACGATACTCATAATTGTAAAACGAATCAAATCTGCAATTCTTGTAAAAGAAATCTCCTTGACAATGACACTACATACATCAAAGACAATGGCCAAAAGCACGCCTGGAATAAGCCACTTACTACTAATAATGGTGAGGACTTGTACAAAAAACAGTAAAAAAGGCTGCCAGGAAGCAATTGCTGTAATACTACTTGATAGAAGAAAGCTTGAAGTAAGAATCGGATAAAATGCCGTAAATAGATGGGCTAGTCCTTGTGCGATTTCGTCAATTAATGTAAAGGATTTGACAACAACAGGACCAATCGTTGCTAAAACAATAAGAAAAAAGAGTATCCTTGTCCCTTTTTCAAATTCTGGTAGTACCATGTTCACAATCAAAATAATGATGACGTAGCTACATAGCATGAGCGTCATCTTTAGCAAGAGAAAGAATGGGTCGATTAAAAACGATAGTATTTGCTCCTGCAATGGCTTCGCTCCTTAGTTTAGCCTTTTTAAAATGGCCGACACCTCCTGTAAAACAGCCAAAAATTCTTTGAACCAATACAACAAAATCACAATTTTAACTGCAGCAAAAACGATGTTCCCGAGCACTTTATAATTATGTTCTGCCAGTAGCAATGACACCCACTGCCCGACATAGAACATACTTGCACTGATTAAAATAGCTTTCGCATACGGTAAAAAGGCAAGCATTTCTAAAAGTTGCTTGACGAAAGGCAGTAAAAGTGTCGAGAACAACATGCCAAAAAGCAAAAACGAAAACATCACACTTATTAGCCCGTGGAGTGGCTGTATAACTTCTTTTATCAGCAATAATAAAAGCAGCATGACAACAGCGACGATCACAATTTCCATCTACATTACCCGGAAGATGTAAGCCATTGGAAGAATGTTAAAATCTCATTAAAAAATAGACGTAAAAATCGAAGTAATTCTGCTGTCATATATAAGTAGGCAATGAAAAATAGGAAAAATGAAAACTCCTTCTTCCCTGTTTGATCAAAGAAAACATGAAGAAGCGCAACTACTAGTCCCACTCCAGCAACTCTTAATACGTCTTGTAATTCCATCCTACGCCCCCTCGTGTACAGCAATATATGTCGCTCTATAAAAAAAAAGACCTCTATACTGTTGTATAGAGATCTTTATCAAATAAAATTTATAGGAGTTTTTCCACAATACTTCTGACAGTGCCAGTCTTCTGTACAAGATAACTATTTTCGCCCATCCACATGGATAAATACTCGGCATTGCCTTGCTCTGCACTTTCCTTACGAATGGTTGCCGTTAAATAGTTTTGTAATGGATAAGGCGCTACTGTTGCATCCTTCATCCGTTTTGTAAAATCATTTGCTAAGCCTCTTGCCGGTTTACCCGTAAATGCGAGTGTAACTGTTGTTTGCTGTTCTTTCGATGCTAACACAGCTTTTTTATAGAGTGGCGAAATTTCGCATTCATCTGCCACTAGTAAAACTGTACCAATTTGAACTGCCTGCGCTCCTGCCTCTAGTGCCTTCTGAATATCTTCTTTTGCCACTAGTCCACCCGCAGCTATGATCGGAATAGTAATTTTCCCCACTACCTGCTGCAGTAGCTCATGTAAAGGAATTAATTGCATGGGGGCAGTAAAGGATCCACGATGACCACCAGCCTCTCCACCTTGTAGAACGACAGCATCCATGCCAGCCTGCTCCACTAGTATAGCTTCCTCTAATGTTGTAGCTGTACCAATCGTATAGACACCATTGTCTTTTAATTGTTTAAGCACCTCTGCAGTTGGAATGCCGAATGTAAATGAGCAAATTGCTACCTTTTCGTCAATAACTGCTTGAACTTGACCTGCAAAAACTTCCTTCGAAACAACACTCTGTACTGGCGATAATCCTAGCTCATCGTAAAAGGGTTGTAGTGCCATACGCGCTTGTTGTAAGACCTCAATATCAATTTGAGGTTCCTCTTGTACAAATAAATTGACTGCAAAAGGCTTTGTCGTTAATTTTTTCACTTCTTGAATAAAATGCTTTGTTTGTTCACCATCTAAGTAGCCCGCACCAATGGAGCCTAATAGCCCTGCCTCAGCACTAGCTGCCACAAATTTAGGTGATGTCACGCCTGCCATCGGCGCCTGAATAATTGGATATTGAATAGCAAATGTTGTATGTAGCATATCTTTCACTCCTTACTATTATTGTAAACATTTCTACCAGCAATGACCATCTATCTGATGATAGAAACTTGATAGATTCTATGTAAAAAAGGATTTGTTCTTCTATCCATTGTCTCAATAACCAAGATGTTTCACAGGATATGTATAAGAATAAAATAAAAACCTACCCTTTTAAACAAAAGAGTAGGTTGGCAATTATTTCATTATGCACGAGAAACGTAAGAGCCTTCTTCTGTGTTAACGATTAAAACGTCACCTTGGTTAACGAAGAATGGTACTTGAACGATCAGACCTGTTTCTAGCGTAGCAGGTTTTGTACCGCCTGAAGCTGTGTCACCTTTAATACCTGGTTCTGTTTCTGTTACTTCTAATTGAACAGTGTTTGGTAATTCAATACCTAGCACTTCACCTTGGTAGGATTGAATATGAATTTCCATGTTTTCTTTTAGGAATTTTAATTCATATTCAATAGCAGCTGAAGCAAGTTCGCTTTGCTCGTAAGATTCTAAGTCCATGAATACATGCTCGTCACCTTGTGCATATAGGTATTGCATTTTACGATTATCGATTTGTGCTTTCTCTACTTTTTCACCAGCACGGAATGTTTTTTCATTCACTGAACCGTTACGTAGGTTACGTAGTTTAGAACGTACGAATGCAGCACCTTTACCTGGTTTAACGTGTTGGAAATCTAACACGCGGTATAATTGGCCATCCACAATAATTGTGAGACCTGTACGGAAATCGTTTACTGAGATCATTTGTGTTCCTCCAAAGTTTATAAAATAATGAGTTCTTTTGACGAATGTGTCAGTAGTTCATTACCCGTTTCTGTGATTAAAATATCATCTTCAATACGGACACCACCGATTCCCGGTAAATAAACACCTGGTTCAATCGTCACGGCCATACCTGGCTCTAGCACTGTTTCAGAACGCATCGATAAGCCAGGGCCTTCATGTACTTCAAGACCAATACCATGTCCTAAAGAATGACCAAATGCTTCGCCATATCCTTTTTCTTTTAAGTAGTCACGTGCAATAGCGTCCGCTTGAATGCCTGTTAATCCAGGACCCACTTTTTCAAGTGCTAACAGTTGAGAAGCAAGGACTGCATTGTACATATCTACTAATTTTTCAGATGGCTCTCCAACTGCCACAGTACGTGTGATATCCGAAATATAGCCATTGTATAGCGCACCAAAGTCTAATGTAACAAAGTCGCCTTTTTCAATCACTTTATTTGTTGCCACACCATGTGGTAATGCTGAACGAAGACCAGACGCAACAATTATGTCAAACGAAGACTGAGTTGCTCCTTGTTTACGCATGAAAAATTCTAATTCATTCGAAACCTCAAGCTCTGTTTTACCAGGCTTGATGAAGCCTAAAATATGTGTAAATGCGTGATCTGCAATTTCACACGCAGCCTTAATAATATTAATCTCTTGTTCCGTCTTAATCAAGCGAATTTTTTCAATTAGCCCAGAAATCGGCACTAAATCAGCTTGAATGTTCGATTTATACAGTTCATATGTGCCATAGCTTACAGTATCTTTCTCAAAGCCCAATAATTTGATGCCCATATTGTTTACTTGTGTAGCAATTTCTTCAATAATTGTGGCTTCATGTTGAACAATTCGGAAGTCCTGAATTTGCGCAGCAGCCTGCTCTGTATAACGGAAATCTGTAATAAACACAGCATCATTTTGAGAAACAATTGCTACGCCCGCTGTCCCTGTAAAACCTGTCATATAACGACGGTTATACCCATTAGTGATTAAAACGCCATCGATGCTTTGTTCTTGTAGTGCTTTACGTAGCTTTTGTAATTTCAACATAATCAATTCTCCCTCTCGATAAATGTACGTAGTGCCAGTTCATAGCCTTTCGTGCCTAGTCCACAAATTTGACCAAGGCAGGCCGGAGCAAGATAGGAATGATGACGAAAAGCCTCACGTTTGTGGATATTAGAAATATGTACTTCGATAACCGGCACAGAAATTCCTGCAATCGCATCATGCAACGCGATGCTTGTATGGGTATATGCACCGGGATTAAAGATAATACCATCATATTTTTCGTCCTCTGCTTCATGCACCCAATCTACTAGTACCCCTTCGTGATTGGATTGACGAAATTCAACTGTAGCACCTAAAGAAGCCGCAAGATTTTGAACATTTTCTCTAACATCATCCAATGTTTCATGTCCATAAATATGTGGCTCTCGTTTACCAAGTCGATTTAAATTAGGTCCATTCAAACATAATAACTTCACGCTTCTATTCGCCTCTTTCTATGTACTTGCCATTTATTTTATCATACACGGTGCATTCAGCAACTAATTTCAATTAGCAGTTGCATATATATCCCCTCAAATGAAGGGGATATTTTATACACTAACTTCTCTTTTGTGCTGTATGCTCCTTCTGATGAAAATTGGCCGTTTCCAGCAAGAAACGTAATAGGCAAACGACAATCACTATAAATGGAATCGAAAGTTTTTTGAAGGAAGTAAGTTGTAATGGTAAATCTAACACAGTCCACTCTAACGTGATGGTCACGAAAAGCCCTAGTAAAAGTGAAGAAAAAACAGCTGGAATGATATACACATAACGCATTGTCATATATAAAAATAAGCCGAAAATAAATAGAAGAAAAATAAAAAAGGTCCATTGAAATAATTTGGAGCTTTCTTCAAACCAATCCCACTTCTTATAAAACCCAATCGGATGCCATTTAATGAGATGGAAATAATGTAAACCCTTTAAACACAATGCTAAAACAAACGCATTTACCAGTGCTGTAATCGCTGCTATTTTCATCCTAAAACCTCCTTCATACACACTAAACATTCCCTGAAATGTACGATTAGTGTAGCCATATAGAAAATTTACTATGCGTAACTGTAGAGGTTTTTCACTAAATTTAGTACAATGGTACAGTTGAAATATATAAAGAGAGTGGTGTTAGCCTTGAGCAATTCACCTGTATACGGGGGACAAGCACAATTAGAGGGTGTGATGTTCGGAGGAAAGGAACATACAGTTACAGCCATTCGTCGTAACGATGATTCCATTGATTATTATCATTTTAAAAAAGTACAAAAACCTATTTTACAAAAGCTTAAAAAAATCCCATTTGTACGAGGCGTTGTCGCGCTCATTGAATCTGCTGGCTTAGGCTCTCGTCACATGCAATTTGCAGGGGATCGTTATGACGTGACACCTGGCGAAGAAGAAGATCATAAAGAAGAAGGCTCTAAACTTCAAATGATACTTGGAGTTGCTGTGGTAGGTATTCTTTCCTTTTTATTCGGAAAATTTGCCTTTACATTAATTCCTGTTTTTATAGCTGATTTTTTCTCCACATGGATTGAAGGAAAAACGGGACAAATTCTACTGGAAAGTGGCATTAAACTAATTTTACTGTTGACCTATTTATATTTTATCTCGTTAACGCCTCTGATTAAACGAGTATTTCAGTACCACGGTGCTGAGCATAAAGTTATTAATTGCCATGAAGCCGGTTTGGACATCACAGTTAAAAACGTACAAGCTCAATCACGTCTGCACTATCGTTGTGGCAGTAGCTTCATTTTATTCACTGTCTTTGTCGGCATGTTTTTATATTTCTTTGTGCCAACTGACCCGCTGTGGCTTCGTATTTTAGATCGTATTCTATTAATTCCTGTTGTACTTGGTATCTCATTTGAAGTATTACAAGCGACAAACGCTTGCCGTAATATCCCAGTGTTACGTTTCCTTGGCTACCCTGGTTTATGGCTCCAATTACTGACAACACGTGAGCCAAAGGACGATCAAGTGGAAGTAGCCATTGCTTCCTTCAACATGCTACGTCAAGTAGAGCAACAACCAGAAATTGCAGCAACCTTAAATCATGATTAACAGGAACGGGCAGCCCAACATAAACGTTGGAGCTGCCCTTTTTTTCATAGTACCCGTGAACCAAATGCTTAATTAGCTTGCATTTTACGCCTAAAGACAATAATAGAGATACTCGTAATAAAGACTGTATAACCAATTACGATAGATAGTGATTGAAGCATATCCCCATATGCTCCATCAATTGTAGCTTTAGCTGCATTAACAGCATGTACGAATGGTAACAATTGTGCAATGGATTGAAATGTACCACCAACCATATCTAACTCAAACCACGTCCCACTTAACCAAGTTGTGACATTGACAAATATCGCAAAGATTCCTCCTACCTGCTTATCTGTAAATAACGTCCCAAACAATAAACCAATTCCAATATATAGTAGAGAAATAATCATGAGTACAAGAACCATTAAAAGGATGGATTTATCAAATGACAAGCCTAAAAAGATGGCAGTAACCAAACATATAAAGATTTGTAGCAAGGCTATAGGTAGTAAAGGCAGCATATACCCTAAAATGTAATCAGTTGCAGACATAGGAGATGCAAAAATACGCATTAATAACGATGAACTCTTATCTTTTCCAAGTAGCATTCCTGAAAAAAGTGTAAGAAAAGAAAAACCAAATACAATGACACCTGGTGTTAGATTGTTCATTTCATATAAAGCAAACGGCATATTTTTTTGCATAACAGAAAACAAGCCTAATAATACGATTGGTAAGCCGATTCCAAACAATAAAGTTACTGGATCACGGACAATTTCTTTTTGATTTCTTGCTGCAAATACAATAGCCCTCACGACAACGCCTCCTCTGTTTTTTCTAAAAATACTTCTTCTAAAGTCCTTTTGCCTGTTTCAATTAACAATTGTTGTAAGGTGCCAAGTGCATGTAGCTGTCCATGATGCATAATTCCTATACGATCAGCCAACGCCTCTACCTCGTCTAAATAATGAGAAGTTAAAATGATGGTTATTTTTCCTTTTAATTGCTTCAATATGTTCCACAAATCATTCCTTGCTCTTACATCCATCCCTAAAGTAGGTTCATCAAGGAACAGTACTTTAGGATTCGTCATCATAGCCATCGCAACACTTAAACGGCGCTGATAACCTCCTGATAGTGTCTTAGCCTTGTCACGTTGACGTGGTGTTAAGCCAAACAAATCCATCTGTACCTGTGCTTGGTGCTGCGCTTGCACTTTTTTATACCCATAAATTTGACCGATTAGCAGTAAATTTTCGTATACAGTTAAATTAGGTGCAACAGCCGTTTCCTGCGGTGAAATATTGAGAATTTGTTTAACAGCCTTCGGATTTTCTACAATGCTTTTACCGTCTACTATGGCATCCCCCTCAGAAGGAGTTAATAGCCCACACAACATTTTGATTGTTGTTGTTTTTCCAGCAGCATTTTGGCCTAAAAGAGCAAAAAATTCGCCTTGTTGTATATGTAACGTCAATTGATCAACAGCTACGCGCTCCTTATAACGTTTTGTTAAACCTTTTATATTAATCGTCATAATCTTCACCTCCATTGGAAAGTACGGCATTAATTTTTTCAATGTCCCGTTGTGAAAATTTATATTGTAAGACCCATGTAATGATATAAGTCCCTAAAAAGCTCGCTAATAGTGAAATAACGTTAGCCATCGTTTTTGGCATCCATAATAGGGTTACAATTGGTATCCAGATTATTGCCGTTACAAAAAAATGGATGATATATTGTTTCAACATTCCCCATCTAGCCATTTCAAAGATGAGAGCAGCAAGCGCAAATGTTAGCCCAATGACACCCGTTAACAAGACTTGGGTAATAATTGCAGTCCCTTCATTTGTAAAAATGGCCCGAAATTCAGGAACTACCCAAACATAATCCCCTTGCCCTATTCCCATGGATATAAAGAATTGCACAATTTGCCCGAGCGCCACGCCTATAACAAACCCGCCAATAACACGTGTGAATAATTCTTTTCGCATGTTTTCCACCTCAAATTCCTAAATGTTTCTTTATTTTAGTTACATAACGCCTCGATGCGTACGTTTTCGTGCCGCCCGTTAATTCAACTCCGATCGTTCCTGTTTTACTAATGTCCATATGCTTAATCATATGCCGATTGACCATTTCGGCATTTGAAATACGGATAAACATTTGAGGATTGAGCTTTTCCTCCAATTCGTAAAGACGATAACGGACCGTATAAACCCCCTTGGTTGTTTGTACAAAAACCTTTTTTTGCTCTGTATAAATACGCACGATATCCTTACTGTCGATTAACTCAACCCCTTTATGAGAGAAAACCGATAAGGTGCTTCCAGCTGTCGCAGTAATACTTCGCACGAGATGTTCTATATCATCAGTCATTTTATCTGTGAGAATCATGACTTTAGGTTCTTTGTATGTAGGGTCAATCGATACTTCTACTTTCATATCATCACCGTCCTTTCTTACGCCTCACTATAAAATTTTCCACACACATTGTAAATGAATTTTCGACGACTGGTCGTTATCAAGGGATAAGTGGTTGATTCAATTACGCCTTGGTACTTTTGTAAAAAAGATGGATTACAGATGTTGTTTTCCTTTGCATGACAAAAACACTCCTTTAGACAACCATATCCAAAGGAGTGAAACGTGACCACTTTATTTTTATCTAGTTTTATTCGGAATCATTCCTATTTAGTCTAAGTGCAGTGAGTGCAGTAAATATACCCATCATATTAGGAAGGATACTGAATAATAAAAACAACCAATTATTCGTCATGATCGAGATTATCGTAAAAGTAATAAGCGACGCTACATTGATGCCTATACCTACATTCACAGGAGTAAGCTGAAACGGAACGGAACTTGACATGCTGATGGTTAAAAAGACCCCTATAATCCCCCAACTTCCTAAGTGTGCTAAAAGAAGGATACCTAAAACCATTGCAGTGCTTAATTCAATGCCAAACATGATTAACGAAAATAAAACATAAATTACGCCTAATGTCACATACCATGAAAAAGATCTTGCCTTTTGCCAAATGTGGTCGTGTAACTCATCTAAGCCTCTGTTTTTTCTCGCTTTTCGCCTTCCTAACCACCAGCCTAGAATCCCACAAGTCATTCCCCCATACAATCCAAGAACCCCTCCGATAGAAATCTCCATCAATCCATTCCCTCCTCTTCGAATATAAACACTTCTTCAATCGTGCAGTTGAAAGCTTTTGAAATATTATAGGCAAGTTCTAGAGATGGATTGAATTTGCCCGATTCAATTGCAATGATTGATTGTCGTGAGACACCAACTACTTTAGACAATTCCTCCTGCGTAATCTTCTTCGATTTCCGCAATTCACGAATTCTATTTTTCATAAAGCCTCCTTTAAAAATGTAAAGTAAACTGTACATTCGTTAATAAGTAAAGTTTACTTTACATCCTTTTCCATGTCAAGTTAACTTTACAATTTGATTATCGAAATAAAGGAATTCTTATGATGAGATTTCAGGTGAAAGATACTACTCGACGATCTTTACTTCGAGTAAGAGTGTGCCACCGAAACATCGAGGAAGAAAGCTTTATAAACCTTGCCAAAAAGGGAAATAAAAAAAGCATGTTTTGAATTATCAAAACACACTCTTTATGCACCTTTTCACTTAACGCTAACCTGCCCTATTTTAACACTTTGTTACGAATGATATTTATAATTTTCTGTTGAGCGTCTAGAGCTTCAGGGATAGGCATCACAACAAACACATGGTTCATTTGAGGATAAACAAAGGTAGTGATGTCAATTCCTTGTTCGGTTAGTTGTTCATCAAATTTTATGGCATCTGGATATAAACTTTCATGTGTTCCAATAAAATGAGTAATCTTCCCAAGTCCCTCAAAGTCACCGTAAATGGGACTAATCAATGGGTCCTTTATATCTTTATCCGCTGCCCAGATCTTTGTAATGACTTCCATTCCTTCACTAGCTAACATGGGGTCCTTTTCTTCATATGCAAGTATCTGAGGATTTTCTAAACTCAAATCAACACATGCGGATAGTAAAATAATATTTTGCGGTTGAGGTAGATGGTTCCGCTTCAAAAGTTGGATCAGACCAAGTGCTATATTTCCACCTGCCGAATCTCCGATAATAGTCAATTGATCAAAGCTTTCAACCGTTTTTAGCATTTCTTTATATAAGTTGAGCATTTTTGGGTAGGTATCATTATGGTTAAAATGAGGTACTTTCGGATAAATGGGAGCAATAATTTTCGCATTTAACGATTGTGCTATTTTATCCATGAAAAGCCAATGTAAACTTAAAGGTTGATTCGTCCAAGCACCACCATGTATATAGAGAATAACGTTTTGTTTCAAGGACTTTTGGTCATTTAAAGTGAAGACCTGCATAGCCTCGAAGGTTTGCTCCTCTATATCGCCTAAAAATTGAACATCTTCCCCTATAACATAGGGCTGAATATTTTCAGTTCCCCTCTGCTTAATAAACTGTTTAGCATTTTCAATACTAGAAAAACTCTTTTTATTACTTTGTACAAATAACAATTTTTCAAATTGAACACTTTCTTCAGAACGATCTCTGTTAATAATTTCTACACTCATTTTATTCTCCCCTTTAACATATTGTTACCTATGTTTAACAAGCTGGTTAACAGGTCTTGAATTAAGTGATGGCTAACATTTTTTCCACATCAAACCAATTATATGGATTCATGGTTGAAAAAAGAAGTCTTTTACAAATTAGATCTTTTAGTCAAACATTATTACAAATGATCCGACTTTATGTTAATTCCACATTTTGAAGTATTCTCCTTCCAAAATTACGAAACTCGCTAAATGAAAATAAAAAATGTCTATTTGCTATTTAGGGGGAGATGGTGTTGGCATTTAAATAAAGATTGTTCAAAATGTCAGTGGGTTCCAGCATAGCAGTACATGACAGCAAAGATAAAAATAAAAGTTAATACTACGCCTAAAATATTTTGGTTATGCGTGCTTTTTCCATTCTTTAAGTTCTTCAAAAAAGTTGTAAAATTTAAATACCATAAAACGCCTAATAACGGTACGACAAATAAAAGCATAAATAATTCCTCTCCGTTTCATTTGCCACTCACCGAACTTTCATTAACGCCCCATTAGTTTGAATACATTTCACCTACTGTTGTTTGCATCAGGTCAGTTCAGATAAAAGGATATAAAATCACTCCTAGAAATAAAACGACTCCTGTGTAAATAAGGTTGTAGTTTCATTATTTGTTCGATAAGTTCTTAAACTAAATATAGCTATACAAAAACGATACGTATGTATTCCTCGTTCTTTAAGCTTTCAAGATGATGCAATTCGATGTCATTAATAATGATACGACGGCTTTTTAGTTTTCGGTCGTAATCTTCTGCCCAAAACCTAATTAATTCAGCACTTTGCTCTGGTATAATATGTTCCTTCAAATAAATTAAAAGGTCCTCTAAAAATTGAGGACCCCAATTTCCCTCGATGCCGTATACAAATGGTTTTTCATTATAAAATTCTAAATCGTACGGTGGATTATTCCATTCAAATATATTTAATTGACCAAAAGCCGATTCATCCGGCGCATGTAAAATACGTGCATCATCATCCATCAAATGCCAAGGTTGCGCTGATGTACTCTCTGTAATTGGATACATTTTTTTCATTTCTCTAACTGTCACTTCAGCAATTCCTGTACAATCGATTGTTTGTAAAGGAATTTTCGCCACAAGTACGGAATATAAAGTCATCTATGATCTCCTTAAGCGTATTTCAATTTACGAATGCACTTCAACAAACACACTGGGTTAGTTGAAGAATGTTCTATAGGAAAATATTGTGTGAAAGACTAAAAAAAGGAGAATCAACCTTTCTAAATACGCTGTTATTTACCCCACGGCTGTTCACCATATCTTTTTAGCATTACGACTTCACCATCATTTTTTTTCAACCGATTGTATACATATTTAATTTTGTATTCGTTGTATTTTTCTAATTCGATTTTATCGTAAAAATTCTTTGATAAAATTAACTCACGCT
This sequence comes from Lysinibacillus cavernae, assembly GCF_009724685.1. Taxonomy (GTDB): domain Bacteria; phylum Bacillota; class Bacilli; order Bacillales_A; family Planococcaceae; genus Lysinibacillus; species Lysinibacillus cavernae. The sequence continues at coordinate 140,779 of NZ_WMEF01000003.1, forward strand.
CATCAATTAAAAGAAAGTATTCACCGTTTTTTTCTACAATATTTTGTTCATCTATTTTAACTGTTTTTTCAATCAGAGCATCATTAAAAGTATAGAAACCAGCTGCAAATAATCCTACAAAAATGAATAATAAAAAGATTACGAATAACTTACTTTTACTCAAGTAACTCACCTCTTTGATTTTTGTAGTTCATACTAGTAATAAACAATTTATGCTACAACTTCAAAATTAACTAATTTTTTAAACTACTCCGTTCGTTTAAGTAAAATTTATCATAAGACATCAAAAAATCACCTCAATTAAAGAGGTAAATTTATTACAAATCCTTGAACAATCAATAAGAATGAGCGTGTTTAAAAAAAGATTAATCAAAACACGCTTTTACTATATTTTATTAAATCAACAGCTTGATCATTTCTTCATCGTGTTGCCCGACAATTGCGCCCGATTGTTGAAGAAGCGGGATAAATAGTTAGGTTTCTTTTCACACTTCTTATATTAGTTTATAGGCAGCATTATCCATCACAACACGAATTAAGCTATTGAACAATTTTTGCTGAGAAGAATTTTGCCAATCCTCTTCATACTCAGCCATTAACCACATTACTTCATCGAGAAAGACGTGCTGTTTCGCCTGGTCCCAAAAACTTTTTTCATGATCGGTTAAATCAATATATTCTTTATAGCCTGATAAAAATAATGCCCATTCATCTATTGTGAAAATCTGGTCTGGGGCTTCTTCATGCTCATTATGAAAAAGTAGTAATGCCAGAGCTAGGTCAAAGATCCTTGGTATCCAAGCAGCATTATCCGGATCAATTAGATATGGTTCTGGGATTAAAACCAAATTATTTGCTTTAAAATCATGCGGCGTAGCAACATGTGGTAAACCTGCATGGTAGAGTTCCTGTTGACTTGCAACACTTTCTAGTAACTTTGTTTTTAACCCTGTATCAATTTCAACTCTAGCGTTGTTTGCATGTTGTATAATTGCTTCCATACTCTCTTCTACTTCTTGTTCATTAAAATCATAAACATCGTAGTCAAGTAGATTATAGGCATTTGAAGCAGGTGAAAAACTATGAATTTGTCCTAACAACTTTCCAGCTTCATAGATTTCTTTTTCTTTGCCTGAGTATTTCTTGCCTTCTATAAATGGATAAACAACAAAATTTGTATCCTCATACTTTTGTGGGTTATCTACTTGTAACTTAACTGGTGTTACAACATTTATCCCTTTATCTTTTAGCATAGTAATATAAGACATGACATTCTTTGCTCTTCTTTGGGTACGTTTTACAACAACATCCTTATCACCATATTTTACTCGGTATACTGGTGAATATGGATAAATGCTTTTAGGCTCTTCACTAACTTCAAATCCAAATATAGTTAAAATCTCTTTTCCATTCATCATTTTTAACCACCTATTAATTTTTTCTAAAGTATCCGGTTGCCGAGGATTAAAAGCATGAAAGCTGCAAGATATTCTCTCAGATAACCCTTTTACAATATCCACTTTATATTTTAACATAAATATCCAATTTATCCTGATATTATTCCATTAAATGGACGGATTGTTGAATAAAAAAATCCTGCAGATTCATACAGGACTTTTACTGAAACTTTATGATAAATAATCGAGTTTTGTTTAAGATGATATAGCGCCCTTTACGGGTGGTACTTCCATTTTACAAAAGGATGGTTTCTGTTGTTTTTATTACCATAAAAGAGGTAGTCCCTCAGCCATTTTTCATGGTTTTTGGGACTACCCTCTAATCCTTTAACTGATCGAAAACCTGTTCAATTTTGCCTCAGTAATAAGCATGACAGTATTTAGCTCATTCCCTCGACTATCTTGTCTCCTTCTGAAATAGAGACTGCGTAAAAAATTCTTGCTGTTCACGCGAGCAATCACCTGACTACGACTACTCGGCAAATTACAGCATTGCGCTAAGCCGCTAATCCAATCAGCGATTTCTTGATGGGGAAGTAACTCTTTGTCAATCATCGTATCCACGATGTTGACCAACCGCTCATCATCCTCATCGCTAAAAATGTGTCTATCATTATGTAACACGCCAGAAATAGCGACAAGAACCTCACGCAGCTTTGTGACGCTGCTCTCCTTGCACTGTATCAGCTCAACAAATACATCCGCACCGTGAGACACGCTGTGAGCCCAGCCCCCTACTGAAAGGTAACCTCGCAAATCCTTTTCCTCTTTATAATAGCGGAGCATTACTTGCATTAATTGCTCCATTTCCGCTTGATTGAAAAATGGATTTTGTCTGTGGCGTTGCACAATCAAAGCGATAGGCAAGGCAGAGAACGTCCTTGTAAAAACTGATTGATCATTCTCGCTGCCAATATGATAGAACAGATGGTTCTCATCAGTCAGAACAGTTAAGAGACTACGCAACTCCTCTCCACTGAATCGATTCTCTTCCTTAATCCACATATAAAACATCGGATAAATCAGGTTATCCCGTAATTCTGGCTGCGGATCTCCAATGTATTGAAGTAACAAAGGTAAGAAATCTTGATGCTGCTCCTCTTTGCGTAACTGATAGTCATCCTTCTCAATTCTTTGCAAATCCAACATCAATTTGGTCCTAGTATCTTCAATTGTACTTGTTCTTTTCGACATAAAAACACCCCTTTAGCTAATCATATCTAAAGGGGTAAAATGGTGCAAATTTAGTTCAAGTTTACAAGATAGACAATTTTCATTTTTTACAAACCACATTTTAACTGTGCGCCACAGTTTGTACATGTATTACAGCCGCCCATTTCTTCAACAGTTCCTTTACGACAAACTGGACATGTATTCCCTACATCTGAGCCGATAACTGTTGTAGACTCTAATGCTTGGATTGTATCTACTAATACAACTGGACGTTTTGTATGCTCTTCTACTAATTCTTCTTCAAATGATAGTTGATCCATATCATTTTCTTCCGCTTTTAGTGTAAGAACTTGTGAGTCACGGCTACCATCCACATAAACCGTACCACCCTTAGCACCACCTTTATATAGGCGCTCGTATACTTTTTCTACTTGTTGTACTGTATAGCCTTTTGGAGCATTCACTGTTTTAGAAATGGATGAATCAATCCATTTTTGAATAATACATTGAACATCGGCATGTGCTGATGGTTTTAGCTCCATTGCTGTTACAAACCATTCAGGAAGCTCTTGCTCATTCACTTCTGGATGACGATCTAAATATTCTTTTACAATTTCAGCTTTTACTTCAATGAATTTACCTAAACGACCAGAACGGTAGTACGTGAAGGAGAAGTAAGGCTCAAGACCTGTCGCTACGCCTACCATTGTTCCTGTTGAACCTGTTGGGGCAACAGTTAATAAATGCGAGTTACGGATACCCGTCGCTAAAATTTGCTCTTTGATATGAGCAGGCATTTTCTGCATAAAGCCTGTCTCAGTGAAAGCTTTACGTAAACGAGCTGTTTCTTCGTCTGTAGCACCTACTAAGAATGGGAAGCTACCTCGTTCTTTAGCAAGCTCTGTAGAAGCCTCATACGCTGTTTCAGCAATTGTTTTAAAGATTTCATCAACTAAAGCATTTCCTGCTTCTGAACCATATTCTTTCTCACAGTAAATGAGTAAATCTGCTAAGCCCATAACGCCTAAACCAACACGACGCTCACCAAGAGCTTGTACACGGTTTTCTTCTAAGAAGTACGGTGTCGCATCAATTACATTATCCTGCATACGAACACCAACGCGCACTGTTTCACGTAGTGCTTCGAAATCAACAGTTTGATTGTCTTTATTGGCAAACTGCGCAAGGTTCACAGCTGCTAAGTTGCACACAGAGTATGGTGCGAGTGGTTGCTCACCACATGGATTTGTCGCTACAACACTTTGACCATATGCCTTGGCATTTGTCATGTCATTGGCATTGTCGATGAAGAAAATACCTGGTTCTGCTGAGTAAGTTGCACATACGTTAATTAAATTCCATAATTCTTTTGCTTTAATTGTACGGTATGTGCGGACTTTATAGCCCATTTTCTCCCATTCACGAACGTCACCAACTTCATGCCATTTCGTGTTGTAAACGCTCATTTCTTCTTTTGTATATTCTTCAACAGCTGGGAAACGAAGCTCGAAGTCAGCGTCATTTTCTACAGCTTCCATGAATTCTTTTGTTAATGTCACAGAAATATTTGCACCCGTTAAAAACTCTGGGTTATGAACCGTATATGTGCCACCATCTCGTAATTTATTTTCAGCTTCACGAATAATAGCTGTATCAAATCCACCTAGACCTTCAATGCTTTTGTAGTTCACGATGCCTTGATACATCGCTTCCTCTTGCATAGACAGTGGCTTAAAGTTTAATTTTTCTTTTGCTAGACGAATGATTGTTTCATCCGTTGTATTTTCAATGAGGTAACGCAAAATACGAGGATTTTGCATTTTCGAGATAATAAATTCCACAATATCGGGATGCCAATCGGCTAGCATAATCATTTGTGCTCCACGACGTGACCCGCCTTGCTCCACAAGATGTGTCAATTTAGCAATATCATCTAACCAGGATACAGAGCCAGATGATTTACCGTTTACACCACGTGCAAGTGTGTTGCGTGGACGTAGAGTTGAACCATTCGTTCCTACACCGCCACCACGGCTCATAATTTCCATTACTTGCTTACGATGATCACTGATGCCTTCACGTGAATCCGCTACGAATGGCATAACGTAACAGTTGAAGAAGGTTACATCTGTTTCAGATCCAGCCCCATAGATTACTCGTCCTGCTGGAATGAATTTTAAAGATACTAATTGGTCATAAAATTTCTCAAACCATTCTTGGCGTTTTTCTGGCGTTTTTTCAACAGCAGAAAGGCCTGTGGCATTTCGTTTTGCGATTTGTTCATAAAAAATTTCAAGAGGCTTTTCTAGCACGTCAATTGAACGCGTAATTACACCCGTTTCTTGCTCTTGCGGATCGTCTAATACACTACGGTAATCTTCCTCAATCAAAATATCTGCTGTTTTTGTAGACATGTCCAGCTTTTGAATTGTCCCTAAACCACGTGCAGGGAATTTTGGATCAGCTTTTACTGTTAAAACAACAAAATCACCAGCTTTTAGTGTTTTCTTTTCTGTGTCTTTAAACGAGTAGCGATCGATCATTACAAGTCTTGATACGCCTTTGTGTGTGATGTGCATATCAGATGTTACCGGGTGTACCTGTGGGAATTGTTCGATATCTTTGTTTAACTGTTCAAATTGATTGTTTAATTCGGGTTGATGATTTGTGAGTACCATCGTTTTGCCTCCCTTGTTTTCTTCATTCCAAAATAAATACACAATATCTCGTGTTGTTAAACACCACATATTGTGTATATGTCTTTAAAAAAGATACTATATATAGTTTTTTAATTCAACTCTTGCTTTTTTAAATAGAATCAGAACTACTTGTAATAACAAGGATTGGACGTTAAAAAAATATTTTTTTATACCATTTTTTACTTTTTAAAATTCCACTCATCACATGCATATTTTTTTTCTTCTAATGCACGGACATATTCTAATTGCTCCTCAGAAAGTGTAAATGGTTTTAATTCAATTTGCAACGATTTAGCAAACCCATCTCGAAAAGCTGTCACACATTGTTCAACTGTCACAGGCTCTTTTATAAGACTATTTATCGCAACTGCCTTTTCTGGCAGCTTTCTACGCATACGATTCTTCGCTTCTTCACTCGAGAAATTGAATACAGATAATAATTTTTCTTGGTCTAAATCTAATAAAATGGCACCGTGCTGCAAAATGACACCTTTTTGACGTGTTTGCGCACTACCCGCTACTTTTTTCCCTTCAACGACAAGTTCATACCAGCTTGGCGCATCAAAACAAACAGCACTTTTTGGACTCTTTAAGTCAGCTCGTTTTTCTTCTGTATCAGGCACACTAAAATAGGCATCCATACCTAGGTTATGGAAACCTTGCAAGATTCCCTCACTTAACACACGATATGCCTCTGTCACAGAATCTGGCATATCAGGATAGCTTTCAGTAACGATGACACTATATGTTAGTTCATGTTCATGCAACACAGCTCGTCCACCAGTTGGTCGACGCACGAAACCTAAGCCTTGTTCACGTACAGCATCTAAATTAATGTCTCTTTTGGCTTGTTGAAAATAGCCAATCGACAGTGTTGCAGGCTCCCACTCATAAAAACGAATTACTGGTGGAATTAGCCCCTCACTATGCCAATCAAGTAATGCTTCATCTAGCGCCATATTAAAAGAAGGACTACATTTCCCTGAATTTAAAAAATACCAAGTTGTCATATGTTCATCTCCTACAATTATAAAATGATACCTCAGGCCCCACCTGTGGTTCAACCTTAACGAAGATTACTCTACAGTTCAAGTTGTTAACTATGTGCTTTTGTAACGAAATAGACGAATTCGCCACAACCTAGTTAATTTTATCAAACTCATTGGACTATCGCTAGCGCATCTTTTATAATAATAAAGAAGATAGAAAGGGGTAAGAAAATCTTGGACATACTTATCACAATCGGTGTCGTTTTAGTAGTCACAATTGCATATATCGGTATTAATGCACTACGACTCAAAAAGGCCGTAACCAACTTAACACAAGAGCAATTCATAGAAGGCTATCGTAAAGCACAGCTAATCGATGTTCGTGAGCAAAAGGAATTTGATGCTGGTCACATTCTTGGTGCACGAAATGTTCCTTCCACAACATTACGTCAACGTTATAAAGAAATCCGCCCAGATTTACCAGTATATCTATACTGTCAAAATACAGGCCGTAGCTCACGTGCTGCACTATTTCTTAAAAAACGTGGGTACAACCAAATTTACCAACTTCAAGGCGGTTTCAAAACTTGGACTGGTAAAATAAAAGCAAAAAAATATTAATATTCGCATGAAAAAAAGTCGTCTCAAAGAACTATGAGGCGGCTTCTTTTTTATAAAATTCAGAGTTTCTACTATATTATATCTATTGCAAATGATTATGTTCTAATTGACCTCCTCACCACTAGCTTTAAGCGAATCCTACTTTCTATGTCCAAAAATACTATTTTCGTCAGGGAATTACCATATATGAACCTAATTCTTCTATTTTTCTGAAAATAGTCAAAATTAATTGTTGAATAATTTTAGCAGCACTGATAGGATGTATAATATCTTACAATAATAATTGATTATGAAGTTAATAAGCTATGAATGCTATGGATCAAACTATAGCAGGAGCAGTTCTGGAGAGAGCGCAAGTTGCGTCGCCGAAGGGTTCACTATCTCAGGCAAAAGGACAGAGGAGTAATAACAGCTTTTATAAGCGATGCCACACGAATGTTAAAACGATTCGATGAGACATCTGCGATAAAATGGTATTTGTTATTCTGACGTTTCCCGAGACTAGTGTCACTACTAGTCTCTTTTTTTATTTCCAGTCATAGTTTTTATGCATCTTTGAGGGGGATTAACGTGGAACAGCAACAATTAAAACGTGATTTAAAAAATCGCCATGTGCAGCTTATTGCCATCGGTGGAACAATTGGGACCGGTTTATTCTTAGGCTCTGGGAAAGCCATTGCACTAGCAGGACCGTCTATCATCCTTGCCTATTTAATTGTCGGGATTGCGCTATTTTTTGTTATGCGTGCATTAGGCGAACTATTACTATCCAATGCAGGCTACACATCATTTACGGATTTTGCATCGGAATACATTGGTCCTTGGGCAGGTTATGTGACAGGCTGGACATACTGGTTCTGTTGGATCATGACGGCCATGGCGGACATTATCGCGGTGGGAGTTTATGCACAATATTGGTTTGATATCCCACAGTGGATGCCAGCCATTGGTTGCTTAGTATTATTATTACTACTAAATTTATTAACGGTTAAACTTTTTGGTGAGTTAGAATTTTGGTTTGCCATCATTAAAGTTATTACCATTGTGGCTCTCATCATCATTGGACTTATCATGTTAGTCACAGGGTTTCAAACAAGCTCTGGTACGGTATCAGTAGAAAATCTTTGGGCACACGGTGGCTTGTTCCCTAATGGATTATACGGCTTTTTAATGGCCTTCCAAATGGTCGTTTTTGCTTTTGTTGGTGTGGAATTAGTAGGGGTTTCGGCTGCTGAAACAGCAGATCCTCAAAAAAATATTCCTTCTGCCATTAATAAAATTCCAGTTCGTATTTTACTGTTTTATGTAGGGGCTTTATTTGTCATTTTATGTATTAATCCTTGGTATGAAATGTCTGCCTCAAGCAGTCCCTTTGTACAAGTCTTTACATTAGCTGGTATTCCGATTGCTGCTGGTATTATCAATTTTGTTGTGCTCACTTCGGCTGCTTCAGCTGGTAACAGTGGTTTATTCTCAACAAGTCGGATGCTCTTTAATCTTGGTAACAATAAACAGGCCTCACCGAAGTTTGCAAAACTCAACAAAAATAGTGTTCCAAGTAACGCATTGGTTGTTTCTGCTGTTGTCGTATCTGCCGGTGCACTGCTAAGTAAGCTAATGCCCGAGAATGCTTTTAGTGTTGTGACAACTGTTAGCGCAATCTGCTTCATATGGGTGTGGAGCATTATCGTCATTTCTCACATAATCTATAAACGAAAAAATCGTGCCTTACATGAGGCGTCAAAATTTAAAGCCCCATTGACACCTTTTATCAACTATGTAATTCTTGCGTTCTTCGCATTCCTATTAATCGTGATGTTTATTTCTGAAGCTACCCGTACAGCATTATTGTTAACGCCAATTTGGTTTATCGCCTTATTTATTATGTATAATTTGAAAAGTAAAAAATGATAAAAAAGATGACTTCAGACCAATATCTGAAGTCATCTTCAACTAGTTAAAAAATAGACATATCCCATTCAGTAGCTAAATGCTTCAGCAATTGCACGCCTGCGACACTATTTCCTATTGGATCGATGGCAGGCCCATAAATACCTATACCACAGCCAGCAGGAAACGGTGAATTGAAGCCTGCATGCCCTGGAACAGCAGTAAGAATTGCACCTGAAACACCACTTTTAGCAGGCAGGCCGATAAATGCTGCAAATTTACCTGATGCATTGTACATACCACACGTCACCATCAAAGCCTTTGCTAATTTTGCCACTTGCTTAGGAAATAGCTGCTTCTTTAACAATGGATGATAGCCATCATTGGCGATGACTAAGCCAATCATGGCTAAATCTGATACATTGACCTCAATCGCACACTGCTTTAAATAAACCTCAAGTGCTGCCTCTACGGGGCAATCTAGAAAACCAGAATCCATTAAATAGTAGGCCAATGCCCGATTTCGATTAGCGGTTTGCCATTCCGATTGAAATACTTCCTCGTTAACATTTACTCTCTTGCCGATGATCTGTTCTAAAAATTGCAGAATTTTTGTGACCTTCTCGTGTGGTGAATTTCCTGTCAGCATAGAAGACACTGTAATTGCCCCTGCATTAATCATTGGATTAAAAGGTTTCCCTGGTTGATGGCTTTCTAAGCGAATAATAGAGTTGAAGGTATCCCCTGTCGGTTCGACATCTACTCTTTCTAATACATAAGGCAATCCTCGATCCATACAGGCTAAAATAAATGTAATGACTTTGGAAACACTTTGAAGCGTAAACAGTTCTTCAGTATCCCCTGCTTTGATGGTGTGACCATCCGATCCAATAACAGCAATCGCTAGCTGATTTGGATCTTTTTTAGCCAAAGCAGGGATATAGTTAGCACATTGCCCCTCTTTGGCAGCTGCACGAAACTGTGTTACCCATTGGGCCATATGGTGATCATAATGATTAGATTGTGTTGACATTTCTACTGTCTCCTTTCAAACATGAGGCAAAAACAGAGCCTCCATAGTTGTCCTATGAAGACTCTATCTAAACTTTCGCTATCCACTTATAGCTTAGGAGGCTGTGTTCCCTCCGGAATTAACGATACATATGTCTCGCCATCAAGACGTTCTTGCCATTCTTTTTTAGCTTCCTCAATTAACGCTGGATGATCAAGTAACTCAATCGCTGTACAAGCCATTATCTTGGCGGCTTGTAGCATTCCTTTATGAGCGATTGGCATGACACCCTGAGAAACGACCTGCCATGTATGCAGTGGTGTCCCTAATGCCATACATACCGTTGTACATTGTACTGTCGGTACATTCCAGCTGACATCTCCAACATCTGTAGAGCCACCCATGATAAATTCAGGGAGTATATTTGGAACATGATCAGCAATCACTTTTCCTTGTAATTGTTTAACATCTTCTTTACGCAGACCCACTAATGAAGAGGCTTGTACTTCAGGAGTAAACGTATTGAAAATAGCCTGAGCATATTGTTCATCCTCTATTGTATAGTCTGGCATGCCAATTTCAAGTATTTGTTTGTACATCACATCATAAAGTGTCTTATTTGTAATCAGATTAGAAGCAGCACCCTCAAATTCGATGTCCAGTGATGTGCCTGTCATAAGCGTTGCACCCTTTGCGATATTTTCAACGCGCTGATAAATCTCTTGCACTTGTTGCTTTTTAGGTGCTCTTACTAAATATGTTACCTCTGCATATGGTTGTACTACATTCGGAGAGGTTCCACCTGAGTTAGTAATCGCATAATGCACACGAGCTTCAGGAATGATATGCTCTCGTAAGTAGTTTACCCCAACATTCATAAGCTCAACAGCGTCTAAAGCACTTCGTCCAAGATGTGGTGCAGCTGCGGCATGCGCACTTTTTCCAGTAAACTTAAAAGTAGCAGCATAGTTTGCGAGAGAGCTACAAGTCATCACTGTTGAAAATGCACCTGGATGCCAGGAAATCGCAATATCAACATCTTTGAACAGACCGGCATTCGCCATATAAGCTTTACCAGAACCGTTTTCCTCCGCAGGACAGCCGTAATAACGAATCGTTGCAGATTGATGATTTTGCTCTAAAAAATCCTTTACGGCAACAGCGGCTGCGAATGCTCCTGTTCCTAATAAGTTATGTCCACAGCCATGCCCACTTCCACCATTTTCGAGAGGCTCATGTTGTGTAGCTCCGCCTTTTTGACTCAAACCTGGGAGTGCATCATATTCACCTAAGAAAGCAATAACAGGCTTTCCAGAGCCATAAGTTCCAACAAGTGCTGTTTCAAGCTCAGCAACCCCTACCTCTGTTTGAAAACCCTCTTTTTCTAGCGCCTCTTTCATATACTGCATTGATTTTTTTTCTTTAAAATGAAGTTCAGGCACAGCCCATATAGCATCACTTAATGCTACGCTTACGTCTTGTTTTGCTTCAATTAATGTAGAAATTTTTTCATGAAAACTCATTATTGTCCCCCCAATTTCATTATGCTCTCAACAGTGTTCCTTTTTCGTCGTTTAGCGTGACAAGCGACACAATACAAATGAGCGCAAACCCTATTAACATCCAAAAGGCCGCATCGAAGGAACCATTAAAAGCATCGACCATAAACCCAATAGCCATCGGTGTGACAAATCCTGCTAGTTGTCCCCCTGTATTCGCAACGCCCATTGCCGAACCTGTGATAGATGATGGTAATTTCTTTAGTACGATAACAGGTAATAATGTAATGACAAACGCTATAAATAGAGAAACAACTGTTTGATAGCCGATAAATAGCGTCACTGTTTTGGCTGTAAACATTAAATACAATAAAATGCCGATAACAGCACAGGAGATTGAACCTAACACTTTTTCCATTCCTTTTGGCAGCTTGTCAATAATATAACCGCTACCATACACACCAATAATCGTAGTGATAGCAGGAATCGTTTGAGCCCATCCAATAGACATTAAATCTAGTCCGCGATTTTTTTGAAGATACGTTGGAATCCAAGAAACCAAGCCCCAGTTCACTGCATAAATACAAAAATAAGCAACGATCAAATTCCACATAAGTGGTGTTTTCAATAATTCTTTAAAATTTACCTTGCTCGTGCCACGATCTGTCCCATCTGAATCTGCTGTTTCCGCTTCCGGAAGTTTAATGTATTTCCAGTATAAAAAGGCAATAATTGCTCCAATCGCCCCAATAATGACAAACATCATACGCCAGCCAATCGTACCTAATAAATATGCCGCTAGCAGTGGCACGATGAGTGAGACAATCCCACCGGAAGTAAGCATAATCGACATGGCTCTTCCTCTTTCTTCTTTAGGGAAGATTGTTGCAATAATCTTAGAACTTGACGGTTGAAATCCTCCCTCGCCAATGCCAAATAAAAAGCGAATAACAATCATTGCCGTTAAAGACCAAGCAATAGCTGTTAGACCAGTAAAAATGGACCACACAATAACAGCCATCAGTAGGATTTTTTTTGCTCCAAATTTATCCGCAAGCCAGCCACCTGGTATTTGCATAATGGCATAGCCTAAAAAGAAAGCGCTTAAAATAATACCCGTTGAAGAGGCATCCAATTGCAAATCGCCCGTAATCGAAACGACTGCATAGTTCATAATGTAGCGGTCTAAGTTCCCTAAAGACCATCCTAAAAATAATAGTGCAAGGATGACATTTCTAGATTTTTTCGTTATTTCATTTGTTGACATTCATATCCCTCCCATGTATCAGAACCTTTTTCTCATTGCAGTATTGTTTCACTGCTATTGTTGTCCTTTCTGATCTTTGCCCCCTCGCTCAAAACCCCTTTATATACCGACATTTTCGTTATATATTCGTATAATAATCAAATTTCTATGAAAAGACAATATTTTTTTGAAAATTTTTAATAGATAATCGTCTTTGTAAATGTCTATTATTTACCTATAAATGCTCACAAAGCACAGATTTATCGATGTTTTTGAAAAAACACCACAACAAAATCCCATAAAAAAATGCCCCATAACCAATCATTGGTATGGGACATTTTTGCAAGTACCTAAACTAGCTGATACATTTTTATTGGTCTTCCACGAGTATATTGCAATTCCTCTCCACAAATTCTCGCTAAATCTACACTACATAAATCTGCGACGATGCGCTGGGCATTTCTTTCACTCATTTGAAGCTGTGTCGCTAAATCCTTTGTCGTAAAATGCTTCCAGCGCATTTTCTGCACTAGTGCATGTATTTTCATGTACGTTTTGATACTAATATTACCTTTTTTGAGTTTTTCTAAAATATCAGGGTCTTCTGCTCGGTAGGAATAAGAAAGTTCTTCTACATTCCCAACAGACTCAATAATCGTGCCATCATCTTGAATCATCACAATATCAACCGCTTCATTTTCCTTGGTCTGTCTTAACCCCCGATGAGCATGTAATTCGGCATTGAATACCGTTTGAGCAAAACCAATGCCTGCCGTCACCTTCGCTTCCATTTCGATCGACAGCTGAACCATTTTTTCCTGTAAAAATTGTATTTGTCTTTCAATGGCTCCCCTTGTACTAAAAATGGTATATTTTCCGTTGCCCTCTTCAATGAGCGAACCATCAATCTGTTCACAAAGCTGTAGCAGATTTTCCTTCGTGCGCAATTCTAAATATTGAATGCGATAGCCTTGCTTCATGCGCTCTTTTAATGAATCAAAGTCCTTTATTTCAAGCATGACTGCACCAATTTGTGTTTCTTTATAGTAGGACGTTTTAATCTTTTCTGTAAAAAGCTGAACTGTATGGTAAATTTCTGTTTTTGTTGGGGAAACCCAATAGGAGGGGACTCCTCGCTTCTTCAATTCTTCATCAACAGAAGGATAGCAAGTAATCGCAAAATCAATTTTCCCCTCATGCCAAAGACTATAATGGAAATCAAATAACTCTTTTGGATCAATCGCCACATCAAATTCCTTTAAATACATGTTATTTACATTTTTCTGAATCTCCGCAAGACTTTCTGAAGCCATATGAGAAGGTGATGGTATGATATCGATACTGATATTTTCAATAAACTTTTTTTGTTGATAGGACTGTTCTAAAAACCCTCTATAAATGGCCGCCTCCGAAAAAATAATATGCGCCAATTTATCCTGGGAAACACTCGTTTGACAGGCAATTTTATAGGGGATGTAGCCAGAAAATAGCCAGAAATCTACATCTTGATCATGCGTCTCTATAATATGCCTTGTTTCAGTTGCCACTCCATAAATATACGGACTAAATTCCATATCCTGCTCAATCTCTCGGGCTAACCCAATAATTCTTTCAACAGATTTGACAGGACCAACAACACCTATTTTATACATCTTTCGTTCCTACCTTCTTTGTGAAACTACAATCGTTATGTAAAAAATTTCTTCCTCTGCTGTACATAGTATAGCGGACAACCAAATTACTAGACAAATAAAAATAGTTTTTTTGTATAAAGAAAAGCCCCGAAGAATCATTCGGGGCTTGCTTGAAGTATTTTTATATATCTGTCGTATACATTTTTGTATAAAGTAATTCTAATTTTTTGGAAAGCTTGCTAAAAGCGGTTTGCCAAGCTTTGCGAGCCGTCTCATTGCCATCCACTGCTGGAACGTATAAAGCATGGACATCCGCAACCTTTTTCAAATCACCTTCAGCTTGAGTTAGCTTCGAATAATTTTTAACGACCTTTTTATCGGCAGCACTCAATGCATCATACGCTGTACGGATTTTTTTTACTTCTTCCTCTAAGCCATCAATATACTCGCCTTTTACGAGTAAGGAATTAATAGATTCAATTAACGACAAAGCATTTTCATTCGTTTGTTGTTGCCCTTTTTGCTTGTCAATTATTAATTGTCTAGTCCCTGCATCAATAAGACTTACTTGTTTGGTTGTCAGCTTCTCAAATGCCTTAATGACTGTGCTCGGATTATTGCTAAACGATTTGTCATAGGTCTTCATAAAGGACTCTACTTTTTTCACATCAGCTATTGCAGCTTTTAAAATATCATAATTCGTAATCAATTTTTTATCACTTGAGCTGAGGCTACTATATTGCTTCGAAAGATTATTAATTTTTTCCATCGAAACTGTATAGAGATCATTTGAAACGATTGTAGCAATTTCATTATTTAGCTGTGTGATATTCGGTGCATTTTCATCGATAATTTGATTATTTAATAAAGCTTCATATTGTTCTTTCGCTAAATGCTGCTGGTTTGCAGGTAATTTAGCATAAGCTTTTTGCACGGATTCAATTTTTTTACTTTGTTTCGCTGCATCCGTTTCTTCTCTAGCTGTCTGTACTTTTTTATGGAAGGATTTCACACCTGAAATGTCCTTCTTAGCAGCTGTTAATAAATGATAATTTGTCACATACTTTCTCGCACCCGAAGATAAAGCCTTATACGATTCTGACGCTGTATCTACAGAGGATTCTAATTGTTTGAATGTAAATTTAGTGATATCTGCAAATTTGGCAATATCAGCCTTTAATGCCTCAGCAGCAGCTTTATCAGCGGGTACTTTACCATTACCATCAACTGAAACCTTTGGCGTATTTAGTAAAAACTCATTTGCATTATAAATAAGTGACTGTTGCAATGTCGTAAGCTTATTATAATCTTTTAAGGCACTCGTATAGCTTGAATTAAGCTTACTTTCCGTAACACCTGTTGTTACAGATAACTTTTGATAAGCATCCATATCTTTAATCACTTTTTCAGCTGTTTTTAAATCCTTTTGAAGCGTAACAAGGGCGTCATATCCAACAATTTGTGCTGCTGAGGCTTTTGTTAAGCTCTTATATTCTTTAATCATTCGATTAACATTATTGACATGACTTTGCCATGAACTAGCTGATGGATTGATTGGATAGATACCATCGTCAATATAGCTATCTATATCATGATTTAATGACGCAATTTGACTTTCTTCAGCACTTTCCGCCACCGTTAAGCGCTGCAAATACGTATCAGATACTAATTTTAATTGCTTATACGTTAATTTTTCATAGGCAGAACGAATTGACTTGGCAGCCGTAACTTGCTTATTAGGTGTATTATTTGGTGATAATTTATCAAATGACTTGATAAATTGCTCAACTTTTTTAATATCCGCTTTGGCTTCCGTTAAAATAGTTTGATTTTGAATAGCGCCTCGGTAATTTTGGGATAGCTTTGCAATATCCGCTTCAATGCTAGTAACTAGCGCTTGTAGGGCATCCTTATCAGAAGGTACATAGTGTGCGAGAGAATTCTCGTAGGATAGTAAATGAACAATCGCTTGATTTAGTCTTCGTACTTCTGTTATTTCCTTTAGATCATTTGGCTCATTTAATAGGTTTTTAATGTTCGTATATAAAGTATCATTTACATCTAAGCTACGTTGTAATTGATCAAGCTTATTATACGCATCTTCTATTTCTTGAATATATTTAGGTCGGTCTTTTTCATTAACGTCCTTTAGTTTATCCACTTTTTCTTCTAATTTACTTACTAGTCCCACATCAGCAAGCGCTCGCTTCAGGACATCATAATTGGACACATTACCTTTAGCTGGTGCTGATAAAGCTTGATATTTACTTTCTAATTCTGTGACACGTGCCTTGAATGACTCTACGTCTGTTACATTGTATTTATTGTCGTTTACTAGTAAAGTCTTAATCTCGTTAGTTAACGTATCAGTAGGTTCTTTAGATACTGTAATTGCACCCGATAATTTAGATTCCACAAAAGAAAGGCCTACTTTTGCTTTTACTGTGACGCTTATATTCTTGATGCCCTTTTCAATAGCATCCTTTGGTATAGTATATGTGCTACCAGTGGCTCCCTCAATAATCGTAAAGGAGCTATCCCCTAGTTTATAAAACCATTGATAACTATATGTAATTTGACCACTCTGTAATGTCACGCCTGCCTTATCCGTTACCGTAGCACCAGCTACTTTCACGGTCTCCCCAGGTGCGACAAAATCAGTAGTAGAATAGCCTTCCAACGTTGGAGCGGTTATCTCAAGGTCTAACTGATTAATTTTACGTGTTTCACTTTGAAATTTTTTACCGTCAGTTGTAGTTGCCTCCACGAAAATTGTTTTTCCAGCTGCTTCGACAGGTACTTTTAACGATGAAGATGTAGCACCAGAAATGGGCTTATTCGTAGTAGTGTTCGAACCATCTGCACTATCAATTTTTTCTAAATAATACCATTGATAGGCATTAACAACTATATTTTCTGGCAATTTATCAACTTTTAATGTTTCATTGACCATATTTTGTCCAGTAATGGTAACCGTTTCTGCTGCACCTGCTACAGTTGGTACAATAAGTGCTACAGGAATAGCTGCTGCTGTTAAAAATAATTTCTTGTTCAAATCGATTTACCTCCTCAATCCTTCTCATGAGTTATATCGGTCCCAATGCCATAATTTCCTTTATTCTGCAAAAAGAATTCTAAAAAGTGTATTTTCTCCTCATTTAATATTGAGATGATAATAATAATTTGATTAAATGATAAAAAATCTAGCAGAGTTTTTCTGCTAGATTCCTGTTTATTATGGATTTATCACTTCATAGAGCTGTTCTAATTTCTTGGAAAATTTGTTATATGCCTTTTGCCATGCTTCCTCATCACCTTCAAGTAATTTTACTTCCTTCACTTTTTGCACATCACTTTCAGCTTGTGTGAGCTTGCTATAATTTTTGACAAGCTTTTGTTGCATAGCTGTTAAGCTATTATATTTGTTCCTTATCTCCATCAATCGACTTTCTATATCGGACACATAATATCCATCTTTTTGTAATTCATTAATTAAATCAATCATCTCTACTACGAGATCATTGGCTGTTTGCTCACTTGTTTCCATTTTATTAATCTCTTCCAATAAACTAGTTAGCTGTCCATTAACCTCGACCTCATAGCCCTTTAATAAACTAACTTGTAGCGTTGTGAGCTTTCGAAAATCTTTTATAATCGCCGATGGATTTTTTTCTAAGTTGGTTTGGAATTTCTTAATAAAGGACTCTACAGCTTTGACATCATGTATTGCTTGTTTAATGTCTTGTGCATTTGTAATTAGTTTTTTCTCAGTAGAGAAAAGGGCATTGTACTTATTAATCTTGTCCTTTACTGCATTTAACGAGAAGATATAGCCATTTGCGTCCACTAACTCTTCATTTAGGTCGTTATAACCTGTTGTATGCTCCATAATCTTTTCATTAATTTGGTTATACAAAGCTTCAGCTAATTTTTGCTGTATTGCATTTAATTTGCTGTACGCTTTGAGAACAGCCTGCATCTTCGAATATTGTTTATTAGAATCTGCCTCATTTAATGCATCATTGACCTTCTTTTCAAATGATCTAACCGCTTTTACATTCGCTTCAGCAGCTTTTAAATCAGCATAATTCGTCACATATTTCTTTACACCTTTAGACAACTCTTTGTATTTATTGACCAACTCGTCCACAGATCTAGCATAATTTTCAAAGTTAGATGAATCTTTAATAGCAGTATTAATGTCATCACTGAATTTCTTACCTGCTGTTGCATCATCGTTTGTCTCACTAGGAGTCTCAGAATTTATAGGAATTTTATCTAAAATATTTGCATTATAAACATATTTTTGCTGAGTTATTGTTAATTTGTTATACGCTTTTAATGCGGAATTGAAGGCAGACTGTATTTTGTTATATTTCGTTTCAGTTGTAAATACAGAATTATATTTTTCTAATTGGCTAATGACTTTTTCAGCTGCCTTTAAATCCTTTTGCATCTGAATCATTTCGTTTGTTTTCGCCACATCATTATAGGACTTTAAACTTTTTTGCAGCGAGATAATGGTTTTTACATTTGCCAACAGTTTGTCCCACGTCTCTTTTGAAGCATCCGTATTTTCTACTTCTTGAATCAGTTGAGCTATCGTGTCCAATTCAGTAGCCTCTGCGTTTTCAGCTTCCTCTAAAAGTGATAGCCTATACTCTACCAATGCTTGTTGACGTAAGTTCAGTTTTAAATACGCGGACCGAATGCTTTTAGCTGTTGCCACCTTTTGTTTAGACGTCTGCCCTTGCAATTTATCAAATAGCTTTTCAAATTTTTGTGCACTTTTCAAATCAGCTTTTGCCATTGTTAAAATGGCTTGATTTTGCACAACCATTTTATACCCCGGTAAAAGCGCATTAATTTTTACGTCTATCTCTGCAATTTTTTCCGCTAAGACGTTCGTATTTTCTGGAGCATATTGTTGGATCGGATCTATCACGTCCCCCAATAACGCTGTAATCAGTCCATTGATTTCACCTAGCTTTACAAGCTCCTTTTGACTATCCGGATTTTCCAACAATAACTTCAATAATTGCTGATAACTATTACCTGTATCTAAGCTTCTTTGTAAATAATCTAGTTGATCATACTCAGCCTTTAGTTGTTGAAGCGTTTGTAAGCTAGTCTTTTCATCTAATGCTTTAATTTTCTCTGCAATACGCTCCACTTTGGCCATATCGGCTACAGCACGCTGCAATATCGAATAGTTTGTCACCTGTGATTTTGCTGCTGATGTTAATTTTTGATATTGATTTTCTATCTGAGCTATTACAGATTGTATATCATTTGTATAGACAACGCGTTTATGGCTATCTACGGTGAGCAGCGTGCCAATTTGTTTTTCAATCGCTTGAATATGATCGTCTGAAATACTGATAGGCGTTAATGCAATAGCAGAAACAACTTGATCCCCTACTTTTGCAGTGACCTTCACCACAATATCCTTCATTGCTGATTCCTGTGTATCTTTAGGAATCATGTAGGAAGGCGTTGTTGCATTGGGAATGATAGAATAACTACTTCCTATTTTATAAAGCCATTGATATGTAAACGAAACTTGTTTCGACGCTAACGTGATTTTCTGAGAAGTATTCGTTTCTGTTGTAACGACAGGAATTTTCACTTTAAGCGTATCCCCAGGTACGACAAAATCTCCACCTGTGAAGCCTTCAAATTCTATTGCCTCAATATTTAAATTCAGCTTCTGAATTTTTTTGTTTGGACTTACATAAATCAAACCATCTTCTGTTTTGGCTTCAAAAAAGATCGATTTATCAGCAGCTAAAGGCGGTATAACGAGCTCTAATTTCGTTTCATTTGCTATTGGTTTCGCCTTGTTATCTTCTACGACATACCATTGAAAATTGGTAAAAACAGTTGGTTTATCTGTACTACTTGATAAACCCTCAATTTTAGCGACCAACTGACCATTCACATAATCATTGCCTTCAATTGGAAGAGTTCCTTTGACAACAATTTTTTTACTTTCATAAATTTTCCCACGATCATCCGTGACCTTAACAATAATGGATTTTCCTATTGCCTCTGCGGGTATTAAATAGGAATGGCTCGTTTGCGAAGATATAGGTTCCTCTACGCTCGCATTGACAAAGTACCATTCGTACTGGTAATTAGAATCCTTTGGTAAGGAGGTGATATCCGCTTTTAGTTCTGTCCCGACTATACCACTTCCTTCAATCGTTACTTGCTCTGAAGCAGCATGTGCATCAATAGGCATAATAATAGCTGCTGGGGCTACTGCCATTAGTAAGAATTTTGTCTTGGTCATTCAAAATCCGCTCCTTACATTATGTAGATATCACATATTATAGCAATACTTTCCACCTACTAGCAATGACACGTCAAATAATAGGCTCATTAAAACAACTAACTATTTACGCTCAAATTAAAGATGGCACAAGTAACAAATGTTGCGGACAAACAAAAGCCTTCTAATCCATATTCGTAGCGTCTACGAAGAGATTAGAAGGTGTAAAAAAGTATGCCGATGTGCTGCCGCTTCATTTGGTTATCCTCGAATCATATATGTTGGACTGTTCAGGGTACTATACGTATAAGGATGTGTATGATTAGTTTCACTTACGATAATACGAATGGTCATCCCTTCTCCTACTTTGCTATCTAAGGTGAATTTTCCATTAAAAGCGTGAACACGCTCTTGCATACCTTGAATGCCCATAGAATCGGCAAGTAGTATGTCATCTATATGACAGCCCACCCCATCATCAGTATACAAAATTTCAAAGCCATCTTTGGTGCCTAATAAATTTATTTCTACTGTATGGGCATACGAATGCTTTAAAGCATTGTTTAATATTTCTTGGAACAATCGAAAAATCATTAAATTTAAACGCTCATCCTCTAAATAAAGACGGTCAATCGTATAGTTCAATACAAAATCAGCTCGTTTACGAATTTTTTGTATAAGCTTTTCGAGTGCTGCATTTAAACCCAGTGTATCTAAGAGCGGCGGCTTTAAATTTTCACAATAGCCTCTTAAATCATTCAATGAGATAATCATATGTTCATGAAGCTTTACAAGTTTTGTCGGTATCCCCTCTTTTTCCTTTGTATGCATGAGGACATCCATTTCTCGCGCGATATGAAGCTGCTCTTGGAGAATCGTATCATGAAGCTCTTGGGCTAACTGATATTTTTCTTCCTCAAAACGTAGCCAAAGTAATTTATTGAGCCATGGCAATTGTTTATTATCAGCCTCTTTCATATGCTTTAACTGCTCTAAAAGTTCCTCAACCATTTTTGTGTTTTCAATAAAATTATTTAAATATAACAATAACAATTCGAGCCATAACAATTCCTCATCTTTCAGATAAATAGATTTATTATGGTCTACTACGAGTATTCTTTTATAATTGACATCTTGATGAATAAAGGCTATGTAGAAATGATCTGTTTTTTTAATGTCTCCTAATCCTAATCGTTCGAGCAGTACTTCATCAATCTGATGCTGGGTGTATTCCTTGGATTTGTTCGTTAACGTCACCTGATGTGTTTGAAAATCATAGGTTAAAACATAAACATTTTCCATTTCAAGTTGGAGCACAACTTCCTGCACAAATTTCTCCAATAAATCCTCAATTTTGACAACTCGCCCAATACTATCAACGGTTGTATACAAGCGGTGGATATAATCCCCTTTAGTAGAAAATAAAATTTTCCGCTTACGATAATCAACCCGCTCTTTCATATAAAACAATGCCATTAATGAGAGAAAGGCAAAAAAGAAAATCTCCGTCATGCGTGTAATGGATAGATCGGCCAATAAATATAAGCCGCCTAACAACCAAATTGTAAAGCCAAAGGAAAAATTAAAATAATAACGTAATCGAGAAATGAAATACTCCATATCGAAAATACGTTCAGTTAGTTGTGTGAAAATGAAGCTGAACGGAATAAGCATTAAGAAAAGTGAACAAACATCAGCTGATAATAATCGTTTATTAAATAGAATTTGTGGTAATGCATAAAAAAGTAGAAAGGGTAAAAATGGTATGATGATACTCATTAATAATATCTTTAGTTGAGATAATTTATACTTAAAATATCCTACAATTAATATTCCAAGATTTATTATTAATAATAGGAAAAATAGCCATAGTATGATTTCTGACAAAATAGGGTTAAATGATGGATAATAAATACTGAAAAAGCTTAACGCAATTGCTAACATAGGTACAAAAAAGAATACTTTTAAATTTTTTATGAAAATCCATTTTATATTTAAAAATGAAAAATAATTTTTCAAAAAATATAACAAAAATACTAAACATAATAACATGCTACTACGATTTATAATTATACCTATACTATCTAAACGACCAGAAGCACCAATACTTACATATGCTAAAGAAACACTTAGTATAAATAGTATTAGTAAATTAGTTAGTTGTTGATTAATTTTTTTAAAATATAAATATATAGTAATAAATAATGTCAAGACATAATAACATGCCGGTATTATCAATAAATAGTAAAACTGCTGAGGGATATCTAGATTTTTTATCTGTACTAAGATTATTTTTCCATCAGGCTTTTGGATTGTTAATTCTTTTGCTGCCCTAATTGCTGAATCAAAGGAAATATAAGATATATTTCTTATTTTTACATCATCAACATTTAAAACAATATCTCCAGGTACAATCTGATGCTTTGTTGCCCAATCTTTATAATAAGAATCCGTTATTGTCCAATTGTCATTTATTTTTTCTAACTCAATATTTAAAAAGGGCGTGCTATAAGAAACATAAAGAAGATACATTCCTAAAATTAAATAGATACCTATAGCAGGCCCAAACCAATTTATTTTATTAATTTTTAATACCAAACTCGGTTTTCTAAACATACATCTTCATCAAACGAATCCAAAATTGCCTTTTGTTCAAGTGCTGAAATACCAATAAGAGAAGCTTTTTTTTCTTTTAACAATGTTACCAACGACGGATTTTGCTCTAAATACTGAATCACGTTAATCATTAAAATCGCCTCATTTCTATTAGTTTTATTATTATAGTTACAAACATTTGTTAATAAATCCTTTTAAAAGTAATTATTAACCATATATGTAACTATATCTTTATTATACTACCCATTCCCAATAATTCAACACAATATTCTAAAAAGTACGAAAAATTAATAGAATATGTAATAAATTTGCTTTATTTCCTAAATCTAATTCTCCAAGAATAGACATAAAATCTAATAAAAAGCCTATTCCCACTAGCAGGAATAAGCTACTCATAGTTGCATAGCTATACTATTTCTAACTGACAGCCATCTTGAAGCTACTTGGTGAAGTATGACGTGATTAACGTAGCGTGCTGGGATTCATATCGCCGCAATTCAATGCAAAAACTTGAGCATCCTCCCTTTCTTCTATGAATATCAAAATACGAAAAAGCACTTGCCGTCTGTTATAGACAATCAAGTGCTTTAAGTAATTATTTTTCTAAATTTATAATAATTTTAGGTTACTATAAATTTGTAAACCCTACTATACTTTTTGTTAAATTACCTTTACAAAGTTAATTTTCAAATCCAATCACAACCCATTCATCTACATAACTCCAAAAACTGATATTATATTTAGGCTTTAATTTTGCAGACCAAAAGGTAGCATTGTTATCAACACAATTTGTATAATCTATGGCAATATAACTCCCCATTCCATTAGAGAAAAAGCCAAAAGATGAATCTAGGTTAATTTTTATAGGTTCTTCTAAATCATCAATAATACTCCATTCAATATCCTCGTCTCCAAGATATGTAACGGATTCAAGTGGAACTAAGCCCATTGATTCACTCGCATAGTAATAAAAACCATCATGAACATTTTCATAAAATCTTTGAATAGAAGAAGGTGTTTTATCCCACAATCCCTCTAATTCTACGTTTTTTTGTCCCTTTTGAGGATTACGCCCTTCGTAATATAATATGTCTCCTTTGGAATTTTTTATAGTGTATAAAACAGAATATTCACCTTCTACATCCATAATTTCAATGTTTATAAGATGTTCATTTAGATAAGAGATCGTGTTCCGTAGTTCAATCCCTACATTTTTTTCCCATATTTTCAGAAGTAAATCAATACTTCCTTTAATATCGTCATTATAAAAGAGTTTTCTCCATTCAATTGGAATTTCATTATCATTAAGATTACTAATTTCATCAACTGTTAATATGCGGACATTTTCATTGTACTTTTTAAATAAGTAAGTTTTTGGTTCATCTACTAATCATCTCCCTTTTTATTTAAATCATTAAAATCATCAATCTGTTTCTGTATCTTTCTTTCAAGTTCTTTTTCTTTGACCATCATTTTTTGCCTAAATTCAGGATTAACCTCGATTTCTCCTGGTTTCCCTTTCTTATAGTGTGTCCACTCTTCATACGATTTAGATTGCTTTGAGGTATTTGCAGATTTACTTAATCCCGTGAAGTTTTCTGAATTATTTAATATTTCCGACTTTTAGGAATCTGTTAAATTCCCGAAACCATCCATCTTAGCAATTCTATCCATTGAAACAATATGATCAGCTTCTAATGCACCCTTAAATGTTTTGCCAGGAAGGACTTCATCATTGGTTACTGTTTTTTTATCGTGCCCTTCATTTACTTTATCTCTCAATTTTTGTGTTGGTGTCTGCCCCCTTAACATATCATATTCTTCGTCTGATATTTGCCTATCACCATATCGAGGTGATGTCCCAACTTCACCAGTATCCTATGTTGTAATCTTAAAATTCGCTAATAAAAAAACAACCTATCTTAAACCTTATTAAACTACTTCTTCCTCTTTTACTATCGGCAATTCATAGGCTGTTTTGTGCTTCATCATGCCGTAAATAATGTTTACAAGCCGTCTCATGATACAAACCAATGCTTGTCCCTTTGTTTTACCTTCTTTTAGTTTCCGTTGATAGTATGCATGAAATACTGGATTCCTTGGCAGCTTACTTCCTTTTGCCACTTGTACTTGCTGTACGGCTAAGTTGTAAAATAAAGCGTGTAGCGCCCGATTTCCCTGCTTGCTTTTTTGTTCCCTTCCTTTCCCACCAGAACCAAAGTAAATAGGCGCAATGCCCGCAAATCGTGCTAATTTGTTGGCATTTGGAAAACGGCGTACATCACCTATTTCTGCAATTAAAGCCGAAGCTGTAACGAGATCTATGCCAGGCATCGTTTCTAGTTGAAAGTCTAGTAAACTCATTAACCCTTTTAATTCTCGCTCCACATAGCGCATTTCCTGTTTCTTAAATGAAATGTCTCGGACGATGCTCTTTACTAAAAAGTCTCGTGTTTCTTGGTGTTCTCTTATTGTGTTTCCATCCTCTTTCACCAACTTTAAAATCTCACTCGCTTTTTTCACCGAACATGTATTGCTACTGGCTTCTAATAAAAATATGGTCAATTGCTTTACACTTAACCCCTCTAAACACGGTGGAGACGGGTATCGTTCCCAAAATGCCAATGCTGTTTTTCCATCTACCTCTGAAAAAAACTTTTTATAGCTTGGATAGTGGTGACTTAATTAAATATGTAGTTGGTTCTTTAAAGCACTTTGTGCCTTTACTAATGCATTTCTTCTACTGACCAGCTGTTGTATCGACCAATATAAATCATGTGGTTTAGCGTCTGGTAACTGCTCTAGTTTGTTCACCAAAATTCTGGCTACACATTCTGCATCCCAGCTATCACTTTTTTGTGTGGTCATGTGACTTTTGCGTTCGGCATATGAAAGAGCTGGGTTCACTTCTTTTACAATTTGTTCATGGTCTGCTAAATATTTAGCTAACGCTCTCCCATAACCCCCAACATCTTCTAAACCAAAAATGGGTGTCAAACCATCGTCCATATGTTTATAAATATCCCGTAAAAACGTTGAAAAAGCAGACGGTTTATTTTCAAACTTTATTTCATCTAGTTTTTCTTGCCAACAATTAATAATAACCGCTACATGGTGTTGCTTATGTAAGTCTACTCCCACATAAAAATGTTTCTGTCGTTCGTGCATTAACTTATCCTCCTATTCAATGGAATGAAAATGCCGGCAACCTTAGTTCGAGCGTTCACCTTCCGGTGCGCATTGGTACGAAAGCCTATCCATTTTCACCCTTATATGAGGTTATATAAGTAAATGAGCCCCTTTTTTAAGTAACTTTTTAAATTATAGCCTCATGTTTGCCATTTGCTTGTATTTGTCCGTATGTATAAGTCCCCCGATAAAAGCTCTCACGGTCTAAAATGCGCTTCACTTGTACTTTTGTAAATCGTTTCCCTTTCTCTGTTCGATGGCCTTCTATGTTGAGCTGTTCTGCCAATTGAGATAGTGACCAATGTTTTAAAAAATGTCTTAATTCAAATAACCTCCGTACAACGATCGCTTTCTCTGTATCCACTTCTAATACTTTTCGCCCTTTCTGTACTGTATAACCAAACATGACTCCCCCACCTGCATAGCCACCTTGTTCTGCTTTTTTCTTTCTGCCTCTACTCAACTTTAATGCAATTTCGAGCCTTTGATATTGATCTAACAGCTCTAACATGCCATTCACTAAAAAATCATTTGGTTCATGTGTGTAGATGCTGTAATTTGGCTGCTCAATCGCTTTCACATCTGCGTTATATTTTTTCAACTCTCGTTGTATCAATACTTTTGCCATATCAGAGCGCCACAAACGAGACGTATTTAATACAATTACTTGGCTCACTTGATGGTATTCTATATCTGCCAATAGCTCTTGCAAGCCTTCTCGCTCAATAGTTAATCCATCCTCATCAACTGTCGCTCCGCTGAGTCCTCTATCTTCATATATGTGAAGTAGTTGTAGCTTATTATCGTCACAATACCTTTCAATCTCTTCTACTTGATACGCTAAGCTATATCCTTCACGTACTTGCCCTTCTGTTGAAACTCGTACATAACCAACTACTTTTTCTTTCATAATGCCCCCTATCGTTACAGCAATTAAAGTCCCTGTAACACTTACCCGTTTTTTGCGGATAACTTGTGTGTAACGTCTAACCGTTACAACATACTGTACGACCTTACCCAAATTTTACACAACCCTTTATTTTACAGTCGTTTTTTCTCTAGTATGGTCGTACACTATAAGTAACCGTTACAATCTAACAAAGAGGTGTTTTTATTATGTCTTCTACTATTCGTTTACGTCTCAATGAAATTTTAATTGAAAAACAAATGAGCCGTCGGCAATTGGCCAAGCAAACCTCATTACGTCCAAATACCGTCAATGATTTATGTACACAACCCATACAACGTCTGCATATAAGTACCCTTTCAGCTTTGTGCGACACATTACATGTCTCTATCCAAGACCTACTTGTATTGGAGATAAACGATTAACTCACTCGAAGAACAATTGAACTTGGTTCTTCTATCAACCTTTTCCATTCCACCCTTGCTAATTCGTCGAAGTCCAATCGATACTGATTCGTAAGGGTCTTTTTTATTTCCCTCCGTATATACTGCGTATACATATCTATTCCATCTCGCATGCTAGCTACCCGTTCTCGTTGCTTCTTCTTAAGTATTTGCCACTCTGTTACTACAGCCGCAAAATAATGTTCATTCTGTTTTGGTGGATGTTTCATTAGGTCTTTAAGCAACACTTGCTCATTTACCTTGTACACCACTTCTATTCGGCTTAATTCATGTGCTAAATAAATTCCTTTATTCCTTGCTAGTTCTAGCCGTTTATCATAAATCCTACAGAAACCATTCCGTTTACGTTGGTCGCTTCTACCAAAATACCGTGTTGTATCAAAGTGTGTTATATTCCTCCGTATATCTGTCGGTATCACCACTATATTTTCTAACCCCGTTTGTATATCATACGCAACATCACAGCTCACAAATTCTACTCGACTTGCCCGCTTCCCTATCATCTCTAGTATTTCTCTGAAATGTGAGTAATGCTCTGGCCTTGTTTCAATCCTTAGGGTATGTAAGTGACCTTCTGTTTCTCTAAAGTTTTTAAAATACATATGAATGTATACATCGTCACTTTTCCGCATGTGCAATTCATAGCTATATGTTCCACTATATATCTTCATTTTCACTTTATATTTCTTCACCCCCAACATATAAACACGTAAAAATGCTGAATGTGGTACATCCTTATAATCTATAACGAACTTATCTATCGAAACCTCTATTTCCATCGCCTGTTCTTCCCCTTGTATGATAGTACTCGTATAAAATTTAACACTTAGTACACTAATTAAATAATCGTAATCTTTTCAATTTACGTATTTAAACATGCCAAAAAGCACTTGTCGCCTGTTATAGACAATCAAGTGCTTTAAGTTCATATATTTTCTAAGTTTATTAATATTTGCAAGTTTTATAAGTTATTTTTATATAGACAGTATGACATCTTTTATACTACTTGGCAAGTGTAACGTTTAAACCCTTTAGCTTGTTTAATCTCGTGTGTTTGTTGATTATGCCATCCATAAGTGGTCCTTGTAAATAAATTGTCATCTCGCCTATTCTCGCTCTTATTGCTTTATTGTTAAAATAGCACTCCTTGATGGTCTAGCCTTCATGAGTTTTTAATTCAAATTCTTAAAAGTTTAATTGTCTCCAGTCGGTCTCACATGTTTTTTCGTAAGTTATAAAACCTTCAGTCGAAAATTTGTTTTCAAGTATCCTACTAGCCTCGTATTTACTACAATCCTTTTCCATATAAATTTCATCTTGTAAAAATAATATAAATATAGAACTCGATGCATCGTTATTCGCTAGATAGAAACCCAATAGTTCGTTGTATTGAGTGCTAAAAAACAAACCTATATACTCTATTTTGAGTTTTATATTTTCCTTGCATTCAATTAATCCTTCATAACTAGAAAATAAATTAAAGTCATCTAAATCGTAGACTCTATTCACTGAGATTAACGGATTCATACCTCTTATATACAAGCCTATAACATCACCATTATCTTTCTCGAAGAAAAGGACATGGTCTAATCTCTCATTATCATCCTCATCATGTAAATAAATAATATTTGAGATTTCTTTTTTATCGAAAAAATAACCAAACTTTTTGGTAAAAGATATTATATAGTTATTCATAGTCATCCTCACTCTCTAATCAAATCTAAATCGGATTTCAACTTACTTGATAAGCGATCTCCTTTTTTATTTAAAAAAGTCAATATTTCGTTTGTATTTCTATTAACTAAAACAACTGCATCTCCCTTAACAAAAGCGTCTACAGAGTCGACCGTATTCCACTGAAAAGGCTTCGAATTAGCGAGATTTTTTGAGTCATTTACGATTGATGAAACGAACTCTTTCATCCCTTCTTTATCCCCTTTTTTAACTGGAACGCCTAAATCCCTTAAGGTTTAATTTCCTCTCCTTTCAACGTAGACAATTAACGCTTCCTTCAATTTTCCTATCTGATTTTATTGCTTTGTTGCAATTGCTCTTATAATGTTTACCTCCCGACTTCGTGAACTTTCGTCCGTTTTTCCGCGAAAAAATATTTATGCGTGCCAAAATGCCAAGCAGATAATCGTTAAGTCCATATACAGTGATTCGTTATTACGCCTTAGCTTCACAATTAAACATCAATATTTAACCTCCCTCCGTCGCAAGAAGCGTAGGTACGTTTATTTGCGGTGTCATCAGATACCACGTAAACACTACTAAATGGTCCAACGTTTTGAACATATTCGAGTGTTACGTCGTTGGAGATGCTACTTCGACCGAATTTGACGTTAAATCTCTGTACTTCGGTACACACCATGAAATATTCGACCACTACAATCCAGTACCAACGCAAACCTTGACTTTTTTGAAAGTGGTAATGTCACCACCCATGACCCCATCTTCCATAGTTTTTAATTTCGTCCGTTTTTCCGTGAAAATATATTTGCCCCCCCTTTTATTGCGTATTAAAACGTCTTATTTACGAGAAATGGAAAATAGTTTAATCTATATACAATAACACTTTATTTCACTAAAGCGATGCGTATTCGTACATCAACGCGTATGCCACTCCCTCGCAAGAAACGCCCCAACGCTTACTAGCAATGGCCGTTTGATTTCGTTTGAGCGTTCCTGCGAAATTTCAATAGTTATTAGTGCGTCTAGATAATACCTCGCTAAATTTCGCATATCGTCTGCGTAAAAAGAAAAAAGACCACGCAACAATTACGTGATCCTATCAACGATTTAACATATTATGAATGATTCGCTCGTCTTTAAGTGTGTTTTTTAGGAGACGCTACTAAACGCTTGATTACGTTTTAGCGTTAAGACGGAAATAAAAAGAAACCACAACACGGCAGTTAGCTTGTATTGTGGCGTATTCATCATTAAAAAATATCACCTAACTATATTTCAATATGCTGTAATAATCTATTGTTCGTGTATCAATTTGAATTTTTTACAATCACATAGATTATTAATTGCTTCATAGATATCGCTTCCAAATTCCCAAATATAGTAATCATCATGTGCTCCATAAACTTTTCCCGATTCCGACATAAACAGTATTGCATTATTTCTAAATACGGAACCAATCACTATCAAATACTCTCCAATTAAGGTATCATACCTTTTGAAATGTATTTTCTGAACACCATCTCCTATTTGCTCTTCTGGAATAATAATGAAATTTTCAAAATCATTCCCATCAGAAAACTTATATTCCAATCCACCGAATTGCTCTAATGCCTCTTTTACAACAGAACCCACTCGAAAGCCCTTACTCTCTAAAAATAAGACTGTCGAACTTATATCTATTTTTCTATTTTGGTACCATCCTGCCTCATTCAAAATTTTATAAGTTTTTTCCGAAAAGTTATCCATATTTTCCTCGCTCTACTTTCATTTAAAATTATCAATAAAAAAGTTTTCAAAAGTTTCCTTACAATTTTTACATACTTTTTTATACTTATTTGGCAAAACTTCAATGGTACTTAGCAAGATATCTTCTACTTTAGCACCATCTTTCACTGCTTGATTTACTGCCTGAACTTCAGCACAATTATCTACAGTCCATTTTTCAAAGCTATCCTTGACTTCCCCACCTGCTTGCTTACTGGCCTCTAATGCCCTGTTTTTAGTTTTTTCAACCAACATTACTACCTCGTCATCCAATTCAGAAACAGTCGGATTAAACCTTTCATTACCCGTTCTAAAGTCAACACCTTTGCCATTATACCCAATATATGCCCTGCCTGTTTTAAGATTAACTGCTGCAGTCATAACATGTGGAATATAAATATCTCCAGTATTTGGATCAATATATTTTCCTTCTAATAATTCATTCCTCTCTTGTGCAATCTTGGTTCTAGCAATGCCCTTAGCTTCATCTATGCTAACCGGTTTAGGTACACCTTTACCCGTACCCTTATTCTCATCAGGCTTTTTATTCGAGCCATTTTGTGATGGTTGGGTATTAGATGGTTTCGGACTTGGAGTTGTTGTGTTTCTTCCTACTGTTCCAGTATCCTTTATTCGTCCAACGTTTACACCTGCTAACTCCAGCTGTGGTGATCCCAGCTGACGCAGTTGCTGTTTGACTTCGTCTACTTTGGATTGGATCTGCGTTTTCACGTTTGAGACTTGCTTGTTGACTTTATCTTTTACATTGCCTATGAGACCTTTATTCGCTTTTTGAGCACTTTCACTGATACCCTTCGCTGTCTTGGCACCTTTATTGATCCATTTACCAGCAGTTGCCGCATTGCCCACTACTGGAATCATCGCACCAAAGGAGAGGGCCGCATTGACCTTGTCACCTCTTGCCGCATAAATAATACCATTCACGCCATCCGCTATTTCTCCTACAACTGGGACCATCCCGACTATATCTAATCCTACTTGTAGCGTATTCAACAGATTTTTAGGTTTTACAGCATTTTTCACTGCTTTGGTCGTTGCTTGTGCAGCTTTTTTCACAACTGGCAGTACTTTTTCCTTGACTACCTGCTTCGTCTGTTTGACAGCGGCCTTTACCTGTTGCTTGGCTTTTGACACAGCCGCCTTTGTTTTTTTCACAACCTTTTTCGTGGTCAGGACAGCTTTTTTAATGGCCTTCTTCGCCCGTTTGACCAATTTACTCTTGGATAAACTATTTTTCAGCTTGCGGGCTTTGGTAAAGAATTTGCCCCACTTCTTCTTTTTCTTCTTGCGTTTTTTCTTTTTCTTTTTATTGGACTTCCGTTGTTTCTTTTTCGAGGAGCCCTTCTTTTTGGAGGATTTCTTGGCGCTCTTTCCTTTCGATCCTCCGCTCTTTCCTTTTTTCTTTCCACTTGGAGAGCCTACTTTTGGAATCATCCCTAGTAAGCTTCCGGCTAGTCCTAATAGACCCATTAGGCATCACCCCCACCAACAGGGATCATCCCCATCATGTCTAAGGCTGACTCGAGGTCTGCTTCTTCCTGTGAAGCGACTGACACAGGCGCTTTAATGGAGCCTTCCATCGTGACAACCTGCCCCTGGATATCCGTAATGCCATCAAACACAAGACTACTGGAGCCGCATGTGAAGCGCATTGATTCAGCTGCAATCATGGACACACGTTTTCCAGCAAAGGTGATTGTGTCATTCGCTTTGACTAGCAGGGATGGCTTACTATGCACAGTGATGCCGCTGTCCTGATGGAGCTGTAGAAATACGGCTCCATCCTTGGCTGTAAATGTCACGGATTTTGGATCTAGCTTCATTTCCGTCCCTTTTGGCGTACCCCAGTAAGACGTTTTCGGATCGGCTGTTTTTGGATTGGCCTCGCCGCCTTTTCGTACACTATGACGAACAATCGCAGCTTCCTCTCGATGTGTTGGGAAGGCAAGGTGGACACTATCCCCCACCTCTGGCGGACTGTAAAATCCGCTATGGCCTTCTGCTGTATAAGGCGTAGCCAGTGAGAACCAGGTGGCCTCATCCTTTTTTTGCGTCTCATCAATGCTGAGATGGACTCTTACTTGATCCTTTTTGACCTCTAGTACCTTGCCTTCAATTGCTGTGCCTGGCAGGAACGGAATACTTCGTCTGTCTTGACGTATGCCTTTTTCGAACAGCAGATGATATTCATACGTAAGGATGCCTTGCTTCATGCTTGCAATGGACTTGGCTACTACAAGCTCCTTGCCTTGGAGCTGAACACGATCACCAATCTTCAATGTTTTTCTAGACTCTATCACATAGGCGACTGTATCTCGTTCCTTAATTGGCCGCTCGATGTCATTGTGCTTACTATGTAAAAACTTAGAGCGATCCTTTAAGATCGTATAATTTGCCACCGCCAGCTTTTCCATTTGCCCTTCAGGGAGGCCGAACCAGAACTTTGGTTTATCAGCATCCACAGCTGCGACTAACACGGCACGAAAATGGGATGCCATACGTTGTAAAAATTGCCAATCCGTCTCATTATATTGTAATATAAATTGCTTGAGAGGAGTAGCCTTCGATACAGTATCAATAACATCTGCACCTGAATAATCTTTTAGTACCTTTTTTAACATCGCCTGATAAGTCATCTTATTATGTTGGAAAGAGCGGTATTTTTGTTTACAATCCATGGTGAATGTAGATGAAACAGCTTCTAGCTCAATTTGATATACACCCCTTACCATTCGAACAGCCATTTCAGTTACCTGTCCTTTAAAAAGTGCACGCAGCCGTTGCCCTTTACGTTTTTGAAAGAGCACTATTCGATCTGTTGTGCTGGCAAGCTGCATACAACTATCTTTCTTTTCTGCCGGAATAAATCCCGTTATTGATAACCTTGCATGGTCGTTCACTGTTTGGGTTAACGTGAGATGATGCAATGTCTGAATTTCATAGGGGGATACGAGTTCAAGCTCACCGTATCCGATTACTTCCTCGTACGTGTTCACATGAATTCCCTTCTTTCCTCAAGGGATAATGGCTTATTCTTGTCCATCATCTTCTACTTTTATTGTTCCACAATACATACACATATTAATTGATTGACTAATTAACGCTGGATGGTTTTCAATTAATTGATCATCCTTGCCATTAATCCATGGCATCGTGATCACAGGGGTACAGGGCATTGGCTTTAAGACTCCATTATTGGCGGCTGTTGCTGCTGCAACGATAGGGTTCGCTAATGTTTGACATAAGCCAAATGGCTGAATATTGATATTTGGCTTATAATCCATCGTATTCATTTGCGCTTTATTTTTCGTATAAACACCATGACTAACTGGCATTTTTAAAATACTCGTTTGATCTCCTTGCGAGCATGATAATTTGGCACCAGCTACAACATAGCTCCGTTGGTCGCCGCCCTTTGTCTGCATTTCTTCTGACATAGAACAACCATCCTTTCCATACATAAGATTTGTGCAATTTCTCTGTTTAAACAGCGTCAGTCAGCAACAAGCATGTAAGCTCAACACCTTATTCCAAAAAAAATAATGTTCTCTTGCTCTTTTCATGTTCTTCTTCAAATAGTTCCGTCTAAATACTCACTATTTTCAGCTTCAGCTGACCCACAACCTACTACGAATAACGTCATGAACAAGTCCTCATCGATTCTATTTACTTATAGGAAGTATTTCATGCCATCCTCCTGCCGTTTGTACCTTGTGTAATCGTATCCCCTGAAATGCTCTGCGAAGAATACTCTCTGCTAATTCAATATTAATCACGATATAGTTTTCTTTAATGCCCTCTATTTGAAAGAAGGAATAAGGGGCGGCTATTGTCTCGTCTATAACAAGCTTCTTCAACGTTCCATCCAGATGGAATTCGGTCTGGGATGAAAGACAGGGAACTTTTGGTGGAATCACAAGCCAGTATAATGTTTGCATTAATTTAGGCATATCCGTGAGTACGACCGCTTTAAATGGCATACTCGGCACATATTTTTCTACTAACTGTTTAACAGCATCCGAAAAGAGCGCTATTGGCTTTTCTATAAAATCGATATATAGCAAGTCGTTCTTTTCTAGTACTGGAAATTGGCGCTCTAGTTCCTCTAATTCTTCCATTCTATCCAATGTTAACAACTCTTTTTTAATTATTTGAGCTATACCAACTGGTTCAACAGCATTTGAGATTCGCTCATCCTGAGATAAAATAAAATAGTTCATCTTTGCGTCTCCTTTTCACCACATCTACTTCCAAATAATACTTGCTGTCTGAAATGGGTCTAGCTTTAAATACTCCTTTGCCTCCATAGAGAAAATAGCCTTTTCTAAATTAGCTCCTGCAAAATTCGTATTCCTTACATTTGCCCCAATAAAGCTGGCCCCTCTTAAATTCGCAAGCTCGAAATTAGTACCTTCTAAATTTGCATCTGTAAAGCGGACTGGCAAATAGCCTGGTATGTCCCACTTTTGACGATCGAGTAGACCACTCGCTCCTTGTACCTGTTGAAAATTTGCCCCTTGTAACTGACTATTGCTAAAATCTACCTCATGGATAGAGCTAAAACTCAAATCGGTATCTATGAGCTGACTATCGCGAAAATTGGCACCAATTAGCAGACAGTCACGCATATAACAGTTTGTTAAATTTGTTTTCTGGAAAAAGGCATAACGCATATCTAACTCACCATAATGCCCATCAGCTAAATTTAAATGGCTAAATACCTCATATGGATATTCACCCTCTAATTTTTCTTCTAGCCATGCTTTTATTTCTTCATTATCCTTCGATGCGAAATCCTCGCTATACACTACCTCATTGATATCCATAAACTCACCTACACGTATTTCGACAGCCACATCCCGCTCCAGAGCTAAATATTCCGGACATCTTATAATGTCTGGTAGCGCATATCTAGCAAGGCTTAAGACATATTGATGAAAATGATGGGCATCCTGAAGCTTTATACGCTCTATATCTGCTTGGGTAATGGCACCCATAAATGTTTTGCTATACAAACTTAACTCTTCGATATATTGCTCTAAAAAATGATGAGCCCAGCCAGCATCATACGTAGTTAAAAGGGGATGAAGATCAAAAAACCATTCATCATCTGTAGCTTCCACTAAATAGAGAGGATTCCTCTCCAGCAGCTCTGTGCGTAGCATGGAAAATGTGATATGTGCAATCGACCCTTTCTGTTGAAGCAATTGCTGCTGTCCTAGCTGCTGACATACTGTTTGAAAGGATTTTCTAAATTCCTCGGCAAGCTTATCTTTGGAGGCTTGGAAAAAATCCTCGAGCATCAAAAGATATTTTAACCTTCTTTTTTCTACTTCTGCGTCATAAAAATGCTGTAAAACTCCCTGTGTCTGCATATAAGACTCCTTCCTTTTCTTTTGAGACAATCATGCTAATTTGCCTTTACTTCTTTCCCAAAAATTTGCACACTACCATTCATCGTTATTTTACTTTCTTTGCATTGTAAAGAAATTTCTTCCTCTGCAGACAACAGAATTTTCTTACTGGCATTAACTGAAATATCTGCCTCCGAGATGAGTTTAATGTCTTTTTTACTAAATATTTCAATACCATTCGCTTCATTTAACCGAATAAAAATATCGCCATCTTGCGCAGTAATAACAACCTCAGTTGGACTCATTTTAATTTCTTTACCGAAAGCTGTACGATAATATTTCGTTGAAGGGTCATCAAGCTTGTTAGTTGCCGATGTATTTAAGTTTTTTCGTATAGAACTGCTAGATATCCCTTCCTCCTCACGATGTGAAGGGAAATAAACATGAACAAAGTCATTGATTTCAGGCATACAGTACCAGCCACTATGTCCCTCTGCTGTATAGCCTGTAGCATATAGAAACCAATGCGCCTTGCCTTTATCCTGCTTATCATCAATAGCTAAATGCACCTTTATATGATCTTTTGCGACTTCTAGCACTTTTCCTTCAAGTGACAAACCCGATATTGCATGGTTAAATAGTTCACTTTTATTCATGCCATTTTTCGTTGACAGCGTATAGCAATGTTTCAGCAATCCGTCCTTCATAGATGTAGCTGCTTCAAAAATATAAAGGGTTTGTTTATTAAAGGTGACATGATCTCCTATCTCCAGTACTTTATCGGTTTCCACCTCATAGTAGAGGAAATCATGCTCACCCATGCCTTCATTACCATTTTCTGTATACAACAGGTAGTCTGCTAGTTTTTTTCGGGTCGTATAATGATAATCTTCTAGTTTTCCTTTAGCTCTACCAGCAGGCACACCAAAATGAAACTTTGGCTTATCGAAGGTTACAGCAGGAACTAGTCCGGTATGAAAGCGAGAGGCAAGTCTCTTTAGAAATTGCCAATCCGTTTCAAAATATTGGAGGGTGAATTTTCCTAACTTTCCTCCTTTAGTAGCTTCATCTATAATATCTAGACCGGGATAAGAGGGTTTCATGATTTTAAAAAGAGACGAGTAGGTCATTTCCTTATCCTGATAGGAACGATTGTTCTTTTTAATGTCTAACTGGTAGGTATTAGAGGCTGCCTCTACCTCAATATAATAAATGCCGCGAACGGAACTTACCTTGATATCCAAAATAACACCTTTAAAAAGTGGCGTAGGGACACCAAGTTGACTAAGCTGATTCACCTCAATGGCAGAGCGTACCTCGGTCAATTCTACATATGTATCTCTAGCCTCTTCAGGCACAATACCAGTAAAACGCAATGTAGCATGTTCGTTCATTTTTTTTACAAGGGTAAGATCTTGAATACTAATAAGCTCGAAAGGTTTAATTTGTATATTATGATAAGCTGTCACTACCCCACTCATAGCACTGCCCCTCCATTCCTTCTATTTGAAGCAAATTGTAAGGATTCCATCATAGCTCTCGCAATCGGACGCCAAGTTTCAAGATCGTCCTCCATACAATTAAAGGTTCCAATAAGTGCTAGTTCTTCAATAGAGACGAAGAACATTAAATTAAAAATATCGCCATCAATAGCTGGTGTAATGATCTCTAAAAAGCCAATCGTCTTTTCGTCAATCGTCAGGACATCCGTGTCTAACCAATCGGCTGAAGGCTGCGCTTGTTCAAGAATGTCAATCATATTTTCTTGAAATGCAGCGACTCCCTCCTCCACTAATCGATGTGGGGTCAGATTGAAGGCAAGATTAATCGTGGATGATTCATCTGTATAAATAAGATTCGGTCTACGCTCTGATGGATACTTTAAGGATGCTAATTCAGTAGACATCACGGAAAATAGATTTGGCATACGAATCGACATTTTGCCATCCAATAATGATTGCCCAATCACTTCCACCTTCTCATCCTCAATTATTATGTAATCTCGATAAATATTTACTTTTTG
Source organism: Lysinibacillus cavernae (assembly GCF_009724685.1). Classification (GTDB taxonomy): domain Bacteria; phylum Bacillota; class Bacilli; order Bacillales_A; family Planococcaceae; genus Lysinibacillus; species Lysinibacillus cavernae. The sequence continues at coordinate 179,306 of NZ_WMEF01000003.1, forward strand.
TAGATCCTGTTCCTCCTGCTCAGAGGCTTGCTCTGGCTCCTGTTCTTTTTTTAACGCTGCTTCTTGCTGAGCTAACTCATGTTGCTCCTGCTCTCTCATTTCATTTCTAAGTGCAATAATCTTTTCATCTAAAAATTTCATCCCACTCACCTTCCGTTTCTTAAACGTTGTTCACCAACTGAATTTTAATTAATCGACTATCATTCGCTTTGATCGACCTGGACTATGTCCTACGTGACGACCACCACTCTTTGATTCAGATAAAATACGGTACAAATATTTATGAATTTGACTATTGGAAAACGCTTGAAATTCTAACTCTAATCGATTGCAAATGTATATTTCAATGACATCTCGCTGTACCCGCTCCTGATTTAAACACTCGAAAGCAAAGGTAATATCATATACATTAGTTGGGCGATTTTTTAATAATTCCTTTGCGTAATACTGTAAAACTTTAGGGTGATACGTGCTATCTTGTATGCCTGCATACTGACAGTGAAGATAATTCACTGTATTGTATTCCGTGGCAAAATCTAAAAAATCATTTGGCTCAGATCGCAGCCTTGCTCCAGTCTTTAATTTAAAGCGAGCTATTTCTAATTCGTTTAGGGCAAGATTTAGAGACTCATCGAGAAAAATAGTAGCTGTAAAATCCGTGAAATCTAATCTATTCACTGCTTCAGCAAATTTTATTTTGATAATGGTTTCTTGTCCTGTTGCCTCATATGGAAGTTCATAGCTGTTATGAAGCAAATAAAGTTGATTATTATGTTTAACGATTCCTTTTGTAATATGGATAATAGAATCCGCTATCGTAATATTGGCACCTGCGATAATACCATTTGAATAATCCTGGAAATATAAATCTAAAAATTCCCTTGGATAATCTCGCAAGTTCTCCAGCATTTCTCTTTTTAAAATTCTACCCTTTTGAAAATGTGGATATTGATTGGCAAACATCTGTCACTCACCTCTTTTATTTTTTGGCAGATGCCTACTTACTTTAATCCATCAAAGAAATCAAGCTCTGATAAATCTGTTTCAAAGGCAAAGAATTCCTTGCTACCAATTAGTAGCTGCTCCTCTTTTCTAGCTACCGGCACGACATGGAAGCCCCAATGATCCTCTCCTGCAAAGACAAAGAATTTAACCTCTCCATTAACGATTGAATCTGTTTCGTCCTGCGGAATTTTATTAGCATAGTTTGACGCGATATGCTCATATAGCACAGGGACAAAATTTTCTTGACGATTAATATAAGTATACTTATGGGCTGTTTGAGCATCGCTTCCCGTTAGGAAAAATTCAACCTCTGTGACGCCCCATGGACGCGAAATAGTTCCGTGAATTTGATTCAGTCTCTCTAGGCTACTAATAAGTAGCTTTTCCTGACGATTATGTGTAAATGCACTAACCGTATACGGGACAATAGGTGCATCATTCGTTACTGCCGTTTCGATCATGCCAATCTTTTTCGCATTTAAGTAGCGCAATGCGCCTCTTAAACAGGCGAGCTTTAATTCTGGCACTTTTCCAATATTTTCAGCCTTTTGTCTAAATTCAATGCTACGACCTGGCACAAATTCCTTTAATGCCTCTCGAAAAGCGTCAATTCTACAGGATTGTCCTGTTAGCTTAATGATGGAATATTCGCCAAGCATGCCACTTTCATAAAAATCCTCTAAAAACTCACGTACAATATCATAAATATCCGCTTTGATTAGGTGGTTAATTTCTTTAATATTGAAATAAACGTTTGGATAGTCATAGACATCTTTAAATTGGTGGTTTTCTACTAGCGATAAACACCAGCGATCTACCGTTGTAATATTCAAATCACTATCTTGCTGTAAATCGCTTTCTGAGTAAAAACGACTCCTAAGAATACCAGTTTTTCGGAAAAACTCCTTCTTCATTTCCTCTGCCATTTCCCATAAGAAATAATGATTATTACGAACTCTTAAATATTCATCACGCGTACGATTTTCATATTCTTTAAAACGTGTAGGGATAATCGATTCAGCATCCTCAAAAGCCTTTTCAAATTGCTTGTAAACGGCTTCGACGCCATAATCATCAACATACCGATAAATGTCTTTCCCTGGAATATCTATTAACGCATCGATGTCATAGGCATTTTTTCCACGACTATAATAATTCGCAAAGACAATTTTCATAAATTGAAAAATTCGATAGGTAATATTATTACCACCAAAATTGGTATCCCCATTTTCATAGGTTGTATGAATATCAATTTTGTAGGAAATATGCCCGTCCTCTATTCGAAACTTACAGGATGAGAGGTCTGTCGTTCCCCCTCCACAATCGATTACGAGAGCCTTGTATTCCTTGCCATCCATAAAGCTCTGATTCTCTATTTGATTGGCTATCGTATTATAGAGCACTGCCATTCCTTCATCGAGAGCGTGCTCAATTTCAATTTGATATTCAGGTAAAATAGCATGAAACATATTTAAGAATTGAGTTTTCAGCTTAACAGGGCTTGAAATATGCAAATGTTTGAAGCGACATTTAAATTGATGCTCAGCCATGCGAATGATATAAAGTAAAAATTCTCTTAGTATTTGACTGCGTGGGATAATCGCTGTATTCCCATTCGCATCCATTACTTCCTCCAATTTTTCATAATTACTCACCCAGCGTTTAATGCCTTGAAATTTAGTGGCTAACGATGTATAACTATTTTTTTTCATAGCCTTCAAGGCTTCATAGCCGAAATGATAGTTTATATGATCGGCGTTCGAGCAATCTGCAACTGCAACCATTGTGGGCACAACTTCGATCCATTCGTTTTGGTGGAGTGGGTCTGGGAATTGAACAAAATTGATAGTATTGAGCGCAATTCTCTTGTTTAAAAGATCATGACTACAAGGTGATGGGACATAATCGCTATCCAAAAATACACCAGCTGTTGTATTAGTCGTCCCAAAATCAATGGCAAGAATGGCATTGGTTGTCTCTACTTGTTTCATCTCTAAATCTGGTATCGGCACTTTGTAGTAATGTAGATTGGTTGGTGGGAGCGGCGTCTCCTGATAATATGTTTTATAGATGTACTCTGAATCTTGCTTTCGCAAAAAAATAAAGCTATAATTTTTATTTTTTGTCTCGCGTATTCCTAGCGCTTGATCTGCCACCAGGTAATAGCAATTTACTTTTTCATCGTCTTTTACAATAGATAGAATGCCACATAATTCTAAATGCTCATTGACTAGCAGCACATTAGATTCGACAAGAAAACCACCTGTTTCAATGAGGTATTGATCTGGCTTCTCTATTTTCATGCCTTTATAGAGATTCATTTTGGCAGGTATTTTAATTTCACCATTATCAGAAAGTGGTGTTTTTAAATATTTTTGTAGCGCCTCTTCGACTCTTTCAAAGCCCCCATCTTGTTGCTCTTTAATCAAAAGATGTTCTTCAGCGCCTCGATAGCGTAAAATCTTTTCGATTAGTTCATCCCTTGTCAGCGTATTAATTAAGCCTGTTATGAGTTTTTCTTTATAACAAATATTTCTAAGCTGAAAAGTGGTCATCTCCATCAACTCTACACGTGTATAGGTCATATATTTCTTTTCTGTATAACGCTTATTCGCATAAAGCTTATATGAATATTTAGTTGTCAATTTATACCCTCCCCACTTTTTAATAAAGAGCTATTTGGTCTAGCTTCATGGTCTCTTCTACGTCAATAATGCCAAAATGATATTGCCAGTAAACTTCCATATGAAAGCCAACAGGTAGAAAAATTTCTTGGATTAGTTGCACTTTATTGATCGTTTCTATTGTCTTTTTTTGATGAATGTAAAGCAGTAATTCATCCTTTTCCTCTGATTTCACATAAATAAAACAATTTTTAAATATATTTTTCAGCGTGTCCTTTATCAGATATAATGCCTCTCCAGTTTGATAGAGTCTAAGCATATTGAGCGCAATCATCTCTTGCTCTTTCTTTGAGAAAGACTGGATTTTGTCTCGAGCCAGTTTCCCAAAGACATTTGCTTCAATGTCTCTCAGCATAAAGCGAATATAATATTCCTTTTTATTCAAGCCGTGCATGCGATCAATTTCAGCTAAAAAGTGCAATGTAATGTCTAATAAAGCGTCTCTAAAGGCCTCATCAGTCGTATGATCTGGTTGAAAGAGGTCTTTAAAAATATGAAAGTAACGATAATAGGGATTGACTTCCACATGTTGCTCTATTACCTGTGAATTTAATAGTTGTGGGCTGAGCTCCATATAGGGTGAATAGGTTTTGGCAAGGTGAAAGTAAGTATCCTTTGTTAAAAAGCCCTCTTCTTCGGCTTGGATAAGTAAATCCCAAATATAGTTCATAACCATTTACCTACACATTTATATTCAGTGAAATGTCTTTGAACTTCAGCAAGGAGAAAGCTCAGGACATCATTTGTAATAAAATCTCGATCTTGTTTTGATAGAAATTGTAATAGCATCGTCTTCTTATGGCTGGCATCTTCTGTTACGTCTTTTAAAAATGGATGCACCAAATCATGATTATTTACATGCCCCTCCAAAATATCTATTCTCAAAAGCTCAAGATTGTCTGCTGCCTCAAAGGAGTTTATTAGTCGAATTATTTCTCCCTTTGTTGAAACATTGACATTATATTTACTAGAGAGCTTGTGCATAAAGTGCTCATTTCGCCGATTCGACACTAGTTCATAAGTTAATTTGCCTATTTGTTCTTTTTCTACTTTAGCAATTTTAAGTAGCTGCCATACGCCTGACTGATCCTGAGGTGAAACAATAGTTAATTCACTGTCTGAACGTTTTATATAGGTGATTGTCTCTTCTTCCGTCTCAACGAGATAACCATGTTGAGTGCCCGTTTTTCGTAACGATAAGACATGCTCATAATTAATTTTATCGATGGCTGGAAATGGAAAACCACTATTCTTAACCTCGTGCCGTTGAATATTCCAAAGTGGAACCATATGTAATCGTTTTTGCTGCTCATATTCCTCTAAATCAATCGTAACTTCGAAAACTTCTACATCCTCATGTAATGGGGGACAGCCTACAAGTATGACATCAAAGAACTTATTGACAAATGGATGATTGATTGTTTTCCAAGGAAGACCATTTATTTGGAAAATTGAATAAAGGTCTTTAATTTTTTGCAAATAACGATTATTCCTAGTAAGACTTAGCTTTACTTCGACCAATCCTTGCGATGTAGCTAGATGACCATTGAAAATTCGTTGTTGTGCCAGTAAATGTTGAATTTCGATAGAATCACACGCTAAAAATAATGTCATGAGCATTGCAGGTTCATTATTTTTAATGGCTTCAAGCAAATTCTCCATGTTTATGTTTGTATCTTCTAAATCTGTTGGACATATCGGAAACAAACAATCATGAATGGGATCAACCTCTTCTCGTGCGCTAAGCGTTGTGTAAATATCATATCTATTCTCATAATCATCGATTTCATTGAAAATACGTTCTTCAAGCTTGTTGTTCATGTCCTCTTGATAATCGATTAAATTTACAAAAACGCCACTTACAATATCCTTTAGTAATTGACGTTGCTCGAGATTTTCTATTTTTCGTAAACGTTCAAACATGAGTTCTTTTAACAATTTACTTTCCTTCTTTCATGACTCAGAATTTGAATGCTAACTGGCATCAGTGACCTCATCTATTGGTGGCTCTGTTTCATTAGGTACTGCATTATCTGCTGCTTGCCCTTGTGGAACAGGGTTTAATTTATCATTTGCATTCATAATCTTTCTCTCTAGGCCAAGAACTTTTGCCAGTAACTCCGTTTCTTGATAAATCTCCTGCGCAAGCGTATAGGATTCTATCGCTTGGACGTATTCCTGACGGGCATAGCTCTGATCCCCATTTTTCTCTAACCCTTCTGCCTTTAATTCTTTTTGAGCCTTTTTCAATTCATTTATTTTTTCTTCTGTGTCTTCAATTTTTGTTTTAATTTGCGCCTCTCCAGTAAATGAAATGGCAAGTGCTTTTTTTCTAGCTTTTTCATACTGTGCTAAAGCACCATTGTAGTCCTCTGCCTCAAAACGAAAATCTGCATCCTTTATTGCATCAACAATGTCAACAACGGAATCCATGTTTGCAATTCTTTGCTCTACTTCTTCCTTACCAAACCCATTAATAAGCTTGCCCTCTTTTTTAGCTTTTTCATAATGCGTCAATGCCTCTGTAAATTCCCCTGTCTCCGCTGATTTATCTCCATTGATGATCAGTTGGGTCACCCTTAACTTTCTAGCTAATAAATTTCTATGTATAGGATCTTTTAATTTTTTTGCCGCATTTCTTCCCTCACTATATGCAAGTAACGCTTCATCATAATTTCCGTCTTGAAAGTAAACATTGCCACTTTTTTCATGGTCCTTCATCTCGACAGTTAACTCTGCTAATTTTTTTGCTTGTTTTACTTGATAAAAAATTGTGCCGCCACCTACAACCAAGGCTAAAACTAATGCAGCTGCAATCATTTTTATATACTTCATCTTGTTTTTGTTCGTTTCCTGATATACCTTGTTAACAAATATGGCAGCAACCGTATAATTTTCGACCACTTTTCTCTGTCTACTCAACAATATTTCTTCCAATAAATCTGTATATTGTTCAGAATCCTTAACACCTTCCAACGCGTCAGCCATCTCAATCTCACTGACATCTTCCCAAAAGCCAGCTGTACAAAGTAATAGGGCATCACCATCAGTAAGCTTCATTTTTTTAGACACAAAGGGTTGAAATTTGTTTGGTTTGCCAAGGTAATTCAACAAATTCCCTCTTTCTTCATGCTGGCTAATATCTAATGAACGGCTTTGGCTGTTTACTATTTCCTGCGCTAAACTTTGATCTGTACTTTTGTAGGATAATGTACCGTTACGGAAGTGATACAATCGCGAATTACCCGCTACACCAACAATCATTTTTGAGTAATCCGAAACAACTATGACGATACTAGCCTTCAATCTTACGCGTAAGCTTTGCGCTTGTAGTACATTTTGTGCATGCTTAAGATATTTATTGATCGCTCTTCTTGACATAGCTGGCTTTTCCATAAATTTTTCTAAAATAGCCTTTACAGCAAGCTCTGCACTACTAATTTCCTGATCTGCATCCAAGCCCTTTACAGCTACCCAACAGGCTACATCGTCTAGTTCTGTATAGGCAAAGTAGTCTTTATTTTGCAGAAAGGACCCTGCTTCAGATAAAAAGCTAGTTTTAAAGTCGCAATTTTCCTTTCTCATACGTCTCCTCCTTCTCTATTCCCTATTCATCGTCACCACGTTTTTTCTAAAATCACGATGGTAGCATTATCTTGATTTTTTAAGCGTTTTTGTTCAACGGCTTTGATCATGCTTTGTGCTAAATCATAGGGTGGAGCTTGCTGAGAGAGAATTTTTTCCATTTCAACCTCCGTTATAGCATCATAGATTCCATCACTGAAAAGACATACCTTGTCCCCTCTATTTAGCTGAATCGGATTATTACCTGTATCTAGATTTTTAAAGCCTGCATATCCTAAATAATTGATTAATCTCTTTTTGAGAGGATTTTCCTGAACCTCAAGTTGCGATAGTTCACCCGCAATATATCGTTCGGTTAGAACTGATTCAAAAATATGTTTTTGGTTAATCGCTAAAAACTCACCATTTCTAAAGATCGTGAGAACGCTATCCCCTACGGCTCCCCAATGAAGATAGCCTTCGCTATCAATAATGGCCGTGACTAGTGTTGTTCCTCCATTTGAGCCATTTAAGTTTTCCACAATCATATGATTACTTGCCATAGCAGTTTCCTTAAAAAACTTTGGTAGATTACTTAAGCTACTCAGCTTTTTAAATTCTTCAATGAAGGTTGTTACTGCGATCGTGCTGGCCATCCGACCATTGGCTAAACCACTAATTCCATCTGCAAGCACCGCGATTGTGCCACACGTCGTTTCGACCGTTGAGAAATAATCATCCTGTTCATCACGTCTTCCAATTGTTTGACCATTCCCAATATAGATTTTTCCTTTATCCATTTTTTGCGCAAGTATACCTCTTATTAGGAGTAACAAGATGAGTACAATGATAAAGATGAATGTAATTATGTACGGCATTAACTTTTGGTCCATATGTCATCATTCCTCACTTTGATTGTTTTCCCATTCAAAGTGAACGCCACAAAGTGGAATAAATAAAAATATGCTTCTCCCAAGCTGTATCACATCATAGGCTGCTAATTCCGTTGGTGTATAAACTGCCTCATTATTCAAATAAGCTAATCCTGATGCATCTCCTGGCAGTAAGTAAAAATTACGTTTTTTAGGATCATACACAATGACTGCATGATTACGCTTAGAAATTGAATTGTCTCCAGCAATACGGATATGCATATCTTCTGCTCTACCTATGAAATTCTTTTCAGATAAAATGCGATAATCTCTACCCATTTGTGGTCCTTCAATGCAAACTAACCATCCTGTTACAGGATCTATTCCATCCATTTCTCCTAAGTAGGGCAATGTTTTATCATCTGCTTCAACGACAGGTAAGGAAGGACTATTTTGTCTTTGCTCCTGCTCCACCATCACGTTACAGTATGGACAAATATTGCGATGTCTTCTTGAACTAAACATGTGACCATTTGTACATCTAATCAAACTCATTTCGATATCCCCCATCTTCGTTACGAATTTTTTTCTCTATTTAACCAAAATTCGTGTATTCGCTATGTATATTGTGTCTCCATTACCTAATGGGTAAGGAATCTCATGTTGTAATCTATTTTTTACGCGCTTATTTGCTTTTTTTAAGCCAACACCATTAACCGAATCGATATCCTCTACATACCAAATACCAGCTACACAATTAAGTACAGCATGCTCATAATTCACAAGTGATTCATACTCTGTTCCACTTAAATCAATATCTGCCTTGTGTTCAGCTGAACTTTTACCAATAAGTAAAGAAATTTGATCGCCAAGTTCCCATTCATCGATTTCTACTCCACGTTCATTAAGGAGAACAAGCTTGGAAATGTCCTTCTTTGCCATCACTTGTGTGATTGCCTTCGCTTCGTATTTGAGTGAGACGTAAATAATGGCAAGTATGACCATTACCGTCCCAATAACGAATTTCAAAAGGACATCCTGATTCATCACAAAAACATATAAAATGTAAAAGAAGGCGATTGTGACAATAATGATATCGATAATTTTTATAAACATTTTTTTCCGTGTATTTCCACTGTAAGCTTCAGCTGAAAATGGCTCATGCATCTAATCACGCTCCTCTCTTTTTCATGGCTTATTTATTAAAAAAGCGTTCGAATAAATCCGTAGTATCCAATGGATTTTTCTTCGTTTTTTTATGAAGAGTCGAGGACATCTCCTTTGTTTTTGGATTGAAACCAAAGAAATGTTCAAAGTTTTTTTCAATATTATTCATATTAAAATCTGGCTTTTTCTCTGCAGATTGATGTCCGTTTGACTGCTTTTCATTCTTTTGTTCATTTTGCCAGCTCGTACCTGTACCATCGAGACGAGCATCGTACGTCTCTTTCAACGCTGGATCTTTAAGCACCTTATAGGCCTCTTGAACCTCTAAAAAAATCTTCTCTGATTGTTGATTTCCACCACTCACATCAGGGTGATGTGTTTTAGAGAGCTTTCGGTAAGCTAATTTTATTTGTTCTTGTGTTGCATTTCGGTCTATACCTAATGTTTCATAATGCGTTTTCATGTTTTCAACCCCATTTTAGGATTATTAAAAATAATCTAAGGAACTATAAAAGTTCCTTAGATAATTGGTAGTGTTTTATCCTGCTGCAATCTTAGACAGCGTAGCCACCCTCGATTTTTGCCAAGTCTGTTTTGTCTTTCTTTTGCTTAATAAATAAGAAGAACTCACCAATACCTTCTGTGTCACCATATCTTTCTGTATAATCCACTACGAAAGCATTTGGGAAATGAATTTTTCTTACTACTTGATCAGCTGAAATAACTTCAAGTGTTACTTTGCGGTAGCAATCAGCTTTTTCAGCTGGTATTAATGACCATAATCCTAATTTCATCGTATCATCAGAATTATCACCATCAGTGGCAGTTAAAATTTTACCTTTTACTTTTAAAGTTGCACCTACATCTGTAGAGCGAGCGTTAGAATCATTCGGTGTATCTGTCTCATATTCGACAGTCATGATGCTTTCTAAGCCTAATTCAATTGCTTCTGATCCTTCTACTTTTAATACAAAACCCATTTTTAGTACCTCCTAAAATTTGTTGAATCGTGACTTCTAACTGTTCTAATGAAATAAATTTAAGTACAGCTATCCATTTCACAGTGCCATATTTTATCCTGGCACTATGAAATATGTAATATTTTTCATTAGTAGCAATTAGTCGTTCAATTCATATTTATGTTAAAAGATTTATACATGATAAATCTTAAACATCCGTCTAAAATACTTGAAAATTGAGATAAATAAATTGTTAGGCTTTAACAGCACTTGTCCCTTTAGTAATCGTGACCTCAAGATTTTTAACATTACCGTTAAACACAAGATCAATCTGACATAAGCTTGTTTTCTCATCAATGATGTAGCCGATATCATCTCCATCATGAATAATAGAGTTGACATGACCTTTATCATTCAGCCACTTACTTTTTTGACTACTTGGATTATTACTAAAGAAGCGAACGATATTCTCGTGCTTAAAGTCACCAGATTGGAAACGAAGTATTCTTTCAATATACGTACTAACTTGCGTTTTATAGATTGAATCAAATCCATCTTCTTCCATCGCTAGACTTCTTGCTTTATATACAGTGATTCGTCTTATATCTTTATCCTGTAGTTGGGCATTTTCGGAAGAGAATACAAAACCGAAGCTTCTGCTGTTAATAGCGTCTTTAATATTATTCGTAAAACCTGAAATTTCTTTTGCCATCGTAGTTACTGCTCTAAGTGAGTTGTCTCCAGCTTCAATATCAAAACGAACGCCAGGATAATTGCGTTTTACATTTCTAAATGATTCCTTTAAATACTCTGGACATTGGTAGGCGGAAACGATTCCTGCTGCTACATAACTAGCACCTACATAGACTCCTTCGATCCATAGCTTTAAAATATCTTCCTTTTCTTTCGATAAACGAGCGCCATTTTCGGTAGTATGCATTCTCGTATCAATGACAACACCTGATTTATCTTTTGGAATAATCGTAAAGTTTGGTAAACATGGTATTGCGAACTCACTAAAATCTTTTCTGACAAGAATGGAGCATTTATCGATCAGGCGATCAATCCCGGCAGTTGCGATTCCGTTGAATGTTGTTTCTTCTTCAGCCATAAAGTTGAAGAAAATTTGCACCTTGTAATCTTTTACCGTATCTAAGAGGATTGATAAAGATTCCATTGTGTTACCCTCTTGCTTTGTAACCTTTTCATTCCCTTTGAATCTTGATCGGCTAACTTTCATATTTCCAGAAGATTCTAATTCTAAAGCAGGTACAATGCCATACCATACTGTATCTGTAAAATCATTTTTAGCGTTAACCGTATTTAAATACGTGCGTAATCTTGGCAGGTTATTACTTTTCACGAGCATATCGAGCTTCGTGTTTGTAACTAGTAATGAAGGCTGCATTCCTTTATTTTTCGTAGCATATTGATCGAAGTACATTTTGACGCCTAATAGCTTTTCGACTAAAGGCTTAACCGTTTTCACAAATTCATCCTTTGCATCCTTATAGAACTCAAGGTATGTATTGTAATTTTGAACTTCCGTTTCTACATCAAATTCGGCAATTACAGCTGGTAAAGGCGAGAACGTTCTCACAACTAAATCTTTCACATAGGAAGATGGCGTTTCCGTAATTGCTTCATAGTCTTCTTCGAAAACAGTACTCAAGCCGTAGTTACTATTTTCTTCAATGACCATCAGTTCAGAACTATTCGTTTGAGGTGCCTCAATAATTTTTAATTCGCCATTATCACCAATAGTAAGTGTACCGATTTGTAATTTTTCTGACTCATCCTCATCTTGACTAGCACCTAATAATAATCTTGTTTTAATATCTTCGATTGCTAATGGTAACATCGCCATTACATTGTTGTAGTTTCTACTTGCTACTTCAAACATAAGATTTAGCTTGTCACCCGTATCTAATTTTTTCGGATCTCCCTCATCTAGCTTGTCATATTCACCGTATAGGTAATGAATTTCCTTACGAACTTGGCGAATATCATCCATGACTTTTTTAGGAGAAATCATGTCTAGTAAATTTTCAAATTTAAAATCTACATTCGTGATGCCTTGGCTTCTTTTTGTATCAATGAGCGTAAATAGCATCTTTAAAAAATCGTTATTTTGATCGATTGCTATTTCAGATATACAATCATCTTGAATGCCTTCAGGTTTTTTTAAGGTATACATAACCTTTTGGTTTGCCGCATTATAAAATGAATAAACAGTAGGAGAAAACTTATCTAAAAATTCGTCGAAGCTTTTTACAAGAAGATGTTGACTAATTTCCTTGATCTTTTCATCACTTAGACTGTCGATTCCTTTTACATCGCCAACAAGCGTAATTAAATCCAATTTCTCTGGGTTTATTTCTTCAAAGAGCATTGTTCGGTTTGTTTGACTAATAATCTCCATTCATTTGGCTGTATATTTCTACAGCCATCCCTCCTTTAGATAACGAATTTCGAGTAAGCATAAACATTAGTGAGTAAAAAATACAGGATTAGAATTGTAAAACTACTAGATTCGAGCATCTAAAAAGACATTCCTACACTTAAATTAAGATAATATAAACATTTAAGAAAAAATTTTACAATAAAAACAATAATGTACTAATTTTATGTACGAGAAACTCGAATTCAGCTTTATGCATTTTTTATACAAAATTCACTAATGGTTTTATGTATCACAAACGTAACTATACAATACCTAAAATTAATGTCAATATTTACAATAGAATATATTGTAAATAAAAACATTTTAAGGTCCTATTAATAAAAATATTACATGGTAATATTTATGATATTTTTTAGGTAAATAATGAATTAATCCTATTTTTTTATAAAAAAAACAACTAAAGGTCCAATTATTAGTAGGCCTAAAGCTGCTTTCTTCGTTTATCACCTTATGCAGAAAAATGGATAAAAAGTATTATTCCAATAGTTATTTTGGTCTTTTAGAATTAATTTGTTTTAAATAGTTCTTTAGACATTTGAACTTTTCTTCCAAAATAATCATGTATTTAATAAAAGAAAGGGACGAGCATCTTTTATTACGCTGCACTTGCAAGCCCCACAAAATAGTTATCGACATAGGAATACTCACTTTTGTATTATATTTTCTCACATTCACAAGTTTATCCTCGATTAACCTTTGAGAAACATCTAGTGGAATTTCGTTCGTTAATGCGTAATATAAAGTTGCCGTTAAACTATAAATATCTGTATAAATGCCTTGCTCCCCTTTAATGGAATACTGCTCAATCGGTGAGTACCCTGGAGTAGTAAATATTTGATATTCTTTGACTTTTTTATAATAAATAGCTGAACCAAAATCCAATAAGCGAGGTTTCCCTTGCGCATCGATGATAATATTATTCGGCTTTATATCCCGATGAATAATACCCTTACTATGTAAATACGAGATAGCATCAATTAACGGTAGGAATATTTCTTCATATAGATGATGCCTTTCATGAATAGTATATCTATGTATATATTGGTCCAATAATACCCCATCATAATAATCTGTAATCATATAAATAGAACCATTTTCAATAAAATGATGTCTATACTTCACTATATTTTGATGGTGTAAATGCTGGATCATGAATGCTTCACATAGAAATCTCTCCTTTAATTCCTCAAATTTTTCCTTTGTAGAAGGTAAACGATTGATTACAGCCTTGTTATCCAAATCCCGTAGCGCTAGTTCCATAGGGAAAAATTCCTTAATGATTAATCGCTCTCCCGTTTTTATATGTTCAGAAATATAGACAAAGGATAATTTACTAGTGGCAAGAACTCGTATTATTTTATATGTATTATGTAATAGACTGTTTGCTGGTAAGCTCAATTCAGATATTGTGGCCTGCATGGTAATCTCCCTTCGAAAATCGAATGTACAATATAATTATTTACAAATTAATGTCATTATATCAATTACTATATTTTTATGTATAGTTTGTAATACATGTAAACTCGCATAAAAAAACCGTTCACCATAACGTGAACGGTTTTTGTACATTATGCTTTTTGATAGCGCAGTACAGGTGTACGAGCAGCGCGTGTTTCGTCTAGACGAGTTACGACTGTTGTATGTGGTGCTTCTTGCACGATAGATGGATTTTCTTCTGCTTCTTTAGCAATTTGAATCATGATATCGCAGAATGCGTCTAATGTTTCTTTTGATTCTGTTTCTGTTGGCTCAATCATTAACGCCTCTTCCACATTTAATGGGAAGTACGTTGTTGGTGGATGGTAGCCAAAGTCTAATAGACGTTTTGCAATATCTAATGTACGAACGCCCAATTTCTTTTGACGACGACCTGATAAGACAAATTCGTGTTTACAGTGACGGTTATATGGTAGATCGTAGAATGGCTCTAAACGACGCATCATATAGTTAGCGTTTAATACAGCATATTCTGTAACAGCTTTTAAGCCATCTGGACCCATTGTACGAATGTACGTATATGCGCGAACATTGATACCAAAGTTACCATAGTAAGGTTTTACGCGACCAATTGATTGCGGACGGTCGTAATCGAAGTGGTATGTTCCGTCTTCCGTTCTCACTAGTACTGGTTTTGGTAGGAATGGAATTAAATCGGCTTTTACGCCTACTGGACCTGAACCTGGACCGCCACCACCGTGTGGACCAGTAAATGTTTTGTGTAGATTTAAATGCACACAGTCAAAGCCCATATCGCCAGGACGTGCTTTACTCATAACGGCATTTAAGTTCGCACCATCATAGTACACTTTACCGCCTACAGAGTGGATAAGCTCCGCCATTTCGATAATGTTTTCTTCAAATAAACCAAGTGTATTCGGGTTTGTTAGCATTAAAGCAGCTGTATCAGAGCCTACTACTTTGCGCAGGTCTTCGATATCTACTAAGCCATTTTCATCAGATTTAACAGTGATTGTTTCAAAGCCTGCTACTGTTGCTGATGCTGGGTTTGTACCGTGAGCTGAGTCAGGAACGATCACTTTATTACGGTGTCCTTCTCCATTCGCTTCATGGAATGCACGAATCATCATTAATGCTGTCCATTCACCATGAGCACCCGCTGCTGGTTGTAATGTCACTTCATCCATTCCTGTAATTTCTACTAAAGACGTTTGTAGATCATACAGAAGCTCCATTGCACCTTGTGCAGTTGATTCATCCTGTAATGGGTGAACATTTGCAAAACCAGAAAGTCGTGCAACCGCTTCGTTAATTTTTGGATTATATTTCATCGTACAAGAGCCAAGGGGATAGAAGCCAGAGTCTACTCCATGGTTTCTACGAGAAAGTGCCGTGTAATGACGCATAATATCAAGCTCAGACACTTCTGGCAATTCGGCAGCCTCTGTACGTACTAAGTTTGAAGGTAATAAATCTGCTAGATCCACTTCAGGTACGTCAAGCGCTTCTAAGCTATAGCCAACGCGACCTTCTTTTGTAATTTCAAAAATGAGTGATTGATTTTCGTTATGCATGAAGAGCCCCCATTTCTGCAACAAGTGCATCAATTTCTTCTTTTGTGCGTAATTCAGTTACTGCGATTAGCACATGATTTTTAAGAGAGTCATAAGTTTGACCTAAAGGATATCCACCGATAATCCCTTTTTCAATTAAGCCTTTGTTGATTTCCTTCACACATTTATTCGTTTTAATAACGATTTCGTTAAAGTGTGCACCTTGGAATGCTACTGTAAATCCTGCTGCTTCAAAGGCATTTTTTGCATAACGTGTTTTCGTAATATTGTGTGTAGCCATTTCACGAATACCTTGTTTACCTAGAGCTGTCATTGCTACAGATGCTGCAAGTGCAAGAAGTGCTTGGTTCGAACAAATGTTAGATGTTGCTTTATCACGACGAATATGTTGTTCACGCGCTTGTAATGTTAATACATAACCACGACGACCTTCGCCATCCACAGTTTCACCAACAAGACGACCTGGAACCTTACGCATTAATTTCGTTGTAACAGCAAAGAAACCACAGTGTGGACCACCGAATGCTTCAGAGATACCGAATACTTGGGCATCACCTACACAAATATCAGCACCGAGTTTACCAGGAGGCGTTAATATCCCTAATGCAAGTGGGTTTGAAGACACAACGAATAAGCTTTTCGCTTCATGTGCAATATCCGCGATAACTTGAATATCCTCTACTTGACCAAAGAAGTTTGGATATTGAGCAATAACAGCTGCAGTGTTGTCATCGATTAACTCTTTTAATGCATCCACATCTGTTACACCATCTTTGTGAGGAATCGTCACGATTTCAATGGATTGACCATAGGCATATGTAGCAACAACATCGCGATATTCTGGGTGCACTGTTTCAGACACTAAAATTTTCTTACGACGCGTATGTCCAGCTGCCAACATACCTGCCTCTGCTAATGCCGTACCACCGTCATACATAGAAGAGTTTGCAAGATCCATACCCGTTAGCTCTGCAATCATTGTTTGGAATTCAAAGATTGCTTGTAGCTCACCTTGTGAAATCTCTGGTTGATATGGTGTATATGCTGTATAGAACTCTGAACGAGAAATCACATGGTCCACGATCACTGGTTTATAGTGGTTGTAGACGCCTGCACCTAAAAACGATACATTAGCATTTGTGTCCTTATTTTTAGCAGCAAGTGCCGATAATTCTTTTAATAAAGCCGATTCTGATTTTGCTTCCTTAATGTCATAAAGGCCTTTAAAACGGACTTTCTCAGGAATATCCTCGAATAATTCATCTACTGAGGATACACCGATTACGTCTAACATTTCTTTTTGATCTTGCTCCGTCATTGGTAAATAACGATGTTTCATAAATGTAGGTCCCTCTTTTCAACTATTATTTTGAACGCTTGTAAAACGGTGTTTCTACTGTAATTACCTTTAAGTGCTTCCCACGAATTTCGATTTCTAACTCAGTTCCGATTGTTGTGAATTGACTGTCAATTAATGCGTGACCAACATTACGTTTAGATGAAGGAAGCTGTGTTCCAGTTGTTACTTCACCGATTTCCTTACCATCTTTAAACACTTTGTAGCCATGGCGTGGAATTCCTTTATCGATCATTTCAATTCCTACAAGTTTGCGTGGAAGACCATTTTCCTTCTGTGCTACTAATGCTTCATGACCAATAAAGTCTTCTTTATTTAGTTTCACAGCAAAGCCAATACCCGCCTCAAGTGGAGAAATCGTTGCTGATAGCTCTTGTCCGTAAAGTGGTAGACCCGCTTCAAAACGCAGTGTATCACGGCATCCTAGACCTGCAGGGACAACGCCCTTGTCTTGACCTACCTCTAAAATTTTAACCCATAGTGCTTTAATATCTTCTGGAGCGCCATATAATTCAAAGCCATCTTCTCCTGTGTAACCACTACGAGAAACTAAGACTTTATGACCTGCAACCTCAACGCCCTCTTGGAAACGGAAGAATTTAATAGCACTTACATCAGTCGAAGTTAAAGATTGAAGAACTTCTTCCGCTAATGGTCCTTGAAGTGCGATTTGAGCATATGCATCAGACTGGTTATCAATCGTCACATCATATTGATGTTGATTTTCCATCATCCAATCATAGTCTTTTTCAATATTTGCTGCATTGACGCATAGTAAATAGTGATTGTCCGCTAGTTTATATGTTAATAAATCATCAACAACGCCACCATCTTCATAGCACATCGCTGTGTATTGCGCTTGACCTTCAACTATTTTTGACACATCGTTAGACAAAAGATTTTGTAAAAAATTTAATGCATCGGGACCAGTTACTAAAATTTCTCCCATATGTGATACATCAAATAAACCTGCACGATTACGCACTGCATCATGTTCTTCTTTAATAGAAGAGAATTGAACTGGTAATTCCCATCCACCGAAGTCAACCGTTTTAGCACCGTAATTCGCATATTCTTCAAATAGAGGTGTACGTTTTAATTCATTCGTCATTGTTTTTTGCCCCCTTATTGTTCATTACATGTTTACTGGTAGTAGTTCGTCTGCTTTTTGTATTAGTACAGTCCATGCTTGCCATTGCTCACATCAAGTACTTGTTGACATAAAAAAAGACAGACGAACCCCTTTTCGGGATTCTCTGTCCTTGCACCTGAAAGTTACACCAGACTGGCTCGCAAATTTTTACACTGCCAATCAGTCGGCTTTCCCCTTTGGTGGCTGCTATTGTTATACTACAGCTCTCTCCAGAGTTGCGTCTTGTACGAGTCCTTTTACCTGAGAGATTCATAGCCCATTGCTACTTGCTCCTTCGGTGGCGTCTACACGCGCTCTCCCCGCACAATCATCCGCCCAAGATACATCTTGGTACTATTTAGTATTCAATGAACATTTAGTTACTTATTTGTCTATATCCTAACATTAAATGCATTGAAAAGGCAATCATTTTTTAAAAGATAATAAAAGGCGAACATTCAATGATATTATTGGTTTCATCGTTCGTTTTTTAATCTTTTCACTTGAAATACTAAATACTCTAGAATTTGACGAATGGTTCTACCTTCTGTCAGTACCTGGATATGTCCTACTTCACGATAGAATTTTCTTCTGTAATGATACAGACTCTCTAGTTCCTCCTTCGTAGAGCTCTGTACAATAGGTCTATTTGGATCGTGCTGAACTCGTTTATAAATATCTTCAAACGCCGCATCTAAAAAAAACACTAATCCACTGCGTCTCATAATTTTTCGATTCTCAGCATTAATAGCAACCCCACCACCTGTAGAAATAATACAAGCCTCGTCCCTGAATTTTTTCAAAAATTCTGTTTCTATTTCTCGAAAATGGGCCTCCCCGTATTTTTCAAAAATCTGTGGAATTGTCATTCCCTGCTGTCGCACAATCTCATGATCCATATCATAATATGGCATCTTTAATAAATAACTTAAACGTCTTCCTAACGCACTTTTACCGCTGCCCATAAAGCCAACTAAATATATTTTTCGCAATTCGGATCACCTTCTTATAACTACGATTCTACACTGTCTGACAAAATTTGTCCCAATAAATTTATCGTAGCTCGAACATTCAATTTTTCTAGCCCATCATATGTTCGAAACTGCATTTCATAAGACATACAATACGCAAGAACAAAAGTAGTTACAAAAAATAATAATGCAATTGCGATCAAAAAAATAGCCCCTCTATCATTTTTCAATAATTGGCACATAGAAGCTCCGCTCCCTTTGAACACCGTTAGTCATTTCGACAGCTACCGTCAGCGTGTTTTCTGTATAGTTAAATCGACATTTATGGACCCCTATCAGCATGGGGACATGTCCACCATTTACTTGCTCACGAATAACATTAGAATAGCAATCGATATGACGAAGTATACCCGCTGTTTGGAGCGTAATCCTTTTTTGATCTTCACGCATAGAAAATGCGGAAAGGTCTTTTAGATAGTGATTTAAATCGTAAACAAAAAGTTCCCACTTTGTTTGCTCATCCGTTAGCATGGTAGACCTCATTTCAGCAAACCAAAGCATCAATAGGACAAAAAGATGTGAAACAAGCACAAAAACGACTAACTGAAACATGGCTTCTAATAATGTGTAGCCCTTGTTATTCATGTACTTCACCTATAAGCTGGATACATTTTTTGCGCAGTTCACATGTATTATGAAAACGTACACAAACTTCTTGGCCATCAAACACCCATTGATAATCAACTTGATCAATTGTCCTAGATCCCTCTGTTTGTCGTCCAATATGATATCGTTTTAAGCCCTCATATGCTGTTTCAGCCGCTATCATCTCCTGTTTTTTATTTGAAAGATTTGTTTTCATCGTATAGGTAATGGGTGACAATGAAGTACAAAGTAACATTAAAATGCCCATGGCTAAAATGGTTTCTACAAAAGAATAGCCCGATTCATTCAACCCTAGCTCTCCCTCGTCCTAATGTTATGATTACTTTCTTCTTTCCCTGAGGTGTTTTAAATGCAAAGGTTCCAGCTGACATAACATTGCCATTGTAATTATAAATGAGTGTATGAATCGAGCTTTCTGCGTTCAAAAATTCAACGCCCTTTGGAAAAGGACGTTCATATAAATTTGTATAAAAATCCTTTTGAATAACATAACGATTAGTGGGACTTATTATTTTCATCGCTATATATTGCCGTTCATTCATGCTATAGGTTTGAAGATACTGAATATCTAGTTGCATTTGCGTAAAAAAGCGTTGTAATTCTTTGGTTTCTGCTATTTTGAATGTGAATTTGCTAACAATCGCTGTTAAACTCATAACAAGAAATAAGACGATAAGCAGTTCAAGAATCGTAAAACCACCATTTTTATTACGTTTATCAGTTATCTGAACCTGTCTCCAATTTGGCATTGGCTAGACGTACCTCTCCTTCTTTCGTAATCACTATTTCTTCTTTATTAGGACATGTCGTTTCATTTTCTTTCAAATAACCTTCAGCAACTAAATCGTCTAAAGTTGGATATACCATAAAATCCACTCGATATGCCTCTACCTGACCTTGCACCATGCTTACATAAGCCGTACAACCCTTCTCATCTATTGTGGCAAAATGCTTCGTCACATTTGGAATTGTAATCAAAATAAGAATCGATATGATTAGTAAAACGATTAACATTTCTATCAGCGTAAACCCATCTTGTTGTGTGATACGTTTCATACTTTTCCTCCTAAACTAATTCAATCATGTGATAAATTGGTAATAATAAACTGACATAGGCAGCTACTATACAGATGGCAATGAGGATAAAGAAGCTAGGTTGCACAAACGCCAGTACTTTTTGAAAAAGTTGCTCCTGTTTTTCCATTAATAATTCACTATATAAAGCTAATTCTTTTCCTAAATATCCGCTCTGCTCGCCATGCTCTACAAAAATTGAAAAATCCTTCTGAAAAACAGCCATCATTGTTATCGCTCGTGCCAATGATTCACCAAAAATGACCCTTTCTTTTATACGCTGGGAAAGTACTTGTAGAAAAGGTTGAAGTTCCTGTTCCTCTAATAGTTGGAGGCTAGCTTGTAATGAAAAGCCACTTTGAAGTAAGCTCCCCAAATAAGCAGCAAATTGTCTTGTCAATGATAGTCTAATAAAGAGTTGAATAAAGGGGATCTTTAATAATATTGTGAGTTGATGAGCAGTGGGCTGTCGTTTGAGATAAAGATGGAAAATTAAAATACTTGCGATTACGATGAAAGCTGTCAGGATGACTACATCTGGAACATGTAATAACATGTTAGACAAAGCAATACTTGTCTCCTCTGATTCATTGGTACGAGTGGCTACCAATCTTTCTATGTTTGGTAAAAAAATTGTTCGAAACACAAAAAATAACAACAACAAAAATATAATTAGTGTGACGGGATAAATAAGTAGCTTTATAAGCTTTTTCCTAGTCTTTTCACTTACCGTTATCTGCTTAGCGACACCTCTCAAAGCTTCTATCATATGGCCATTGTTTTCTGCCACCGTAACCGCCATTAAATAATGCTTAGCCAGCTGTAATGTTTCAAGTATCCCTGTTACACCTACTCCTTGTCTTAGTTTTTCATCGATTTGCTGCTGTATTTCCTCGTGTGCCTCAATATGATGTGGTAGTAGCATTGAAAGGGCTTGCGGGAATAAATAACCCTCCTGCATAAGCACACATAATCGATTAAAAAATTGAGCTTTTTCCTTTACACGCCATTTTGTAGCTTTGTTGTAAGAATGAACTAGTTTATCGATGTATATTTGTAGCTGCATAATGGCTCTCCACTAATTCTTTTTGTCCCATTAATGTTAAGTCATAGGGAAGTTCATAGTCTCCCTTTTCCTTAATAGCAGTAATAGCTCTTGCCAGATGAACATCATATAAAATTTCATAGACCGCTCGACGCTCATCATGGACAGCAGAAATCTGAAAAAGTTTTTGCGCCACAATACCAATAACAGTTTGGCGAAGCTCCTCTATCGACACACCTAAGTCCATTAAACGATAAAGACAACTAATTGAATCTTTTGCATGAATCGTTGAGACAACTAAATGCCCTGTTAAGGATGCTTGGATTGCGATTTTAGCAGTTTCATTATCTCGAATTTCACCAATCATAATCACGTCAGGTGAGTGACGTAAAATGGCTTTTAGCCCTGTAGCATATGTAACGCCTGCACGTTCGTTTACTTGGATTTGAAGTAAATTTGCTTGGTTATTCTCTACAGGGTCTTCTAATGAAATCACATGACGATTTAATTCAGTGGAACAGTAGTGGATTAAGGAATAGAGTGAGGTAGACTTGCCAGAGCCTGTTGCTCCTGTAAAAAACAGTAGACCTTGTCGTTTTTGCACAAGCTCCATTAATTTATGTGCTGCACTTTTGGAAAAGCTTAAGGAAGTTAGTGGGAATGCATGATTTTGGAGAAGTAAACGGATTATCAAGCTTTCTTTTAAAAATACGGAAGGCAGTGTGGATACTCGAAAGGCGTAAGGATTTTGCTCCATTGCTTTTTGGAAGGAGCCGCTTTGAGGTTTACGACGCTCACTAATGTCTAATTCTGCAAGAAATTTATAATAGGAAATCACTCTTTCAGCGAGATCATTTGGCAGTTCTCCAGCTTGGAGAAGCTTATCGTATTTTCTAAAAAATATCCGATATTTCATGTTGCCTGGAACCAGCAATAAATCGGATGCACCAAAATGATAAGCTTTTAGTAAAAGTTGCTCACATTTTTGTTCAACAACTGTTTCAAAACTCTGCATACATGCACCTCATTTCTAGTTCATTCGAATATGACCGCTCTATTCGTTATTTCCTAGTATAAATAGGAAGTTGACACGAGAAAAGCCCTTTTTTGAAAATAAAAACTTGTCATACAATTTCCTACCAAAAATTATTTTTGCTATAAAAATGTGGATAAAGTGCAATTTTCCACTAAAAAAGAACATAAATACATGAAAAAATTAATATTTATGTCGAAATGAACTGTATCTTTTTCAATAATACAATATAATAGAATAAACATGATTATTTTCCTAACACTTGGTAGACGAACATAATTTTTAAAAAAATTAAAAGAGGTGAAGCACATGATCCATCCATTGAAAATTACTAGTACATTAGCCGATGAAACAAGATACTCTATTTATGAGTACATATTGCAAGAGAAAAAAACAGTCACAGTACAACATATAGCTGATAAATTTGGCATCCACCCTAACGTTGCTCGACTTCATTTAACAAAGCTTTCTGAAATAAATATTATTTCTGCTGACTATATGAAAACAGGTAAAGGTGGTAGACCTGGACGTGTTTATAAAGCTTCAGAAAAAGGCGTATCACTAACTTTCCCAAGACGTGATGAAGATCGTTTATTAAAATGGACGATTCAATTAATTCAAGACTTTGGACCATCTGCGTTAACTAAATGTCAGGAAATTAGCTATCAAGACGGATACCAGCAAATGAAAAATTATATCAGTGCTGAATTGACGTTAAATAACTCCCTTTCCTTCGATGAGAAACTTCAGCTATTAACTGACAATGCCGCATTAATTGGCTATATTCCACAAATTCAGCAAACAGAACATGGCAAAAAAGTGATCTTCTCCATTTTCAATTGTCCATTCCAGGAGCAACTTACTGCGCATTCTGATATTGTTTGTTCATTACATGAATCCTATTTAAAAGGACAATTAGATGCATTGTTTTCTAATAATGAATTTGTGCAAATTGAAAGTATGATACATAATTGTGATTTATGTAAATATGAAATAAACGTGACAGAAATCGAAAGCTAGATTAAAAATCCATTTGTTTGTCACAAAGACGGAGAAGTTCCAGTTTACAGACACCTTTCATATCATTTATAATGAGTAAGAGATTATTGTGTCGTGGGCAAAAGGAGGGGAAATCTTCATGGATAATATGTATAAAGTTATGGCATTCTGGACAGGTATTTTTGCCGTTATGTTCTACCTTGGTGGTATGAACGAGGTATCGCTATTATTCTTAGGTAATACAGGTTTGTTCTTATTATTAGGCTTCTTAAACCTTTCAGAACGTATGTACATGTACATTTTCGGAGCATATTTAACTGTATTCTTCGCTGGCTTCACGTACTATACAACATTCATTCACGTACCTGGTGGCGGTCATTAATACAAAAAAATCGCGTATCTCACTACTGTTGAGATACGCTTTTTTATGTGCTATCACAGCTTAAAATCCATTTAAAAAAGGATTTGTCTCCATTTCTGCGCCTACGGTTGTATAATTACCATGTCCAGGGTAGATAATAGTATCCTCAGGCAATGTCAGCAATTTATTATGGATAGACTCTAATAATATTTTTGTTGATCCGCCTAATAAATCTGTCCGTCCTACACCTTGCTCAAATAACGTATCCCCAACAATGGCAAAACCATCATTTTCAAATAGATAGGAGATACTACCAGGTGAATGGCCTGGTGTAAAAACAGCTTGAAAAACAAAATTGCTGATTTCAAATAGTTGTTCTTTTTTGATGATTGTGTCTTGTGCTGGTGTAGCAACCCGATAATCAGGTAAAGCGGCATATTTACTAGAACCATTCTTAATTGGATCTCCTAGCCAACTAACTTCCTTTTCGTGAATCCATACAGGAACATCAAATATTTCACGTAAGGCATCCACAGCCCCTATATGATCAAAATGTGCATGGGTTAAAAAGATGGCCAATGGTTTTAAGCCATTACTACGGATTGTTTTAATTAGACGTTCCGCTTCCTCACCTGGATCAAATACGATACATTCTTTTTCTTTATTCGATACGATATAGCAATTCGTTTGGACGGGGCCAAGAGAATAACTTCGTACGTTCATCATAACTATCACCTCAACTTCCTATTATACAGGCTTTGCCACAATTTGACGATAAATGTTCATAGTTTGCGCTATATTAGTTCTCGACAAAAACAAATACAACGTTTACAATTAAGGAGGAATATTGTTTACGACATTCATTTTCTGATGTCGAAAGGAGTGTCTATTTTTAATGAACTTATTAATGGTTATTTTTGGTCTAGTAGCGATTTTAGCTGTATTTGGTACATTCCAAGCAATTAAAGAAAAGAACCTATTAAGCGTTGTTTTCAACTTATTAAGTGCTGCCGTATTCGGATGGTTCGTCATCATGACAATTGTTCATAGCGGTTATCCACCAAAATTACACTAAAATTTAGACAAAAAAAAAGAGCAGTCTCCTTGGAGATTGCTCTTTTTTTGTTTTTCACTACTTATTTAATCTAAGGAATCGTTTCTTGCCAATTTGTATCACATCATCGTTCATTAATACTTGAGATAGATCATCGATAGCTATTTTTTCTCCATTCAAGGATACCCCATTTTGCTTGATTAACCGTAAAAACTCACTTTTACTTTGAATAAAATCAATTGCCACTAATTGTGGAATAATATCCTCTATTCTTTCCTTATCAATTTCTAAGAGCAGTATGGGAATATTTTTTGGTATTTCCTTTCTTTGAAAAGCTGCTTCAAAATAGAATTTTGCTTCCTCCATTGCGACATGTCCATGGTATAAAGCTGTAATAATCTCTGCTAATTGTAATTTTAGATCACGGGGATTTTCTCCCATTTGAAGCTTTTCTTGAATTGC
Source organism: Lysinibacillus cavernae (assembly GCF_009724685.1). Lineage (GTDB taxonomy): Bacteria > Bacillota > Bacilli > Bacillales_A > Planococcaceae > Lysinibacillus > Lysinibacillus cavernae. Next base: position 205,207 of record NZ_WMEF01000003.1, read on the forward strand.
CTGCACTAGTTGTGGATGCTCATCTGTTGCTAATTCAAAATATTTTACGATTAAAGCATCTGGTACTTCCATTACTTTTTTAAACATGACCTCAGGCGCTTCATTCACACCAATATAATTGCCTAAGCTCTTACTCATTTTTTCAACGCCATCTAACCCTTCGAGTAATGGCATAAAAATAGCAATTTGTTTTTCTACCCCTCGATGCTTTTGTAAGGTGCGTCCCATTAAAATATTGAATGTTTGATCCGTTCCACCTAACTCTATGTCTGCCTCTAGCTCAACCGAATCATACGCTTGCATAAGCGGGTAGAAAAATTCATGAATCCCAATTGGTATTTGTTGGTGGTGACGTTTTTGGAAGTCTTCGCGTTCTAAAATACGAGCAACAGATGTCGTAGCTGCCAGCTGAATGACTTCTTCAAAAGTTAATTTTGCTAGCCACTCACTATTGAAACGAACTGTCGTCTTCTTCTCATCTAACACTTTAAAAATTTGTTCGCAGTAGGTTTTGGCATTTTTCTTCACAACGTCATCACTTAACGCTACACGTCCTTTGGCTTTGCCAGTAGGATCACCAATACGTCCCGTGAAATCTCCTATAACAATGACAGCATGATGCCCTAAATCCTGCATTTGCTTTATTTTCCGTAGAACGACTGCATGACCTAGATGAATATCTGGTGCGGATGGATCAAGCCCTAATTTAATTGTTAAAGGCTTCTGTTCCTTATATGATCGCTCTAATTTTTCGAGTAATTCCTGCTCATCTACGATTTTGTCAGCACCTTTCTTAATAATCGCTAATTGCTCCTTTGGTGTTAAAAACATACAAAACATCTCCTTGTAATATTAAATATTAATATGGCAAGCTCTATAAGAGGTATTTGATTATGATGTAAAGATATTTACACCGTTGCTATTAAGGCATAAAAAAAAACGCCCTTAGGAATGATCCTAAAGGACGTTGATGAACGTGTTACCACCTTTTTTTGAGAGCTATTCACATAGCGCTCCTCAAGAAGTACAGCCGAAGCGATACTTTTGCAATGATTACGGCTGCAACCCCGTCGTAGCCTACTAATAATTCGGTACGCAGCTCCAAGATGTATTCACTTTAATGTTCCTTGCGCCTCTCAGCAACCGGCTACTCTCTGTCAGTTCGATTAAAGTTACTCGTTCTTTTCCATGCCTTTGACTCTTATACTCCGAAATGTGAAAACAAATCTTCGTTATGCAGATATTTACACTTATTATAATTGCTTATGGCAATTTGTCAATCAAAAAAAGAAAAGATGATGTCAATAGTAGAAAAAGAACCTTTGGCAATGTGTGGGGTTGATTTCCGTTCCACCAGCGTCCTTTCCAAGGGGGAAAGCTCGACGCTCGCCCACAGGAAGCCTTGCTCTACGCGAAAGCGAAGCGTCAGCGACAAAGCCAGTAGCCTGCAACGGGAAGCCATTTTCACCTTTCACAAAAATTCTATGGATAGTTTTGTTTTTCAACACTATGAAAAGAGAGATCTCGTAATGAGATCTCCCTTTTGTTATTTGACTGAATCCTGCTTTAAATTACCTGTCTTTTCATCATAGAAGCGAAGCAGATCTCCATTAATAATAGCATCGGAATTTTCTAGTTCCATTGTTGCGCGATCAGCGTATGTTTGACATGGCTCACCGTCTATTTCTTCACCTGTTGCCTTGTCATAGCAAGCTTCACCAGCATAGACATATTTATCTGTGATAAAGCGTCCATCACGGAAGACAACAAAGTCCTCATGCTCAGGAGAGAATAAATCTGCACCCATTTGCATGTCTTTTGATGTTTCAATACCAAGAAGGTGTAAGATTGTTGGACGTAAATCCATTTGCCCTGAAATCTCTTCCATTTCTTTACCATCTCCATCTCCTGGGATGTGGATGAATAAAGGTACTTCTTGAAGTATTGCATTATCCATTGGTGTAATTTCATCTTTTCCTAAATATTGTGCCATCGCTTTATTATGGTTTTCAGAAATACCATAGTGGTCACCGTACATAACGATAATAGAGTTATCATAAACACCTTGATCCTTTAGCTGTTGGAAGAAGTCTTTTAAGGCTTCATCCATATAACGTACCGTTTGGAAGTAACGATTTAATGTACCTGAGTTTGAATCATATTCAGGAATCATGATATCTTCTGGGTCCAATGTAAATGGATAATGGTTCGTTAATGTAATCAGTCTTGAATAGAATGGCTGTGGCATATCTTTCATTAAAGCAGCCGATTGCTCTAAGAATGGAGTATCTTTCATTCCCCAGTTTACAGCTTGCCCTTCTTCAACAGTATATGAATCTATATCGTAGAATTTATTTATTTTTAACGATTGATACATCATGTCACGGTTCCAGAATGATTTATTATTAGGGTGCATGACATTTGTAAAGTATCCATTTTCTCCAAGGCGTTCAGCCATTGAATTATACGTATTTCCTCCATGAGTGAAGAACACAGCGCCTCGACCTAATCCAAACAATGAGTTTTCTACAATAAACTCTGAGTCAGATGTTTTTCCTAGGCCCGTTTGGTGATAGAAGTTATTGAAATAATACGTATCTTTATCTTTTGTTAAAGAGTTTAAGAATGGCGTAATTTCATGACCATTCATGTCGTTGTTAATGACAAAGTTTTGTAAAGACTCCATAGACACAACAATTAAGTTGCGATCTTTATATTTCCCAAACATCTCTGGGTTAACTGCTGCCTGATTAGAGCGAATATAGTTGTTCACTTCTACAAGTTCACTACCATCCGCTAACGCACGCTGTGCAGATGATTTAGATTGAATATAAATATCATACAAATGGTAGTTGTACGTACCGATGTTCTTTACTAATAATTCACGGTCAAAACTACGCGTTAGTAATTGTGGACGTTCTGTTTCTGCTAATCCTAAGTTTAAGAATGTCATAGCAATCGCCAGTACAAAGAATGCACGACGGAATTCAATATTCACTTTGAACGCTTCTTTCATTCTTGGTAAAAACTTATTCGCTAAGATTAAAATAAGAACATCAATGAAATATAATACATCCCAAGGCTCAACAATCGCTGCTATTGAAGTTCCTAAATCACCAAAATTACTTGTCTGGAATAATACCGGTAGTGTAATAAAGTCATTATAGAATCGATAGAACGCTACATTCCCGTACAGGACAATTGATAAGATTATGCTCAGCGTAATCAAATAACGATTTCTAGCCTTTGCTGATTTAAAGAATAGTGATAAACCATACGTAAACAGCAAAAAGCTTAATGGGTTAATAAACAAAATAAATTGTTGCATTGCATTTTCAATTTTCATCTCAAAGCTAGTGTGGTAAACAATGACCGTTTTGATCCATGTTGCTATAATTGCTAGTATCATAAATGAATGTTTAGGCCACTTTATTGATTTCATTCCTAACATCCTCCCTACTTCCTTACAAAAAAATAATAATTTTTTACATTTTGTTACGGAAACAAAATATATCTTAATCCTTTTTTAACAGATAATCAACACATATCTTTTGGAAATTTTTTTCTCCTCGCTCTTCTATGCACCAGATATCTATATATACGTTTTGTATTGTAAAAAGTTTCGCAAAAACATAAAAACAGCGGAAACCCACTGTTTTTCAGAATATTACATACATGTTACATTAATTTTACAATACCCAATTACATTATATTTCAAACATTACTTTTTATTCTCTTCTATACGAAGTCTTGTTGTTTCTTGTCGAATGAGTAACAACGCCATTTGGTAGTCTTTTATGTCTAGTACATTTGCTTTATAGAGCTCACGCATTTCATCCTCCATTAACATTAAATCGCCAATCGGATCACGTGTATAAATATAAGTACCATATTTTTTCAAGAGTTCATAAATATCTAACATTTTATCCATTTTCGTTCGCTCCTCGTTGTACTCGACAGTCAATACGTTTTGTCGGTGTCACAATGATGTCTACTGGGCAATCATGCTCTTCGGTAGGAACACGATCAATGATTTGCTCATCAAAGAGCAGAGACATCAGTTTACCCTTTTTATAGTTTAATACATAGCGGTCATAATAACCACCGCCATAGCCGATTCGATAGCCATAGGGATCAAAAACAACACCTGGCACAAGGATGACATCCATCTCACTTGCGTCAACAAACTCACATTTTTCTGGAATAGGCTCACGCAAATGCATATATACAGTTTCAAGTTGAGCAAATGATTCAATGGCATAAAATGACATTTCTCTTGTTTTTGGATGGCATTTTGGAACAGCGACCTTTTTACCACATTTCCATAATTCTTCTATTAAGAGAATTGTGTCGATTTCTGGCTTATTTGAAATGGTCATGCCAATTATATTTGCTTCTATTATATATGGTTCCTGTAGCACTTTATTTATTACAGCTAATGATTGTCCACGATATGAATCTTCCTTCATTATCGCGAGAGCATCTCGGACCTTGTTTCGTAATGTTGTTTTATCCATCCAGGCTACCTCCTATATAGTAAAACTTCGTATCTACAGTTACAACGAAATGTTTGCAAAAATGTAGAAAGCCAAAACCACTTGTGGTTTTGGCTTAATGAGCGATTACTTAGTTTCACGGTGAAGAGTGTATTTCTTCTCGCGAGAGCAATATTTTTTAAGTTCAAGACGCTCTGGATTGTTACGCTTGTTCTTTTTAGAAATGTAGTTACGTTCGCCGCAATCTGTGCAAGCTAAAGTAATGTTTACGCGCATCATTAACCCTCCCACTCTATATCAAGAATTTAAATTTGAGCATGATTTATACGACTAACCTATTATAACATAAACTGAAAAAAAATCTACCTTCATTTCATATTAAGTTTGCATATGGTAAAATATCTTATAATTACATACTACATCGAGGTGAAACTATTGGATTTATCCATCCTATTAATGAGTATCGGGATTTTTTTGATCATTGTATCGGGATTTTTCAAAAATAGCTCGAAAAAAATCGAAAAAGATGTCGAAGAATTATCCATCTCCATATTTCAAGAAACGAATAATTTAAAACGTCGCCTAAAAATGGTAGAGGAAGAACTTTTATTAGAGCCTGAGTTTCAAGTGAAATCAAAATCAGTAACTAATGTACAAAACCCTAAAGTTCAACAAGTTATGCAAGCTGTCCAACAGGCTGCACAAACTTCAAAGATTGCACAAACGACAACACAAACAAAGCCAATCCATCAAATTATCGTTAGTCAGGTGCTTGAATTAAATAAACAGGGTCTTTCTGTAGCTGATATCAGTATTCGTTCAAATTTAACAGAAGAGCAAGTTCGTCAAGTGATTGCAAACGGGGGGCGATAAGTTATGAACAAATCAGCCATCCGCGCATTTGGCATTGCTATTTTTCTCGTTGGGGCTTTGCTAGCACTCGCACATCGCTTTGATGTGAATATTGGTCTCCCTACTCAAGAATCTTCCAATCAGGATCATGTAGAAGAACTGCAAAATAAGTTAAAGCAGGCAAATAAAGAGATTGCCTCTTTAAAGAAACAATTAAACCAAATACATACTGAAGAAACTTCTACAACAGCTTCTTCTGAACAGCCCGTTGAAGAAACAAGCTCTGATGCCACAACGATGACACTGCAAATATACAGTGGTATTACGCCGTATATTGTTGCACAAAAGCTTGAAGATGGCGGTATTATTACCAATAGTGTTGAGATGGAATTACTACTGGCCAATGCAAAATATGCTCGAAGCTTACAAATTGGCTCCTATGAGGTCGATTCTTCCATGACACTAGAAGAAATTGCTAAGCTAATTACAGGCAAAAAACAATAACTTAAAAAGCTGTCGCCAAATCCATATGATTAGACGACAGCTTTTTTATGTGTATTAGGCTATACTTTCTAGGAAGGCATGCATCATTATACTTCCTTCTTTTGTGCCGATTGATTCAGGATGAAACTGCAGACCATAAAGAGGATATTTCTTATGTTGAATGGCCATAATCTCCCCATCGTCCTCAGCTGTTGCGACAATGTTAAAATCCTTGTGCAAAGTTTGTTCTTCAATAATGAGGGAATGATAACGCATTACTTGTATGTCCCCAGTTAATTGCGCAAATAAACCCGTTTGAGCGTATTGTAATGGTGACAGCTTGCCATGCATAATGTTTTTGGCTTGCACGATACTTGCCCCAAAGGCCTGCCCTATTGATTGATGCCCAAGACATATTCCTAAAATAGGAAATTTTTGATACAGCTCCTTGATAACATCTACAGTAATGCCCGCTTCAGTAGGTGTTCCTGGTCCAGGGGATAAAATAATAGCTTCTGGCATCATTTCTTGAATTTCTTCTATTGTAATGGCATCATTTCGTACGACTTTGACGTTTTTCCCAAGCATACTGATTTGTTGAAATAGATTATAGGTAAAGGAATCATAATTATCAATTAATAAAATCATTTTTTTACCTCCAATAGCGCACGGGCTTTATTGAGCGTTTCTTCATACTCCGACATCGGTATGGAATCGTAAACAATACCCGCACCTGCCTGTACGTGTGCTTGCTGGTCCTTAATGATCATTGTACGAATAGCAAGTGCCAAGTCCATATCGCCTGTCGTTGAAATATAGCCCACCGCCCCAGCATACACGCCACGTTTTACTGGTTCTAATTCATTAATAAGTTGCATGGCACGAATTTTAGGCGCTCCAGACACCGTTCCAGCAGGTAAACATGCACGAAGTACATCCAAAACATGGAGGTCATCTCGTAACTCTGCAATTACCTCTGATACAATATGCATGACATATTTATAGCGTTCAATATTCATGTATTTCATTATCTTTACGGAACCGACTTTGGCAATTCGGCCTAGATCATTGCGGCCTAAATCCACCAACATACGATGCTCCGCAATTTCTTTTTCATCCTCTAATAAAGCATTTGCAATCAATTGGTCTTGCTCAACTGTCTCACCTCGAGGCTTAGTGCCTGCAATTGGGTTTGTTGTAACCATTCGATTTTTTACCTTCACAAGACTTTCAGGAGATGTTCCTAAAATGATATAGGACCCAAAATCCATATAAAACATATAGGGTGACGGGTTAGATGTGCGTAATTGACGGTACAGCGCAAATGGTGAACCTGTAAATGGTGCTGAGAAGCGTTGTGATAACACAATTTGAAAAATATCCCCTCTCAAAATATGCTGCTTAGCACGCTCCACTAAAGAGACAAACTGCTCCTTTGAAATCATAGGTTTAAAATCTAGCTTATCTACTTTCGTTTCATCAAATGTTGTACCTGCATAAAGCTGTCGCTCCATGTTCGCGATCTCTGCCTCCATCTCCTCTAATGAACGACCCTCCAGAAATAGATCAATTGAAGCTAATGTAATTTCCTGTGTTAAATGATCAAAAACAATAAATGTATCATAGAAAAAAACATGAACGTCAGGCATGTCTAAATCATCCTGTAAATAGTCTCCGATTTTTTCTGTATAAAAAGCTGTTTCATAGCCAAATAAACCAATAACCCCGCCAAAAAAAGCAAATGGATAGTTATCTTTATGAAAGGGCATCACATGCTTTAATTGATCAAGCACATTCCCACTCGCCTTGTTATTTTCCATTCCTTTCGAAAAAATAAATTCACTCTGATTTCCTTTTAATTCAGCCACTGGATTCATAGCGATAAAGGAATAGCGCCCACTTTCCTCATGCTTGGCAGATGATTCGAACAACATTTTATGCTGCCCTCTAAGTGATTGATACACAGAGATAGGGGTCATCATATCCCCTTGTAATACTTTCATAGCATACTTCCTAAGCTCAACTGTCATACTCTTCTCTCCTTCTCTAAGCTCTGCTCTTCTACACCAAATATATATAAAAAGGCCTTTCCATCACAAAAGGACGGAAAAGCCGTGGTGCCACCTTCATTGGTCTCCTATTTAGAAGACCCACTCGAAGCCCTATAACGTGGGCATACGCTAATCCGTACTGTTATTCAGGATTAGAGCTCCGAAGTCCATTCACCATTCATTTGTACTAGTTTCCACCAACCACTAGCTCTCTGTAACAAATCATCATAGCTACTATTCTTCATCATTGCTGATTTCTAGGTAATATTGTAAAGCAAACTATCTCACAATTCAATTTATTTTTTGTTCCGTGGACTGTCATCTTCATTAGGAGTAGTCAACGTAATCGCTAATTCCTCGAGTATTTGACGAATGGCAAATAAAATATCCTGTCTCACTTCCAGCATAACCGCTGTATCATTCGTAGCAACAAAGAATCGGACAAGCACACGATACGCATCATGATGAAATTCATCAATAAATACATGAATCATGTCTTTCTCGGTTTTGGCATGTAAGTAAATTTCCTTATGAATGGCCGTTAAAGCGCTACGTAAATTGTCCTCATCATTGTCGGAAGCGACATATAAAAATTGTTCGCATTTACGTTTTTCTCGTCTCGACAAATTATAAATGGGACGATTGACTAAATAGGAATTTGGCACATAAACAAGTCCTTTATCTCCTGTTTGAATTAAGGTACTTCGTAGATTGATATCTTCAATCGTTCCTTCAATCTTTTGATCCTCAGTCGCTATCCAATCGCCTATTTGGAATGGATTATCTAACGCTACGGACATACCACCAAACACATGGGCTAATGTATCACGAATCCCAAAGGCAATTGCTACACCCGTTAAACCAATCCCAGTTAAAAAGCCATTGAGATTAAAATTCCAAAATGAAGCAATTGTGAACATCGCGAAAATCATGATGAGTACTTTACCGATTCGTAGAAAAAACGGTAATAAAACATTTTGATCCTCTTCATTAGTCAGTTGTAAGGGCTGTTTCGTATAAAAATTTAAAACGTCGTATACGCCTTTAAAGGCAAAAAACACCATAATAGACAATACAAAATTTCCCGTTGATTTATGCGTGAATAAAGGGACTTCTATTAAATAGGATAAGCTTAGTACAATGACCGTAGTCATAAATGCATAGCCAATGGCATTACTAAATTGTGCCAGTACATTTGCTTGAAAATTCTGCTGTCGATCTCTTAAAAATGTCACAACACGATGAATAATTTTTTTAATAACAAATCGTTGAATAAGCCAACCAACCAAACAGATCATGACGGCAATCAAGACGTCTATCCAAGTTGGGACTGTAAATTTAGGTAACAACCAATGTAATGAATTCATGTATTTCTCCTTTTAAAAACCTATGTATCTCCATCAAAAAGGAGCCGACCTTCAGTAACGGTTAGCCCCTTCCTGTTATTGTATCGCATCATCCGCAAAAAAAGCCTTGTTAGCAAACCAAAATTGCTGTTTATTAAAATTATGTTCATGCATGGCAATCACTGAAAATTCAGCGTGGTATTTCCGCTTCATTTCCTCTAACATCGTTTTCGCCTGCTTGCCGACTAGATACTGACCATCAATAGGCGTTCCTTCTGTAAAAATAATAACTTCTGCGTCAGAGCCTAGTTGATTTTCCTGTAGTAATGCTTTAACAAATTGTAAAACTGGCAGGATAGCAGCCTCTCCCTTTGCCTTATATTCGATAAAACTTTTAAAATCAGCTAAATTTAAATGACCATTTTCAAAGCGATAGTGAACATGAATTTGTTGATCATATGGGACAATATATAAATCGCGACTTTCACGATGTGCATTCATAAATAACGGCAATATCATACTTTTACAAAGCTCAGAGTAAGCTGCCATTCCCGTAGTTTGCTCTAAACAAATAATCATCGGACCAGGCTCTTGTTTATAATCATGAAAAGGAACATAAAAAATATTACCACTTTTCATTGTTTGCTGCTTGAGCTTTTGACGTCTCAGCTCTGCCCATTTTCGTTCATAATACAAGCCTTGTTCATTGCCATTAGCTAAGCGCTCAGCTTTCTCAATAGCAGGGATATTTTCCCGAATTTCATGTATAATATCTGCCAATTCTAGTGCAAATGCTGCCATATTACGTAATGGTTCACTCTTGAAAAAATAGTCGATAAAATAATGTTGCTCCTTGTCGCTTAATTCCTCAAGGTGTAAGTTTTCATATAGAAAATGTAAATAATCAAGTTGATCTAGCGTCATCTGTATATCAAATTTCGCTAAGAGTGATTCGATTGCGTCTTTCACGTAGCAGCACCTCCTAAGCACTACATTTTTTGGATAATGTCTATAGTATAACCAAAAAATTTTTTTGACAATACAAAATCGCTCTCTTCTAATGACGCCACGAAAAAAGACAATGTTGCTGCTTCAAGAGATTTTTTTGTCCAAATGAAAAAAAGAGCTAAAAAGCAGCTCTCCCATAGCGTTGAAAAACAAAACCATCCATAGAATTTTTGTGAAAGGTGAAAATGGATTTCCGTTGCAGGCTACTTGCTTTGTCGCTGACGCTTCGCTTTCGCGTAGAGCAAGGCTTCCTGTGGGCGAGTGCCGAGCCGCTTCCTCCGCTACCGCTCCGTGCAGGGGCTCGTCTGTCTCGCTATTCCACGGGAGTCAAGTAGCCTTCCACTCCAATCCACTAACTTTTTATCAAAGGTGTTCACTACTCATTTTATGTATGGAGGGGTGTCGTAACAAATAACTTCTCCATATTGAAAATAAGAGCCTATCCTTTCTCTAATAATACAAATAATGGGCCATTTTGTTTACTACGGCTACTATGAAAGATAAGGGAAAAATACTTTTGCACATGGTTGATTGGAGTGGAGTCAGCGTCACTCTTAGGGGATTTAGCGGCTCATCGGGCGCCCCCTGGAAAGGACGCTGGCGGAACGGAAATCAATCCCTCGCTTTGCTAAAAGGTCTTTTTCTGCTAGTGACATCACTTTTTCAACAACATGAAAAAAGAGCTAAAAAGTAGCTCTTCTCTCTTAATTATTTAATTCATAATGTTTGCCTTTGACTAAGTAAAATAGATGCTCTGCAATATTTGTGGCATGATCAGCAGAACGTTCTAAATATCGGCAAATAAATGTTAGATGCGTAATCTGCGATATGTGTGCCGGATTTTCTACACCTGCACGTAGCAAAAGTGTAATCGTTGCCCCATATAAATCGTCTACATAATCATCTAATTCTGCGATTTCTTTTGCACGTACTGTATCTTCCTCTGTAAAGGCCTTCATGATGCTCTCTAACATTTCTATTGTTTTAGTACACATCGTCTGTAGATTTGTTATCGGAAACACCATTGGCTCTTTGCCAATTCGAATAGCTTCCTTGGCGATATTGACTGCATAGTCGCCTACTCTCTCCATATCTGAAGCAGCTTTTACAAGGACCATGAGACGTCGCAAATCCGTTGCCACTGGCTGTTGTTTGGCAATCATTAAAATCACGTGGTCATTAATTTCCTCTTCAAGGCGATTAATGACTAAATCATCTTCTAAAATTTTTAAGGCTTTTTCTAAATCTTGCTCAACTAATGCTTCGAAAGCCGTTTTCAGTGCCAATATACTGCTGTTGGCAAGTTTAATAAATTGCCCCTGTACCTCTTTTAACTCTTGTTCAAAACGCTCACGTACTATCATTTATTGCTCCTCCTTAACCGAAACGTCCTGAAATATAGTCTTCTGTGCGTTGATCTGATGGTGTTTGGAAGATAATATCTGTTTTATCGTATTCAACAACTTCTCCACTAAGGAAGAATGCTGTACGATCCGAAATACGTGCCGCTTGTTGCATATTATGTGTCACGATAACAATGGAATAATCTTTTTTCAGCTCTTGCACAAGCTCTTCCACTTTCAACGTAGAAATTGGGTCTAATGCAGATGTTGGCTCATCCATTAAGATGACATCTGGTTCAATCGCTAAGCAACGTGCAATACAAATACGTTGTTGCTGACCACCCGATAAACCATAGGCATTTTGATTTAAACGATCTTTTACTTCATCCCAAATCGCTGCACCTCTTAGTGACTTCTCCACAATTTCATCTAGAATTTTCTTATTTTTTATGCCGTGGATTCTTGGACCATAGGCAATATTATCATAAATAGATTTTGGAAACGGATTTGGCTTTTGGAACACCATCCCTACGCGTGTTCTTAATTCCTCAACCGTATAGTTTTTATCTAAAATATTACGCTCGCGATAGAAAATTTCACCTGATGTACGAACACTTGGTACAAGCTCTACCATTCTGTTTAATGTTTTTAAATACGTTGATTTACCACAGCCAGATGGTCCAATAATAGCCGTTACTTCATTTTCATAGATACTTAAGTTAATATCTTTTAAACCATGGTGATCGCCATACCATAAATTTAAGTTTCTTGTATCATAAACAATGTTTTTCGCCACATCAACGGAAGACTTAGTCGTCGCTTGATTCAGTTTGACAATTGTTTTTTCCTCTTTTAAATCTAGTACCATAAGGTCACCTCATTAATAACGTTTTTGGAATTTATTTCGAATATAGATGGCAATAGAGTTCATTAACAACAGAACAGTCATGAGCACTAAAATACCTGCTGAAGCTACATACTGAAATGCTTCTTGTGGTCGTTTAGCCCAGTCATAGATTTGCATCGGTAACGCTGTGAATTGACTCAATAATCCATTCGGTAAAAACTGTAGGATAACTGGAATCCCAATAACAACTAGTGGCGCTGTTTCTCCAATTGCACGAGACAAGGCTAAAATACTTCCTGTTAAAATTCCTGGGATTGCAGCTGGTAGCACAACACGCAAAATCGTCTGCCATTTTGTTGCACCCATGCCATATGAAGCTTCTCGTTGCTCATTTGGCACTGCTCGAATGGCCTCCTGTGCAGCCACAATGATAACAGGCAAAATTAATAAACTCATTGTTAAACCAGCAGCTAAAATACTTTTACCTAGGCCCATCATGCGTACAAAAATTGTTAACCCAAGTAATCCAAAAACGATGGAAGGTACACCTGCTAGATTTGATATATTCATTCGAATAAAGTCGTTGATTCTATTTTTCTTGGCATATTCCTCTAAATAAATTGCAGTACCTACGCCTAAAATAATGGATACTGGCGCAACAACTGCCATCAACCAAAGCGAACCGATTAAGGCAGCTTTGATACCTGCCTTATCCGCAAATCGTGATGCAAAGTTAGTTAAGAAATCGATATTTAAATAATCAATCCCCTGAGTCACAATGCGGTAAAGCAAAATTGCTAATGTAACAAGCGCAAACATAGTAGCTAAGAAAAATAAGGTTTTCCAAACTTTATTAAATGTAATACGCTTTGTCATTCGTTTCATGACGGCTGTGTCATCCATATAGCGCATGCTAGTAAACCTCCCTGAAGCGTTTCGAAATATAGTGAGCAAGTAAATTCATTACTAGCGTAAAGATAAATAACGTAAATCCTACTGAATAGATAGAGTAATAAATCGTTGTTCCATAGCCTGCATCACCTGTTGAAACTTGAACAATGTACGCAGTCATTGTTTGAATAGAGTCTGTTACATTGAGATCAAATTTCGGTGTAGATCCACCAGCAAGCGAAACAATCATTGTTTCTCCAATTGCCCGGGAAATAGCTAACACGACTGAAGCAACAATTCCAGATAGTGCAGCTGGTAATACTACTTTGATAGCTACCTCAAATTTCGTCGCACCTAGAGCTAAAGCTCCTTCACGCATACTATTTGGTACAGATGACATAGCATCCTCTGATAAAGATGTAATCATTGGTAAAATCATAATTCCTACAACAATCCCAGGACTTAATGCATTAAATAATTTTAGTCCAGGTACAATTTCTTGTAATAAAGGTGTGACAAATGTTAAAGCAAAGAAACCATAAACGATCGTTGGTACACCTGCTAATACCTCTAAAATAGGTTTCACTGTACGTCTCGTTTTCTCACTTGCATATTCACTTAAATAGATCGCTGAAGCAATTCCAAATGGTACGGCTACTACAACTGCAATAAGTGTCACTTTTAATGTACCTGCGATTAATGGCAAAATTCCAAATAACGGTTCATTCCCTGAAAACGGTAACCACTTCGTACCAAAAAGGAAATCCGTTATCGATACACGTTTAAAGAACTCAAACGTTTCAAAAATAAGGGTGAAAACAATGCCAAATGTTGTTAAAATCGAGATAATAGCTGCAGAAAATAATAGAGCTGGCATTGCTTTTTCCACTATTTTCTTTGTTTTTTGATTGCGCGAATTTGCAATTAATTGCTGCACAGATGATGTCTTATTTTCTTTTTGAGAAACCATTGGGAGCTCCTTTCAAATAAGTGAGGGAAAGAGCATACATCTCTTTCCCTCTATGCATGTCTACTTATTTTAAGCCTTCTAAAGTTTTTAAGCCTTCAGTATATTTTTCTTCAGGTAAGCTAACATAGCCAACTGCCTCAGCCATATCTCCTGCGTTTTCAAGTGTAAATTTGATGAAATCGTATGCTGCTTCATTATCTTTCATTGCACTATTTTTCACGTATGTGAATAGTGGGCGTGAAAGTGGCGTATATTCGCCTCCTTCAATTGTTTCATTTGTTGGTTCTACACCATTCACTTTTACAATGTTTAATTTATCTTTATTTTCTAAGTAGTAAGCATAACCGAAGAAACCGATAGCGTTTTTGTCACCAGAAACACCTTGAACTAGCATATTATCATCCTCTGATAATGTCGCTGCGCTTACTAGATCTGCACCGTCTAAGATAACTTCATCGAAGTAATCGTATGTGCCTGAGTCAGTACCTGGTGAATAGTAAACGATTTTTTCATCTGGCCAAGATGGGTCAATGTCAGACCATTTTTTCTCAGTACCATCTTCAATCCAAATTTTTTGTAGTTGTTCTACCGTTAAATCCTTCGCCCAATCATTTTCTGGGTTAACCACTACAGATAAACCATCATATGCTATAGCTAGCTCTGTAAAATCAATGCCCGCTTCTTCTAATTTAGTTTTCTCTTCATCTTTTATATTACGAGACGCATTTGAAAAGTCTGTTTCACCTGCGATGAATTTTTCAAAACCACCACCAGTACCAGAAACCCCCACTGATACTTTGACATCTGGTTGTGTACCTGCATACTCTTCAACAACTGCTTCAATGATTGGTGCCACTGTTGATGAGCCATCTCCAGCTACAGTTCCTTGTAGCTTTTCATCAGCAGCTTCTTGCCCTGAACTTGCTGGTGCGTTCGTTTCTGCATTGTTTCCATTTTGTGCAGAATCGCTACCACATGCACCAAGCATTAATGCAGAACCCATTACTGCTGTCATCGTTAAGTACTTCCACTTTTTCATCTCATTTGCCTCCGTCGCTAACTGTTTTATAGTTATTTGTCTTACAATCTTTACTATAATGACTGATTGTTGAAGTCGTATAAACGGTTCGTAAAAGAGATGTAAAGGAATGTAATGCTTTGTAAATGATTGTAAAGATGCATTTACAATTGCAATCAATTTTTCGCCTTGGCGTAATCGCGTCAGGATTTTGAATTGTGCCTTTCAAAATCCGTGACATCCCCCGAAGGCTTTATTGCATTCAGTAGATGATTGGACACCCAATGAAAAGGGACCCCCCCCATTCCTTTCATTATCTTAAGGGGCGAGTCTTTTTCTGCATGAAGCTAACACTTGCTTCCTATTAGAAAGATGCTATAATAAGCTCTTGTGTCAGGAATGTTATATTGATGCAGTTGAAGGCTTCCTTATTTATAGAGGGAAATCAATGCTTGTTTTGTTTTTTCAGTGGATGTTCAAACGTCCACTGTATCGAAATCAAGCTTCTGGCGATTGTCACAGATAGGCAAGTACGAAAAAATTTGGACGCATTGTTTTTTTGCACCAAAGCGAAGCATCTGGGCAATCACGTGGAGGCATAATGAATGAGGAGAGTTTGACCTTTGTCATGAAACATGCAAACGTACAAAATGCCGATTATTTTAAAACTTATCTATCACTAATAATGGAACATCGGGAATTTACACTTCAAGAGGCGATTGATTTTATGGTGGCTTCTTATTTCTATAACAATATAGAACTATATGGAGTAAAACCAAAGGAACAATTTGAATTAGCTATACAGCAGTTATCTGCGTAAAGGCTATCTTTCTACAATAGAAAAACCGCTAGGCACTGGGTGCCTAGCGGTTTTCTTATTGTTGCTCATCCTCACCAATTTTCTCTTGTGTAATGGCTGGTAAAATTGGTTGTTTTACATTGCTATCTGTCACTTTTTCAGTTTGGTATTTTGCTTTTAATTCAAAATATTTATCTAAGGAACGTCTAGCAATGACATTATTATGTGCGTAGTGTGTATTTAAATTTGTATTCACCCATGGGATAACAACTGCATAGGCAATTTCAGGGTTGTCATATGGTGCAAAGCCGACATGTGTTAAGTTAATCGTGTTTGTACCGAAGTGCTCACGTAATGGACCATAGTACACTACCTCTGCCGTCCCTGTTTTCCCTGCCGCAGTATATGGAGCATCCCCAAATTGTCTTGTAGCCGTACCTTGTGAACCCGTATAAACACGGCGTAGACCTTGTTTTACATAATCGATTTCTTCTTTAGGATTGTCAATTTGATTCAAAATGGTTGGCCCTACTTCTGTCACTAACTGACCTAATTGTTTGCCATCTTGAGATGGATCACGAACCTCTTTCACAACATGTGGCTGAATACGATAACCACCATTGGCAACTGTTGAAATATATTGTGCTAATTGCAGAGTTGTATACGTGTCATACTGACCAATCGCTAAGTCTAGTGTTTTACCGCCCATTGTTGGACCTGATGGACCACGCACCCCACTAAATTCATTTGGTAAGTCAATGCCTGTTTTCACACCCAATCCAAATTGTGCAAAATTATTACGCATTCTTGGGAACGTATCGTCCTTTAAGCGTAATGGCATACCATAGCTATAAGGTGTTCCATTCATCATTAACGCAATTTTAAACATATAGGAGTTGGAAGACCGTTCTAATGCCAATAAATCATTCATTGGAATATAGCCACTGCGGTTAAAAATAGAAGTTTTAGGGTCTGTACCAGCTAATACAATAGGTTCATCCCCCATTGAAGTACCCATCGATATAACATCTTGATTATATCCAGTAAGAACTGTTGCTGCCTTTACAGATGAACCTGCCTCATAAGCCGTTGTAAATGATCCATATGCATAGTCAACTATTTCATTTTTCCCTGTTTCAGGATTTTTCTCTATTTTCTTACCAACCATGGACAGGACATCTCCTGTATTAGGATCCATCATGATTAAGAAGGCACGATCTAGTAAATACGAGCCTGGAAGTGCTTTTAGGTTCAGCAGTTCTTCTTCCACAATTTTCTCTGTTTCCGCCTGTAATTCACTATCCAGTGACAGGATTAAATCTTTACCTGGTTCACCTTCATAGGTTGTTACCGTATCGACTACCTGTCCTTTTTTATTGGTAATATTTTTGACGACTGTTTTTTGACCTTGTAGTAATTCTTCATATTGTGCTTCAATATAACTTTCCCCTACACGGTCATTACGTGAATAGTCACGGGCTAAATAATAATTTAGCTTTTCTTTCGGTATCCCTTTTGTCGGTAAAGTTGTACGACCTAGAATTGATAAAGACGACAATTTTACACGTTTCCAGTCTGTTGTCGTATTCACGCCTGGTAATTCCGTTAAACGCTCAGATACACGAGCAAATTCATCCGCGGATACATTTTCACTTTTAATAATTTGAGGAGATAAATTATAGCCAGACACCATTTCTCGATAAATAGCTAATACTTCCAAATCTGCCTCCGTCAATTGTAAAAGCTCATCATTCGTAATACGCTCACGTACCAGTTTATCAATCTCTGCATTGATTTGACTTGTTGTAATATTTTCCTTTGTTCGAATCTTATTTTCTTCTGCCTGTGTAACCTTTTCATAGGCAGCATCATGATTTTGTAGTATCCAAAAATCCTGTTTATCACGTAACGTGACACGCTTCGTTGGCTGTTCAATTAATTGTGCCAACTTTCTCGCGATATTGAGCATTTCCTCTGATGTTGTCGTTTGCATTTTCGTATAAGTAATGGCATTTTCCGGGTGATTATCCACTAAAATACGCCCATAGCGATCATACATGCGTCCCCTTGGCACACTTGTGTTAACAGGTACTTCCTCTGTACGCTCTAAAATACGTACATAATCTTCCCCTTTAACGATTTGCATATAGCCAAGTCTAAAAATTAACATTGAAAATACGATAAATATTGCAAAGAAAAGGATATTCATACGAAATGTTAAATTAGAATGATGTTTTGCTTTAACACTCGCCGCGCGATTTTTCCCTGGTGCTTTGCGCATATGTATTCCCCTCCTCATCTTCAGTTCATTTTAATACACGATATTTAGTATACCATTCGAATGTATGACAGAAAAGCATGCACTTGCGAATTCTTATGGATAACATCATTTATTTGACGGTACTTTTTGAGGAAAGGTTGCTTTCTTTTATACTTTCTCTCACTTTTACTTTTTTTATCCAACAAAAAAGGCTATGCCTTAGTGATTGCTCACCTTTGGCATAGCCGATCATTCGTAATTATTTTGCAGCTTGGAATTTAGCTTCTACTACATCCCAGTTTACTACGTTCCAGAAAGCACCGATGTAATCTGGACGACGGTTTTGGTAGTTTAAGTAGTATGCATGTTCCCAAACATCTAAGCCTAGAACTGGCGTTTTACCTTCCATTACTGGAGAGTCTTGGTTAGGAGTAGACGTAACAGCCACTGAGTCACCATCAACGATTAACCAAGCCCAGCCTGAACCGAAGCGAGTTGTAGCAGCTTTTGCAAATTCTTCTTTGAAAGCATCGAAAGAACCAAATTTAGCATCGATTGCTTTTGCTACTTCACCAACTGGAGTATTTGAACCGCCTGGTGCGATTACTTCCCAGAATAATGTATGGTTAGCATGTCCGCCACCGTTGTTGCGTACAGCAGTTTGTTTGTCAGCTGGAAGAGCATCAAGGTTTGCGATTAAATCGTTAATATCTTTTTCTGCAAATTCAGTACCTTCTACTGCTGCATTTAAGTTTGTTACATAAGTATTGTGGTGTTTAGAATGGTGAATTTCCATTGTTTTTGCATCGATATGTGGTTCTAATGCGTCATATGCGTAAGTTAATTGTGGTAATTCAAAAGCCATTGTTAAGTTCCTCCCTAAAATAAGAAATATTTAGTACATTCTTAGATTATCAAAATTGGTCAAACCATTCAACGAAAAATACTTCAATTTGAAGATTTCAGCCTTTTGACCGAAATACTGATACGTTTACTATCTTACCCTATCGTCACGTACACTAAACCTCAAAAGCTAAGCATTAAATCGCGATAAAAAATACAATAATCATCACAATTTGAATAACAGCCTTCGCAATAGTAGAGGTTAAAAAGCCAATTAAGGAACCTATACCACTCTTAACGGCCTCATTAAATGTGCGTTTTTCAACTAGTAATTCAGCAATGATTGCACCTAAAAATGGACCAATTAAGATCCCTGCCACCGGGATAACAAATGGGCCAATCAATAAGCCTATGGTACTTCCCCACATACCTGCGTTGGAACCACCAAATTTCTTTATTCCAAAAGCATTTGCCACTGTATCGGCACCAAACAACAGTACTACAAATAGTATTTCAATAACCCAGAACCACCAGCTTAGCTCTGCGAATGAGAAAAATACGCCATACAGTAAAAATCCGCCGACTATAAACAGGACACCTGGGATGATCGGATACACTAAACCAATAAACGAAATAATAAAGCAGGCTATTACTAAAATCCAGCCAACAACTTCCATAAAGTTTCTCTCCTTTTATCTTGCATTGCCTTTCATACGGAATAACAAAGCGAAAAGTTTCATCTTGTTAATGCCGAATGCCTAAAATAGAGTCAGCAATGTTTACCGCATGATCGCCAATACGCTCTAGATTACTAACGATATCCATATAGACGATTCCCGCAGCTCCACTACATTCATTGGTATTCAAACGTGCAATATGTTTTTGGCGGAGTTTATCTTCCATATCGTCTATCAAGCTTTCTAGCTCCGTAACTTCTTGAGCTAAACTTAAACTCGCCGTATCCAACGCCTCTATACTTTTCCGTACTGCCTCTATGGCTAAACTAAACATCCCGATTAAATCTTGTCGTGCTGATTTGCTTAAGCTCACTTCATGATGATCCTTGTATTGTAGGAGCTCTAATATATTTTCAAAATGGTCACCGATCCGTTCGAAATCTCGCACATTTGTTAGTAATGTATGATGTCTTACAGAGTCTGCACGTGATAGAGGCTGCTTAGACACCATCACTAAATAATCAGTAATTTCGTTATCAAGATGGTTGAGGCCGACCTCTAATTGCAGAACAGTAGGGATATGTTCCGCTTCTCCCGTCTTCATATATGAAAATGTTTCTTCCAACCCACGTAAAGCGTGTTCACCCATTCGTAGAACTTCCTCCTTGGCTTGACCAAGTGCAATAGCTGGAGATGAATCAATAAAAGATGGATCTAAATGCTTTGTTGTGACATTTATATTGCCGTCATATCCTGGTAGTAATTTCGTAACCAATGCTGCAAGCCCAGCTATAAAAGGAAGTTGAATCATCATATTAAAGACATTGAAAGAACCATGTGCAAAGGCAATTTGCATGCGCGGCTCTAATTGAAATAACTCGCTCACCCACTGTACATATCGCATAAATGGTGTAAATAATAGCATGAAAATGATCGTACCAATGACATTAAAGAGTACATGTGCTGCAGCTGCACGCTTCGCATAAATAGAAGCACCGAGTGAAGCTAATACAGCAGTAATGGTCGTGCCAATATTTTCGCCAAACAAAATCGGTAAAGCACTATTTAAACCAATTAAATGTTCTGCATATAGACCTTGAAGCACACCAACCGTTGCTGTTGAGCTTTGTACAAGTAATGTGAAAATAGTACCTAAAAATATGCCTAGTATCGGTTGATTACTTAAATGAAGCGTTAATGATGCAAAATCTGCCAATTGGTGTAGTGACTGCATACTAGCACCCATCAACTCTAGCCCTAAAAATAAGCCGCCAAAACCAAATAGAATCTGACCAATATGTTGATATGTTGCTTTTTTTAAGAAAAATAAAAATACTGCACCAATGGCTAGCAATGGATAAAAATAAATGCCAATATTGATGCCAATAATAAATGCTGTAATGGTTGTACCGATATTTGCCCCCATGATTACGCCGATTGCTTGACGTAATGTTAAAAAACCGGCACTCACTAACCCTACAGTTATGACTGTTGTTGCAGAACTTGACTGAATGCAAATCGTTACAAATATGCCCACTAAGACGCCCATAATTGGGTTTGTTGTAAAGCGATTTAGCCATTCACGTAATCGATCATCCGCTGATTTCTGAAGCCCATCTCCCATGAATTTAATGGAAAATAAAAAGACTCCTAACCCACCTAAAAACTGAAAGAGTATGCTTTGCCAATCTATTGTCACTTGTTTTCGCTCCAATTCCTACATCTCTACTAATCTAGTTCTAATCATTAAATGATTACAAACAAAAAGTAAAGAAATCCTTTAACTTCTTTACATAATGTTAACATTTTATCATCTACCCCCTCATCAATATACTTCTTTCATATCTTGTCCGCTTCGAACATGTTAAACTATCGATTGGAGGAGATATAGCATGAAACACTCACAGCTTTTTATCGATAGTCTCATTCATCCTAAAAAACTAGCAGCCTATCGTTTATTACCTATTGGAAAAGTTATTCAATATACTTTCCTACTCATTACCGTAGTGTCCGTATTTTCTTTAGGTCGCTTTGCAGCAGGTATGTCTATTGATTCGTTTGATATGGACAGTTTAAATGGTTTAACGGAATACATAGAAGGCATTAAATGGCTCTTATATCCATTCACCTTTCTGATGCTCTTTGTCGTAACAACAATGCTTATATTTGCACAAATTGCCCTTTATGCTTTAGCTGGTTTATTTATCTTAAAAGTCATGAAGCGTCGTGGTGAATATCGCCACATATGGAGGACTACTACTTTTGCCATCACTTGGGCAACCTTACTATCGATGCTAGCAGACTATTTACCAATTAGCAGTACCATTATCTCTGTATTCTCTTTATTTTTAACCATTACTCTATTAATTGTGGCATTTACAAAATATCCAAAACAACCAATCTCAAAATAATGTGCATGAATCCCCACTCTTCTAAATATAGTGTAGAAAAGGAGGGGATTTTTTGCGTGCATTCATCTTAACAGCCATCATCATTGTCATTGCCTTTATTGTGAAAGTAGATTTAACAGAAGGATCCATTCCACTTGCGGCCTTATCCACAAAAAACACTGGAAATGAACTTTGTGAGAAACAGCGTGAGCCAAATTATATTACGGTACAAACAATTGAAGGTGATACCATTCATAGCTTATTTGCCCTGCACCCTGCAAAAGTACCCATGACCTTTCCGGAACGTTTACAACTTTTTTATAACTTAAACCCACACTTACAATTACAAGCACTGATTCCAGGTGAAAATATCAAGCTTCCTCTCTCGTTTGAACTTGAAAACAAATGCGGAAAATGAAAAGTTAGCGTTTCTTCCTTGTCCTTATTTTCTTACACTGCTAAAATAAATGACAGTGACGGCTGAAAATAGTGGCCCGAAAAGGAGAGAAAGTTAATGAGTGAAATTTGTCACCGTTCAAATACACGTCCCGTGCGTGTCGGTAACTTAACAATTGGTGGTAGTAATGAATTATTCATTCAAAGTATGTGTACAACCAAAACACATGATGTAGAAGCAACAGTTGCAGAAATTCTTCGTCTTGAGGAAGCGGGCTGTCAGATTGTTCGTGTAGCTGTACCAGATGAACGTGCAGCGGATGCGATTGCCGAAATTAAAAAACGTATTCATATTCCATTAGTAGCTGATATTCATTTTGACTATAGATTAGCATTAAAAGCCATTGAAAATGGTATTGATAAAGTACGTATTAACCCAGGTAATATCGGACGTAAAGAAAAAGTGGAAGCTGTTGTGAACGCAGCGAAAGCAAAGGGTATCCCCATTCGTATTGGTGTAAATGCCGGTTCATTAGAACGTCATATTTTAGAAAAATACGGCTATCCTACTGCCGATGGTATGGTTGAGTCTGCTCTACACCATATTAAAATTTTGGAAGACTTGGATTTCCACGATATTATTGTGTCAATGAAGGCATCTGACGTTAATCTTGCTATTGAAGCCTATGAAAAAGCGGCTAAAGCCTTTAACTATCCATTACATTTAGGGATTACAGAATCAGGTACACTTTTTGCTGGTACAGTAAAATCAGCAGCAGGGCTTGGCGCCATCCTATCAAAAGGAATTGGTAACACATTGCGTATCTCACTTTCTGCTGACCCTGTAGAAGAGATAAAAGTAGCACGAGAACTTTTAAAATCATTTGGCTTAGCTTCTAATATGGCCACACTGATTTCTTGTCCAACATGTGGACGCATTGAAATTGATTTAATTTCCATTGCAAATGAAGTAGAAGAATATATTTCAAAATTGAGTGTACCTTTAAAAGTAGCTGTTCTAGGCTGTGCGGTAAATGGTCCTGGTGAGGCACGGGAAGCAGATATCGGTATTGCTGGCGCTCGTGGAGAAGGCTTACTCTTCATGAAGGGGAAAACTGTTCGTAAAGTCCCTGAAGAAACAATGGTTGAAGAGCTGAAAAAAGAAATTGATAAATTAGCAGCAGAAATGGAAGAAAAGCGAGCAGCGGAAGAAGCACAAAAAGCGAATGCCTAAGGAGGTGCTAGCATGAAGAAACCTCGCTTTGGTATTGATATTGATGGGACTGTGACTTGTCCAAGTACACTTATTCCCCATATTAATAAACAATACGATGTAAATATTACGCTCGATGATGTTTGTGAGTATGATTTTTTATCGGCCTTTCCTCACCCTGTTGACCGAGGTATATTTAATACTTGGTTTAAGGAAAATGAGCCTTATATGTACGAAGTCTCTGAAGTGGCAAAAGATGCAAAAAATATTCTAACTGCTTGGAAAAATAATTTCGAGCTGTATTATATCTCTGCACGAGGTGAAAATGTAGCAGACATCACTGTCAATTGGTTTGAAACGCAAGCTATTCCGTACGATTATATCGAACTTCTAGGTAGCCATGATAAATTAGCAGCCGCTAAAAAACATCATGTAGAAGCTTTCTTTGAGGATAAGCATGATAATGCTGTTATGCTGGCAGAGGAGCTAAAAATACCTGTTGTGTTATTTGATACACCATATAACCGTCTCGCTGTTCCTGACAATGTTGTACGGGTTTATAACTGGCAGGAAGCCAATCAATTTATCACAAATTATTTCAAATAACAGAGAGTCGTGTTCAAATATAGAGCACGACTCTTTCATATATTTAAGTACTAGACCTCAAGTATCCCTCGTAACCAACGTTCCACAAAGTTTTCAAAGGTAATACCATAATTATCATAGACAGCATGATAGACAAAATAAGTTCCTAATCGATCAAGTATTTCATCATTAATTTTCACCACAAACCGCTCCCTTTCCTCTTGTACTTTACTAAATCTTCAGACTTCTATATTTCCCAAATGCCGAACAATCGAGTGGAGGTCGCATCGTTGCTAAACCGTCACAATCTGCCGCCTTCATGCCCTTTCTTCGTATTTTTCTTTTCGTTAAGATAGTAATAACAACTTACTAGACTGGAGGGACTACTTGTGAAATGGATGACAAAAGTAGCTTGTATGGCATGCATCTGCGTACTACTGTCGGGCTGCGGTGATCGATTATCTGAAATTAAAGATGCTGCTTCAGGCATCAATTCAGCGGCAAATTCCGCAGCTAGTGCGGTGAGTCGAGATGTACATGCTATACGTGCTATAGACATTAACTATAAAGATACATCTTTTACGGTTAATGACCTATTTAAAACTATTTTACGTGACATACGCTGGGATTATGACCCTGATAAAAATGAGCTACATGTGAGAGGTACTTGGAAAACCCCACTATTTTCTGACCAGCCTTGGAATGACGAGATGAAAGAAAAGCTTGCTGAAACAGGCATTGTGAACATTACCTGTAAATTAATTGATGATGAAATCGATAGCAAGCACACGAACGTAACACTTACATACAACGAGGAAATGATCTTACAAAAAAGTGGTGAGGAAGCACTCCATCACCTATATGATACCTATTTACTTCCCTAAACCTCTTAACGTTTCTACCATTCATCCATGGCAGAAACGTTATTTTTTTTAAAAAAAACTTACAATTTTGAAATATAAGGGGCTAACATTTGAATAAACTAAAACCAACACGTTATAATCAAAGTATCACGTGA
Source organism: Lysinibacillus cavernae (assembly GCF_009724685.1). Lineage (GTDB taxonomy): Bacteria > Bacillota > Bacilli > Bacillales_A > Planococcaceae > Lysinibacillus > Lysinibacillus cavernae. The sequence continues at coordinate 230,693 of NZ_WMEF01000003.1, forward strand.
TGGTTTGGAGGTGTTTGCATTGGGACAGAGAAATTAAAAATTGGCGAACTTGCAGAAAAAACAGGCATTACAAAACGAACAATCGATTATTATACAAACATTGGTTTGTTGGATGCAGAACGTTCTGCAACAAATTATCGCTATTATCATTCTGCCATGATTGGACGACTTCAATTTATTGAACAGCGCAAACAACAGGGGCTTTCACTCGTGGAAATCCAGCATGAATTAAACATCACACCATTTGAAGAAATCGATGTACAAATGCTTCGTTTAAAGATGCAAGACCTAGAGCATGATGTAACTTCTCTGATAGAACAACTAAACAGTCAAGATCATAAAAAAATTGAAACGATTAAGAAAAACGTTTCACCGGAAAGTATTGCTTTAATGCAATCCTTACTATTACTCATTCATAATTAGGAGGTGACGTTCTGTTTTTACAGAACGACTATTTGGAGACCATAATAAACCTATCGATTTTCACCATTTTATTAGCTTTAACAGGCTTTTTCGTAGCAACAGAATTCGCTATTGTAAAGGTACGTTCATCAAGACTCGATCAATTGGTTGCAGAGGGCAATAAAAAAGCGATTGCTGCTAAGCATGTTGTGAATCATTTAGACGAATACTTATCTGCCTGTCAATTAGGCATCACGGTAACAGCTCTTGGTATCGGGATGGTTGGTGAAAAAACGTTTGAATTCATGCTTCACCCACTATTTGACATGGTCGGCATTTCGGATAAATACATGACGATCTTTACTATTGGTTCGGCCTTTGCCATTGCGACATTTTTACACGTAGTTGTCGGCGAACTAGCCCCAAAAACTGCTGCTATTCAAAAGGCGGAAAAAATTACTCTTCTTTTCGCAAAGCCGATTATGTTTTTCTATAAAATCATGTACCCGTTTATTTGGTTCTTGAACGGCTCTGCACGAGTTTTGGTTGGTTTATTCGGAATGAAGCCCGCTAGTGAACATGAACTTTCTCATACAGAGGAAGAATTGCGATTATTGCTGTCTGAAAGCTTTAAAAGTGGTGAAATCAATAAATCTGAGCTCAAATATGTGAATAACGTCTTTGAATTTGACGAACGTATTGCTCGTGAAATCATGGTTCCCAGAACAGAAATTGTTGGGATAGAACGAAATGAATCGTTTACAAATATCATTCATTACATTGCTGCTGAAAAATATACGCGCTACCCTATTTATGACGGTGACCGCGACAATATTTTAGGCTTCATCAATGCCAAGGAACTATTTACTCATGGCTTACTTGAACAACTTACAGACGAAACGTTAGTTCTGGAGGATTATATTAATCCTGTTATTCGAGTAATTGAAACAATTCCGATTCAAGAATTACTTGTACGCATGCAAAAAGAGCGTATCCATATGGCCATTTTAATGGATGAATATGGTGGTACATCCGGTCTTGTAACCGTTGAGGATATTTTAGAAGAAATTGTTGGTGAAATTCGAGATGAGTTCGATGATGATGAAATTGCTGATATTCGAAAAATCACAGATAACCATTATATATTAAATGCAAAAATGCTTGTGGAAGATGTTGAAAAACTATTAAATATTACACTGGAAGCTGAAGAAGTGGAAACATTAGGTGGTTGGTTCTTAACTGTGAATAATGGCATCAAAGCATCTAAAAATATTGAGCTTGACTCCAATATCTTTAGCGTCTATGAGCAACAAGGTCATCAAATTCATTATATCGAGGTTCGTCCTCTACGAAAAAGCGCTCCTGTCATATCAGAAGTTCAATCGTAATTGTCTGAAACAGGTATTCCTTATTCCATTATTAGCCATTCCGCTATATAATGAATAGAGAAATATGATTCTAGTTTCAGGGGGCAATATAGATGACATTGTTTAAGCTATATCATTCAGATGGTATTCACATTATTTCCGACGTAAAAAAACACAAAACAAATATTGAATTAAAAACAACTACAGGAGAAGTTCTCTATATTATCGTAGTGACAGATGAAAACTATACAGTTTACGATGACCGTTTTGCAGGAGCTTCTAAGCAATTAAATTCAGTTGAAGCATTCGATATTGATGGAAGTTTTCGTAGTCTAGATTTTGATAATATGCGCTCCTTATTTAAAGAGGCTTTTACACAGCTATTACAGGAGATTGCTGAGTGTGTCAAAAATAAAGAAGAGCTCGTAGATATTGATACACTTCGCCATAAAGTAAGCGCACAGATTAAAGGCATCCATTTCCGTGTCATTTCTGATACGAAAAAATATGAAATTTAACATCGAACAGGCTGTTCCAATTTGGGCGGTCTGTTTTTTTATACAATTCCCTTCCCCCTATTGAAACAAAAACACGCATTTCTACTTTCATGTATAATGAAACATAACAATCTGAAAAAAGGGGTGTTTAGGATGAATCGTGAACAATTAATCACACTCATTTCAGAAAAACTGAAATTAATCCGTACAGAAAAAGCTTTTACACAGGATCAAATGAGTGATTTACTAGGGCTATCAAAAAAAACACTTGTCCAAATTGAAAAAGGTCGTATACTAGCTGGTTGGACAACCACTGTTGCCATTTGCACTTTGTGTCGTGACAGTACAATTTTACAACATGAGCTTGGTGGTGATCCATTAGAGGTTGTAGATTTAATAGCGAATAATGGAACATTGCAGCCAAAAGAAAAAACGCTGGGTGGATACATATGGTGGAAAAACTTACAGGAGATTGCTGGTTTTCGACTACAACAAAACGTCATTAGTCAGCATTTCCGCATTTTAGACAACAATAACTTTCGCCTTATTTCAACATTTGATGAACAAATAGCTAAGCAAGTATGGGAAAAACTTAAGGTTTAATGTAATTGCTAGCTACTTTCCAACGCACTAACAGTAGGAGCATCACTATTTGCTTCTGCTGTAATGTGTTACCCCCCTCTCTTTCCTCTTCCACAACCTCCACACTCTAGACAAATGAATAAAGAAATGAAATCCTCTCACATATGATAAAGAAAAAAATAGTAATAAGAGAATTGTTTCTTCGAAAATTCTACACAAATAGGCCAGTAGAAGCTAGAAAAGTCGAAATTTGTATAATAATTCTCTATACTAAATAGTGAAGCTGTACTATTAGAAAGGATGCTCGTACATGAAGCGAATACTAGCAATCAGTGATATACATGGAGAACTAAGGCTTTTAGAAGAATTACTAATAAAAGCAAACTACGATCCAATGAACGATCAGCTTTTTTTACTAGGTGATTACATCGACAGAGGCCCCGCCTCTAGTGGTGTATTAAATTTAGTTAGCGAATTACAAGAGAAGGGTGCACGCGTTTTGCTTGGTAATCACGAAGCTATTATGCTCAAGGCTTGCCGTTCTGGCCTTGCTAAGTCTTGGAACCATTGGGTAGGACTTTGTGGTGGAGAGGCAACACTCGCAAGCTATGGCTACCAATTAGCAGATTTTGAGGAGGCTATTCAAAGCAATACCTTGCCTAGCTTTATAAAATCATTACCAAAGCTTGAAGAACATTTGCAGTTGATTGAAACCTTTGAAATATATATTGAATTAGAGGATGCTATTTTCGTCCATGGCGGTGTCGTACCAGGTGTTGCCATGGCTGACACTGACCCTATGAAGTTAATTTGGATTCGCGAGGAATTTCATGCAGGCTATCGAGGGGAAAAAACGGTCATTTTTGGTCATACCCCTACGCATAATCTACATCATGACCCAACTGATTATCGTGTCTACTTCGGAGAAAATAATATTATCGGCATTGATGGTGGCGCTGTTTTTGGCGGAAAGTTACATGCATTTGAGTGGCCAAGTCGCCAAATCATTTCAGTGGATAATAAAAAACCAACAAGTAACGAGTAAACTTGTTGGTTTTATTTTAGCAATTGTTTTGTAACGAGGTAAGTAAGTTTCTCCATTTACAGAGCGGAGTTGCATGCTTTTTTCAAGCAAGCTAGGCGGGGGTGCTATTAATATAGCTTAAAGATAACCCCTACTAGCGAGTACACAATGACTGTTGAGAATAATATGGTCATATGGAACAATGAAAAGACAAACATTTTTGTAGCCCATTTCACTTGATCGGTATTACTATGATAGCCATAAATACTCATCACGAGCCAGGCAACACTTAAAATCAATGCAACAAGCATAATACCAACACTTATAGAGCCAAATAGAAAGCTTGATAGAATCAATAAAATCAAATAAAAATTAGTTTGATAATACGTACGACGCATCCCTTTGACAACTGGAAGCATTGGCACACTAGCTGCTTCATAGTCTACTCGTTTACGAATAGCAATGGCATAAAAATGAGGCATTTGCCAAATAACCATGACAAAAAATAGACCAAGTATCGCAGGGTGGGTAATATCAGTAGACACCGCTGACCAACCAATTAATGGAGGTACTGCACCACTAATACTTCCAATTTCTGTATTATAAATTGTGCGACGTTTTGTCCACATTGTATAAGGGACTACATATAAAAATACACCTAATAAACCAAATGCAGCTGCTAGTGGCGAGGCAAGTGCCAACACTGCTACCCCTATAATTAACAAAGCAACCGCTAACGATAAAGTCGATTTTGCTGACATTTCCCCTGTTACAGTTGGTCTGTTTTTTGTACGGGGCATAATCGCATCAATATCACGGTCATAGACATTATTAAAGGCCCCTGCTGCTCCAATTACAAGGGCAGAACCGATTGTTGAAAAAATGATTTCTGGTATGTTGTCTATAAACGTCATTTTATTTTTGTACATTCCTAGCGTTAAACCAGCCCACATAGGGATTAAATTTGATTTGATAATTCCTGTTTTGACTGTTTGCGCTAAAATAGTAGAGCGTGATGACTTCCCTCTTGATTTTTCGGAGGATTGTGGTTTATGCTCCGTTTTCAGATTTTGTTCCATTCATCTTAATTCCTTTTCTCCATAATTTCTACTCGCTTTCGTCGATAGAAAGCGACAAAATTTGCATCTAGCACATCAAATTATTATTTTACCCCTTTTAGATCTGTTCTGTCTCTATGTTCACATAAAGTACATGTTTTCATCTAACAAAGCACGTTCATTCACAACATCTTCTATGATACCACCGACTGGCATGAATTTGAACCTTCTTGCCTCGATTCTTCCAATCACTATTCAAGAAAAATAATTTGGTAAAAAAATAGCCTTATGTAGCCAAAAAAACCGAGACAATTTTTTGCCTCGGTATACCTATTATTGACTATCTTCCTGTAATTGCTGTGCTAAAAATGCCACAAGATCACGCATATTGTCAGGTGTTACACCGTGTCCATCCTGATATTGTTTAAATGTCACAGTTGCACCAAATTGTTCGAACATTTCTCTGCTTTCTACACTCCATTGAGAAGGAATGACGTAATCATAATCACCGTGGGAAATAAAAGCATGTAAATGTTCTACTGAGCGGATAGCATATTCCTCTGTCACAAACTTTGGTGTATAACCACTTAATGCAACGATTCCTGTCACTAAATTACCCATCACAAAAGCAAGTGATTGTGCTAATACGGCACCTTGGCTAAAGCCTAATACAAATACTTTATGAGGATCGATTTGATATTCATCTACGGCCTCTAATATAAACCTTTGTAGCGCTACTAACACTTTATCAAAGATTGCACGATCCGGTTGCCCTATCTCTTGAATCGTGAAAAAAGCATAACCTGGTTTCTGTGTAATCGGCCCTCGTAAGCTAAATATATGACATTGCTCTTGAAAATCCTGTACTAATTGTGGTAAATCATCTTCATGACTGCCCATACCATGCAATAAAAAAATGGCAGGGTATTTTTTCGTAGGGTCCATATTTGTAGGTTGCGTATGTTTAAAAGTAAATGGTGTATTCATGTATTTAATTTCCTTTCAAGTAAATCTTAACAAAGTTATAGTAATTTTGTTTTATTAATCAATCCATCTGTATGGTAAGCAATATATCCATTGACTATACGAATCGTTTCTTGAGGATCTGCGTCAAAGAGTACTTTCGATTGCTCTGGCGTTGATACAAGAACTGTTAATAAATCCATACGCATAGAATGCCCAGCAGAGCTATATGCATAATCATAAATGATATTTTCCTCTGTCATGCCTTCTGTTTCATATTGACTATGGAATAAGTCCTTTGCTGCATCCATTTGCTCTGCAACCTGTTGACGAACTCGCATCTGATGCATTAATAATTCCTCTTCAAGAGCTGCTGGCTTCACCCACTTTTTCGCCTGAAGCATTTTCAGAAATTCTTGCTCCCACGCCTGTTCATTTTCAGTAAAATAAAGCATATTGATCATCAGCATATCCCAAAATTCAAATGAAGTTGCTGCTGAATCTCGCTGCATCGCAATTGTTTCTTTAAAGTGTTTTTCCACCTTTGAAATATTCATATTACGAACTAAATGATTACATACGTTTTCAATAAATTTATTTGCCGCTTCTTGTGCCATAAAAAAATCCGTCCTTTATATCTACAAATCATTTTCTTACTTATCATACCATGATTGTGGAATATGGCAACGAACCCCTCTTAATACATTTACCAATAAAAATGATGTCTCCAATTGCATTTGGAGACATCAAAAATAACTTAAGAAAAAACATAGCTATCCATATTATCAATTGTATTTTGAATAGCCTCTTTTAATGATCGCTGTTGTTCACCACAAGAAGCAAGAGCCTCCTCTAATGCGAGTGCGGCATTCGCCATAAATAGGGCCATTTGCAAATCCTTAGCCAATTGAATAAGCACAAGTGCTTTATTCCATTTCCAACGAGGGTTTGTTGAATCTAAATCAATTGCCTGCTCTAAATAGCCAAGTGCATCGAAAGGCATCCAGCCAAATCGATGCATGGTTTGACCTGTTATGCCCCAATACACAGCCTTATTTGGATTTTCCTTTACCGCTTGTTGAAAGCAGTGAACACTCTCCTTGTAATGATGGGCAAATAAGAACAGCTCCCCTTGTGTAAAAAAGGATTGCGCCTTATCAGATGGCGTACCTGTTTTCGCTACTTCTTCCAATTGCTTAATACGATTCGCAAATGTCTCTTCGTCTTTAATTGCACGAATTTCTACAACTAAATCAGATTCTGGATAGCTTTCATTAGCTCGTTCCATATGCTGGATTTCTACATCAGCTGTTGACTTTGGATAGCGATCAAACTCATATTCTTCTAGTAAAGTGATATATTTTTGTGCCAATGCTTTTTCCTCTTCGTTTGTATCCATCTTCGCTAATTTATAGCATTTCATCAGTTCACCATTATAAAAATAATCATCCAATGACATTTACGATTCCTCCAGTGTACAACTTTTCAGTATTTTTAGTATACACTACAAAAACGAAAGAGACTGTATCAAAATAACTTTCGATACAGTCTCACACTTCTCTATTTATTTAACACAACCGTATTTAAAAAAGTACGTAAATCCTCTTCTTTAAGAGCTCCTACAAAACGATTTACTTCTTTACCACCTTCGAAACGAATAAATGTTGGCGTTGCTTCAATATTATATTTATTCCATAAATCTTCATATTCATAGACATTCAATTGTGCAACATCAACGCCTAGTTCATCGGCAACTGGCATTAATACTGGTGTGAATGCTTGACAGTGAACACAAATTGGACTGAAGAAGTAAGCATTAACCGCTTCACCAGCTTCAATTTTAGCTTCTAGTTCATCTGGTAACATAATGTTTTGATAGTTTTTATCGTCTAATTGATCAATTGTTTCTTGTTTTAGCTTTTTATCGCCATAAGGGTTGTTTCCGCTTTCTAATTTACTTTTGTTTGAGACATTGGTAAGCACAATAATTGCTGCAAATAAAACAACAATAACGGAACCAATAATTAATAATTTTTTCACTAGAGTAGTGACCTCCTTTTTTACACTAAAAGCCTAGTTTTAGTGCATTCGCGATTGATTATAAAGTGTTTTGAAAACCTAGTAAACTAATTTGCCTTTAAATGAAGATATTTCACATTTATAACATAATTTTAAGTATATTTGGGAACATACATAATGAGAGATCATGCGAAATTTGAATGTGGGGTGATTAGATGAAAAAATCTTTACAGCATGTTTTTCAAATTTATTCAAAAGATATCCGTAACATTGTCACAAACTGGGTCGTAGCTGTCATTATAGGCGGACTTATTTTCCTTCCTTCTCTTTATGCATGGTTGAATATTTATGCCTCCATGGACCCATACGCCCACACAGCCAATATGAAGATTGCCATTGTCAACGAAGATACAGGAACCACTGTTAGAGATGAAGCGGTCAATGTCGGGAATGAGGTAATAGAGAATTTACGTACCAACGACAGCTTTACTTGGGAGCTAGAAAACGAAAAACAAGCGATGCAGCATTTAAAAGATGGGGACTATTTTGCCATGCTTGTTATTCCCCATGATTTCTCGCAAAAGCTGACCTCCATTCTTACAGATCAACCAACGCAAGCCCATATCGATTATTATGTAAACGAAAAAAAGAACCCTATTGCCCCTAAAATTACAAGTAAAGGTGCAAGTGTACTTACACAGCAGGTCTCGAGTGAGTTTGTGTCAACTGTCAATGGCACTCTTTTTTCGATTTTTAATACGATTGGGATTGAGATGGAGCGTGATATTCCTGATTTTCGCAAATTTGAAAACTATGTCTTTACAATAGAACAGCATCTACCTGATATCAATTCATTTTTGACGCAAGCCTCTAGTCAAGGAAAAGATGCGGATCAATTACTCAATCGGGCCATCACACAAGTTCCCCAAGTGGAACTACTCACAACAAACGGTTTAACGACCATTCAGAAAGGCTTAGACCTAGTTAATGAAGCGGACGCTCTGTTTAATGAGCTCTCTCCTGTCATAAAAAAGGATGTAGCAACTGTTCAAAATATTGCACAGCACTTCACTGCTATAATTAACAAACTAAATAGTCTCAACAATGACCCAACGTCTTTCAACCAAACAAAAGAAGCACTAAAAAATCAGTTGTCGTCGACCAAAGACAACGTTACCAATAGTATTCAAACACTTGAAGCACTCCAAAAATTAATTCAAGCAGATGCTTTGACTCGTAAGCAATTAGATGATTCCCTAACAAATCTCATCGATACTTTACAGCAAAGAAATACCGAAGAGAATCAACAAATCATTGAACAGCTTATAGCTATCCGTGAAACCTTTCAGAATAGTCCTAGCCTCACCGATTCAACATCAAATGCTCTTAACGCGTTACAACAATTGAATATTTTACATGATGATATACTAAAAAAAATGGAACAATTAAAGCCTATAGATAAAGAAGTAATCAAACAAGATATCGCAGCAATCCAAACGATCGCACAAGATGCAACGACCCATTTACAGAAGTTTCTTTCGTACTATAACGATAGTCTTGAGCCGCAAATACGTTCAACCTTGTCTAGTGCTAAAAATACATTAACAAGTGCTTCTGCTATGCTGACGGATGTAAAACAAATTATTCCTCAGGCTACCGATAAATTGACGCAGGCAAAAAACACGCTAGAAACAGCTAATAGTGCTATTCAGAAAATACAAACAGCGTTTCCGACTTTAAGCGCAAAAATTAAAGAATTAGCCAATAAACTTCGAACATTAGAAGATGAAGCTGATATTGCAGGGATTGTGCAATTACTAAAAAATGATGTCAATGCCGAACGTGATTTCTTTGAGGAGCCCATTAAACTAAATGAGCATAGATTATTCCCTATTGCGAACTACGGAACGGCCATGACACCCTTTTACACAGTACTATCCATTTGGGTCGGATGTTTATTGTTAATCTCATTATTATCCGTTAATCTCCATGGGGATACTTCTTACAGTATTCGTGAAATTTACTTTGGCCGACTATTAACATTTGCGACTTTTTCTTTTATTCAAACACTTATCATTACAATCGGGGATATTTTTTTAGTAGATGGCTCCATTCAGGCACCTGCTTTCTTTATCTTATTCGGTCTTTTCATTAGCATCATATTTGTAACCGTAGTGTATACACTGGTCTCCGTCTTTGGGAATGTAGGTAAAGCTTTAGCCATTGTTATGCTAGTGTTACAAATTGCTGGCTCTGGTGGAACATATCCAGTCGAGTTATTACCGAGGTTCTTCCAAATGATTAATCCATTTTTGCCTTTTACGTATGCAATTGAAATGATGCGCGAAGCAGTTGGCGGGATTATTTGGGCAACTGTCTGGACGGACCTTATCTTCTTAGCAGGTTTCTGGTTACTATTTATCCTGTTCGGCTTTTTTTTAAAAAAATTATTGAGCGAGAAAATAGAACATTTCATGAACAAAACACGTGGATTAGATATATTTCATTGATTTTCAACGAGGCTGCCTGTAAATGTTTATGAAAACGATGTTATAATGGCAGTATTGTAAACATGTAGGAGGCGCTATTTTTGAAGAAAACAATTTCTATTTTTGTTGTTTTTGCGTTAATGTTATTAAGTGCGTGTGGTGAAGATAAGAAAAGTGTTAAAACAACCCAAGAAGCGAATGACACTTCTCATGAAGGCCATACGCATGCTTCAGGCGATATTCAGGAAGAAACCGCTTCGGCTGACGTCCTACCATCCTTTTTAGAGGGCCAACAGGAAAATATTCGCTTAGTCTATCAAATCGCTGGACAATCAACTGAGATCCTTGAATGGATGCCTTGCTATTGTGGTTGTGGTGAATCAGCTGGACATAAAAGTAATTTAAACTGCTTTATTGAGGAAAAACGTGAGGACGGAACAATCGTCTGGGATGATCATGGCACACGTTGTCTAGTTTGCTTAGAGATTGCGGTTCAATCAGCACAAATGCATAAAGATGGAAAAAGCCTAAAAGAAATTCGTCAAGTGATTGATGACACTTATAAAGAAGGCTATGCAAAACCAACACCAACTGATATGCCTGCATAAAGAGCAAAGTCTATTCTGTCACGTTAGAGGCCATTAATTGGACATGATTTTTTTAATGTTGCACACTTGATAAAAAATGTACATGACTAATTTCAATTTTAGTGGTGTACATTTTAATTTTGTTCAAATTGAATTCTTAGAAGTTTTAAAAGACACAACAAATTACTTTCGTTCCACAGTTTGATTGAAGCTATAAGTATTGTTGGGTATTACAGGAGTGATTGAGGAAAGGATTTGCATTCATGAAAATCATTCATGAATACAAGTCCTCTACTTCTTTAACGATTAATAAACAACACTTCACTATAGAAAATGAAAGATGATTAGGTTCAATGAGAGTTTAAGTAGAAACCTTCACCATCTCTTGACTCTATTCGAACAATGGCATAATATGCTTTCTAATCAATTCAATTCTATCCTTGGCACGTGGCATAAAGCGAGAAGCAATAGTAATTACCATTTCCTTATTAGGGTTTATGAAAATTACATTTCCACCATCCCCCAAAGCTGCATAGCAATCATCAACAATCCACCACAAGTAACCATATGACAACTCGCCCCATCGACTTTTTTCCTTTGTGCTGTCCTCTATCCATTTGGGAGAAAGAATTTGATTACTGTTCCATACACCACCATTTAAATATAACTGACCTATTTTCGCCATATCCCGTGGCGTTAAAGTAAGTCCCCAACCACCGGTGTTTACACCTTTAGGGTCTACTATCCAACCAGTTACATATTTATCCTTCAGAAAAGCGAAATGTTCTTCTTTATTTCGTATCGATACATTTTTAGGAGCGTTGATGTCAAGAGGTTTAAACAAGCTCTCTGTAGCGAAATCAATCACAGATTGACCAGTTGCATTTGTAAGAACACCTGCTAAAATGTGTGTGCCAACGGTAGTATAGTTAAACTTCCCAAAATCGCCTTTTCCCCCTAGCAAATCTAATGTAGCTTTTACCCAGTCATCACTTGTATAAATCTTTGTATATGGCTCTGACTTGTATTTATAGGGCGCAGTCATTGTCATCAAATTTTTTATAGTGACATTTTGTATTGTTTTTTCGCCACGCCTAATTGTGTATTCTGGAAAAAATTCTAATACTTTCTGCTCCATATTTTTAATATGTCCTTTATCTATTGCAATACCAATTAGAACTGATATTATACTTTTTGTTACAGATGCTATATGCAATACATCATCTTTGGTGTACCCATCAAAATATTTTTCATAAATCAAACTTTCATCTTTTCTAATTACAATGCCTGCTATATTAGAATATTCTTGTTTTATTAACTCTTCAAAGTTGGAAATTGGATTATTAGTCATTCTTACCTTTTTTTATTGATACATTGACGTCAAATATATCAATCATCCCTTTCGTTAAAATGATTAATCAATATTGATGTAAAAAAGAATAATTTATTATAAAATTATTTTCAATTCTTTTTTTACATATATGTGGAAAATCACTTTTTTCAGAATATTGATTGCTTTAGGTTTAGTCTCAGCCAACTTCTCATTTCCTTTTGATTTTAAGGGCTTTAGCAAATACATAACCTGTTAATCCTAGCGAAGCGCTAATGACATAGCATTTATAATTATCTTTTTGTAAGTCTTGTTCGAGTTCATTCGTGTTACTGTACCAAATCGGCCAAGCATATAATTTATCGTTCTCAAATTGTTCTCTGTTCTCTACAAAAAATGCATTCAAATCGACTTCATCAATATCCAACAAAATACTTCCCGCCATTACATGATGAAAAACATGTACTAAATAATTCTCGAATGTAATCGTTACAATCTCATCTGCCACCGTTTCAATCGTTAAAGTTAATTCATTTTCTAGAAAATTCACTGAGTACCCCATTATCACACCATCGTGAATAGATATTGTCATGTCTCCCCCCAAAAAGCTGCGTTGTTTTGAAAAAGAAATAAATATTGCCTAAAGCAACCCTACTATTTTTTTCTAAAGCCCTGTTAGTTGAAGAAGGACGAAGTTATTAAAACTTCTTCTTTTCTGAGCATATCTTTACAAGAAAATAAGAAATTACTAAAGAAATGAATCCGAAAATAAAGGCTTTTAACCAAGATATATCTACATTAAAAGGAGACATTTCCTCCATATTTAACATGTATAAGGACCACCATTCATCCCCTGTCGACAGAAAAACAGAAGCAAACAACCAAACACAAAAAAACATAACAGCCTTTATAAAACAAAGGATTAAATCTTTCATGTTTCTCTCTCCAATTTAGCGACTATACTTTAAATTTACTTTAGCATTCTTCTTCAACTACCTGTTTCGTTAAAAAAAGCGACTGCTCTATTGAACAATCGCACCCCGTTAGTCCAACAAGGAAAATGTATCTATTTATTGATTGAAGAATTGTAAAACAACACCTTTACCTTCTTCTACTTCTACTTCAGCATAAGCACCATTTATGAAAGTGATTTGTGGTGGAACATGACCGCAATCCACGTCATAAATAATAGGTATCCCAAGCTCATCAAAAAGGTCTTTATACACATCTTCAACTGTGTAGTTATTTACAGGCGTATTCGCATCACTTCGACCAAACATAATACCTGAACATTGTTCAAACCAACCAGCTAACTTCATTTGTACTAATGACCTTCTTAAATCTGTTGTGTTCAATTCGCAATTTTCTAAATACCATAATACAGGCTCTCCACTGATATATTGTTTTCTAAAGTTTTGTACATCACCATAAGGTGTACCAATCAAATGTCTTATCACGTCTATGCATCCACCAAGTAAACGACCCTGTATCTTAACTTTTTGATTTGACACAGTTTTCCAATAGGTTTGTTCTGTTAAATTAAAAACACATGGAGATGGAGAATTGTGTTGCCATTCTTTTTGATATTTAGCTGATGAATGTTGAAGGACAGATTCTCCACTATTTGTCGATAATACAGACTGCCACATTGCAGTGGTGTCATCTGAATATTCCCCTCTTAAATCTACAAGATTTGTACCATGAGCAGTAGCTATACCTGTTTTTAATGTGATCGCTAATAATAATGCACTTATATCTGAATAACCTAATACCCATTTATTTTTTATATTTTCAAAATCAATTTTTTCAAGTATTTCAATTAACAGTTCTCCACCCCATGGAGGAATAATGATTTTTATATTATCATCACGCATCATTTCATTAAACTCATCTGCACGTTTTTCGGTAGGTGCGGATTTGGCTTTTTCTTGAGTCCAGACCGTATCACCACAAATGATTTTAAATCCTTTAGATTTCAAACGCTCACATGATTGTTTAAACATACCATGTAACTCAACTTGTACCCCAGATGAAGGTGCCGTGACTCCTATAGTTGCATCTCTTTCTAAAAACGGATATTTAATCATATGTATCCCCCTTATTGTGGTTAACTCTTCTGAAATAGAATTTAAAAAATCTTGGTCAAACATAATCATAATATAGTAACTATCATCAATATTTTCAGCTTTCATTCCATCACTTAAAGATAAAGATTTTATTGAGTTAATTTCCTTTTTCATTTAAAAAAATATTCACTTTTATAAAGAATCTCTTCTAATCAGCATTTAATCTTTGATTGGTTTTTATAAATATTCCTTATTCCACTATCCTTCCCTTTAGATTAAGAATAAACATTCACATTCTTAGGCTGTAGACATTATATCTTCCATCCTACTGCAATATCATTGGAAGTAAATTCAATAACCAATTTAATTTGTGGTGAATAAATAAATCTGTCCCAATTTCTAACTTCTTCAACTCTGTGAATAATTCTAATCAGTTTTGTTTTAATTATATGTTGAAAGTTAAGGTCAATAATATAACATATTTCATTATTTACTTTATGATTTTTAATTACTAGTTCTGCTAATGCACTTTCATAGTCAATAAAGTTAGAAAATATAGTTTTGTAATACATACGTGTCCATTCAATTCCATTATTACAAAATGGAAATTCTCCATATAATTCATCTATGATTTTTTTAGATTCTTCTTTTGATAAAATTTCTACTTTTTCTTCAGATTTCGGAAATAACTCATTAACTTCCTCTAAAACAGTTTCGTAGTCTCTTTTTTCCTCTTCTTCTCTTCCTTTTTGTTTTTGCTCGTCTAGTAACTCTTTTAAACGTTCTTTTCTATCCTTCACTCTATTCATCCTAACTATTATATGAGTTATATATCAATCCCATTACTTTACTAACCCGCCCCCTAAAAGAATCTCTGAATATAAAAAATCAAACATCGTAACAATAATAGACGATACTTATTTTACTTAACGAATAAAGTTATTCCTAAATAGAATATTGTAACGAAATTACTGTATTTTTATTTTGAATGCATCCGTTTGAAACCATTATATTTCTCATTGGTATATTGTCCACTTGAGTCATCCCTACATAAGACATAGCTTTAAATTGTTTTTTCAATCTGTATAATCCTATTGAATGTAAGTTCTTTCCCAATCCTGTTCCCAGAAAATTAGGATGAATGCCTATCCAAAAAATGCGTCCTTCATTGTCCCTATTGGGCTCTATATGGGGAAAAACTACACCAACAGGTTCATTGTTAACTTTATATACTGTAAACATTTCCTCTACTTGTGAGGGGAGTTCGGTCGCCATCCCTGTTAAAAACTTCTCTGCATCAACAAAACTTGTACCCATCACTTCTGATAAAAAAAAGATAGAGTTATTCTCAAAATATGACCATACTTCATAATCTGGTATTGAAACATTTAATGGTGTCATTAAAGATCTCTGATATATAACTCTTTCACCAATACTATCCATTTTAGTCCTAGTCCAATGTAAGCTATCTAATAGAATTTTTGGACACTCAAACCTAACTTTTTTCAGTCTACTACTATGTAATTCATCTAAAAGTTCATTTATAAGCACATCTATTTCGGAAGCAAGATGGAGTTTATTCTCTAAAATTTCTAAAATAATTACACGATCACTTTTTAGGTATTGTATGCCTACTTTTTGTAAATCTTGAAGCAGTTTATCCACGAATTTCACCCCTTTTAATTTTTATATTCTTCAATTACATCAACTTCCTTCTTCCACTATCCTGCTCCGTTTTATAAAAAAAGCGACTGCTCTATTGAACAATCGCCCTTGATTTGTTGAATCACTCTCCTCTATCATAACCGTTCCCAATCAGGATCTTTCTCGTCTTTTTCATTAGGTTTTCTTACAAACTCAATACACCTTTCTTCACAAGCTCCAAATACAATAAAGTTTTTTTGTGCTTGCCTTAAGGATGGAATATTAGCCCCTCCTATACATTCAGGGTCATCAAATTGAACTCCATCGTCTTCCCAAAAACAAATTTTGCAAATAGCATAAGTTCCTGGTGGTTCTTCGTCTAATGTTCTATATCCACAACAAGGACAAGTATATTTCATATAATTTCTCCAATTGAATAAGAGGCGTTAAGAATTCATCAAGTTGTTAAACTTTTTGTCGTAAAGACTTCGCTTTAAAAAATCTGAACGCCAATAATCATATAAATCTTTTCGGCTTGCTTTTAGAAAAGTTTTTAATACTTTTTTAAAATTAGAATTATAAGGAAATAGGATGTCTTTACCTAAGTTTAAACCTTTATTAAAGTACAATGCTGCAGATTCATAATCTTTAATTTCTTGATATAAATAGCCTATTGATATAAATCCACTAGCTAACTCTTCTACTTCGAAATCTTCATCATTTAATTTACTTTTAATAAACTCTATCGCTCTTATTTTTTTCTTCCTCGAAAACAAACCAGAGAAAGAATTAGCCTGTTCTACCACTTCAATATATTTTTTTGAAGGGTCCTTTAAATTGTATTTCAATCATCTATCTCCTTAAAATCTTTTTACACTATTTATTTTTTCATTTTAAAATTACGCTTAACAATAAAAAAGGTGCTACCTCTGCAACCTCATGATATTACGAAAAGCCCCATTAATTGAAGAACTTTAGTTTCTAAATAAAGCGATATTTACGTGAAGATTGCATGATCACCAAAATAATCGTTAACCCAACAACGAGATACCATATTATTTTAAAAGGTACTATGAATAGTAATAAACTAAATAATATAGCTGTTAAAGTACTGACTGTAATAGCTTGTACACTCGTAAATTTATCTTTACTAAAATAATATAACGTGAATGGTAGTGCTAAAGTAAATACCGGAATATAAATTGTTACAATAGATATTTTTATGAGGGCTATTGAAAGCACTGCAATTATGAAACCTATTGACGTAGTAAGTATTCTTCCTACAAGTACTTTACCTGAAAAATAGCCGTATAGCAGAATAAACATAATCGTTAAACTAACACAAATTCCTGTTATTAAAACAAATGAATGGCCTATGAAGAAAGCTGCTATTGAGAAACAAACGACAGAAACGAATGGCAATAGCAAAATAGAAGGATTTTGCGCTCTTTCTATATTCATTACATTTGTAAAACCTACAAGAAATAGTAAAGTAAATGGAATCGTCAAATAGCCTAATTCGATAGCACTACCTAAACTAATATGACTAACCTCGAGTTTTCCGACCATTATTATGACAAGTGACGCACAAATTTCACCAAGCAACCCCCAAATGCTTGATAATTTAAAAGCTTGAGTAAGCTTATCTGAAATTACAATTAAAAAGATACCAATAAACAAAGCTACATATAACAAATTTTACCCTCCTCAAATAATTCTTTAGCAAATACATATTCTTAATTAAATTATACATTATATGTAAAAAAATAACACAAATACCATGGCTATTCTTATTAAATTAATCCTACATCGTTCGTATAAGTACATTTTTTACAAGAAATTTTACAATGTTCGTTTCACCTTATCCCACCAAATAACTTAAAAATAAAAAGATAGAATCAACAACGAATTGTGATTCTATCTTTATTTAAATGCTGTGTAACTCATTGTTGAATTTTATAAAAGCACGCGACTTTTTATTGTTTCAATTGATTTTTCTTCCTTTTACGAAGGATGATGTATAGAATAACTGCGATGACCATAATAAGCCCTATAAATTCCGCAATTAAGACAAATGATATTTCTCCTTTTTTATCCACTTTCACATCACTATTATTATCGTTTTGATCCACTGCCACTACAAATTGTCCTTCTTTCGTTTCTATCGCAGCAGCTGTCGGTGTATCAGTTTCTTTTAAATGTGCATAAAAATCTCCTTTTACGGAAGTCTCATCTAACGATTGAATCCATAATAAAGGTTGTTTCGATTGCCAGAAGTTCTTCGACACATAAGCATATTGATTAATCGCCTCAGGTAAAAATCCTTGTTGGATTAACTGTTCTGATGTATGAGGAATAGTTGCAGCATGTTGTGAAAGCCATGTCAGATGATTAATATCTCCCATAAATATTACTGCATGTTTTTGTAATTCTTTCTCTGAGACATCCCTGTCCTTCTTCAGTGTGATTTGCGCCATTTTTCCATTCATCATCAATGCTTTATACATAGATACCATTGTGGCATCTTGAATCGTTTCATTATCAGGAATAACCACTAACGTATTTTCATGAAAGGCATTGGGAAAATCGCGTAAGGTAAAGGTCGGCTCGGCTGCATCTTTTGTAATGGATAACGAGCTGTCACTATCAATATACAGCCAATATCTTTCATTGGTCGTTTCACATGGATCTTCTAATTGGAAACCCGTTACCTCAAATCGGATATCTGTCATTGATTGTTTATTTAACACATTGGTTTGAATTGGTATCGCTACCTCATACATATCTGCTGTCGTTTGTTCTAATTTTCGTAAATCTACCGAATGTGGGACATTATTGATATAGACAATTAATTCGAGTTTTCGATCCTCATCCTCTTCACTGCTTGGTATAGTAGCTGATTTTTTTAATACCAATTGCATAACTGCTTCTTTATTTGCCTCTAATTGTGGCAAGGAAACATAATAATGAGGTGTCATTGTAGCTTGACTAGACAAAAGTCTGTCCTCAAAGCCAAATTGTTTGAATGGAATGATTGTATCAGATGTATGTTCTAATTTCGGTACATCTTTAATTGCTATAGTATCACCAATTAATTGCTCGAACAGTCTAGCTTCTGTTAAAAAGGATAGTCGATCTTGAATAGTCTGTGCACGTGAAGAAGTCACAGCTAAAAGTGGTACCTTTTGATTAGAGTCTGTATTCAGTAGTTCTTGCATTGTAAGTGTCATCGAATCATCTGTAACATTTACCTTTTCTAATATAATTTTAAATAGGTTTGTACTAAATTCATTTTTTGCACCTACGAGTACGATTGGCCCAGACACCTTATTAACAGCATCTTCACGTTTAATCTGAACATCTGTGTTACCATGTTCTGATAGATAGGCTGAAAGCTGGTATCCACTATTTAAAGTGGCTTCAGAAGCTTGCTTTGGTAAAATAACCGTTGTTGTATATCCCTCATAGCCCAAAAATGCTGTAGGGTAACTATTTAATGACCAGGCTTGGCGTTCCTCATTAAATGCTGAAATAGATGACAGTATTTCAATCCGCAACCAATTACCAGCATTACCAGGAGGAACACAAATCCCTTCTTTAAGAATTCCATAAAAACTTGCTGTAATTTTATGAGAACCTTGTAGGAGTGCTTCTTTTGGAAGGTTGACTGTAACAGTCTGTTTTAGTAAATCTGCTTTCAACGGTACTGTTTTGAGCGCAACATCATCCACTTTCACTGTGAAGGAGGATGGTGCTATTAATAGTTCTGAATGTTGGATGTGAAATGTAACTTGTTGGTTATTTGACGGTACATCCTCGGTTAGATTGTAATAAAAATCTCTGGACGAAGAAGGTCCCTGTAATTCTATTGGTTGTGCTAATAAAGGCTTGTTCTGCTGTTGATTGCCTTCAATTGCAATTGTTTTGTCATCCACGGTAATGGTAGCCGCAACTGCATCGTTAGCTAAACATAAAAAACCAATAAAAAATAAAAGTAAATAGAAGAATTTGGCTCTCATTATTCCGCTCCTTTATCTGATTGCTTTGAAAATCGCTCTGTTTTATACCATTGAACTTCTTGTCCAGTAAACATGCGTTTTATTTCTAACAGTAATGACCAAACGACTAGTACGATCCACATTTGTGAATAAGTAAAATACATAAGTATGACATAGAAGAAATTTTTTCGATTCATTTCTGTTTTTTCAATACTTAAAGTAATCATCACTTCACCTAGGAATAGTAAAAAGGCTAAAACCCATAAAACAAGGGCAATGTCGCCAACGGTCAAGCCGATATCATAAAATAAATTAATAATAAATAAGGCATTGGATAAAATAACGCCAAAGAAAAATAAGAAATAAGTAAAGAAGAAGTAAAATAAATCAAAAATAATACTTTTTCTTTTTAGTGTGAAAAATTGGCTTAAAAACTTCAGGACTACATATTGATTGCCCCTTGCCCACCTTGTTCGTTGCTTCCACCATACTTTTAAAGTTTCTGGCTCCTGCTCCCAAGTAATAGCTTTTGGGAAAAAGCGAATGTGGTAGCCTAAATTATAGACACGAATGGTCAGTTCTGTATCTTCGGCTAATGCTTTTACATCCCATCCACCTAACCGCTCTAATACGGAGCGTCTAATAGCAAAATTGGTCCCCGGAATGGTTGCCACCTTAAACCATTTCCAACGTCCCCCTTGAGCCATCCACTGGAAACATATCGTTTCAATATTGATAAATCGTGTTAACCATGTTTCAGCTGCATTGATGACACGAAATTTCCCTACTGTTGCAGCTGCTTTAGGATCATTCATTAGCCCCATTACTAAATACCAAACTGCCATTCGCTCAGGTGTATTATCAGCATCATAGACCACTACAATATCCCCTGTAGAATCGGCTAAAGCTGAATTTAATGCCGAGGATTTACCTTTACCTTTGTTAGGCTCTACGGTTTCAATGACACGAATAAATGAAAATTTTTCAGCGTATTTTAAGGCGATTTCACCAGTTTCATCTGAGGAGTTATCATTAATGACAATGACCTCTAATTGATCTTTTGGATAATATAAGCGAGACATGGCCCTTAGTGTTTGTTCAATCACAATCGCTTCATTGTGAGCGGGTATAAAAACACTGACTGAGGGAACCTTGTCCATTTTTTTAGACCAATCATCAATGGGCTTTTCAAATGAACGAAAGTGTAAATAACCACCTTCCATTAAAAACATATGGTATAGCAGCATTATCCAAATGAGGAAAAGTGAAATAAAGAATAATGTATTAGCCATTGGTTTTCCTCTCCTCAAATAATCTCTTACGTAAAGTAATACGTAAACGCAAGGTACTTATAAAAAATAATGTAACAAACATGGAAACAATCAAGACTAGTACCCATAAGATTAATTCAAATGGTCGTTCATCAAATAAAATTTTTAAACGTTCTATTTTAGAAAACGATAGATGAATGGTTTGTTCACCATTTTCATGTTGTACGATGGAAATATTTTCTGATTTTACTTGTTGTTTCGTTTGTCGGAAATTGAATAGCTCAATTTGTGGATGTTCACTTAAATAATCTACAAGACCCTTTACATAGGTCGCATTCAGATAAGCTGGATATTGAATGCCAATGACAGACCTAGGAACTTTTAATAAAAGGTCTATTTTCTGTTTCACAGGATATAAAGGATAGATATCCCTATCCACAATCGTTCCCACCGTCATCGGATATATTGTGTGATGTTCTAATTGCGAAAGATATAGTTGTTGATCTCCTTGTTGGATATTCCCTTTAAATAGGGAACTATCCCCACGATTTATTGTAGGAATGATTTTACGAAGAACTAAATAATTAAGACTTTTTTCAGTTGAAATGGCAGAAGAAAGGATGAATGGATAACCTTCTTTTTGTAATTTTTGTAAATAGCTCAATAATTTTTTGTTATCGTGTAAATAATATGATTTGTTTTCACTTTCATCCAATAGGATTGGCGTTACTTCAAGAGCAATCGGAATTCTTTTTTCAGAAAATTCCATCACCACCTCTTGTAACGTTTGTACATCTGTCTTCATATTAATATCTGTTAAAACAATAAAGGCAGGATGTATTTGTGGCTTTGGTAATTGCAAAAGCTCACCTATAATAGCTGGCCATTGATACTGCATTGTGTCGCTATTTATGAAATCTCCGATATAAGACCAATTGTGCTTTTTCATGATAAAAGGATAGGACTGATTTAAAGATGAAGCCATCTTTACTACTTCATAATCCACAGATGGTTTTACACTTTTCCACTGAACAGGACTGTTTAAACCTTCTTCACCTATAGCTCGAAGTTCCACGATTGGACCTACCTGCCATTTGGAAAAAGGGGAAAACTGGAGAGCATTTTCACCAATCATCACTGCTGGCCCTTGAAATTGATCCACTGCAGAGCTTGCATTTTGTGGAATGTTGGTTGGATAAGTATTTAAAACGACCATACGTTTATATGGTTGAAGCATCTGTTGGTTTACTTCCTCTATCGAGAAAACATCTACTGACGTATAGACCTGAAGTATCTCTTGTAATGCTCGTACATCATTATTTGGCTGTTGGGTACTTGTGGCGAAGATCAACGCAATGTCCTTCTCAGCTTCTGCTGCATGTACTGTTTCACTTTTTACGAAAGTATAAAAACAAAGCAATCCAATGGCGAGCCAAAAGCTATATTTAGAGCGCACTTGTTTTCATCTCTCTTTCCAGTTCTGCTAAACGTTCATCAAACGTGGATTCCATAAGTGGATGATAGGTAAAGAAGCTAGTTTTATAACTTAACGTAACCCATCTCCCGTTTAACAATTGGTGATTTTTTAATGCTTGGTCCAATTTGTCATAAATAACTTCCATATGGAGGTCTGTCGTATCAATTAGCAGTAACCCAATATAATTTTCACGAAATCGAAATTTTTTATCTGTTTGTCTGACTGTCTGTTGAATTTTCAGTGAAAGCTGTTGCCATAAATGCTGCGCTTCTTTAGCCCCATAAAGCTTTTGGAATTTATCATAATTCTCAAGCTTCAATAGCACAAAGACAAAAGTATGCTTATGACGATCTGCCCTACGCATCTCTTCATTGACACTTATTCGCATACGTGTTTCATTATCAAACCCGGTTTCAACATCAATGGCTATATAGTTCCTTACATCTGCTTGCAATTTTCTTAAATAGTTTTCCTGTTCCTTCATTAATTCATGTACCTTCCCTGCACAAAGAATTAATAACAATAACAAAATTCCGTATGCGAAAAACATCTGCATGGAAAAGGAAGGGCTTAAAAATGTCACTGTTCCGGATATGCCAGTATAGAGTAAGGTTGTACCTGTAATAAAAATAAATACTAAGCTACTTATTAGCCCAATCACGGTCCCTTTCCAAAGTGTGAGGACAATTAAAAGCATTAAAAAAATGTATAGTAATAAACCATCCACATCTTGACGCAGTAAAAAATATGCAGGTATTTGTAACAATAAAATGAGTAAGGTTCCGTAAACAAAAATAGCTCTATTTCTAGTCATTGTTGTACGCATTTTCTACCTCCCTTTCTGCTAATAGTGGTAGTAAATTATCAAAACTATGTGTGGACTGTGTATTTTTATCGACATAGCCTGTTGAAGCATCTTTCAAGTCTGCCATTTTGCCAATGAACTGCTGTGCCATTTGTCGCTCGCCTATTGCAAGCATATATCGCGCTGCCATTGCATAAACGGCCGGTGACTCATAGCTAACGGTCGGTTGATTCGTTTGTGCATTATAACGACCATATAATTTCCCGTCTCTTTTCAGAAGATTTAACAGCCAGTCTTTAAATGGTACTGTGTCACTTTTCGTAGAAGCTAGATGATAAGCTGTATATAATTGATCAATCATGTGCAGTTCTTCGTCAAACACATATTGTTTAGAGGGAATATCATAATATTTCGGAAAGAATCCTTCTTCCGCTATTGGAGCATTTTGTAAAATATCTACTTGCTGCTGAACTTGTTGTTGTGATAACAGTCCGTGTTTCTCCATCTGCTGGAAGGCTGATGGCATAATATAGCTCATTGTTAACGTGTTCGCTTGGTGATGGCTATGAATATCTACAAAATCTACAAATAGTTCCTGATTCATCCCATATTGAACCAAATTATCTCCAATTTTTTTACCCAATTGTACATAAGTTGAATCCTGCCATTTTTCACCAGCTTCTAGTAAAACACGAATGATTCGTAAATCATCAATCAATGCATTAACAGAAGCTTTTTTTGAGCCTTCTATTCGCCAGACAATAAAGTCATTTGTTAAAAAAAAGGACTTCATGACGCTCATTTGATCATTGAAACGAGTCTGATCATCTTTTTCTAATAAGTAAGCAAGCCATAACCCTATGGACTCAGATAAATATAGATCATTTTGGTTAGTTAAATCTGTGCTTAACAACCCTTTATCATTCATTAAATCTTGAATGACAAATTGCTCCGTCGGTGAAAGAGGTTCTTTTGGCAAAGCTACTTTTTTACCCGTACAACTAATTGAAAGAAGGACTACACTACTGATTAACAGAAACCATTTGAATTTTACAATTTTTTTCAAAGTCATCATCCTCAACAATCGTTATCTTTCTATAATGAAATCCCGATTTTATATTATAGTATACATCAGATAGATTGGCTAAACTTTTACATGAGTAGAGTCCTATATTATCCAAACTCAATAAAAAAAGATGTCTGATTAAGGTCTATAGACCCACCAAACACCTCTGGTTAATTAGATGAAATTAATATATTTTTATAAATTTATATTAAAAACAAAAATTGTTATTACAAAGAATTTTTGGTATATACCAATTGCTTCAATTTAGATTGGCTTTACTTAACAAGCTGTAAAATCGTTTTAAATTGTGGATGATCAGCACGTTGTAAAAGCTCATATAAAATCATTTCTGTACTAGTTGGATAAATACCGAGTGCATTCATCTTATTCAGTCCAATTTCTTTATTTGCCTTTGTTCGAGAAGATACAGCGTCTACCACAACCTCCACTTCAAATCCTTGTTCCTTCAGTTGTCTTGCTGTTTGATACACACAAATATGCGCTTCAATGCCTGTGACAATAAATTGGGTACGTCCACTTTCCTTCATTGCCTCTACAAATGCCTCTTCCTGACACGCACTGAAGGCCATTTTAGCAATGGGTTGTCCTTTTATATGCTGAGCTATATCAAGTGCTGTTCCACCTAAACGACTTGGATTTTGTTCTAGCCATAAAATAGGTACTTCAAGTGCTTGCATTGCTTGTACCAACTTTGCTACATTGTCAATCACCACTTCGCTATCATCAACAATCGTTGCTAACTTTCCTTGCACGTCAACGACAACTAAACATGTTTTCTCTACTGTAAACATCATGAACACCCCTTTTCGTTTCTCTAATAGTATTATACAAAAAATCTGCTTTACATGTCGTAAAGTAATCTAACCTTTTTCTCCTAGAAAATAAATTTTATCGCATACTGTTCTTCCTTTCGAAATAACAGAATATTTCGCACAATATAAACACGAACATTATCGTTTGAATTCAAGATAAATAAGTTTAAATCACTAAAATATAACTTTATTTTTAAAAACCAACCTTCAATTCGTTCGTGTTTTGTTTAAAAAACATGCTTAAATGTGTACATTTTGTTGCGAGCCTGTCGCTATTCTGCTCAAATAGTAAGAATTTTATTTTTTCTCTTGAAAATTAGGGTATAATCCAGTAAAGTTCTGTTATTAACCAAACAAGGAGTGTACCACTTTGACACAACGTGCATACAATTTCAACGCAGGTCCATCTGCACTACCACAAGAAGTATTAGAAAAAGCTCAACAGCAATTAGTAAACTTCCGTGATTCAGGTATGTCCATTATGGAAATGAGCCACCGTAGTGCCATTTTCGACGAAGTACATAACGAAGCCATCGCTTTATTAAAAAAGCTTTATGCCATTCCAGAAAACTATGAGGTACTATTCTTACAAGGTGGAGCGAGCCTCCAGTTTACAATGGTACCAATGAACTTCTTAACAACTGGTCAAAAAGCTAGCTATGTATTATCAGGCTCATGGTCTGAGAAAGCTTTCAAGGAAGCTAAATTGTTTGGTACACCCGTTGAAGCTGCAAGCACAAAAGAGAACCAATACCGCAATATTCCTGCTTTAGAAGACATTCATTTCAATGAGGATGATGCCTATGTGCATATCACTTCAAATAACACAATTTACGGTACACAGTGGACAAATTATCCTGATACAGGAAATGTTCCATTAGTTGCCGATATGTCTAGTGATATTTTGTCAAAACCAGTTGATATTGCAAAGTTCGGAATCATCTATGCAGGAGCTCAAAAAAACCTTGGCCCTTCAGGTGTAACGGTCGTGATTATTCGTAAAGATTTACTTGAAAAAGCAAATAAAAATATTCCAACTATGCTGAAATTCACGACACATGCTGATAGTAATTCTCTTTATAACACACCACCGACATTTGGTATTTATATGTTAGGCGAAGTGTTGAAATGGGTAGAAGCTAAAGGTGGCGTAGCTGAAATTGAAAAACATAATGAACGCAAGGCTAATGTCATTTATGATGCCATTGACAATAGTAATGGTTTCTACAAAGGACATGCTACACCTGATAGCCGTTCATTCATGAACATCACATTCCGTGTTACGGATGAAGAGCTTGAAAAACAATTCCTTGCTGAGGCAAAAGCAGCAGGATTTGTAGGGCTAAATGGACATCGATCTGTAGGTGGCTGTCGTGCTTCAACTTACAATGCTGTACCACTAGAGGCTTGCGAAGCTTTACGAGACTTCATGGTAGATTTCCAACAAAAACACCAATAATTATAAGATAAACGACGAAGTTTTACGTTTCTGTAATGACTCGTCGTTTTTTTGTTTATCGAGGGGACAAATAAATCTATCCCATCCAAATATCATGATTAGATTTTTTATAGCAATTTTAAAATTTAGGGCTTTATACTATGCGAAAGATTTTGAGAAAAATATAGATTTTCAAGTTGCCTATCGGACATATTGCCAGCCTCCTTTTATTCACCAAACATAGATTATTACTGTAAGGGTTACCCTTACGAAACTAGAAGAAGGGAGGTCTTGACGATGGAAGACAAACGATATATGACACACACGAACTGGCAAGGCTGTAAATGTCCTAAAAAAGAGGAAAAATGCTGTCATCACAAAGTTGATAAATGTTCTTGTCATAAAGAAAGAGAAGAAAAATGTTCTTGTCACAAAGAAGAAAAATGCACGCCAAGAATGAGCGGTAACTGTAGAGGTTGTATTTGTCACCAATTAAGAAAATTAGAGCTTGCTACTACACTAGATATCTTCTTATCTGGAGGTATTAGCTTCTTAGGCGTGACTTTCATTTCCTTCGACCCTCGCAACTGTTGTGCATACTTCCTTGAGCCAGATGCTGCACCTGCTTCACCTTTAATTGTAGATTGCAATAAAATTGTTGCGATCCGTAGAGTGGCAGTAGCTTAATAAATTTAGAGGGTAGCCCTGTATAGAGCTCCCCTCTTTTACATAGAAAAACTCTGTCAATTAATTTGACAGAGTTTCATGCTTGCAATCCGGACATTTACCATATATTTCGAACTTATGATTCTCAATTTCATAGTCAGGTAATTTTTCACCTAGCATTTCCATTGGACAAAGATGGAGCTCTTTGACGTTCCCGCAATCCATGCAGATGAAATGATGGTGGTGATGCGCTGATTCACAATGCATACGGAAATTACGTTCTCCAGATAGCTCGGTTTCTTCTAATATCCCAAGCTTCACAAAGGTAGCAAGGTTGCGATAAATGGTATCAAAACTCATCCCTGGAAAATCCTTTTTCAAAACGTCCAATAAATCACGGGCCGTTAGATATTTATCTGTTGCTGCAAACATATCTAATAGTAACTCTCGTTTATCTGTTTTTTTATAACCATTTTCTTTTAATATTTCCCACGCTCTTGAAACATTCATTACGCTACCTCCCCCTGCTTTGCAGCCATTTTAAATGCTACTTTCTTTCCTAGGATGACAAGTAGCAATATGAAAATCGAAGTGACAACAATCGTACCTCCAGGCGCTAAATCCAAATAAAAGGCACTGATTAGACCAATTAATACAGCTGTTTCTCCAAAAACGATTGCATAGATGATTGTTTGCTTAAAGCCCTTTGCAAGTCGCATCGCAGCCGCGACAGGTAATGTCATCAGCGATGATACAAGTAAAATACCTACGATGCGCATGCTCGCCGCGATGACAAGAGCTGTCACAATCATAAATAAAAGATGAACCCAACGTGCAGGTAATCCACTAGCTTTTGCATATTCCTCATCAAAAGATAAAACAAATAATTCTTTAAAAAATAAAAACAAAAAGAGGACGACAACAGCAGCAATTCCAGTTACTACCCATAAGTCTTGGCGTGACACAGCAGATACTGAGCCAAATAAATAACTCATTAAATCTGTGCTAAAGCCACTGGCAAGTGAGATAAAGATAGCACTAATACCAATACCACCTGACATAATGATTGGAATGGCAAGTTCCTCATAATGCTTATACAAACGTCTTAGACGCTCAATTAAAATAGAGCCACTAACAGAGGCTAGTATCCCTAGATAAATAGGATTGAGCATAGCTAAGGCTGTTACAGATTGACTGATATATAAGCTTCCAGCTATTCCGGCAAGTGTTACATGCGACAAAGCATCCGCAATCAATGATAGCCTGCGTACAACAATAAACACACCTAATAAAGGTGCAAGGATGCCTATTAATAATCCAGAGAAAAAGGCATTTTGTAAAAATTCATAGTGTAAAATTGCTTCAATCATAGTGCCTTCTCCTTTTTAATGAATCTTTCTCACGGAATGACCGTACCAAGCGTCAAGCGCATCCTGAGAAATAGTATCAAATTCATTTTTATAGCCGTGGAAGTGAATCGTTTGATTTAAACAGGCCACATGGCTGATACGATTAGATACGGTATCGACATCATGTGTGACAAGAATCATTGTAATTCCTTGTTCCCGATTTAATTTCGCCAGCATATCATAAAATGACTGGACATTCTCGTGATCAATGCCGACAGTAGGTTCATCTAAGATAAGTAATTTGGGATTACTCACTAAAGCTCTTGCAATAAAGACACGTTGTTGTTGACCACCAGATAATTCCCCAATATTCCGATGTATAAAAGCATCCATGCCAACTGACTTTAATGCTTCTTGGACTTTCCCTTTAGCATCTCGTCCAGGTCTTTTAAAGAGCCCTAATTTTTTCGTTAATCCACTTTTCACTACCTCTTGCACGGTTGCTGGAAATCCGGAATTAAAGGCATTTGATTTTTGCGAGACATAGCCAATCCATTCACGAT
Organism: Lysinibacillus cavernae; assembly: GCF_009724685.1. Taxonomy (GTDB): domain Bacteria; phylum Bacillota; class Bacilli; order Bacillales_A; family Planococcaceae; genus Lysinibacillus; species Lysinibacillus cavernae. Next base: position 260,187 of record NZ_WMEF01000003.1, read on the forward strand.
GCTTAAAGGTTGCACTTGGTTCGCCAAATAATTTTATTTCCCCAGATAGAGGCTTCAATAAACCTAAAATAATTTTTAATAATGTTGATTTTCCCGAACCATTCGGACCGAGAAGTGCTAAAAAATCACCCTCTTCTACACGAAAAGAAATGTTTTTTAAAACTTGCGTATAGTCATATTGAAATGACACATTTTCAATGTCAATAAGTGTTGTTTTCATGCATGATCGCTTCTTTCTAATTCAAAATCATTACGATTTACAAATTGTAAGTATAAAGGAAAGTGCAGTTTTTGTAAAGAAAAGAAGATGGCTTTTCGAATTGGCTGTTTGCAAGTGAGTACATGATTTCGTAAAAAATATAAATATAACAAAGGAGGATTGACTTTGAGTATTCAATTTTTACAGCAATTGGCACAAAGCACTGATAAGGAAATTGTCGCGATTGCTCGTGAAGAAGGTTTTAACATTACGACTTCTGAAGTAAAAAAACTTCGACCTTATTTGGAGCAATTCTCATTTTCTTGGCTATTTTTAGGTATTCCTAAAGACATTCTTGTAGAAGTTGAGGCAGTATTAGGAAGAAAGCGCTCTCGTCAACTTATCGCATTGTTTACAAAATAACAAAAGAAGCCCGAAATCAGAACTGTAATCTGATTTCGGGCTATTGATTGTTAGCCTTTTAACGCTTCAATATGCGCAGGATTAAATGTACTGTTGCGTAACATGTCAATTTCAACTTTATACGGTGCCACTTTTGATTTAGCATCACTATTCAGAGGAACAAATGGCGTCTCTAATATTTTAGGAATATCCATTAATTGTGGATGGTGTACGACATAGTTTAGTGCGTCAAAGCCAATATGCCCAAAGCCAATATTTTCATGGCGGTCTTTACCAGCACCTCGCACATTTTTTGAATCATTGATATGCAATACTTTGATGCGTTCCACACCAATTATTTTATCAAATTCGTTTAATACACCATCAAAATCTTCCACAATATTATAGCCAGCATCATGTGTATGGCAAGTATCAAAGCACACAGATAGACGATCGTTGTGTGTTACACCATCAATTATTTTAGCCAGTTCTTCAAAGGAACGCCCACATTCTGTCCCTTTCCCTGCCATTGTTTCTAAAGCAATTTGGACGGGGTAATCTTGTGATAATACCTCATTCAAACCTTCAATAATCTTAGCAATCCCAGCATCAGCACCAGCACCTACATGGGCACCAGGGTGCAAGACAATCTGGGTTGCTTCCAGTGCTGCTGTGCGTTCAATTTCCAATTGTAGAAAATCTACCCCTAGACGAAATGTTTCCGGCTTTTCCGTATTAGCGATATTGATAATATAGGGTGCATGCACAACAATGTTAGTCATGCCATGCTCTTTCATGTGCAGGAGACCATTCATGATATTCAAGTCAGCAATGGCTTTACGACGCGTATTTTGCGGTGCCCCTGTATAAATCATAAAGGTATTTGCTCCGTATGACAGTGCCTCTTTACTAGAGCCAAGTAACATTTCTTTCCCACTCATTGAAACATGTGAGCCAAGTAGCATGTAAAAAGCCCCCTTATTTTTTTCCTCGCGCTTTTAGGCGACGTTCACGTTTTTTAATTTTTTCCATTTCCCATTTCATATTACGTTTATAGCCTGGTTTAACTTTTTTAGGCTTACGCACTAATGCTTTGGCTTTCACGTCAATCTCATTCTCTTGCTTTACGCGATTTTTACGAGCGTGACGATCTTTTAACTCAGACCATTCTCCATCTTTTATGTCTTTTTGTACAAACGGGATACCCATTTTCTCTACACGCACTACTGCATCTTCATCTGATGGTTCAAATAAAGTAATAGCTGTTCCTTTATTGCCTGCACGTGCTGTACGTCCAACACGGTGAATAAAGAATTCTAAGTCCTCAGGAATTTCGTAGTTTATGACATGAGAAATTCCTTGAATATCGATACCACGTGCTGCAAGATCTGTAGCTACAATGTATTGATATTCCAAATCACGTATTTGCTTCATCATCTTTTTGCGATCACGTGGGCTTAAATCTCCATGGATTTGTCCACAACGGATGCCATGCTCATTTAGATAACCAGCAACATGCTCCGCTGTTTTTCGTGTATTGGTAAAAATAACAGCTAAAAACGGGTTAATGCCTTCAATGACATCTAATAAACGTTTGTTACGAGATTTAGAGCGTACTGGGACAAGCACAAAATCTATACCTTCTGCAACAGGGCGTTTATCATTCATATGGATGTGCGTTGGTGCTTCCATATATTTCTTTAAAAATGGCTGAAGTTTTTCTGGAATCGTTGCAGAGAAAACATACATTTCAAGCTTTTCTGGCATCTGTGAAGCAAATCCATCAATCTCTTCTATAAAGCCCATATCGAAAGCCAAGTCCGCTTCGTCTACAACTAAAATTGGCGCCGTATGCACAAATAACGCTTGCTCTGAAACAAGATCACGAATACGTCCTGGTGTACCTACAACAATTTGTGGCTGTGTTTTTAACTTATCAATAGAGCGTTGTTTGTCCGTACCCCCAATAAATAGTTTGGCTTGAATCGCTGTTCCTTCTATTAATTGGTTTAAAGCATCAAAAATCTGTTGAGCAAGCTCACGTGTAGGTGAAGTAATGATGGCTTGCACTTCTTGTTTCTCTACATTAATACGTTGAACAATTGGAATTAAAAAACTATGTGTCTTCCCTGTCCCTGTATGCGCCTGTCCAATTGCACTCTTCCCTTTTAGTAAAAGGGGAATAATTTCTTTTTGAATTGGCGTTGGTTCTGTGAAGCCTAATTTTGCAATGGCGTCCTGCAAAAATGGCTGAAAATTATAATCAGTATATTTTGACATAATTCGTTCCTCCTAACATCTTTCCCATTGTACCATGATTCGAACTTTAAGGTATATTTACGTCCTAATATCACTAGCATAAACATAATTTTATCGTTTTAACTATCATCGTAATAAAGCCCTTATCAAAGGTACTTTAAATATCAATAATATGCAATCAAAAATGCGCTGCAACAATGTTCGAAAACGCTAGTAATATGTAATTTTTATGTCAATTTATAGGGAACTAATGAATAGCAGATTTCCCACATGTTATGATAGAGCTGTAAGATATTATAGGAGGTTGATAGATTATGAAAGCAGCAAGATGGTATAAAGCAAAAGACATCCGTGTAGAAAGCATTGAAGAACCAATAATCGCACCTGGAAAAGTAAAAATAAAGGTACATTGGACAGGGATTTGTGGCAGTGATTTACATGAATACGCAGCTGGACCAATCTTTATTCCAGTTGAACAACCTCACTATGTAAGTCAAGACATCGCGCCAATCGTTATGGGACATGAGTTCTCAGGAGAAGTTAGTGAAATTGGTGACGGTGTTACAACAGTCAAAGTTGGAGATCCTGTTGTAGTTGAACCGATCCTTGCATGTGGCGAATGTGCTGCTTGTAAAAAAGGGAAATACAATATTTGTACACACCTAGGTTTCCACGGTCTTTCAGGCGGTGGCGGAGGATTTTCTGAATATACAATGGTAGATGAAAAAATGGTTCACAAAATGCCAGAAGGCCTTTCTTATGAGCAAGGGGCACTCGTAGAACCAGCGGCAGTAGCATTACATGCCGTACGTCAAAGTAAATTAAAAGCTGGTGATAAAGCAGCTGTCTTTGGTACAGGTCCAATCGGACTTCTTGTCATTGAAGCATTACGTGCAGCAGGCGCAGCAGAAATCTATGCTGTAGAGCTTTCAGCAGAACGTGCTGCAAAAGCTTTAGAGCTAGGTGCAACAGCTGTAATTAACCCTAAGGATGAGGATGCCGTTGCGCGTCTCCACGAATTAACAAATGGTGGCGTAGATGTTGCCTTTGAAGTAACAGGTGTACCTGTGGTGTTACAGCAAGCTATCGATTCAACGACGTTTGAGGGAGAAACGATTATCGTCTCCATTTGGGAGTCTACAGCTTCCATTCAACCAAATAATCTTGTTCTATCAGAGCGAACTGTAAAAGGAATTATTGCTTACCGCGATATTTTCCCAGCAGTCATGGAACTGATGATACAAGGTTACTTCCCTGCTGACAAGCTTGTTACAAAACGAATTGGGCTTGATGAAGTGGTAACAGAAGGTTTTGAAGCATTAATGAAGGAACGTAATCACATTAAAATTCTTGTTAATTCTCAAGCATAAAATACTGTCAGGTAGAGAACAACTTGTTTCTCTACCTGATTTTTTTATTCTCCTTGTGTTTTCTCCATTGTTTTCTTGATAGTTAGATTAGCCTTTAGGACGTTCACTTTATTTTCTCCAAAAATACCTAGCTCACGTGTCTCCGTATTTTCATTTATGATTTTTTCAATCTCTTCCTTCGAAAGACCACTTGCTTGAGCAATACGATCGACTTGTATTTGCGCAGCCTTCACACTAATATGTGGATCCATACCTGAACCCGAAGCAGTCATTAAATCTGCTGGAATGTCTTGGCGTTCTACAGTGGGATTTGCTAGTAGAAACTTCTTAATATCAGCTTCAATTCGCTTTTTCAGTTCTGGATTTGATGGTGCATAATTAAACGTTCCAGAGCTCACACCACTATAGTTCAACTGACCATCTTTGTCTGGAATTGTATCCTTTTCTGTATAAACATTGTAATTAATGGATGAGACACGTCCCCAGAAATACTCTGGTGCCGAAAATGATTGACCAATTAATTCTGAACCAACTTCTTTTCCATCGATTTCTAGCAAACTACCATTTGCTTGATGAGGAAATAGCCCTTGAGCTAAAGCCGTTACGGCAAATGGATATATTAACCCACATAATACAAACATTGTTATGGTAATGAACAACGCTTGCTTTATGTTTATAAAAAATTTTCTCATGTACCTTCCTCCTATAATCCAAACGTGCGGAATAGCGGCCCAACTAGTAAGTCAATCAACTTTATTCCAATAAAAGGAACTATAATACCACCTACACCATAAACAAGTAAATTTTTATTTAATAATTTTGCAGCACTCATCGGTTTATACTTTACACCCTTCATTGCAACTGGGATTAACAATGGAATGATGATCGCATTAAAAATTAATGCTGAAATAATCGCACTTGATGGAGAATCAAGCTTCATCAAATTCAATGCGCTCATTTCTGGTACAGCAACCATTAACATAGCAGGTATAATAGCAAAGTATTTTGCTACATCGTTTGCAATACTAAATGTTGTTAACGCGCCACGGGTCATTAGTAACTGCTTTCCAATTTCTACAACTTCAATAATTTTAGTTGGATTTGAATCTAAATCAACCATGTTAGCAGCTTCCTTTGCTGCATTTGTACCTGAATTCATTGCAAGCCCAACATTAGCCTGTGCCAACGCTGGTGCATCATTTGTACCATCACCAGTCATAGCTACTACTTTTCCTTGTGCCTGCTCATCTTTAATAACTTGAATCTTATCTTCTGGTTTACTTTCTGCAATAAAGCTATCGACTCCCGCTTCCTTCGCGATGGCTGCCGCAGTAAGTGGATTATCTCCCGTACACATTATGGTTTTAATCCCCATCGCGCGAAGCAGTTCAAAACGTTCTTTTAGTCCAGCCTTAACGACATCCTTTAAATAAATGACACCTAAAATTTTATCGTTACCCGTTACGACAAGTGGTGTCCCACCAACTGAAGATATTTGTTGAATCAGTTGCTCTAAATCGGAAGGAACGCTATTTCCTGCCTTCATACTTTCTCTTTTTATCGTATCATAAGCCCCTTTTCGAACTTTTGTACCATCTACCTTATCCAAACCACTCATTCGCGTCTGTGCTGTAAAGGGAATATGTTTACTAGACTTGATAATATTTTCTTCATCGTCAGTATTTACCCCTAATTCGCAAGCTAGCGAAATGATTGATTTTCCCTCAGGTGTATCATCACTTAAGGAACTAAGCCATGCAGCTTGCATTAATTCTTCCTTGCGAACACCTTTTACTGGTAGGAATTCTGCTGCCATGCGATTTCCATACGTAATCGTTCCCGTCTTATCTAAAATTAATGTATCTACATCTCCACATGCCTCTACAGCTCTACCAGACATCGCAATAACATTAAATTGCGTAACTCTATCCATGCCAGCAATACCAATTGCGGATAGTAATCCACCAATCGTTGTAGGAATTAAACAAACGGTTAGTGCAATTAACGTTGCAATCGAAATTGGCACATTCAAATATGTGGTCATTGGATAGAGTGATACGACAACTAACAAGAAAATCATCGTTAAACTTACTAGAAGCGTATTAAGTGCTATCTCATTTGGTGTTTTTTTACGACTAGCTCCTTCAATGAGCGTAATCATTTTATCTAAAAATGATTCACCAGGCATGGAAGTGATTTCTATCACCAGCCAATCACTTGTAACCGTCGTACCACCCGTAACGGATGAGAAATCGCCACCTCGTTCTTTTACAACAGGTGCAGATTCACCTGTTATTGCCGATTCATCCACAGTTGCAATTCCGTCAATGACTTCTCCGTCATTTGGAATTACCTCCCCAGCCTGCACTAATACCATATCGCCTTTTTTTAGTTCATGTGCCTGTTTAAGAACTTCAGTACCATCTTGAAGCAAAACACGAGCCTGTGTCACTGTTTTCGTCTTTTTTAATGTTTGAACCTGTGCTTTGCCTCGACCTTCTGCAATTGACTCTGCAAAATTTGCAAATAAAATCGTTACAAAAAGTATGGTAGCAACTATACCATTGTATAATCGAGCATGTTCTCCCACTTCACTACCAAACATAGTTGGAAAAAGAACAAGTAATAGTACAAAGAGAAACCCTACCTCTACGACAAACATAACTGGGTTTTTCAGCATGTAAATGGGGCTGAACTTCTTTAAAGCGTCTAGCAAAGCACTTTTTACCATGTTGCCAGTCATAAATTTCTTTCTTGCTGTATCCATATGTGTCTCTCCTTCTTAAGAATAAAGTTGTAAATGCTCTGTAATTGGACCAAGTGCTAACGCTGGTAAAAATGTCAGTGCGCCAATCATTAAAACGATCGCAACAAGTAAAAAAGTAAACGTAGTATTATCTGTTTTTAATGTTCCGACTGAATCACTGTGCCAGACTTTTTTAGCAAGTAAAGACGCTATTGCTAGTTGAATAATAATTGTTAAATAACGTCCAAAAAACATAGCCAGCCCTGTTGTTACATTCCAAAATGTTGAATTATCCGCTAATCCTTCAAAACCAGAGCCGTTGTTTGCGGAGGCAGATGCAAATTCATACAGAACTTGTGATAATCCATGAGCTCCTGGATTCGTTATTCCTGCTATCCCTGATGATGTTGCAACTGCAAGTGCTGAGAATAGCAAAATAATAGCAGGATGAATTAGAATACAGAGGGCAATTAATTTCATTTCTTTCTCTTCAATTTTTTTACCTAAAAATTGAGGTGTTCGACCAATCATGAGACATGCAATGAAAATAGTCAGCAGTACATACATCATCATGTTCATCAAACCAACACCTTTACCTCCAAATACAACATTTAGCATCATATTAAACATTGGCACTAAACCACCGATAGGCGTTAATGTATCATGCATATTGTTTATAGAACCCGTTGTAAAAGCAGTAGTGACGGTCGTAAATAAGGCTGATTGCGCTACCCCGAAACGCATTTCCTTTCCTTCCATACTCCCAAGCTCCTGTGTAATACCGAGTTCACTAATAATTGGATTACCAGCCTTCTCCGCTATGTACACAGTCACTAATCCAACTAGGAACAATATACTCATTGCCGCAAAAATAGCTAAGCCTTGTTTCCCGAAAATGGTTTTCTTTTTTCTATAGGCAACCATCAAACTAAAAGCGACTACACAAGCACCAGGTAACAGCATCATAGATAACATTTCAACTATATTGGAGAGGACGGTTGGATTTTCAAAAGGTGTTGTTGAATTCGCTCCGTTAAAACCGCCACCATTCGTACCTATATGTTTAATAGATTCAAGTGAAGCTACAGGCCCAAGCGCTATGTCTTGCAATTTACCTTCTATTGTTTGTACTGTTTTATTCGCACTTAACGTTTGTGGTGAACCTTGAAATACTAGAATAATGGCTACTACAATGGAAATAGGCATTAAGATACGAGTAGTAACACGTACAAAATCAATAAAGAAATTCCCTAAAGTATCTGTTTTAGCAACCAGACGACGACAGAATGCCATACAAGCTGCATAACCAGTAGCTGCAGATGTAAACATCATAAATATTATGACTACCATCTGAGATAAGTAACTAAGTCCTGATTCACCACTATAATGTTGAAGATTTGTATTCGTCATAAAAGAAATAATCGTGTTAAAAGAAAGTGTAGCTTCCATGTTGCTAATATTATTTGGATTTAAAAACAGTGAAGCTTGAATACGTAATAGAATATATCCAATTAAAACCATAATGGCATTTGAAAGTATTAATGACAGAACATATTCTTTGCCAGTCATATCTACTTTTTTAATGCCGCAAATTTTATAAATAGCTGCGTCGACTTTATCCAACAAAGGATCAAGCCATGTTTTTTGTTGCAACGTTACCCGAAATAGATAATGACCAGTCAAGATAACGAGTGGTAAATAAATAATGATCACAATGGCTATTTGCCACATACTGAAGTACCTCCTACCAATCTATTAATAGTTTTCAGGATAGAGTAATGCATGCCCTAGATAACCGAACAGGAATACAAGTACAATCCCCATAAATATCCACATATTCATATCCTCCTTAGTTCTCTCCCACTAGTTTGAAGCACCATGCGGTTAAAGCAAAAACACATGCAAAGCTTATGATTAATAAGCCAATCATATAAAAATCCATCAAGCGTAACACCCCTCCTTCAATTAGGATGTTCTCATCATACTCACTTTCAAATTAATGTAGTGTTAGGAAATCTTTTTTTCTATTAAGAAAACATAAAGAGGCAAAATCTTTACACTTTCTTAATGGGAGTTAGCGCTATAATACAAATGAGGTGAAAGAGGATGGAAAATACACGTCCAACTCCTGAGACGTTTTTAGCGAGGCTTCAACAGGAGGAGCAATGCGTAGGGAAACTAAAGATTTTTCTTGGCTATGCTGCAGGGGTAGGTAAAACTTACGCTATGTTAGATGCAGCACATCAGGCACAAAAGCTTGGTAAAGATGTGGTAGTTGGTTATGTAGAACCGCATCCTCGCCCAGAAACGTTAGCTTTACTGGAAGGGCTTGAGCAAATTCATACAAAAAAGATAATCTATAAAGGAAAGGTTTTCCAAGAATTAGATATCGATGCCGTGCTGCAGCGCAAACCAGAAATTGTCCTTATCGATGAATTGGCACATTCCAATGTCCCAACAATGCGGCATAAGAAGCGTTTTGGAGATGTAGAAGAACTACTTGCCAAGGGGATTCATGTTTATACAACCGTAAATATTCAACATATTGAAAGCCTACATGATTTAGTAGAAGAGATTACTGACATTAAGGTAAGAGAACGTATCCCTGATTACTTAATTGATCAAGCAGCACTAATAAAAGTTGTCGACATTGAACCAGATGAGTTAATTCAACGCCTACAAGAAGGCAAGGTTTACGGAAAACAACAAGCCGAAAAAGCTCTGCATTCTTTTTTTCGCAAACAAAATTTAGTATCACTACGTGAAATTGCCTTACGTAGAGCAGCAGATACGATCAACTATAAACAAATAAACAGCACCGAATCTGTCAAACATCCTGTACAAATCGAAGAACATTTACTTGTTGGTATTAGTAGTTCGCCTACGAACGCAAAAGTTATTCGAACTACCGCAAGACTTGCACAAGCATTACACGGTAAATTTACCGCTCTGTATGTCCAAAACATGCAGGAGCATAAAAGGAATAATGCCGATTCAGAACGTTTACAACAGCACATCAAACTTGTTGAACAACTTGGTGGTCATGTGGTAATTGTTCAAGAAGACGATGTTGCAGCAGCTCTTGCCAACTACGCACAAATTAGTGGTGTCACGAAACTTGTCATCGGTCGAACGAGCATGCGAAAAAAATGGTGGCGACCAGGTACAAAAATCAGCGATCGCCTTAACGAATTTGTACCAAATTTAGCTATACACATAGTGCCAGATCAAGAAAACGAACAATTCTACTTTCCTAGTATAAAAAATAGAGGACTAACATTTGAATGGCTTGATTTACTAAAAATGTTTATCGTATTTGGCATAATATCAGTTGTCGGTTTATATTTGTATACAATTGGTATAAGTGAGTCAAACATCATTACCATTTATATTTTAGGCGTCCTGATTCTTTCCATTTGGTCGTCAGGGTGGATAATGAGCATTATTAGCTCCAGCGTTGCCGTCTTGCTGTTTAATTATTTTTTTACAGAGCCGCGGTTTTCATTTGATGCTTATCATCGTGACTATCCGATGACTTTTTTTATCATGTTTCTTTCGGGCGTAATTACAAGTAGCTTAACAAAAAAAATCAAGGAGCAAACCATTATGGCCATTCGTAAATCGTATCGAATGGAGGTGCTCCTTGAAACAAACCGTAGGCTTCAACACGCGAAGTCAATTGAAGAAATTATTACGGAAGGCATGTCTCAAATTGTTAAATTAGTTGAAAAGCCTGTGCAATTTTTTGAGATCGAACAGCAAGTGATTGTGAAATCTACATTTTTCCGTACGGAGAAAATGTCTAGTACAGAAAATAAAAATATAGCTGCACTTTTCGATAATCCAAATGAGCATGGTGTTGTAAGCTGGGTAACGAATAATAAGCATGTAGCAGGTGTATCCACCGATGTATTTCCTGAAGTAAATGGCTATTATATTCCGGTTATTTCTAACAGCAATGTTAAGGGTGTTATTGGTATCGCACTGTCTAAACTATCACCTTTACCCGCATTTGAACGCAATATTTTGCATGCTATTATCAATGATTTTTCATTCGCATTGGATAAATGGTATTTACAGAAACTCAATGAAGAAGTAGCACGAGAAGCTGAAATGGAACAAATGCGCGCTAACCTTTTACGTGCAATTTCTCATGACCTTAGAACACCGCTCACTGCTATTTCCGGCAATGCAGATATATTGCTGAACAATGCACCGTTAATACCAGATGTTGAAAAAAATAAATTATATGAAGATATTTATAAAAATTCTAAATGGCTTGTACAAATGGTTGAAAACTTATTGGCTGTTTCTAAGTTAGAGGATGGACAATTTGCGTTAGAGATGCAAATTGAACTTGTTGAAGATATTATTCAAGAGGCTTTTTCCCATGTTGTTAGTCAGAACAATACACATAAAATATCCTATCACATCGAACCGGAGTTTTTATTTGCTTTAATGGACGCTAGACTGATCATTCAAGTTTTCATTAATATTATTGATAACGCTTTAACTTATACACCACCAGGTAGTGCTATTACAATCACAGTGAAAGAATCTGATGGATTCGTATGTTTTAGTATTTCTGATAATGGACCAGGAATCGATGATGCTTTAAAAAGTAGCTTGTTTGAGCCATTTACAACCGGAAAAGTACAACGTAGTGATAGTAGACGAGGTTTAGGATTAGGTTTAGCCCTCTGCCAAACCATTTTAAAATTACATGGAAGTGACATAACCGTTTCAGACAATAAACCTCAAGGAACGATTTTTAACTTTTCACTGAAAAAAGGAGTAATGAAATTTGATGAGTAAACGAATTCTAGTAGTAGAAGATGATGTAGCCATTGCCAATTTAATTAAAATGACTTTAGCTACACAGCATTATGAATTCGACATTGTGCATGATGGTAATAGTGCACTACAAAAGGCTCTTACTATGAAACCAGATGTTTTTATTTTGGATTTGGGACTACCAGACATTGATGGTGTAGAGCTTATCATGAAAATTAGAAGTTGGACCCAAACACCAATTATAGTGGTCAGTGCGCGTGGGGAAGAACACGATAAAATTAATGCTTTAGATGCAGGTGCAGATGATTACGTAACAAAGCCATTTAGCGTTGAAGAATTATTAGCAAGAATTCGTGTTGCACTGAGAAGAATGTCCTATGATCATCCGCTAGAAAAAGAAAACCCCATTTTTATAAATGGTAATCTTCAAATTAATTATGTAGATAATACCGTTTTTGTGAATGGAAAAGAAATACATGTGACGCCTATTGAATATAAACTTTTAGTTGTTTTATCTAAGAATGTTGGAAAAGTTCTAACACATAATTATATTTTAAAGGAAATTTGGCATCATGCTCTTCAATCAGATGTTCCTAGCTTACGAGTATTTATGGCAACACTTCGAAAGAAAATAGAAGATAATCCAGCACAGCCTAAACTTATTCAGACACATGTACGTGTCGGCTATCGAATGCTACGCTATCATGAAGACGAGTAAGAATCTAAAGCAGTTAAGTAGCAGAAGTTGCCTCTAGACTTCTGCTCTAACTTTGATCTATTTCCCCCTCATACATGTTGGATTTATTTGTCCATATCGAACCCTCCAATTAGCCTTTGCATATCATAGCTATAGTCAGGTATGTCATCAATGAAAAACAAGTAGAAAGGAGATCATTATGGTATTTCGACAACCTTATCCATACCCTATGTATCCAGGTGGCATGAGAATGCCCATGCCCATGCCAACACCTTCACAGATGCCGCCACAGTCCTTTTTTCCGCCTGGAGGCTTCCCTGGTCAACCACGAATTCCAGGCGGCTTTCCAATGGCTAATGGAATAGGTTCTTTCGGAGGGCAAATGCAGATGCCACCTGTGCAAGAGCCTTCGAAAGTAGGTTCATTTTTACAGCAAGCAAACAGTTTATTCAATACGGCCAAAACGTATACCCCTTATATTCAACAAGCAATGCCAATGGTGAAAAATATTCCATCACTTTTAAAATTATACAAAGGATTCCAAGGACTTCCTTCCACTGGAGCTGAGGCTGGTGCAGCTGAAAAAGCAGGAAGCGGGAGTAAGGCCGCTACTGGAAGCAAACGATCATCAAGGCAAAACGCATCATTTACACCACCTGAACCACTTCCATCTAAACCACGTATTTTCCAACCACCTATGTAAATGTACGTTTCTTTGAATTCGAGGTCCCTGTCCGTTATAATGTAGATAGGTAAGCTTGAAAGGAGTCACAACCATGCAAGTATTGAAAATTAATCCACGTGGCTATTGCTACGGTGTTGTTGATGCGATGGTGATCGCACGAAACGCCGCACTTGATAAAACATTACCAAGACCTATCTACATTTTAGGGATGATTGTGCATAATAAACATGTCACAGATGCGTTTGAAGAGGATGGCATCATCACATTAGATGGTGATAACCGCCTCGAAATTATTGAACAAGTTGAAACAGGTACTGTCATTTTCACAGCCCATGGTGTTTCACCGGAAATTCGTGAGATTGCGAAGCGAAAAGGCTTAGTGTCCATTGATGCTACATGTCCTGATGTAACAGTTACCCACGATTTAATTCGTGAAAAATCTGCAGAAGGCTATGATATTATTTATATTGGAAAAAAGGGACATCCCGAACCAGAGGGTGCTATTGGCGTTGCGCCTGATCATGTCCACTTAGTACAGTCATCTAACGATATTGATGCGTTAAATTTAACGAATGATAAATTACTTGTCACAAATCAAACGACAATGAGTCAATGGGATGTTGCCCATTTAATGGATAGTTTAAAAGAAAAATTCCCACGTATTGAGGTACACAAAGAAATTTGTTTAGCTACACAGGTCCGTCAAGAAGCAGTCGCTCAGCAAGCAGGCGAAGCGGATCTACTCATTGTTGTAGGTGATCCTAAGTCAAATAACTCAAACCGCTTAACACAAGTTTCTGTAGAAATCGCAGGGACGCCATCCTACCGTATTGCCGATGTTTCAGAGCTTAAAGTAGAATGGTTAAAAGGCATTAACATTGTGGCAGTAACAGCAGGTGCTTCTACGCCAACACCGATTGTAAAAGAGGTTATTTCCTTCCTTAATGAATTTGATGAAAATGACCCTTCTACACATGCCATCAAACGTACGGTGACATTAGATAAAATTCTGCCTAAGATTAAAACACCGACACCGGTTGATAAAATTATGCCTTATGAATGAACATATAAAAAATCCTGGTTGCCATCATGACAATCAGGATTTTCTTTATTTACTAAAATAATAGTTTATCGGACGACCAACTCCACCATAATGGACGTCCATTGTAATCTCCTCTTGTTTCTCTAAATAATCTAAATATCTTCTTGCTGTTACTCGAGCAATCCCTATTCCACTTGCGACTTCTTCAGCAGATGCACCATCTACCGATTGTAAAAAGTGCACAACCTTCTCAAGTGTTGTACGATTAAAGCCTTTCGGAAGATTTTTCTCTGATCGTACTATATTCGGTTGGTCCACGTTGTTTTGCTCATCACGATAATGGAATATTTGATCTAATTCTCCTTGTGTGAGCTCACGTTTTGTTTGCGTTTGCTTTTTAAAGCGCAAATAATTTTCAAGCGTCCCTTTGACACGTTCAAACGAAAATGGCTTCATAATGTAATCAAAGACACCTAGATGTAGCACCTGTTTCACAGTCTCCATATCATTTGCAGCCGTTACTGTGATAACATCCACTGGCAGGTCAAGCTCACGTATTTTGCGTAGACTCGTAATGCCATCTTGCTCGGGCATGAAAAGGTCCATAAAGACCAAATCAGGCTGTTGAAGACGAATTTGCGATATCCCTTCTAAGCCATTTGATGCCTGTCCAACTACTTCAAAATGCTCTACTTTTTCAATAAATTGACGATTTACCTCTCGTACCATTGGATCATCCTCAATTAATAATACCTTTACCTGTGCCACCGACAGCCCTCCATCCTATTAAGAATAATAAAAGGTTATTAAAAAACTAGTACCTTTCTTTGGTTCACTGATGACTTCAATGTCACCCTGTCCTTTTTCAACAATTTCCTTAATTAAAAAGAGCCCTATTCCTCGATAGTTCTTCTCTTTTGTTGAATAGCCATTGTCAAAAATATGCATCTTTACCTCATTGGTCATGCCAACACCGTTATCCGTAACTAAAATGGCTAGAACATCAGCATCTTCATCTACTGAAACATGAATCACTTTCTCCTCAATCTGTGCATCCTTTAACGCATCAAAAGCATTTTCAATTAAATTACCAAAGAGAATGACGAAATCATGATGATCCAAATTAGGTGGAAATGATGTTAATCGACTTTCACGGTCAATTTCCAGTCGAATTCCTTGTTCCTTGGCATATGAAATTTTGCTGAGCAATAGCCCAGATATATTTTCATTTTTTATACGCTCATTTAAAAAGTTGGTAATTTCATCGTGTTCTTCCTTCACTTGTGTTAAATAGGATAGTGCCTGTTCATGGTGACCTAGCTGTAAAAGTCCAGCTATCGTATGCAGTTTATTTTTATGCTCATGTGTCTGCACGCGAAGTGCTTGGACAAATGCCCTTACACCTGTTAGTTCTTCAGCAAGCTTTTTCACTTCTGTACGATCTTTAAACATAGCCACAGCTCCCACGGTTTCTCCATTGACTTGTATGGGAATACGGTTACTCATAATACTATGATTATTAATATATAGCTCTCGATTGAACAATGGTTGATCTAGCTCCAAAATTTCTGGAAGTCGTGTATCGGGCAAGACATGAAAGATTTTTTGCCCTATCAATGCTGAGGATTTTTCATGTACACCTAATATATCACAGGCTTTTTCATTAAAAATCGTAATGGTCAAATCATTGTCGATGGCAATAATTCCTTCATGCATCGCATTAAACGTTTCCGTTCGTTCCACATACATTTTGGCAATTTCATGTGGCTCTAATCCAAACATTTGCTTTTTCATATGGAGCCCTAATGTTCGAGCACCCCATGCACTAAAAATTAATGATAATATAACTGTAATCATCAGCTCTTTTTGCATCGATTGTAGTATTTCCACTACCGTAAGAACACTATAGCCAACTACTGTAACACCTATTTGTCGTCCCTCATTATTCATAATCGGTACAAATGCGCGAACCATATCCCCATGTTCCCCATGTGCTATCGACGTATAATAATGCTCTGAAAAAGCAGCATTTAAATCACCAGATTGCGATATTTGACCTAGTTCCTCACTATTGGGGTGAGAATATTTCCGTCTCTGCATGTCGAGAACAACAATATACTGAGCACCATTTATATCACGGATTTCTTCTACTACAGGATTAATATGTTGTATCGCCTCATGAATATTTTCATGAGCAATAAAAGTTTTTATTTCAGGAAGCTGTGAGACGGTTTTTGCCACAAGTAATGCTTGATCACTTAGTTTGACCTTTTGTTCATTCATCACGAACCCTAACAAAAAAGTGCCACCAATACTAAAGGACAGCATAAGAATAAAAAAAGTCAGAGACATGATTTTTCTCTGCATTGATAACTTCTGAAATTTCAAGATGACCGCCTCCCTCCTACTATATTTTAACTTACTCCATATGTTAGAATAACAAAAACATCAGAAAATACGAATTAATTGGGTGTATTCAATGAAAAAATTTATAATTGGAACGATCATAACTGTTTTTGTTTTAATTGTAACAATCAGTGTTCAGCAAGGCTTACTCTTCGCCAAGCCGCTTCCGTATGATGATGAGCAAAAGGGCTTAGACACACAAATTACGATTCATTTAAGTCATGTAGTAGCTGAAAATACCCCTAAAGGGCAGGCTGCCAATAAATTTGCTGAGTTAGTAGAAGAAAAAACGAACGGGAAAGTCAAAGTGCATGTCTACTCAAATTCCTCATTATTCAATGATGAAAATGAGTTTCAAGCTTTACAAAAGGGAGATGTAGAAATGATTATCCCTACTTTTTCGAAGATGACAGCTTATGTTCCTAATTGGCAAGTGCTTGATTTACCCTATCTGTTTAATACAGATGAGGAAGTAAAGGAAGTTCTGACAGGTTCAATTGGCGAACAATTAGTAAACGAGCTAGAACCGTTCCATATTAAGGGACTTGGCTTTTGGTACAATGGTTTTAAACATTTGACTACAGTCGATCAACCCATTCATACATTCGAGGACTTACAGGGTTTACGTGTTCGAACAATGCCAAGTAAAACATTAGAAAAGCAATTTGAAGTTGTCAAAGCAACCTCTTTCCCAATTTCTTTTAGCGAGGTTTTTTCAGATTTAGAGAAACATGCGATTGATGCACAGGAAAATACCGCCTCAAATATTTACTCAAAAGGTTTTTACAAAGTACAGAAACATATGACCATCACCCAACATGGTATTTTGGGCTATGCTGTGTTAATGAACGAAACCTTTTGGAATTCCTTACCTGTGAAAATTCAACATCAATTGCTAGCGGCTATGAAAGAAACAACAGATTGGCAATTTGAACAGGCTGCGCTCATGAATGAAACAGATATGCAAAAACTTAAACAGCAAGATGATTTTGATGTGTATACAATGAGCCCATATGAAAGACAACGCTTTAAGGAGCAGCTCGCACCTGTCTACGACTTTTATAGAGCCCATATCCAAAATGATGATGTCTTAGCAGAGATTGAAAAAATTGTTGCTCCATAATATTTTTGTTCATTAATGATAGATCCTTACGAATCGTAAGGATTTTTTCTTTTGTATTATAATAGATTCCACATTCTTAAAACTACTATAAAACAGCTACAAATCCTTGTTATTACTAGCATTGTCTCCCCTCCATCTGAAAATTGAACAAAATGAACAATACAAACATTACGGTCATAAAAACTATTGTCGGAAAATTTCAGCTATGATTACCTCATGAAAGCGTTCACACAATATTCATTGATGTTGTAGGGGGGAGAACTATATGCGTATAAACTTTAAAAACTTAACGGTACAAGTATTGATTGCCATCGTACTAGGGATCATCGTTGGTGCAACATTCCCTGAATTCGGTGCAAAGCTAAAAATATTAGCGGATATATTTATTAAACTAATTAAAATGTTAATTGCACCAATTATCTTCTTAACAGTTGTAATTGGCATTGGTAGCATGGGGGATGTCAAAAAAGTTGGGAAAATTGGTGGGAAGGCTTTAATTTACTTTGAAATTGTTTCAACTTTTGCTCTTGCTATTGGCTTAATTGTTGTCAATATTGTTCAACCAGGTAAAGGCTTTGACACAGATGCTGCCAGCGGAGCTGATGTTTCACAATATACAGATGCTGCGGCTGCAGAACATGGCTTAGGTGCATTTATTATGCAAATTATACCTGAAAATGTGGTAGGTGCATTAGCAAATGGTGAATTATTACCTGTCTTATTCTCAGCTGTTTTATTTGGGTTAGCTGCAGCGGCAATCGGAGAACCAGCAAAACCTGTTATTAAATTTTTCGAACAGGTGGCAGATATTTTCTTTAAAATCGTTAATATGGTAATGAAAATTTCACCTATTGGTGCGTTCGGTGCCATGAGTTATACAATCGGAAACTTTGGACTAAAATCACTTGGAAACTTAGGATTTTTAATGTTATCTGTCTATACGACAATGTTTATTTTTATTGTTGTGATTTTAGGATTAATTACACGTTACTTCGGCTTTAGTATTTTGAAATTTATTAAATACATTAAGGATGAAATTTTTATCGTTATTGGGACATCTTCATCTGAATCTGCATTACCTTCCATGATGCGTAAGCTCGAAAACTATGGTTGTTCTAAGCAAGTAGTAGGCCTCGTTGTACCAACTGGTTATTCGTTTAATTTAGATGGAACGTCTATTTATTTATCAATGGCTGCTATCTTTATTGCACAAGCTTATGGCGTGGATTTAGATGTTTGGCATCAAATTACGTTACTAGCCATCTTAATGCTGACTTCTAAAGGAGCGGCTGGTGTAACCGGCTCTGGCTTTATTACACTTGCTGCAACATTGGCAGCATTCCCGATGATCCCGGTAGAAGGGATTGCCCTATTAATCGGAGTAGACCGCTTTATGTCAGAGGCACGTGCTGTCACAAACCTTATTGGTAATGGCGTGGCTACAGTGGTCGTGTCAAAGATGGAGAAAGAATTCGATACCGAACAGGAAAAACGTGCACTTTCGGGGCATACTACAATGCCATAAAAATAGAAAGGCTGCTGAAAGCGAGATACTCGCCTTTTCAGCAGCCTTTTTGTATAGTTCATTTTTAGAAATAGAATTACACTATCATTTGTTGCTTGAACCTTCCTTTTCAATGAAGCTTGGCTACTCGTTGATTCGATGTGATAACAGTTGATAATTTGTTAGGCAATGTTCGTTTAGCTACAGGCGTAATACTAAAAAAAGAGACCAATTCTTCATTTCAGCTTCCCTATCATAAAAGGAATAGACATCTTCATAATGCCAGTTATACGTTATACCTTGTACTTGCTCCTATGCAATTGTCCTACATAACATTTCCCCATTTACTGTTATTTTCGTGAAACCTCTCCGACTACTTACTCGTATAGATACTGACTGGAGGTTTCTTTATGACAACATTTACACTTACCTATCCAAAAGGCTTTAAAAGCTTTACTACTATTCCAATTGTGAATGACTACAATGAAACAGTATGTGTGCTTCAAAAGGTAGAGCGTTCCTCAGCCGGCAAAGTACTAAATGCTGTCATGTTAGTAGCAGCACAGCAAACATTACCCTATCGTTATGAAACACGAACAATATTAGGCGCACCGCTTTTTCAAGTACAATCTACACTTTTTACAAAGGGAGTCGACTATCAAATTATTATGCCAGATAGTAGCTGTATACCGATTCAGCGGAAGACTGTCCAGTTATTAGAATCCTCCTACTCATTTATCATGGATGATTTAAACTTTCGTTTTGAGAAGGATTTTACTTCTACCGCTTATTTATATTGTAATGATGAAAAAATTGCTAGTGCAAGTCCTATAGAAAATGAATTAGTACGCACAGGGATAATGTTTAAACTTTTCCATGCAGATGATATGCACTTTGTTGCAATCCTCGCAACACTTTATCAAGCACTATTCGCAATAAATACATAACTACAACATGACAAAGCATCGAGCATAAATATCTCGATGCTTTTACTATTGCTTGTCTAATTTATTTTTTCTCGCTGAGCATTTAATACATTAATAACATACGATTGATTTTGAAATGCATTCGTTTGGACAATTTTATTGATTGTTTCTTCCATCCTAGTTGCTAACTTCAGTGCTTCACTATTGGAGCCCTTTATAGTTGTTTGAATCGTAATGGTTGTTCGATTTTCAATTACTAAATATTCGTATACATCAAAAGCTTGTAAACCTTTGATTAGATCTTCAATCAAAAGGTTGATGTCACTGCCCATCATTTTGTTACCATCAAGCAACGATGTAAACTCCCACCTTTCAAAAACAATTGGGTAGTCCTTTAATGTAGAAGATTTTGTAGCACTCTTGGCGATGGATTCCATCTCTTTTTTTACAGATTGAAAATAGTCTTCCTCTCCAACAACTTGAATCACCAGCTCTTTCTCTTCAGTCGTTTTGACGTCAATGCCGATATACTTTTCAAGGAGCTTATCCTTCAATCGAGATAGAGTCAACTCTTCATTCGTAATAAGCGGTTGTGCCTCTTTATTTTCTTCCGAAATGTTATCTTCTACTAATTTATCAAACAGGATTATTACGGATATGATCACCAATGATAATCCTATAACAAGCCCCATCCGTTTGACCATTTAATCCCTCCTGATACGAGGGTATGACCCTTTTCACAACAATATTCACTTTTTTATGTACCTATTCTATCAGAAGCTACCTCATCGAAGAGCTTATCATTGTATCGCTTACTTTTCCTCACATATTCCGGAACACGAAATAAATTTGCTTTGTTTTGTCCATTCTATGTTACGCTTCTCAAAAAGGAGTACACTAAAAAGGTAGTAATTCTATCATTTTGGAGGGTTTTATATGGATGCAAAAGCAACAGAAATTAAAAATATGATGACGTTAAATCTACTGGTGCAAATTTTAAAGGAACGTGGCATTATGACAGAAAAGGAATTAAAAGAACGTCTCACAAACACGGTAAAACTATCTGCTATGGATGCTGATTTAAAAGAAAAAGTCATTGAAGAAATCAAACATTAATGGTAGTTGTCTCATCAAACAATTCGACCGCTTCCATGTTGATAATACCTTTGAAAGCGGTCGACTAAAACAAAAACAATATGCACCTAAGAGAGTGCCTATTGCTATAAAATTATGATCGAATTGTTTTTAAAGCGGTTGCCCAAGGCACTAGCTGATCTAACATTTGATGAACCGAATCTGCTTGCACCTCTTTTGGTTTAAAGACAGAGCCGTTTTCAAAATCTGTAAATAATGAAAGTGCTGGATGAACTCGAACGTCTGCGACTAGTAATTCTCCTAGAATACCACGTAAATGCTCTGCTGCACGTGCTCCACCAACTGAACCATAGGAGACGATACCAGCAGCTTTATTGTTCCATTCAACCCGTAAAAAATCTAATGCATTTTTTAACGCACCTGTAATGGAGTGATTGTATTCAGCAACAATAAAGACAAAACCGTCACATGCTGCTACTTTTTCTGACCATGCAGCTACTCCAGAAGTATCTCCACCTGGCTCACCTAAAAAGGGTAATTTAAAATCAACGATATCAATTATTTCATATTCTGCATCACGACGTTTCTCAGCAACTTCCTTTACCCATGTTCCAACTTGCGGGCTAACACGACCTTCTCGCGTACTTCCTAAAATAATACCGATTTTTAACATATGACGCCTCCTCGTTTCATCCATTCTGTGTGACTCCATCATCGTTCACTGTACGCGATCGCCACTCCTAACCATTTTGGTCAGTAAGATACCCCTTTATTCATCGCTAGCCATGTAGCTAAGAATAGTAAGAATTAAATCATCTTTAATTCAAGATTAAATTACCACAATTCTTTATTTTCTGTCAATTATTCGGACTATAGGGGTAAAGAGGGTTATTTCATTTTAATGGGTTGCTCCAATGCCTCAAGTTCTTCCTCAATAGAGGCATATTGTCTTTCCACTACATATTTGGCATCAGTAAGTGCTGCATTATAAATATGCGGTGCAATGTACTCCTTGATAAAATCTAACACACGCTCTGCATCAAATTCACTAATGTCTTCATCACGTTGATTATAGAAAAATCGTTGAATATCAGCAACAATCATTTCTTGCTGATCTTTTGATAATCGAATAAACAAGTCAAATCTCCTCATTTCTACTCTTTGATTTCCCATCCATCTTATCACTAACAGTTGATTCTTTGCATATTTAAAAAGGCTGAACACTAGTTTTACTAGTATTCAGCCTGTCTATTATTGTTTACACTCAAATGAATAACTAGTGGATAAAAAGTTTTTTTCCTTTGATACAATTGCTTGTCCACCATCATCTTCACATTGTTGTGTCATAGCATCTATTTTCTTATCATTGATCGTATTCGTCATGAAAGTCATACCAATGCCAAACACAGCGATGAATAAACCTATTATAATCCATAACTTACCTGCTTTATTTCCAGCAGGTCTTTCATTCGCCATATTCGTTCCCCTCGCTTATACAAATAAAAATGGTTCTGTATTGATTGTTGATTGTACAAATTCAACAAGATATTTTTTATCCTCACACAATTTAGCCATTTTTTTTGCTACACCCGCTATCATCACCTTTTCTACGTGATGACCAGGATCTATAATTTGCAAATCAATGGTCTGTGCATCCTGTGCTGTATGGAAATACATATCGCCTGTTAAAAAGACATCTGCTCCAGCACGCTTCGCCGCATAAATATATTTATTACCGTCCCCACCAACAAGCGCCACCTTGCTGATTTTCGACTGTAAATCACCAACTACACGAACTGCAGGTACATCTAACTGCCGCTTAACAAACTCAGCAAATTGGTGTAAGGTCATCTCTTCTGATAAGTAACCTACACGCCCTAATCCCATTACATTTGTTTGCTGTTCAAGACGTATGACATCATAGGCAGGCTCCTCATAGGGATGACTATTGAGCATCACCTTTAACACTCGGTTTTTCATGGATTCAGGAAATACGACCTCTACCTTTACTTCTTCCTCAACATGTAACTCGCCAACAGAGCCCACGAACGGATTTGCACCCGCTAATGCACGGAAACGTCCTTCTCCAGTAGTCGTATAACTACAGGCTTCATAGTCACCAATACGGCCCGCCCCAGCCTTTGCAAGCGCCTCACGTAAATTCTCTGCATTTGCAGTTGGTATAAAGACAGTAAGCTTTAACAGATTTTCTGCATACGTTTCTTCTAATAATGTACGATTTTTTAGCTGAAGGGCATCTGCTAGTAAGTCATTGACTCCACCTTCAGCTACATCTAAATTTGTATGAGCCGCGTAAACAGCAATATCATGTTTGATAAGCTTTTCATATAAACGCCCTGCTGGATGATCCGTGCGGATATTCGCTAGGCGTCTAAAAATTGGTGGGTGATGGGCAATGATTAGTTCACAGCCTTTTTCAATTGCCTCGTTCGCAACGGCTTCATTGACATCCAATGTCACCAACACTTTACTAACAGGTTTGTTTAGTGTACCAATAGCTAAACCAATTGGGTCATTTTCCATACAAGCTAGTTTTTTGGGCGACCAAGATTCGAACACTTGAATGATTTCTTGACCATTTACGGTTTTCATCTTATAAAACTCCTTCCACTAAATGAATAAGAGCCATCAATTCTGCACGTTTTTCTTCAATTTCTGGTGTTTGTTCTGCATCTTCAATGGATTGTAGTACACGTTGCCAGTTCTCTTTTTCACGCATCCATTTTTTAATAAATGCTGGTGATTTACGTGGGCTCAATTTAGGTCCAAATAAAATCTCTGTAGTAGAAAGCTTCATTTGGCCTCTTTGCAGCACAAGAATTTCATAGATTTTATCATCTTCCTCTAAAATCTCTTCATCAAGAATAGCCCACTGATGTGCTAAAGCCCATTCACGAATGACCTTGGCATGAATATTTGGTTGTAAGATAAGACGCGTGACACCTTGAAGTTTTTCTGGGTGATTCTCTAGGATGGAAACAATCAAAGGTCCTCCCATTCCAGCTATTGTCACCGTATCCACATGGTCAGTCATTTCTATTGCTGCTAATCCATCAGCAAGACGTACTGTTATCTTTTCAGTTAAGCCTTCCTTTTGTACTTGTCCTACCGCTGATTCATAAGGGCCTTTTACCACTTCTCCTGCTATTGCAGAAGAGGCTGTCCCTTTATGAATTAAATAGCATGGTAAATAGGCATGGTCACTACCAATATCCGCCATTATAGCTCCTGTTGGAACAAAATTTGCTACTGTTTCTAATCGCTTTGAAAGTTTTTGTGCGTTCATTTTATACCGCCTATCTTAAATAGAGTCCATTAATAGTATGGATGATGTTGTGAAAAAAAACAAATGGAGTCGTCTCACATATCTATGTGGACAACCCCATTTTTATTATGTACTTGCAGATCTATTACGCCTTATCGTCATTGCCATAGGATGTTGGCGCTTCTTAGACGGTGTTTCCCTACTTCAGCAGGCATTTGAATACCCCATGAAAAAAGGTAAAACAAGTATTTCTCTTCCCCCGATAGAAAAGGGAGTCTATTGTACCTGATACTTCGCTTTGAATACAAAATAACATTTGTTGAATCAAGATAAAAGTAGCTGTACTATGTCAGTACAGCTACTTGTCAGTCATACTATTCTAAAGTAGAAATGTATTCAGCGATCGCTTTTGCTTCATCTTCAGTTTTCATGTTCGGTTGCATTGGAGTACCTTCGATACCCTTTGTTAAAACTTCTACGATATGTGCTTCATCTAAGCCATGTAGATTTGGACCCATACCTCCAGTTAAATCACCACCGTGACAACCGATACAAGATTGTACTAGCGCTGAACCATCAGCATTTGCGTCTGTAGTTTCAGTAGTTTCGCCACCGCCCTCATGTTCAGCAGCAATTTCTTTCTTGTTATCTGCACCTTGTAAAGACATGAAGAAAATAAGACCAATACCAAATGCCAGAATTAAGATGTAAGGAACGACTGGATTGTTTTTCATAAGATTCCCCTCCTCATTTTAAGTCTACTTCTATTATAATATAGAATCAGTCAACATCTAATATTGTACTTCATTAACAAAGAAACGAAAAGCCTATTCGCTAAGTTTTCCTTTGTTTGTAACAAATTCGACATTTCTGTATCTATTGGATAAAATATGTCTTGCAAACACCAAAATTTGGTCACTTTTATCCTCTTTAACCTCTATGTTTTATTACGTTTATGTTGTTATCATACCCTTTGCAAACATTCATATACCGAAAAAATAAAAAAATCTGTATGCTAGTTTCAGCGTACAGATTTTTATTATCCTACAAGGTAAATTGACACAGAACTTAGCTATTTTAAACGATGTACCTTTCATTCAACAGAAGTTTGTATATCTGCTGTATCAAGATAAACTTATGATATAATACCCAATCAGTGCCAGTAACCCTAAAGCACCTGAGATAGTGAAATAGAACAGCTTCATTTTTATACCTGACCATAGCCAAATCATACAATTTGCTGCAATCAAGCAAAACAAAACGATATTATTTCCACTAAAATATGTAGTACAAATGCGAATAGACATACTAAATAGCAGGATAGCTGCTAGTAAATGAAAAATAGGCGCTAGTAGATGTTTATTTCGTGCCATTTGCCATGCAGTGATGAATAACATACAAGCACCTATTCCCACAGCAACTGTTAAAATCAATGTTAAAGATTTTATTGTAAAATAGATAACCAAAACAGCCATTATGGCGATACATAGACCCACTACTAACAGGACCATTCTTCTTTTTTCTGATGGCAAGATCGCTTGTTTAGGATGTTGCACTGGTTCTAACTCCTCTATATCAGCTCCCTCTGTATAAAGAGCTGCTAAAAAGTCACAATAGTGCTCTGGTAAAAGTTTATTTTGCTTCCAAAACAAAATTTCATTAAGGATTATTTTTTTTCGAGGATTTGTCATAGAGTTTGCTCCAAACATTGCTTAATAATGGTTGTATTACAATTTTATCTCACACTATTTGAAAACACATCTGTATAAAGTAGCAAATCTCTCTTTTCCTTCATTCTAATTATCTATTATTGTCGAAAATCGATGTGCGAAAAGCTGGGCTTATTTACCTTTGGAATATATAAAAAAGGAGCTATACCAGCTAGGTATTTCACCCTATTGGAATAGCTCCATCTATTTAAAATTATTCTAAGAAGTCTTTTAAACGTTTACTGCGAGAAGGATGGCGTAATTTTCTAAGTGCTTTCGCTTCAATTTGACGAATACGTTCACGTGTTACGCCAAAAACTTTTCCTACCTCTTCTAATGTTCTTGTACGACCGTCATCTAAACCAAAACGTAAACGAAGTACGTTTTCTTCACGGTCTGTTAAAGTATCAAGTACATCTTCCAATTGCTCTTTTAACAGTTCATAGGCTGCATGGTCGGATGGAGATTGTGCTTCTGAGTCTTCGATAAAGTCTCCCAAATGTGAATCATCTTCTTCTCCAATTGGTGTTTCAAGAGATACTGGTTCTTGTGCAATTTTTAGAATTTCACGTACTTTTTCAGGTGTTAAATCCATTTCTTCTCCAATTTCTTCTGGAGAAGGTTCACGGCCTAAATCTTGTAAAAGTTGACGTTGTACACGTATTAATTTATTTATGGTTTCAACCATATGAACAGGAATACGAATCGTACGAGCTTGGTCAGCAATTGCACGCGTAATCGCCTGACGAATCCACCATGTAGCGTAAGTCGAGAATTTAAACCCTTTACGGTAATCAAACTTTTCAACGGCCTTAATAAGACCCATATTTCCTTCTTGAATTAAATCAAGGAAAAGCATTCCACGACCAACATAACGCTTCGCAATCGATACTACAAGACGTAAATTTGCTTCTGCAAGACGTTTACGTGCTTCTTCGTCTCCTTGCTCAATACGCTCAGCAAGAGCAATTTCTTGCTCAGCAGATAGTAGATCTACTCGACCGATTTCCTTTAAATACATACGTACAGGGTCATTGATTTTAACACCTGGTGGCACACTCAAATCATTTAAGTCGAAAGTCTCTTCGCTCGCTTCTTCCTTCATTAGACTTTCTTCTTCAAACTCTTCTTTTCCAATGATTTGAATATCTTTATTCTTTTCAAGATCCTCTGCAAAATGGAAAATTTCTTCATTTTCCAATTCATAAGGTGTTAGTTTCTCTGAAATTTCTTTCATTGAAATTTCACCTTCTGTTTTTGCTTTTTCTTGTAGGAATTTTTTTGCATCATCTAATGTAATTTCTACTTCTATCTCTTTTGAACGTTCTGACTTGTCCGCCATAAACCTTCCTCCTTCTAAACAACCGAATCGGGTTAAATCGCCGATAACGATTTTCTTAAATGAATAATCTGTTGGGCGATTTCAAGTGCACGTGCATACTCATGCATCTTCTCCGCTTCCTTTGACTCATGCATCTTTTGATAAATTTCTTGCTCAATTCTATATTTTTGAAGCTGACGGATGGAGTCCATAACCTCTGCTTCTGATTGATCAGGATCTCGCTCGACTAAAGCCGCTTCCATGACAATTTTCCGTAATTCGGCATCTTCTAAAATTTCCACGAAGCGTTGATAATCAGGATGACCATATTCCTCATAAAATCCTACTAAGCGAACAAAAACAGCCATATAAGCATCTCGTACAAATGGCTCTTTTTGCTCACTACGTAATACCCTGTCCACTACATCTATATTATGAAGCATATGAGCCAGTAATAAACGTTCGGCACGTTCGGCTGCGTCCATAGGCTTTTGTTGCTGCGTGACTGGCATTGAAGGCGTCTGTGTAGGCATTTCTACTTTTGTAGAACGTACCTGATTGGCCTCCAGTTTTCGGAATTGGGCATAAATGGCATCTTCCGAAATATTTGTTTCTTTTGACAGCTGTCGTATATACAAATCTCGTTCAACCGGTGAAGATCTACCTACGAGTTGCTCAAGAACTTCTTGAATATATTGAAGCGTATCATTTTCAAATTGAAAGTTCTTATTGCGTCTAGCATGCATCATCATAAAAGCAATATACGCATGAGGGTTTTCCAAAATTTGTTCCTTAAACGCTTGTCCACCTAAAGTGTGAATGTATTCATCAGGATCTAATTTTTCTGGCAACACAGCAATATTGACTTTCATGCGCTCCGTATGTAGTAATTGAGCCGCTCGTTTCGCCGCATCAAATCCAGCATTATCACCATCATAGCAAATCGTAATCTGCTCTACTAAGCGTTTTAGCTTTGTGATATGCTGATTTGTTAGCGAAGTACCCATTGTCGCAACGACATTCATTACACCTACAGAGTTGGCCGCTAAAACATCCATAAAACCTTCCATCAATACTACTTGACGATTTTTTCTGATAGAAGTTCGTGCTTTATCTAGGTTATAAAGCACTTCACTTTTTTGAAAGATTGGTGATTCTGGACTATTTAAATATTTCGCTTCCTCACCCGTTGATGAAAGTATTCGTCCTGAGAAGGCAATAATTTTACCATTCTCATCTCGAATCGGAAACATGATACGTCCTCTAAAACGATCAAAATAACGTTCCTCTCCATCTCGCTTAATGATTAGGCCACTTTCCGCAATTTCTTGTAAGTTATAACCTTTTCTTTCAAGCAATATTGTTAATGCATCAAAGCTTGGGAGAGACCAACCAATGTTATTAGATTCTATAAGTTCCCTTGTAAATCCTCTTTCTAGCAAATAATTTAAAGGTTCTTCGCCATCCTCTGTATTCAACAGTAAATGGTGAAAAAAATCTGCTGCAAAAGCGTGTGCTTCTTTCATCCTTTCTTCTGCTTTAGATATCTTTTTTGTTCCCCCAGGAAAACTTGGCTCAACATCTAAATGTATGCCAACACGTTCTCCAAGTTTCACAACTGCATCAGGAAAAGATATGCCTTCCATATCCATTACAAAAGTAATGGCATTTCCCCCCGCGCCACAACCAAAGCAATGAAAAATTTGCTTGTCTGTTGATACTGAAAAAGACGGTGTTTGTTCTCCATGGAATGGACAGAGGCCAAACCAATTTCGCCCACGCTTGGTAAGCTGCATGTATTCACTAATAACATCAACGATATCCGATTGTGTACGAATCTGTTCAATTACTTCTTCTGGAATCTTCCCTGCCAAATCCATCACCATCTTTAATTTTTGCGTTCTAGAAACACAATTCGCTATTCGTTTTAAAATTCCTTTATTTCTCGACAAAAAATTAGGATTTTTCTCTTATAAATATTTTTACCACAATTTTATTATTATAAAACAAAAATTAGTTTTTATCTATACTATTTTCAAAATCCACTCAAAAAAAACCGCCTCTACTAACCGAGGTGGTTTAAAATTACATGCTTATTTACAGGTCAAAATATGTTCAATGATTGTATTTGCTGTCTCTTCGACAGCTTTATTTGTCACATCAATCACCCGACAGCCAATTTTACCAACAATTTTTTCAAAGTGTTGTATCTCTTCTAAAATCCGTTCATGCTGCGCATAGATGGCATCATCATTTAATCCGAGAGACATTAATCTTTCTTTCCTTATAGAATTTAACTTTTCAGGAGTGATGATTAAGCCAAAACATTTTTTTGGATTTAGCTGTAAAAGTTCTTCTGGTGGTTCTACTTCTGGAACTAAAGGTACATTCGCCACCTTATATTTTTTATGGGCTAAATATTGTGAAAGTGGTGTTTTGGACGTTCTTGATACACCTACGAGTATAATATCCGCCTGTAATAATCCACGTGGATCTCTACCATCATCATATTTTACTGCAAATTCAATCGCTTCAATTTTTTTAAAATAATCATCATCAAGCATGTGTACAATTCCTGGTGTTTCTAATGGGTTTTCTTCCATAAAGGTTGCCATGGATTGTAAAGCCGACCCTAAAATATCCACAGCATGAATTTTTTCTTGTTCACATAAATCATGTAATAATTTTCGCATTTCTTGACGAACAAGCGTATAAACGATAAATGCTTGCTGTTGCGCTGCAAGGAAAACAATTTTACGAATAAGCTCCTCTGATTGAATATGTGGAAATCGACGAATCACAGTATTTTCAAGACCTGGTCGAAACTGGCTAATAACTGCTTTCGCAACTTGATCACCAGTTTCACCGACAGAATCAGAAACAACAAATACGCGTAGTCTTTTCATACAGCTCTCCTTCAAATTTAGTCATTTTGTACAAGAGATAAGAAAGCTCGTGTAATCGTTGTTTTTGTAAGACGACCTACAATGGTCAAACCACCCTCTTGCGGTTCAACTACTGGTAGCGAATCAACTTCTCTATCAATGAGTTTGTTCGCTGCAACAACTAAAGAATCTGACCTTTCACAGTACGAAATATTTGGCATACGTGTCATAATAATATGTACTGGAATTTTATTTAAATCCTGCGTACCAATACTTGTACGTAGTAAATCTTTGCGAGATAGTACGCCTGTCAAAAACTCATTCTTATCTACGACAAAGAGTGTACCAACATCTTCCGAAAACATAAAGCAAATTGCATCATAAACCGTCATTGTTTCTGGGACAACGACAGGGCCTGAATGAAAATCTTTCACTTTTAAATTGTGAATACTATCCATTAATGTAACGGATGTCTTTTTACCTGAATAAAAATAACCTACTCTCGGTCTTGCATCTAAAAATCCTGCCATTGTTAGGATCGCTAAATCTGGTCTTAAAGTTGCTCTTGTCAGATTGAGACGTTCTGCAATATGTTCCCCAGTAATAGGGCCGTTTTCTTTCACAATTTGTAAAATGTCTTCCTGACGTTTATTGAGTTCGATTGGACTCACCGCCTCAAATCTAATAGTGTTATACTTATGCTCAATTATTATATACTATTTTAATAATTATTGCGAATTAAAGAACTACATGCTACAATATTGACACATACGCTTGCTCTATCTGTATTTTCGAGCAAAATTGCGTTATACAGGCGATGATGGGAAAAAAGTATCTGTTCCATTTAATAGCGAGTAGAAGATGGTGAAAGTCTACAAAGCAACAGAGAAAAGGCACTCCCTGAGCTAACTTTTTTAAAAGAGGTTTTAAACATATCGTTTAAAACAATCAGGGTGGAACCGCGGGTATTAGCACTCGTCCCTGGGCATACATTGTGCCCGGAGACGGGTGCTATTTTCATTTAGTTTTAACTGAATGAAAAAACTTTGGCGTTTTACCGCTAAAAGAACAATATGAAAAACTTGAAGGAGGCTATTTTATGGCTAACAAATCAATGGAAACCATCGTATCATTAGCAAAACATCGAGGCTTTGTCTTCCCTGGTTCTGAAATTTATGGAGGACTAGCGAACACGTGGGATTATGGTCCATTAGGTGTTGAATTAAAAAACAATATTAAAAAAGCATGGTGGCTAAAGTTCGTCCAAGAATCAGAGTACAATGTAGGTATCGATGCCGCTATCTTAATGAATCCAAAAGCTTGGGTTGCTTCTGGTCACGTTGGTAACTTCAATGACCCAATGATTGACTGTAAATCGTGTAAAGCTCGCCATCGTGCAGATAAAATTATCGAAGATGCTGCATTAGCAAAGGGTGATGAAATCATTGTTGATGGTATGACATTCAATCAAATGAAAGAAACAATGATTAAAT
Organism: Lysinibacillus cavernae; assembly: GCF_009724685.1. Taxonomy (GTDB): domain Bacteria; phylum Bacillota; class Bacilli; order Bacillales_A; family Planococcaceae; genus Lysinibacillus; species Lysinibacillus cavernae. The sequence continues at coordinate 292,129 of NZ_WMEF01000003.1, forward strand.
ACGACGTAGTTTGCCCTGATTGTGGAAAAGCGGATTTCACAGACATTCGCCAATTCAACTTAATGTTTAAAACATTCCAAGGTGTAACGGAGTCTTCAACAAACGAAATTTATTTACGTCCAGAAACTGCCCAAGGTATTTTCGTAAACTTTAAAAACGTTCAACGTTCAATGCGCAAACGTACACCATTTGGTATCGCACAAATCGGTAAATCTTTCCGTAATGAAATCACTCCTGGTAACTTCACATTCCGTACTCGTGAATTTGAACAAATGGAGCTTGAATTCTTCTGTAAACCTGGTGAAGACCTTGAATGGCATGCATACTGGAAAGAATTCTGTAAGAATTGGTTACTAAACTTAGGCATGAAAGAAGACTCTATGCGTCTTCGTGATCATGAAGATGATGAACTATCTCACTACTCTAACGCTACAACAGATATCGAATTCAAATTCCCATTTGGTTGGGGAGAGCTTTGGGGCGTAGCTGATCGAACGGATTACGACTTAAAACAACATATGGAACATTCAGGTGAAGATTTCACTTATATCGACCCTGTTTCAAATGAACGCTATGTTCCTTATTGCATCGAACCATCATTAGGAGCTGATCGTGTAACACTAGCATTCCTATGTGATGCTTATGATGAAGAGGAGCTGGAAGGTGACGATAAACGTACGGTTTTACGTTTCCACCCTGCACTAGCACCATTTAAAGCTGCCGTTCTACCACTTTCTAAAAAATTATCTGATGAAGCAACAGATGTATGGGCAGAGCTTCGCAAAGCGTTCCCTGTTGATTTTGACGAATCACAATCAATCGGTAAACGTTACCGTCGCCAAGATGAAATTGGTACACCATTCTGTATCACATATGATTTTGATTCAAAAGAGGATGGCCAAGTAACAGTACGTCATCGTGATTCTATGACGCAAGTTCGTATGCCGATTGCAGAAGTAAAAGCATATATTGAAAAACATCTTCAATTCTAATCGTTTTGATGACCAAAAAGAGGGAGACGCCAATATGGCAGCTCCCTCTTCCTTATGCTTTATATAATGAAAATAAACGCTCTTGCATTTTTTCCTCGAACGAAAACTTTTTCATACTCATACCAATTAAGCTCACAAGTATTTCTTCAATATCTGCTAGAGAATAATAAAGAAATGCGCCTTCTCGCATTGGACGAACCCTTTTGTCAACAGTTTGTTCATCTTCAATAAAATAGGCGACATTAACATCACAATGTCCCATCAATTGTGTAATACGTTGCTCATCATCTGGATTTATGAAAAATGGCACGATTTTATCTATATACAAAATACTTTGCACAAGTTTAATGAAGAAGTTCTCGCGAAGTGATGTTTCCACTACTAATATGGTCGTTTGTTCATGCTGATAATCCATGTATAAAACATTTAATTGCTCTTCTAATAGGTTTTTTAATATTTTAATAGAGTTTCTATATTTCGTCATATCCGTTTGAATTTCTCTCGTTAATAAACGCAATATGCGAAATGCGGGTAAGAAAATTTTCAAGACAATTTCTTTAGGATGTAAATGGTCAATTAATTTATTAAAATGAATTCTCAGATTTTCTTCGTCACAGCGAATTAATTGTTCTACAAATAAGTTAAAAATCTCTTCAAAGCTATTCGCCCGATAGTCAATCATTTTCGTAATTTTCACACTATAATTCAAAGGTAAGTTCATTGATTTTTGCTCATCTAGCAATCTCACTTTTGGCAATGTAGGAAATAAATCATAGACAAGCTCTACTTGAGCACTACGATTATCCGATAACATCACAACCGAGTTGACTGGGTAAATCCCTAAGCATTCTACAAATTTATGCATAAAGTTCTCATTATATAAATGACGATCCCTGTATAAAACAGCTAATGCATCTGTAGCACCGTAGCCAGCGTGGTAGACTCTCTTGGAGGTCATTGCTGAATACACATCTATAATTTGTAATAATTGTACACCCTCACTCATATCATCCGCACAAAGTTGATTTGGATAGCCCTTGCCCGCAAAGCGTTCATGATGATCTCGTGCTAAATAGGCGATGTCTTCCTCCTGATGTTCTATTAGTAAGTCATAACCTTTTGTTGTGTGCGTTTTCACGATTTCAAATTCATCTTCAGAGAGTTTACGCTTTAAATTTAATATTTCCCGCGGGATAAAGACCTTCCCAATATCGTGGAACAAATAACCCCTTGCTAATGTTTCGATGTCTGTTAAACCTAGGTATCTGGCAAAGATTGTCCCTAATACAAATACATCAAATGAATGGACAAATGAATATTCATCCCATTCCTTTAAACGCATCAGTAACTCATAGCGATGTTTTTGTTCTAAAATCTTTTCAAAAACACCTCGTACATAGGCGGTATCCTGCGTGCTTTTCAGTATTTGTCCATATCGTAATTCATGTACGACATTCTCTAGCGTTGTCATAAACAACTGACTAACTGTTTCTTTATATTCATCTACTGGATCTCTTTTTTCAATTAATGGGGCGAAAAGATCTTCATATTCTCTTGTCCGTTGAGCACTTAAATCATGCACAACGCGAACTGAACCAGCTGGTAAATAGACCGATAATTCATCTACTTTACGAAGCTTAAGTAAGGCAATAATCCGTTCAGTTAAAACTAAATCTTTTTTAGCCAATAAACGATACTCTGAGAAAATATCCTCTGCTAATATATCATTTGCTTCAACTTCATGAATACTTAAGGTTACTTTTCGTAGCATATTTTCTGCCACATCCACAATGTACTAAGTAAGATGTGACTCCCTCCTTCTTCCATAGGACTGCGTTATTCTGATAAACGTATAAAAATACGTTTTGCTGATAGAGGCTTTTTTCATTTCATAGGTATGTCTAAATTTTATCTAGCGTCCATTTGTCTTGACGGGGATTAAACGACTAAATTATCTATAAAAAATATAAATACGATTATCTATATCAATTACAATATCATAGGTTAAAATGCCTTTTCAACTAGTATATGGGACTCAGGTGATTAGTTTCTACCATTTATATATTGAAAACTAAACAAAAATACAAATCTTTTTACCTATAAAATAATATACATATACAGAATCAAATGATATAACAAGGTATTTTGACTCTCGAAATAAATTATTGAAATATATATTTATTAAATAAAGTAAATTTTATATGATAATTTTATTTTGTAAAAATTGAAATTTTATTCATTTACAGCACACCCCTTAGATTCAATAAAGTTAATGGAATAACTCTATGAATGTATCGTTCAGCAAATTTGTTTGTACGGAAAGTAACGCTTGAGGTATAGATCTTCCCCACTATACGTGACGAAATACGCGAAAGCAAAGCGTTAGTGCAATTACTCTAGGTTGTCTTGATGGGGGATGAAATTTCCTCTTTTCACAGTCCCAACTGTTGGTATAAATAAGGTATTATAGTTAGCATTGCTGTTAGAGGAAACGGCCTACCTTTATATTGAAAGTAAAAAATTGCTGGCCAATGGGGTTTCTTATATGAGGATGAATTTTAAATAGCGCAAAATGCCAGAAGAACATTATAGATCTTCTGGCATTTCTTCTTTAGAACGTATTTGCAATTCAGGAGTTCGCTCTAGCTGCTCAATAAATTTCCGGGTTTTAAAACGAATACCTGTTTGTTCTTCATAGATGGTTGTAATGATTTTTTTGATAAAATATTTTGTTTCCTTTTTCAGTTCTATTTTTCCTATTTGATCGATTGGAACAGTATAGAACATACGAATAAGTTTAAGTTGTGTTGGTGTTAAGCGAATGATGTAGGGGTCATGCTGATAACAGCGATGGCATAAAAATCCTCCTTGTGCAAAGGAAAAAGCAAATTCACCATCTACAGCACCACAGGCTGCACATGCATGTAAAATAGGTTGTACACCTGTATAGGGCAACATCTTCCATTCAACAAAGAGTGTTATGGCTTCAGGATCATAGCCCTCCTCTATTGCTTGTAATGCTTGTAGTAATACATCAAAAGCAAATGGCTCAGGTTTCCCTTCCTCCACAACTCGTTCCACTAGCTCCATGATATAGCTAGCATAGGCAGTGGCCATTATATCCTCACGAATATGACGCATCGAATTCAAATGTTCTCCTTGTTGCAGTGTCCCCATGCCTGTATGATGCTGTACCATAAACATGCCATAGGTAAAGGGTTGTGTTACCGACGCCAATCTACTAGATGGCTTTTTTGCCCCTCGAGCCATCGTAGCCACCTTACCAGCCTCACGTGTCAGCAAAATGACAATTTTATTGGATTCACCATAAGCCCGCACCTTTAAAACAATGCCTTCCCATTTATGAAGCATAGTCCTCCTCCTTTCTTTAAAAGCTGTCCATGAAAATAGAGCTCTCCAAAATGTTTTGGAAAGCTCAATAGTAAGACTATCAATTACGGACCCATCTCCCCAATAGAGGAGGACGTCTTCTGTACCTAACACTTCGCTTTCGGTACAAAAAACATTTGCTGAATCAACTTAAATGCATCTTAATATTCATCATCACGGAATCCGAAATCACGTAAATGTGTTGATTTATTGCGCCAATCTTTTTGTACCTTTACCCAAAGCTCTAAATAGACTTTAGAACCTAACAGCATTTCGATATCCTTTCGTGCACGTGTCCCTACTTCTTTCAATAAAGCACCACGTTTACCGATGACAATGCCTTTTTGTGAATCACGTTCCACAATAATTGTTGCGGCCACACGAATTTTATCATTATTTTCTTCATCCCGACGAATTTTATCAATCACTACCGCGATAGAATGAGGAATTTCTTCACGTGTTAAATGTAACACTTTTTCACGAATAAGCTCTGAAATGATGAATCGTTCAGGGTGATCTGTCACTTGGTCTGCTGGATAATATTGTGGTCCTTCAGGTAAATATTTTCCTAATGTCGCTAATAAATTTTCTACATTATTGCCTTGTAGAGCCGAAATCGGTACAATTTCTGCAAAGTTATAACGATCTTTGTAGCTCTCAATAATCCCTATGAGTTCATCTGGATGAATGGCATCGATTTTATTGATGACCAGGAAAACAGGCGTCGTATTTCCTTCTAACATTTCTAGAATGAATTCATCGCCTTTACCCAGTTTCTGCTCGGCATTGACCATGAACATAATAACGTCCACTTCACGCAATGTGTTTTTAGAAACCTTTAGCATGAAATCGCCAAGTTTATGTTTTGGTTTGTGGATACCTGGTGTATCAATAAAAATCATTTGGCTATCATTTGTTGTCAGTACACCTTGTACTTTATTTCGTGTTGTTTGCGGCTTATCACTCATGATCGCAATTTTTTGGCCAATGACACGATTTAAAAATGTCGATTTGCCAACGTTTGGACGACCAATAATGGAGATAAAGCCTGACTTGTAGCCATTGTTAGTTTCCTGCATTCTCTAAATCCTCCGTTGTAAATGCAAACGGTAGTAATTCGCCCACTGACGTTACCGTAACATCACCTTTTAAATTCGTTAAATAAACGGGCATAGTCGGAGCGCAAAACTCCATCATCACCTGACGACATGCTCCACATGGTGCACATGGCCCTTCCGTATCAGCAACAATAGCAATGGCTTCGAATTCGTAAATGCCCTCTGACACTGCCTTAAAAAATGCTGTACGCTCCGCACAATTCGTCATACTATAGCCTGCATTTTCAATATTACAGCCGTGAATAACCTCTCCATCTTTCGTTAAAAGAGCTGCTCCTACTTTAAATTTCGAATAAGGAACATAGGCTTTTTCACGTGCTTTTTTTGATTCTTCTAATAAAGCTTGCATATCCACTGTCATCTATACTAATTCTCCCTCACGTCTATGGTTTATTTTCATTGAAGACACTCATTCCCATTAAAACCATTTTGGTAGAAAGATGAGTAATCCGATTATAGCACTGAATAGCGCAAATACAAGCACTGCACCCGCAGCAATATCTTTCGCCTGCTTAGCAAGTGGGTGTATCTCTGGGGAAGCTAAATCGACAACCCGTTCGATAGCTGTATTGATCATTTCCAGTGCAAACATTAGTGCTATTAATAGTAGCACAATATACCATTCCATACGAGTTAAACCTGTGAAATAACCTGCTAGTATGACAATGATTGCACTTAATACATGTGAGATAAGATTTTGTTCTTTACTTGCCGTTATGATGCCTTCAAAAGCATAGCCAAAAGATCGCAAGTATTTGCGCAAATTCATTTAGTCTCGTCCTAAACCGAAAGTTTGTAATATTTCATCTTGCTTTGTAAACATCACTTTCTCGTCTTCTTGCTCCATATGGTCATAGCCAAGTAAATGTAAAAAACCATGAACAGCTAAAAAACCTAGTTCTCTCTCGAAGGAATGATTGAATTCTTCAGCCTGCTCTTTTGCACGATCGGTTGAAATAATAATATCGCCTAGTACTCGTGGCATTCCTTCAAAAGTTACTTCTATTTCCCCTTCACCTAGCTCCTCTAGCGCAAAGGAAATCACATCGGTTGGCTGATCCTTGCCACGATACTCACGGTTAATGTCTTGAATTGTCTCGTTTGTTACAAACGTCACAGAAACCTCTGTTTCTGGCTCAATGTTTTCTATACTCGCAGCATGCTGTAATAGCTTTTCAACAAGCTCAGTATGTTGTGCTGAAACTTCATTTGTTTCATCTGTAAAATCAATTGTTAAAATCATAGATCCTCCTACTTATCTGCCTTTGGATATTCAATACGTGAGTGGAAAATCCCATTCAACGTTTCGCAAAGTACTCTCTCTATACATTTTAACTCTTTTATTGAAATATCGCATTCATCAAACTGATTATCCTGTACTCGATCATCAATGATTGCTCGTACTAGCTTATGAATTTTCTCAGCGTTTGGCTCTTTCATTGAACGTACAGCCGCCTCTACACTGTCTGCAACACTAATTATGGCCGCTTCCTTTGTTTGCGGTTTTGGACCAGGATATCGGAATTTTGCCTCATCAATGCTTTTTCCTTCTTCCTTCGCTTTATACAAGAAAAATTTTAATAAACTAGTTCCATGATGCTGTAAAGAGATATCAATAATTTCTTGAGGCATTTTATAGCGTTTTAGCATATCGGCTCCGTCTGTCGTATGAGCAATAATAATGTCTGCACTTGTTTCGGGTGGTAATGAATCATGCGGATTAATACCTGACATCTGGTTTTCAATGAAAAAGGCAGGACGTTTCGTTTTACCTATATCATGATAGTAGCATCCAACACGCGCTAATAAACCATCTGCTCCGATTTCTTCACATGCAGCTTCTGCTAAGTTCGCTACCATCACACTATGATGATATGTGCCTGGTGCTTCCATTAGTAATTTTTTTAACAATGGATGATTTGGATTGGATAACTCTATTAAACGTAAAGACGATAATAAGCTAAATGCTGATTCAAAGAATGGTAACAGCCCCATTGTTAATGCCCCTGAAAGCAAGGCAGACAACATAGCTGCAATAAAGTAAAACACTAATTCTGGTAAACCATAGGATGATTGTGTCATTAATAAATAAAAGGCGATAAAAGCCATGTTAACAAGGGAAATCACGCCAACTGCATGTAAAATATGTGAGCGCTTTTCAACACTACCTAAAAAGAAAAGGCTCGCAAATCCTCCAAAGATGATATAAAGCGTAATTTCCATTTGCATGACAGACGAATAGCCTTCTTGAAAAATAACACCAGCTGAAGCAGCAGTCATGACTGTAACCAAAACAGCAGCGCGATCATCCGCTAACAATCGCACAAGCATCGTAGCCAATGCAGTTGGGAATAGAAAGGCAATTGTCACATCAAAGCCACCAGAAACTAAGCTAATAAATTTCATTAGCAGGATAGACAAACTATATACAATTACTGTCACTAATAGGGCATTTCGTTTTTTTCGTTCGTCCGCGTTCCAACGCTCAAATAAAATATACATAAATATCATTTGCAGTAGCGTTAGAATAATAAGTCCTGCAATCGGCTTCAAGGAAGCTTTATTACTAACCATCCCTAATAGCTCTAATTGTCGATATGCTTCAGTATCAATAATTTGACCTTCCTGTACAATGATCTGTCCTTGTAAAATTCGTGTAGGCTCTACACTTTCCTTCGCCTGCTCTTTTCTAATTTTCGTTTGTTCTTCGTTGATTGTTTCGTTTTCAATAATACTCGTTCGTCCTATTAAAACGACTGTATTGAATATTTTATCTGGATACCCACGTTGACCTCGAATCTTTGTCTCAAAATCATTTTGAGCCACAAAGACATTTTCGGGTCTGATGGATTTTTGTAAATATTCCTCTACAAATTTGGATAACTGTGTACTTGTTCTATTTAAATCATCTTCACTTTGCACTAATAGACCTTCTAGCTGCGAATCTGTAAAGATTAATGGCATCTGGTCCTCGTCTATGGATTCAAATTTTTTGCGAAGCTGTGCAACCTGGTCGGCAATCGGAATAGGTTCCTTACTGTTTGCAACTTCCGCTTTCACTTCAAGGACATAATCAAATAACGATGTGACGATCGCTGCTCTTTGCTTGGCGACATCCTCCGAAAATTGATAGACCGAATCCACTGCATTGGCGGCTTTTTCCCGCTCTTGCTGTGTCTTATAAGTGTCTTCGATTGTTTTAGTAGATCGTACGGTTTCAGGCGCAAGCTGTAATGGTTTGAAATCATATGTAACTCCTTTAACATTGCCATACATAAACGCAAATTGCAGGCCGCCTGTTAAAATGAGAATGATGATAATAAAGTAGCGAAAACCGATAAGCTCTGTAAATTTCCGAAGTTGTTTCTCCATCTGGCACCTCCTCTATCTACCTTCTATCATACCAATTCAACATACATTTTTCTCGAAAAATGTATAAGAAAGCAAAAAACAGCTATACAATTTTGCATAGCTGTCACATTGTTTTACATATTTCGGTTAATTTTTAAACTTAAAACTATGCTTTGCTTTCGGGGCAGACTTCCTTAAACCCGTTGCCCCTGCCGCTTTGCTTTCGGGGCAGAATTTTAAAACCTCGTTGCCCCTGTCGCTTCGCTTTCGGCGCAGACTTTTTTAAACCCGTTGCCCCTATCGCTTCGCTTTCGGGGCAGAATTTTAAAACCTCGTTGCCCCTGCCGCTTCGCTTTCGGGGCAGACTTCTTTAAACCCGTTGCCCCTGCCGCTTCGCTTTCGGGGCAGACTTTAGAATTGCTTCGCAATTCTAAAGTTGCTGTTCTTCGTAGGCTTGGATGATTTTGGCTACTATTGGGTGCCTTACGACATCGCCTTGTTCTAACACTTGGAAATGTATAGATTTCACATATTTTAATGTACGTTCCGCTACAATCAAGCCGGATTCCGTATTTTTAGGTAAATCGATTTGCGTTTTATCACCAGTAATGACCATTTTAGAACCAAAGCCTAGACGCGTTAAAAACATTTTCATTTGTTGATGAGTTGTATTTTGAGCTTCATCTAAAATAACAAAGGCATCATCTAGTGTACGACCACGCATATAGGCTAATGGAGCGATTTCAATTGTTCCGCGTTCAATCAGTCGTTGCGTCTGTTCTGTCCCGTAAATATCATTTAAAGCGTCGTAGAGAGGTCTTAAGTAAGGATCAACCTTTTCCTTCAAATCACCTGGAAGGAATCCTAGAGATTCTCCTGCTTCGACAGCAGGACGGGTTAAAATTATACGTTTAACTTGCCCATTTTTAAGTGCTTGTGTTGCCATGACTACCGCTAAATACGTTTTTCCAGTACCGGCTGGACCAATACCAAAAACAACGTCTTTATGACGGATTGCTTGTATGTATTCTCGTTGACCAATTGTTTTTGCACGAATCGGCTTGCCTTTCGTCGTGCGTGCTATTTCTTCATCATAAAGTTCTGCAAAATATTCAATTGTTCCTTTTTGTGTCATTTCAATAGCTGTTGAGACATCACGTTGATCAATATTAATTCCTTTACGAATGACCTTCAATAATGCATGCAGAAGAAATGTTGCCTGTTCCTTAGCATTTTCCTCACCTGCAAGTTGAATTTGTTCCCCACGTGTAATGATATGAACATTTAGTGCCTCTTCAACTAATTTCATATTTGCATCTGAAATACCAAGTAGCATAACCGCTTCGTTTGGATTATCCACTTGTAATACAGTTAACTGTTCTGACATAATCATTCTCCTTGTAGGCCTTGTATTGGACTTGCAATGTTTTCATTGACTAGAAATAGAACTTTCCCTTCAACTGTACCATTCCCCCACTTTACCTGTAAAAGGTTTTCTTTTTTTATAATAGATTTTGCAGGTAACGAACGTAATACTTTCTCGTGTAGTAGAGGGATAAGTAATGACTCTATTTTCGATTCATCAAGCTCTACTTGCATGGTTTTCGTCTGCTGTTCCTCCACAATTGAAACATAGGGGTCTAACCAATTCGATAAATCTTTCTTTTGTACATAATCCACTTTTTCTTGATGAATACCCTTTACCAATACTCGCCATTGCTTTTGCTGCACTGTTTCCATCGTAATTTTTGTTGGAATTTTAAACGAACATTCAAGCCAATAATCCGCAAAGACCTCTCCTTTTGCTCCAACAAAGACTTGATCAGTACCACTTTCAATAACGCCACTGACAAGGACATCCCCTTCATAGGCCGTATCGTTTACTGAAATTTTCCGTTCACCATTTTGTATATTAAAGTGGGTAATGACTCCGCTTTTTGTAGCCACTAGATGCGAAGCTAATTTTTCATTTGATTGCTCCGTTTGTTTTGGCGACTCCTGTGGTCTCAGTATCACTCGTCCGCCATGTTTATCAATATGCACCCATGAGAGCTCTCGGTGCTGCTCTAATAGCTTTTGTCTGATGATGGTATTAGAAGGTAATTTTTTTTTAGAGAGTGGTGTTTCTAATTGAAAAGTATCTTGAAATGTCTTACCGAGCCGTTCTTCTAACTCCGGCGTCGCTGCTTCAATGTCCACTCGCCAAATTACTTGAGCACATATGATGGGGATGACGACCATTAAAGCTAATCCAAGTAAAGTCCAAAGCTGTGCTCGAAAAACTTGCTGTTCATCTCCATAAAAAACAGCCATTTTTAAGTGAAAACGGCGACGAATACGGCGAATTTTTGATAAATAATGCATAGTCGTTTCAAAAGAAACTTCTTGCTCACGAAAGACAACACGCTTTAACGGAATTTGTTGAGCGTGCAATGCTTGAATAAAAGGATGAACATTTTCATGGCGCTTTATACGTATAACAATTGGCCGATTATTCCACATCTTAGCTCACACCCATATTCTTTATCTTTTTCATATGAAGCTCCTGTAAATTATCAACAGTGAGATGAAGCATCTCTTCTTTAAGAGCGTTTATCTTCACTGAATCTGCACATACAGTAATATGATAATCTGCATAAGCAAAGGAACATGTCGTAGCATCTGCATGGATAAAACGATAGGGTCCGATTATTTTTAATGATTCATATTCTAACAATTCAAGTAGTGGCGTTAATTGAAATAATTTTTTCATAAAAAATGCCTCCTTCTTCGGCAATATATGCATCGAAAAAGGAGGACATGCTAGTTATTTTCTTTTTGTTTTCGGTGGTCCTAATATTTCAGCCACTACGATTGCTTGCATGAGATCATTTTTTGATTGAGGTAGTTGAAAAGTCGATGTAGTGGCGACTGTTTCCACTTCTTTTTTCCCAGCAGCTAGACGTCCTCTACTTTCTCGATTAGAAGAACGGCTAGAAACATCAGCTGGAATGACTGGCGGAGCAATATAGCTCGGTATTTCCTTCTTTACCTGTTCTTCGATAAACTTTTTAGACTCTTCGACTTTCTCATTTTCAGGAATCCAATCACCTATAAACTCTCGTGCAAAATCTTCAAAACTTTGCGCTCTTCCTGTACGATTCGGCGTTGTTCCCTCCATTACTGGGGGCTCTACCGCTGTATCTTTATTAAAAGGAGGCATTTGCTTCTGTGGCTTTTTATTTTTTGATTTTCCGAAAATAGAGCTGACTATGGCAATTATGACAAAGATAATTAATTGTTCCATATGTTAGTTCTGCTCCTTTCCGTTTTTAGGCATTTGGTTCATTTTTTTCAGACTTATCAGTGCCTACTTTTGAAATCGAGTCGCGCATAGCAGTATCAGCTTGAATGTTACGATAATTCATGTAATCCATAATCCCAAGATTACCAGAACGTAACGCTTCAGCCATTGCTTGTGGTACTTCTGCCTCTGCTTCTACTACTTTCGCTTTCATTTCTTGAACACGAGCAATCATTTCCTGCTCATTCGCAACAGCCATCGCACGGCGTTCCTCAGCTTTTGCTTGAGCAATGTTTTTATCGGCTTGCGCTTGTTCAATTTGTAATTCTGCACCAATGTTTTTACCGATATCTACGTCGGCAATATCGATGGATAAGATTTCAAAGGCTGTTCCTGAATCCAGGCCTTTTGATAATACTGTTTGTGAAATCATATCAGGATTTTCTAATACTTCTGTATGGTGAACAGCCGAACCGATTGTAGAAACGATCCCTTCACCTACACGGGCAATAACTGTTTCTTCACCAGCACCACCGACTAAACGTTCGATATTTGCACGTACCGTAATACGTGCCTTTGCTTTAACCTCAATCCCGTTCATCGCTACACCTGAAATAAACGGTGTTTCAATTACTTTTGGATTAACAGACATTTGAACCGCTTCTAATACATCTCGCCCAGCTAAATCAATCGCAGCACAACGTTCAAACGAAAGCTCAATATTAGCACGGTGAGCCGCTATTAATGCATTGACAACGCGGTCTACATTACCACCTGCTAAGTAGTGACTCTCTAATTGGTTAATCGTAACAGGTAAACCTGCTTTATGTGCTTTAATTAACGGATTAACAATTCGAGAAGGAATTACACGACGTAAACGCATCCCAATTAATGTGAAAATACTAACACGAACGCCTGCAGCAAGTGCAGAAATCCACAGTGCTACTGGTACAAAGGTAAAGAATACCGCGAGAACAATGAATAAAATAACCAGTCCAGCTATAGGACCAATTAAAGCTAAATCAAAACCCATTTCCTATTCCTCCATCTCTTTATCTGTTTGTCTCACAACAATGCGTGAGCCTTCAACTTTAATAATTTCTACATGTCGATTCACATCAATATAGCCACCTTCTGAAACAACATCAATGCGTTCACTACCAAATACCATTGTACCTGACGGACGTAGTGGTGTAAGCGTTTTCCCCACTTTTCCTAACAGTTCTGTACGATTAACATTGGACACATACCCTTCTTCTGTAGAAGTTGCATCCATCAACACAAGCCTGTTTAAGACATGCAGTTTTTTTCCGAAAAATTTCATCAGAATCACCATTCCTATAATCGCTATTACAAGCGCAATGAGAATTGCTATTATCATTTGCATCATATTCGCACCTGCCAGTATCAGACTTAGTACTATTAATAAGCCACCTAAAATACCAACAATCCCACCGGGGACAAAAAACTCTGCAATTACAAGGGCTAGACCAATAATAAATAACAATAATGTTTCATAACCAGCAAAACCTGCAACCATATGTCCAAAGAAAAATAAACCAAGTGCTGATAACCCCATTATACCTGGAACGCCAAATCCTGGCGAATATAGCTCCATGACAAGCCCTAGACTTGCTATGGACAATAAAATGGGTACAATGATTGGATTCGTAATGAAACGAGCTAATTTTTCAGAAAAAGTTGGTTCGATTGGAACAACATCACTACCATTTAGGTTTGTTAGCTTTAATAGCTCCTGAAAATTATTAACTGTCCCTTCAGAATAGTGAACCTTAAATGCCTCTGATGCTGATAAGGTTAACAGGTTCTTTCCACCTGCACGGTATTCAGGTAGTTCATAATTGGTATCAGCCATTGCCAATGCATACTTAGGGTCACGACCTGATGTTTCTGCCGCTGCCTTCATTTGAGCAAGCCAGGCACTATTAGCTTTTAAATCAGCTGCATTACCTGCCGAATCAATGACTGCTGCTGCACCGATTGTTCCATTTGGCACCATGTAGATTTCATCCGCATGTAAGGCTAAAAAAGCACCTGCTGAATGCGCATCCTTATTAATATAAGCAATCGTACGTATATTCGTCGCATCCATAAGCATGGCGATATCACTTGCAGCATTCACGAAACCGCCAGGCGTATGTATATCTAAGATAATCGCCTCTGCATTGTTTTCTTCAGCCTCTTTAAAAGCTCGTTCTAAAAATGCATGAAGTCCTCGTTCTACTTCATTTTGAATAGGAACATGATAGACCTTACTGCTTGCAAACGCCGAAGTTAATGGAAACGCTAACAAAAAAGTCATCCATATTACTAGTAAATAGCTGAGGATTCTCCGTTTTCGCACCTTTTTCCCTCCCTTCTAACATGCTTCTCCCTTGTATATACGGACGATCATGCGAAAAGTTTCACAAATCTTATAATTTTTTAAGATTTCATGGTCAATCTCATTACCGACTATTAGTATGTGCAAAAAAGCCGAATGAATCAAAGATACCATTCGGCTTTTTCATATGTACGTAAGTGTGAGCAATGTAAAATACCTGAAATTAATCCATAATGTGATTAATTTCAGGTATAATTTTGTCTGCTCAGTGAATCATACAATTGCGTGTTATGAACGTAGGGATTTTTAATGGGAAATTAAATTACCACTTACGTTTACGTGCAGCTTCTGATTTCTTTTTACGTTTAACGCTAGGTTTTTCGTAGAACTCGCGCTTTCTAACTTCTTGAATTGTACCACTTTTTGATACAGTACGTTTGAAGCGGCGAAGAGCATCTTCAAGCGATTCGTTTTTGCGAACGACAGTTTTTGACATCTCTCTTTCCCTCCCTCCGAACACACGTCAATACACAATTAGGCAAATTACCTTCTGTTGTGTACTAAAAAATTATATCGTATTGTCTAATAATGGTCAATAGAAAGTGTGCGAAATTATCAAGTGAATTTTTGGTTTTATTTTAATTGAATTATTTAAGCACAATTAGCTCACACTAAAACAATTACATTTTCCTATTAATTAAGGGGTTTACAAAAAATAGAATATGGGCGTAGAATAATCACATCCAATTTTATATCGGCCAAATCTCAAACGTTGAGAACGGAGGACCCAATTTTTGGGGTTAATTCTGCAATTGCAGAAAGGATGAGAATCTCTTTCGCCATCCTACCCGTCAGCTAACTTCGTCGGCTAAAGCGAAGGAGGTCATAAATAGACCACCATGTTAAGCATATTTTCTATGCCATTGTATGCTTGTAAAGTAGGTCTTTTTATTATGCCATTTATTATCTACATAGAGGAGAACAAAATGAACACAATTAGAAACACATTAAATCCTCCCAAAATTCTCGTACTTGGTTTTGCACTAATTATTGTAATCGGGACATTTCTTTTAACGATGCCTCTTGCCACGGAAGACGGGAAGGGACTATCGTTTTTAGATGCATTATTCACCGCTACGTCAGCAACTTGTGTGACAGGGTTAATTGTTGTCGATACAGGTGATACATTTACTGTTTTTGGAGAAGTAGTCATTTTATCATTAATCCAAATTGGCGGTTTAGGATTTATGACGTTTGCAACATTTTTATTTTTACTTCTTGGAAAGAAAATTTCTTTAAAAGAGAGATTGTTGTTAAAAGAAGCATTCAATAATATCTCCATTGCTGGTCTTGTGAAATTAGTGAAGAGAATATTGCTCTTTACAGCATTTATTGAAATAATCGGTGGTCTAATCTTGTCGATTCGTTTTTCCTTTGATATGCCTATGGGAAAAGCCATTTATTTTGGGTTTTTTCATGCCATTTCCAATTTCAACAATGCAGGCTTTGATTTAATGGGTGGCTTTAACGGAATGACAGCCTATGTAGATGACCCATTTGTTGTTTTCACAATTTGTGCTCTCATTACATTGGGTGGCCTAGGATTTATTGTGATGAATGAATTGTATGAATATCGAGTGACAAAACGGCTTTCCGTTCATACAAAAATTGTCTTAGCCACAACATTATTATTAACTGTTAGTGCCACGATTTTGATATTTATGTTTGAATATGGCAATCATAAAACACTCGGCCCATTATCAGAATGGGGTAAAGTGTTAGGTTCTCTTTACCAAGCTGTTACACCAAGAACAGCTGGTTCCAATACACTTGCTATTGGTGACTTAACAC
Source organism: Lysinibacillus cavernae (assembly GCF_009724685.1). Classification (GTDB taxonomy): domain Bacteria; phylum Bacillota; class Bacilli; order Bacillales_A; family Planococcaceae; genus Lysinibacillus; species Lysinibacillus cavernae. The sequence goes on from NZ_WMEF01000003.1 coordinate 308,458, forward strand.
ATTCCACATTATTTTTGATCATTCTCTTAATGTTTATTGGAGCTGGATCTGGTTCTACTGCTGGTGGTATTAAAATAACGACCTTCGCTGTATTAGTTGCTACAATGTGGTCACAAATCAGAGGGAAAGAAGATGTCGTTCTATTTAAACGTAGAATGGTCAATGAAACCATTTTAAAAGCGTTGACGGTTACAATGTGTGGGGGAATGATCGTTGTTGTCGTGACGATTCTTCTTAGCATTACGGAACAACATCATAGCTTCATGATGTATTTATTTGAGGCTACTTCTGCATTTGGGACTGTCGGTCTTTCGATGGGACTGACTCCAGAGCTATCATCTGCTGGTCGTCTTCTCATTATTTTAACAATGTTCGCAGGAAGAGTTGGGCCACTAACCATTGCTTTTGCCATAACAAAACGACGAAAAAAAGAGGCTTTCCGCCATCCAAAAGGAAATATAATGATTGGGTAACCAAATTAAAGGAGTGTGCTATACACCATGGCTATCAAACAATATGCTGTAATAGGTTTAGGAAGATTTGGAACAAGTGTCGCTCGCAGATTGCATGAAGCTGGACAGGAAATATTGGGAATTGACATTAATGAAGAGAGAGTGGAGGATGCAGAGCCCTATGTGACCCATGCAGTGGTAGCTGACACAACAGAAGAAAAAGCATTAACTTCATTAGGTATTGGTAATTTTGATTGTGTCATCGTGGCCATAGGTAACGATATGCAGTCTAGTATTTTAACTGTATCCTTATTAAAAGAGCTAGGTATTAAAAAAGTTATTGCTAAGGCACTAGGTAAAAGACATGGGCAAGTGTTAGATAAAGTAGGTGCTGATTGGATAATTTATCCTGAGCGAGATATGGGAGAGCGTGTGGCAAATCAGCTACTGTCCCCAAATATGCTGAATTATATCGAATTATCTAAGGAATATAGTATTGAAGAAATTATGATTCCTAGCAATATGGCTGGGCATAATCTTCGAGATTTAGATTTGCGTGCAAAATATAACGTCAGTGTGATTGCCATTGTACGTGAAGGTGAAATTATTATTTCTCCTTCTCCTGAGCAGAATATTGAAAAGGAAGATTTATTAGTGATGATTGGTCACCGAAAAGATCTTAATTTATTTTCAAATTTACAATAACAACAAAAAGGTATAAAAACTTCAGTCTATTATAAATCGATTACAGGGGTCGAATCCACTAATAGGCTTTCAATACTTATATTGTGTAAACGTAGCATCCTCCTTTCTGTATTCACATTTTTATTCTGATTCGACATAAAGAAGCCATCCGCTCATGCAAATCATTGCTTGAGCGGATGGCTTCTAAAGTTAAGTCAATATTTAATAATTAGAATCAGCAATTAAACCATTCATAATAGCAACGCCAGAGCTTGCTCCAATACGAGTGGCACCAGCTTCAACCATTTTTTTCATGTCCTCTAAGCTACGAACGCCACCTGAAGCTTTTACACCAAGCTCAGGACCTACTGTTTTACGCATAAGGGAAATATCTTCTGCTGTTGCCCCACCAGTAGAAAAACCAGTAGATGTTTTCACATAGTCAGCACCTGCTGCCACAGCCAACTCACATGCTTTCACTTTTTCTTCGTCTGTTAATAAGCATGCTTCAATAATGACTTTGACAAGTGCGCTACCTTTAGCTGCTTCCACTACTGCCGCAATATCTGCTTGTACAAGTTCATAGTTTTTATCTTTTAAGGCACCGATATTAATAACCATATCTACTTCTTGTGCACCGTTAGCAATCGCATCTTTTACTTCAAATGCTTTCAATGCTGGCGTGTTAGCACCAAGTGGGAAACCAATAACCGTACAAACTAAAACGTCTGAACCTTGTAATAACTCGCTACTGCGCTTCACCCATGTTGGATTTACACAAACAGAAGCAAAGTTAAATTGTTTTGCTTCAGCACATAGTTTTTCAATTTGTTCCTTTGTTGTTTCAGCCTTTAATAATGTATGATCAATCATACGCGCAAAATTTTGTTCCATTGTTAAACGCTCCTTCTCCAAGCAAGATGTACGTACCTCTTCGAATCATACCATTTTTTCACGTTGGCGTCTAATTTCTTTCTTCGATAAACATTTATGAAATGCTATGATAACGTTCTTAGAAACTCAGCTAAATTAAAATACGCTGTTAATGGCTTTTTTCGCCCATCTTTATGCCACTGGTGATAAAGATGAAAAACGGTATGGATGTCGCCATTATGACACCTTTCAACTAGATAGTAGATGCATTGTAAGCTACGCCAATAATCAAACATAACGGCAGTTAAACTCTTTTCTAAGTAACTCGCTGCACCAAAATCATCTAGTGAGTAGTTACCATATTGTTTTTTATACAGGTTGATCATCTCACGCTCTATCTCAAGCTCTTCATTGAATTGTTTGGGAGACAATAGTAACTTTTTAGATAAATATTCACACATACCTTCTTCAAACCAAATACTATCATTTCTTTCATCTCCAAACTCATCTATAAATAAATCTGAGTGATGGGTTAATTCATGCGCTAAAATACATGAAATGTGCTCAATATCAATTGACCTGTAATATTGTTCTACCCTTTTATTTTGTTTACCATCCAATTGTTTTAAATAAAATTGGCGCCATTCATTTACATTTGGACTCATGTAAATAACATCTTTGTTTGTGTAAGCAGGGATTGAAATACTTGAAAAAATATTGGTAGCTATTTCTTTTGATGTCCATATAATAGCTTTTGGAAGTTCCGTTAATCCATAGTTTTCTTCCAATATTTTCTTGTACTCCTTTAATCGTTCAGTAAGTTGATCAATAGCTGGTATGTTCTGTTCCATTTCCTCTCTAGTTTCATAGGCAAAAATTTGCTTCATACTCTGTCACCTTCTGACTTTTTTTGTCTCATTATTATAACATTGAAATTGGAACTATCATCCAACAAAAAAGGTTGCCTACAAAAGCAGGCAACCCTTTTTCATATTAATTAACTGTTTCTAAAACTCGTACAAATTGTCCTTGTGAATGTGGATAACCTGCTTGCGTTATTTTTACCTTTACAAGCTGTCCAATCAGACTTTCTGGACCTTCAAACACTATTTTTAAGTAATTATCTGTATAGCCCGTTAGAAGACCTTCCTCTTCACTGCCATCTTGGACAAATTCTTCAGGGATCACTTCTAATACTCGATCTTCAAAACGAGAGGCATATTCTTTTGCCAGTTGATCGTTTAAAGAGATAAGTCGATGTACGCGCTCGTTTTTAATGTCTTCATCAATTTGATCCTCCATACGTGCAGCTGGTGTGCCTGTGCGTGGAGAGAATGGGAAAACATGTAGCTCCGAGAATTTATGATCACGAATAAAGTTGTATGTTTCCATAAACTCTTCCTCTGTCTCACCTGGGAAGCCAACAATGACGTCAGATGTTACAGCTAAATCAGGTAATGCTTCATGTAATTTCGTTAAACGTTCACCGAAAAATTCCATTGTATATTTACGACGCATACGTTTTAACACCGTATCAGAACCAGATTGAATCGGAATGTGTAAATGGTTAACGACAATTTTCGATTCACGTAGTACTTCAATGACTTCATCCGTCAATTGACTTGCCTCAATGGACGAAATACGAAGACGTTTTAAGCCTTTTACATTAGCCTCTAAATCGCGTAGTAACTGGGCAAGATTATAATCTTTTAAGTCTTGTCCATAACCACCTGTATGAATACCTGTTAATACTATTTCAAGATAACCAGCGTCTACTAGTTGCTGTGCTTGATGTAATACTTCTTGTGGATCACGAGAACGCATTAAGCCTCGTGCCCATGGAATAATACAAAATGTACAGAAGTTGTTACAGCCTTCTTGTATTTTTAATGAAGCACGTGTACGGTCTGTAAATGCGGGTACATCTAATTCTTCATATACACGATTTTTCATTATATTACGTACAGCATTAATTGGTTGACGCTCTGTACGATATTCATCGATAAAACCAAGTAATTTTGTACGATCCTGCGTGCCTACAACAATATCAACTCCAGGAATCGCCATAATTTCCGCAGGGGATGTCTGTGCATAGCATCCCGTTACACAAATAACTGCATCAGGATTTTGACGAATTGCACGACGAATCACCTGACGTGATTTCTTATCTCCAGTATTGGTAACTGTACAAGTATTAATGACATAAACGTCTGCTTGATGATCAAATTCTGTACGATCATAGCCTTCTTCCTTGAACAGTTGCCAGATTGCTTCTGTTTCGTAATGATTTACTTTACAGCCAAGTGTGTGAAAAGCCACTTTTGACAAGGCTGAACACCTCTTTCATTCAAATTCATAGGATATGGCAGATAGCGCATAGAGTGGCGCTGTTTCTGCTCGTAAAATTCTTGGTCCTAATGACATCGTTTGAGCGCCTGCTTGTAGCAGAGCCTCTGACTCTTGACGAGAAATGCCCCCCTCTGGACCAAAGATAATAAGCATTGATTTCGACTTCTTATCATACACGTTTTTTAGCTTCTCCGCAAACCTTGTGCGTTTTTCTGCCTTTGCATCCTCTTCATCTGCAATAAAAACGGCATCGAAATGATCTATTTGTTGTAACAACTGTTTACATGTAACTGGCTCATAAATTTTAGGAATATGTGTGCGATGGGCTTGTTCGGCTGCCTCTTTGGCAATTTTTTGTAATCTCTCTTGCTTTTTCGCCCCTTTTTTCTTGTCCCATTTTACAATAGAACGCTCAGCTTCAAATGGCAGTAAGGCAAACATTCCAAGCTCTGTCGCTTTTTGTGTTATCAGCTCAAGCTTATCACCCTTGGGCAAGCCACAAGCTACCGTTACTTGAATAGGTAGCTCTGGTGAAGGGATGGTTTGTCCTGTTGCCTCAATCACTACCTCATCACCTTCAAATGCTTCAATTGTGCAAATATGAGCGGTGTTTTGTGCAACAACAACGATTTTGTCGCCCTGCTTCATGCGCATCACTCGCTCAATATGCCGTGCATCTTCTCCACTAATACGTGCATTTTCTATGGCTGTTTCAATAAAATAACGTTGCAAGTTACACAGTCCTTTCTTGTAGGAATAGAAAACGCCAAATCACAAGCACACGGCTCACGACTTGGCGCTTCCTCAGTCAAGTTATAGTGGACGACGGGCAATGATAGCTACCCAATCTTCCATTAATAATACTTCTTCAATCACAAAGCCTGAAGCTTCCAGTGCTGCTTTAACATCATCGCGTTTCGCCCCAATGATGCCTGAAGTGACATATAATCCACCTGGTTTCACAATTGTATACGCGTCGTCAGTGAAAGACATAATGATTTCTGCCAAAATATTAGCTACAACCACATCCGCTGGTTCTTTTACAGTATCCAATAAGTTGCCATGGAATACAGCTACTTTGTCTTCCACTTTATTTAATGCAACATTTTCTTGTGCTGAACGAACAGCTACCTCATCTAAATCGAGAGCATGCACATTTTTGGCACCGAGTAATGCTGCACCAATAGACAATACACCTGAGCCTGTGCCTATATCGACAACCGTATCTCCTTCTTTGATGACCTTTTCAAGTCCTTGTAAACACATTACAGTAGTTGGGTGTGTACCTGTACCGAATGCCATACCAGGATCTAATTCGATAATCAATTCATCTGTTGAGACGGGTGTATAGTCCTCCCATGTCGGAACAATCGTAAAGCGTTCGGAAATCTTGACAGGATGGTAGTATTGCTTCCAGGCAGTTGCCCAATCTTCCTCATTGACTTCAACAATGGATACGACATTTTCACCAATATCAATGTTAAAATTCGTTAGATTTGTAATGGCTGCTTTAATTTCTTCGACTGTTTCATTTAAAAAGCTAGACTCCGATAAATAAGCTTTAACAATAACGCCATCTTTCGGAAAATCATCTTCATTTAGTGCATAAATTTCACCATATTGATCTTCACGTGGCTTCGCAAATTCTGCGGAATCTTCAATGACAACACCACTTGCACCTGCTTCATGCAAAATATTCGAAATTGCTTCTACCGCTTCATTTTTTGTATGAATGGATAATTCTGACCACTTCACGTAGCTCTTCAGCTCCTCTAATTATTCACCTTGAAATTTTTTCTTAATTTTATCGAATAGTGAACTACCTTGTTCTTCAGGGATATCTCCACTAATTTCGGCAAACTCTCGTAATAATTGCTTTTGTCTTTCAGTTAATTTTTCTGGTGTCATGACTTTCACCGTTACATACTGATTACCCATACCATAACCATGAACATTTTTAACACCTTTATCCTTTAGACGGAATTGAGCACCTGACTGTGTCCCGGCTGGGATACGAAGCTTAACTTTACCGTGAACGGTTGGTACTTCAATTTCATCGCCAAGCGCCGCTTGTGGGAATGTTAGTCTCAGTTCATAGTAAATATCATCCCCATCACGTTCAAAATCATTGTGACCTTGAACACGGAACATAATATATAAATCCCCTGCAGGCCCACCGTTTATACCTGGTTCACCTTGACCAGATACACGAATTTGTTGTCCATCATCAACACCTGCTGGAATTGTCACTTTAATTTTCTTGCGTTTTTGAACTTTTCCTTCTCCACGACAAGTTGAACATTTTTCTTGGATGATCTTACCTGTACCATGACATGTCGAACATGCACGTCGGTTCATCATACGACCAAATGGTGTATCCACTGCCTGATTGATTTGTCCAGCACCTTTACATGTCGAACATGTTTCAGGTTGCGTACCTGGTTTCGCTCCTGAGCCATGACACGTATCACAAGTTTCATCTTTAGGAATTTCAATTTCTGTCTCTTTCCCAAAAATAGCTTCCTCAAATTTGATATTCATGCGATATTGCAGATCATCACCTTTGCGTGGCGCATTTGGATCTTGACGACGTCCACCACCGCCAAAAAATGAGCTGAAAATATCCTCGAAGCCGCCAAAGCCACCGCCTCCAAAACCACCACCAAAGCCTGCATTTGGATCTTCATGACCGAATTGGTCATAACGTGCTTTTTTCTGGTCGTCACTTAATACTTCATATGCTTCTGCGATTTCTTTGAATTTTTCATCTGAACCCGGCTCTTTATTAATGTCAGGGTGATATTGTTTTGATAATTTACGGTATGCTTTTTTAATCTCATCTTTCGTTGCCGATTTTGTTAAACCAAGCACCTCGTAATAATCGCGTTTCTCCATGATTCACACTCCGCTCTGTTTGCATAAAATCTATTGTAACATGCAGTTGATAAAACTGCTTCATTTTTTCGATTAATCATTTCATAAAATTGAGGTTTTCACTTCCTAGCAGCTAACGTATGCATCCATTCCACAAACGGTGCCTTTTTACGTGAAGTGACCTTACATCATGACAAAAGCCAAAGCCGCAAGCGGTCTTTGGCTTTTTCACTAAACTGTGTTAATTCTTATTTATCGTCTTTTACTTCTTCGAATTCAGCGTCTACAACACCATCATCTTTTTTATCAGCTCCAGCGTCTGCACCTGCATCGCCACCTTGAGCTGCTTGAGCAGCTGCTGCCGCTTGTTCATAAACTTTCATCACTAATGGTTGTAATACGCCTTCTAATTTTTCTTTTGCTGCTTTAATGCCTTCTAATTCACCTGCTTCAAGCGCTTTTTTCAATTCATCACGAGCATCTTCAACAGTTTTTTTCTCGTCTTCTGTAATTTGCTCACCTAAGTCAGCAATCGTTTTATCCACTTGGAATACTAATTGGTCTGCTTCGTTGCGAAGATCTGCTTCTTCTTTACGTTTAGCATCCGCTTCAGCATTAGACTCTGCGTCTTTTACCATACGTTCAATTTCTTCCTCTGATAAACCAGAATCAGATTGAATCACAATTGTTTGCTCTTTGTTTGTACCAAGGTCTTTCGCTTTTACAGATACGATACCGTTTTTATCAATATCGAATGTTACTTCGATTTGAGGTACACCACGTGGTGCTGGTGGAATATCTGCTAATTGGAAGCGACCTAATGTTTTATTGTCAGCTGCCATTGAACGCTCACCTTGTAGAACATGAATATCTACTGCTGGTTGGTTATCAGCTGCTGTAGAGAATACTTGTGATTTTGAAGTAGGAATTGTTGTGTTACGGTCAATTAATTTTGTGAACACGCCACCCATTGTTTCGATACCAAGTGAAAGTGGTGTTACGTCAAGTAATACAACGTCTTTTACATCACCTGTTAATACGCCACCTTGTACAGCAGCACCCATAGCTACTACTTCGTCAGGGTTTACACCACGGTGAGGCTCTTTACCAGTTTCTTTACGTACTGCTTCTTGTACTGCTGGAATACGTGTAGAACCACCAACTAAAATAACTTGGTCGATTTCAGACGTTGAAAGACCTGCATCAGATAATGCTTGACGTACTGGTCCAACTGTACGATTTACTAATGATAATGTAATTTCGTCGAATTTTGCACGAGTTAAAGAAATTTCTAAGTGTAAAGGACCTGCTTCACCAGCTGTAATGAATGGTAAAGAGATTTGTGTTGATGTTACACCAGATAAATCTTTTTTCGCTTTTTCAGCTGCATCTTTTAAACGTTGCATCGCCATTTTATCTTTTGATAAATCAATACCGTTTTCTTTTTTGAATTCAGCTACTAGATATTCGATAACTGCGTCATCGAAATCATCCCCACCTAGTTTGTTATCACCAGCTGTAGCTAATACTTCAAAGACACCGTCACCTAACTCAAGGATAGATACGTCAAACGTACCACCACCAAGGTCAAATACTAATACTTTTTGGTCTTGGTCTTGTTTGTCTAAACCATAAGCAAGTGCAGCAGCAGTTGGTTCGTTGATGATACGCTCTACTTCAAGGCCTGCGATTTTACCAGCATCTTTTGTCGCTTGGCGTTGAGCATCATTGAAGTATGCAGGAACTGTAATAACTGCTTTTGTTACTTTTTCCCCTAAGTAATCTTCTGCATAGCCTTTTAAGTATTGAAGAATCATAGCAGATACTTCTTGTGGCGTGTATTCTTTATCTTCCACAGTTACTTTCTCAGCTGTACCTATTTTTGATTTAATAGAGATGATTGTGTTAGGGTTTGTTACTGATTGACGTTTCGCCACTTCACCAACTTGACGTTCACCATTTTTAAATGCCACTACAGATGGTGTCGTACGGTTACCTTCTGGGTTTGGAATTACTTTTGGTTCTCCACCTTCAAGTACAGAAACGCAAGAGTTTGTTGTTCCTAAGTCAATACCAATAATTTTGCTCATTAAAATTTCCTCCTATTATTTCAACGCAAGGGATGCGTTTTCTAACTAATTTTTAATTGATTAAATAGTGCATGGACTATTCGTTCACAGATACCATTGTTGGGCGTAGTACACGATCCTTTAAGATATACCCTTTTTGTAGCTCGCGTAAGACAACACCATTTTCTTTTTCACTATCCTGTTCCTGCATTACAGCTTGGTGAATAGTTGGATCAAATGTCTCACCTTCTGCTTTAATCACTTGCAGTCCTTCTTTTTCTGTCGCTTCAATTAAAGAGCGGTACACCATTTCAATTCCTTTGATGATCGATGCAGTCTCTTCAGAAGTTGTCTCTACTTGTAGAGCACGCTCAAAATTATCAAGGACTGGCAATAAATCAGAAAGTAAGTTTTGCGCACGGTACTTTTCAGCAGCCTCACGGTCTAGCTGATGACGACGACGCATATTATCGAAGTCAGCACGTAAGCGAAGATGACGATTCTCCTCGTCAGCAAGTTTTGCTTGTAGGTCAGCAAGCTTCGCCTCGTATTGTTCTTCAATTGATAATTCAACTTTTTCTTGAACTTCTGATTGTGCTACTTCCTCTGTTGTCGTCTCAGCTTGTACATCTTCTTGTACTAGATCTTTGTTTTCAGTTGTTTCCGTCACTTGAATCCTCCTCATTATCACTCACTACGATTCTTCGTAAAGGCCTGTGTTAAATCCAAGCGCATTACGTCTAATAAAGCCACGACACGCTTATAATCCATGCGTGTTGGGCCAATAATAGCAATGGCTCCCTGTTGATCATCACCAATGGAATAGGTAGTGGTAATGACACTGCAATTTTCCATTTCTAACTGTTTATTTTCTGAACCTATCCGAATGTGAATACCTGCTTCGTTCGGATGGAAAAGGGACTGCACTTGGCTAGTCGTCTCCATTAAGTCCAAAATCATGCGGACTTTATTTAAATCATGGAATTCAGGTTGGTTGAACATATTCGTTTTCCCACCATAGAAAATTTTACTTTCTGAATTATGCATTGTTGCGGTCACGAGTGCGTGAATAAAATCATCCGCTGATCGAATATGTTGCTGTAACACTGCCAGCACTTCAGCTTCAAGGCTTTTATGAAGATCCTCTAATGACACACCAATTAAACGATCATTTAAGATATTGACCATTTTTTCTAAATCAGAAGCCGTAAAATCCGGCGGTAAGTTGAACATTCGATTTTCTACATGACCATTATTCGTCACGATAATCGCTACTGCTGTATCGCTAGAAAGTGGTACAATCGAAAAACGTTTAACACGATGTCTTTGGACATCAGGTCCTAAAAGTATGGAAGTATACGATGTCAGCTCCGATAAAATATTGGCTGACTTTCGGATAATATGCTCTACCTCTACTAAACGATCATTAAAAATTGATTGGATTTGCTGAATGTCCTTGGAATTAATGCCTTGCGGACTCAGCAAATGATCTACATAAAATCTGTAACCCTTTTCTGAAGGCACTCGACCAGAGGAAGTGTGCGTTTTTTCTAAAAAACCTAATTCCTCTAAATCCGCCATTTCATTTCGAATAGTGGCTGGACTAAATGTAATCCCTTGTTTTTTGGAGATTTGGCGAGAACCTACCGGCTGTGCAGACACAATAAAGTCGTCTACAATGACTTGCAATATCTGTAACTGCCGATTTGTTAGCATGATTATCACCTCTGTTAGCACTCGACTAAGAGGAGTGCTAATACTATTATTAAGTTATCAAATCCCACATTTTATGTCAACGATATCGCTCAATCTTCTAGCAAAAATTGTTGAAATACCTCATTGCCCACAAAACGTCCTTTTCTAGTCAGGCGAACACCAACCTCATCTTGTTCTAAAAGATCCTTTGAAACTAAATCTTTTAAAACCACTTCATAATGAGCAGACATTGGTGCTTTAAATTTTTCTTCATATATAGTGTGCATAACACCCTCTGTTTTTCGCAGACCTAAAAACATTTGTTCTTCTCTTTTTTCAGCTTGTGATACTTCATGTTCATGAACAATTGGTAGCTCATTAGCTAAAACGGTGTCCATATACTTTTTTAATGGGCCATGATTGGAATAACGTATACCAGCTAGATAACCATGAGCACCTGCACCAAACCCCGCATATTCATCATTATCCCAATAAATCTTGTTATGCTCTGAATGATAACCTGGTTTTGCAAAATTACTAATTTCGTATTGTTGAAGACCATGTATCGCCATCTGGCGCATCAGCACATCATACATATCTGCCTCTAGATCTTCCGTTGGTAAATGTAGGTTTCCTTTTGTGTACTGATTATAAAAAATCGTTTTTGGCTCCACTATAAGGGAGTATGCTGAAAAATGTGGCAAATCAAGAGCAAAAGCTTTTTCTAATGAATCCTCCCATTGTGCCATCGTTTGACCCGGTAAGCCATACATTAAATCAATGCTAATATTTTGAAAGCCAATTTTTTTAGCCAAAGCGATTGTTTCATAGACATGTTCGTTACTATGCGTACGACCAATTTTCTGTAGCAGCCCTTGGTCAAAAGATTGCACACCCATGCTAAGACGATTGACACCGCCATCAAACAACACTTGCAATTTTGCAGCAGACAATTCATCTGGATTAGCCTCTGATGTAAATTCTTTCTCACTATGCATTGGAATATACGTACGAATCAATGTAAGAAGTTTTTCTAATTGCAGTGCCGATAATGCTGTCGGTGTACCGCCACCAAGAAAAATTGTTTCAACTTGGCTAAAACTTGCTGGATATTTTTTTGTAGCAAGTTCCATCTCCTTGCCAAGTGCTTCTATATACTCATCCACTGGTTGATTTTTAAAGTAAAATTTATTGAAATCACAATAATTACAGATTTGATGACAGAAAGGAATATGAATGTAAACACCTCGTGCCATAGCAATCCCTTCTTTCTCGTTAAGTCTTTTCATTTCTACATTATAGCGAATCAATAGAAGGAACGCTATGAAACCCTATAATAGAATAAACATATGTTTTTGAACTCTTTCTATAAACAAAAATGAGTACGCTAGAAAAAAACTACTAGCATACTCGTTCACTTAGCCTTATATACTTAGAATCTCGAAGAACTAACCTATATAATGGCCTAAAAAAATCAAAACCATCAAATATTGGTTTTGATTTTCTCATGTATATCCAATAAAACCTACTGCAATACCAAGAAGTACAAGCAAATATGGCTGCATTTTCCAGCGCATTAAGCACCATAAAAATAGAGCGATGATGAAAATATCTAACCCACTTTGAATGGTTTCTGTCACAATAGGATGGATAAAGGCAGCAGCTAACATACCAACGACTGCAGCATTGGCTCCTGCCATTGCACCTTTGAGCTTAGAAATTCGACTAAGACTGAACCAAAATGGAAGAGCCCCTATCACTAGCAAAAATGCCGGTAGAAAAATCGCTAAAGTGGCAATAACTGCTCCCGGAATGCCAGCTATGACCATACCGATATAAGCTGCGAAGGTAAATAATGGCCCAGGAACTGCCTGTGTCATCCCATAGCCCGCTAAAAAATCTGATGTACTTATTTGGCCACTTTGAACAAACTGTGTCTCCAGTAAAGGTAAAACAACATGGCCGCCGCCAAATACTAAAGCACCCGCAAAATAAAATTTTTCAATCATGGTTAACCATTCATGATCCCATAAAACACTTATCATCGGTAAGCCGAGGAGCAATAACAAAAAAATTATTAATAAAACAATGCCGGTTGTTTTAGATATCGGTATATTGAACGTTATTGACATATTGCCCTCGTCGCTGTTTCTTATCCATTGAAACCCAATAAAAGCTGCCACGATAATTGCCATAATCTGTGCAAGCGGATGCACCCAAAACAACACAATAATTAGCGCCAACAAGGCAATAAACCAATAAATTTTTGAAGGAAGTAATTTTTTGCTCATATCAATAATAGCATTCGCAACGATTGCAACTGCCACTAACTTCAAACCATGAATCCAATCCATTTTTAGTTCTGTATATATCGAGAGATAGGCAAAAACCATGAGTATTACTACGGATGGTAATGTAAAACCAAGGAATGATACCACACTTCCTACTAGTCCACCTCTAAGTAAACCTATCCCCATCCCCACCTGACTTGATGCTGGTCCAGGTAAAAATTGGCTTAAGATAACAAGCTGACCATAGTCATGCGCAGACAGCCATTAACGTTTTTGTACATATTCTTGTTGAAAATAACCTAAATGAGCTGTTGGTCCCCCAAATGAGGTACAGCCTAGTTTTAAAGCAACGATAAAAATTTCCCACAGCGTTCGCAAACTCTCAACTACTTTCCATATCTTTTTTTCATCATACATGAAAAAGAGATTTTTTCAGATTAAGAGTTTGTAAAGTTTACCTCATCATTAATCTTTCTTCATTGTAATAGCAGCACCTAGTTTACGACCGTCACGATTAACAGGGATTAACTTATAATTTCTCTCTGTTAAATAAAGCGCGTCTACTCGACTTCCCCATTTTGTACCCTCTTTATTTAATGGATAAGGTGTTTCAAAGCTCCATAATTTTCCAGATTTTGACTGGATTTTAAAATGCAAAGCATCATTAACAATACGTTGTTCAGAATGAAAATAAATCGTTGTCGAGATGGGTGTTGACACAACTTTGTCTATCATTATTTCCTGCTGATCGACATGTTTCATTTTTTTATCTACAGTAAAGACTTCTCGGTCTTCTTGTAATTGCTCTTGGGAAGCCTCAAGTTGAAATTCCCATGGCTTGTCAATTGGTGTCTCCACGTTCCAATCCTTATAACGGATATCTAATGCTACATTTTTGTCTGTCGGGAAATCATCCATTTTTATGCTATTGTATATGGTATAAACATTGGCAGACTGTGCAATGGACTGACCTCCATTACGGACCATATAGTCTTTGCCATTGACAAGTATTTGCGGAAAGAAAAATACTTGATGATCTGGCGTAAACTCTTTCACAGGCTCGAAGGTTGCTTTTAGTAAAATTTGATTGTCATCAATAATCACTTCATTTAACGTTAAACGTCCTAAACTATTGTTAGCTGTTTTCCCTACCTCTGTTTTATAGGCTTCAAAATCCACATCCTTATCCCACCACAAATACAGCACCACTAATCCACTACCTACCATCAATAAAAGGAAGACAAAAATACCCCACTTGTTACGCCCTCGTTTTTCCTTATTCAAATCCACAACACGAAGCATATCACCGGACAACATGTACACCTCATTTTAAAAATAGTTATGTTTTATTGTAGTTAGTGACGATGCATTATATAACCTTGATTGAAAGTAAGGTTCATTATGTATAAAAGGAATCATTACATTCCTTTATTTTGATGACGAACTTTATTGGCTTCCTGCATTAAATAGTCTACAAAGACATCATCCCTTACTAGCCATGCTTGATAATTTCGTTTCAAAAACCACTCCGCATTATTAAAACTTTGAAAGATATGTTCCAATGGTGTGTTATTTTTTTCAATCAGCCAGTCAATTTCGTCGCTTGAATAAATAATAAACAATTCATCTTGCTGATTTTTATAGAAAGTTCCAAATGATGAGCCCTTTATGTTATAGCGATTTCTTTTCGCATCCTCAGGAATAGGTTCTATAGGGAATGTTTTTAACACAAACTGTTTGTATGCTTCCTCTGTTAAAGAGCAGCCAGCAGCCTTTTGATGCCCTCCTCCACCATATAACCCTGCAATGGATGACACATCGATATGGTCATGAATTGTCCGAAAGGAAATCTTTTTGCTTCCCATATTCATCATCGCAATATAATCAAGATGGACATTTTCCTTACCTAATTCATTGCCAAGCTCAGAATGATAGGATTCCGCATAGACGACGCCAGCATAGAAATCACCCAAATTTGTTTGCACTAACTCTCGTTTTTTTCGACGAATGTAACGCTCTATTTTTTCTTCTTCCATACTTAAAATTTTCTTTTCGAATTCATCAAAATCAAAATGATCATTTGTTTTTAATCGATCAAGCATTTTCTCTTCAAATTCTTCAATGGACACTAAAAAAAAGAGCGCATTTAATCGTTGTGCCTGAAAATTTCCGTTCTTTTCCCATTCCCATGTATCGTACTGTCTCACCAACTCTACAAATTGTGAAATGGCCTCTGTTTTTTCTATTAACCCATGTGTCACAAGGTACTGATAAAATAAAGATGTCGCTGACGTTAAAAAGCCTTGCTCATTTTCAATTAAAACCTTACCCCATTCATACTGGTTTAAATGAAGTGCTGTTTTATGATGGTCTAGCAATTGCACATTACCAGTTGCTTGATAATAATCATTAATTCTTTCTTCATTTACTTCATTTGGAGAAAGATCGGTAATAAACAAAAATGTTTTTTGTTGGTCATTCTCTAAAAAGAACTCTATTTCGCGGTCAAGTGCATTAATAGAATTGTAGCGTATCTTCACCTTATCGTTAAAAGCAAGCTTTGCTAAAATCCCACACCCTACTCCATCTAAATCGTTATGTGATAATAATTTATACATATCTTCACCTCAAACGTAGTATGGTTATTTTTTTGTTTTTCAAACAGATAAATAACATTAAAATAGTTGAGACGTAGACATTGCGTCGTTGATATTGTCTTCGAGATAATGTATCAAGATAATAAAGTCGTTTAGTTTTCGACTTAAGAAGTTAGAGCCTTCCTACATAAAATTGTAGAAAGGCTCTTTAAAGTTTTTTAAATTTCAATCTATTGAAACGTGGCTATTCCAAAATGGATAATAAAGTTGTTTATTTGGTAGGTAAATCTTTAAAGAATGCCCCAAATGTAGAATTATTCTATTTCAATCTCAATATTCTTCACAAAAACAGCAGTACCTGAAATAGAGATGTCTAGTTGCTCTTTTTCTTCTTTTACATGCACATATACTCGTCCATCTTTATTGATTTCATGTCCTTGCTCAACAATAAGTGTCGTAGGTAAACTAATATCTTTATTTACATACTTTTTATAATACGCTCCCATCACGCCTGAAGCTGTTCCTGTAATTGCATCTTCAATAGTTCCCGAATAAGGAGATGAAAAATGACGAGCATGCAGATCGTTTTCATGATCGCGCACTTCAAAACAGATTGGGTGTATAGAAGCTTTTGGCATCTCTAATAAAACCTTCGGAAATTCTTCGGTGTTTGGTGTCATTTTTGAAAAGCTTGATAACTCTTTAATTGGGATAATTAAGGTCCAAATACCTGTACTTCCATATACAACCGGATATTCTGAATGTAAATCTTCTTCTCGTAATCCAATGGAAGCTGCTAAATCAGACTTTGAACCACCAAATGATTGAAACTGTGGTTTCGCATGTTGCATAGTTATAAGTAATTGATTATTTTCTTCACGAATCTGTATCGGCAATACACCTGCATTTGTTTCAATTGTAAAAGCTGATTTTTCTAATGATCCATTCATTCTTAGAGCATAAATCGTTCCCATTGTCGCATGACCACATAAATTCATTTCATGTCCGGGTGTAAAGTAACGAATGCGAAAATCAGCAACATTCGAAGGAACAACAAAAGCTGTTTCATTAAATCCAACTGCTGCAGCAATAGTGCGCATTTGTATTTCTGTATAATCCTCGCCGTTCAATACGACACCAGCTGGATTCCCTTTCTCTGGAATGGAACTAAACGCATCAATGTGCTTTATACTTACCTTTGCCAAAATACGTACCCCCCTTTAATCGTAAAAATCATGCCTTGTTTTACCTATTAGAAAATCAATTCTTTTATTGAATGAAAATTATTACTATATATTGTATCGTAAATGAAAAGAGCCGACACTATTCATTTTGAAGTAGCGGCTTATTTTTTTAACAACTATATTATGATGAAACCTGATAACATACATTTTTAAAAAAACATCGTTATCTATAAAGAGAGGGGTCTGTCAATGAAAAAGAAATTAGCTTATATCGGAATTGGCGTCCTATTGTTTTTTGTCTTAGCATTTTCAGCTTATAAATTAATGAATGCTCGCAACTATCAATTATTTGGTAACATTACCTCTCATGTTGAAACACACGAAAAGGTTGTTGCCCTAACATTCGATGATGGACCAACTGAAAATACTGACGCTCTTCTATCGTTACTAGACGACTACCAAGTAAAAGCAACATTTTTTCTAATTGGTAAGGACATTGAGGAAAATCCTGAGGAGGCTAAAAAGATTGCGGAAGCAGGACATCAAATTGGCAATCATACGTATTCGCACAAGCGTATGGTATTGAAAAGCACATCCTTTATCAAAAAAGAAATAGAAAAAACTGATGCGCTTATTGCACGTATTGGCTATCAAGAAACCCCAATGGTTAGACCACCATATGGTAAAAAATTAATTGGTTTTCCTTATTACTTAAATAAACATCAACGTAAGACCATTACATGGAACTTAGAGCCAGATACGTATTTTACAAAAGTAGATGAAAAAATCAATTACGTAAAAGAAAATATTCAACCAGGTTCCATCATTTTAATGCATCCTATGTACGATCAAACTGACAATGAATTACAGGCCATAGCAGGTATTTTACAGACTCTTACTGACGAAGGCTATGCAATGGTTACGGTGGATGAACTTCTAAAATTTCAAAAGTAACCTTGACATGTCGTCAAGAATCTGCACCTTCCTTCGTGCAGATTCTCTTACATATCACGATAGTTATAAAGTAATAATTATTCACGCTATTCATATAACATTATCATTATGATTAGTATAACTTTAAAATCCCCTTCCAATCGTCATTTCTCCGTATTATACACATTAAAAATAGACTATTCTTCCTATTTTAAACAAAAATACAACATAGTTAAATTTCGCCAACCGAAGTTAGATTCTTCAGAAATGTTAATAAATATTTTTTCAGTAAAATATAATCACCATCTCTGCTAAAATATGCTATTATACTTTTAGTATAAGGACCTATTTTCATTTAACTGAAAATAGAGGAAATATGAACTAAAGAAGGATGATGATGATGCAAAATATCCAACAATTATTCCAGAGTGAAGATGGAAATATTCAACAAAGAGAGAATTTTTTATCCCTATTAGAGAAAATTGTTTCCTCACTAGATGAGTTAAAGGATCCTAACAAAACAACACTTGGTCCAATGAAAGAACGTTCTGCTAATTTTTATCAAGAGCTTATGCAAGAGCATCAAGTGCCATCTACAGGAGTTGGGCTCGATCAAGTGGTCGAAGAATTAACACAATTGATGCAAGGACATCCTTATCATACACATAACTTTGTTACCAATGTTTTACCGATGGCAAGTATTCCTGGTGTATTAGGTCAGTTTACAAATGCTCTACTGAATGGCAATAATTTATGGGATGTATATGGCCCTGCTGCTGCTGAGTGTGAAGTAAAAGTAGTAGCGATGATGTCTAAATTAGTAGGCTATGATTATACAAAAAGCTTTGGCTATACAACATGGGGTGGGCAAGGTGCTGTTTTCAGCGGACTACGTCTTGCCATTGCAAAGCAATTCCCACATGCAAAGGAAGATGGTGTTCCTAATAATTTATATTGCTTTGCTTCAGAAAACGCCCATTACAGCCTTTTAAAATCTGTAGAAGCAGTGGGTATCGGTAGTAAACATTTAGTACGTGTAAAAGCTGGGAAAGATCATTCAATGGATGTGGAAGACTTACGTATTCGTATGACGGAAGTTATTGAAAACGGCGGTATTCCAGTGTACGTAGTAGCAACAACAGGTGCTACTGATCAATTTGGTATTGATGATGTTCAAGCCATCAAGGAAATCACAACAACTCTTGAGAAAAAGTATGACTTACAGCCAGTACATATCCATGCTGATTCGGCTTTAGGCGGTTTTTATGCTTTCTTTAATGATTATGATTTCAAGAAAAATCCACTTCAATTTGAAGACAATGTCTTACAAGGTTTAGTACAAATCCATGAACGTATGCAGCATCTAGCACTTGCAGATAGCATGTGCTTTGATTTCCAAAAACTCGGTCAAACACCTTATTTAACAAGCTTATTCTTAATTAAAGACGGTAAAAGTTTACAGTTGTTAGATATCGAGGACTTTGATACACCTTATGTTGGCAATCGTGGGTATGGCTCTTATCACACGGGCTATACACTAGAGTGCTCTCGTATGGGTAGCTCTATTGCTATTTTTGCAGCATTACAAGCGTTTGGTAAGGAAGGCTATCAGCAAATACTAGCCAATTAT
This sequence comes from Lysinibacillus cavernae, assembly GCF_009724685.1. Taxonomy (GTDB): domain Bacteria; phylum Bacillota; class Bacilli; order Bacillales_A; family Planococcaceae; genus Lysinibacillus; species Lysinibacillus cavernae. The sequence goes on from NZ_WMEF01000003.1 coordinate 328,089, forward strand.
GTACGTGTTAATTTAGCATTCCGTGCACAATTAGCTGAGAAAACGCCAATGCTACAAGTGGTTAATGAAGCAAATATTGGTCCTGTTACAGCATTCCGTTTGTATCCTGATGGCTTAAATTGGCAAGCTGAACAAGCTGGTCGCTATACGCAAGATCAAATTGAACATATTAATGGACTCAATGCTTCATTCTTTGAAATTATTGGAGAAGGTCGAGACGAAGTATTCTTTGGTGACACAACGCGTGTCTGCACGGTAAGCACGAGCGATACAACACAACATGTACCGGTTGCAGCAGCAAAATTCTTCTCTATTTCACCTTATACGGAGACAGACCATATCCTTGATATGATTCATTTCCTACAGCACAAGCTTAAAGTACTGGAGGCGTCACACATTGCGTATCGTCACTAAGTTTAAAAGTTCTTTACTCTATAAATTAATTGCTAGCTTTACTATTCCAATAGTCATTATTTCATTGCTATTTAGTATTGTTTTATTCGCGGTTTCTTATCGCATTATTGACAATTTTGTTATTAAACAATTCGAATCTACTTTAGAAATTACTTCGACTACTATTTTCGAAGATATTGAGAAAAATGATGTAAAAGCAGCGGATAACGGCAGTCCTGACAAATATAAAAAATTATTAGATCAATTGAATGCAACGGTTAAAAAGTTTGATGTAGAAAATGCCTATGTGCTTTCAACAGCCAATGGTAAGGAGCATATCGTGGCGTTAAGTAATACCGACAATCATCAGCAAGACTACGAGTTTAGCGATGAAATGCGAAAAGCCGTCGACACAGAGACCATTCAAACAAGTGATATATACAAAGATGAATATGGTATCCATAAATCCATTTTCATCCCATTTAAAGATACTGATATTATTTTCGGTTTAGATATGGATGCATCCTTCATCTCTAAGCTACAAACGGAAACACTATGGATTTGCATTATTCTAACAGTTGTTTTTGTGATTCTTGGTACTATCGTTGCCTACTTTATTAGTGTGGGCATTACGAAACCAATAAAAAAAATGACTCACTATGTTGGTCAGGTAGCGCAGGGTGATTTAGCAGTAGAACCGCTACAAATAAAAGGTTCCAATGAAATTGCCCAGCTGTCATCAGGTATTGAAAATATGACAGAAGATTTACGTTCATTGATTCAACAAATAGCTCAAAACGCTGAGCAAGTGGCTGCGATGTCAGAGGAACTTACTGCAAGCTCCGAGCAGACAAGTGCGTCCATTCAGCAAATTACATCTTCTATGCAAGAGGTTGCAGCAGGCTCAGAAAAACAAACCTCTTCGATTGAAGAAGTGGAAAGTCATATTACAACCATCTCTAGCAAAATGACAGAGGTTGTAACAAGCGTAACCGATGTGACAGGTAAAGCATTCCAGGCATCTGCGATTTCAGAAAAAGGCAATACAACGATTCAAGATGCCACAGAAAAAATGGCCGTAACATCTAAAGCTATTCAAGAGTCTGCAACTGTCGTGGAGCGTTTAAGCACATACACAAATGAAATCGGGGATATTGTAACATTGATTACCCAGATTACGGATCAAACCAACTTACTTGCTTTAAATGCTTCTATTGAGGCAGCTCGCGCAGGCGAACATGGTAAGGGCTTTGCAGTTGTTGCTGAAGAAGTACGTAAACTGGCAGATCAGTCTTTAGATGCAACAAACAGTATTCGTACTCGCATTGAAACCATTAAAGAGGAGTCGGCACAAGCCGTAAAATCAATGGCTATCAGTAGTAGTAACCTTGCCGAAAGTTCAACAACGTTTAATGCTTCAGGAGAGGCATTTGCTGACATCTATAGTCATGTCACTGCACTTACGAAGGAAATGGACCATGTTCATAATATTATGTCCAATATCAATGAGGGTGTTAGCAGTATAGCTATCTCTGTTGAACAAGTTGGCGTTGTAGCAGTTCAAGCTTCTGGCAACATTCAAAACGTAGCTGCTGCCTCTGAGGAACAATCTGCAAGTATCGAAGAAATCACCGCTTCCTCGAATAACTTAGCTGAAATGGCACAGCAACTTCGTAATATCACTCAAAAATTCAAGCTATAAATTGAACAAATCCGCTATGCTTTAAACAAGCCTAGCGGATTTTTCTTTTCAAAAAAAATCTCCTACCAAAGTGATAGAAGATTAGGCAATAATACTTTTCACAACTTTTGAAATAACTGCGCCTTCAGCTTGACCAGTAAGCAGTGGTTTAGCAATTTTCATGGCTTCACCCATGTTCATTCCTTTTCCAACACCCGCTGCCATTAACTTCTCAGCAATCTCTTCTTCTGATAATTGCTTTGGTAAAAATGATTTTAAGAGTATTAACTTTGCTTCCTCTTTTTCAATCAAGTCTGCTCGCCCTGCAGTTTGAGCACCTTCAAGAGCCTGATTCGTTTGTTTGACCTCTCGATTAATAATACCCATTTCTTCTTCAGATGTTAGAGCCTCTCCCTTTTCTTTTTCAGCTGAATCTAAGGCTGCTTTTAATAGAGATAATACACCCTTTGCTAAAGTATCCTTCTCTCTCATTGCTGTTTTTAATTGTTCAAATACTTCTGTTTTTAACATTGATCTCACTCCTTATCAAAAAAGATTATAACATAAAAAAATCATTGAGGATTAAGGTTCGTTGCATGTGTAGCTCAAACGAAGGCTATTGTTTGTACAATCAATGTTAGTAAGTTTGTTATTCATAGCTTGTTAAAAAAAGTTTTCCTTTTTTGGATGATTCAACAGCATCTATCGCCTTATGAAAATCTAGTAATGGAAAACCGGCATTTACCTTCATCATTTTTAACGAATCGTTTTGTACAAGGTTTATGAGCTGTTGCATAATTTGCTGCCATTTTTTTATTGGCGTTTGACGCTGCCAGTGACGTAAGTGAAACAATGTGGCTTGTACTTTCGCTTCCTTCACAATGTTTGTCCAATTTACCTGTACACCGGATAAAAGACCAATAGCTAAAAATTTTCCACCAGGCTTCACGCAATAAGCAAGTTGATTACCAGCATCCCCTCCAATGGAATCAATGGCTGCGTCGGCACCTCTACCATTTGTTATTGCCTTCACCGTTTCATTGAGTGGCATTTGAGAAGCATCAATAACAAGGTCTGCTCCAAGTTGTTGTAATTCTTTTGTATGCTTACTACTTCGTGTAACAGCAATAAGCTGAAACCCTAACAATTTTGATAATTGAGCATAGATATGTCCAATAGCAGAGCCGCATGCATTGACTAATAAAACATCAGTTGCTCGCAATTTGAGGACCTCTGTACAGGTTATGAAGGCTGTTATCGGATTAATATACATTTGTGCTGCAGTAAAATCATCCATTGTGGAAGGAATAGGTACCGCAAATTCAGTCTGCGTTTTCACCACTTCCTGCCATGTTCCCTCTCCTCTTAAAGGCAATACGCGCTGTCCAATAAGCCCAGGAGAAACAAGTGGTCCTACTTCTTCTACAATCCCAACGCCCTCATAACCAGGAACTGTCGGTAAAGTGATTCGATGGGCATATTTCCCCCATATCGGTATTAAATCAGAAGGGTTGATAGGTCTTGCTAACATGCGAACAAGAATTTCTTGACCTTGTGGCGGTACGATCGTTTTATTTTCAATCCTTAACACCTCTGTCGGATTTCCAAATTCATAAATTCTAAGACATTTTGCTTTCAACGATTCTAGCTCCTTTATTGATTAGGTATAAAACAACATCATACCTGGGGCATCAGCTGCACGTTCATTAAACCCAAGCTTTTGATAAAAAGATTGTTTCCCTTTAGCACAAAATAATTGTACCCACTTTATATTTTCTTTTTGACAATGTGTTAACAAATTTTCCATCACCATCGAGCCAATTCCTTTTCGTTGATAATCAGGATGTACCATGACATCGCAGATAAAGGTTTGATAAATACCATCGGAAATAATTCGGCCATATCCAATTAAATCCCCATCATGATAAATGGATGTGCTGAACCAACTATTACAAATGGCATTGTATAATTGTTCATACGTATAAAGTCCTTTTGCATTCCAGCCAGTTGTTTGATGTAGCGCTTTATATTGCTCCAATGTTGGATTTAAATCCCTTATTATGTCCATCCAATACTCCTCCTTATTTTTGTATAAACATACAAAATAAAGGTTAGTTATTCAACCGTAAATTTAGGATATTTTTTGTACAATTGTCAGCTGACCTTTTTCATCCATAATTATTTGTAAAACTTCATCTATTTCAATGCAAATTGGACTGATTATTGCTTTCTTATCAGAAAAATACCAAAGTCGTTTACTTGGCCCTAAAAGAATATTGGCTCCGTCTTCATAGTTACCTAGAAAATTAAGGGCATCCGGTTGAAGCTCTTTGTTTTCAATAGGCTTTATAGCATATTCATTTAACTGTTTAGCTACTGTTGAAATTTCATCTGTCGTTAAATTGATCTCACCTATATGTAACACATGCTCAATAGAAAAAATCGCTGTATGATGATGTTGTTGATTTACTTCCTGTCTTGCTATTAATTCCAATATATTGCCTTCAGGATCGTAAAAATAACATGAGTACGCCTTTAAAAATTCAAAATAGACCTCATCCTGTCCCTCTGATTCCAGTAAGCCTACACGCTCCTTTGCCCAAATTTTTGCCTGTTGAAATAAATTACTAGGTATATTGAGTGCAAAATGATACTGCTTATTTATACTAGAAGGAACCCTTTCAAAAGTCATCGCACTTTCGCCAACCGCAATTGTAAAATAATCATCTGTTTTCTCTAATAATGTAAATCCTAACTGATTGCAATAAAATTCCTGCATCTCTTTCATATCGTGAATAAATAATTTGGCCTTCGTAATTTGCATTTTTAAGCACCCCTTTACTTATCCCCACTATACAAGCGAATGGCAACTATTGCTTCATCCTAAAGAATGAAGTTCAGTTTCGACTATTTAAGCAATGCTCGCCCCCCAGGACAGTCTCATACTACTTTAAAAATTCAGCCAAGCTGATTTTCGTTTTTTCATAGTCTGCACTGATACGCTGTAATTCGCCTTCTAATCGTAAGGCACCTGTCTCAACTCCCCTATAAACTAATAACGGCGCTTGTTCTAAAGACATTTTTGCTTGTGAATAATCACAGGATAGTATTTTTTTAAGCAGCAATAAAGTCTTTATCTTATCCTTCCCCTTGCCGGTAATATACAGTTCATAGTACTCGGATGAACTATCTACGGATAGTTCTTCATCCAATCCAGGTGGAATCAGTACACTTTCAAGAAACATGACGAGGTTATCGTAAGCCATTGAAAAATTCCAACTCCCTGTCCCGTGATATGCGCTAAAAATAGCGGTATCTCCTCTTGATAAATCGAGACAATAAGGATCACCCTCATCTGTCGCAATGACCAAATAATCATGCGGCCATTCTAAAATGACCTCATCTGTCACAGGATTATAGTTGTAACCTTCCTGTCCTCGCACTAAATCCTTTGCTCCATATATTTGTAGATTAATATAGTCGCCTGTGTTCCATGTAACACCTTCAACAATATACCGCTGTAAAAAATATAAATATTCTTCTGGTAAACGCCAATGACAATCCACAAAATGGCTAATTTCATCTTCTATATGATTGTGAAAAACCACCGGATATGCATTATAAAAATCTGGATCTTGCTTTTGTATCTCTTGAATAAAACTACGCATTTTCTCTATTACAGCATCTAGCTCTCTTTGTGAAGCATTCAATTATTTCACTCTCCCTTTCATCACTAAGTTCCTGTCTTTGCATTTTATCACATTCCATCATTAACCAATTTTAAGGAGAACATGTTATAATTATTTAAATAGACTGGTAGTATGCATAAAGTGCACAGAAAAAACGGATGGGAGCGATCTGTCATGTCACATCATGCGAACGAACAGACAATAAATCAGGCCAAAATGGAATTTTTAAAAGCTCTTCACTATTTGGACTATGGCAAGGTAGCACAAGGGGGAAAATGTCTTAAACTAGCTATTCAATTAGCAAATATGGCTGATGACCAAACAACTTTTATCCGAGCGGCGATTTGCTATGGGGATTTACTGTGGCATATTGAAAAATATGATGCCTCCAAACATTGGCTGCAGCTTGCGATTAATCGATTTAGCAAAGTGCAAGCAGATTCGAAACATTCAGTAGAAGTTGACGTACAAAAAGCTCGTTCCTTGTTAAAACAAATACAACATTCATTGTGAAAGGGCTAAGAGGAGCAGACCAATTTGAAATTAATTATACGACGTCCAAAGCAATCGGATATACAAGCGTTACATCAGTTCTTTTTGCATGTCATTCAGGATACTTATGCAAAAGAAGGACTTGCAGAGCTAGTAAGCGATCAAAAGCTTGAATGGGAAACGAAAAAACAGTATTTAGCAATGGATTTAGAAAGTCAAGGGGAAAAAAGATATTTTTGGTTAGCTGTGGACGAAGAAACAAATGAAATCATTGGTACAATCGAATATGGTGAGGCGAATGAATTGATTCAACAAACAGTAAAAGAAGACCTAACCAATTGTCCAGAAATCGGTACTGTTTTTGTTCATCCAAACTACCAAAATCGTGGTATTGGCACGTTGCTTCTGCAAAAAATCTTAATGACGTTGGAAAAGCAAAGTATGCACTGCTTTTGTTTAGATAGTGGATATAAACAAGCACAAATCATTTGGCAGAAAAAATTGGGACAGCCTGACTTTATACTTGAACATTATTGGGGAACAAATAATCACCATATGATTTGGAACCGACAATTACCATTTCGATTAAAGGAGTAAAAAAATGACCTATCAAATAACACAACAACTAAATACCACAAACAGATCTTTTGTCAATAACATGCTTTATGAATATAATGTAAAGCACTTTCCTAAGGATTTACAAGGACGATATCAGGAAATTAATTTATTTCTAACCGATCACAACGGTCAAGTTTATGGTGGTGTACTCGGGGAAATTTGTTGGAACTGGTTAGAAATCCATACACTGATGGTCGACGAAAAGCTTCATGGTTTAGGATATGGCTCAAAACTGTTGAAATCGATTGAACAAATTGCTTTGGACAATAAGTGTGATTTCATTAAAGTTGACACACTTAGCTTTCAAGCGTTACCATTTTATGAAAATCATGATTACGAAATTTATGGGACACTGGATAATGTAGGAAGAGATTTTAAACATTTCTTTTTAAAAAAGACTTTACGATATGATCTTTAAAGTGGCGATAATATGAAAGTCTTTAATAAACAAGTATTATTGGTCAGTATCTTTAAAACCTGATTTTGGAGGGCCTATTCCATAGGTTTGATACACTATGTTTTAATGCTTTTCAAAAAATAAATAATAGTTATAGTAGGGCCAATACTTCTTAGGTTTGGAGGGAAATGAAATGTTAAAATTCATTGATGATTTAGCCGGTGCGATTTTCGATGTTTTTATGTTATTTTGTTATTTCTTTGCAGGCGTAATAATGGTAGGTGTCCCTCTCTTTTTATTGGCTAAGCTGTTCCAACTGTTTCTCTAAATATCACACAAGATAAAAGGACTTTTAACATTCAACAGCAGCTCGAGACGTAATAATGTGAAGGCTGACATTGTTGTTTCTCAAAGAAACTATGCTATATCGCTAATTTTATATTATTTATTAATTGCATAGTATTAATATATCCATCTATTCATCCCTGTGCATAAATAAAAATGGTTAGGATACTACAAACTTTTGCTTGCAAATCCTAACCATTTTCTATGAAATTCGCTCAACAAGATTACTTTACTTTACAACTCTGCTAGCCCTTTAAACAGTTCGACTCCTGTTTCAATCAAATCATCTTTAAAATCATACTCAATGGTATGTATGTTAGGATAATCTTCTCCATTCCCTATATAACAGTAAGAACCTTTTGTCATTTTTGTGTAATGGCCAAAATCTTCAGAAGCGCGGAATGCCTCTTCTAACTCTATCATGGGCATATTTTTTTCCGCACAAACTTGACGTATTTTATCGGAGCTTTCTGTATGATTTGAGGTTTCTGGGAATTCATCTTGATAGTCGAAGCGGACCTTCAATCCATACTTTTGTGCCTCTGCTTGAGCTAATTTTTCTAAGTTATGTTGAAGTCTATCCATCTCTTCTTCATAAAGTGCTCGAATCGTCATTCTTAGTGTACCTTTACTGGCATTGACACCAAATGCTTTTGTACCGATATCTACTTGAACGACAGTGCATAAAACATTGCCTCTATTAACTGCTGAATGCGTAAAATTAGGAATGCTATCGATTATTTTTGCTATTGCAAAGGCTGGATTTATGCCTTTTTCTGGTTCACTTGCATGTGAAGGTGTTCCCTCCATATAGATAGACATCCCTTTTGATGCATACTGCGCTGTTCCATTGATGACATAGACCGTTTTCTCTTGAATACCGCTCATGTTATGCCAACCAAAAATCTCATCAATGTTCTTTTCTTCAATCAGAACAGCACATTCAGTAGCACCATCACCTGTTTCTTCAGCATGCTGAAATAAAAAGTATATATTATTGTCAGAACCCTTTTGATCTATTTCAAGGGCAAAGCCGCACAAAGTTGCAGAATGTCCATCATGACCACATTTATGAGAAACGCCAGGGCATTTTGAGCCGTACGGAAGATCAATTGTTTCTTCAATCGGAAGTGCATCAAAATCAGCTCGAAAAGCTATATTCCTTGTGCCTACTTTGGAATGATAAACAGCATAAAACCAACGGCCTCTGTCTACAATTTCAAGTTTTGTATGTGCTTTAAGAAAGTTCATCAAATGTTGTTTTGTCCAAATTTCATTATTTGATAATTCAGGATGCGCATGTAATTCATGTCGCAATTGAACGACCAATTGTAAATTTTTATTTTCCATTATTCTGTATCTCCTTTGACTCATCGCAAATCTCTCAACACGCTGATTGTTTACTAGAAAAATGGATGCAATCAACTATACATGAGTTGACTATTTTATTTCTTTATCATTTATATGTGCTTCTAAAAATGGTTTGTAACTAGGGTCATGTATTTTCCCTTTTTTATGCAAATATGTACCGATAATGAAGTACATTATTAACATCGGAACGCCAATATAGAATGAAAATCTCGTATCTGGACTATAGGCTGTGTATATCGCAATCGCTATTAATGCTGCAAGACAAAGAAGAGTCGGGATTGGATATGTCCGCATTTTGAATTTTAGCTTGTCTACAGATCCACCATTTTTCACTAACCATTTTCTAAATTTATAATGAGAAAGATAGCTACCGAACCATCCAAGTAATGTATTAAAACCTGCAATGGATGTTAACCAAATGAATACTTTATCTGGTGAAATAAAGTTTGTAATAAGAGAAACTTGTCCAAGGAATAACGTTAAGATAACCGCATTCATTGGAATACCACGTTTATTGACCTTCCCTAATGCTTTTGGTGCTTTTCCTTCTTTTGATAGTGCAATCAGTGTTCTACTTAAAAAATAGACAATCGAGTTAGCTGCTGACACCAATGATGTCAGAATAATAATATTCATAATCGTTGCCGCGCCAGGAATTCCTGCTAATCCTAAAAGACCCGCATAGCCATTACTTAGAACGCTTACATTTTGATATGGCACAACTAAACCGATGATTGTAATGGATCCAACATAGAAAATTAAAATACGTAGAAAAATCGTATTAATTGCTCTAGGTACGTTTTTCTGCGGATTTTCAGCTTCACCTGCAGCTGAAACAACTGTTTCCACACCTAGATATGACCATATAACCCCTGTCATCATAATGATTACCGCTGAAAGACCATTTGGAAACATCGATTCACTGTTCCAATTTGAAAAACCGATAAATCCTTGTTCCCCAATAACACCAAATACCATAAGAACACCAACGATTAGAAATACGATGATGGCAAGTACTTTAATGCCTGCAAACCAATACTCTGCTTCTCCATAGGACTTCACATCGATTAAGTTCAAAAACAGGACAATCGCTGAAATGACAATACAAAACATAAAAGTAGGCGTATTTGGGAAAAATTGATTAAGGATCATCCCGCCTCCGACAATTTCAGCACCAAGTCCAAGAAATCCATTAATATACAAATTCCAACCAACCATAAAGCCTAACACTGGATGTACAAATAATCCGGAATAGGTGGTATATGCACCAGGAATCGGCATAAAGGTTGACATTTCCCCAAGACCTTTCATTAAAACAAACACTAAAATACCTATCACTAAAAATGCTATTGGACCCCCAAGAGCTCCAGCATTTGAAACGACATTCCCAGAAGCAAGAAATAATCCTGTCCCAATTGTTCCGCCAATCGAGATCATTGTAAGATGTCTGCGTTTTAACCCACGATGTAAATCGTATTCATTATTCTCCACTGTAAATCCCCCTAAACCTTTCAAATCATAAGCTTTCTACTCAATTCACTATGCCTCGGCGTAATTGCCACTGATGCTACGCTTTCCCACAGATAAACAATGCGTCCAGATTTTTTCGAGCTGACACCGTCACGTCCTGTGACAACGGTTATCTGACCTGTGTCGTGCAGGCCGCTCTTAAAACCTGTAACATCCGCCGATAGTTGTGAGCCTATTTGGTGTTAATCACACCATCATTACTGTAGGATGAGGCGCTTTTGACAACGTTCCCTTATTTCATTGACCGTTTGAACATCCGCTGTAAAAAGCCCAAAAAATATTCTTCTCCCTCTTTAGAGAAGGGAGCTTCCACTGAATCAAGATAAATCCCCTTTCTTCTCTGTTAAAAGACAATATATAATATTCAGTCTTTTATTCTATATATTATATATTTTATTTTATATGTCAACAAAAAAAGAATCTGCTCTATACGAAACAGATTCTTACTTTTTCCATTTTTTCTAGTGTTTATAACAAAACTTTCTCTGCTCTTTCCATATTCCAGTGTACTTCCTTCAGGAATTTTTCCAATTCAACACCCTCTCCATTTTTGAAAAAGGCTAATATTTCTCTGTGTTCATCGTTAAGCTCCGTTAACGTCTCCTTTACGCGATCTGACGAATCGTTTTCACCTATATTTTTCATAAATTTTTTTTCTAACTGTAGTAAAAGTTCAATCAGACTCTTATTCGGACATAGCTTATGATAAACGCCATGAAATGCTTCCTGCATTTTATCATACATTCTGTAATTCTCTGTATTAATAGCCAAATCAATACTTTGAATATAAAACTCCATTTCCTTCAAATCTTTTTCCGTTAAAAATGGCAAGGCAAGGGAAGCAGCTAAACCGTCTAAAGCACCAATAATAAAATAAGTTTCTTTCGCTTCTTCCTTCGTTAGGCTTTTAATCACGAATCCTTTACGTGGGATGTTCTCAAGTAAGCCCTCAGATGTAAGCTGAATAAGCGCTTCCCTCACTGGCGTTCTACTCACATTGAGGCTTTCACTAATATGATTTTCATTCACCTTCTTACCTGCAAGTAAGCTCCCATTGTTAATTTGTTCCACAATATAATTATAAACATGATCTTTTAGCGATAAATACTCCATCATTAATTCTCCAATACCGTCATTTAATACAATATATTGTATTTATAAATTGATTTTATAATATTACCTAATTTTTCTCAATTAAATCATTACGCCAATTTATAAAGTTTTATGTACAAAATGAAAAGGACATAGCCGTTGAGCTATTACTGAAAAGAAAACTAAAAAGCTAATCCCATTCATTTGGTAAATAATAAACGATTCAAAGAAGTTAGAACTTAAAAATTAATCGAACTAGATGCTAGGTCTTCAGATTGTGGAGGGCAAATTCACTCTCAAGGCTTTTCAACCTTTTCACGGTCGGACAACATTGTAAGGCATGATGTATAAATGCCAATTCAAATCTATATAAACAATTTTAATTTGGCAATCAAAAGATTATCAACAAACTTTTTAGTAAATATAATAATTTAAAAGATGTTAACATTATTATTAATGCATATACCAAAATCTAACAGTATTAAGTAACTTATTTCCTATTAAATTTTATCGCTTGTAAGTCTTTAATATACGACTGTAACCACCCATCTAGTTGGAAAATACTTTATAATATGGTTAAAAATAATTTTCCCTTAATTAAAATTAGATAAATTTGTTTATATCATTAATAAAACAGATAACTTAATAAGGTTGTCTGTTTTTTGTATGTACAAAATGGTTAGAATTTCCTACAATGGATATGAAGGGAGATTTGTATATGGATGATTTATTTATGATTTTATTGTTAGTTAGCTTGTTGGCTTTATTTGTGTTTGTCATTAGTTCAGTTATTGCTTTTGTAAGAAAAGATGGATTGAAAGGTAAAAAAATGCTGAAATTTAGCGGTATTTCTTTTGCTGCCATAATTGTTATGACTATAGGTGTTGGAGCTACTTTTGAACCTACAGAAACATCAAACAAGGATAAAGAAAAAGTAGAAACTGTATCTAAAGTTGAAGAGAAGGTAGAAGAAACACCTGAAGAAAAGGCTACACGTGAAGCTAAAGAGGCTGAGGAAAAAGTGGTAGCAGAACAGAAAGCAAAAGAAAAAGCGGAGGCGAAAGCTAAAGCAGATGCAGAAGCCAAAGCTAAAGCCGAAGCTAAGGCTAAAGAGGAAAGTGTCCCAAGAGAATATAAATCTGCATTAAAAAAAGCAGAACAATATGCGAAAACTATGCAAATGTCTAAGGCAGGTATTTATGACCAATTAACATCTGAATACGGTGAGAAATTCCCAGCAGAAGCCGCTCAATATGCTATTGATAACATTGTATTTGATTGGAAAGAAAACGCGTTGAAAAAAGCCCAATCATACGCGGAAATGATGAGCATGTCAGATTCGGCTATTTACGAGCAATTGGTTTCAGAGTACGGAGAAAAATTTACTCCTGAAGAAGCGCAATTTGCTATTGATAATTTAAAATAAACGAAACCCCACAATATCTCTGTGGGAGGCACATCAAGGTCACTCAGGCGAGTGGCTTTTTTAATGAAAATTTTTATCTAAACAGGAAAATAAAACAAAATATCTTTTACTCAAGTATGTAGATATGATGTTTTAAACGTACTTCCCAGTTAATTTTCATGTGTAATTCCCTCCATTTATATAAACCTTTATGAGCTTGTTTACTTGATTCCTCTCACGAATTACACTCTCTGATAAACCTGTAACACGCATCTCTTGTGCTTTAATATCAATCCGAATCGATTCTACCCCAGCATTAATATTGTCTAATTTCGTGCGTATTACAGCCGAATCAGATGCGTCGTTTTTTACATCTTTGTCACGATTATGGTTGTTGTAAGTACAACGTTAATGGCACCTAATACCGATTAAAGCTACTGTTTGACTGTCCATGTCAACACCTCACCAATAAAAATAACAACGCTCGGCACAGTGTATTGCTTAGGTCTTGTTGTATAAAAATAGCCCTCCACAATTATCCTGTGGAATGCAAAGGAAAAAGGACATATCATAATGACGTGTCCCCTAACCATTGAATAAAAAAATAATAAGATTATGGTGCAACTTGTACTGTTACGCTTAAAACTTTTGTAGGGTCTGAAGGTAAACAAGATGCTGCCGATATCATTGATTCCATCGCTAAAGTTTTATAAATTGCTGCACAATTTCAATGCGGTGGCAAATCGGTCTCAATCTACACCCAATTTATACAAAACTATTTGCTTAAAACCCTATAAACGCTTTTACATCAACCTTACTTCGTATCATCCATTTTCAGTACAGCCATGAATGCTTCTTGTGGTACTTCAACCGAACCTACTTGTTTCATACGTTTCTTACCCGCTTTTTGTTTTTCAAGTAATTTACGTTTACGCGAAATGTCACCACCGTAACATTTTGCAAGTACGTTTTTACCCATTGATTTAATTGTTGAACGTGCTACAATTTTTTGACCAATTGCTGCTTGAATTGGTACTTCGAATTGTTGACGAGGGATTAATTCTTTTAGTTTTTCTACGATTACTTTACCACGCTCGTAAGCAAAGTCACGGTGAACGATGAAGCTAAGTGCATCGACTTGCTCACCATTTAGTAAAATATCCATTTTTACTAATTTAGATGTCTGGTAACCGATGAGTTCATAGTCGAATGATGCATAGCCCTTCGTATTTGATTTTAAATAATCAAAGAAATCATAGACAATTTCTGATAAAGGCATTTCATAAATAATACTTACACGAGATGTATCAATATAATCCATTGTCATGAAATTACCACGTTTCATTTGACAAAGCTCCATAACAGCCCCTACGTAATCGTTTGGCACCATGATTGTTGCTTTTACATATGGTTCCTCGACACGTTCAATTTTTTGTGGGTCTGGCATAAAGGATGGGTTATCTACTTTAAGGTCAGTGCCATCTGTCATATGAACATTGTAAATTACAGAAGGTGCTGTTGTAATTAAATCAATGTTAAATTCACGCTCAATACGTTCCTGAATAATTTCCATATGTAGTAATCCTAAGAAACCACAACGGAAACCAAAACCAAGTGCTTGAGATGTCTCAGGCTCATATTGTAGAGCAGAGTCATTTAACTCTAGTTTTTCTAACGCATCACGTAAATCATTATATTTTGCTGTATCAATTGGGTATAAACCACAATAAACCATTGGGTTCAAGCGACGATAACCCGCTAATGGTTCAGCAGCTGGACGATTGGCATATGTTACTGTATCCCCTACACGCGTATCACCGACATTTTTAATGGAGGCTGTTAAATAGCCTACATCACCGACTGTTAATTCAGTCTGTGGTACAACTTTCGGTGTATGTACCCCAACTTCAATAACTTCAAATTCCGCTCCGGTTGCCATCATACGAATTTTATCGCCAGGTTTTACAGTACCATTGATCACACGAATTGAAATGATGACACCTTTATAGGCATCGTACACAGAGTCAAAAATTAGAGCTTGTAGTGGTGCATCAGGATCGCCTGTTGGTGCTGGCACCTTCTCAACGATTTGCTCTAAAATATCCTCAATACCTATACCTGCTTTAGCGGAAGCTAATACCGCTTCAGATGCATCTAATCCGATTACATCCTCTACTTCTTGACGTACGCGTTCAGGATCAGCTGCAGGTAAATCAATTTTATTAATAACAGGTAAAATTTCTAAATCATTATCAAGTGCTAAGTAAACATTTGCTAGTGTTTGCGCTTCAATACCTTGTGCAGCGTCCACAACTAAAATGGCACCCTCACAAGCAGCTAAACTACGGGATACTTCATATGTGAAATCGACATGTCCTGGTGTGTCGATTAAATGGAATGTATACACTTCGCCGTCTTTTGCTTCGTACTTTAATTGAACTGCATTTAATTTGATTGTAATACCTCGCTCACGCTCTAAATCCATTGAGTCGAGGAGCTGTGCTTTCATTTCACGGGAAGTTAAAGACTTTGTTTGCTCTAAAATACGGTCAGCAAGCGTTGATTTCCCATGGTCAATATGTGCAATAATAGAGAAATTTCGAATATTCTCTTGTCGTTTTAAACGTGCTTCTCGGTTCATCTTTTCCACTCCTAATTAAACTATAATGAATTATACTATGAACGTTACGCAAAGTACAACAGCAACTAGACTAGAAAGCCTATACTATCAATACTTTCAGTGTTTACTATCCGTTATTAAATTTTACAGTATTAAGTATATAAATGTAGTGAAGTGACGAAAGCAGGTAATGGTGAGGTAATAATAATTCACATAAACGTATTCATCTTCATAAGTCATCATGCTAGAAGTCTCCATATTCCCCGCATGTTTATTGCAATAAAGCAGTCTTTCATAGAAATCTCCCCATTTTAAAATTATAGTGCATAAAAAAAGTCAGATACGCAGCCAATCTAAGCTGTGCATACTGACTTTTTCTAGTCATTTCAATTATTATTTAGGGATTGTTGAATAAGGTTTGTTAAAACTTCTACCCCTTTTTTCTCTAAATGAACACCATCTGGGGCGAAGTATTCTGGATGCTTGAGTGCTGCTGTATGCCAGTCAATCAGTGTAATATGCTCATGTTCCTGCGCTTTTTGAAGTAAAGCTTCATTTACTTTCGCTTCCCATGAACGCGGTACACGTGTATTTACTAAATAAATGTCCGCATTTGAAAATGCGCTAAGGAGGGTGTCCATTTGGTCGTGCGTAAAGTAACCGTTTGTCCCCAATTGGATAATGACTGCATTATTGGGTTGGTTAAAACTCGCATAATTTGGCGCTAACTTAACAGCTTGTGAAACCTGGCGACCTATTTTTCCATCGATTGTAATATTTGGATAAATATTATGTAAGCTTGGTGCAATATCGATCATTACCGAATCTCCAATAGCTAGTATGCCACTATAAAATTCATCTTTTTCAGGCACTACACTTGATTCATTTTCCTCTTGTTTAGGCGTTTCTATAGGCGGAACATCTTCTACTTCCTCTTTCTTCTTAATCGAAGGATCATTAATTGATGTGTCTGGCTGCCTGTCATGCTCGTTTTGATTTACTGTAGGCTCATCACCATTAATTTTTATGGTTGATGGATACAAATCCGATGAACTTTGCTGTCCTTCACCCACGACTCCTGTAATCCCAGTGAAAAACACAAGAAGAGAAAGTGGAACCATTACCGTTGATAGTTTGCGTTGGAATGAGTAACTTCCCCATTTATTTTTATTGAAGACAAAATGCTTTTTATAATAGGCGCTGAATCCTTCTTTACGGATGGGCATTTCAATAAAGCGATAGGATAGCTCAGCAATTGTCAAGATTAATACGATTTGAAGTACAATTCGCCAATAGGAGGGGTTACCAATTTCGTGAGTAGGAGTACCTAACACCATGACAGGATAGTGCCATAGATAAATGCCATAGGATCGTGAACCAACCCAACAAAGTGGCTTCCACGATAGTATTTTCCCTAAAATACTTACTGGATGACAAATACACGCAATTAAAACCGCTGCGTTTAAGCAAAATAGGAACATGCCCCCTCTATAGAGGAACGTTTGATATTCATCGACATAAATAATACTGATTATAAAAACAGTAAAAGTGATGAAACTTATACTATTTAGTTTCTTCACGTGATTTGTCGATAATTTTTGTGAAGATAGTCTTTTCATTGGCCAAACAAGCGCTAGCCAACAGCCAATTAATAATTCAAAACAGCGTGTATCCGTTCCATAATAAACACGACTCGGATCAGCTCCTGGCTGGTAAAGCATCGCCATTAATAGTGCTGAACAAATGGCACCTATAAAGACAACCATTGCAAGTTTACTTTGTTTTTGGACAACAAATAATCCAATCATTAAAAGTAATGGCCATATAATATAAAATTGCTCTTCAATGGCTAATGACCATAAATTTTTTATTGGCGATGGTGAACCGAAACTATCAAAATAAGAAAGTTTATGAAAAATGAACCACCAATTACTTGAATAAAAAATAGAGGACACCGCATCTCCACGTAATGTATGGAGAAGTTCTTTTTGAAAAAGCATTACCCAAACAAAAGTTGTAACAATCATAACGTAGGCAGCTGGTAGTAAACGTCTAAAACGTCCAATCCAAAATTTCTTAAGACTGACTGTTAATTGGTTGCCCCTTAAAGGTAAGATGGTAGAGGTGATTAAATAGCCTGATAACACAAAAAAGATATCTACTCCTAAAAAGCCACCTCTAGCCCAGCTGAAGTTAAAATGGTAAGCAATAACTGCTAATACTGCTAATGCTCGAATCCCGTCTAGTCCAGGAATATAACGATGATTTAATGACTTGCCTGACATACTATTCCTTCCTTCAATAATCTATCTATGACGCCTCGACGTCATTGAGTCTAGAATTTTTCGAGCTGACGAGTAGAAGTTAACCTAAAGCCGTCACGTCCTGTGACAACGTTTAACTAAACTGCATCGTGCAGGCCTTACTTAAAAATCTGTGACATCCTCGACGCTTTGCTGTCGAATAACAGCACACTTCGATTGGAAATCATCTCCTTCCTTTAATTTTTTCTGTTTGTGCACTTATATGTTTGACGTTTGAGATACGATAAAAGTTTTAGAGAAAAGTGGAACGTTATCACTTTTTTGTCTTTTATAAAATTCATATGTATGTTTGCTATAGTCTTTAAAAAGGCATTTCCATAAATGGTAGATGCTTCAAAAGTATGTTTTGCCTTACTTGCATATGCCTTCATTAACGTTTTATCATTAAAATCATGAGCCAACTTGAAAATTATAAGACAAGAATGGATCAATGGAAAGACAAATAATTAGATTTTTTTCTGGAAATTTTATTATAATAAAATATTAAAAAAGTGAGCCTACAAGAGTCTCACTTTTTAATCATTTTCTTTATTTTTTCGAATCATTTACAAATGCTTTTGATATGGCCTTACCTATTACAGCAATTGTACGATTAACCTCATCTTCAGTATTGCCAATTCCACCAATTTCAATAATCATCATTTGTTTTGCTAAATCTTGATTGTAACGTCCATCGACACCATCACCACTTTTAGAAATAACGCCTTTTGATATTTTCGGAACAAGTGCATTTAATGTTGATGATAAACTTTCTGCATAGGCTGTATTCCAGCGGAAATTAGCATGCTCTGCCCCAACAACGATAGCGATTTTCGCATAGTTTTCCCCATTATATGAGATCGTTGTAAGATCATGTTTTAATGAATCGCGATGTAAATCTAGAATTAAATCATAATTATTGGATTCTAAATGCTTACTTAGATAAGGTCTCATCACATTATAGGATTCGTGATACCCCTTACCCTCTACTTGTAATTTCTTCATAATATCTACATCAAGAACATCAGTCTTCAAGCCATTTACATTAAAATGATTAATAATCTTATCCTTCATACTCATAATATTGACCGATTCATGAGAAGTCGCTACCTTACCACTCACAGCTTTCACCATCGGTTCGTATGCTTCATGGGAATGAGTAAATAACACTAACACTTTATAAGGATCTGGATCTGGGTCTGGTTCAGGCTCTTTCGTTTGTTCAAGTACACTTTGTTCAGCTAAATTGGTAGCAGCAAACACGACTTGCTTATCTTCTGGTTGTTTAATCGGAGTCGATGCTTGCTTGTTGAACGGAAGTTGCCCAGCAATGACAGGTAATACGAAAAAGAACAATAATATACCAAATGACCATTGTAGTTTTTTTAGCAAAGTCACACCCTCCTCCCCATATCGTATGGAGGGGGTGTGTCTTTTAGAACGAAAAAATTTTACTTGTTTTTCGCATAAATTGTCGTGTTTCGGGAGGCCTATAACGCCCTAATTTTTATAAATCATCTGCCCAATTCATGAGCATAGAAGCCACTAATTTAGCATAGCGATCAATCCAATAGTCTGCTTCTTTTGGCGTTACCATCAATTGTGTATGTGAGCCTGCAAATGTTTCTTCAAAAAGCTGCTGGCGTTCCTCCTTCGTCCAAGTCGCCCATTCTCCGAAAATAGGTTGTACTAAAGACATATCAAGTTCTTTATTGATATCTGGTTGCCAGGAGGATAACGATAACTTCGATGATGGTTTACTTCGCTCAGACACACGAGCTGCTATCGAACGAAGCATTGTTTCTACGGCGTCAGCAATTAATACTGGTGCATCCACCACTGTCGGAACACCAATTGCTGTTACTGGAATACCAAGCATTTCATAGGAAATTTCTTGCCGCTGATTGCCTACGCCTGAGCCAGGATGTATGCCCGTATTTGTTAACTGAATCGTTTTACAAAGTCGATTACTCGCTCTTGTAGCAAGTGCGTCAACCACAATGATTAATTTTGGCTGTAGACGCTCAGCAATGGCAGCCACAAATTCTCCTGTTTCGTAGCCAGTTTGTCCTGTTACACCTGGAGCATACATGACAAATTTTTCATCAATTACATCTAAACTATGCAGATGATCGATTAAATATGGACCAATCGCATCGGGTGTAATGGTACGATTTCCTAAACCTACTATCAAAATTTTATCGTCTTCTTGCCAAGAAAGTGATTCATGCATTTTTTTGAAATTCAAAAGCAATTCTTGCTCCAATTGTGCAAATCCATCTTGATCCTCTAAAGTCAGTGTAGGTACAGAAAGTGTAATATACTGCCCTTCTTTTTTACCAATTTGCTTTTCACCTTTACCATCTACAAGAACATCCGTGATTTTTACTCGACCAGCATTCCGATCTTCAATTTGAACGCCATTCGATTGTTCTAGTTTTTCTTTTTGCTCTCTCGTCTGATGGACAACTACCTCTTCCGATTCATCAATTAAATCTGTTCGTTGCCAATTAAAATTTTGCATACAATTCACCTCAAGCTGTAGTTTGTTCAAACTGTCAAGTAAATATTCTTTGCATTTATCTATTGCAATTTGGTCAAGCGTTTGTTAAAATGATTTTTGTTGTATTAACACAAGAAATCAATGAGAAGATATCATCTCGTACCTAATTTAGGAGGTGAAATATATGCCAAACATTAAATCTGCGATTAAACGCGTAAAAGTTAACGAAAAAGCAAACCTTGCTAATTCTCAAGCTAAATCTGCAATGCGTACTACAGTGAAAAAAGCTGAAAACGCTGTTGTTGAAAACGCTGAAAACAAACAAGAACTTTTACAAGCAGCTTTCAAATCTTTAGATAAAGCAGCTTCAAAAGGACTTATCCACAAAAACGCGGCGGCTCGTAAAAAGTCTCGCCTTGCTAAAAAAGCGTAATTGTTTAAAGGATCAGGTACTCTATTAGGAGTAGCTGATCTTTTTAATTTTGATAGATAATACAACAAGCTGTCCTTTATTGGGACAGCTTGTTTTATTAAAGTTGACGTAATAAAAATAGTTCTAAATAACGCTCTCGATTACCACCAGTCGATTTCAGCTGTAAATCAACTTCAGCTAACTGATACAATGCCCTCAACAAACTTTCCTCCGAAGGTCGATTACGCTGTTCAACCATTAGTTTGACACGATATGGATGGATTTTTAAATTTTTAGCAATTTGTTGTGGGTGGTATCCTTTCTTCAACAAATAAAAAACATTCGACATAGTACGAACATTGGAAGCGAGCAATCCAACTAACATAATGGGCTCTTGCTTTTGTCGTAATAAATCATGATAGATGGTCAAGGCTCCGACAGAATCATTTGCCAAATAAGCATTGAGCATTTTAAAGGCATCCTGCTCCAATGTTTTGGCCACTAAATCCTCCACTAATGAAGCCGTAATTTCACCACCCTCACCTAAATAAAGGGTTAGCTTGTCAATTTCCATTTGTAATTGTAGCATGTTGGCTCCGACCATCGTAACAAGCAGTTCAATAGCATCTTGTGTAATACTGGTGCCTTGTGCCTTGACAATACTTTTAATCCATACGACTAAATCTTGCTCTTTCGGTGTTTCTGCTTGTACAAGTAGCGCATGCTCTTTCATCATTTTAGTCACTTTTTTACGTTCATCTAATTTTTCATAAGGGGCAATAAAAACAGTGACAGAAAAATCGGATGGATTGGCTAACCACGTTTCCAAACGCTTTACATCATGATCGATTTTTTCCTTCCCCTTTTCTGTTGCCTTTAAAAATGAAGCATTTTTAGCAATAATCAATTTGCGTTCCGAGAAAAAAGGGATTGTATCTGCCTCATCCATGACAGCATCTACAGGCACCTCATCCAAATCGAATGCCATCATCTCCAGCTCTTCTTCCGAGCCCATTGCTTCTTTTAAACGCCTAATGGTCTCATCTATAAAATAGCTTTCTTCACCAACAAGTAAATATACTGGTGCCAGCTCACCTTTTTTTATTGTATTCCAAACCGTTGAAATCATAATTTTCCCTCCATCTAGCAATACTATTAGTATACATGATTTTATCTTGATATAGCAGAAGACTCCCACTTCGTTAATGGGGAGATGAATGAGATTCTATTTCTGCTAATTAGAATGACTTCGTGTCTTTGACCGAAATGTGTCGATTCCTTGCCAGACGGGGAATTCTCCTTTTCGATATAGCTTTTATGAACATGTTGTCTTATAATAAATAACAGAATTGGAGGGATAACAATGAATCCATTTGAAGGAAAAAACATACAATGTCGACGTAACGATGCTATCGATTCTGGAGTTGGTTTCGGTGTATCATTTGGCGTTTTCACACTTATGTTTATTATTGCAACTATAGTAGAATTCGTATCACAGTAATTGGACTTATGCAGGAAAAGGGCCTTGGTCATTGGACAAGGCCTTTTTCATTTACTGCAGTTGTCCAACTATTTCCTCGAATACGAATTTCGATTGTCCCATCCCCCCCTGTTGTTAACGTCGCTAAATTCCGGCTGACAAAACGTTGTACTACTTCTTCATGTGGATGACCATACCGATTATGGAGACCTGCACTGAATACCGTTAATCGGGGCTGGAGCAGCTCAACAAATGATTCAATACTAGATGTTTTACTACCATGGTGACCTGCCTTCAGCAGCGTTAGATTGGCTAATAAATGTCCATAACGATTGATCAGCTGTTGTTCTCCATCATGCTCCAAATCACCTGTAAAAAGCGCTGTAAACTCTTTCTGCTGCATGTACAAAACAAGCGAATCATTGTTTCCTTCATAAAAGGTGTCATGAGGCCATAAATAATAAAAATAAGTCTCTCCTATTTGCCATGCTGTCCCCTTCATTTTTTCTTTGACAGGAACATTGCGCTTGTTTGCTTCTGTCAATAATTCCCTCATCATTGGCTGATCAGAAGAACCAGGTGTAACATGAATTTCCTTCATCTTAATCTCTTGTAAAACTTCCTCTGCGCCTTCTACATGGTCTGCGTCTGCATGAGTGGCAATAAAAAGGTCGATTGTTCGTATGCCCTTGCCTTTTAAAAATGGCACTACAACTTGCTTCCCTACCTCATAAGGACGATTTGTTTTCTTCCATTGCTCCTGCTCAAAGCGCAACAAGCCCCCAGCATCAATGACATACACAGCCTTCCTAAATGGTAATTCAATTACGATACTGTCTCCCTGTCCCACATTTAAGAACGTTATCTTTGTTTCGTTATATAATATTGGTAACAGCTGAATCCAAAGTACCGGTATTATAAGTACCGCAGTAGCTTTTCTAAAACGTCTTGTTTCTAAGAAATAAAAGCTTACTAGAACACTTAACATCGCTAGACAACTAAGCCAAATAGGTGGTTTACCTGGTGACCATAGTTGTAAAGGCAGCTCCTGCATATAAAAAATCACATCGGTCAGCCAATTACGAAGCGGTTCGTACATAGCAAATAGCCTGTTTGCTAGTGGTATTGAGATATAGGTTAGAACTAATACCACCATGTTAAAAGGTAATATAACAAAGGAAAACAATGGTACAAAGATAATATTTACGATAAACGAGGACAAGGAGAGTTCATAAAAATGATGCAGTAATAGAGGGTAAACAAGGAGCTGGCACACAAATGTGATAAAAAAAGAACGACTTAGCCAATTCCTCGCCTGTTTAAAAATGATACCAGAATAAACAAGAGCTACAGCTGCTAAATAGGACAGTTGAAAGCCAATTTGAAAAATAACTCCTGGTTCAAGCAAAACAAAGCCTATAAAGCTAATCGCAAGTGCATCATCCATCGAAAGAGTCCACTTCAAAAAACGTAGCAGCATCATTAATTCGACTAGAGAAACTGCGCGCCATACAGAAGGTGCGCCTCCTGCAATGACTCCGTAAATCGGTAATAAAATCAGTAAAACGATAGTACCCATTTCTTTGCGGATGCCTACTCGCAAGAATCCTTCAAAAAATAGCCAAGACATCAGCGCAACATGTAAACCAGAAATCGCAAATAAATGGGTTATACCGAGCTTTTGATAGGCACGCTGAAGTTCTTCATCCACCTGATCTTGTACCCCGATTAGAAGCGCCTGTGCTTCTGCTACAAGGGATTTTGGAAAGGTCGTCTCAATATGCTTTTTCATGCTGTGTCTTTGCTTGGCAAGAAATGTCCCGAGTGAGTTTCGTTTTTCAACATACGTCCAATTGGTAATTTCAACAATGCCTATTGCTCCTTTACTTGTTAAGTAGTCTGCCATTGAAAATGCAAAAGTATGGGCAGGAGGAGATGGTGCCACAAGCTCACCTTGTGCAAAATAAGTCATTCCAGTTAATGATGTTTTTTCATAAAGGATTTTTTCTTGCTCAGAAGAAAATGTATAAACTACGTAAAGCTTTTGACCATTCGTTGTTGTAGCAAAACCACGGAGTTTTTGACCATTTATTTTGTATTCATTTGACCATGTTAAAGGGAAAGTTGACGGTAAAGGGGAAGGGTCTGTCAGTTGATAGGTGGAGATAAAAAAATACGATAATAAACCACTAGTCATCACAAACGTTGCAAGGGCATGTGACTCACCTTTTATGATGAGCCACATGGCTAATAAAAGTAAAAAAAGGAGTAGCCATGCTGTCTTGTGTGCCGCAATGGAAGCTACAAGTACAGCAAGCGCTACAATGATCCATTTATGCTTTAAAGCTTTATGCCGAATAATGCGCTCACCTTCTGTTCGTATGGGAGCAATTTTTCTACTGGCATCCCACTCTCGCGAAGCTCATGAAGCATCTCTGTGTACAAGGCTAATTTTTCATTTCTTAAAAAATCAATCTTACGTTCATCAAACGGTACATGAACGACTTCCACTCCTGCTTTTGCAAATAATTCCTGAGCATATGGGCTGTTTTTATAATCTGTTGCATAATACACACGTTCAATACCTGCTTGAATAATGGACTTTGTACATGGTAAACACGGGAAATGTGTCACATATAAATCAGCACCTCTTGTCGGTGTTCCATATTTAGCACATTGTAGCAATGCATTCATTTCAGCATGCACGGTACGTACACAATGGTTGTCTACAACATAGCAACCATTTTCGATACAATGTTCGTCTCCTATAATTGAACCGTTATAACCACCTGCAATGATGCGTTTATCACGCACAACGGTTGCGCCTACTGCTAGTCTTGTACATGTACTGCGTAATGCGAGTAGATGGCTTTGTGCCATAAAAAATTGATCCCAAGTAATTCGCTCCATATGACTACCTCCAAAATATGCCTTACAAATTATATTTCTCTTACTTTTCTACTATAGTGTAGCCCTTTTAGAAAAGGGGCGTCAATATTACAAAATATAAAAGCGTTTAGTTTGCAGTAATAGCGTCTTTCAGCTTCTCAAACGTTTTGTCACCAATACCACTAACATTTTTTAAATCATCAATTGTTTGAAAGTGTCCATTTTCCTCTCGATAAGTAAGGATGCTTTGCGCTTTAGAGGGACCGATACCTGGCAATGTTGACAGCGTTTCGATATCAGCTTTATTGATGTTAATCTTTTGTTCTTGTTGACTACTTTCAGAAGGCATCATGAAAAGATTAGTAGATCCTTCGTCTAGTAGTTCACCCTTTATAGGAATATAAATCACCATTTCGTCCTGCACTTTTTGCGCATGATTGATGAGCTGTGTGTCTGCATGCTCTGTATAGCCACCTGCAAGCTGTACAGCATCTTTAATGCGTTGGTCTTGCTGGAGTTCATAAACGCCTGGATACACCACAGCACCCTTTATATCAACAAATACCTGCTGGATAACCGCCTCCTCAGCAGATTCAATCGTATTTATTTCTTTCTTAGGTTGGATTGTCTCGAAGAGCTCTTCTTGGGGAGGTGAAGAGTCTGAACTCGAAAAATAGAAGTAACAAAGTCCACTGACTACCAGTATGCTGGGGAATAACATACTTTTTTTATACTTTTGCCATAAAGATTGGAGCATAGCACCATCCTTTCCTTGCAAAAGGTCATCATATGGAGTTATCTACATCATACACTATGACTGGTTGATTGAAAATGATAAAAAGTATCAGGAGTTTTATTTACTTGTTTAAAAGAACTATCCGTCACTTTAGCCTTTCTATCTAGCGATTTAAGCACGCTATCCGTCACTACCAGCAGAAGAGCCACACTGCCTATTTGGACAGTGTGGCTCCTTTCTTCATTATTTCACCGCACGAATAAAGATGCGTTCACTTTCATTTTCAGGTGCTTCGTCCGTAAAATCTGCTGTGATTTCCACATCGCTAAAGCCAATTGCACGAAGCCAAGTTATATACTGCTCGATAGAGAAAGTACGTTGAACATGCTCCTCATCAAAACGTTCATATAAACCACTTGCGGCATCTCGCACATAAAAGGTCATTTGATGGGTCACAGAATGCTCGAAGTCAGCAGGCTCTGTATGCCATATATAACTTATATCACCATCATCATACGTAAACGGCCCATCTAAAAAGATAACTTCCATTTTAAATAACGAGTGAACATCAAAAAACAGCTGACCCCCATCACGTAAAGCGTGATGGATACGTTCTAATGTTGTATAGACAGCTTGGTCCTTTACAACATAATTAAGAGAATCAATGGTAATAGTAATAACATCCAATGCCTCAAAGCCGTCTAGTTCGTCCATGGACATACAATATAATGGGGCATGGTATCCTGCACCAGCAAAGCGTTCTGCTGCAATGGATAGCATCTCTTCTGATAAATCAATTCCACTGACATTGTAGCCAGCCTGTGCAAATAACAAGCTAAGCACACCAGTGCCACAACCAATATCTAATAGTGTCGGGTATTGGCTGCTTGGTGCATGCTGTACAACCCAATCTACATAAAGATTGTAAGGAATATCCGTTTGTAGCTCATCATAGACATGGGCAAAGCGTTCGTAACTACTCACTTAAGCCTCTGGTATGTCTAGTTGAGGAGCATCGCCCCATAGACGCTCTAAATTATAATAAGCACGCTCATCCTTATGGAATACGTGTGCTACTACATCTCCTAAGTCTACAAGAACCCAACGAGCTGCATCGAAACCTTCGACACGGCGGATTTCATATCCCTCTTTTTCAGCTATATCCTGTAACTCGCGCGCGATAGCTTGCACTTGGCGATCTGAGTTACCGTGAGCTATGATAAAATAATCCGCTAAAAGGGAAATTCCTTGCATATTTAAAACGACAATATCCTCACCATGTTTGTCGTCGATTGCTTTGTAAGCTGCTTGTAATAAAGTTGAAGTCATCCTTCACTATCCTCTCTGTTCATCATATCGTTATAACATTCTATTGATAAAGGATAAATTGGTTGCTTTGTGTCAATTAAAAATGCCAATGTATGGCGTACACATGCAATCATTGCCTTATCCAAATTTTTTTGCGCATTTTTTCTTAGACGGTCTACACCGTCAAATTGACGATTCGGTTCAATCATATCAGCAACAAAAATGATTTTTTCTAAACGGCTCATACTAGCACGTCCTGTTGTATGGAAACGAATAGCATTCAACAACTCTTCATCTGTGATGCCAAACTCACTTTCTGCTATATATGCACCAACTGGTCCATGTAGTAATTCACTACCCCAGCCCACCAGTCGTGGATCTAGATTTTCATCACGAACGATGCTCTCCATCCACTCAATATCTGCATATTTAGCAATATCATGAAGGATTGCTGCTGTTTCAGCTTTTTTCACATCCTCGCCATACTTTTGTGCTAAGTTGATGGCTGTTTCCATTACACCAAGTGTATGAATATAACGTTTTTCAGGCATTCTTGTCTTAATCGTCGCTAAATACTGTTCGCGTTCCATAAAGACCTTCCTCTCGTATGAACGACTCTACCGCTTCTGGTAGTAAAAATGTCACCGTTCCTCCAGTCGCAAGGCGTTCACGAATCAGTGTTGACGATAAATCGATTTGAGGCACTTCCACCATACATATAGGGTACTCTGTTTTAGCCGCTGTTCCTGGACGCTTTACTCCTACAAATTGCACAAGTCTCACTAAGTCATCTATACAATGCCATGTATGTAACGAATCAATCATATCGCCACCAATGATAAAGTAAAATTTTACATTAGGTTCTCTTCTACATAATGCGGATAGTGTCTCATAGGAATAGGATACGCCACCCTTCTCTACCTCATACGACTCCACTGAAAAATAAGAAAATGGATGAATCGCACGCTTGACCATTTCAAGTCGTTCAACATTACTGGCATCAAAACGTGCATGCTTATGTGGTGGTATGGCATTAGGCATAAAGCGGATTTCATCGAGCTCTAACGCATGAAAAATTTCATTCGCCATCATTAAATGTCCCATATGAGGTGGATTAAATGTGCCCCCTAGTAAACCGACCCTTTTCATCGTCTCACCTTATTTCGTTGCTTTTGGTAATACAATCTTTTTATGATTGCGTGACTCTTTATATAAAACAACTGTTAGGCCAATCAATTGTACAAGCTCTGCATGTGCACCTTTTGCCAGTGCTTCAGCGACTTCATGTTTATCCTCTTCACAATTATCTAAAATACGCACTTTAATCAGTTCACGTACTTCTAATGCCTCACGAATTTGTTTTGTCATTTCGTCATTAACGCCACCTTTTCCTACTTGGAAAATTGGTGTCAAATGGTGTGCTTCTGCACGTAAAAAACGTTTCTGTTTACCTGTTAACATAAAAATTAGTTTCCTCCTAATTGCGCCTTAAGCTGCGCAATCATTGAATTTGTATTTGGATAGTTGCCTAACCAGTGTTCAAAAGCAATGGCTCCTTGATGCACAAACATCCCTAAGCCTGTAACAATCGTTGCCCCTTTTTCTTCAGCCGCTTGTAAAAAAGGCGTCATTAATGGATTATACACAATATCCGCAACAATTGCTCCTTTCGTAAGCCGATCTAATGAAAATGGCATAGAAAAATTGCCCGTAGCAAGACCAGCCGATGTCATTTGCACAATGATGCTGAAATCAGCTAATGTCTCTTCCGCTTCTTGTAATGAAATCGCATGACCAATACCCATTTCATCGATAATCGTTTGTGCATTCGCCACAGTACGATTGGCAATGGTTAAATGGTGATAGCCTTGTTGCTGCATGGCAAAGGCAATGCCACGAGCAGCTCCACCAGCACCTATGAGTAGCACAGGCTTGTCTTTATGAGACAAACCTACTGCTTCTTCTAGTGAACGAACAAACCCGATACCGTCTGTATTATAGCCTTTCAGCTTGCCTTCTTTTGTTTTAACTACTGTATTCACTGCGCCCATTTTTTGCGCCAGCTCATCTAGCTCATCTAAATATGGAAGGATTGCTGTTTTATGAGGAATTGTAACGTTCCAGCCACTTGCTCCTAATGTTTTCAAACCAGCAACTGCTGACTCTAATTGATCAGAGGTTACATGTAAAGGAATGTATGTCGCATCGATTGACATGCCCTCAAACCAAGCATTATGCATGGCTGGTGATTTTGAATGTTCAATTGGATCACCCATAACTGCAAACCACTTCTTCATTTTCTAGTCCCTCTCTCTACTGTATCCTTCATTTAAATAAGTGAAGGACGAATTGAAACTTGTACACCTTTTGGCGCGTATGCTGCTACTACTACATTGGCATGCTGTACTGTAATCCAGCCTAGCCCAGAGAATACAACATCTGTTTTCGCTTCTTTAATTGAAAACTCATGACGAACCAATGGCGGTAATTGGTCGATAAATTCCGCTGTTGGTGGTGCCAGAAGTTCTCCTTTATGTTCTGCATACAATGTATCTGCCTTTTCCATCTTTGTACGATGAATCGGTAAATCATTTGCCACATGGATCGTAAAAGCAGAACGGTCTCCCTGAATAAAATCAAATCTCGCCAATGCTCCAATAAATAAGGTTTGTCCAGCATTTTGCTGGTAGACTTTCGGCTTAATTTCTTTCTTGGGCATAATATATTTTAATTCACTTGAATCGATATGATGAGCCATTTGGTGGTGATTAATAATACCTGGCGTATCATATAATGCACTACCATCATCCAATGGAATTTCAATCATGTCTAAAGTTGTCCCTGGGAAATGAGAAGTAGTAATGACTTCACCTTCACCTGTTGCCTGCTTAATAATACGGTTAATGAAAGTAGATTTCCCAACATTCGTACAACCAACAACGTACACATTTTGCCCTTCACGATACTCGTCGATGGCTTCCATTGCTTCTGCCATTCCTTTGCCTTTATGAGCACTTACTAACAGGACATCGACTGGCTGAAGTCCAAGAGCCTTTGCTTCACGTTTAAGCCAGTTGATTACTTTTTTTGGTTTCACCGATTTTGGTAATAAATCTGCCTTGTTAGCGACCAATAGCACAGGATTCTTCCCTACAAAACGGTGTAGCCCAGGTAGCCAGCTCCCATTGAAGTCAAAAATATCAACAATTTTTACGATTAAGCCTTGCTGTGTGCCAAGACCATTTAAAATACGTAAAAAATCGTCATCTGTTAATGACACTGGTTGAATTTCATTGTAATTTTTCAAACGGAAGCAACGTTGGCAAATGACCGCATCCTTTTCTAATGATGATGAGGGTGCATACCCAACTGCTGTTTTATCTTCTGTTTGAATTGTTGTACCACAGCCAATACAATTTGGCATTTCAATCATTCTTGTTCCTCCCAAGTTATAATTCCTTTTCGTTTCAAATCATTGAATACGCGACGTTCAATGAAACGATTTAATTTTGTTACAAGCCCATCTGATTGCGCAACAGGCTTTACTAACACTGTATGCAAGCCTAAGCGATTCGCGCCCATCACATCAGTAAGAAGTTGATCTCCTACCATTACTACTTCGTTTGGGCGCAAACCTAGTTGAATTAGTGCATTATAAAAAGCATTACGAAGTGGCTTTTTTGCCTTGTGAATATACGGAATACCTAATGGTTCAGCAAAATGTTTCACACGTACTTCATTGTTATTTGACGCAATAATAACACGAATACCGGATTCCTTCATAATGCGTAACCAAATAATCAACTCTTCTGTTGCATCTGCACGATCCCATTCAACAAGCGTATTATCTAAATCCGTAATGATGCCTCTAATACCTAATTCTTGCAGCTTTTCTGGCGTAATTTCAAAAATATTCGTCACAAATTCGTTCGGTAATAAAAAATTATACAAAATAGCGACCCCTAATCTTAACGTATTATTCGACCATTATAGCATATTTGCAAAAGCTTCACCCATTCGAATTGGGCTCCCTTTAACAACATTATCCGTAAATTCAATAGCACCCTTTTCGAACAGCATAACTACTGTAGAACCAAATGAAAAATAACCAACTTCCTGCCCCTTACGCCATTTAGTTGTTGTATTCGTAAGCACAATGGAGTTCACAAAGGTCGCACCCACTTTAATAAAAGCTACATGCTGATTATTTTTTGCTTTCAACTCTGTCACTAAACGATAATTATGAGAAATTGGTTTTTTACCGTATGTAAGACCTAGCTGATTTACAGGATAAGATTTCTGACCAAGTGTATATTGTCGTAACACTTCTCCATCTATTGGGCTGTGGATACGATGATAATCAGCAGGGCTTAAATAAAATACAATAAAATGTCCATCCGCATATTGTGCTGCTCGTTCTGTATTACCGAGTAAATCTTGTAATGCATAAGGCTTACCTTTCACAAGAAATGTCATATCCCATTCAATACGTCCAAAAGATTCTACTTTGGCATCCACAGGACTTGCATAAATAGTTGGGTTTTTTTCAATAGGTCGAGCATCCTCTAAAAGCTCTCTTGTAAAAAATTCATGTAAACATGAAAATTGTTGCTGTTTTTTTGAAACTTCTTCAATGTTAATATCGTATAACTTCATGTAGCTTGGAATTATACGTTTACTCCACTTCGCTTTTGCAAATGCCTGCAAAAGATGGGAAGATTGCTTGCCATTCGTTAGTTCTATCAAGCGTTGATATAGTTTTTCTTTCATACAGTAAAACCCCTATCCATTAATTTAGACTGTCAATTTTTTCGCATTCGAAGTATAATGGTACAATATCTTAAGTGCAAAGGAGTGATCCCCCTTGTTTTTTTATCACAAGTTGGTGGATACCACGGTTAAGAAAATGAAATCGCACGCAGCTAACTTCATAACAATTAGTAATATGTCCTTTGGAGGCGCGGCTATTATGGCCACTTTACATGAATATTATAGCTATAGTGTCTTGTTTATCTTTATTGCAGCTCTTCTAGATCGCTACGACGGTAAGGTAGCGAGAGCGCTCGGACAAGTGTCTGAGTTAGGTAAACAATTAGATTCTATGAGTGATATTATATCATTTGGTGTGGCTCCTGCATTATTAATGTATGAAGTTGTTCTAGTTGATTTTGGTTTTGCCGGCATGATGATGGCCGTATTATTTATCGTCTGTGGTGCGATGCGTTTAGCTCGCTTCAACATTAGTGAAACGAATGGTTATTTCACAGGTTTACCAATTACAGCTGCAGGTACGTTCTTAACTTTAACGTATTTCGGCGCTAATACGTTCCATCCGGCATTTTATCTTTTCCTTTTCCCCATTTTAGCTTTACTCATGATTAGTACATTTACGCTAAAAAAAGTGTAGCAGCACATTTGCTGTTGCACTTTTTTCATTTCCCTCAGTTTTTAAACATATACTGTCGAAAAATGGGGAAAGGATGAAATCATTCAATGAGCGGAATTTTTACATCAATGTTGCAGTTATGGCTTGAGATCCCTGCGTTGCTTGGCTATTTAAAGGGGCAAACATTCCATAAACCCTTTTCAAAAGAAGAGGAAGCTGCTTGTATTGAACGATTTTTAGGTGGCGATGAACAAGCGCGTCTTGACCTGATAGAACGCAACATGAGGCTTGTCGCGCATGTCGTTAAAAAATTCCATCCAAAACATGAGCAACTCGATGATTATATTTCCATTGGAACAATCGGTCTAATGAAAGCTGTAGAGAGCTATACTCCTGACAAAAAAACAAGACTTGCCACATATGCAGCTCGTTGTATTGAAAATGAAATATTAATGCATCTGCGAACACAAAAAAAAGTGCAAAAAGATGTTTCTTTGTTTGAGCCAATCGGAACGGATAAAGATGGTAATGCGCTACAGATTAGAGATTTACTTCAGTGCGATGAAGAAAGTGCAACAGAAAAGTTAGAGCATAAGGAGCATGTTGCGCAGTTATATCATTATTTGCATATGCTTGATGAACGTGAACTCGAGATTGTGACACTCCGTTATGGATTAAATCAACACGACGCACTTACACAAAAAGAAATTGCAGCCCGATTAAATATTTCTCGTAGTTATGTATCTCGCATTGAAAAACGCGCACTTATTAAACTCTATCAACTGTACAAACGAGACCAAAAATCTGTTGAGTAGTATATTGTAAAATGTACGATAGAAAAATTCAATGCATCTTTGGCGGAAGATGTGCCTATTTCATGGCATACAAAAAAGCCCCTTGCGACATCGCTATGTCGCAAAGGAGCTTTTCTAAGTCATACTAATGTGCTGATTCCGATAGTTCTGCTGAAATCAGCGTACCTATTAGCGTTGTAATCATCACTACACCTACTGTTAATAATAACATCATGAATGCCTCCCTTTTATTATGAAGAGATTTATTAATGACAGTGTAGCATTTGTCCCATGTATTAACTGTGATTTTTCTCACATAATGAACAGCACATTTTGACCAATTTGTGTAATTTAAAGAGATGCAATTGCTTTTAATACTACTTGTGTAGAATGCTTTGCTGCAACTGGTAAAAACTCATCAAAGCTTATGTTCGATTCTTTACCTGCAATATCTGATAATGCGCGAATGACAACAAAAGGTGTACCAAATTGATAGCAAACTTGCGCAACCGCAGCTGCTTCCATTTCTACAGCCTTCATTTGAGGGAAATGATGACGAACAGCTTCAACGCGTTCAGGATCATTCATAAAAGCATCTCCAGAGCAAATTAAACCAATGCCATATTGATGCTCTCCAACTGCCTTAACAGCCTCCTCAGCTACTTTCATCAATTTCTCATCGGATTTATAAGCTGCTGGCATTCCAGCCATTTGTCCGATTTCATAGCCAAAAATAGTGACATCTACATCATGGTGGCGAACTTCATCAGAAATAACTACAGCACCTACCTCAAGGGCTTCATCATATCCACCTGCAGATCCTGTATTAATGACTACATCTGGCTTAAACTCATGTAAAAGGATTGTAGTAGACATAGCAGCATTAACTTTACCAATCCCACTTTTTAATAACACGATTTCCTTACCTTCATATGTTCCTGTTGTATACTCACTACCTGCAATCGTTGTACTTTGTGCATTATCTAATGCTGCTCTTAGTAGCTCTACTTCCTCTTCCATTGCGCCAATTACTGCAATTTTCATGTAATGTTACTTCCCTTCTTTATCAACTCTATTAAAAATAATAAAAAGAGTGATATTCGTCAATAGGCGCCCTCTAATGTGTTCAGTTGCTCTACCTTCACAGGCATCCATCCTTCATTATCAACCCATTCCATGCTTACACGGTACATTTGGGATTTATCATTTGTTGAAACCGTAGCAATTGCAGAATTAGGACCACCGTTATTTTGCATACGCCAGATAATCATATTGTTTTGATCGATGCCTGTAGCACTTGTTACGGTTGCTACCTTCTCAGCCCAGTCAACAGACTTGTCATCATATGAAGACACATGCTGACCTGTTTGTGTTGTAGGTGTTGGCTGCCAATTTTTATTCGTAATGACCTTATCAACAATTGGATTATCTGATGTTGATTCTTCTGGTGTACCTTGTTCTTCCTGAGATGTCTCTGGTTCTGATACTTCCTCTGAAGGTTTGTCTTCTTCTACAGCGAGATCTTTATCTTCTTCTTTCGTAGGTTCTTTATCTCCGTCTTCTTTTTCTTTATCTACTTCTTTTTCTTTATCACCGCTCTTTTCCTCTTGAGCTGGTTCATCTTTCACTGCTTGATCTGCATCATCTTGCCATTTAAACACATAGGTTGCTGTGATAATAATTAGTACTACAACTACACCAATTAAAACATTCAATAGTTTATCGAATTTTTTATTACGAGATGGCTGCAAATGACGACTACTTCGAGTTTGTCGATCACCCATAATATCTCCCCCTCTCTAGCAAATATTCTATCAAGTTCGACAGCACTTGCAAATAAATATACTCACTATTTTACGTTGAAAGCTTTTCAATCTACAAATGGTAAAAGCAGCCAGCCTTTCTTTAACAGAAAAGCTAACTGCTTGTACACTTACACTTTATTTAATTGAAAGAATTTTCACTTTCATTTCGCCACCAGGAGTTTGTACGGCTACTTCTTCGCCTTCAGCACGACCAAGTAAACCTTTTGCAATTGGTGATTCATTTGAAATACGGAACTCCATAGGGTCTGCCTCAGCTGAACCTACAATTGTATAAGATTCTTGTTCAGTTGATGGTTTACCATTAATGATTTCTACAAATGTAACCGTTTTCCCAAGTGAAACTACACTGTTATCCGTCTCATCCTCAGAAATAATGACCGCATTACGAATCATTGATTTTAATGTAGAAATACGACCTTCTAAAAAGGCTTGCTCTTCTTTTGCAGAATCATACTCAGCGTTTTCAGAAAGATCACCAAAATCACGTGCTATTTTAATACGCTCCACAATCTCTTTACGTGTTTCAGTTTCTAATTTCACTAATTCTTCTTCTAATTTACGTTTTCCCTCAGCTGTCATAGGGTACTGTTTTTCATTTGCCAAAGTCCTTCACTCCTTGTTTCTTCAATATAAAAACATAAAACTCGATTAAATGCATGGAAAATGCATTTAATCGAATTTTATTATTTTTAAACGTTTTCAAATTACGCTTTGACCTAATAGTATGCATACCTTTTTAAAATATGCATGAAAATA
Source organism: Lysinibacillus cavernae (assembly GCF_009724685.1). GTDB lineage: Bacteria > Bacillota > Bacilli > Bacillales_A > Planococcaceae > Lysinibacillus > Lysinibacillus cavernae. The sequence continues at coordinate 364,115 of NZ_WMEF01000003.1, forward strand.
TTGTCAATACCACTCTATCTTATTACAATACGTTGTCGGTTTCAAGAATAGTTTTAATTTTCGTTACCATTAAATCAATTGCCACCTCATTATCCCCACCTTCAGGAATAATGATATCAGCATAACGTTTTGTTGGTTCAATAAATAAATTATGCATAGGTCGAACCGCTGTTAAATACTGCTCGATAACAGAATCAGTTGTACGTCCACGCTCTTTAATATCACGCATGATACGACGGATAATACGTAAGTCTGAATCTGTATCCACAAATAATTTGATATCCATTAAATCACGTAAGTCAGCATCCTCTAACACAAGAATACCTTCCAGTATAATAACATCTACTGGTTCAACATGGATGACTTCTTTTGCTCTCGTATGCTGCACGTAATCATAAACAGGCTTCTCAATTGGTTGACGCACTAATAGTTTTTTTATGTGCTCAATTAATAAATCATTATCGAATGCTAACGGATGATCATAGTTTGTTCCTAAGCGTTCTTCGAATGTTAAATGACTTTGATCTTTGTAATAAAAATCTTGTTCAATCACAACAACTGAATGCTCACGGAAAACTTCATAAATGGCGCGCGTCACACTCGTTTTACCCGAGCATGAGCCACCAGCGATTCCGATGACAACTGGACGCTTCACTGCCATTAGTTATTCTCCTTTCGCATCATGTTATGCGGTTTTAACGGTGTGTCACATTTAAATTTAACAATTTGTAATGGATGGCGAGCTGCATCTAGACTATTGCCATCCTCATCCCAAATTTCTCCCATTGTCAAACGGAAATTTTCGATTTCAGGACCAAAGAACTCTACTACGTCACCAGTTTTAAAATAATTTCGTTGTTGCATCGTTACTATTTTTGTTTCTGGATTATGCTCTAAAATTAGCCCAGCAAATTCATACGTTGTTTTACGACCATGCACACCAAACATCTGTTCTCCAAAACCAGGTGCATCATGGAAGAATGCTTCAGCCGTATCACGATTTGCACATTTGTCTAGCTCCTCTAGCCATTCACGTTTAATTTTAAAGTTATCTGGATCCGCACAGTAAGCATCAATCACTTTACGGTACACAGAAACAACTGTCGCAACATAGTGAATGGATTTCATACGACCTTCCACTTTTAAAGAGTCGATACCAAGCTCAATCATATGAGGAATCGCTTCAATTAATTTTAAATCTTTTGGACTCATAGCAAAAGGGGCATGGTTGTCATCGAAAAGCGCTTTTTCCTCTCCATCTTCTAATTCATATAAATCGTAGTCCCAACGACATGATTGGCAACAACCTCCACGGTTCGAGTCACGAGCAGTCATATGATTAGACAGAACACAACGACCAGAATAAGCAATACACATTGCACCATGAACGAAGGCCTCGATTTCAATATCGACCTTTTCCTTCATGAGCTTCATTTCTTCTCCGCCTACTTCACGTGCTAAAACAACACGATGTAAGCCTTCTTCTTTCCAGTACTGCACTGCTTTCCAATTGGACAGTGATTGCTGTGTAGACAGGTGAATTTCAAGCTTCGGTGCTGCTGTACGGCATGTTTCAATAATGAGTGGGTCTGCTACGATAATGCCTGTTACGCCAGCGGATTCAATATCCTTTAAGTACCGCTCTAAGCCATCCATATTTTCATTGTGGGCAAAGATATTTGTAGTAACATAAATTTTCGCACCATATCGATTCGCAAACTCTACACCTTCACGCATATCATCAATCGAGAAGTTATCCGCATTGGAACGTAGACCAAACTCACGTCCACCGATAAATACTGCATCTGCTCCGTAATGAACAGCTACTTTTAATTTCTCTAAGCTACCTGCTGGGGCAAGTAGCTCTGGTTTTTTAGTAATGACACGTTTACCGTCGACAATCTCACGGATTTTGTCATTTTGTTCTAACGCTAATGCCATGGTATTGCCTCCTCCTAGTAAACCGTTTCCTTGAAGATAAAGCCTGTATCTAATGGTCTAATGGCTGGCTGAATATCTTCAATTTTTGCTAATAAATCATCTTTTATCTCTTCATAGGCTTCTTCCGACTCATCAAAATACGTATCGATGGCTTTGCGATATGCCTCTGTTACAGTTACCACATAATCTAGTGATTGTAGTACGCCCTCAATTTTAAGGGCATCAATGCCACCTTCAAATAATTCGCCAAGCTCATCTATTATACACATATCATTTGGACTAAAAATATGTGTACCATTGACATCCTCATATATAGGATATTTATTATTTCGCTCATCGTCATGAAGGAACATGTTACGATTTTCAGTACGATTTTCAATAGCCATTACTTTATCTTGATATAAGAAATAATGACCAAGTAACGAGCGTTTTGATTGGAACATACATGTCATACCGTGGACTTGTACTTCAATTTCCATTTCGGTATTTTCTTTAATTTCTAATACTTCGTCAAGAGAAAGCTCACGCGCTAACACGGCACGAGTCGCACCACGTTTCCCCCAATAATTAGCTGTAAACCAGTTTGTAGCAGTCGTTTCTGGATTCCAATGTAATGGGATCGTTACGCCCTGCTCTCGACGAATAATTAATACCGCTGGATCACCGTAAATTAAACGATCCACACCAATACGTTGCATTTCTTTTAAATAGTCCGCAAGTGCCTCTATTTTTTCATTATGGAAAAGTGCATTGACTGCAACATAAACTTTTTTTCCTGCTGCGTGAATAAGCTTTGTTGCTTCTTCCACTTCATTAACAGAAAATTCTCCTGCTAGACGTAGACCAAATTGTTGTTCACCAATAATAAAAGCATCCGCTCCAGCTTCTAATAGTGCTTTTATATGTTCTAATGATTGTGGTGTCACAAGCAATTCTGGTTTTTTCATAGTAGTCACCTCTTCAAACATAGTAATAAACCATCACCGACTGGTAAAAAAGCACTTGTATAATCTGGGTGCTGCATTATCCATTCCGTGAAGTTTTTTAAATTGCGAATCATTGTACGCTTACGACGTGGAACATCCTTCAACTCTAAGTCAGACAAGCCATGCATGTACATATTATCGATATACAAAACCCCACCTGATTTCACTAAAGGGGCGTATTTTTCAAAAAAGCGTTGATATTGTCCTTTTGCAGCATCGATAAAAACTGCATCGAATGCAGTGTGGATGGCCTCATCGTCCACCTCTAAAGCGTCACCTTCAATGACCGTAATTCGATTTGATACGGTTGAACGTTCGATATAGGCTTTAGCCCTTGTTACACGCTCTTGATCACGTTCAATTGTAACAATATGGACCTGAGGCAATGCCTCTGCCATTCGAATAGCAGAATAACCAATTGCTGTACCTATCTCTAAAATTTTTGACGGATTTTGAATACGCAACAATTGATTTAATGCATCAATACCTGATAGTTGCATAATCGGTACATGATTGTCCTCCGCATACGCTTCCATTTCTAAAAGCAATTCGTTACGTGGCTGTATAAATGATTGTATATATGCATCTGATAATTCCATTGTTTCACCCTCATTTAAAAGGCAACGAGCACTTTGCCGTTGTCTGTACTTCATCATTTATCAACAAAAAGAAAAAGACCAAACGTGATGTCTTGGTACTTTGCCATACAAAAATGAGCAATTGTTTTAGATATGCTCAAACAATTGCCACCACGCATATTTGTCCCGCATAAATGAACGGATTGATCAAAAATCACACTTTATAATAGCATGAAAATAGAAGGAAAGCTATTTTTCTTTCCTTCTATCCATATGTTTGCTATATGCTTTTTGCTCTTCACATACGCTTACTCTACTTTTTGTAAATATTTTGCTATTTTCTGTAAATGCTCATCATATGTTTTCGAGAAGTGGTTTACACCCTCTTTATCTGCTAAGAAATAGAAATAATCTGTTTTACTTGGATTTAATGATGCCTCAATCGAAGTTTTTCCTGCACCTGCAATTGGACCTGGTGGTAAGCCTTTATTTTTGTAAGTATTGTAAGCATTATCAACTTCTAAATCTTCAAACAGGACACGATCTTTATGATCACCAAGTGCATATAAAACAGTTGGGTCTGTTTGTAGTGGCATACCTTCATTTATTCGATTATAGAAGACACTCGCGATTGTCTCTCGATCTGTTTGAGCAGTCGCTTCTTCTTCCAGTAATGACGAGAATGTTAATAGCTGATGTACTGACATTTGTTTTTCTGCTAAAACATCACTATAGTTCTTAACTACGTTATTCATAGCCGCTATCATCTCTTCTACAATCGCTTGTAAAGATGGTTTCTCTTCATAATAAGAGTAAGTAGCTGGATATAAATAACCCTCTAAATCATAACGAATGTTGTCAGCTAAAACAGCCTCCGTTACAAGCTCAGGATAATTTGCCATCATTTGCTGTACAAATGTGTCACTCGTCACAAGATCCATAAATTCTTTTTCTGTATATGGTGTTTTCTTTTCAATCACTTTACCAATTTGTTCAAGTGTTAAGCCTTCTGGAACCGTCATCGTAAAGACAGGCTTACGGTATACTTTCCCTGTTTTTAAGCTTTCAATGAGTTCATCAAATGTCATTGCTTGTGTTAAATCATAATTTCCTGCTTGGAATTGAGATTCATTTTTAAATTTTGCATAGTATTTAAAAACACGCGCATCTTTTATGACATCTTTTTTCTCTAGTAGCGTTGAAATGGAAGACAAACTAGAACCAATTGGTACTTCCACCGCAATTGCCTTCGTTGCATTAGGATCTAGTGGCTTTAATGCACCCTTTACATAATTGTATCCAAGTAAACCAACAACAGCTATGATTAGCACGAAAACAATTGCTATAATTGCAACAACTTTTCTCACGATTTTTACCTCAGATTTTCTTTCTTGCATTTTTGTAAACATTTCCTGTTTTTTAGAACCGTTATCCACGGGTTTCCCCCCTATCACTAATCAATATCATACTAGAAATCAACTTTCACGACAAACAGAAATCGACAATTCAGGAGAAATTGCATATGTAAAAAATCTGCCAACAACTTTCATTAGCAGATTTTTGAGCTTTAATTGAATTAATTCAAACTATAACGTGTTTAATACTTCTTCGACAAACTCCCACTCTTCTTCCGATTCAATCGGTAATAATTGTTCAATAGTACCATCATTACCCGCAATATATTGGGCAGCAAAAATATCTCGTTCGTCGATAGGCTCGTCTGTCGCTGGAACATATAAAACATAGGATTTACTAAATTGCTCAGATGAAAACGTATGAACTACCTCACAAACTTGATCTGTTCCATCTTCGTCTGTCACTGTAATAAGCTGTGGCTCTTCCTCAAATTCATCAAGAAGGGTTAACACCACCTCATTGATCATTTCCCATTCAGCGTCTGATTCAACAGGCTGTAAATTTGTCATCTCACCACTATTATCATCGTAATCGAATGTCATCGCCGAAAGATCCCCTGGGATTTCTTGACCATTTTCATCTACCATTGAAAATAGCACATAAGACTTGTCCTCTGCATCAAATGTAAAGACCACATGGCAATGTTGTTCCTTACCATCTTCTCCGATTATGATAAATTCTTGCGTTTCTTCATTCATTTGATTTCCTCCTTTTTGACAATTTGATGTCATTTTTTTATTTTCCTACTTTTTGTTGTGTGAGTTCTTCCAGTGGGTTCCCATAGTATTTGATCATTTTCATACCAAAATTATGAATGTTCCTCTCCTAAGAAGAAGATAGAGTCTCAAAAAAAAAGGAACAAGGACTGCAAGCCGCGATCCTTGTTCCAAGCTTTAAGTAAGAAGATTATTCTTCGGATTCATCCTCTAAAGCGTTTAAAACGTTCTCTACCATATCCCACTCTGCTTCAGTTTCGATTGGTGTTAATTCACCATCTTCACCATTTTCAGATGGTACGAATGAAGATACGAAAATTTCAACTGAGCCATCTTCATCTTCTTCTGCGCCTACCATTGAGTAAAATACGTATGATTTTCCAAACTCTGGAGATTCATGAACGTGAATCACTTCACAAAGCTGCTCGTTTCCGTTTTCGTCAATCACTGTAATGTGTTGAACGTGTAATTCTTCTTCATGGTTATGCTCGTGTGCCATGTATAGTCACCTCATCAATTAATTTTTGCTATCTAAGTAGCCTTGTAAAATCATCACAGCAGCCATTTTATCAATGACCTGCTTGCGTTTTTTGCGACTCACGTCCGCTTCGATCAGCATGCGTTCAGCAGCCATCGTTGTTAAACGCTCATCCCATAACTTAACCGGTAGTGAAAATGTTTCTTCCAATAACTTTTTATAGTTTTCAGAAGCTTCGCCACGCGGTCCCACCGTATTATTCATGTTTTTAGGGTACCCTACAACAAATTCTGTTATAGCATATTCCTTTACTAGCTCGGCGATGCGGTCAATGCCGAACTCACCGTTAGCTTCATCAATTTTTACGGTTTCAATACCTTGGGCAGTCCACCCTAGTGCATCACTGACAGCGACACCAACGGTTTTCGACCCAACGTCTAATCCCATAATTCTCATTTCTAGTCCTCGTTATTCTTTTTGATATAAAATTTAACAAGCTCCTCTAGAATTTCATCACGCTCAAGCTTGCGAATTAAATTACGAGCATCCTGATGGCGAGGAATATACGCCGGATCACCAGAAAGTAAGTAACCAACAATCTGATTGATAGGATTATATCCCTTTTCCTCTAATGAAGAATGTACTTTCAACATTACCTGCTTGACTTCCTGTTCCATTGATTCTTCTGGAAAATTAAATTTCATCGTTTGATCAAATGAACTCATGACCAGCACCTCGCTTTCAGAAATAAGGAGATGTGCAAACAAGCTCATCTCCAATTTCTCTTTATTATAACATGTTTTGGTGAATTAATTAAATGGATTTAACATAATCATACACAGAAAGTAGTGCTTCATCAAGTTTTGATGCATCTTTTGCACCTGCCATCGCCATGTCTGGACGACCGCCACCTTTACCACCACATGCTTCTGCAACCATTTTCACAATATTCCCCGCATGGTAATTGCCACCAACTAAATCTTTTGATACCCCTGCACATAACATGACTTTTTCGCCATCAACCGCTCCAAGAACAATAATCGCTTTTGGAATTTTTGCTTTTAGGTCATCCATCATTTGACGTAATTGATTATTATCCTTCGCTTCCACTTTTGTAGATAGAACCGTTACATCTCCAATTGTTTGTGCTGCATCAACAATTGCCCCTGCTTGAGCATTTGCAATTTTTTGTGATAATGCCTCATTTTCACGTTGTAATTCTTTATAGTCAGCTTGTAATGCCTGTACTTTTGTCACAATATCTTTAGAATTTGCTTTTAATAATGCCGCTGCATCATTTAATAAAGCTTCTTCTTCTTTTACTGCTTCATAAGCAACTTTCCCTGTAACAGCTTCGATACGGCGTGTACCTGCACCGATACCACCTTCTGAAACAATTTTGAAGAAACCAATTTCAGAAGAGCGTTTTACATGGATACCACCACATAGTTCAATAGAATAATCTCCGATTGAAACTACGCGTACAACATCGCCATATTTTTCACCGAATAATGCCATTGCACCCATTACTTTTGCTTCATCGATGCCTTTTTCTTCAATAACGACCTCTATATCATCCCACACTTTTTCATTTACAATACGTTCTATTTGTTGTAATTCTTCTTTTGTGACTTGACCAAAGTGCGAGAAGTCAAAACGTAAACGGTCAGGACCTACATATGAACCAGCTTGGTTAACGTGATCGCCTAGAACATCCTTTAATGCACGTTGCATAATATGTGTCGCTGTATGGTTTTTAATAATTAAATTGCGGTCATCACGATTAACAACTGCTTGCACAGCATCTTCGACATGCATTTCACCTGATTCAACTACTACAGTATGAAGCGGTTGCCCATTTGGTGCCTTTTGAACATCTTTAACTACAGCTGTAAAGCTATCATTTGAAATAGTACCACTATCAGCAATTTGACCACCCATTTCAGTGTAGAAAGGTGTTTTAGCTAGAATAACTAATGCTTCTTGCCCCTCAGAAGCTACTTTTGCTACTTGACCATTGACAATCATTGCAGCGATTTCAGTATCGGCTGTTAGCGTATCATAACCAACAAATTCACTTGCAACAGTTAAGTTTGCTAATACTTCATTTTGTACTTGCATGGAATCAACATCTTGACGAGCTGAACGTGCACGCTCACGTTGTTCTTCCATTGCAGTCTCGAAGCCTTCATGATCAACCTTCATGCCTACTTCTTCAGCATATTCCTCTGTTAATTCGATTGGGAAGCCATAAGTATCATATAAACGGAAGGCATCTGCACCAGGAATATAATCATGTCCTGCTTCTTTTTGTGATTCAACCACTTCATTAAAGATTGATAGACCACCATCTAATGTTTCATGGAAACGAATTTCTTCATTTTTAATAACACGTTGAATAAATTCACATTTTTCCGTTACTTCTGTATAAAAGTCTTCCATGATTTTGCCTACAGTTGGTACTAATTCAAACATAAATGGTTTTTCAATGCCGATTTGTTTTGCATAACGAACAGCACGACGTAATAAACGACGTAATACATAACCTCGACCTTCGTTTGAAGGAAGTGCACCATCACCAATAGCAAATGCTACTGTACGAATATGATCTGCAATGACTTTAAATGGTGTATTAATATCTTCTTCTGAGCCGAAGATTTCATTTAAGTTTACTTCACCTGGACGCTTGTATTTACGGTTGGCAAATTCCTCGATTTTTTCAATGATTGGCATAAATAAATCTGTATCAAAGTTTGTTGGTACATTTTGAACAACCGATACAATACGCTCTAACCCCATACCTGTATCAATATTTTGCTTTGGTAGTGGTGTATAGGTGCCATCAGGATTGTGGTTGAATTGAGAGAACACTAGGTTCCAAACTTCAAGATAACGTTCGTTCTCCCCACCTGGATACATTTCTGGATCATTTTCATCTGAGCCATATTCTACTCCACGATCATAAAAAATCTCTGAGTTTGGACCAGATGGACCTTCACCAATATCCCAGAAATTCCCTTCTAAACGAATTAGACGTTCTTCTGGAATACCAATTTCTTGATGCCAAACATCATATGCTTCTTGATCTTCAGGGTGAATAGTGATAGATAATAACGCTGGATCAAAGCCCATCCACTTTTTATCAGTCAAAAACTCCCAAGCATAATGGATAGCTTCTTTTTTAAAGTAGTCCCCAATAGAGAAGTTCCCTAACATTTCAAAGAAAGTATGGTGGCGAGCTGTTTTCCCTACATTCTCAATATCGTTGGTACGAATTGATTTTTGTGCATTTGTAATACGTGGATTGTCAGGAATAATACGACCATCGAAATATGGTTTAAGTGTTGCAACACCTGAGTTAATCCAAAGTAGTGATGGGTCATTTATTGGCACAAGTGGTGCTGATGGCTCGTGGTGATGCCCCTTTTCTTTAAAAAATTCCAAATACATACGGCGAATATCTACTGCTTTCATTGGATAAATTCCTCCTAATTTATATTGTAAAATCACGATACGAATCCTGCGATTTACATCCATTACACCATGCATTCTGTGGCGTTTGGGAATCACAATCACCACATGTAGAGGTGGACGTGGTCTACAAAAAGAAAATACAAAAAGCCCTCATCCCAAAAAAGGGACGAGGACTAGTCATTTGTCTCGCGGTACCACCCTAGTTGTAAGTAAAAGATCTTACTTACCTCTTTAGCACTTGTAACGTCAGTGAACGGCAGGGATTAGCTGCACTCTGGAGTAGCTTTCGGTATTTATTGTCGTGAGGATTTTTTCAGCCTAGAAATCCCTTTCTTATCCACGCACAAATACGTACTTTTTCCATCATCGTTTTTACTTTTTCTATCGAAAATTATAAAAAAAATATGTCCTGCTGTCAATTAGCACTAGTATTGCTAATCCTAACTAAGCAATCATTTTTTTGAAATATGCCCACATTCCCCAAGTAAAGAGGACTAAAAAGGCACTAATTGTGATCGTTGTGATTGGAGAATCTTGATAGGGTAAAGGTACATTCATGCCAAAAAAGCTAGTAATCACAGACAATGGCAACATGATCGTTGAAATGACCGTTAATAAATTCAGCTTTTCAATAGATTTACCACTAATAATTGAAAAATACGTGTCAAGCGTACTGTTGACTAAATCTCGATAAGTCTCGGTAGAATCGACAATTCTTTCTAAATGATCATTTAAATCTTTATAGAATGGGATATTTTCTTCTTGTATATCAAAATGCCACTGGCCATTCGTTGTTGAAAAAATTCTTCTTTGTGGCATGATGGCCTGACGAATTAAAATAATTGTTCGTTTTAGCGCAAGGAATTCTTCTGTAACCTCTTTAGGTTGAAAATCATAAATTTCTTCTTCCAATTCATCTACACGAGTTCGAATACGCTCTAGTACAGGAAAATACTCATCTGTAATTCCATCAATAATGGTGTGCAATAAAAAATCAGTGCCCTTCTCCATATATTTTGAACTATTGAAACAAACATTTTCCATATGACCAAGCCATTGCAATTTCCGTTTGTGAACAGTGACAATATAGTTTGGTCCCATAAAAATATTTAACTCAACCATTGTGATTTCATTGTTGCTTTTTTCATTGTAAATTGGTGCATGTAAAACAAAAAATTTATACTCACCATAACTATCCATTTTCGGGCGTGAGCCTTCATGTAAGCAATCTTCAACTGCTAATGGATGAAAGCCAAATATATCTGCTATATTATTTAATTCGTTATAACTATACGCATATAAATCCACCCATAATAAATCCTCACTACGAATGGGTAGTTGTAATTCATTCATAGTGATATTATGTTGGATTGTCTTGCTAATACTATCAAAATAGTCTATTTTAATCATTATACTTCACCTCGTGTTTTGTTATAGAAGGAAACAAAAGGTCAATCGTTATCACCTTTTGCCATCGTCGGTGATCAGAAATCGACGACGCTTTCTGCCTAAATATTGCTTATCCGGTTCAGGGCTACTATCCATTTCTCATCACCTTCCTTTCATAACAAAAACACGCCTTCTACGAATGAAGGCGTGTTGAATACACATATCAAAAAATAGCAATAAAAATTTTTTGCATACTTGTTACCTTCAGACGTTGAGTTTTAGCACTATGCGGCATAGGAATATGTCCAGCTACGTTAAAAAACACCTTATTTCGATGATTTCTGTTGACCCATTGGCGTCTCTCGACATTTTTGGGTAGTAGCGTTTCTCCAGCATAGGAGCCTCACCTAACGAAGGGATGTTATTTTTTTATTCTTACAAATCATATCGAATCGTATCACAACTGTCAAACTATAAATCAATCATTTTTCAAAAAGTCTTCTACTCTTTGCACGAAATGCTCCCGCTTATACGACTGATAGAGAAGACTTGATAGACGCACAGGATCACCAAAGAAAAAGCGTTCATACAGTGTTTGCCTTGTGCCAAAATTACTCATTGTTAGGTCCCAAGCTAAACGGAATTTTTTCACTCGCTCCTCGCCTTTGTCTTGGAATGATTGCAAGTAATGATTAAGATCGCCATCGTCTGCAGCAAATGCTCTGGCACTCGGAATGGACATTAAGCCGCTTGCACCAAGTTGCTGGATAATCTCTGTAAATGTAGGATAAACTTTCGGGAAGACTTGAATAGCCACTTGTAAAGTTGAAATGTCTGGGCGAATAAAGCCAAATATATCCTTCTTTGCATCTATTTCTGATTTTAACAGCAATGCTTTCATTGTTTCTAACGTCACAATCACATCTACCACTTTTTGTTGTACATGTTGATAGTCGCCAATATTAATTGTGTCCACAATCGACTGCACTACTCCTAGCACAAATTCGGTCTTCGCTATTTGGCGAGAAAGCACTTGATGCAAACTGTAAGCTTGGAAGCCACTGACATTCATAAATTGATTGGCCACTTCCACATTTTCGTAGTAAAAAATGCGTTCCCACGGGACAACTACATCATCAAAAACAACGATTGCATCCATTTCTTCAAAACGAGCACTTAACGGATAATCAAAAGTAGAGTCTCCACCTACAAAAGATTGCCGACATAAAAACTTTAAGCCTTTTGTGTTACTCGGTATCGAAAAGCCGAAACCTTTTCCTTCATCATAGCCATTTGTTGATAAAACGAGCAGTTCATCTGTTATGCCACCCTGTGTTGCTAGTAATCTTGCCCCTTTAATGACTAACCCTTCACTCTTTTTACCAACAATTTTGGCAGCGATTGTTACCTCTTCATCCTCATAGTAATAACGCTTGCGATTTACTTGTGGCTCGATAAAGGTATGTGTCATTGTAATATCATTCTCACGGGCGTACTCATAAAACTTCAGCAAATGTTCTGGAAAACAATTTGGCTTATCTTTTAAAAATTCTGACGCGGATGCTAAGGCCATTAATGTCGTATTCATGTAATCTGGGCTTCTCCCCATAAAACCATGGGAAGACAATGCCCATTCCCTTGCCGCATGGCGTCTTTTCACAAGATCTTCTGGAGTCATTACTTGAAGAAATGACATGCCGACTCTCTGTTTGCTAGTTGGCGATTCATAAGTCATTTTTTCAAGAAGTGCCCCTTGATGTTGTAAATCAAAAAGTTTCGCTTGACTCTGCATAATCCCTTTAAACGCAGGATGTTCTGATACCTTTCCTGTCACGACTTCCCCATCAATCGAAATATACGTTTTTAAAGCATCAATACGCTCAATGTACTGCTGCCCTGTCATTATTGGCATGCTGTCACCCCTATACATTTCCTATGTTTTTGTACTCATCTAGTATATGAAATGTCCAAATATTAGGTGACGAAATGGCGAATTAGAATAAACCGATTAGAACGACAGTCCAATCGGTTAAAACGCTTTAGTCATTCAAAAAATCATAAGGTGAGACATCATCCATACCAATCATTGGATGAACATAAGGAGCTGTTTCTACAGTTAGCTTTTGTTCAATGAATATCGGCTTGTTCATCACTTCATCCTCTAGCGAAACCGCCTCTACTTCAACAAGCTCTTCATTGTTTTCCATTGGATTGAGTCTTGCACGTAAAGAGGTGAAACGCTGAAGATCATCTGTACGCTGTAAGCCATCCGCAAGCACATCAGGTTCACCACACAAAATCAGGAAGTTTTTTGCTCGTGTAATCCCTGTGTATAAAAGATTGCGACGCAACATTTTTGAATACCCTCTGACAACAGGCATAATAACTGTTTGAAACTCAGAGCCCTGAGATTTATGGATGGAGCAACAATAGGCTAATGTCAATTGATTAAGATCACTACGTTGATAGGTCACTTCGATACCATCAAAGGAAACGATTAGTAAATCTTGTTTTTCTATCGTTTCTTTTGCCTTAATAATACTAATGACCTCTCCCATGTCACCATTAAAAACATTACTTTCAGGTTGATTGACTAACTGAAGCACTTTATCTTTTATTCGATAAGTTACATCACCAAAAACAAGTTCTTTTCTTGTGCCCGTATCATTCGGGTTAATAAGCCCTTGAATCATCTTATTTAAATTATCAATGCCGGCTGGTCCTTTATACATAGGTGCAAGCACTTGAATATTGCGAATTTCTTGGCCTTTTGCGACAGCACTTTTCACAACCTGTGTGACGACATTAGCGACTTGATCAGCTGAAGATTTTATAAACGAACGATCAGATGTTTTAGCTGTTAAATCATTTGGAATCGTTCCTTTTTTAATTTGATGGGCTAGTTCAATGATAGTTGAACCTTCTGCTTGTCGGTAAACATCTGTTAATTCAACAGTTGGAAGTTGCTTCGATGCCAATAAATCTTTTAACACCTGTCCTGGACCTACTGGTGGGAGCTGATCCTGATCGCCAACAAAGACAACCTGTACATCCTCATGTAAAGCTTTTAATAACTGATGAGCAAGCCATGTATCAACCATAGACATTTCATCAACAATAATCAGTTTACCTGTCACCTCACGCTCAGTCTCTTCCTCTTTTTCTTGCCCTGTAAAGCCAAGCAGACGATGAATGGTCATTGCAGGAAGCTCTGTTGATTCGGCTAATCGCTTGGCTGCACGCCCAGTTGGTGCACAAAGGATGATGGGGAAAGGTTCCTCTTTTTGTGCATATTCTTTTGGATTTAATGACAAGCCATGTAGCTTTGCATACACTTCAACGACTCCACGTACAACAGTCGTTTTCCCCGTACCAGGGCCACCAGTTAAAATCATAACAGCTGAATTTAAAGCCTGCTCAATGGCATTCGCTTGTGTCTCCGCATATGTGACATGAAGCAATTCCTCTGTTTCACCAACAGCTTTTCGAATTTCATCTTTACTAAAATGCTCAGCCTTGTTATTTCGTTCAATAAGTGACAATATTTTGGATGCAATGCCTACCTCAGAAAAATATAGTGATGGCATATATAGCCTTGTTTCTTCCCCACAAAGTTTGCCTTCTTCACGCAGTTCGATACATGCCTTAGAAATGTCCTCGAATGGTATGTCTTGATGTTGGCTTTGTTCAAGCATGTCCTTTACGAGTGGTAATACATGTTCCGCATCTAGATATACATGTCCATCAGATAAAGCGGCAGTATTTAAACTATGTAAAATCGCTGCTTTGACTCGATCAGGATGTTTGCCGGTAATACCTAATTTCGCACCTAGCTCGTCAGCTCGAAAGAAGCCTACCCCTTCAACATCTTCTATCAAACGGAATGGGTTTTCCGTTAGTAATTCAATGGCTTCCGTTCGATAGGTTTGATAAATTTTCATACCGAGCTGTGGACCAAAGCCCCACTCATTCAGTTGAATCATGACTCGCTCTAAACCTAAATTTTGCTCGATGGTACGATGAATGACTTCTTTTTTTTCAGCGGATAAACGTGGAACAGCGTCCAGTGCACTCGGATCTTCTAAAATAAGACGGAGTGCATTAGCACCTAGTTTTTCAACGATGGTTTCAGCCGTTTTTTTTCCGATTCCTACGAATAAGTCACTAGATAAGTAATGAATAATTCCTTGCTCAGTTGCAGGTACCTCTTTCGTAAATGTTTCAATTTGAAATTGAGCACCATATTTAGGATGCTGTTTTAAAATACCTGTAAAACGATATTGTTCATCCATTTGTAATGGTGGAAAATAACCAACAACGATAATTTCTTTATCTTCATATTGTAAGTTCGTCTCTTGAATTTTCACACGAACAATCGAATACATATTTTGTGCATTATGAAAGATGGAGACGATTGGACGTCCGAGTATAAAAAACTTATTGAGTTCAAATAAATCTAGACTATCTGTCATGTTCGGTCCGTCCTTTCTTATTGTTTTCAATCTTTTTATTTTACCATAGCCTTATGAAAATATCGTTGACAAAAATGTTTTCCCTTCTTTAATTACGAACTATTTCAATAATTGATAATTCTCTGCTTTAATCATTCGTTCCATGCTATGATAAATAAGAATAAGTTGCACGGAAGGATTGTGAAGTTATTGGAATTTAGACCCTGCATCGATTTACACGATGGCAAAGTAAAACAAATTGTAGGAAGTACTTTAGGGTACACGAATCAAGCAGTCGTTGAAAATTTTATTTCTCATCATGACGCTAGCTACTATGCACAAATGTTTGCGAACGATCACTTAACAGGTGGACACGTCATCATGCTTGGTCCAGGAAATGAAGAAGCCGCCTTAGCAGCTTTAGCAGCCTATCCTCGAGGTTTACAAATTGGTGGTGGCATCACTGCTGATAATGCACAAAGATATATTGATGCAGGCGCTTCGCATGTCATTGTCACATCCTATATTTTTCATGATGGTCAGCTAGATTTATCACGTTTAGAACATTTAAACCAATTAATTGGCAAGAAACATCTTGTCATAGATCTCAGCTGCAAGATGCGTGATGGAAAGTGGTTTGTTGTGACAGATAAATGGACCAAATTTAGTAATTTCGAAGTCAATGCGAAATCCATTGCCTATATTGAACATTTTTGTGATGAACTTTTAATTCATGCAGTTGATGTAGAAGGAAAAAAAGGTGGCATGCAGGAAAGTTTGGTAAGAGATTTAGCTACCTGGACTTCAATACCAACCACCTATGCAGGTGGCGTTCGTTCAATTGATGATTTAAAAAAATTTAACGAACTATCCAACGGAAAACTTCATGTAACCATAGGGAGTGCGCTCTCTATTTTTGGTGGAGATTTACCTTATACTAATGTAGTAAAATATTGTGAAAAAGGCGGGATCATGTGAAACTAATTTATAAAGATTATGTTTTTCCTTTCCAAGAAACAAATTTAGAGCGCATTATTGATGGTAAATATTTCAAAGTCAACAAAAAAGATCATTCTCTTGCGATCCACGTACAACTTGACAACGAACAAATGTTACTCGAGTTTTCAAAATCATTAAAAGCAACTTGTGGCCTCCTTCGTGATCAAGAAACAGAGCCTTATATCGGGACATATATTGATTTACAAGTTTTTGTGGATGAGTTTAATAAGCGTTATAACTTAAATGCTGAAATTATTAGTTAAAAAAAGGGGGCAGCTAGTTCCCCTTTGTTTGACTCCTCACTTCTTTTCCTCTAATCAATTCTAGTATTTCCGAAACCTTTTATTAGTAATGTGAGTTCTATATTATATAGCGTAAGGTGTAGGAGGCTCACATGGCTAAACTTCAAAACATTGGTGAAAGTTAACTGAAATATGTAACAGGATTCATTATCTTCCTATTAGGTTGCCTCACATTTATTTTGTAGATAGATAGGTGACCACCCTAAAGTGAAATATAGTATCTTAATCGTATTAACAGCGTTTGTAGTCGCACCTTGGATTTTTATCGATTAATTCGCTCCTGTACTATATGTAGAGCAAATTATCAATTTGCTTATTTTTAGGTATCGTAATCCTCCTATTTATAAACTATTCATTCTTTATCAGAAGGCTAGGAAAATATTAGCTGTCTCATTGTAATAGAAAATACAAATCGAACAAAGCACGAAGAAAGGATTTACAAAATATGACAACAGAACTAGAAGTAAACTCTCTAAAATCATTTCAAACTGATTTAACACGGTTCTTTTTAGCCTATAAATTTGCTCTACAAGAAGTGGAGACGAAAATTAATATTTTACAAGAAGAATTTAAGCTTATTCATGAGTATAATCCAATAGAGCATATTTCCACACGTGTAAAATCGCCGAAAAGTATTTTAGCTAAGATGATGAAAAAAGAGCTTCTCCCATCAATGGAAGACGTTCGTGAAAACATTCGTGATATAGCAGGGGCCCGTATTACTTGCTCTTTTGTGGAAGATATTTATAAAGTAAGCGCCATGCTACAGGCACAGCATGACATTGAGGTTGTAGAGGTTAAAGATTATATTGCCCATCCTAAAGAAAACGGTTACCAAAGCTTACACCTCATTATAAAAATCCCTATTTTCATGTCAGATCATATGGAAAAGGTTTATACAGAGATTCAAATCCGTACAATAGCTATGGATTTCTGGGCAAGCTTGGAACATAAAATTTATTATAAGTACAACAAAGCCGTACCCGAACATATTCGTGTTGAATTAAAAGAAGCCGCGCTACAAGCAGCTGAGTTAGATCGAAAAATGGAGCGTCTAAATAAAGAAATCAATATTTTAAAAGAAAATGAAACCGAGCCTTCATTGCTGGATAATACACCTATCTCGTTACTAGCTAAATACTTAACAGCATTACCTATCAATGAAAAATAATGTTAAAAAATCCACATAGCTTCCTGCGAAAAAAGCAAAGGACCTTAAGCGTCCATTGTGCCTTCTCACAGAAAGTGAAGTGGATTTTTGCTGTTTAAACCTTTTTAACTTATTGTGCCTTCTCTTTGGCTTTCGTTGCTATAAAGAAGGAGAGAATAAGAGCACAAATTGATAAAACAAAGGTAGCTACATAGACATAGCTAACACCATTAGCAATGATTTCCTTTAAAAAGCTTACTTCTTTTATACTAAAGCCATCTTTTGCAAATTCACCGTTTAATTGAATTTCACCTTTTCCTAATGAAGCCATTTTTTCACTCGTTGCAAGGTTAAAAATCATGCCAAATAGTGCAGCACCAACCGCTTGACTAAATGTATTAGTAAAAGAGTTCAGACCGATTGAAATACCAAGTTGCTTCGGATCTGCCACCCTTTGAATGGAAATCATCAACATAGGCATGATTAAGCCCATTCCTAGTCCGATTAATGATGAACCGAAATACGCGCTGAAATCGCTAGAATCTGAAGATAGTCTTGCAAGCAATAGTGTACCAGTAATCAGTAAAATCGTCCCCATTTGGATAATTCTTTTATTCGTTAAACGCCCAATTAAGTAACCTGCCATAATGGAGTTCACTGTCCAGAAAATAGACATTGGTGTTAATAATAGGCCTGCTTGTGTGGCATTTTTACCAAGAACACTTTGTGCAAATATCGGAATATAAACCGACACACCAATTACAATAGACATCGCACTTAATGTTAATGCATTAATGACCATTAGACGACCATTTTTAAATAGTGTTAATGGAATAATTGGCTCTTCTGCTCGTAACTCAACCCAGATAAAAATACTTAAAAATACAACTGCAACACCATACATTAGTAGCGACTGACTCGATAACCAAGCCTGTGTTTTACTGTTTTCGATAATGACATATAACAATGCCACCATTCCAATCGTAAATAACCCAGCACCTAGGTAATCAATTTTACGCTTCACTGCTTCTACCTGTTCTTTATAATGTTTAGCAATTAAATAAATAGAAGCTAAGCCAAATGGTACATTAATGAAAAAGATAAAGTGCCATGACACTTGGTCAACAATAAATCCTCCAAATAACGGTCCAATTACGCCAGACACGCCCCATACCATACTTAAATAGCTTTGTCCTTTAGCACGTGCTTTTTCGGTCTTAAACAGTTCACCAACCATCGTTAATGTAATTGGTAAAATCGAACCTGCGCCAATACCTTGGATCGCACGAAAGACAATTAATTGTTCCATCGATTGTGCTAAACCACATAACATAGAACCTAATAAAAAAATAATAATACCTGTAATAATCATCCGTTTGCGCCCAAATATATCGGCTAACTTCCCAAAAATAATCGCAGCAATGGCAGAAGCTAGTAAATAAGCAGAATAAATCCAGCTTATTAAGTCTACACCTAATAAATCAGCTGTAATACTTGGAATAGCAGTACTAACAATCGTTCCTTCAATTGCAGCAAGTGCTGTTACAAGTAAGAGTGCAATAAAAACTTTATTCATCTTGTCACCTTTTCCTTTCCTGCATGACATACATTACCAAGTTTGAACTGAAAATAAAAAAGGAAAGGATTAATTTATGGAAATTAACAAACTATACTAATAGATTGACTTGCGATCTATTGTATTTCTGTTCCCTTTCAATAAAAAAAACAGCAAGTTCGCAAATTGGCACTTGCTGCTGCTTTTCATCTATCAGTTAAATCGTTGGGCTATCATATCGTAAATATAACGCGCTTGATCATATTCAGGCTGTAATGTAAAGGCTTGTTTTAAATGATACATCGCATCTTCTGTTTGTTCTGTGGATACGGCATACAATACACCTAAATTATAGTGGGCATCTGCATTATTCCAATCCTGCTCGATTAAGTGATCCAGTTCCTTTTTCCCTTCCTCAAACATTTCTAGCGCACAAAGCACGATTGCGTAGGCCAAACGAATCTGAGTATCCTCGGGAGCAAGTTCTACGGCACGCTGGAAATAGGGCAACGCTAACTTTGGATTTTCCATACGTTCAAAGCATTTCCCCATCATATAATAGACATCGGCACCTTCAATTTGATGTTTTAGTGCTAGTTCATACAGCTTCACCGCTTCAGCATAGCGTTCCGCATTGTAATAAAGATTTGCTAAACCGTAATAAGCTGTAGCCGTTGTTTCATCCACAGTGATGGCCTTTTGGAAAAAACGCTCTGCACGTTCTGTATCCTCTAACACGGCTAATAAATTGCCAAAGTTTACATACCCAATGGCATTTTCAGGCTCTGCTTCTATTGCCTTTGTAAATAGTTGGGCAGCCTCTTCATAACGCTTTTCTTGAAACGCTTGAATACCCTGTTCATTATAATTCATTATTTTTCACCTCTATGTAGCGAAAGACTACTTTTGTGAAGCCAAGAGGCCGTAAAAAGCAGTCTTAACGCAAGTTATCCAACATATGTTAGTTTTTCATTACTTTTAAAGACTTCATCAATTGTTCCGCCACCTAGACATTCTTCTCCATTATAGAGAACCACAGCTTGTCCTGGTGTAATAGCACGAACAGGCTCTGTAAATGTTATATGAGCACGACCATCTGGTAAAATTTCAACTTCTACTGGTGTATCTGTTTGACGATAGCGGAATTTCGCTGTACAAGAAAATTTCCCAGGCAATTTTTTTGTCGAAGTATAGTTCATCTTAACAGCAGTCAATGACGTAGAGTATGAATAATCATTATCAAATCCTTGCCCAACAAGTAGCACATTACGCTCTAAATCTTTTCCTAGTACAAACCATGGCTCACCGTCTCCTCCAATGCCAAGACCGTGTCGTTGCCCAAGTGTATAGTACATTAAACCATCATGCTGTCCCATGACAACACCATCCATTGTCTCCATTTTACCAGGTTGAGCTGGTAAAAATTGACTTAAAAACCCTTTGAAATTACGTTCTCCAATAAAACAAATACCTGTCGAATCCTTTTTCTTAGCAGTTGCAAGTCCAGCTTCCTCAGCAATTTTACGTACTTCTTTTTTCTCAATATCGCCAATTGGGAACATTACATGTGCTAATTGCTCTTGTGATAGTTGGTTTAAAAAATACGTTTGATCCTTGTTTTCGTCTACACCGCGTAACATTTTCACTTCACCATCACCACTGCGATCAATACGTGCATAGTGACCTGTCGCTAAGTAATCAGCACCAAGGTTCATGGCATGCTCTAAAAATGCTTTGAATTTAATTTCCTTATTGCACATAACATCAGGGTTTGGTGTACGTCCTGCTTTATATTCTTCTAAAAAGTATGTGAAAACTTTATCCCAATATTGCTTCTCAAAATTAACAGCGTAGTAGGGGATACCAATTTGATTACATACTTTAATCACATCATCATAATCTTCTGTTGCTGTACAAACACCGTTTTCGTCAGTATCATCCCAGTTTTTCATAAAGATTCCGATTACTTCATAACCTTGTTGTTTTAACAAGTATGCAGCCACCGACGAATCTACCCCACCTGACATGCCGACAACTACGCGAATTTGTGAGGGGTCACGTGTTTCTTTCATAGTGGTCACCTTTTCTTTTATCTAATTCCAGTTGATGTTTCAAAAAGTTGTGAAACATAACAGTATTTTTCGCAAATTATTTTTTTGCTAGTTTTTGCACAATTTGAGCCGTTTTTTCCGCTGCGTCTCGTATATCTTTTTCCGTTAAATCCTGACCAAAGCTAAATCGAATGGAGTTTCGTAATTCTTCTGCGCCTTGTCCGAACATCGCTACTAACACATGTGATGGATCAATCGACCCAGCCGTACATGCTGAACCACTTGATACACAAATCCCTGCCATATCAAGATTTACTAAAAATGATTCTACTTCCATGCCCTCAAAGCTAATATTTAATACATGAGGCAATGAATGTTCCTCATCACCATTAACATGGAACGCCAACGTTTCCTGTGAAAAAACATCTAGCATTATTTGCTTAAAGTGATTGTATAGTGAACGCTTTTCTTCACGCAACTCATTTGCAACTTGCACAGCAGTTGCAAAACCGATAATGGCAGGTATATTTTCAGTACCGGCACGACGTTTTTTCTCTTGTGCGCCACCTAGAGCGTAGCTAGCTAAAGGTGTTCCCGTCTTTTGGTAAAGGTACCCAATCCCTTTAGGACCATTAATTTTATGAGCAGAAACACTCAATAAATCAACTTGTAATTGGTTTACATCTATTTTCTCTAAGCCATAAGCTTGAACCGCATCTGTATGGAAAGTGGCACTATGTTCACGTAATAATTTACCAATTTCAGCAATCGGCTGAATTGTACCAACTTCATTATTACCGAACATAATTGTCACTAAAATCGTATCTTTGCGCAGGGCTTTTTGAACATCCTCAGGTGCTACACGTCCCTTGTCATCAACTGGTAAATAGGTCACCTCAAAGCCATCACGTTCAAGTTTTTCACAAGTATGTAACACCGCATGATGTTCGACTTGAGTTGTAATGATGTGTTTTCCTTCTTTAGCACGGGCATAGACAGTTCCTAAAATGGCCGTATTATCGGCTTCTGTACCACCACTTGTGAAAATGATTTCCCCTGCTTTAGCACCGATAGATTTAGCTAATATATCACGAGCGTCGTCTAAATATTTACGTGCGTCTCGACCTGCTCCATGAATACTTGAAGCGTTGCCAAACACCTGATGCATAGCAGTCGTCATCGCTTCTATTACTTGGCCATTCATTGGTGATGTGGCCGCATGATCGAGATAGATATATGAATTCATGTTGAAAACTCCTTTTTGATAAAAAGCGCAAAACCCACATCACTCATCTTATTTCACAACTTTTCAAAAGAATGATGCTGATGTGGGAGCAGTGCTTTAGCGTGAACATTTTAAATATAGAACATATAGCCTTCCGCTACATTTTCTTCTGTATATTGTGCTAAATCTTCAATTGTCGTTGTATCTAACACATTTTTTACAGCATCGCGAATGCGTAACCATAACTCACGTTGTGGTGCTTCCTCATTTTCAATACCCTCAACTGGTTGAATTGGTCCCTCTAGGACACTAATAACATGAGCTGCAGAAATTTCGCTAGGTGGATTCGCTAACATATAACCACCATAAGCACCACGTACACTTTTTACTAAGCCTGAATTACGAAGCGGAGAAACTAATTGCTCTAAATAGGCTTCAGAAAGCTCCTTTTCAGCAGCGATCTTACGCAAAGGAATAGGTCCTTCGCCATAATGCTTTGCTAATTCAATCATAATTGTAAGCCCGTAACGGCCTTTTGTTGAAATTTTCATTTTATCACCCTCAATTAGTCTAGTCAAAATACTACCAACAGTATATCATAATCTCCTCTTGATGAACTCGGAAATACACCTAGAAGGATATGATATACTAATAAATGCGATTCAAAGTCGTTCAGACATCTACATCAGCGCTATATTTTAGCGCCAGAACTTGGACGAATCAAATATGATAACGAATGAAAGGGGGAATTATTTTGCACAATGAACCACTTGCTTTTCGAATGCGCCCTTTAACTCTTGATGAAATTGTTGGTCATCAGGATTTCATCGGTCCGAACACGGCCCTTTATAAAATGATTCAAAATGGGCATGTGCCGTCCATGTTGCTATATGGAGAACCCGGAATCGGCAAAACATCTATTGCCAATGCAATTGCAGGAAGCTCCAACCTCCCTTTCTTTGCACTCAATGCGACACGAGCCGGTAAAAAGGATGTTGAAGATATTGTACAAGAAGCCCGAATATCAGGAAAAGTATTACTTTTTTTGGATGAGATTCATCGTTTCAATAAATTACAGCAGGATGCTTTGTTACCACATGTTGAAAATGGCTCTATTGTATTAATTGGTGCAACAACAGAAAACCCTTACCATGACGTCAATCCTGCTATTCGTTCACGCTGTGGCGAAATTTATCAACTAAAAAGACTAACTAAAGAAAATTTAATCGAGCTTATTGAAAAAGCACTAGCTGATGAAAAACGTGGACTAGGTAAATATCATTTTGCATTAACAAAATCTCAAGTTGAACAAATCGCAGGAGCAGCGAACGGTGATGCGCGAAAGGCATTGACTTTGCTAGAGTCCATCTATTATGCAAGTGATGAGGTTGATGGGCAAACGATTGCAGAGGATCATATCATCGAGCATCTCATTAGCCGAATCGGTGTTTATGGGGATAAGAAAGGCTCCCATTTTTATAATTTACTTTCTGCCTTGCAAAAATCTGTACGTGGCAGTGATACCAATGCTGCATTGTATTACTTAGCGCATTTATTGGAAACAGGCGACTTAGTAGCTGTCAGCAGACGACTACTTGTTATGGCCTATGAAGATATCGGCCTTGCCAATCCCGATGTAGGCCCACATATGTTGGCCGCAGTACAAGCAGCAGAACGTCTAGGATTACCAGAAGCACGTATTCCACTCGCAAGTGCCGTCATTGAGATGTGTCTAACCTCCAAATCCAATTCTGCCATTGCTGCAATTGACGCCGCCATCGCGGCTATTCATGAAGGGAAAACAGGCGATATTCCAAATCATTTAAAAGATGCTCATTACGAGGGCGCGAAAGAGCTAGGACATGTCGGCTATCAATATCCACATAATACGCCAATTGGTACTTTTGGTGGTTGGGTAGATCAGCAATATTTGCCAAGCGAACTTGTCGGAACAGAATTTTATAAACCTGTTATTGCTGGTGATGAAAAGCGAATGGCTGGAATCTACGAAAAGCTTAAATCTTTTCATCAACATAAAAAGTAATAACCAAAAGTAAAGTCACTCTTCAAGTATTAAAAGTGACTTTACTTTTTATCCAAAAAGACAGGATTGACTACTCTGGCAATCATCCTGTAAAGCTAGGATTGTTTGAAATGTATCGCTCTTTGTAAAAATGATTGAATGATTCTGATAGGTTTCGAAGTAATGGCAAAATGGATTTCTTCTCACTTTCCCCGCATTCCTTACTATGCAAAAATACAATTAAATTATAGGATTGATACAACAAACTCGCGAAATCTTGACTGTTTTCTCGCACTTCAAAGCGAATAGCCTTGACAGCAACTGCTTGCGCAATTTTTTGTTCCCTTGTTTCAGATGTTCGTTCACTTAATTCATCATCCGTCACTCTATACAACAGCTTTAATGCACCGTATACCTCTTGATTATCACTAAACCGATCTTTCAACCACTGTAAGACGAATTGTAAAAGAATAACTGCATAAATAAGGGAAAGACATTCATCACCACGTGATTTTTTTGCTAAGCGTTGAAAATATTCTGCTTGTGTAACTAATTCAAAAAGAATTAAACGAATTGGATACAGCATCGCATGGTCGCTATTGATGTATAATTGTTCCCGATCTCTATACATGGCCAACCAAATATCTTTGACCAATGAGATAGATTTCCTTGTAGAGAGAGCTAATTGACATTGAATCAGCTTATGCTCAATCGTTGGCTGGATAAGTCGTTGAAATAATAGCTCATCTTCCTCACTAACTAGTAAAAGTGGTTTTTCCAAATTTACTAAATCTATCTCAATACCATTTATAATCATTGCCTAGCCCCCTTCCAATAAGTTCTTACAACGTTGAAGACAGTGAGCACATGTATGACCAATTTTTTTAAAACTATAATTCGACAAAAAATCATAAATACCTTTTTAAGAAAATATGTCTTTTTACTTTCCGTGGAACAAAAAAGAACCCACGAAACTAAATAATCAATTAAATCTGTCTTTTCAAACAACAAACATTGCAGAAAAAACAAGAATTAATTTCAGAAGTTACGTAGATTCTTGTCGCATATGCTATTTTCAGACAATAGACAGTTTTTTATTGTCTATACAAGCAGTTCTTGATCAACAAATAATTTAAATTGCTGAAGACACTGCTTCACATCACCTTTTTGTGCAAGCACTTCATTGCGTATTGTTGTCACTTTTTCTTCATCTGCTAGAACTTCAGTTAATAGAGCAAGGATTTCTGTTAATAATAGTTCATTCTCTTCCTGTTCAATACTAGGTAAGGAATAAGCTGCTATTTTTAATAATTGCTCCACTTCTTCAGGTGTTTTTTGCAAGGCATTCGAAGAAAAGTACGTCGATGCAGCTAAAAAATAACATAGTTTTGCACAACAGTCGATAAACAAATGCCAATACGTATTTGCACTTGGTAATTCCCCTGACCGATTTTCAATATACTCCTTATAATAAGCTGTTACTTGTATATATAGAGGGTTTAATTCTTTCATCGCTTTCGGGTAATTGTTAGAGGTATCCAAATAGTCAAATACAACGGCATTCATTTTCTCTTGAAGTTTGACAATATCTAAATGATCACGAATTACTTGAATTTCCATTTTCCCACTCTCCCATATGTTGTCTATTGGATTATTCAAATTATAGCAATAAACTATATGAAGTAGTGTGGACATGAAAAAAATAAGACAATTTCGTGAATTAATAGCATTTTATGTACATAATACGAACTATTTTGGTAAAATTATACCCTTTGTACATAATCATCAAATAACCATTGTTCCTTTGCTTGATCAATAATTTCGATAATACTCCCCTGCATATATTTTTTAATACGCTTTTTAGGTATATAAAAATAAGCATTGTTCTTAATTAGCCATTCGCTTAATGTTTCACTACCTGCTTGTTGATTTGTTAATATTTTCTTGTGCCTTAAAACATCAGCCATTTTGTAAAAACCATCTGACAATTCATAAGCCGATACATCAAAATTAAAAATGGGGCTGACAACCTGTCCAACATCAAAAATATGGATGGTCTGCTTTGCTTCATCTATAGCTAACTCTACAGTGCTAATTTCATCGAAAAGATTTAAACCTCTATATTCCATTTGATAAATTTTTTCCATCTGTATAAGTCTCCTTTTTTTCACGGTCTAATTGTAACATAGAAAAAGTAGCTACCTCTCAAAACAATGAAGGCAGCTACTTCTACGAAAATGATCAATTATGCTGTTTTTTGAAAATTACCCAAGCCTGTGGAAGGCATTAACCTTGTACGCGCGTAATTTTCACATCTTTTAAAATGGTATTGACTACCCAGCTTGCAGCAATTAAACCTGCAACTGACGGAACAAAGGCATTGGAAGAAGGTGGCATTTTTGCTTTACGGATTGCCGCATCAGGTTTACCTACATGCTCTACAACATCTGGTCGTACAACAATTGGGCTTTCATCTGAAAAGACAACGGTAACACCTTTATGAATTCCTTCCTTACGTAGCTTTGTACGAATGATTTTAGCTAATGGATCTGTGTGTGTTTTTGATATATCAGCAATTTGGAAGCGAGTAGGGTCCATTTTATTTGCTGCACCCATACTTGAAATTATAGGAATATTACGCTTTAAACATTCCTTCATAATATGAATTTTATACATCACTGTATCGCTTGCATCAATCACATAATCAATACCTTGTGCGAAAAATTCTTCATACGTTTCTTCCGTGTAAAACATATGCATATCAATGACTTCACAATCTGGATTAATATCTGCAATGCGCTGTTTCATAATTGCTGATTTAGATTTGCCAACTGTAGATAGATAGGCCACTAATTGTCTATTCACATTTGTGATATCTACATTATCCTTATCGACTAAAATAATTCGACCGATTCCACTTCTTGCACATGCTTCAGCAGCAAATGAACCAACACCGCCTACACCAAGTACGGCAACTGTTGTATTTTTTAATTTCTCGAGACCCTCTGTTCCTATAGCGAGCTCGTTACGCGAAAATTGATGTAACATCCTGACACTCTCCATCTATGAAATTTTATTAGTAAACCTAGTTATATACTAAGATAAATTCAAACACTATCTTACATTTTATCATGGTATTCTTCAAGATAAAATTATAAAGAAAAAAATAAAGGATGCCTACTCGAAACCATAAAAAAGAGCAATTGAATCGTTTTCAATTGCTCCGCGCTTCATTACCTATAATGATTGTGAAAAATTTCTACAAAACAACCTTTAAGCTGTACATTTATTTGTTGAAAGGCCGCAATAACCGCCCCTCCAATTGGCGGTAAAACAGGCGTCGTAAATCGGAATCGTAATGTCTCCTCCAGAGCCATAGCCTGAAGCCTTGGTACAAAATAGGTTTCATTGGTAAAAACACCACCTACTAAGACAACAGGCACTTCTTCTTTCCCCCAATTCATACTCGAGTAGCATGCTTTAATTGCCTTAAAATAGTTTTTACAAGCATCCTCAATGATTCGTTTCGCTACGATATCCCCTTTGTCAGCTGCTTCAAAAATATATGTACTCAGTGGGGCGATCACTGTACGTGGATGCTCTTCACCATAAATACATGCTATTAATTTCGGTACATTTTCCACAGCAAAATGCTGCAGCACTACTTCTGTTAATCTAGTTGGAATTGCTCTTCCATCATAGCTTTGGAATACGGCCTTTAGTAGCTGAACACCCAAATCATAACCACCCCCTTCATCATCAAAGAGATAGCCCCAGCCACCTACTCGATGACAGCCTTGCTGAAGATCGTAACCCATCGTAATGGCACCAGTTCCAGCAATTTGGACAATACCCTCCTTTCCAAGGGTACCAGCATAAAGAGCAATCAACGCATCATTGTCCACCTTAATTGTCGCTGTGCTATCAACATATTGCCGTAAAATAGCTTCAACAACCTCCCCTGCTTGAAGCTCCTGAACTCCTGCCATACCAGCAAAACAGCTAACAACTTCTGCAACTACTTGTGGATTTTGCTGTTGTAGATTTTGCATGATTGAATGGATAGTCGCCTCAAAATATTGTCTATCCATTGCTGTTGGGTTGCTTCGTGTCGTTGCTACTTGAGCATAGATGTTGCCTTTATTGTCACAAATAACGGCTGTCGTTTTTGTGCCTCCGCCATCAATCGCTAAAACATACATAACATCGTTCCCTTCCCCAAAAAGAAAGAAAAAGAGATTGATGGTTCAATCCCTTCCTCTTCCATCTTTATTTCGTAAAACCAAAAGATGCCCATGGTTGAATGTGAGCTAATAAAAATTGTTCTTCCTCGACAACACTAGCGACAACGTTACTAGATCCAGCATTCGGTATTTCCTTTAGAATAATTTGTAGCTCACCCTTATAACGAACATCCAGATTATTATCGATTGTGACATCACCTTTTTTTAATGGACGTGTATCATGTACAGGAAAATCTCCATTTTTATATTTAACACGAGATTGTGTACTACGAATCACGTATTCAGAAACATCACCTCGATTAAAATGTGGCTCCTTTAAAAGAATTGTCTCCTCTAAAATACTAGTGTCTGCGGATTGAACAACCTTTAACTCAAGCATATTGCGATTTAATTGACCTAACGCACGAATCTCTTCTTCAGAAGCATACATATTGCCAATAATACAATCATCAATAAGCCCTGTATGCCAAAAATCTTTCGCCTGTACAGTAATTGGCAAATGCCGATGTTCCTCTAATGTCGGTAAACCGTACTCCGTTTGCTCCCAAGGCCCAAATTTACCATGCAGTGAGGAGATCATCGCTGCAGTACGAATGTTGTGTGCTTTAAAGTGTTGTGATGTCTGTAAAAAGTGCTGACGAGATAACCCCGTGAAGCGCCTTGGATAAAAATTATGACATCCAATAATGTTCTCTTTATTGGGCTGGTAAGATAAAATATTGTCTACATACTTTGTACCATTACTAATATTTAATTCTATTTTTAGATCACTTGCATCAAGTGACATCGCCGCTTCTTCCTGTCCTGAAAATCCCATATCTAAACGTAAGGCAGCCAAATGATACTGCTCTTTCAAGTACCCAATATCTCTATAGGTTAAATTCAATTCTTGAAAGACTGCTGGCGCGATATCCGCTGAAATATCAAAGCCGAGCTGCTGTGCAAATTGATTAATCTGCTGTAATTTTTGGCGTTCCTCATCCTGTTTTAATGACATCAGACATGTGAAAATACGATCAAAGCCATTGTCATGCGCAAACTGTACATAGCGCTTCATTTCGTCTAGTGAACTATGCTGTGGATATAGCGAAATACCTAATCTTCTCACTTCAAACCTCCATTTAGTAAACTCTTATACTTCTACTTTTTGCCCTTTTGATTCGACATCAGCCGATTCTTCACTCTGTGCCGCTAAAGCAGCTTTTTGTTCATTCTGCTTCGCCATACGGTTTGCCATAGAAATAAATGGAAGATAAATACAAACAGCGATAACAATTAAGACAATACTCAAGACAGCACCACGCCAAGATTGAGTTGCTAAAAATCCGTTAATAATCGGTGGTGTTGTCCATGGTGGTGCAACTGTAGCAGCTGGCACCCACCCCCACTTCGTTGCAAAGAAAGCAATTGTTACATTAATCATTGGCGTTAAAATAAATGGAACGAATAAAACTGGGTTTAAGACAATCGGTAAACCAAAAAGTAATGGTTCATTAATATTGAAAATACCAGGTGCTGCTGATAATTTCCCAACTGTATTATATTGCTTATTCTTTCTAGCAAATATGAAAATAGCAATAATAAGTGCTATTGTCGTACCAGACCCACCCATATTAATAAAAGCGTCGAAGAATGGTTTATTTACGATATAAGGTGCTACTTTACCCGCAGAAATGGCTGCAACGTTTTCGTTAATAGCTGGTAAATTTATTGTTTGCATAAATGGTTCGATGATATTTGCTCCATGAACGCCCAGTGTCCATAAAAACGTAGGAATGAATGCTAAAATTAATGCCGCAAGCCATGTATTTGTTAGACCCATAAATGGCTCTTGAATAGCCGTATAGAATGAACCAATAATATCTGGTATATCGAAGCCTGCCGAAATAATTGTACGAACAAGAGCAAATAATCCAATGGTAATAATGGCAGGTAGTAACGCTGCAAAAGATTTTGAAACAGCTGGTGGTACACCATTTGGCATTTTAATTAATAGCTTTGGATTGCCAGATAAACGAGAAAACAGTTCTGCGGAAATTAAAGCAGTAATGAGGGCAACAAATATTCCTCCTGTACCTGTCGTTAATCCCGTTAACCCACCTTCACCAAACGTACCAAATGTCATATAACTCGCAAGCCCTATTACTCCACCAGATAATGCATCCTTGTCATAACTTTTCGTCAAATGATAGGCAACCGTAAAGGCTAATAATAATGAGATGATTCCAAATGTCGCGCCCCAAACATTACCACCAAATTGTGTCCATGTCTCATGCTTCCAAATGGCATCGAGTGCATTTTGATAAAATTCGATTGGCAAATTGTTAATAAGTACAGCAAGTGATCCAACAATCGTCAAAGGCATGATCGTAATAAATCCATCACGAATGGCAACTAAATGACGCTGATTTCCAACTCTTGCAGCAACCGGTACAAATTTTTCTTCTAAAAAACGGAACATTCACATACACTCCCTTTGCTTTTTATTGTGACATCAAAATTTGATGTTACTCCCCTTTGATTCGTTCATATAACTCAATCATTTCTTGCGCTAAATCGCGAAATGTAATAGCGTTCATTAAATGATCCTGTGCATGAATTAATAACATCGAAACCTCTACTTTTTCTCCCCTTGCTTCTTGTGACAGTAACCCCGTTTGAGAATGATGTGCTTCAATTAATGACTCATTTGCTAAATTGATTTTTTCCCTAGCTTCTTCAATCTGCCCCTTTTTTGCTAACTGAATGGCTTCCATACACTCACTTTTTGTATTGCCACTATGCACAATAAGACCCATAATGGATTCCATTAATGCTGTTTCACCCATTCCCCTTGACCCTCTTTCATCCAATTAATTGTAGTGCTTGCTTCAGAACATTCTCCCCATTCATCATGCCGTAATCCGCCATATTAATGACATCGATTGGAAAGCCTCTATCCTTGTATTTTTTTTCAAATGACCCCTTTAAATAGCGAACCTGAGGCCCTAATAAAAGCACATCAGCTTTCTTAGTAGCTAATACTTTTTCAACCTCGCCTTCTGCAATGGCATAAATATCTGCTTCAATATTTTGCTCTTGGGCAGCTTTTTGCATCTTTGATACTAATAAACTAGTACTCATACCTGCTACACACACTAACATGATGTTTTTCATATAAAACACTCCTCCTTTGTTTTCTCAACAGTGTAATCGCTTACTTATTTTGAGAATAGCACCTATTGGTATATACCACAATACAATTTTTACATTAATTTTCTATAGATATAAGTATTTACAAAATTGGGCTATTACTGTTTTATAGCAAAATAGACAATTCCGCCTAACTGGTATAGTCCAGAAAAAAATCCAAAAATTTTTTAAATTTTCCAACCATTCGAGTCCTAAAAATACTCATAAAATGCTGGTTTTTCAGTAGGTAATGCCCATTGCCAATGTTGAATAATCTTTTCCTCCATAGGTTGATTAGCATAGACGACAGCCTCTTTTACGGAAAGATAGCCTACCATCATTGCTGAAAAAAGATTAATTGGTAGTGTTAACATATGCATGTCAGAGACCGAATTTGTCTCAATTATTGATACATGACCATTTTTATTTATTTGATAGACATGCTCATTCCAATGACAAAACTGATCTTCAATACGAATAAATATCGTTTCATGAATAGTCCTCCATGGATATTGCTGCATGAATGCATAAACGTCTACCACTCTAACCATCACATCCTGAACAACTTCCTTTTTAAATTGTGGCTCTTTGAAATAAAAGCCGAATGGATAATGATTGGTAGTAACGCCTGTAATGCTACTGACACTTGCCGCATGAGACGTAATATAACGCCATATCGCTTGTTCAGCTAAGTGATTAGCTACAATAAAATCTTGAATTTCAAACGTACCATGCTGTATCGTATATCGAATATAGCCCTCTACGTTATCCTCTTTAAAGTAGGCTGCAAAATGACTATCAGGGCTCCTTCTCTCAATTCTCTTCCACCAAGCATCATCACGTACCATGCCACCATTATTAACGACGGCCATTGCATTATGAAAATCCTTAATCACTTTAAAAAGCTCGGGATCAATCCATTCGAAGCTCATTCTTTTAACATCATCCAGTTGTTTCCCTAAAGACGGAAATAGCGCTTGTGGAATCGTATAATGTAGCTTCTCAAAAAATAATTCCCACCCAAAATGCCGATAGAAGGACACAGAAAAGGGTGCTAAAACAGAGATGGTTTGCCCATTGTCACGCATTTGTTGAAGTGCATCTGTCATTAGCCTTTTGATAATACCCTGTTGCCGATACTCAGGATATGTAGCAACAAAACCTATTCCTCCCATTTTGTAATGAACACCGTGTACGGCCATATTAAGCGGTAATATTAAAAGCTGACCAACAAGTTTTTTAAGATCATAGGCACCTAGCGTTGTACTTTGCTCAATCCAATAATGAAAATCCTCTCGACGAGCTCCTGTGTATTTATTTGGGAAACAATAATCCCTTAATTGATGAACCTGCCAATAATCATTTGGCGAGACGATGTTAATGTTCATGTAATCACCTCTATTAAATCAGAATAGTCAGATATTTATTTTACCAATATGCTTTTTAATGGGTATCATTCTTGCAGTGGTATGAAAACAACCACTGCAAGAATCTATTTCCCTCTTAACATTCTTCTCCTATTTCTTTAGACACCATGACTTCTGTTACTGTTTGAAATACTTTTTCAACATCGGGTCCAGTTGCTGAAATTTCTACTAGGCTACCTGGTGGTACTCCCAGTGACATGACACCCATAATGGACTTTAAATTAACATACTTTTCATTGTATATTAATTCAATATCACTTTCGAACGGTGTAACTGCGGTTACGAGTAACGCAGCAGGTCTTGCATGTATGCCTTCAGGTGAAGTAATTTTATACATTTTCTTCATTCACAATGCCTCCATTTTTCATGTAAAATCTATCCGATGTTGATATTTGGCAATCATAGCCTCATTATGCGACCAATCTGAATCAACATTATTACTTACAAAAATGGGTATCTCTTTTGACGTCTTTGCTATTGCTTCAATGATTTCACTGAATAAAGCATTTAATAGCAGTGAACCTATAACAGTTGATGCTGGCGCATACTGCATTTCATGTATATGCAGAACACCATCACCAATAGGTATATGAGTATTGATCACGAAATCTACCACTTCTTCTAGCCGTAGCCCACTGTGATGGCGTGTAGCCTGTTCCCTATAGACAAGCGATTGGAGGGATACAACGAATACCCCAGCATCCTTAGCTAATAAAGCTGCGTCAATAGGTGCTGCATTTCTCCCTGAAGTTGAAATCACAATGCAAATGTCATTTTCATGAAAGTCAAACTGTTCCTTATGTTGGTAAATAATAGTTGGATCCTTCTCGTTAATAGAGGAGGCTAAAGCTCCAGCATGTAATGCTAGAGGTTCAATAAAGATAGGACGTACAGGTACCAAACCTCCAGCACGATAAAACGCCTCCTGTGCTAATAGCTGAGAATGACCGCAACCAAATAATTGGATGATACCCCCTCTCTGAAGGCGTTGCACAATGATTTGCGCCGCTTCATTTATTCGCGCAGTCTCCTGTTCCTTCACAACCTGGATTAACTTTTCGATTTCAGAAAAATATGCATGCATAAAATCACCTTTTTATTTCACTTATAAATTTGTAGCGATCAGCTCGATAGGTACTGCGTACAAGCTCAAAAGGTTTTCCATCCGATAAATAACTCGTACGTTTAATAATTAAAACAGGTGCTGTTTGATTAATCTGTAGAAATTTACTATCTTCTTTTGATACAATAGCTGCTTCCATTTGCTGTACGGCATTTCCAATTTTTTGATGGAATTTTGCTTCGATTAAGGCATAGAGTGAGCCCATTATTTGCTTCTCATCCAACTCTGGGTATATTTTGACAGGGATATACGTTCTTTCAATTGCCATTGGCTGAGAATCGGCATTCCTAATTCGCACTACAAAGAACACCTCATCTCCAGGCTCTATCATTAAATCTCTGGCAATATCCACTGGTGGTATGATTTTCTCAAATCTTAATACTTTACTGCTTGGTTCCATACCTCTGGCTCGCATATCTTCAGTAAAACTCGTTAATCCCTTTAACGGTTGCTCTAATTTCGGGTTGGCAACATAAGTTCCCCTCCCTTTTTCCCGGTATAATAGACCGCTATTTACTAGATTAGTAATGGATTGACGTACAGTCATTCTACTAACATCAAATTGTGCAGAAAGCTCTCTTTCTGATGGTATTGTTTCACCGATTCTGTATTCTTCTAAATAAATTCTTTGTTTAATAATCTCTTCTATTTGTATATAAATAGGTATATGAGAGTTTTTCTCTACCAAATCTTGCACCTTCCTTATCGCCGATTTATGATTTCTCAAATACAACTTTACCTCGACAAATAGTTTTTTGCACATTTAATTGTCGATCGAGCACTACAAAATCTGCATCAAAGCCTTCTTCAATTCGGCCCTTCTTGGAAAGCTGTAATTGTTCAGCGGCATTTGTCGAGGACATAGCCACAATTTCTTGTAATGAACAATTCGTAATGGCCTTCATATTTTTCACTGCTTGTTCCATAGTTAAGACGCTTCCAGCTAAGGAACCGTTCGCTAAATGAGCACCTTTTTCACTTACTTGCACAGTTTGCCCACCTAGATCATACTCACCATTCTGCAAGCCTTTCGCTCGCATCGCATCAGTAATGAGAATGATGCCTTTCGCACCTTTTGTTCGATAGGCTAGTTTGACCGAGTGAGGATGACTATGCACAAAATCTACTATCAATTCAACTTTAATCTTGTCTTCCAACAATACACCACCGACGACACCTGGATCTCGATGATGAAATGGACGCATTTGATTATATAAATGAGTAGCTTGGCTTATGCCTAATGTTACAGCCTTATTGACTTCCTCTATTGTAGCATCTGAATGACCAATAGATGGGATTACATTGAAGTTCTTTAATGCTTCCAGAAATGAAAATCCACCTTCTATTTCTGGAGCAACAGTTATCTGTCTTATACGATGGTTGCTTATTTTTTGCCAATAAGCAAATTGTTCAATTGTCGGACTAATCATGTACTCTACTGGTTGCGCACCAGCACGTTTTTTCGATACAAATGGGCCTTCCACATGTATACCTAGTAAATCGGCTTCTCCATCTCTACGTTCATAGTGTGCAACATTCACTAAAGCGCTTTCAATTTCGGCTATTAATTGTGTCATTGTCGTTGCAAGGAAACCCGTAACACCTTCTCGTACTAAAGACTGTGCCATTTCATGCAGGGCTAGTTGAGTAGCATCCATCGTATCATGTCCAGCTGAACCATGAATGTGCATATCAATATAACCAGGGAGCAGTAACCAATCTTTATTTTGCCCATTAATGTATTGTTCTGCCTCCATGGATAACCCTTGCCCTATTTGAATAATCTTACCATCTTCCAAATAGAGATCACCTTCAAATGGCTGACCATCAGGGTTAATCATTGTGACATTAGAGATTAATAGTGTATCCTTCAAACGCTTTACCCCCATCCTGTTTTTAGGAGCCATTATGCCAGCATCCAAAAAGGTATAGTTGTCTATACCAATTATATGCTGATTTACCAAAATTAAAAAGTGATTTTTTTATATTTTCTAAATTTTTCTATAAAAAATGTCTTTTATTCACAATGGACTGCACAAATTGTTCTTTATACAATGTATATTCTTCTATTCCATTTAATTGATTTTTAAGGAAGGATGCTTTCAATGTTTCGTACTGTTTTTTTACTGAGTCATTGTTATTTAAAAAATCTCTAAAGAACAATAAATCATGCCACTTTTCCCCTTGAAAATTTACGATATGAATAAAATGTGTCTTAACTTCAAATGTATCGTCTGTAAATTTTGCACATACGATTTCATTTGGTCTTTTTACACGTAATCTGTAAAAACCTATGTTTCTTAATTTTTTCAACAATGACTCGGATGATTGCTCTAGGTTATCTACGCCGATTAAAATATCCACTATTGGTTTAGCTTGTATTCCCTCAATGGATGTACTACCAATGTGTTGAATACGGTCAGATTCAATAGTTGATTGTTCCATGATGTTAGCCCGAACTCGTTGAAATTCACACTTCCACTCCTGATCATATGGCACGAGTTTGACTTCATTTCCCTTTAATCCAAGTTGCATGTGCAAATCTCCCTTCAATAGTTGCATAAAAAAAGAAGCTATTCACTAGCTTCTTTTCACTCCTATGTATTGGACGAATCCCAATTGTGCCGTAATGCCAAGAAACATTCGTTTTGAACCCGCAATTTGCAGGGGGGTGCCCGCTTTGCAGCTTTAAACGTCCCGCTCCCTTAGGGGCATGTTTGCGACCACAAAATGAAGGCTCCCGATTCGATAGTGTTCGGTCAAAACTGTGAAGTACAGTTAGCAGTTAGACAAACACATCAGGATTCGTATTACAGTTATCTTATCATTGATTTTCTGATAATTCAAACTATTTTATCTAATAATCTATAGTTTCTTTAAAAAACGCAAAAAATACCTAGATTTCCAACAGTATTTGCTAGAAAATCCAGGTATTTTGCATTATTTATTATTTTTTGAATGGTTTGATGGCTAAGCTTAACTCGCTTAATTGCTCAGATGATACTTCACTTGGTGCTTCTGTCATTAAGCAGCTTGCACTTGCTGTTTTCGGAAATGCAATGGTATCACGTAAATTGTGACGACCCGCTAATAGCATGACAAAGCGATCAAGACCAAATGCAAGACCAGCATGCGGTGGCACACCATATTCAAATGCTTCTAATAAGAAGCCGAATTGTGCTTGTGCCTCTTCTTCTGAGAAGCCAAGTAATTCAAACATTTTTTCTTGTAGGTCACGTTCATAAATACGCAATGAACCACCACCAAGCTCATAGCCGTTTAATACGATATCATACGCTTGCGCTCGAACAGCTGAAGGGTCAGTATCCATTAATGCAATATCTTCATCAAACGGACGTGTGAATGGATGGTGTGCTGCATAATAACGTCCATCTTCCTCAGAGTATTCAAATAGTGGCCAATCTGTAATCCATAGGAAGGCAAATTGTGATTCGTCGATTAAGTTTAAATCTTGTCCTAATTTCGTACGAAGTGCCCCTAAAGAAGCAGCTACAACAGATGCTTTATCTGCTACGAATACAAGAATATCGCCAACTTCAGCTCCCATTCGTTCGATTAATGCTGCCGCTAACGCTTCATCAAAGAATTTCGCGATCGGGCCATTTAAGCCTTCTTCTGTAACCTTTAACCAAGCAAGACCTTTTGCACCGTAAATACCAACAAATTTTGTTAATTCATCCATGTCTTTACGAGAATAGTTGTCTGCTGCCCCTTTAATATTGATACTCTTCACTTGTTTCCCTTGTGCAACAGTATCCGCAAATACTTTGAAATTACAGCCTTCAAAAATATCATTTAACGCTACTAATTCTAATCCAAAACGTACGTCTGGTTTATCTGAACCATAGCGATTCATTGCTTCTTGGTATTTCATGCGCTGGAATGGTGCAGGAATATCGATTCCTTTCACTTCTTTCATAACTGCTTGGATTAAGCGCTCGTTCATTTCTAATACTTCTTCTTGTGTTAAGAAACTTGTTTCAATGTCCACCTGTGTAAACTCTGGCTGACGGTCAGCTCGTAAGTCTTCATCACGGAAGCAACGTGCAATTTGGAAATATTTCTCGAATCCAGCAACCATTAATAATTGTTTAAACAACTGAGGTGATTGTGGTAATGCATAAAATTCACCTTCATGTACACGTGATGGCACTAAATAGTCACGAGCACCCTCTGGCGTTGATTTAGTTAAAATCGGTGTTTCTACTTCTAAGAAGCCTTCATTTTGTAAGAAGTTACGAATTGTACGTGTAACGTCCGAACGCATTTTGAATGTATCGAACATCACCGGACGGCGTAAGTCAAGATAACGATATTTTAAACGTAGGTCTTCAGATACGTCTGTGCGATCTTCGATTTGGAATGGTGTTGTTTTTGCCGTATTAATCACGACTAATTTTGTTGCTTCTACCTCGATTTTACCGTTTGGTACATTCGGGTTAATTTGATCTTCTGTACGAAGGATAACCATACCTTCCACTTCAATCACGTATTCACTACGCACTTTATCCGCTAATGCATGTGCCTCTGCAACGTCTGGACTAAAAACGACTTGTGTAATACCTGTACGGTCACGCAAATCAATAAAAATCAAACCCCCAAGGTCACGACGACGCTGCACCCAACCTTTTAATACGACTTTTTCGCCTTGTAACGCTTCTGAAAGCTCGTTACTAGCATGTGTTCTTGTAGCCATTGTTAAATTCCTCCAAAATATCTTCAATTTATGTAGCATAAAAATGCTATGTGACTTTGCAGTAGTTATCTAGGATAGGTCAAGATAACTACTGCCTGTTTTATGATTGTTGTGATAAATAGTTCACTAGCTCTGAAAATGCCACTTTGTGTTGCTCACCAGATTCCATATGCTTGACAGCAGCCGCTTGCTCTTCAAGCTCTGTTTCACCAAGGACAATCGTATAGTTTGCACCAAGGCGATCAGCTGATTTCATTTGGGCTTTCATTTTACGATCTAAATAATCCATCTCTGTTGCTAGCCCCTTCGCACGGAAAGTACTAGTAAGTTCTACAGCCTTTTGCTTCGCTTCATCGCCCATTGCAATAATATAAACATCTAACCCTGAAGCTGTATCTAATTCAACGCCCTCTGCTTCAAGCGCTAATAACAAACGTTCAATACTTAATGCGAAACCAATACCTGGTACATCTGGGC
This sequence comes from Lysinibacillus cavernae, assembly GCF_009724685.1. Taxonomy (GTDB): domain Bacteria; phylum Bacillota; class Bacilli; order Bacillales_A; family Planococcaceae; genus Lysinibacillus; species Lysinibacillus cavernae. The sequence continues at coordinate 404,008 of NZ_WMEF01000003.1, forward strand.
CGCCAATTTCTTGCACTAGGCCATTGTAGCGTCCACCACCACATAGTGTTGTAATCGAACCAAAGCCAGATGCTGTAGACATAATTTCAAACGTTGTGTGATTGTAATAATCAAGCCCACGCACAAGATTTGGATCAACCTCATAAGAAATACCCAATGTATCTAAATACGTTTTCACCTGTGCAAAATAAGCAGCGGATTCTTCAGTAAGAAAATCTGTTAATGCCGGTGCCGTTTGCATTAATGGGTGCTCACGATCCACCTTACAATCTAAAATACGTAATGGGTTTTTTTGCAAACGATTTTGACAATCTGAGCAAAACTCATGAATATGTGACTCAAAATGTTGTAATAATGCTGTACGGTGTGTATCACGTGTTACTTTGTCACCCAATGAATTGATCACCAATTTTAAATCCTTTAATCCTGCTGATTCATAGACGTCCATCGCAAGAGCAATGACTTCTGCATCGATTGCAGGATCTGCTGAACCAATTGCCTCTACACCAAACTGCACAAATTGACGATAACGACCAGCTTGTTGACGTTCATAGCGGAACATTGGTCCTAAGTAAGAAAGCTTGACTGGCTGATCAGGTGCACCAAACATTTTATGTTCCACATAGGCACGCACGACACCAGCTGTATTTTCAGGACGTAATGTTAACGAACGGCCCCCTCGATCCTCAAATGTATACATTTCCTTTTGCACAACATCTGTTGTTTCACCAACACCACGTGCAAATAAATCAGTTTGTTCGAAAATCGGTGTACGAATTTCGTTATAGCGATAAACACGACATATATCACGAATAATCGCTTCAACCTTTTGCCATTTTTCAGATTGACCAGGCAAAATATCTTGTGTCCCTCGTGGTACTTTAAAACTCATGTAATTCCCTCCTATATTGATTGCTTATGATTGAACAGGTTTCGTTCCACATTGTGTGAGGGGTCTCACCTCTTCGGCGCGTGGTTTCACTTCGGTTTGAGCGGATCTCACCAACTTTTATAAAATACTCACTCACTATTGATCGAACAATATCTCCAGAAAAACCACTAGCTTTTTGGACAACAAAAAAGCCCCCGTCACCTTGCCATAGCAAGGGACGAGAGCTGTATAAGCTTCCGCGGTTCCACCCTAGTTGACACAAATTACTACATGTGTCCTCCTCGTAATCGGATAACGGCCGATTCCGTTTTTTCCTACTAAGCTAAGCAATGCTTTTCAGAAAAAAGCCTCTCAAGTGTTATTCGCGTGTTACATTTTTGTAGGAAAGATTGCAGCCTAAGTCTTTCCCTCTCTTCTCCAATAGAGGTATACGCTACTTGCTTGGTCATAAGCGATTAATCATTTTTCGATTACCCTTTATGTTAGTCACTAGCCAAGACAATGTCAACTATTTTTGTATTTTTCATAAGACTGTTAAGAAAATAACAAATTCCATTACCTTTTTACCACGAATTTTATGACAAAAGCATGGTAAAATAGCACAAGGAATAGGAGGAATCTGATGAGGACAACAATTTTACATAGTATAATCATCTTCGTACTAATGGTAACGATTGCGATGCCAAATAAGAACTTTGTTCAAAAAGCTTCCGCTGACACCAGTGATCTAAAAGTCGCTGGAACGATTCTTCATTTGCGTGAGGGTCCTGGATTATCTTATCCAATTATTACGACTTTAGAAGAAGGCGATCCTTTAACCTCTATTGGTCGTGAAGGTGATTGGATTCAAGTAAAAGCAGGGAACTACGAAGGATGGGTTGCCTCTTGGCTGACAGCTCCTACAAACGCTAAACAAGCCATAGATAAAACCGTCATCTCACAAGTTGATCGTTTAAATATTCGAACAGAGCCTGATATTTCTTCAGCTGTTCTGGGTCAACTTTCTACGGGCAACCAAGTAAACCTCATTGAAGAAAATGGTGAATGGGCAAAAGTTGATTGGAATGGACTAACGGGATGGGTTTCGAAGGATTATGTCACGATTAACGATAGTCCAAAAAAAGAAACAGAACCTATAGAAAATGCTGTAGAAGTGACTACAACAACTACAACACCTGTTAACAAAGATACAACCTTTACTATTTTAGTGGATAACCTAAACATTCGTAAAAAACCAGACTTGAATGCTAAAAAAATCGGTACTGTTACAAAAGGTGAAACATTTAAAGTACTAGCTCATGAGCATAACTGGGTACAAATTCAGTACAATAATAAAAAAACTGGATGGGTCTATAGTTTTTACGGCACATTCTCCAATAAAGTAAAGAGTACATCAAAAACTTCCTCTTCCAAAGAGTTGGAATCCGTTACGATTATCTATAATGGGACAAACCTACGAACTGATGCCTCAACGGCGGCTGAAGTTGTCGAGCGTGTAGATGCTGGCCTAAATTACCCGATTGTTGGCGTAAAAAATGATTTTTATGAAATACAATTAGATGGCGAAAAGACAGCATTTGTTGCGAACTGGGTTGTGACAACAAGTTCCAACAAAGCGACGACCCCACAAAAAGTAAAAGAAGAACCTCGTAAAAAAGGTACATTAAACGGACTGACGATTGTTGTCGATGCTGGTCATGGTGGGAATGACCATGGTACAACAGGTCAACGTGGTACAGAGGAAAAAGGCATTACCTTGAAAACAGCCACTCTCCTTGCTTCCAAGTTAAGTGCTGCAGGCGCAAACGTGGTCATGACGAGGGAATCAGATGAATATGTGGCATTGCGTAAGCGTGTATCGATTGCCCATCAATATGAGGCAGATGCCTTTATTAGTCTTCATTATGATGCAACAGACGATAGCTCTATTAACGGCTTCACGTCCTATTATATGAATAGTACTCAGAAAGGGCTTGCTGAATCAATTCATGATGGGCTATCCAGTAAAATAGATTTGAGAGATCGTGGAACACAACAAGGTAACTACTTAGTACTACGAGAAAATCGTCAGAAAGCAGTCCTTATCGAGTTAGGATTTTTAAGTAATTCAAGTGAGGAGCGCGTCATCACAACGGCAAAATTCCGTGAACAGGCGACTCTCGGTATTTATCAAGGTATTCTTAACTACTTTAATGAGCAAGAAGAATAAACAAAAAGCTGTGGTTGATATCTTTTAAATAATCTGAAACCATTTTAAATAGTGCATTCTTATTTAATGTCACACATTATATGTATAGACATTAAAAGGAGGATAGGAGAGCTTGAGGAATTTGCTCTATCTATCCTCTTTTTATACTACAAATGTCCCTATTTCACACAACAACTAATTCTCCCCTTCAACAATCATTTATTGTGGTAATTCAAATAGATTTAAATATGTGGTAAGTTCTTTTACTTTTAGTTATGACCTTGTTTCTTCTACAGCTAAAGGTTCAAGTTAGTTGAAGAATGTTATTTAATTGTGTCCAACAATCTGGCCATTTAATGGAATAAGGGATTTTAACAACGAAGTATATTTATTAAATATTGTTTATAAGTGAGTTATTTAACTCAATAAACTGTTTTTCTAAAGGTAATTCATGACTTAGACGAGTAATTAGATAAAAGTCGATGTATCTATACGATGATGGGACTTCTAAATAATTATTGATTTTATAACGTTTTGCTATGCGCTTGGGTACTAAGGATATTCCCATACCCATCATTGCGAACTGTACTAAGGTTTCAAGTTCTCCCACTTCAATGATTTCACCGTATTTAATATTTAAGCCTGTGAAAATACTATTTAATATGGAGAGATACAAACACCTATCAGATAATACAAGTATGTTTTTCCCACTTACATACGCATCAAAGTTCATGTTTGATTCTATAGCATTCCCGATTATAACCATTTCTTCAAGTCCTACTTTTTTATAATTTATTTGCTTATTGTTTAGAGAGCCAATCGTATAAGCAATATCAATATTTCCAAGAAGGACTTGTTCTTCAATATATTCTGTTGAACCAGTTTTTAAGTTTATCGATAAATCAGGGTAGGTTTCAAATAATTTATTTAACGCACTCGAGAATTGCATCCCACCGCCTGATATCATCGTACCAATACGGATTTTTTCCTCATTCTTTTTCATCTTATTTTCTGTTTCTTCCCAAAGAAATAGTATTTTTTTAAATTGATGATATAATTTTTCTCCATATCTTGTTAATTTTACTCCCTTTGAATTTCTGATAAACAGTTCTTGATTATAATAAGATTCAATCTTTTTTATTTTTGCAGTCATATTGGATTGAAGGTGATTTAGCTCAATTGCAGCACCTGAAATGCTTTCTAACTCTGCCACTGTAACAAATGCTTTCATGTTTTCTATATCCACTTTATTTTCTTCTCCCATCAAAAAAAGTGATATAAACATCATAAATCAACATTATTAATGATGTTTTATTTTAATTATACTAACTTTAGAGATAATCACTACTATAAAATTTTGGAGGGATAATCGATGGAGGAACAAGTAATTAATGTAGGAATTATAGGTGGATCATTAAATAATCAGTGGGCTAGTAAAACACATATTCCAGCTCTTATAGAAAATCCTTCTTATAGAATCACAGCTATTGGAACTTCTAGAATGGAAACTGCAAAAAAAAGTGCCATAAAGGTTAATGCTACCTTGGCTTTTACAGATTATGAGGAATTAGCTAAATCTAAAGATGTTGACTTAGTAGTAGTTAGTATAAAAGTTCCTTTCCACTACGAAGCTTGTATAGCCGCCATTGAGGAAAATAAACATCTCTACTGTGAATGGCCTTTAGGTGTAGATACTGTACAAGCTAAAGAGTTGAAAAAATTAGCTAATCAAGCGAATATTCACCATGCTATTGGTCTACAAGCTAGGCAATCTCCAGAAGTTAATTATTTAAAGCAGGCGATAGAGAAGGGAGAAATAGGGAAAGTACTATCCTGCACTATGCAAGTAGCTACTCAATCTAAGGGGAGAATGACTGACCAAAGAAGCGCGTATCTACTAAAAAAGGAGAATGGAGCTAACTTACTAACCATTCATGGAGGGCATTCTCTCGATATTCTTTGCTATATTCTAGGTGATTTTAAAGAATTAACAGCTACTATGAATATAAATTATACAGAAGCAATTATAAAAGAAACTGGAACTAAAACATCTAAAAATACTGCTGATCAAATATTAATACATGGAACACTCGTTGATGGTACTTCAACATCTGTTCATATTCAAGCTGGCGTATATCCAAATTTTAATTTGGAGATTAGAGGGGAAAAGGGTATTTTTCGTTTAACACAAAATAATTCTTCAGGTCATGTTCAATTTGGTAATCTCAAAGTCGAAAAGATTACACATCCTGATTATGCATCTTTAAATACTGCAACAGATGATGTTTACATTGAAGAAGTAAACGTATCCTCAGTAAAAAATGATGGTCCAAGAAGGTATGTTGACCGTGCTTATACTATTCTGGCGAAAGACATATTTGAACATAAAAGTAAAATTCCTAATTTTAATGACGCTGTTAAGCTACACCAATTGTTAGATGCAGTTAGAGAATCTGCAAAGAGAGGTAAAAAAATTGTCCTAACAAATTAAGTTATAACTATACAATAATGATCTTCCATTATCGGGATAGATTGTGGAATAAGAGACAGCAATTGCTGTCTCTTAACGTTACAAATTAGGAATAAACCTAGTTGTTTTCATTTTTTGCAATTTATCGTTCAGTTTGAATCAGTCTTTGGACAAATTCAGCCATTTCTTCAGGCTATCTTCCCCAAATAGAGTGTACATTTTATTTCCTCACAACGTTTATCTACTGTAAATATTTTTATCCTTAGGGTTGTTGTGATAGTCTATGAGGTCATTTGACGGTCTAATAAACAAAAAAGTACACCACTACATAGAAGTGATGTACTAATTATTTAATATACTGTGCGACGTTAAAGACAATCTCTTAATATTACAGATTTATAATACATTCACTTGTCTTCAATTTTACAGAGTAGCCCACAGCTTTTTCCACATTTTAAGAAATCCCTAGTGCTACTGCAGCAATTAACGCAAGACATGCGATTACTGCCCAGCCTAGAATCATCTTCCAAATGAATTTTATCCACTTTTCATATGGGATACCTGCAACGGCTAGATAAGCCATTAAGGCCGATGAAGTAGGGATAATTGAGTTTGTTAATGAATCTCCATATTGGAAGGCTAAAACAGCAACTTGTCGTTCTAAACCTAATAGATCGGTAATCGGAATCATAATCGGCATTGTTGCGGCTGCCTGTCCACTACCGGATGAAATAAATAAATTCAAAAGTGCTTGGATAACTAACATGCCGATTGCACTGATAGCGTGTGGTAAATGTCCAATAGTTTCTGATGCTGCATAAACGATTGTATCAATAATTTTCCCTTGCTCTAAAACAACCGTGATCGCACGGGCAAAACCTACGATTAATGCACCAAAGGTTACAGCCTTTGCCCCATCAATAAAGGAGTCAAAAATAGTGGCAGGCTTCAATCCCCCAATGAGACCAGCAATTAATCCCATAATTAAAAAGGATGCTGTTAACTGTGTTAAGAACCAACCCCAATTAAATACGCCATAAATATTAAAGCCAATCCCACAAGCCATGACAATAAATACGACTTTATGCTTCCCTGTTAATGTAGGAATGTCAATCGCAGACACATTGGATTTAGCCTTTTGCTCGATATCATAAATAACACTTGCCTGTGGGTCCTTTTTCACCTTGAAGGCATAGCGAGACACGTAGAAAATAGCAAAACCTAAAACAAGAATATAGACTACTGCCCGGAAACCAATCCCTGAAAATAAGGGTACATCTGCTAATGATTGCGCAACCCCCACTGTAAAGGGATTAAGCATTCCTCCAAAAAAGCCACTGGCAGCACCAAGTGTGATCATGGCAGTCCCTGTCACAGCATCAAAGCCCATAGCACGGGCAATTGCTACACCAATCGGTACGAAAATAATCGTTTCTTCAGCCATCCCCATTGTAAAACCACCAACAGAGAATAAAATCATCGATAAAGGAATGAGTAATTTTTCCCTTCCCTCTAAAGCTTTTACCCCTTTATAAACACCAGCCTCAATGGCACCTGTGGAACGAATAATGCCAAATACACCACTGACTAAGAAAATATAGAAAATAATCTGAGCCCCTTTTTCAAGACCCATTGGAATGGCAGTAAACATTTCGAAAAATGATACTGGATCACTCTCAATTTGATGGTAGCTTCCATCCACAACGAGCATTCGTCCATCCTTATCCTCTACACGTTCAAACTCTCCTGCTGGAATAATGTAGCTTGCGATACCTGCTAGAAAAATAATAGCAAAAATAATGGTATATGTATGAGGTACTTTCAGCCAACTTTTCTTTTTTACACTTTGTTCATTTGCCATAACATCACCCTCCTTTTAATAGATTTAAACACTAGCAAACTATTGTCGCTATATGTCGTTAATTGAAAATAAATATACATGAGTTCGATTTTTTTGTAAAGTATTAATTTTCTATCATTTCAGAAAGTCCATTTGGTTGTTGCTTTATAAAGCTTTCTAGGACGGCCTTGGAGATAAGGTTGCTCCTCCCCCGCTAACATAAAATAGTCTTGCTCGATTAACCGAATAATAATGCGCTCAGCAGATCTACGTGACAAATTCATGTATTGCGCTAATTCAGCTGCTGAAAAGGGGCGGTTATTAGTGACTGAAATAAATTGCTTCATTACATTTAAATTTTTGGCACTCATTTTTACCTTCTCAGCGATCTCTAAAATTTCTTTATTATTGCTACTTAATGAGATTTCTTTATTATTCTCAAATAATGGTCCATGTAACCGATTATCCGCATCTACCAAGCACATCACTGTCGAGGAATCTTTCCATTTGGACGTGAAAAATAAAGCTTGGGAAGAATGCACTTCTGCTTCATGTAATGAATACCCATAGCCAATACCAATCGTAAAAAAGGTTTCAAATTGTCGTTCACATTGCTCGATTATGGAACTTAAATAATTAGGTTCAAGCTTTTCAATCACACCTCTAGTGGAAATGATTACATAAGGCTCTTGTTGTGACTGTGTTACTCTCGCTTGAAAACGCTTGCAAATCTTTTCTAAATTATGTAGAAACGCTTGGTGATTCACCAATAAATTTTGCTTGCTACAAATAGAGACAACTGCAATCTGCGAGGCAGACAACAATGTATGTTTATAAGCATCTAGTGCTGTATTAATCGTCATTGTAAATGTTTGTTTGCTTTCAACCATATACTTCGCAGGGACCCCTAATTTTTGTAACTCAATATAAACTGCGTGTAAGCTAGTAAGTGCCAATGACGTTTTTCCCGTTTCAAATAATTCCTTATGATAGCGGACATAATCAGAAATATTGAGTTCAGCTATTTTTTCAGGTTGTTCATAAACCCATGCGTAATCCATTACATATACATCTGTAGATGAAATACCAGCCTCTTTCATTACTTGATAGAAGCTATCCTTTCTTGGTACATCTATCGAAAGTTGAGGTAGTTCTACCCTTTCATTATGTTGTAGAGATAATAGCGAAAGCGTTAATGTTAATTCATCAAAAGGAATATATGTTGCTTGTATTTGAGACGCTTGTATTTTCTCATAGCAATAAAAATAAGGAATCGACCCAGCAAATAGTACAATATCTGAACATGATGCCGCTTCATCAATGAGATCTACACACTGCTTAGGTGAAGTGTAAGGAAAATGAATAAATTGTGCTTTGGGAAACATTGTGAAATGTTGCTTTATATTATTCCAGAAAAACAATGAACCGAGAATCGCAATTGTTTGCATTATTTTCAACCCCTTTACTAAACATATTATTCTAATAATTCTATTTATTAAACCATAAATACATAAAAAAAAGAACCTTCTATTCTATTGTGATTCGAAGGTTCATACTTACTCATTTTTTTGTAGTTTCCAATGTAACCCATACAATTTCCTCCATCCGAATGAAGAAAGGCGTACGACTAATTTCTAAAATCATATGGTCAGGTAGTATTGATAATAAAATACCTTGCTGAAGAGTATTTTCTGTTTGCACTACAACTGCCTGACCAATCATCATTTTAAGAGTTTCGTATAAATATGGATTGGATATACTTCCTATCTGCGTCATGTTCAAGACACCCCTTCCTATAAAACTAAACATACTTTTTAGTATATGAAGGAACTATAGGAAATGTTCCATTATTTTGACTCTAGAAGTATTGTTACTGGACCATCGTTAATTAATGCAACATCCATCATTGCACCAAAAATACCTATTTCCACATGTAAACCGTGTTCACGCAGTGCTTGATTAAATGCTTCCCACAGCGGTTCTGCTACCTCAGGTCTAGCTGCACTTATGAAACTTGGACGATTTCCCTTTTTTGCATCCCCATACAATGTAAATTGTGAAACGGACAAAATAGCGCCTCCATGCTCGATAATGGAATGATTCATTTTTCCATCACCATCTTCCCAAAGGCGTAAATTAGCTACTTTCTTCGCTAAATAGGCTACATCCTCCTGGGTATCTTCATGTGTAATGCCTACCAGAAGAACATAACCACGATCAATTGCTCCTGTAACAATTCCGTCCACTGTTACAGAGGCAGCTTTACTGCGCTGTAATACTACTTTCATGCATTAAAACCCCAATTCTAGTTGCTTATCACTAATTGATGACACGCTGCACCGAATAAATATCTGGTGTTTGTTTAATTCGTTCGACAACTTTATGCAAATGTGAAATGTTTGAAATCGAAATCGTCAAATGAATTGTCGCCATTTTATCACGATCAGCACGACCACTAACTGCTAAAATATTCGTTTTTGTTTCGCTAACAATTTGCATGATCTCATTTAAAATACCAGGTCTATCAAAGGCTGATACTTCGATATCAACTGGGTATTCTTTTTTCTCAGGGATGACACCATGTTCCCATTCCACTTCAATTAAACGTTCCTGCTCATCCTCGATTTGAATATTTGGACAGTCGGCACGGTGTACAGAAACACCTCTCCCCTTTGTAATAAAGCCCACAATATCATCTCCAGGCACAGGCGTACAGCAGCGAGAAAGTCGAATAAGCATATTATCAATGCCTTTTACAATGACACCCGATTCCGTACGTTTTTGTGGAATTGGATTTTTCATTTTTTGTTCGATTTTCTCTAAAGCTTCTTCCTGCTCACGCTCTTTACGGCGTTTTTCTGCTAAACGATTAACCACTTGCTGTGCAGTAATTCCATTCACACCAACTGCCGCATACAAATCTTCCTCATTCGTATAGTTAAATTTATCACACACTCGTTTAAGGTTTTCTGGTGACATGGTTTCCTTTAAATCAAAATCCTGAGCGCGAATTTCCTTTTCAATCATTTCTTTACCTTTGACAATATTTTCTTCACGCAGATGTCGTTTAAAGAATTGCTTGATCTTATTCTTTGCCTGCGAGGATTGCGCTATTTTTAACCAATCTCGGCTAGGACCAAAGGATTGCTTAGATGTTAAAATTTCAATGATATCGCCCGTTTTCAGTGGTGTATCAAGTGGCACCATTTTCCCATTGATTTTTGCCCCAATCGTACGATTTCCGACTTCCGAATGGACACGATAAGCAAAATCAATTGAAACGGAACCCGCTGGCAATTCAATCACATCACCTTCAGGTGTAAAGACGTAAACCATATCAGAAAACAAATCAAATTTTAAGGATTCCATAAATTCTTCAGCGTTAGAAGATTCATTTTGGAACTCTAAAATTTCACGGAACCACGTTAATTTTTGATCGACATTTTGCTTTTGATGATCTACGTTTTTACCTTCCTTATAAGCCCAGTGTGCCGCAATCCCGTACTCTGCAATTTTATGCATTTCCTTTGTACGAATCTGTACCTCTAATGGATCACCATAAGGACCAATAACAGTCGTGTGTAAGGATTGATAGAGGTTTTGTTTCGGCATAGCAATATAATCTTTAAAGCGCCCTGGCATCGGTTTCCATAATGTATGCACAATCCCTAAAACGGCATAGCAATCTTTAATACTATCTACAAGTACACGAATGGCCAGTAAATCATAAATTTCATTAAACTGTTTCTTTTGTAGCACCATTTTTCGATAAATACTGTAAATATGTTTTGGTCGGCCATATACGTCAGCTTCAATTTCAACCTCATTCAACTGTGATTTCATCTCAGCCATGACATTCTCTAAATAAGCCTCACGTTCATCTCGCTTTTTCTTCATCAAACTAACAATACGATAATATTGCTGTGGGTTTAAATAGCGAAGTGCTGTATCTTCAAGCTCCCATTTTACAGTCGAAATTCCAAGACGATGTGCAAGTGGTGCAAAAATCTCTAGTGTCTCTTTGGAAATACGTCGTTGCTTTTCAGCAGGCAAATGCTTTAGCGTACGCATATTGTGGAGACGGTCTGCTAGCTTAATTAAGATGACACGGATATCCTGCGCCATGGCTACAAACATTTTTCGATGATTCTCTGCTTGTTGTGCCTCTTTTGATAAATATTTAATTTTCCCTAGTTTTGTAACACCATCAACAAGCACTGCTACTTCTTCGCCAAATTCCCGTACCAAATCATCCCGCGTAAAATCCGTATCTTCGACAACATCATGTAAAAAACCTGCCGCTACAGTTTCCGGGTCCATTTGTAATTCAGCTAGAATACCTGCCACTTGTACTGGGTGAATAATATACGGTTCACCAGAGCTACGGAATTGCTCAATATGGGCATCCCTTGCTAATTCATATGCTTTTTTCACGAATGCGACATTTTCATCATTCATGTAGGATTTGACTAACTCAAAAACGTCCTCAGGAGTCAAAATTTGCTCTTTCGCCATAACATGTCCACCTTGCTCGTCAAATTTTTCAGATTAGATATAAACTTAATTGTATAAAATTTTGTAGCCTATTGTAAAGAGACTGTGTCATTTAGTTTAGTTAATCTCGTGAACAGTTTGAAAAATGGAAAAAATATTCTTCTTTTTAATGAAAAAGACCCTCTGCGACGACATGTCACAAAGAGTCCTTGTTTCGACAAATGGATTAGTGTAATTGATTGTAAGCTACGGCAATTTTCGCGCCAACTACTGCATTGTTTTTCACTAATGCAATGTTCGCATCAAGACTTTTACCTTCTGTCAATTCTTTTACTTTGCCTAGTAAGAATGGTGTAACGTTTTTACCTTGAATACCATTCTCTTCAGCTTCTACTAAAGCTTTTTCTATAATGTTTGTAATAAATGCGTGTTCAAGTGCTTCCACTTCAGGAATTGGATTTGCAATGACAGCGCCGCCTTTTAAGCCTAATTGCCATTTCGCACGTAGCATTTCTGCAATTTCCTCTGGTGTATCAAGTTGGAAGTTTACATCGAAACCACTTTGGCGTGTATAGAATGCTGGTAGTTCATCTGTACGGTAACCTACAACTGGTACACCTTTTGTTTCAAGGTATTCTAGTGTAAGACCGATGTCTAAAATAGATTTTGCTCCAGCACAGATAACTGCAACTTTTGTTTCTGCTAATTCTTCTAAGTCAGCAGAGATATCCATTGTTGTTTCAGCTCCGCGGTGTACACCACCGATACCACCTGTTACAAAGATTTCAATGTCTGCAAGCTCTGCACAGATCATTGTAGCGGCAACTGTTGTAGCGCCTAATTTTTTCGTTGCTAGTAAGTAGCCTAAGTCACGACGTGAAGCTTTAGCAACACCTTGTGCATTACCGAACATTTCTAGCTCTTCATCTGATAAACCAATTTTAATTTTTCCATCAATTAACGCAATTGTTGCAGGTACTGCGCCATTGTCACGAATAATTTGCTCTACTTCACGCGCAGTTTGCACGTTTTGTGGATAGGGCATACCATGTGAAATAATTGTTGATTCCAAAGCAACGATTGGTAGACCTTTTGCTTGTCCTGCTTTTACTTCTTCTGATAATACGATGAATTCTTTCATGTTATTATTCCTCCATTTCACTTTTTAACAAATCTACTGATAATTCAGGTCTTACTGTATACGGAGATGCCAATGTATTTTTAGCATTCGTTAACCCCGCATCAACACATGTCGCAAAAGATTGTCCTGTCAACCAACTGTGAATAACAGCGCTAACAAAGGCATCTCCTGCACCCGTAACATCTTCAATTTTGTCAATCACTTTTGCAGCAAAATGACTAGGCGAAATCGTTGTGGATGCTGCATACACACCCTTGCTGCCAGCCGTGATAATGACATGTTCAGCGCCTAGATGTAGGAGCTGTAGTAAAGCTTTTTCATAATGGGTAGCGTTTTCAATTTTATGTCCAACAATTGTTTCCGCTTCATCCGTGTTACAAATAAACCAAGTTACGCCTTGTAATGTTTCAGGTAGTCGATTCATTTTAGGCGAAGATACTGGCACAATGACAAGTGGAATATCACGTGCAATGGCTACTTGCTGGATATAAGCCACTGTTTCTTTCGGACAATTTAAATCCAAAATAAAGCAACCAGCGTTAACAAGCATTGTTTCATGCTTTTTTAACAAGCTTGGCAATAGAAGGTCATAAACCTCCATATTGGCTACAGCTAGTGCTAGCTCACCTTGTTCATCCATAACAGCTGTATAGGAACCAGTAGAAGCTTCTGGTAGTTGCTCCACATAACGTAGATTCATAAAGGATTCTGAAGCTTCTTGAATTACTTGCCAATCAGCATCTTTACCAGCCGTTGTCAGTAACGTCACTTGATGGTTTAATCTGCCTAAGTTTTCAGCAATATTTCGACCAACACCACCTACACTAAAAGAAGAGCTGGCAGGGTTGGATGTCCCAAATTGAACATTGCCCTTCACATGGAATTTTCGGTCTAGATTGGCTCCACCGATACAAATAATTTCATTTTCCTCGGGTAAAATATAAGCACGACCTACAATTTTTCCTTGCTTCGTTAAACTAGACACTAAATTAGCAAGTACAGGACGAGACAGATTCATTGTATCGGCCATCTCTTGCTGAGACATAAACGGATTCTGGCGAATTAAAGCAAGCACCGCCTGTTCTCTTTCATTCATAGCATCACCTTTTATTATATTTGTTTATATTATAAACTTTTGTTTATTGAATGTCAAAAAAAATATTGATAAAAAAGTTGAACCTCTTTCTGTTGAGGTTCAATTTTTTTTCAATCGAGTGTTTATCCTTGCTGAGGCGTTTGTTTTTTTACAATGATAACGAATAAGCTTGCCAATGCACAGAATAGGCCAGCAAGGAAAAAAGCCCACGTGTAAGAATTGAAAAACTTATAAATTAACCCTCCACCATACGCAGCAACTGCCGCTCCTGCTTGATGTGAGGCAAATATCCATCCGTAAATAATACTGCTTTTTTGCATGCCAAAGATTTGTCGTGTAATACTGATAGTTGGTGGCACTGTGGCAATCCAATCCAGTCCATAAAAGATAGTAAATATCGTCAGTAACACAAAGGATCCTTGAGTAAGTGCATAAGGAAGCAATAGTAGAGAAGCTCCTCTTAACAAGTAATACCAAAATAATAACCAACGATTATCAAAGCGATCTGACAGCCAGCCAGATACTGTGGTGCCTAGTAAATTAAAGACGCCCATAAAGGAAAGGAGTGATGCAGCAGTTACTAAAGGAACACCAAAGGTAATACAATAAGAAACAAAATGAGTGCCGATTAATCCGCTCGTTGATAGCCCACAAATGAAAAAGCTTCCTGCTAATAGCCAAAAAGCTTTGACCTTAACTGCCTCTAGTAAGCCATGAAAGGCCATACTAATTGGATTCTTTTTAATATGAACTTGCTGCTCTTTTATAATCTCTTGTTGTCCATAAGGGGTTAAACCTAAATCTTGCGGCTTGTTTTTAATAAATATAGCAATCATGATGAACATAATCGTACTAAGGAGCAGGATTAAACCAATTGCCCATCTCCAAGAATAGTGTTCAATGATAATAGCTAGAACCGGTAGTAATATTAATTGACCTGTGGCTGTACTAGCTGTTAGAATACCAACCGCTAACCCCCTACGTTTCACAAACCAATGGTTGGCTACATAAGGACTGAGCACAGTTAAAAAGAGGCTCGCACCGAGACCAATAATGCCTCCCCAAATAACGATTAACTGCCATGATTGACTCATGAAAAATGTTAAAGATATCCCTCCAACTAAAGTTGCCATTGCACTAAGCATCATTTTCTTTAAGCCAATGACTTCAAGCAGCGCTGCCATAAATGGGCCGGATATGCCATATAAGAACAAACTTACTGCGAATGCTAAGGCAATCGTCGAGCGATCCCATTGGAACTCCTTTTCGAGGGGATCAATAAAAACGCCAGATGACGACATCGTAATTCCTGCTACAATAATCGAGAAAAATGTGATGATTAAAATTACCCAACTGTAATGAACACGTTTCATCCTAACACCTACTTTCTTGTGAGATTGCCTACAAAACATGTATATACATGTTTTGTAGTCTATTTGTTTCCTTTGCATGTATATACATATATAATGATAGTAACCGTTATGATAGCTGTCAAGAAGTAATTTCCAGCGCTTAGGTGTATACTTAAAATTAGTAGAATCCCCTAAAAGGAGTACTGAGCCATGATGAATCATCTAAAAAATGTCGATTATACACAAATCTGTGTTTGTGCAAATCTTAGAAAAAAAACAAGAGTTGTAACGCAATTATACGATAAGTTGCTACACCCCACTGGTTTAAAAGTTACACAATATTCCATGCTTGCCCATATTGACCTTCAGCAAGCCGTCTCAATTAGCCGTTTAGGTGAAATTTTGCTACTCGATCAAACTACGGTGACACGTAATATTACGCTATTAAAGCAAAATGGCTATGTAGAATTAAACAGAGACGCACACGATGCCCGTACTAAAAATATAACGCTCACTGAGAAAGGGTTAGAGAAGTTGCAGGAAGCTGCCCCCATTTGGCAAGAAATTCAAGATAGAATAATTGATGATGTCGGTATTGAAAAATATGCAGATTTCTACGATACGTTGCGAACAATGCAAAAAATCATACAATCATATGATGAAGAGTAAAAGACACCCCGTAAAAGTTTGCGGGGTGTCTCATATTAGGGCGCTTTTTCCAATGATCTTAATATTGAATAAGTGTTTTAATAGCTAAATCGCCAAGTTTTGCACGACCATTTAATTCTAAAAGTTCGATTAGGAATGCACAACCTACTACCTGACCACCTAATTGTTCCACTAAGCGAACAGTTGCTTCAACTGTACCACCAGTTGCAAGTAAATCGTCACAGATTAAAACTTTCTGACCAGGTTTAATTGCATCATGATGCATTGTTAATGTATCTTTGCCGTACTCAAGACCATAGTCTGCACTAATGACCTCACGTGGTAATTTACCAGGTTTACGAACAGGAGCGAAGCCAATTTCAAGTGCATAGGCAACTGGGCAACCGATAATAAAGCCACGAGCCTCAGGGCCAACTACAATTTCAGCTCCTACTTCTTTTGCGTATTCTACGATTTGATCTGTTGCATATTTGTATGCAGATCCGTTATCCATAATTGTTGTAATATCTCTGAAGGTAATGCCCTCTTTCGGCCAGTTTTCAACTGTTGTGACGTATTGCTTTAAATCCATGTTATTGCTCCTCCTACGAAACGTTTTTCGTCTATTAATGTAATCGTTCATCAAACCATTGTTTTAATTCTATATAAGGGGCATAGACAAGCTTTTGCTCCATTTCAATCTGTTCTGAACGTTGTTTGTAAGACGGTGCCTCTGTTAGTCCTTGTTTTGGGGCATTCACGTTGACAGTCGTCAGTCCACTCTCCATTTTAACAAAACCAAGCTCAAAAAACACCTGTGTCATAAATTTTAATGTATCTAATGGCCACCCAGTATGCTTTGCTAAATCTGCAATATGCATATCAAGCGGAAAGGCTGGTCGATTTTTCAAGAATTTATAATACCAAGAAAATTGCTCACGAGTAGGTAAGCCACTGAAGTATTGTGAATCTGGCATATAGAAGTGCGCATAAATACGTGAAGGCGTCGTTTTCTGTAAAACCTCTTCTAGCTTTTGAACATGTTGTGGCAAATCGAGAAGGACTATATATTCACTTTGTTCAACATTTGAAAGTGCAGGGTCAACTACTGTTATAGGTACACCAATTAATGATTGATAATAAACCATCGTTTCTGGACGAAATGCTATAAACTTCGCCTCGTCCTTCGGCACCGTATTGAGCCAGCGAGCGGTTTGACGGATGCCACGAATATCAAAAAGTTGCCATTCTGTTGTCTGAACATCCTCGATCATAAATTGAGCCTTTTTACGCCCTTGCCATTCGTTAATTTGCAAATCGCCGATAAAGGACACTTTTATACCATACGTTAATTCATCATGTAAATGCCCTTTATTAAAACCGACACTATCTAATTTGTCATAGCCATTCGTTAATTCCATTTTAATATGATTCTCAGCCGCTCCAATTTTACGCATGGATGAAATTTCAACTTCCTCTAGTACATAAACGGGCTTTGGAAAATCTGTACCGAATGGGCCTAGTGTTGAAATTTCTTCAATAGCATCTGCTGATATTTCGTCAATGTTTAACGGAATATCAATATGGACAATCGGCGTTAATTGCTCCTCTGTTAAACAAGCTCTTGCCTGAGCATCCAAGCGTGTGCGTAGTTCATCCACATGCTCTAATGATAAAGTCATACCTGCCGCCATAGGATGTCCACCAAAATGCGGTAAGATATCCCGATTTTTCGCTAGCTCATTATATAAATGGAAGCCTTCGATGCTTCGAGCAGAACCTTTTGCTGTGCCTTTTTCAGGATCGAGTGAGAGTACAATGGTTGGACGGTAGTATTGCTCAACCAAACGTGAAGCAACAATCCCCACAACCCCTGCATTCCAGCCTTCCCCTGCCACAACAAGGACTAAAGAATCGCCAATCTTTTCATCTGCTTCGATAAGCGCAATGGCTTCATCTGTAATACTTTTCACAATATCTTTGCGCTCTGTATTGCAGGTATTTAGCTGTTTTGCCAGTGCAGTTGCTCTTGTACTATCCTCAGCCATTAATAACTCTACTCCAGGAGCAGCTTCACCGAGTCGACCAACAGCGTTTAATCGCGGGCCAAAATAAAAACCAATTGTTTCTTCCGTAATTTTTGCCTGCTCTGTACTAGCTATGTCACACATAGCTTGCACCCATGGACTAAGGGAACGACGCAGTTCCTGTATGCCGCGTTTAACAAGATAGCGATTTTCATCCACTAAAGGGACTAAATCTGCTACAGTTCCGATCGCAACCAATTCAATTAAATGAATTGGTAGTTCTCTATATAAAGCATGTGCTAGCTTAAAGGCTACGCCCACTCCTGCTAATTCACCAAATGGATAATGCCCTTCTGGTAGACGAGGATGCAGTATAATATCTGCTGGCGGCAGCTCCTCACCTGGCTCATGGTGATCTGTCACGATGACATCCATACCAAGCTCCTTGGCTACACGAATAGGTTCGATACCAGATATCCCATTATCCACTGTAATAATTAACTGTACACCCTCATCATACGCTTCACGAAATAGCGCTTCGTGTGGGCCGTAGCCATGGATAAAACGATTCGGGATTTTAAATGATGCATCCGCTCCAAGATCCAGTAAAACATTTAGCATGACAGTCGTGCTTGTCACACCATCGGCGTCATAATCACCATAAACTAAAATTTTCTCACCATTTTCTAGTGCTTGCTCAATTCGTGCCACTGCTTCAGTCATACCATGCATGAGAAAAGGATCATGGACATTTGCTTCGGTCATATTTAATAAGCTTTCTGCGTCAGCGGTTGTTTCACAGCCTCGTGCTGCTAAAATTTTTGCTGCAATCGCGGAAAGTTGTAAGTCATTTTGTAACGTTTGTACAAGTGTTGCGTCTGGACGCTCCACCTGCCATCTTTTTTTTGATAGAATCATCTTCTCACTTCCTTACGAAAGCTATTATACCGAAATTCTATATAATGCGCACTATCCGTTAGATTGATAGTTTTATCCATCAATTTAAAATTCTATCCATCTCTTTTCCTTATCTATCCGTCAGTTCAATCCTTCTATCCATCTCACAGCAAAAAAGTCTACTCTGCTATAGAGTAGACTTTGCTATCACACCTTTTGAAGCGGCAACCAATTCTTCAACTGTTGCCATATCTCCTTCATGCAATGCTGTTACAATGGCACTACCGACGATAACACCATCCGCTAGTGCTCCCATCTTTTTTATTTGCTCAGACGTTGAGATACCAAATCCTGCAAGCACAGGAATTGGACTTGCTTGCCGTAATCGTGCAAAATGATGGTCTAAATTATTGGCAAAACTTGACCGTACTCCTGTAATCCCATTGACGGTAACTGCATATACAAAGCCTTGACTCGCAGCTGCAATGCTTGCAATCCGCTCAGGAGGACTCGTTAAAGAGACTAGTTGAACAACATCAATGTTATGAGGATTTAATGCCTCACGTAACATCGCACTTTCCTCTAATGGAACATCTGGAACGATTAACCCTTTCACTCCCCCTGCTACACAAGCTTGGGCAAAAGCCTCTAAGCCGTACGCTAACACAGGATTTAAATAAGTCATTATTACTAAAGGTACCGTTATTTCTTCTCTAAAGGAAGCGAGGGTTTGCAACACTTTTCTCAATGTCACACCAACTGCGAGCGCTCGTTCACCTGCTCGCTCAATTGTAGGACCATCTGCAACAGGATCTGTAAAGGGAATACCTACTTCAATAGCCGTCACACCTAGCTGTTGCAGTGTGAGGATAGTTGGTTTGATCGTTTCTAGCCCTCCATCACCTGCCATTATATAAGGTATAAAAGCTTTATTCCCCGCAACTTTCGCTTGTTCAACAGCTTGTTGTAATGTTGTCATTTGACATCTCCTCCTAGTGCTGCTCGAACCGTGTGTACATCTTTATCGCCTCGACCAGATAAACACACAACAATAATGTTGTCTTTCGGCATCGTTTTAGCAAGCTTTGCCGTATAAGCAATAGCATGGGAACTTTCAAGTGCTGGAAGTATGCCCTCTGTTCGACTTAACAATTGCAAGCCCTCTAATGCTTCATTATCTGTGATTGAGTCAAACTGCGCTCGACCAATATCGTGTAAATAACAATGCTCCGGCCCTTTTCCTGGATAATCTAATCCTGCTGAAATAGAATGTGCTTCTTGGACAAAGCCGTTTTCATCCTGCAATAGATACATGTAAGCACCATGTAAAACACCTAGCTGACCACCTGCAATTGCCGCAGCATGTTGCCCAGACTCAAGACCGTTCCCTGCCGCCTCAATGCCATATAAGGCAACCGTTTCATCATCAACAAATGGATGAAACATGCCTATCGCATTACTGCCACCCCCGATACAAGCAACAACTGCATCTGGTAAACGTCTCTCTTTTTGCAAAATTTGCTTTCTAGTTTCAACGCCGATGACACGCTGAAAGTCTCGAACAATTTTTGGGAATGGGTGGGGACCCAATGCAGAACCTAAAATATAATGCGTATCTTCAACATTTGTCACCCAATAGCGCAGTGCCGCATTCACAGCATCCTTTAATGTTTTTGATCCACTTTCTACCGATTGGACTTTTGTGCCGAGCAACTCCATGCGAAAAACGTTTAGCTGTTGACGTTTAATATCTTCTGCTCCCATAAAAACAACACATTCTAGATTTAATAGTGCGCAAGCAGTAGCCGTTGCCACACCATGCTGACCGGCACCTGTTTCTGCAACTATTTTCTTTTTACCCATGCGTTTGGCAAGAAGCGCTTGCCCGATCGCATTATTTATTTTATGAGCGCCTGTATGATTCAAATCTTCGCGCTTTAAATAAATCTTTGCCCCACCTAGTTCCTTTGTTAAATTTTCTGCGTAATAGAGAGGGGTTTCTCGTCCAACATACTCTTCTAAAAAATAGGCTAGCTCCTCTGTAAACGTTGGTTCTTTTATTGCTTCCTCATAGGCTGCTTCTAGTTCTAACAAGGCTGTCATTAATGTTTCTGGCACAAATTGTCCGCCAAATTGTCCGAAACGTCCATCCTTTGTCGGTACACTATTTGCAATCGAAATTCCCATTATATGTTCCTCCTTTTTACTGCATTTATAAATACCTGTATTTTTGTATGATCCTTTATCCCATCAATTTCCACACCACTCGACACATCTACCATAAAAGGGGCTACACTTGTGATAGCCGCATCAATATTGTCTATGTTGAGACCACCAGCTAATAGTAATTTCTCACGAGGGATACCTATTTTCTCTAGAAGTGCCCAATCGAAACTTTGACCACTGCCACCTTTAAAATCGGTACCAGGAGCATCAAATAAGTAATAATCCACCTGATAATCAGCAGCAGCTTCAACATCCTCTCTTCCATGTACCGACAAGGCTTTAATAGCTGGATAACCTTGTTCCTGAATAAATGCTGGCGTTTCTTCTCCATGATATTGTACATAGTCTAAAGGTACACGCTCCACCGCTTCCTTTACCTCAGCTGGCGTTGGATTGACAAAGACACCAATTTTCAAAACACCTTGTGGTACTTGCTTGGCTAAGAGCTGTGCTTGCTCAATGGATACACGACGTTTACTCGGTGCGAAAACAAAACCAATGGCATCTGCGCCAGCGTGAATAGCTGTCATAACATGTTCTTGTTCTTGTAATCCACAAATTTTAACCTTTGTCATACGGAAGTCCCCTCCTTTCGAACTTGTAAATGTTGTAGTGCTTGCCCCGCATCTCCACTGCGCATTAATGCTTCACCTACAAGAACGCCACTAGCACCCATCATCGCTACTTGATTCGCATCTTCTTGCGACCAAATACCACTTTCACTGATTAATACACGTTCCTCATCAAATGGAAATGCTTCAGCAATTTCTCTTGTGCGTTGTAGGCTGACTTCAAAGCTACGCAAATCTCGATTATTAACACCAATGAGCTTAGCATCTACTGCAAGGGCACGTTGGAGTTCTTCACGATCGTGTACTTCCACTAAAACCTCTAAGCCTAAACCTGTTGCATAGCTATATAAGTCACGTAAAGCTTCATCTGTTAAGGCCGCAACAATTAATAAGATAATCGATGCACCTGCAGCCTTCGCAAAGCGTATCTGCACCCGATCAATCATGAAATCCTTACAAAGAAGAGGTATTTCCACAGTTCTAGCAACTGCTGCTAAATCTTGAAAGGAGCCTTTAAAAAATTCCTTATCAGTTAAAACAGAAATAGCTGCTGCTCCTGCCTGTGCATAGACTTGTGCTTGAGCAATTGGATCTGCCCCTCCAGCGATTAGCCCCTTGGAAGGGGAAGCACGCTTCATTTCAGCAATGACCTGTAGTGTATGTGCTTTATGCAACGATTCAAATAACGATGGACGTGGCTTTTCTGAAAAATTTGCTAAAGGATCGGGCTGCTCTAATAAAGCAACTACCTCTATCCTCTTTTGTTGAAGAATTTTATTGAGTATATTCATTGCTCGACCTCCACTTGTTTTATTTGCTCGCTGTAGGAAACAACCGCTTCCAGTTTTTGTAGAGCTCGCCTGCTGAAAATACTATCCTTTGCCATGGCTACCCCTTCTTTAATGGTTTCTGTTTGACCATATCCGAATAAGCCAATACCTGCATTTAATAACACTGTATCTAAATACGCACTCTGCTCCCCAGCCAATATTTTTTTCATAATTACTGCATTCTCATCTGCGTTGCCACCTCGAATAGTCTCCATTGGCGCAGAAGGAAGACCGACATCCTCAGCTGTTAAGGAAAAGGGAATTAAATCCCCTTTATCTACTAAGACCAACGTATTTTGCCCTGCTAACGATGCCTCGTCTAAGCCCTGTGGTCCTGAAACGACAATGGCTCGCTCACGTCCAAGTATTTGTAAGACCGAGGCATATTCCATGACAAAATTAGGTCGATTAATGCCCGTAAATTGTGTGGATAGTGGCACTGGATTTGTTAAAGGCCCCACAAGATTAAAGATTGTTGGTTTCCCAAGGGAACGACGAACTTCTCCGATTCTCTTTAACTTCGGATGAACATTCGGAGCATAAATAAAAGTGATACCTGCCTTTTCTAACAACTCAATGGTTTGCGGAATAGTAATATTTGTATGAATGCCTAATGCCTCCAAAACATCTGAGCTACCAGAGGATGATGAGATTTTACGGTTTCCATGCTTGGCAATTTTGACGCCCGCTCCAGCTAACACGAAAGCAGAAGCTGTGCTGATATTAAAGGTATGAAGACCATCACCACCAGTTCCACAATTATCCATATAGTCCCCTTCTTTTACTGCCACGTTACGAGCAAAAGAACGCATAATTGTTGCTAATGCTGCTACCTCATGTGCTGTTTCTCCCTTCACAGATAAAGCCGTTAAAAAGCTTGCGATTTCGTCTTTACTTGTATCATCCTGAAATAGCCATTGCGCTGCCTTCAGCATTTCCTCATACATCAGATGCTCTCCTTGTAGCACTTTCCTGTGTAAATGTTCCATTAGTTTCGCCCTCCATTAGCCAATAACTGTAAAAAAGCACATTCTTCCCCTTGTACTTGATGTAAAACGTTCTGCACATTTGTATATTTAGTAACGGTTATTGTTGATTGCATATGCATGGATTCATGTTCAACCACAATGGATTGACCTGTTAAAGCAAAATCCAAATGTCCGTTAAATCCAATAAAACCGAGAGCACCACCAAAAATGGCAGCCGTGTGAGGCCATTTTTTTACATAACGTGTCGCCTGTTTCTTTGGTATATCCGTAGCTGACAATGGTGGCAATGTCGCTTTAAGTACGTCAAGAGCATGAAGCATTGGTAAAAGCTGACCTTCTATCCTTGACGTCATGTGCAATGCCTGTTTTGACCTCTCAATTCGCATGCCATCAATGACCTGAACAGAGTCTCTAAAACAAACAGACTGTAATTCTTGCTGAACTGCACTAACGAGTGTCGCATGTGATTTTCTAATGCCCGTATGATCGTATAATTTGCGTTCATTTGCTAGATCTTCACTTTTTGTTTCACCCCGTGGATAAATTCCCTCTGTTGGGGTTGCTATGACTCTCTCTCCTTTTACTCGTATTAAACTTTCAGGAGAAGTTCCTAACACAACATGATCTTCAAATTCTATATAATACATATAGGCGGCTGGCCTCTTTTTGCGTAGCTGTCTGTACAAGGAGAATGCATCGCCTTGAAAGTTGGCTACATAACGCTTTGGCAATACTACTCTTGCTATGCCATTATTCAAGTTGGCTTGCATAGTCTGTAAAGCAGTTGCAAATTGTTCATTGGCTGTCGTATCAAGCGCATGATAACGATAGTTTGCTTCGTCACGGACATGATCGTTCAACAACTGTTGTGCCATTTCCTCTAGATCGGGTTGTTGTTTTTCCGCATCAATATTTGTATGGATCAATGTCACCTCATCTGTAAGATGATCAAAAACAATGATTGTTTCGTATATATGAAAATGAACATCAGGAAGTTCTATTTCATCGTCGTTGAACATCGTCGTTCTGCCATGACCTATATAACCGACAGCACCGCCTGAGAAAGGAAATTGTGTCGTATTGGAGATGCGTGGCATGAGTCGTTTAAGTAGGACGAAGAGCTCTCCTTTATGCACATATGTTTTTCCTGTTTTATAGGAAACCTCCTGAATCTCTTGACCCGTTCCTTTATACGTTTTTCGTGGATTGGCACCAATAAATGAAAACCGTCCTGCTCCCTCATGCTGAGCGGAGCTCTCCAGCAAAAATTTATGTGTCCCCTGTAAACGTCTAAAAATTAAAATAGGTGTTAAAGAATCGCCATTGATGGTTTTCATTTTTGTTCTTGAACTCGTTGTTTCCATAGCTTTCAATCTCCTTTTCCAAAGATTTCTTTAGCTAATGTCTAGACGAATGCGAAGGAATGGTTCCGTTGAATGAAAATAAAAAAAGCCCTCTGCAAAAAGGATTATTCCTAATTGCAGAGGACGATCATGACCGCGTTGCCACCTCATATTAGAGCATATGCTCTCACTTTTGTGCCTTCGATGCGACTGACCTTCTGGATCTTGGACCGCACATCGAAAGCACCCCTATAACGTGGGGAATCACGTTCGCTTTTATTAGCGACTCTCATAAGTCCATTCACACAAGCTGTAAATCAGTTCACACCGTCCACTGACTCTCTAAATTACACACTTATGCTACTACTCTTATTCAACAATTTCTCAGCTATTCTCATCTAAACTCAGCTCATCTGTTCTTAGGCTGACCTCGCTCCCGAGGCCTTCTACCTTGACCGAACAAAAAGTTAGCCTTAATTCTATGCCAAACCAATATAATTGTCAATCAATTCTGAAGAAAAAGTTGAAGTTCATATTTTTTTAGAAACATTGCAATTAGGTATATTATCCTTTTAATAAACCTTAAAAGGGAAATAGATTCCTTACAATTGAATATTTCTTGAGTATTGACCATGTAAATATATCAAGTTATAGTAATTTCAGAACATTAATTTTTTCCATATAATTAAAGAAAGTAGGAACGTATATGTCCGTTCGCAAAAAATTAAATCTCGGCTTCATTTCTTTAACATGTTTACTCTTCATCTCAAGTATTGTGTCCTTTCTTCAATTCAAAGCAACCCAAAATGATTTGGAAGAAGTGCTGAACCATCGCATCGGGCAAATCCAATTAACAGAGCAAATACAACAGGAGCTAGCGTCGCAAGGTTTATTTTTACGCTCCTATATTTTAAATAGTAAAGATGAAACAACTAAAGCAAATTTAGAGCGCTATGAAAAGCTTTTACCAGAAACGGTCGAGGAGCTTTCTACTATTGTTCGTTCTGATTATACAAAAAGTATTATGCAGCAGATCTCTGAATTACAAAACCAATTACTCACTAGTTCAGAGAATGCCATTCAAGCATTTAATAATGGCAATGTTGATGAAGCACTCACTTACATAAATAATGACGTAACAAAATATAATAAGGAAATTTTCACGTTGACGACTGATTTATTAAATTACCATGATGAACAGCTTAAAAAGGTTGATCAGGAAGTGAATCAAACGGTTTCACGAGCTATCTTTATTTCCATTAGTCTACTCATTGCTAGTGTAGTTGTCGGAGTATACTTTATGTATTTTGTTAAAAGATCCATTGTTCAGCCATTACGTAAGGTAATTGGTGCAGCAGATACATTAGCACAAGGGGATTTATCGTTCGATGAACTTGAACATCGATCAAAGGATGAGATTGGCACACTTGCCGTGGCGGTCAATACATTAAAACAAAATCTTACTGGATTAATAACAAACATCCAAGATAGTGCTTCTCACCTATCAGCTGTCTCTGAAGAGCTTTCTGCAAGTACGGAGGAAGTGACTGCGACATCCGATGATATTGCACAACGAATTCAAGAAAACGCAACACACATCACCTCATCCGCTAGTGCCTCTCAGCAAAGTGCTGTAGCTATGGATGAAACGGCTGCAGGTGTCCAACGTATTGCAGAGGCGACACAAAGTCTATCTCACAATGCCGAGAGCATGACACAGCTTGCCCATACAGGAGGAACAACGATCACAACAGCGAAAGAACAAATGGATATGATTTCAGTGGCTACTTCGGAAATTGCTACTTTGACTCAAAAACTAAGTAAGCAATCTGAGGAAATCGGGCAAATTACAACAGTCATTACAGCTATTTCAGAACAAACAAATCTACTGGCACTCAATGCTGCAATTGAAGCAGCAAGAGCTGGAGAACACGGTAAGGGCTTTGCGGTAGTAGCTGATGAAGTACGTAAACTTGCAGAGGAATCAAATCAATCCGCTAGTCAAATTGTAGCGATAACAAAAGACATCCTGACAGATACTCGCAATGTTGCAGCTGCTGTCGATAACGGCTTAGCTTCTGTACAGGACGGTGTGACTAAAATACATGAGGCAGGAGATGCGTTCTACTCCATCACCTCAGCAGTTGCAGTCTTTACGGAGCAAATTGAAGAAATTTCTGCCACATCAGAAGAGATTTCAGCAAGTGCAGAGCAAGTCGCAGCTTCAGTCACTGAAATAGCCAATGTCTCGAATCAATCAGCTAGCAACTCACAAATCATTGCAGAATCTGTCGACGAACAGGTTGCGACAATGCAGCAAGTAAACGCAGTCGCTGAGGAACTAAGTCAGAATGCTCAGCAACTACAAGCATTACTTCAGCAATTTAAATTATAAAATAAGAAAATCTGCTGCTTTTTATAAAAGCTAGCAGATTTTTTTGCAATATAAAAAGCAGGGGTAGAAAACAATTCGTTTTCTACCCCTGCTATTAAATTATACAGTAGGTTCGTCTGTACCCCATTGTTTTTTCTCTTTCTTGTGTAGCTGTCCATCTGATTTTTTCATTTCACGAATTTTTAATGAATACCAAATTTGAGCTGCAATACAGATTGAAGAATACATACCTGTAATTAAACCAATCAATAAAGCGATGGAGAAGTTTTGAATAGATGGTGCGCCAAAAATTAATAGGGCTACAACAACGATAATAACAGTTAATACTGTATTAACAGAACGTCCCATTGTTTGGCGTAACGATTTATTCACAATATTAGCCAATACTTCACGGTCATTAATGGTATCATAACGATCTAAGTTTTCACGCATACGGTCAAAGGTAACAATCGTATCATTGATGGAGTAACCAACAATGGTTAAAACAGCCGCAATAAACGTAATATCCACTTCTAAACGCATGAAGCTAAAGACAGCAACAATTAGGAATACGTCATGCAATAATGAAACGATTGCACCAATACCCATGCGCCATTCAAAGCGAATTGCCACATAGATGATAATCCCTATTGCTGCGAGAGACAATGCCTTAATGGCATTTTTCACAAGTTCCTTACCAACTGTAGGTGATACGGTACTTACAGCCGGTTCATGGCCATATTTTTCGCCAGCTTCTTTTTTGAATTTTATAATATCTGCTTGTGATAGGTCATCTTTATAGCGAATAACTGCTATATTACTTTTCTCACCTGAGAGTATGATATCTTCTGATGAAAAGTCGATGCTATCTAGATATTTGGATACTTCTTCTTGTGTTAAGGTTTGGTCAGATTCAATTTGGACACGAGTACCGCTTGAGAAATCAATACCTAGGTTTAGACGGAAAATACCAAGAACAACTAAACCAGCCACTAAAATGGCTAATGAGAACGTATAGAATTTTTTACGGTTGTGAACAAAATCAAATCGATCAAATTTCGTTGATAAATCTAATGCACCAATATTTTCATCCAGATTATGTTGTTTTGATTTTGCAATACCATACCATGCTGGATTATTGAAATAGCCACTATTAACAAGTAGCCCTAATAGGACACGAGAACCCCAAACTGCTGTTAAGAAACTCAATAAAATACTAATAATTAATGTTGTCGCAAAACCTTTAACAGAGCTTGTTCCCCATTGAAACAGTACTGCTGCAGCTAATAAAGTTGTCAACTGTGCATCGATAATCGCTGATAAAGATTGTTTAGAACCAATTTGGAAGGCTTGTTTAGCAGAATAGCCTACTCGAAGCTCTTCACGAATACGTTCTGCCGCTAGAATATTGGCATCTACAGCCATCCCTATACCAAGCACAATGGCCGCAATACCTGGAAGCGTTAATACCGCATTAATCCAGTCAAAGACCACCAATACTAGGAATGTGAAAACAGCCAGTGTAATGATGGAAATAAAGCCTGGTAAACGATAGTAGAATAGCATAAATAAGAAAATAATTACTACGCCGACAATACCAGCAAAAATGGTACTTTTCAGTGCTGCATCACCAAACTGAGCACCCACAGAAGTTGAGTAGATTTCATCAAGTTTAACAGGTAATGCCCCAGCATTTAAAATATCTGCTAAATTTTTTGTTTCTTCAACAGAGAAATTACCGCTAATCATAACATCTGTTGTATTTAATGTTTGATTAACAGTTGCTGCAGATGCATAGCGAGGCTTCGCTTTTTGTGACTCTGCTTTATAGGAATCGACACCCTCTTCAAAGTCTAACCATACAACCAGTAAATTTTGCCCTGCAGGTTTCGCAGCAATTTTACTTGTTATGTCAGCAAATTTTTTCGCATCTTTTAAAGTTAATGATACAATTGGACGATTTTGTTGGTCAAAGGAGTCTTTAGCACCGTTTGCTTTCAAATCGTCTCCATCCAATAATAAATTATCATCAACATCACGGAATGTTAAATTCGCAGAAGTTGACAATAACTCACGTGCTGATTCCTGATCCTCGACACCAGCTAATTGCACTCGAATACGATTTTTATCCTCAACCTGAATACTCGGTTCACTTACCCCCATAGTATTTACACGTTCACCAAGTGCAGTGGATGTTGCAGTGACAATTTCTGGTGTGATTTTTTGTCCTTCTTTTAATTCTTTTACCTCGTAAAGCACTTCAAACCCGCCTTGTAAGTCAAGACCAAGCTTAATGTCCTTTAAGACGCCGCTTACAGTCGTACTAATTCCTGCTGCAAAAAGCACTAGAATTAATAGGAACGCAACTATACGACTTTTTAGTTTCATCAATAAATCCTCCTCGAATTGGTGTAAGGGTTGTCCTTACACGCCAAACAAGTAACTAGCAATACCTTTTGAAACGTTTATCCTCCTTTTCCTTTAGAATCGTGTTACTTGTGTTCCAAAAAGGTTGCTCTACTTATTTCAATCGTTCATAACGCGCAAGTTTATCTTTGTATTATAAGGTACTAGTCTTCCAAGCTCCAGTAAAAGCATAGGAGACTTATGTAAGTAAGAACTCATTCAAAATAAAAAAAGCGCAACACACTTATTATGAAACAGGTTGCGCTTGGTGTCAATTCAACACATATAGGATTCTTTGAATTCTTGTAAAATTTGACACATTATTCATTACGTTCTGACTGGACCAAGGAGTAATTGCAATTCTTCAGTATTAACTTCTTCAAACCAATTATTACTTTGTAAAAACTCTACTTGATTAAATGAGACGATATCTGATGGTGATACCGCAAAAATGGTAGAAATAACTTCGTGTAAACGTAGCTGTTCGATTTTCTTTTTACGCCATTTTTTTTCAATACAGTAGCGCCAAAGTTCCTCCGCTGTAATAGCATCGTATTGAAAATGCCTGAACTCTGCTATCTTACTATCAATTGCCGGACGAATTTTTTCAAATAGTTGCTCATATTGCATACTCATTTTGAATCATCTCCAATCAAAGTCGTAACGTAAGACATGTTTGCATACAAATAGTGTAAATGAATTTTTGCGGCTTGAGAAGGGACGGATGGCATGAGTTCTTTTGTACGAGGTACATTATTTTTAATGTTTGTGATTTTTTTATCTAAACTTTTTGGCTTCTTTTATAGAATGCAATTTATGCGTATTGCTGGTGAAGAGGCTGTCGGCATTTATATGACCGTCTATCCAGCTTTTATTTTCTTCATCTCACTCATTCAACTTGGACTACCTATCGCTGTAGCTAAAATAGTGGCTGAATTACTAGCAAAAAATAAACGTGATGGTATCTTTGGTGTCATGCGTACTGCCATTCTTTGGTCTTTCATTGGCATGATCGTTTTTATGCCACTTGTTGCACTCACAATACCATATATTTCGACGACGCTATTACATAATGAACAGACAACATTTACGCTATGGATTGCACTCTTCGCTGTACCAGTGTCAGTTGGATCTGGTCTATTACGCGCTTATTTACAAGGTGTGGCTAAAATTACACCAACTGCTTGGGCACAAATGATTGAGCAAGTTGTACGTATTAGCTTCATTACATTAATGCTTCCTTATGTGGCAAACTATAATAACGCTGCGGTTACAGCCGCTGCTGCAATGGGTATTACCCTTCTTGCAGAAGTTGTAGCATTCCTCTATTTATGGCTGCATTATTTCGTTTCGAAGAAGAGACTATTGACGCGTAAAACGAAAATCGAAAGCTACCCTGCATCGCCCATGCTGCGTATTGCCCTTCCCTCTGCGGGCAGTAAGCTTTTTGGTTCTTTCACTTGGTTTTTAGAACCTATTATCTTTTTAAAAGCTTTAACAGTGGCAGGTTTAACCGCTTCTGCTGCTACTATTTTATATGGTGTCATCTCTGGTGTTTTAGTGCCATTACTGTTATTTCCAGCGTTTGTGTCAACAGCCTTATCAATTGTGCTAATTCCAGCTGTTAGTGATGCCGTCGCTCGGCAGCACATCCCGCTGTTACAGGAGCGAATTTCGGTCTCCTTAAGATTATCTTCCTTAGTAGGGTGCTTTGCTGCTACGTATTTCTTTGTACATGGTGATGAATTAGCCATGAAGCTCTTCCATTTAGATGAAAATCGTGGGTACGTAAAAATTTTAGCCCCTATTTTTTATTTTTATTATATTCAAAGCCCTCTTCACTCCATATTGCAGGCAATTGGTGAAGCTAGAGCGGCTATGATGAACTCCATCTATGGTGGACTCGGTAAATTATTTGTGATGTTTGTACTAGCCTCTCAACCTGGCATACAGGAAAAAGGAGCTGTTGTAGCAATCGGCTTTGGCGTTTTACTGACATCCTTCTTGCATATCGCAACAGTTAGACAACGGAAAAACTTGCGTGCAGGCTTCAGAATGTTTGTCGTACCTTATAGTTGCTTTATCGCTGTTTGCGTAGCACAGTATTTTCTCATGCCCATACTGTCACTACCATTTATTTTGAGCAGCTGTGTCACATTATTTTTACTTTTTTCATTTTTATTAGTTACCAATCAGCTACGAATCACAGATTTCCGCTACATTAAAAAATTAGCGAAGAAGGTTTAAGATTCTTTTAATTGGATGTGTAGCTTATTGTCTTCCCAAATACAAAAAAATACCGTTTCACTGTTAGTAATATTATTTTTAGCAAGCTCACCCATTAACCATTCCACATCTTTATGCATGGTTATTAAATGCCTTTCCTGAATATCACCGTCGATAATCAGTGGATAGACAAAGGCTTTTTCATCTTTTTTGTAGACGGAAAGATTGCCTGACGGCTCTAAATATGCAAATGCAACATCTGTCACAGAGGCAATGCCATTTTCTCGTAATTGCTGACATAAATCATCTAAATTATAGCGGTGTTTTCGCATTTCACTCTCTAAAATAACACCGTCTTTTACTAATAAAGCTGGGTCACCATCGACTAAATCACGTATTCTCTTGTACTTCAACGATAAAAAAGCACTTAATATTTGAATAAAGAGCAAAATGATAATGGGTAGTATGGCATTAAAGAGAGGATTTTTAAAATCATCTAGCGCAAAAGCAGCAACTTCTGCAATTAACACGAAAACAACCAAATCGATGACCGATAATTCACCTACTTCTCGTTTACCCATTAAGCGGAATACGATGATGATAAACACATATAAAAAACAAGTTCTAAAAATTATATGGAAATATTCTTCCATAAAAAACACCCCCATACTATCAAGGTGACCTTACTTATTGTTTTTTATACAATATGTTGCCAACAACATTCCGCTCATTAAAGGAATAGTCTCTACTTGTTCGTACACAATAACAAAGAGCAAATGCTAAACTGTGACCTACTGTAAGCGGACTTAATACTGGTACGGAGTTCATTCATAAAAATAAAAAAGGTAAGCTCGAAAGTAACATCAATGAAGAGGTAATGTTTCTCTTACTGCTTTCATCGAAAATTGAAAAAGACTTACAACATAGCTATTGCCTATTGTAAGCCTTTTCTCTTTAGTTACTAATTGTCATTGACAACTCGTCCAATTGCTTGACGATCAAATTTCACACGAACATTGTCAGCGATTTTCAATGTTATTGCAGTGTCCTCAATAGCATCAATGACACCATGTAGACCACCGATTGTAATGACTTTATCTCCACGTTGCAAACTACTTTGCATATTTTGTGTTTGCTGCTGTCTTTTTTTAGCTGGGCGGATTAAGATAAACCACATTGCAACGAACATTAATAATATTGGTGCTAATCCTAATAATTGATCCATAATACATCTTGCCCCCTTTCCAAATCTCACTTTTTTAGTATAGACCATTCCAGCAATAAAAAGCGATGGGCAAGCCCAAAAATTTTCTCTATTGCTAATTATTTTTTCTATGATTGACAATATTTTGCTAGAAATATTCACTTTTTACAAAGATTTGAATGTTTTTGCAAAGCTATTGCCATTGTAAAAGGACATTAGGGAGTGCCAAATGTCCTTTTTTATCTTTGAAAAGGAACTGTTAAAGCATTCTCGAAAAAACCTGTACGCATTGTTTATTTGCGCGAAAGCAAAATGTCAGCTGCAATGACGCCGATGCGTAATGATTAGAAGTTCTTTGCGTTTGGTCCATTGAAGCCATATTTTTCGAAAAATTCTTCTTTGAAATCACCAAGGCGGTCTTGACGAATTGCCTCACGTACTTGCTCCATTAGCTTCAATAGGAAGTGTAGGTTATGGTAAGATGTTAAACGAATTCCGAACGTTTCTTCCGTGCGAATAAGGTGACGAATATAGGCACGTGAATAGTTTTTACATGTATAGCAATCACAATTTGGATCGATTGGACCAAAGTCACGGGCATATTTTGCATTCTTCACTACTAGACGTCCTTCAGATGTCATCAGTGTACCATTACGTGCAATACGTGTTGGCAACACACAGTCAAACATATCAATGCCACGAATTGCCCCATCGATTAAAGAATCCGGTGAGCCAACACCCATTAAATAACGTGGTTTATCTGCAGGCATCATAGGCGTCGTGAATTCTAAAACTCGGTTCATTACATCTTTCGGTTCACCAACAGATAGTCCTCCAATAGCGTAGCCTGGGAAATCTAACTCCACTAATGCTTCTGCTGAACGACGGCGTAATTCCTCGTATTCTCCGCCTTGGATGATACCAAATAACCCTTGCTCTTCTGTACGTTTATGTGCTTCTTTACAGCGTTTTGCCCAACGTGTTGTACGATCTACTGATTGCAGCATATAGTCATACGTCGCTGGATATGGTGGACATTCATCGAACGCCATCATAATGTCAGAACCTAAATCATTTTGAATTTCCATTGCCTTTTCTGGACTTAAAAATAATTTATCCCCATTTAGATGATTACGGAAATGAACGCCTTCTTCCTCAATTTTACGGAAATGACTTAGTGAGAATACTTGGAAACCACCTGAATCCGTTAAAATGGGACGATCCCAGTTCATAAATTTATGCAGTCCGCCTGCTTCCTTGACAATATCATTGCCCGGACGAAGCCATAAATGGTACGTATTGGACAGAATGATACCTGCATTCATTTCTTTTAATTCCTCTGGTGACATCGTTTTAACCGTTGCTTGTGTCCCAACAGGCATAAATGCTGGTGTTTCAAAGGAGCCGTGCGGTGTATGCACGATGCCAAGACGCGCTCCTGTTTGTTTACAAGTATGAAGTAATTCATAGCGAATTGCTGGTTGTGTCATAAACTTAAAAATCCTCTCTTATCTGAAGTAAAAACAGTACTCCGATTTTATCCTCTATTATTTTTTCGGACGTATAAACATCGCATCGCCAAAACTAAAGAAGCGATATTTTTCCTCTACAGCTTGCTGATAGGCGCTTAAAATTGATTCTCGCGTAGCTAGCGTACTAACAAGCATCACAAGGGTTGATTTTGGTAAATGGAAGTTTGTGATTAAACCATCCACCACTGTAAAGTTGTAGCCTGGATAAATAAAAATAGACGTCCACCCTTGTTCCGCTCGCACCTCACCCTCATATTTAGAGCCAATCGTCTCCAAAGTACGTGTAGAGGTTGTTCCAACAGCTATCACCTTACCACCGTTACGCTTTACTCGATTAATCGTATCTGCTGCTTCTTCAGTAACACTATAGAATTCAGCATGCATTTCGTGGTTTTCAATAGAATCTACACTGACAGGGCGGAAAGTGCCAAGACCCACATGTAATGTGATAAAGACCACTTCAACACCTTTAGCTTTTACCTGCTCTAATAATTGCTCCGTGAAATGCAGTCCTGCTGTTGGAGCTGCAGCTGAGCCACGCTCTTTGGCATAAACCGTTTGGTAGCGATCCTTGTCCTCTAGTTTTTCACGAATATACGGAGGTAAAGGCATTTCACCAAGTTGCTCTAATATTTCATAAAAAATTCCATCGTAATGAAATTCGAATGTACGTCCTCCATGTTCAAGCTCACCTGTACAAGTAGCTGTTAATAAACCATCACCAAATGTGATGACTGTCCCTACTTTGACACGCTTTGCTGGTTTTACAAGTGTTTCCCACTCATCTGTACCAGCTAATTGCTTTAATAACAATACTTCTATATGTGCGCCTGTTTCTTCTTTCACACCCATTAAGCGAGCAGGTAAGACTCTTGTATCATTAAGTACAAGACAATCCCCAGCATGTAGCTCATCTAAAACATGAGCAAAATGGTGGTGCTCTACTTCATTGGAGCCAGGTGTCACGACCATTAATCGACTCGCAGTACGATCGACTAGCGGCGTTTGAGCAATAAGCTCCTCTGGTAATTCAAAATCAAAATCTTCTACACGCATGAAAAAAACTTCCTTCTTTATGTTTGTTGGGGATACTCATATCCAAAATGTTCGTAGGCTAAATGTGTGGCTACTCTTCCTCGTGGTGTACGTTGAATAAGGCCAATTTGCATCAAATAAGGCTCGTATACATCCTCTATCGTAACCCGTTCCTCACCAATCGATGCAGCAAGTGTATCTAAGCCCACTGGACCTCCTTGGAAGCGCTCAATCATGTTGGTTACAAGTTTATGGTCAATATGATCAAGTCCTCTAGGGTCGACTTGTAACAGTTCTAACGCTTGCTGTGCAAGACCCTCCGTTATCATACCATCTCCAAGCACTTGTGCATAATCTCGTACTCGTTTCAATAGACGATTAGCTATTCGAGGTGTTCCACGTGAACGTCTTGCTATTTCCTGTGCGGCTACTTGCTCAATTTCTACATCAAATAACTGGGCACTTCGAACAACAATTTCAGCCAGTGAACGATCATCATAATACTCTAAACGTAGTAAAACACCAAAGCGATCCCTTAAAGGGGCTGATAAGGCGCCAGCTCTTGTTGTAGCACCTACAAGGGTAAAGGGAGGCAAATCAAGTCGGACAGAACGTGCTTCAGGACCTTTCCCAACCACAATATCTAAACAGAAGTCCTCCATTGCTGGATATAACACTTCTTCTATGGCACGGGGGAGTCGATGAATTTCATCAATAAATAAAACGTCTCCAGGCTCTAGTGAACTTAAAATAGCTGCTAAATCTCCTGGACGTTCAATCGCAGGACCACTTGTCATGCGCACATTGACATTCATCTCATTAGCTATAACAGCAGCTAATGTCGTTTTACCAAGTCCCGGAGGTCCATATAACAGCACATGATCTAAACTTTCTTGACGAAGCTTTGCTGCTTCAATGAATATTTGTAAATTTTCCTTTACTTTATGTTGCCCAATATACTGCGCTAACCTTTGAGGACGTAAAGATAATTCAAATTGCTCATCATAGCTACCTGCCTCACTTGCCATCATACGTTCAGACATGCACCTTCCCTCCTTTCCTTATTTTAATTTTAGAAGTAGTTGCAGTGCTTGTTTCATAAAGGCATCTGTCGTTTCAAGCTTATCATTGTCTTCAAGTTGTGGACGAATTTTTCCGAGCTCTTTTTCAGAATAACCAAGTGCCATTAAGGCAAGTATTGCTTCTTCTAGTTCATGTTTATATGGGTTAACACCGAACAACGGTAGCTCATCTTCTGTACTAGGTAACTCAATTGTATCTAATAACGAGCCTAGCTTGCCCTTCAAATCTAGTATCATTTGACGAGCGGTTTTTTTTCCGACTCCAGGGAACTTTACTAGAAACGCTTCGTCTTCCCGTTCGATTGCACTAATAACCTGTTGCGGGTTGCCAGTAGCTAAAATTGCTAGTGCCCCTTTTGGTCCTATTCCAGACACTAAAATTAGCTTACGGAATAGCTCACGTTGATCTAAATTAGGGAAACCATATAATACTTGGGCATCCTCTCGTACATGCAAATGAACATAAATCTGTTGTCCAAGGGCAGATGTTCGAAACGCAAACGGATTGGGTGTATTTAGTTGCCAGCCAATGCCCTGTTGTTCTAGCACAATAAATTCAGGTGTAATACGAGTAATTTGTCCTTTTAAATAATCATACATCTATATTCCCTCACAATCATCGTCTTCGATTATAGCATATAGCGAACGAATGCTCGACAAAAAGTAAAGTCAAATGCAGCGTTCACAGACAAAAATGACCGTCAAATGACGGTCATTTCTTTACAAATCTATCAATATCGTACCACAGTTTTGGCCAATAGGTGAGGGCTCGTTTTGTAAATGGCACTAAATAATCTAAAAATACTAGCTGTTGCTCTAATGGTAAATCCACTGCAAAAAGCCATTCACGTAATAACTCATTCGGATATTTCAAACGATGGAGTTTTCTTTTATCCAATCGCTTTAGCTCAGGTAACTCTGCGAAAACCTTGCCAATATCATAATCGACAGCAGGCAATACGCGATGCAACCATAAAATATATTCGTCATCTGCTTCACCAAGGTGCGCTAAATCAAAATCTATTAAACGTAATAATCCATCAGAGCACCATAAAAAGTTATGATGAACAACATCCCCATGTAATAGTGTAATCTCTTTTTCTGGTGCATCCTCCATCGCAATCAGCTGTAGTGATTTTTCACTATAATGCACGATTTGATCGATTTCCTCTTTCGTTAAAAATGTTCGAATCTCATTTCTTCTACTTTTAAAACGCATATGACGCATTTGCCATTTTAAAAGCTGTGAATAGGTATGCAAGCCCGACACTCGCTGCCAAGCAATTTTTTTATGTGTGTCATGTAAAGCTATTAATAACTCCAGAGATTCCTTGCGATCTTTTTTATGTGCAAAGTTAGCACCGTGGCTTCCTTCTTGCCATACTTGCACAATTAACTGCTCATCATCACTCTGGACTAAAGGTAAGATAAGAGAAGGCTCCATACGTCCTAACTGGCGATGAATAGTTCTCACCTTCTCCGCAATTTCCACTTGCTTCGCTCGTTTGACAAAATAATGATTCGATTGATACTTATATTTCCAAATATTTGACTTTACCTCTTCCACAATATACGCTTTTTCACCATCGATAAGGCGTCATCCCGCCTGGGAAATAGTGCGGTGACATCCATGGTCCTACATTCGATGGACATGGTGGTGGACAATGTGTCGGACATGGGGGCGGCGGACAATGACAAGGATCCATTTGCCAAGTTGGCATCATCATTGGTTGTGTATTACAGCCACATGATTGACCCATGTTCATGTCAGGCATCATCATCGGTTGTGTACCACAGCCACATGATTGACCCATGTTCATATCAGGCATCATATCATATTGTGGCTTCATTTGATGATCATGTGTATGGAAGAACGGTGATGTGGACTCTAAAAAGTCTTCCATCCCTCCAACTTTATGATCCGGCATATCACAGGACATTGGTTGTTGTGGCATCGTATAATGCTCGACCTGTGGTTGCATTGGCATTGGCCACCACATTTGATGATGATAGATCGGCTGGTGGCAACTAGAGCAATGTGGTACAACAGGCATTTGTGGCATGATATGCATTGGTGGTTGTTGTGGTGCTGGGTGTGGCATTGGCATTGGCTTCGGTTTAGCTACAGGTGGTGGTGGTGGTGGCGGTGCTGGTTGTATTTGCACTGGTGGTGGTGTGACTGTTTGTTCTATTTGTGGCATGACCACTTGTTGGTGCCAATTCATTTCCACAGGCTGCGGTACCCACATCGGTTGTTGTGGCATCTGCATCGGCATTGGCATCGGTATTGGTATCGGAATCATTTGTGGTTCTGGCATTGGCATAGGAGCTGGTGGTACAATTTGCGGTGGTGGCATCGGTCGCTGCACCTCTTTTTTAGGGCTTTCCTTTGTCGGTGTCTCCTTATGCACTTGTGTTTCCTTTTTCGGCATTTCTTTATGTGACTCTCTATGCGGCTCTTTGTTTATTTTTTCAGGCAATATAATTTCCATGCCTGGGACAATATAATCTGGGTTGGCAAGATGGACATTGAGCCGCTTCAAATCTTCAAACGAGATGCCGTACTCTTTCGCAATCTTCCACAATGTGTCTCCCTTTTGAACAATATGA
This sequence comes from Lysinibacillus cavernae, assembly GCF_009724685.1. Taxonomy (GTDB): domain Bacteria; phylum Bacillota; class Bacilli; order Bacillales_A; family Planococcaceae; genus Lysinibacillus; species Lysinibacillus cavernae. The sequence continues at coordinate 443,482 of NZ_WMEF01000003.1, forward strand.
ATACGCAATTTTTTCCTCCCTTCCTCTCTACGTATCATATGTTCAATGTTTCATTTGGATACAAAAATTTCAGCAAGTTAGAAATGCTTCATGGTACACTAATTTATAAGGAATACGGATTCCTTTATTACGAGCAGGGGTGAACTCTTATGAAAAAAATGTTAGGCGAAGAACGCCGACTGCAACTATTAGCGCAATTAAAAAAAAATAAAGCACCTATAACCGGAACAGATTTGGCTAAATTCGCCAATGTTTCTAGACAAGTTATCGTCAATGATATGACTTTATTAAAGGCAAGAAATGAGCCCATTATTGCAACAAGCCAAGGTTACCTTTACATGCATCAGGAACAATTACAGCAAACTGTTGAACGCACACTACCTTGCTTGCATACCTCAGATCAAACTGAAGACGAATTAATGACGATTGTAGATTGCGGTGGTACAGTGAAAAATGTCATTGTTGAGCATCCTATATACGGTGAACTAACTGCTTCTATCATGGTGTCAAACCGCCATGAGGTGAAACAATTTATCGAACGTGTCAATGATACACAGGCAAATTATTTATCCGCTCTCACTGGTGGCATCCATCTGCATGTGATCACGGCACCTTCTGTAGAGGTATTAACGTTAATTGAGCAAGCTTTACACAAAAAGGGCTATTTAGTGACAGACCAATAAATAACAAAAGCACCGTAAGAAAAATAACTCCATACGGTGCTTTGTTGTCTGTTACGAGTATTGTGCCCTCAAGCGCAAGTAATTCTATCTTATCAGGAGAGAAACCTTTGCCGTTGTGAAGGTGTAGGCAATAGACATTGTTGTTTCTGACCAAATAAACGATAGCGGTGCTTGGCAAATTGTCGATAGAGCGCATTACGGATAAATGGAGGCACAAGGATGAGGACATAGAAGCAAGGCCACAGCCTATCCAATTTCCTGCATATTTTTAATGCTGCAGCAGATTCAATCGATGCTTTCCCTTGTTCAATGAGAATCACACTATCTATATTCTTTGGTATATTGTACTGTGCGAGGAGTGCTTGGCCGACATCACTTTGAAGTGATGCAAATTGAAAATAACCAGCTCGATCATGTTTGATAATAAATTGAACAGTGCTATCACAAAAATTACAGACGCCATCAAATAATATGATTCCACCCATCACAATACCTCCTTACAGTTATCCCTCGTCAGGTGTTAGATAAGTAAAGTATGTACCAAGTGACTTTACCTTGTAACCTAGCGCAGCTAATTCTTCCATTGCTCCACGCATCATCGGTTCTTTTTCATCTGCTAATACATCAATCATAAAGAAATAATCACCTAATCCTGTTTTAAGTGGGCGTGATTCAATTTTACTTAAATTCAGTTGGCGCCATGCAAAAACAGAAAGCACCTGATGTAAAGCACCTGAACGATCAGTCGGTAATGTAATCATAAATGTTGTTTTGGCTTGCCCTTCTGATAGCTCTTGTGGCAATCGTTTATTTTGCTTGGACAGCACAAAGAAACGTGTATGGTTAAAATGAAAATCATGTATATTCGACTCAACTATGTCAAGTCCGTATTTTTCGGCTGCGGCTGCATTTCCGACTGCCGCTATACATTCTTCTGGATTTTCTGATACATATTTCGCCGCAGCTGCTGTTGAAGTTGTTTGATGTAATGGCACATGACTGAAACGATAAAATAAATATTTGTGACATTGAGCTAGCGCATGTGGATGGGAATAAACACCTTCGATTGACTGCCAATGATCCTTTTGTGCTTTATTGACCATTAAATGCTGTTGAATTTTAAGCAATAGTTCACCTGTCACATAAAGTGTTGCCTCATGGAATAAGTAATCTAATGTTAACGTTACAGAACCTTCTAACGCATTTTCTAGCGGTACAACGGCTAGATCTACTTTTCCCTCTGCTACTGCTTCAATACATTCTGGAATCGTTGCACACGGTACAAGCCACTCATTTGGAAAAGTAGCCTTTGTTGCTAAATATGTAAATGATGCTTCTGGTCCTAAATAGGCAATTCGATTTTCCCATAGTTGCTTTGTCATTGCAAATACCTCCTTTATGCACAATAAGGAGCAGTCCCTCGTGTTAGTTCACTGTTGGGACAGCTCCTTTTTTGAGCTTTGTTACCGCATTCATACCCATTGGGCCTATGAAACACGATGATTGTCATTTTTGTCAAAAATTAAAGGATTGAACACTACGCTGTGACTATAACGCACCCGAACTAATTACTTCCGCTGATTCTACAAAATCTAAGCGCTTTAATTGCTGGATGAGGTCATCAAGATCACACGTCATGCTTGTTACATCTAATGATAATGTGACATTGGCACGTCCCTGAATAGGGATTGTTTGATGAATCGTCAATACATTACAATGTGTAATGGTCACAGTTTCTAAAAGCTTAGCAAGTGTTCCTTTTCTGTCTTGAAGCTGTAAAAAGACTGTTAAAATGCGTTCCTGCACAATTGAATGAAAAGGAAATACAGCATCACGATATTTGTAAAACGCACTTCGCGATAAATCCACCTGCTTTACCGCATCCCAAATGGAAGATACTGAACCACTTGATAGTAAGTGTTTCGCTTCCAAAGTTTTTTGCATTGCATCCGTTAAAACATCCTCACGAACTAAATAATATCGCTGATTCGCAACATTCTTCATACGCTTCCCCCTAAAACTCATGTCTTAATCGACAAATTCAAATTCAAACTCTTGTAGACGTACTGTATCGCCATCCTGCGCTCCACGTTCACGGAGAGCCTCGTCCACGCCCATAGCACGCAATTGACGAGCGAAACGACGAATACCATCCTCACGGCTAAAGTCTGTCATTTTAAATAGGCGTTCAATTGCATAACCACTAATGATAAATGTACCATCATCATCACGAGTAATTTCAAATTCTTCGCCTTTCGCTTCATGTTTGTACATTACTGTTGCGTCTGATTGCTCCTCTACATCATCATATAGAAGGAATTCAGGTGTTACTTCTAGTAAATCAGCAATGGCAAACAGTAACTCTTTTAAACCTTGGCGTGAAACTGCAGAAATCGGGAAAATCTGTATATCTTCTCCCACTTTTTTGCGGAATTCCTCTAAGTTTTCTTGTGCATCTGGCATATCCATTTTATTAGCTACAATAATTTGTGGTCGCTCTGTTAAACGAAGATTATATTGTTTTAACTCTTCATTAATTGTTAAATAATCTTCGTATGGATCACGGCCTTCCATTCCTGACATATCAATGACATGGACGATAACGCGTGTACGTTCAATATGTCGTAAAAACTGATGACCTAATCCTACCCCTTCATGAGCCCCTTCAATAAGCCCAGGTAAATCCGCCATTGCAAAACTACGATGGTCATCCGTTTCAATCATCCCTAAATTCGGCACGATTGTTGTAAAATGATAAGCACCAATTTTTGGCTTGGCAGCAGAAACAACAGATAATAGCGTCGATTTACCAACACTTGGGAAACCTACTAACCCTACATCTGCTAAAACTTTTAACTCTAATATAACATTTAAATCTTGTCCTGGCTCACCTTTTTCAGAAAGTTCTGGCGCTGGGTTTGCTGGAGTGGCAAAACGAGAATTTCCTCGTCCACCTCGGCCTGCTTTCGCAATAACTGCTCTTTGACCATGTTCTACTAAGTCGGCAATAACTGCATTTGTTTCTTCATTCATCACCACTGTGCCTGGTGGTACTTTAACAATTAAATCCTCCGCATTTTTACCATGCATGCCTTTACTCATACCATGCTCACCACGAGGTGCTTTAAAATGGCGTTTATAGCGGAAATCCATTAACGTACGTAAACCCTCTTCTACTTCAAATACTACGTTACCTCCATGTCCGCCATCTCCACCAGCTGGACCACCATTTGGTACATATTTTTCTCGGCGGAAGGCAACCATCCCGTCGCCACCGTCGCCACCTTTTACATAAATCTTCACGTGATCGACAAACATTTAGTTCACTCCCTATTTGCACTCAAGACATATTGCCAGCATGTATTCGTCTGCTCAATTGTTTGAATGTCGAATTGTTTCAAACCTTTTTCGGTGAATGCATCAGCACTCCATAACCCATTTAGCGTGAATGTCACGGCAAATGTATGATCGTCAACACGTACATCAAGCGTTAGGACCTGCTCTGTAAATGGATCTAATGTATCATAAACATGCATAACTGTTTTGTTTAAATAATCTACAATTTCCTGATCAATATCGTGGATCATAGGCTTCTTTATCTCACAGCTTAGTTTCCATTCTAATGATGGATAACGCCATCCTGCTGTTTGTAACCATTCAATTGTTTGTGGTAGTTGTAGTCGATTGAGAATAGAAAACACTCGTAATTGTTCTGAATAATGTTGAATAAGTTTCTTTGATTCATCAATTCTACCTAAATCTAAATTCATGCGAATCAGTTGCAGTTGATTCACATAATCATGATTTGCAAAACGTAATACTTCACTAATGGTTAGTGATTGATTGTTCATCCCATTCACTCCAATAAAGTTATCCTTACTAGTATAACAAGTTTTGCTCTATTTTTCCCTTAATTCTTTAATCAATTATGCCGAGGCGTAATTAATTTAGCCAAAAAAAGGACTGCAATAAATGCAGTCCTCCGCTTTATGTTATCTTATAAAAGATTAAGCTTCTTGTGTTGTTGGGTATACAGATACTTGTTTGCGATCGCGACCTAAGCGTTCGAATTTAACAACGCCGTCAACTTTAGCAAATAGTGTATCGTCACCACCGCGACCTACGTTTGTACCAGGGTAAATTTTTGTACCGCGTTGACGGTAAAGAATTGAACCACCAGTTACGAATTGGCCATCAGCACGTTTAGCACCAAGACGTTTAGACTCTGAGTCACGTCCGTTTTTTGTAGAACCTACCCCTTTTTTCGATGCAAAAAGTTGAAGATCTAATGCTAATAATAATTTCATCGAGTTCCACCTCCTACTTGGTTGTAGTTGATTTGGATGTATTGTCCATAATTTTGCACCATAGAATACACTTGGGCAGTCATTACTTGGACAATTAACTGTAGTTTTGCATCTACCTCAGGCTCTAAATCTGATGGTAAATCTACCTTAAGATAGCCTCCACCTTCAGCAGCTTGTTCGATTTCTGGTTGAATTTGTAATAATGCATAGATAGCATTTACTGTACCAATGGCAATAGTAGATGCTCCAGCACATACTAAATCTTTACCAGATTCATCGTAACCAGCATGTCCTGAATATTCGAATGCTGACACATGTCTATTTTCATCGTGATGAATCGTAACTTGTATCATTCGCTACACCTCACAATTAAGCGTTGATTGCTTCAACAACTAATTTTGTGTAAGGTTGACGGTGACCTTGTTTACGACGGTAGTTCTTTTTAGCTTTCAATTTGAAAACAACGATTTTTTTCGCACGGCCTTCTTTAACAACTTTAGCTGTTACAGTAGCGCCATCTACGAATGGAGCTCCAACTTTAACGTTTTCGCCACCTACGAATAAAACTTTATCAAAAGTTACAACCTCGTCAGCTTCTACACCTAATTTTTCAACATAGATTTCTTGACCAGCTTCTACTTTGATTTGTTTACCACCAGTTTCAATAATTGCGTACATTTTACTGCACCTCCTCTTAGACTCAGACTCGCCTGTTTAATAAGGTGATCTTATTAGATACTTAAACCTTCCCAGAGCGGTTGTAGTAGCACGGGTGCTACAAACAATAACATTAAAATATTACCACACCGTTTTTTTTAAGTCAATCTATTCATAACATATTTTTCAAAAGCTATTCGATATTTTCGATAACGCCATTCTTTCAATGCTTGAAGCCAAATAAATAAATTAATGATTGCTAAAAAAATAGATTGCGGTAAAAAATTGAAAGTGACGAGCAATAGTATAGTGGCAATGATGAAGGACAGCCAATAATAAATCTCGATCACTTGCGCTCTCGGATAGTTTAAAAATAACCAGGCTAAAAATATCCTTCCACCATCTAACGGTATGATGGGCACTATATTTACAGCCAGTAACACTAGTTGTACACTAATAAGCTTAGTGGACAGTAGTCCAGGCATAAAAAAAGCGAGGCCAATCCCAATAGTGGTAGCGATTGGTCCTCCTAATGCAATCCATAGGAGTGACGACGCTTGCACAACCGCTGGATTTTCAAATTGAATTTCTCCCCCATATGGCGTAATAACGCATGATTTCACCTTTACTCCACACAGTACTGCAGCTACTAAGTGACCTACCTCGTGCCACAATAGTGAAAATAAAATGATGGCATAATAAGCTAATTGTCCACTGAAAATCATGACAAATACAAGAGGGATGCACAGAAGATGTAATTTAATCCTCATTGGTCTCCATCGTTTCAAGCCATTGTACGATTTGCTCTAAATCATAATGAGTATCTCCATTTTCAATGGACATATAAAGTTGACCAGCTTCTTTCATGCCAATTAAATCATTTGCTTGAATTGAAGTATAAGGTAGCTGAGCTAAGCTATCCAACATACCATACGATACGGTTGTACCATCCTCATAACTGATGGTCATGGTCTTACCCGTATACTTTGTATGGCCAGTAAAAACAACTAACCCATTTTGACCAGCATAAATCGGTAAACCAACATCATACTGCAATAAGTAGCCTTCTTTAAAAACTTGAGCATTAGCAAAAGTTAAAAGATCTGCTTGCCCTACATCACTCGATACCATGATAGTCTCTTTTTCTTTTTCAAACCAACTTTGTCCGAGCTCACTTAAATACGTTAAATCTGCAGAGGTTGTCACAAGCTTTCGAACAGGCGTATCCACTACGCCTTGATCCTCTAAACGAATTACAAGCATGATCGCTGCCACAAGTAGTATCGTGACGAACCATTTCCATTTTTTAAACAAGCTCTCATCCTTTTTTCCACACTATATGAGATTGCATGTCCAAACATGCACAAGAAAAAACCTTCTCGTACAATTGCACGAAAAGGTTTTAATTTATCTTGAGAATAACGCTTTAAGTTTTGAAAACATACCTCTTTGTTCGTCTTGAATAGCCATCAGTGGCACCGACTCACCAAGAATACGACGCGCAATATTTCGATAGCCTAATGATGCTTTATTGGAAGGATCCATGACGATTGGTTCACCTTTATTGGAAGATGAGATGACGCCTTCACTATCTACAATAATCCCTAATAGATCAATAGATAGATGGGTAGTGATTTCATTCACATCCAATGTGTCACCGCTTTTCATCATATGTTGTCGAATACGATTAATGATGAGTTTAGGTGCTGTAATCTCTTCCTGCTCAAGTAAGCCGATAATACGATCTGCATCACGAACAGCTGAAATTTCAGGTGTTGTCACAACAATCGCATGATCTGCACCAGCTACAGCATTACGATAGCCTTGTTCAATACCAGCAGGGCAATCAATTAATACATAATCATAATCCCTTTTCAATTCCTCTACTAAGCTCTTCATTTGCTCAGGGGTAACAGCGTTTTTGTCTGTTGTTTGAGCAGCAGGTAATAAAAATAGTTTCTCATCTACGCGCTTATCCTTAATCAATGCTTGATGGATTTTACAGCGTCCTTCCACCACATCAACTAGGTCATAAATGATACGATTTTCTAGGCCTAAAATTACATCTAAATTACGCAGGCCTATATCTGTATCAACTAAACATATTTTTTTACCTTGTAGAGCCAATGCAGTCCCAAGGTTAGCCGTTGTCGTTGTTTTACCGACACCGCCTTTACCTGAAGTTATGACGATCGCTTCTCCCACACTAGCTTCCTCCCTTAGACACATTTAACAATGGTCGAATATTTTTTAAGGCATGAATTTGATCGTACGTAATGCGTCCATCGTAGCCAATAAATGCACAAGTCATTTCTGCTTGATTAACCGCTTTTACATGTTCATCCGACATTGCTTGAACTTGATCGGCAATCATGATATGGGTGGCTTCAAATCTAGATGCTGCAATGATTGCTTCTTTATTGCCTTGCACACCAGCATGTACAATCCCTTTGAGTCTGCCTAGGATATATACATTACCACCAGCCTCTACACGACCGTTTGGATTTACATTTCCTACGATGATAATGTCACCTGACGAACGTAAAACTTGTCCTGACCTGACCACACCTATATATGTATCTTGTTGGCTTTCAATCATTTTCTGGTTGCTTTCATGGATAGTCAGTACTTCACTTTGCACCTTCGATACAAAAAGTTGCTCGGTTTCTTCTACAATTTTTATAAGTTCATTCATCTGTTCTTCGGTACAGTATCGATAGCCTAAGTATAATTGTACATCTACTTTTCCATCGATACCGCCCTCTAGAACCTTTTTCTTTAACTCTTCTACTAATTCACCGTATGAACATTGATCGTCTAGACGCAGTACAAAACCGTCCTTCGTTCCCTTCATATTAACTAACTGTTTTTTCATGAATGCCTCACCTCACGTTGTTCTTTGTTAAGAAACTTCACGTGCTCTCTGTAAGACACGCGCATTAATTAAATATTTGAAGGCCCAACCAAGAATCATTAAAAATAAAGCATTCGCAATGATTGTTGGTAGTAGTCGTGAACGTAAGAAATCCGCTAAAGGTATTGCTGTAAAATCGATTAGGAAAAAGAATTGATAGAGTATAAATTCTAAAATAGCTACTAGAATAACTGAAATTGTCGTTGTTACGACTAAGTGCTGATGTATAACTTTCACGATAGACCCTGCTAAAAAACAAATAAGTGGATAAAGTACTGAGTATAATCCAATAATATCAATGTAAAACACATCATACAAGACACCAAAAAAAAGTCCATACATTACCGCACGTTGACGGCTGTAATAGATGGATATAAAGATTAAATATAAGATTAAAAAACGTGGTACCAGATAATAGACTTCCCCTTTTATTTCAATCGGGGAAAGCATAGCAAACTCTGGTTCTAATAAGAATAGTAAAACCGCCACAGAGGGGATGAGAAATCGAACCATCACTCCGCCTCCTCTTCACTCGCCTCTTGCGGATTCGATAAATCCTCATTCGTTGCGTTGCCATCTGAGCCGTCAATTACTGTAGACGTACGCTTTGCAATGACAACATGCTCTAAAATTGAAAAATCAGCAGATGGTTTGACATAAGCCATTTTTGTTAAGCCATGATCATCCGTACTAACCTCTGTAATTTCTCCAATTGGGACTCCCTTAGGGAAAATGCCACCAAGACCTGAAGAAACTACCTGCTCGCCTTCTTTAACCTTCGAGCTGGAATCGATTCGCTTCATAATGAGTTCATTACGTTCTTCATCAAAGCCCTCGATTAAACCGTATGCTTCTTTTTCTCCTAACACCATCGCAGACACACGATAGTTTGGATTATTTGTATATAAAAGCTCTACTTCAGATGTGAAAGGTGTTACTAGTGTAATTTTACCGACTAGCCCTTTCGCGGTCATAACTGCCATGTTTTTTTGAACACCATGAGAAGACCCTTTGTCTAAAATGATTTTCTCTTCCCACTGGTCAGGATTTCTAGCAATCACTGTTGCATGAATTGGATTATATGTCTTCAAGCTCTCCGTTTTATTTAATAGCTCTCGGAGTTTGTTATTCTCTGATTTTAAATCCGTAGCCTCAGCTTGTACAACTGCAAAATCTTCTAAGCGTGCTTTTAAACGTTTATTTTCTTCGTACGTGTTTAAGAGGGAGTCAATACTATTAAAAATACCATTAACATAATTCGCCGGCTTCGCAACAAGCGATTGTGCGACGCCGACAGTATCTTTAATAATTTGCTCTGGTAAAGTTGCATTCGTCCGATCACGTAATGAGAAGCCAATCAATGCCACAAGAAAAACCATGCTTACGAGCAGCAAAATTATTTTCTTATTGAAAAAAAAGTGTGGCATTGCTAAACCTCCTTATCCTTTAACTTGTTGTTGACGAATTAAGTCGATATGATCTAATGCCTTACCTGTACCAATTGCTACACAGTCTAAAGGATCTTCTGCGATAAACACTGGCATGTTTGTTTCTTGGCTAATAACTTTGTCTAAGTTCGTTAATAGTGCACCACCACCAGTTAACACGATACCGCGCTCCATTACGTCAGCAGATAATTCAGGAGGTGTTTGTTCTAATGTTTTTCGAACGCCATCAATAATAGAGGCAACAGCTTCACGCAATGATTCAGAAATTTCCTGTGAAGAAATTTCGATTGTTTTCGGTAAACCTGTTAACAGGTCACGTCCTCTAATATCCATCTTTTCCTCTGGACCTTCTGCCAAAGCAGTACCAATTTCCATTTTTATAGCTTCTGCTGTACGTTCACCAATTGTTAAATTATACGTTTTACGAATATACGAAATGATGGATTGATCCATAGCATCCCCACCAACACGTACAGATTCACTCGTTACAATACCACCTAAAGAAATAACGGCAACCTCTGTTGTACCTCCACCGATATCAACAACCATTGACCCAGTAGGATCCCATACAGGAAGATTTGAACCGATTGCTGCTGCAAATGGCTCTTCGATTGTGAAAGCCTCTTTTGCACCTGCTTGTCGTGCAGCGTCAATTACTGCACGTTGTTCTACAGAAGTAATACCATAAGGCACACAAATCATTACATTTGGTTTTTTCCAATTGCCTCCGGAGTTTTTACATGCTTCTTTTAAATAATACTCGATCATTGCTGTCGTAATATCGAAATCAGCAATAACGCCATCTTTCATTGGACGAATTGCTACAATTGAGCCAGGTGTACGACCAATCATATTTTTCGCATCATTACCAACTGCAACGATATCCCCTGTTTTTGTATTCTTTGCTACTACTGAGGGCTCACGTAATACGATACCCTTTCCTTTAATAAACACTAATGTATTCGCTGTGCCGAGGTCAATCCCGACATCTTTGCTTCCTAGTCCAAACAATTTGTGTACTCCCTTTCTATTTAGCCATACTTTCGTTGACATTTGACATCCATTACCTTTGACAACAATGTTTAGGAAATTGAATTGTGCAACTCCTCTCAAAGTCCTTAACACCTGTCAAAGCTTTTATCTTCATCAGTTGGTGTTACACCAAGAGAAAAACTACACACTCGTTCACCTCACCATCATTTTCGATGGGAGTCTTCCCTGAATAAAGATAAAATTCAATACCGTTCATTATAACGGAAAAACGCAAGAATTTATAGTGTCACATACTTCATCTCACAGAAAAGATACTATTTTAATTCCCTCTTAAACTAAAAATAGTACGTATAGATTAGCATATAATTTTTATTCTCATAAGACAATGTGTATCAGGCTACCAATTTTTGTGAAGATAATAGAGATTGTATGAATACATTAACGATTTGTAAGGAAAAAGGTTCGCCAATAAACCACAAAAAAATACAAAAATTTTATGGGGCATATTAATTACGCCTCGGCTTACTTGCGCCAAGATTTTTCGAGCTTGCTCGAAAAGTTCTCCACTATAGAGGCAGGAGTCTTCTGTATCTGCCCCATTCGATAAAAAAACATTTGCTGAATAAAGTTAAAAAACTCTGCACATTCCATGCAGAGTTAAAAATATCCTTTTTCCTTCAAACTAATATATTGATGATCACCAATAATGACATGGTCGATTAATTCAATGCCGATAATATAACCAGCTTCAACAATTCGCTTCGTTACTTCAATATCCTCTGTACTTGGGGTCGGTACCCCACTAGGATGATTATGTGCACAAATAATAGAAGCAGCAGACCGCTTGACAGCTTCTCGAAAAATTTCTCTTGGGTGCACAATCGAGGCGTTTAAACTACCGATAAAAATTGTCTGTTTATGAATAATTTGATTTTTGATGTTTAAAAAAAGAACGACAAAGTGTTCTTGGTTCAGCGAAGTCATATCAGGCATTAAATAGGTAGCTGCATCTTGCGGAGAACGTATAGTAAATTTCTCATCATTATGTTTCTGAGCCAGTCGTCTACCAAGTTCAATGGCTGCTATTATTTGGATGGCTTTCACCTCTCCTATTCCTTTAATAGCCACCATTTCCTCGATGGTTGCGTGTTTCAAATGATGTAGTCGTTCAAAAACATTTAATACTCTATTTGCAAGGACAAGTACAGATTCTTCCTTCGTGCCTGTCCTCAATAAAATGGCGAGTAGCTCTTGATTGGATAAGCTTTCCGCACCTTGCCGTAACAATCGTTCACGAGGACGATCTTCCATATTGACGTCACGTATCATCAATGTTGGTAAAACCTCTTCAAGCAAAAAATATTCACTCCTTCGCAAATTGGACTATCTGTAGGTCCACCAATTGCGAAAACAAAGCTGCAAGTGGTAGACCTACAACATTGTTATAATCTCCTTCAATTCGTTTTACTAATAGTGTACCTATTGTCTGAATGCCATAACCGCCAGCTTTATCAAATGGATCTCCCGAACCCACATAGGCTTCGATTAGTTCCTGTGATAGATGGTGAAAAACAACTGTGGTTTCTTCCACAAAGATGGTTTCCTTTCCTTCAGAGTCGATTATAGCTACCGCTGTCATAACAACATGCTTGTTGCCTGATAAACGTGATAAGTGAGAAATAGCCTCCTCACGAGACGTCGGCTTATGTAGTAGCTCATGATTGTAAACTACGATTGTATCAGCACCAATAATCGTGGCATTTGATGCTTTTTTGGCTACATCACGAGTCTTTAAAAGAGCTACGCCTTTTACATAATCCTGCATTGTGTCTGCTTGTACACTAGTTTCTTCAACCTCACTTGTCATAACCTCAAACGGAAGTGCTAACATGTCAAGCAATTCCTTTCGTCTTGGTGAAGCAGAAGCAAGTATAAGTTTATAATTTGTTTTCAACATTATCTGACCATTCCTCCCTATCTTTATGATACCGGAGAATGTACTATTTGAAAATTTTCAAAAAATCTAGATAATGATTATTTCACTATCTTTCATGCTTAAAATTTTACTTGAAGGCAAGTATTTTTAGATTGATAATGCGCAAAAACATGCAAACGGATGATGTTGATATCGTTGGAAATAGTAGAGGCTGCCGTTCCAATTGATTGCCAATCCTCTGGTAGTGTTGAATCCTTTCCTTTTTCCTTAAAATTTAATTTTTTAGCATTTTTGTCTACTAAGACAGCCGGCAGTTCCGCAAGTGTGGGTTCTTTACAACTGTCGCCACTGACACTAAATGCTTTTTTAAATGTTGCAGGTTCCTGTAAAAATTCAAGCTGACTTTCTTCCGTTACCATGCTTGTCCATACATAAAATTTCCCATCGACCTGAACAATTGCGCTCTCTTTTAATGCAGGGTATTCCGCAACAAATGAACTGGCACTCTCATAATTTGAATACACGCCTGCTTGGCTGGCAAAAAACATAGATGCATTAGATGTATTGGTTGTCTCACCGGCAGTTGGAATCGTCTCTGTTTCTGATTGATTATTTGCCACTTCACTACCATTTTTCTTTAAAGGTAGCTGTGTACTTGCTTGTAAAACGCCCAAAAAAATTCCTACACCTAATAGACCAACAAATCCACCAATAATCATCGCTCGAAATATTTGTTTTTTCATCACACGACCTACAATTTTCATTCATCTATCACCTCATCCTTCCACCTATCTAAATGACTAGTAACGTTTCAAACATACTATAATTCAATACGATATAAGTATATGTAGGTTACGAAGTGTAAATGCGAATTTATTGTGATTTGATTAGTAACTAGGTGCCATAAAAAAGTGGCTTATATCTATAAAAAAACTAGGGCTCCCTATCAAGAGCCCTAGTCATTTAATTGGTTTAATCTATTACGAACAGCTGTTAATAAATATAACGAGCCTGATACAATTGTTCTTTGCTTGCTTTCTGATTGTGCCTGTAAAAATGGAGCGTAATCGAATATGACGGTTTTAGATGTTGCATTGGACAGCTCGAGCATTTTTTGAGCAGCCATTGCTCGTGGATTGTCAAAATCAACGAAATAAAAATCATCACTAACCTGCTCTAAAAGGTGAAGAATTTGCTGAACGTCCTTATCTGCTAGTATGCCGATGACACATGTTATTGGTTCGCCTGGAAACTCACACTTAATCGTATCTACTAATTTTTCTGCACTTGCTGGATTATGTGCACCATCCAAAATAACAAATGGCATTATTTCTTCAAAACGCCCTAAAATAGAGGCTTTTTTCACCGCTTGACGAATGGCTGTTTTACTCATAGGCACATCTAATACGGATGCCACTTCAAAAAATGCTGTGATGGCAAGCGCCATATTATTCGCTTGATGGGCCCCCTTCATGGAACGTGTTAACGTGGATAGTTGGAAATGTTGCGCTTCATTTGTATAGCATTCTCCTTCAGTCGTTTGCTTGACAGAAAAATGATGGTCTAATTCAAAAACAATCGCATTTTTTTGCGAAGCTTCCTCGTATACAACACGCTTCGCTTCATCTGGCAAATCTCCAATAATGACTGGGCGTTGTTGTTTAATAATGCCCGCTTTATGAGTTGCTATACTTTCAAGCGTGTCCCCTAAAAATTTTGTATGTTCTAAAGCTATACTAGGGATAATTGATACCATTGGTGTTACCACATTCGTGCTATCCAGTAATCCACCCATGCCCGCCTCAATTAGTGCAATATCTACCTTTCCATTTATAAAATGTAAAAATGTAGCTACAGTCAGTAGTTCAAAATCTGTTAGTTTGCCACTTAGTCCGGCTTCTTGCATTTGTTGAAAAACTCGATCCATTTCAGCTTCTGCAATAGGTTGACCATCTATTTGAATTTGGTCGTGCACATCGACTATACATGGTGACATAAATTTGCCCACTCGTAATCCATGTTCTTGGGCAATAGCCTCCAGAAATGTTAAAGTTGACCCTTTCCCATTTGTGCCAGCAAAATGTACGACATGCAGTGTTTGCTCAGGGTTACCAACTAGAGACAAAGCTTCTTTGATCGCTACTAGGCCGGGTTTAATCACATCATCACTGTCGACATGCCATTTTTCTTTATAATGATCAAAGTTTGGAATCATGATCTTTCCCCCTGTAGCCACTGCCGAACTTCTGCAATAAAGTATAAAGAGCCTGTAATCACAACAACATCCTCTTCGTTTCTTTCATGGAGTACAGTTTGAACGGTTTCTAGCCACTCCACATGAAACGATTTATGAGCATTTGTTGATAACATCGCTAAGCTTTCTGCAAGCATTACATTTGGTAAATTTATTTGTGTAAAAGCGATTGAGGCGGCAACCTCATCCATTATTTTTATACTGTTCGCATGATCCTTATCTGCTAATGCTGCATATATAAATCGGTACTTATTCTTGGGATATACACCTTTTAGTGTTTTGATAAGGGCGGCTGTACCTTCTGAGTTATGGGCACCATCTAGTACAATATTAGTTGGCCATTGTTCGAAACGACCTGCCCATTGTGCACTTTGTAGACCTTGACGGATTGATTGATCAGCAATGGCAATAGCCCCTTCTTCACGTAGAGTTAGCATTCCCGTAATAGCAAGACTTGCATTATTTATTTGGTGAGTGCCTGCCATTTTTAATGGTACATCAGTCATCACGACATGTTCCATTTCATATGTAAATTGCTGATAATCGGTACGTTGCAAAATATTGGACACAGTAAAATCTTGTCCCAAAACGAAGCACGGTGCATGTCGTTCATCAGCCATCGCTTTTATAACAGCCAATGCTTCCTCATTACTAACTCCTACAACAACAGGTACACCTTCTTTTATTATTCCTGCTTTTTCAGAGGCAACCTTCGCGAATGTATCACCTAAAAATGCTGTATGCTCAAGCGAAATTGTTGTAATAATGGATAGTAGTGGTGTCACGACATTTGTTGCGTCAAGACGTCCTCCAAGCCCCGTTTCGATAAGTGCTATATCTACCCCTTGATCTGCAAAATATTGAAACATTATCAATGTGACAACTTCAAAAAAGCTTGGAAAGTCTCCATTGAATTGCTCTTCTATAATTTTTGCTAGTTTATTGAAATAGTATAAAAATTGTTCATCAGAAATTTGTTTGCCGTTAATGGTCATACGTTCATTGACTCTCTCTAAATGAGGGGACGTAAATGACCCTACTTTGTAACCAGCATGTTGTAACATTTCCCTTAGTGCGTTCACCGTTGAGCCTTTGCCATTTGAACCAGCCACATGAATAGCGCGTAGTTTGTTGTGAGGATGATCTAAATGTGCTAGTGCTTCTCGCATGAGTACAAGTGGCGCACGTTTATGATCAACTGCTTTTAGTGTAAAGATAAAATTCGTACATTCGTTCATTGTGTTAAACAAAAGAAACACTCCCTCTTACTGCAATACCTCTATTTTAGTACAAGTGGGGTTTAATAACATAGCTTTCTTATAAAACACTATAAAAAAACACGCAGCTAGCAGCTCCGTGATAGACCATCTATTTTTCAATTAATGTACCTTGTGAGCACCTAATAAAGCACCCATATTGTCTAAAATAATTTTTGCATCACTATTTAACAATGGGAGAACATCTGGACGTTGTACTAATTCAAAAGAGTTTTTTAACGTTCTTTTTAACATAGAAATATCGAAGTTCGAGCAATACTCGTTAATCTTATTAATCGTTAATAAATCTGTGCGTGATAATTTAGTATTATCCGTCTGCCTATGAGCATTTGCTAATACGTGCTTAATTAGTACACGACCACTTGTATTTAATAAACGATAATATCTTGCTTCCGATAATTTTAATAAATTTGTTTCTATCAAAACCCTTGCACTTACAAAATCTAAATCATCACATGACTTGTTGACTTTCGTGACAATTGTTGCAATGTTTCCAGTCATCCTCAACACCTCCATTGATCACATTTACTACAAAAAAAAGACCATTCATATAGAATAGTCATACCATTCACACAACGTTTTCGAATTTAAGGGATTTACCACACTAGGTTTTATCCCCTACTAAACCAATGATAAAACAATTCCATAAGACTAATTATTTTAAATGTTACTATATATTTTTTCCTAATACAATACATATCTTTTGCTCCATAAAAAAAGCAATGGATGACTTTATTGCCATCCATTGCTTCATTCTTACATATTTTTTAATTCTTCTAAACGTTTTAAAACAATCGCATGCTTACTTTCATAATCTGCTAATTTTTCACGTTCTACATTTACTAACGCTTCAGGTGCTTTCGATACGAACTTCTCATTTGATAGCTTACCTGTAACTAGCTTCACTTCTTTTGCCCATTTCTCTAACTCTTTTTCAAGTCGAGCAATTTCTTCCTCTAGGTTAATAAGTCCAACAAGAGGTAGGAAAACTTGCGCACCTGTAACAACAGCAGTCATCGATTGACCTGGAGCCTCTAAGTTCTCACCAATTGTTAGTGTATCAGGATTACAGAATTTTTCTAAATACGCTTTATTTGCTTCGAGTACAGCCACTGTAGCAGTGTCTTTTGCTGAAATAAACAACGGTACTTTTTTGCTCATTGGTGTGTTCACTTCCGCACGAATATTACGTACTGAACGTATAATATCCATTAGGAGCTTCATATTATCCGCTTCATCAGCAAAATGAAGATCCGTGCGTACTGTTGGCCATGCAGCCACTGTAATAGATTCACCATAATGCGGTAAATGTTGCCAAATTTCTTCTGTAATGAATGGCATAAATGGATGTAATAGACGCATTGTTTGATCTAGTACGTAAGCTAAAATAGAACGAGTTGTCTTTTTAGCATCTTCATTCTCACCGTAAAGTGGTAATTTTGCCATTTCGATATACCAAGAACAGAAATCATCCCAAATGAAATTGTATAGTTCACGACCAACTTCACCAAATTCATAACGCTCTGCAAGAGAGGTTACACGTTCAATTGTCTCATTTAAGCGTGTTAAAATCCATTTGTCAGCAACTGATTTTTCACCCGTTAAGTCGATCTCATCATATGTCATACCGTCCATATTCATAAGTGCAAAACGTGATGCATTCCAAATTTTATTGCTAAAGTTCCAAACAGCCTCTACTTTTTCAGTTGTATAACGTAAATCTTGACCAGGTGATGAACCAGTAGCTAAGAAGTAACGTAATGAGTCTGCACCGTATTGTTCGATAACATCCATTGGATCTACACCATTGCCAAGTGATTTACTCATTTTACGCCCTTCGCCATCACGTACTAAACCGTGAATTAACACATCTTGGAATGGGCGTTGACCTGTAAATTCAAGACCTTGGAAAATCATTCGAGACACCCAGAAGAAAATAATATCATAGCCTGTTACAAGTGTGCCTGTTGGGTAGTAACGTTTATATTCTTCATTTGCAGCATCTGGCCAACCCATTGTAGAAAACGGCCATAACGCAGAAGAGAACCATGTATCGAGTACATCTTCATCTTGCGTCCAATTTTCCGCATCAGCCGGCGCTTCTTTACCTACGTAAATTTCGCCTGTTTCATTATGATACCAAGCAGGAATTTGATGGCCCCACCATAACTGACGAGAGATACACCAATCACGAATATTCTCCATCCAGCGAGAATATGTGTTTTCAAAACGAGCTGGCACAAAGTTTACTTTACCTTCTTCGTCTTTTTGTAGTTCTAGAGAAGCATCAGCAAGTGGTTGCATTTTAACGAACCATTGTGCTGAAAGATATGGCTCGACAACAGCTCCAGAGCGTTCAGAGTGCCCTACTGAATGCATATGCTCTTCAATACGAATTAACACGCCTGCTTCTTGTAAATCAGCAACAATTTGCTTGCGACATTCAAAACGATCCATTCCCTTATATTTTCCAGCAAGATCGTTCATTGTGCCATCTTCATTCATCACTAGAATGCGCTCTAGGTTGTGACGATTTCCAACTTCAAAGTCGTTAGGATCATGGGCTGGTGTCATTTTTACAACCCCAGTACCAAATTCCATATCAACGTAGTTATCAGCTACAATTGGAATTTCGCGACCTACGATTGGTAAAATAACCGTTTTACCGATTAGATGCTTGTAACGCTCATCGTTCGGGTGAACAGCTACCCCAGAGTCACCAAGCATTGTTTCCGGACGTGTTGTAGCAACTTCTACATATCCTGAGCCATCGGCTAATGGATATTTCATATGATAGAAGGCACCCTGCACATCTTGATAAATTACCTCAATATCAGACAATGCTGTTTTCGCTGCAGGGTCCCAGTTGATGATACGTTCACCACGGTAAATTAAGCCTTTTTCATATAATTGTACAAAAACTGTGTTAACAGCATCTGAAAGACCTTTATCAAGTGTGAAACGCTCACGTGTATAGTCTAATCCAAGACCAAGCTTTGCCCATTGATCACGAATATGTCCAGCATATTCTTCTTTCCATTCCCACGTTTTTTCTAGGAATTTTTCACGGCCTAAATCATAACGTGTAATATTATCTTCACGCAGCTTTGCTTCTACTTTTGCTTGTGTTGCGATACCTGCATGGTCCATACCTGGTAACCAAAGTGCATCGTAACCTTGCATTCGTTTCATACGAATGATGATATCTTGTAATGTTGTATCCCAAGCATGACCAAGGTGTAATTTACCTGTTACGTTCGGTGGTGGAATAACGATTGAATAGGGCTTTTTCCCACTTTCAGGCTGTGCCTCGAAAAACTTCCCTTGTAACCACCATTCATAGCGACCGGCTTCAATGGACTGCGGGTCATATTTAGTTGGCATTGAAATGTTTTCTGTCATATTGACTCCTCCTATTGTTTGAAGACTGTTGGTAAAAAATGCTGTTCATTTTTTTGCCCAATAAAAAAACTCCTCTCGTCTAAAAGGACGAAGGAGTTTTAGTTCGCGGTACCACCTTTAATTCCAGCAGCGGTTAAGATAAATGTTTAATTGTACATTTTCTCAGCCTTACCTACTGGCTCTCAATTCGGTAACGGTGTTTAACCGGCTTTAACTACTATTAGTTCACTAAAGCTGCTCAAGGGCTACCTTCAATTACGTACAAATAGAAACTTCTCAGCTACCGTTTCCTCTCTGAAAATGTAGACATAACTTACTCTTCCCTATCAAAGCATCTGTATTTGATTTTCCTTATTGTACCGCAAAATACTGTAATTTTTCAAGTGATTTAGTCATCTTTTAGTAAGAGTAAAGTAAATAGAAAAGGAAGTGACAATTCAAATGCGTCGACGCAAGTATAACCCTTGGCTTTTACCACCTTGGGTACGGCAAGTTCGTTTTTATTGTAGAACAATTATCCTGCCAATTTGTGGTTTTCAGTTTATCCGAGTCATTATTGTTCCAACATCAGGCGATTTAATCTTCTTATTGCTCCTGCTACTTCTCTGCTATTTACTTTTGAAAGATATCATTTGAAACACGGACTTTAAGCGGAGTATATTCCTCCGTTAGATCCCAAATCATGGAAGGCACTTCATGCCAAGAGCTGGATTCACGCACAACAATATGACTCGAGGATTCTCTCAATACTGTTTTATGGTCAACTGTTGTAGATTTCTCTTGGCGTGAAGCTGCTGCAACTGCAGTAGGTTGTTTCACTTGAACACTTTCTTTGATCACAGCTACTTTTTCTTCTTGCTCGAAAGCATTAACCGTAATGTGCGGATTGTCTAACACATCCTTTTCAACAACAGGTTCATATTCGTTAAAAATACTTGTTACTGTCCACTCAAGCTGACACATTTGATTCGTCAGACCTGGACGAATATCTTTGACCATTAAATCTTTGACATCCGACTCTTTTGGTAAATCGACATGTAAAGGCACAGCATACTCAAAATAGCCAGTATCTCCTTGGATATCAAGGGCATCAATTGCAATTAATTCTTCATCACCCGTATAGGCTTGCATATCTTGAAAATCAAAGCGAACGTGTGCAGTGATATGATAGATGCCCATTAGTCGAAGTGAATCTTCTAACTGCATTGCCTGCCACTGAGGTTTAATTTGCACAGCTGCTATTTCTGTTGGGCAGCCGTATCCAGGAAAACAAAATGTTTCACGCATATTCCAAGTTTTGTGTTCGATAATAATCCCTCCCTTTGCATCATATGACGTTTTGGAGGATAGTATGCTAGCGTGTTTCAAGTTGAACACCATTTAAATAGATACTACTAAAAAAATGGCATGCTAGAATATTACCTTCTAGCATGCCATTTTTATGGTTGATCTTACATTCAATTAAACATTTACTAATTTAATTTTATTGGCTACACGATCTGTTAACATTTGTGTTGCCTTTGGTACAATCGGTTTGAAAATAGGATTTAAAACAGGCCCAGCTAATCCACCAGCTATTACTTCTAAAAAGCCTGTCATTTTTGTGTTTTCAGCATCAATGCTTTCTGCAAGAAAATAGCCATTTCCAGTGAAATTATCTGAAAGACCCTTTAATTCGAATGTAACCTTTGATGGTGCAAGCCATTCTAAAATCGTAATTTCTACTTCTACTGTTTTTTTCAAAACGCCAACATTGCCTTTAAAAGTCCATGTTGAATGTTTGTCATCAATCATCTCATGTGCGTTATAACCTGGGACAAGCTTTGCCCATTTTTCCATATCACTTACGAAATCCCATACATGTTCAATTCCTACGGGTACTTCGACCATATGTGTGCCTGTTGCCATATCAATTCACTACTTTCTATTATGAATAGCTATATTATAAACGATATCGCCCACAATTTGGCTATGCTGAAAGATATAATTTTAACAAAAACAGGTCCTTCATCCAGTATAGAAGATCTTGCTTGCTAGTTAATATATGCTATTTTTTCTCTTTTGCTCATCCATTGCTCAAGCACTATAATAACTTTTCCTTATAAATCAAAAGAGCAAGCTAGAAATAAATCTAGCTTGCCCTCTCAAATGCTATCGCGCTAATTGTGCAAACACTTTATGGAATGCAGCCACTGTTTTAGCAATATGTTCTTCAGTATGAGCTGTGGAGATAAATAAGCCCTCAAACTGAGAAGGAGGTAGGAAAATACCCTCTTCTGCCATTAGACGGAAATATTCAGCGAATAATGCTAAATCAGACGTTTTAGCAGAAGCAAAATCAATAACATCTTCATTTGTAAAGAAGAAGCCAATCATTGAACCTGCACGATTAACAGTGTGTGGGATATTGCATTGCGTTGCTGCTTCACGGAAACCAGCCTCTAGCTGATCACCCAATTTTTTAAAATAGTCATACGTGCCGTAGTCTAAACGTGATAACGTTTCATAGCCAGCAGTCATCGCTAACGGATTGCCTGACAATGTACCTGCTTGATAGATTGGTCCAGCTGGTGCAACTTGTTCCATAATTTCTTTTTTCCCAGCAAATGCACCTACAGGTAGACCGCCGCCAATTACTTTACCTAAAGTAGTCATATCAGGTGTTACCCCAAAATAACCTTGTGCACAACCATAATCCACACGGAAGCCTGTCATTACCTCATCAAAGATTAATAATGCACCATGCTCAGATGTAAGGGCACGTAAACCTTCTAAGAAACCTGGTTGTGGTGGTACAACACCCATATTCCCTGCAACTGGCTCCACAATCACTGCCGCTAACTCTGCACCAAATTTTTCGAAAATAACTTTTGCCCCTTCTAAATCATTATAAGCAACAGTTAAGGTATTTCGAGCGATATCTGCTGGTACACCTGGGCTATCAGGTAAACCTAATGTGGCAACACCAGAACCTGCTTTGATTAACAATGAGTCACCATGACCATGATAAGAGCCTTCAAATTTTAAAATCTTATCACGTCCTGTAACGCCACGAGCTACACGTAGTGCAGACATAGTAGCCTCTGTTCCTGAAGATACGAAGCGAATCATTTCCATACCTGGTAGACGATCTAATACTAATTGAGCTAAACGATTTTCTGTATAGCTTGGAGCTCCAAAGGAAGAACCCTTTGCTGCTGTGTCAGCAATCGCTTTAACAACCTCTGGATGTGTATGACCTAAAATTAGTGGACCCCAAGACAATACGTAATCAATATACTCATTGCCATCAATATCTTTAATAATGGCACCATGACCTGATTCCATGAAAATTGGGTCCATATTCACTGATTTGAATGCACGTACTGGGCTGCTAACGCCACCTGGCATTAACTGAACAGCTTCAGCATAGGCTTGTTTTGATTTTTCGTAAGAACGTGACATTTATTTCTCCTCCAACCAACGTGCTACATCTTTTGCATGATACGTAATGATTAAATCAGAGCCTGCACGTTTCATGCCTAATAATGTTTCAAGCACAACTTTTTTCTCTTCAATCCAACCATTAATAGCAGCCGCTTTTATCATTGCATATTCACCTGAAACATTATACGCAACAAGCGGTAATGGATAATTATTTTTCATATCTCGAATAATATCTAAATAACTAAGGGCAGGTTTTACAATTAAGAAATCTGCTCCCTCTTCGATATCTGATTCTGCCTCACGGAATGCCTCTAAACGATTCGATGGATCCATTTGGTAGGATTTACGATCACCAAATTGTGGAGCACCATCTGCAGCATCACGGAATGGACCATAGTAACTAGATGCATATTTGACTGCATAAGACATAATCGGAATATGTTCAAAACCAGCTTCATCTAGTCCAGCACGGATTGCTGTCACAAAGCCATCCATCATATTAGATGGAGCAATAATATCTGCACCAGCTTTTGCTTGTGACACAGCTGTACGGGCTAAAACATCTAATGAAGGGTCATTTAAAATTTGATCGCCTTCAATTAGACCACAATGTCCATGGTCTGTAAATTCACATAAGCAAGTATCTGCTATGACTAGTAACTCAGGATGACGTGTTTTAACTAATCGGGTTGCTTCTTGAACAATGCCATGATCATGGAACGCACCTGTTCCTACAGCATCTTTTTCAGCTGGTAAGCCGAATAAAATAACCGCAGGAATTCCTAATGCTACAACCTCATCAATCTCTGCTTCTAGTTTATCTAATGAAAATTGAAAAACGCCAGGCATAGAATGTACTTCATTTTTAATATTTTCGCCTTCAATTACAAAAATAGGATAGATCAGGTCCTCTTTATGTAAGTATGTTTCTTTTACCATTGATCGCATCGTTGCATTGGCACGCAAACGACGATGTCTTTGAAATTGTAGTTTTGTCATGATTTGTCCCCTACTTTCATAATTTCTTCGATGACTGCCTGCATTGTATATACACTTGGCATAATATTCACAGTAGCACCGTATTGTTCAAGAGCCGCTTCCGTAATATGACCGATGGCTGCAATGCGGGTTGCTTGCCAGCCAACATGTGACGCTACATCCCTTGCATACACATCAACAGCTGAAGGACTAGCAAAAATCACTGTGACATCTTGATTGTGATGGATGCAATTGATAATAACAGATGTTTGATCATGTCGTTCAATCGTTTCATAAACTGTCCACTCTTTTAATACAAAGGGAAGTCCATCCTTTAGTGTACTTTTCGCCTTTTCTCCACGAATAAACAGACAACTTGGAAGATTGCCCGCTATACTTGGGAATTCTTTGACGAAAATATCTGCACTAAATACGGAAGGCATAAAGCTCACTTGAAATCCTAGTTTTTCTAATGCTGAAGTTGTTTTAGTCCCAATGGAAGCAATTTTCCCTCGGAAATTTTCTGCACTAAATTGATGCCGCTGCATCTTACTAGCAAAAGCATCGACAGCATTTTGACTAGTAAAAATGATCCAATCAAATTGATTTACACAATGCAATCGTTCAGCATCATTACTATCCATCCGTTCACAAGTTTCGATTAATGGGGCAATAATTGCATGTCCACCTAAAGCCGTTATGTTGTCTACAATAGTTGTTGTCTTAGATGTACCAGTTAAAAGTATCGTTTTACCCTTTAGAGGTAAATTACTTTGCATCTTGCTCTGCCTTTACACGTTGAATTAATTCAAAGGCGCCTTGTTCTGTTAAAATAGCAGCCAGCTCTTGCCCAATTTTTTTGGCATCTGTACCAACTACTGTTTCCTTATAAATAACAGATGCATCCGGAGCAGCAACAAGCCCTGTTAATGTAATTTCTTCCCCTTGTGATGTGGCATACCCAGCAATAGGTACTTGACAGCCACCATCCATTGCTGCTAAAAATGCGCGTTCTGCATGTGCCTCTTGCCATGTCAATTGATCAGTGAGTTTTCCTAATTCGGCTAATAGCTCAGCATCCTCTCCTCGACATTCAATGCCAAGAGAACCCTGCGCTACTGCTGGCAAACAATGCTCTACAGGTAAAAACTCAGTGACAACATCATCACTCCAACCAAGTCGTTTCAAGCCAGCTGCTGCTAAAATAATTGCATCATATTCTTCTGTCTCAAGCTTAGCTAACCGTGTATCAACATTTCCTCGAATCCATTTAATTTCAATATCAGGGCGTACTGTTAAAAGCTGCGCACTACGACGTAAAGAACTTGTCCCAACAACCGCACCCGCAGGAAGATCAGCAAATTGAACATGTCCTTTCGAAATAAATGCATCACGAGCATCTTCACGTGGAGGAATGCAACCAATCACTAATCCATCTGGCAATACAGCAGGCATGTCCTTCATAGAATGAACAGCAAAATCAATTTCTTTATCGAAAAGGGCTTGTTCAATTTCTTTAACAAACAATCCTTTTCCCCCTACCTTTGATAGCTGCACATCTAAAATCTGATCACCTTTTGTTACAATTTCTTTTACTTCAAATTCGAAAGGTGCACCAGCCGCCTTTAATTCATTAATGAACCAATTTGTTTGAGTTAGCGCTAGCTTACTTCTCCTAGAACCTACAATAATTTTTCTCAACAGTCTCCAACCTTTCTTCTAATACCATAAATGGAATCGCGATAAACTACTTCCTAAGAAGAAGTTCACAACAACTAATAAATAGGCATAAATATGTACCCAAGCATAAGTTGTACCTGTCAGCTTGCTTTTGCGATTCACATATAAGATAAAACAATACAAAATTAAAATAATAAAGGAACCTATGATTTTCGCATCGAAAATCGAAAGACTCTCTAATGTTAATAATGCCCATTCAAACCCTAATATTAAACTTATAAATAACATCGGAATCCCAATAAAAAATGAAACATTCATCCAGTTGCTTGTTTGCTGTAAAGATGGCAACCTTGTCCATAATTGTGACCACTTTTTCTTTTTCAGCAAACGATATAAAACTAGATATAAAATGGCAAACACGAATGTTAAAGTGAACGCTGCATATGACAAGATCGCAAAAGATATATGAATAAAAAGCATTTCCGAAATTAATGTATCCCCGACAGCTCCTGTAGGACGTTTCGGCATAAACGTAAATATACTAGCGAATAAAAACCCTAGTATATTAATAATAAACACAGGTAAATCAACCCTCGCTATGCAATGAAGGATAATGGATAGCGTCACGAGTAACCAGGAATAAAAGAGAATTCCCTCAGACAAGGATAAAATCGGAAAACGCTTCGTTTCCACAAACGTTAAAATAATAATGGCACTTTGAATCACCCATACAAATGAAACAAGCCAAAAAGCAATGCGCCTTGCTCGTACTTGCTTATAAAAATAATCAGTAAAGTAAAAAACTAGACTGATCGCATACAAGACGATCATCACTTCATATAGTCTCGTCATGGTCAAATCAGCCAATAGACATCCCTTCTTTGTAGTGAAATTGTCAAGCTACTATAGCTTAGAAAATAAAAAACGTTTTCGTATCATAAGTTTACCATACAGATACGAAAACGCCTCATGTAATATCAGTAGAGAATCCAATCGCGCAAAATACTCACGCACAACAATTCTGTCTACGAATATGCATTAGATATTTTAGAAAGAGTACTTCGGCTCAGTAGAAGTTTGAGATACCTGAGAGCGTTCTTTGCGCTCAAGCTCTTGCTTTGTCATCTCTTGCACTTCAACCTCCACAGCATCTTCTATACCAAAAATTTGTTGGAATAAACGTAACTGTTCATTTGCTTTTGGTGAATTTGCCATTTCCTTAGCTTGTAAGATTGGCTCTTTTAACAATTGATTAATAATAGATTTTGTATGTTTACTTAAAATTTTACGCTCACGTTCCGTTAAATCCGGCATTTTATTTTCGATACTCGTCATCGTCTCTTCTTGAATACGATTTGCCTTTTTACGTAGTGCTGAGATTACTGGTACTACACCTAGTGTTGTAACCCAATCTTTAAATTGCACAACCTCTTTACCAATCATATCCGTAATGTCAGCAGCAGCACGTTCGCGCTCTGCTAAATTTGCTTCGACAATGCCTTGTAAATCATCGATATCATATAGGAAAACATTCGGTAAGTCTCCAACACGTGGATCAATATCACGAGGAACTGCGATATCTACCATAAATAACGGTTTTCCTTTACGTAAACGTTCCACAAATTGCATCAATTCATAATCAATGACAAAATTTGTTGCACCTGTTGAAGTAATTAAAATGTCCGCCTCTAAGAGAGAACATTGTAATTCTTTCATGGATTTAGCTTCACCATGAAATTTTGCCGCTAAGCTTTCTGCTTTTTCAAATGTACGATTAATGACAGTAACTTTTCCTACCCCACTACCGTAAAGGTTCTCAATTGCAAGTTCCCCCATTTTCCCTGCACCTAAAATCGCTACATGCTTGCGTTGTAAAGAGCCGAAAATTTTCTTTGCTAATTCCACTGCTGCATAGGAAACTGATACCGCATTCTCACCGATAGCTGTCTCATTATGTGCTCGTTTTGCAAATGTGACTGCTTGCTTAAATAGCTGATTGTATACCGTTCCTGTTGTACCAATCTCTTGTCCATTTAAAAAGCTTTTTTTTACTTGCCCTAAAATCTGTGTTTCACCCAGAACCATTGAATCGATTCCGGCTGTCACTTTAAATAAATGTTCGATTGCCTCATCTTCTTCACGAATCGTTAAATAAGAAGAAAATGTCTCCACAGGCAAGTCAAACCAATTAGCCAAAAATTGTTTCACAAAATGACGTCCAGTATGCAATTGATCCACAACAGCATATATTTCTGTACGGTTACATGTCGAAACAATGACGTTTTCTAATATACTTTTTTGCTTTTGCAGCGCTTCCATTGCTTGTGGTAGCTCACTCTCAATGAATGATAACTTCTCACGTATTTCAACAGGCGCTGTTTTATAATTCAAGCCTACTACGATGGTATGCATGAATAACACCTCACACGTTCTAATTCACAAATCTCATTATAGCACAGTTCGACAATAGTTCATCACTAATTTGTGAACATGTCATGAAGAACTGCAATTCGTCATCTACATTAGAATTATTATAAACTAAGTGTAACAAATTATACGTCTTGTTTCAAATTAAAAAACTGCCTCACAGCTGGAGGCAGTTTTTCTCATTAATTTGTTATTGTTACTGTTTTATACGCGATAATATTACCATCTTTATCATATGCTATAAACTCAATATCTTGATTGACTTTAAAGTCCTGCATTGTTTGCACTGTTTTAGTTAACATATAGACATGATCACTACGTTTTTGCAATTCGAATTGTACATCACCACTAATTGAATTGTAGCGTACATTCATTTTTGCAACGTTTGGACAATTACCGTCGATACGAGCGCTCATTGTAAGATAGCCTTTTCGTAAAGAAACACTTGCTTCTTCAAATAAATCCTCTGGATTAATACAGCTTGATGCTGGTGTTTTACATAAAATTGTATCAATTAACTTTTGGAATACCTGATGCAATTGTAAATTATCAATCGCATGGAAATAAGATCCGCCTGTTTCTGCAGACAATTGCATTAAAGTTGCATCATTTACTTGTGATTTTTTACCCATACTTACTGTATATACTTTGACGCCTTGCTTTTTCGCATCGTTAATGATTTTTGTCATTTTTGATTTACTTGTTTTACCGTCAGATACAACTACAATAGCCTTTGATGTTTTCGTATCATTCGAGAATTTCTTTAGAGCCATATCAATGCCTTCAAAAATATCTGTCGCACCTTTGTCTTTTGATGCATTATAAAGATCTTTTTTTAATACAACATCTGTTGTACCTTCACCAAGGATTGTTGCTTTTGTATTGGTTTCGATGACAATGTTATTTTTCGCCTTCAATTGATTAATCAGTTCGATCATTTTCTTACCACGATAATTTGTTGGATCAACTGCCTTCATGGAAGAAGAATAATCCACTACATAGGCAATTTCAGTTGCTAAAGAACAAGAGTTTTTACTAAAGTATGGATTAGTAAAAATGTCTTTTGTCACTGTTTTATCTTTTAAACCCTTCAATATCGTTGCATAGCGAGGGTCTATTGGATTAACAAGTTTTGCTTCTACTTTTGACTTTCCATAAATAATCGAGTCAAAGTAGGCTACTGCAGTACCTGGGCCACCTGTATTGTTTAATGGATCTGAAGTATTCGTAATGAATGAAGCTGTTTTTTCTACTCCATCAAACTTAATTTTAACTGTTCCTTGATAGTCCGTAACAGGCTCTCCACCTGGGCGAACTAACGTCACCATGACCTTAGTATATCGATCTTTCCCTGATGGTCTTGATGCAGCATCAGCACTTTCCTTCAGTGCCTCCACACGTTTTTTGTAGGCTTCTACTTGTCCAAGTAATTTCCCACCTTGATATTTTAATAATACCGTACGGTCATAATTACTTAAGTTTGTGAAGATAGCATAAATCTTCATTACACTATCATAATGCTCAAGTGTTAGCTGTTTTTCTTCTGGCATATGGTTCATTAGCTGTATAATAGCGCCAACTGGATTAATGTTTTCTACTTGTGAGGCAATATTATCATCAATCCCTTGAACACGATAAATTGGTCGTCCATCATCAGAAATCATATACATAATTTCAGTTTTAGCAGGGTTTGTTACCGAGTTATCTAATCGACGATTTAAAAGTTCTTCAAATAAGTAAACTGAAATATCGTAGTTTTCAAATTGTAAAATAGCATGTTCATATCCTAGCGCTGGATATCTAGGATCAGATCCACCATATCGTAAATAGACATTTTGCACATTGCCTAAAGCATCTGTTACATTTGTTTGCTGTCCAATACTAAACAGTTTTTCATCCCCATTTGAATTTAAAGGTACTGGTGCATACACATCAATTAAATTTTGTGTGAAGAACTCTGGCAATTTTTCATATGGGACATATGGAGGTGTCACATTGCCGTTTTCGTCATCCGTATTTGCAGGATCGTATACTTGATAATCGATACGCAATTCTGGCTGTGGTGAGTAACGAACTTCTGCATTTAGCTTTTGCCCGACAAGACATTTCATTGCTGGATCAGTATTATTAACTAACTCAAAAGAAATAGTATCACGAACAGATTTTGTTAATGATGGAGCGATCACTATAGCTGACACAGTCGAACCATCAGATTGGACTGTTTTAACTGCTTCACCAGAAGTATCAACGATTGTGCCGTAAGATGACGTAACTTTGAATGTGTAAGATTTATCATCCGCAATTGGGTCACCATTACAAGCCTTTAACGATACAGTCACAAGTGTTGAATCAACATCATTCGCAATTAAATCAGGTTTTTCAACTACTATGTTTTGCAATGCATTATTGACGTTATCTGGTCCAGTGAAATCATTGGAGTTGTCCTTTGGCTCTTCAAAATCAGCATTACCGGATCCCATGAAACCTGGAGGTAAAGTGATACTGTCATTGTCACGACCAGCTGCACTACGCTTTAACCCTTGAACGGCAAATTTGTCATTTTGCACAGCTCGATATAAAAATGTAGCGACATCACCACGTGTTAATTTTGTAGATGGATTAAAGCTAGCAAATGTTTTTTTGCCTTCACTACTTGTAGATAAGTCATTTGAATATAGATATTGTACAGCCTGCGGTTCATCTAAATCTAAGCCTTTAAAAGCAGCGTAAATTTGTGCAAATTGGCCACGTGTTACAGCTTTTGTTCGATTAGCATTCACATGTGTACCATTAAACGGCAAATAAAAATCGCTATAGAAATTATAAGCAACGCTATCAATATAAGATAAAGCATAGTTACGATCTAGCTTGGCAAACATGAGGACAAGCTCTCGATCTGTCACTTGTTCATTAGGTAAAAAGTTATTAGCATGGTTCAAGGACATTAAGTCATTGTCAACTGCCCAAGAAATAGCTTTATAATTATTGCTATTTGTAGGAACATCTCTAATTGTTGTAGCCGCTTGCGTGACAACAGGTGTTGCTGTCATCAGAAGTAGCATGAAGCAAAGCGTAGTAAGCAATGCTTTTTTTACATATGTCATTTTTGTCAGTCCTTTCTTTAGTTAAAGAACAATATGTCATCGCGATAGTTTTGTTTTAAATCATCTTCTAAATATTTCAAGAAACGCTCAAGGACAACGGACGCTTCCGCGCGAGTAAGTGGTTTATTTGGATTAAAACGACCAGCAGAATCACCAATCATTAAACCAATTTCATTCGCTATATAAATACCATCTCTAGCATAGTTTGGAATCTGATGGGAATCTGTAAATTTCGTCATATAGCCAGGATCTGGAGCTCTATTTTCAAGCCCTAATGCACGCACAAAAATAGTAGCAGCCTGTGCTCTTGTAATGGCATTATCAGGTTTAAAATAGTCTGCTGAAACGCCTTTTATAATCCCTTTGTTTAATGCCGATTCGATATAACCATAATCTTTGACAGAACGTTTTAAATCCTTAAAGACACTTGTAGTTGGAGCCTTTTTCTTTTTCTTTTCTTCAAACACACGTAAATCAACAGCTTTACCAATCGCTGTAGTAAAGTCAATGCGTTTCATCGGTGTATTAGGAGAGAAGAAATTACTTGAATCTGAATAAATACCTAGAGAATAAAGCTTTTCAATTGCTTCTTTAGCATAATGATTTGTTAAATCGCGGAACTTAGGAATAATAAGACGCTCAATAGTTGGCATGTATTCTGTATCTAAATCAAGCGTACCTTTTTGCCCTGAAGATAAGTCGTATGTATATTCAGAAATAACATCCTTTTCACTAACAACGGCATATCCACCTTCAAAACTTCCTAAACTACCAAGATTCTCCTCGTAGTTTAATACACGTGATTTACTTGTAGATAAACGATTTTTCACATGGCTTGTCTTGCCATCACTGTAGGAATAAACAGACTCTGTAATTTGTGTTTCAGTTGCACCCCAGAAATTTTCATAGCCTGCATGTCGACTATCTGTTTCAATCGTTACTGTGTTTTGAACAGCATTTTTCCCTTTTCCAGTTTCAAAAGCATAGGTTTTTCTAGAAATAACATTTCCCGAGTAATAATCAGAGGCTGCACGATTATCTGTGACCGTTCCTTGAGAAAATTGATAATCGACTAATGAATAGGTAATTGCTCCAATTGTAATTTTTTCAGTATATTTCTTAACCTCACCATTGGATGTTTTTTGGCCAATAACCGCATAATCTACTACATCAGATTCATAGGCAATATTTCGTGTCAATGTTGCGCCATTGTTTGCCGTTAACTTCATACTATATGTTTCCGTTAATTTACCTTTTGATTCTTTTTGTGCAATTTTAATATCTTTACTTGTTCCTTTAAAAATAACGGGTGTCCCTGAGAGGAATACTGCTTCCTCATATGTATACTCATTTTTTACAGCACCTGTTGTTTCTAATGAAGCAGCCGATGCATTGAACGGAATAGTAGCTCCAATTACAACAATTGCAAGAACTACTAACATGATTTTGGATAAATATTTTTGCATTCACTTGTCCTCTCTTTCACTGTGCATGAAGTGCCTAATGAAGCTTGTTCTAAACACCAAAAAATCTGCTCGTCTTTCGAAAGTAATCACAATTCAGCACATAAGCCTATGCGAAGTAACCTTCTTTCGCAGTAGACTCGCAGATTTTTAGTTTATCATTTACTTTAATCTACTAAAATAAAATGAGCTTTCACAAATCGATCTGATAATACAACTAAACGATCAGATGGTTGTAAGTCAGAAGCTTGAATCACTTTACCTGCTTTAATCAGTGTCGCTTGGTCAATATTCATATTGACCATTTCCCCCGCTTCATACCAACGACCATTTTGCCATTGACTAACACTCTTGACGTTAATAACAGCAGGGTAAGTAGATTTTACAGACTGTAGCTTCCCTGCAAGCATTAATGGTGCAACAGGCTTAGCATTATTTAAAATATGAAGTGCTTGTACATGACCTTCCTTCACATAGAAGTAACCATAGTCACCTTCAGATAAGTAAAGTTCAATATCTGGCATCACATTATATGTTTTATTGCCGTCATCCACCTTCGCTTTTGTCGAATTACTTACCGACAATACAGTACGTTCTGTTTTCTTGAAAACATTCGATTCAATTTTCATTGCATCGTCAATTTCAATTAAGTAACCATCAGCCTGAGATAAGCGTCCATAGTATAATTCATGACCAGCTAAGTTTGGTGACATAAAGCTATCACTTGTTACTTGTACCACCTGTGCATAATGATCACGCGCAGCACCGTCCGCAACAACAAAAGCAGTACCATATGCCATTAATCCTGTAGGCTCAATTAAACGTCCATTACGAATTAAAATGGTGCCATTATGGAAGTACATTGTACCTGCTGTTTTCAATTTCAATAATTGGTAATCTGTATCCACAGACAGCATTGGTTCGTAATATGTTCGTTCATTATTTTTCAATACTACAATTTTTTCAATTACTTCTTTACCAAATTGTTTAACCGTTGCATAGTACGCTTCACTACCGATATAATTTTTCAGCTGACCTTTCTCCACTTTCGTATTGCCAACATATATTGGCACTTTGGATGTAAATGGCATTGTTGAAAGATCATTTGTTGTTTGAGAGCCAAATTGCCAGTTAACAAAGGCATGTTGATTTTTCACCGTTAATTTATTGGCATTAGGATTGACCGCTTGAATTTCGCCCTTATATAAGTTTTCCACTAATGTACCTGTTTCACTAATAGCTACTTTTGTCACGAGCGAAGTATTTTTATTTTTGAAACTTAATTTAACTCGATCCCCAACATATAACGCACTTATATCCGTTGCTGAAGATCCTTTTTGATAATTGGTATCTTTATTTATATAATAAGTCGTTTCTGCACCAACATCTGGCTTTACCATAATAAATAATCCATTTGGATCAATACTCGTTACGACACCAGCTGTCGTTTTACTGCTACCTTCTGCTGATGGTACATTTGTTTCTGTTGGCGTATTAGATGTACCTCGAAGTTCAACAACACTTCTTAGAGAAATTTCCGCTTCAACTTCCATTCCCATCTTAAAGCCCTCAATAGTCGTAGACGTATTATTAATATATAAACGAGTGTTCTTATTAATATTGAATGTCACTGTTCGCCCACGATCATTTTGCAAAGTCACTTTGCTAAGTTGCTTTTCAATCGTACCATCTGGCTTTGTATATTCTGAAAACGTTACATCAACAAAGGTCCCAGTAACTAGTTGGGCCGCTTTTGCAGGTTGGTTAAAGGAAAAACCAATCACTATCAGTAACATGATCATGAGTATGTATGAATATTTTTTCAAAAATCCTGCCTCCTTGCTAAATATTAGTAATAAATAGTATATCGTATTATTGGTAGCTTTTCTTATTAAATAGTTACATTTTTAAATCTATTACTAACCAAAAGTAGAGGTAGCTTTCGATTTCAAGCTACCCTGCCTGCTTCATACTTGAATATCAATTGTATGTCCTGCTGTCGGATGTGGAGCATCTAACATTTCAACTAGTTGTTCTGAGTTTTGTTGTTGCATCTCCATTGCCTGTTTTGTTACAGCAAGAGATACATTTTGCATAAGTGAAGCTTGATTCATTGCAATCGATAAAGCTGCGATATCCATATAGTCCACCTCCTATCTAATTTATCGGACAAATATTTTAATCATCAAGCGTTTTCCCTAATTTTCTACATTTCCTCCTGCTGAAAATGCAAAAAAAAACATCTACTGTCCTAACGATTAGACACAATAGATGTTTTTCCATTACATTTTATTTTCGATCGTTCTCCAAGCTTCTTCAAAGCCAAGACCCGTTTCTGAAGAGAAGACAATAAGTGGATCATTTTTGTCCATCTCCAATGTCTCTTTGACAATCTTTTTATGTTTATCCCATTTACCTTTTGGAATTTTATCTGCCTTCGTTGCAATCACAATGCAAGGAATATTATAGTGCTTTAAAAAATCATACATCATGCAATCATCATCTGTCGGAGGATGACGCAAATCTATAATTTGTACAACAGCTTTTAATTCCTGGCGCCCTGTAAAGTAGCGCTCAATCATTTTTCCCCACGCTTCACGCTCAGTCTTAGAAACCTTTGCATAACCGTAACCCGGAACATCCACAAAAAACAATTGTTCTTCAATTTTATAAAAGTTAAGGGTTTGTGTTTTACCAGGCTTAGAAGAAATACGTGCTAAAGCTTTACGTCCGATCATTCGATTGATGAAGGAAGACTTCCCGACATTCGAACGACCAGCTAATGCAAATTCTGGCAGTCCATCTTCTGGATATTGGTCTGGTCGTACCGCACTAATGACCATTTCGACATTATGGACTTTCATTTTTCTAAAAACCTCCGTCCAGTGCATAAGCTAATACTTCATCAGCAGATGACACTAGTTTAAATGTTAGTTGCTCACGCACACTATCAGGAATATCTTCTATGTCACGTTCATTATCCTTTGGACAAATAATAGTCGTTAAGCCTGCACGGTGAGCACTTAATGTTTTTTCTTTTAAGCCGCCGATTGGTAATACACGACCACGTAATGTAATCTCACCAGTCATCCCTACTTCACGGCGGATCGGCCGATGTAGAATAGCGGAGACAATGGCTGTTGCCATTGTAATACCAGCTGAAGGTCCATCTTTAGGTACAGCACCTTCTGGAACATGAATATGAATATCATGTGTATCAAAATATTCTGCATCCACATTGAGTTGTTCCATTTTTGTGCGAACATAGGATAATGCTGTTTGAGCAGACTCCTTCATGACTTCACCTAGCTTACCAGTAAGCTGTAACTTCCCTTTTCCTGGTGTTAAGGAAACTTCTATTTGTAACGTGTCACCACCAACTGTTGTATAGGCAAGCCCAGTAGCGACACCTACTTGATTTTCCTTTTCGGCTTGTCCATAACGGAAACGATGTTTACCAAGTAAATCTTGTACCGACTTTGAGCTAACTGTTACTCGTTTTTTCTCACCAGAAACAATTATTTTGGCAATTTTACGACAAAGTGTAGCGATTTGACGCTCTAAACCACGTACTCCTGCCTCACGTGTATAATACCTAATAATATCAATGACCGCTTCATCCTTAATAATGACCTGCGTTTTTTTCAAACCATGTTCTTTCAGTTGTTTTGGTATTAAATGATTTTTTGTAATTTGAGCTTTTTCGATTTCCGTATAGCCCGCAATAGAAATTACTTCCATACGATCTAATAATGGTCCAGGGATACTACTCAAATCATTGGCCGTTGCAATAAATAACACATTTGATAAATCGTATGATTCCTCAATATAGTGATCACTAAATGTATTGTTTTGCGCCGGATCTAAAACTTCTAGCATTGCTGCTGCAGGGTCGCCTCTAAAATCGTTAGACATTTTATCGATTTCATCTAATAAAAATACCGGATTAATGGTACCTGCTTTTTTCATTCCTTGAATAATACGACCCGGCATTGCGCCTACATACGTACGTCGATGCCCACGAATTTCTGATTCATCACGAACGCCGCCTAACGAAATACGAATAAATTTTCGATCTAAGCTTTCCGCAATAGAGCGAACTAATGATGTTTTACCTACTCCTGGTGGTCCCGCTAAGCATAATATAGGTCCTCGTAGCGAATTTTTCAGCTGACGTACAGCTAAATATTCTAGAACACGTTCTTTTACTTTTTCTAATCCATCATGATCTCGATTTAAAATGTTCTCAGCATGTTCAATATTCATGCGGTCCTCTGTTGCATTTGTCCATGGTAATGAGATGAGCCAATCAATGTAATTGCGAATAACACCGCTTTCTGCACTAGCTCCAGGTATCTTTTCATATCGATCTAATTCTTTCAGTGCCGCTTCTTTTGTCGACTCGGGCATACCTGCTTCTTCGATACGTTTACGTAATTCCGCTACTTCTCCCGTTTTTCCTTCGCGGTCTCCCAACTCTGTTTGAATAGCTTTCATTTGTTCACGTAAATAATATTCCTTTTGCGTACGCTCCATTGATTGCTTTACTTTAGAATTAATTTTCTTTTCAAGATCCAACACTTCTTGTTCATCATGCAAACGAATAATTAAGTGATCTAGTCGTTTTTTTACATGAAGCATTTCTAATACTTCTTGTTTATCCGCAATCTTAAATGGCAAATGAGAAGCGATAATGTCTGCTAAACGTCCAGGTTCTTCAATATCCGTTACAGTATTGATTGTTTCAGTCGTAATTTTATTGGAGGATTTTGCATATTTTTCAAAATAGGTCAATAAAGTACGCATCAACGCTTGCGTTTCTACATCTTTACC
Source organism: Lysinibacillus cavernae (assembly GCF_009724685.1). Classification (GTDB taxonomy): domain Bacteria; phylum Bacillota; class Bacilli; order Bacillales_A; family Planococcaceae; genus Lysinibacillus; species Lysinibacillus cavernae. The sequence goes on from NZ_WMEF01000003.1 coordinate 481,264, forward strand.
TATCGGTTCCTCTTTAATATCAATATCCACAACTGTATACTTTTCTAACGCACGATAGTTTTCCCATGTAGCACGAGCAACCCCTTCTACTAAAATACGCAACGTGCCATTCGGTAATTTTAACATTTGTTTAACATAAGCAATTGTACCAACTGAATACAAATCTTGCTCTTCAGGCTGTTCATCGTGCATTTCTTTTTGTGTTACCAAAACAATCATTTGGTCCTCTAACATCGCCTGCTCTAGCGCCGCTACAGAACGATTTCTACCCACATCAATATGTAACACCATCGATGGGAATACTAAAAGTCCACGTAAAGGCAATAATGGTACATTTGTTGTTTTTTGTATTGTCACCATGCGGGCATTCACCTCCGTCAAAATTTTCATGTTCACATCCCGCGCTACTAGTATGTGTTTAAAAAATTGATTCACACTAATTATTGAAGCGAGCCAAAAATTTCTTCAAGTTACAGCTGGCTTTATGTAGGAATGAATAAAAAGCTGACTGTCGATATGTGCCAATATTGCACAATCGAAGTCAGCTAATTACTCTCTATCTCACAACCGTAGACAGCCACGTCTATTCGTTATGCTGAAGTTTTAGTATCGCTACCTTCATCGAGTTCAGTGCCATCTTCAAGAAGCAATTTCGGTTTTTCTTTATCCGTAATTGTTTTTGCTGTAATGATACATTTTTTTACGTCTTCACGTGAAGGCAATTCGTACATTACATCAAGCATTGTTGACTCAATAATTGAACGAAGACCACGTGCACCTGTTTTACGCTCAATCGCTTCCTTCGCAATTTCAACAAGAGCACCTTCATCAAATTCAAGCTCAACACCATCTAGTTCAAGCATTTTTTGATACTGCTTGGCTAGCGCATTTTTTGGCTCTGTTAGAATTTGTATAAGTGCAGCTTCATTTAATTGCTCTAAACTCGCAAGTACAGGTAATCGACCAATGAACTCTGGTATTAGACCAAATTTCAGTAAATCCTCAGGAATCAACTTGGACATGATAGAACCTTCATCGATGTCTACTTTATTCGGATCTGAACCAAATCCAATTATTTTTTCACCCTGACGGCGTTTAATGATGGATTCAATGCCATCAAATGCACCCCCAACGATGAATAGAATATTGGTTGTATCGATCTGTAAAAATTCTTGATGAGGATGTTTTCGTCCTCCTTGTGGTGGAACACTTGCAACTGTCCCCTCTAGAATTTTAAGAAGTGCCTGCTGTACACCTTCGCCAGATACATCTCGTGTAATGGATGGATTCTCCGACTTACGTGCAACTTTATCGATTTCATCAATATAGATAATCCCTTTTTCAGCACGTTCGATATCATAATCAGCTGATTGGATTAACTTTAATAAAATATTTTCAACGTCCTCACCAACATAACCTGCTTCAGTTAGGGAAGTGGCATCCGCAATTGCGAATGGAACATTTAATATACGTGCTAACGTTTGAGCTAATAAAGTTTTACCGCTACCAGTTGGGCCGATTAACACAATGTTCGATTTTGCTAATTCAACATCATCAATTTTACTATTTGTATTGATGCGTTTATAGTGATTGTAAACTGCGACTGCCAATGCCTTTTTAGCACGCTCTTGTCCAATTACATACTCATCTAGAATCGTTAAGATTTCTTTCGGTTTTGGGATATCTTGGAATTCGATTTCCTCTTCTACACCTAGTTCCTCTACAACGATTTCTGAACAAAGTTCGATACATTCATCACAAATATAAACACCTGGACCTGCAACTAATTTACGTACTTGTTCCTGTGGTTTTCCACAGAATGAGCATTTTAAATTGCCTTTTTCATCATTAAATTTGAACAATATGTTTCACCCCTATTCAAGCAACAATCTTACAAGATTATTGAACCTTTATCAAATAAATTGTCTGCATCATTTACGCCTCAGCATTTATGCATGTGTAGATTATAACTCATTGTTATGTCATTTACTTCATTTGTCTTTCAAAGCATACTTTAGGACCCTGCTTACTTCACTACCTTACATCGCCACAAAGTTACAGCTCTTCACGCAAGACACGTCGTAAACTACTGATATCTACATAGTTTTTTATAAATCTACTTACAGTCATCTACAGTAGGCTTATTCCATTTAAAAATAAGTAATTATATTTTTATTATGGCCTTTCTGAATGAAGTTACATTTAGCATCGTATTAATTTCGCCTTGACTCCTGCCAATGGCTTTATCTTCATTCAGTCGGCATTTGAACACATACTAAAAAAGGATTAATAGACATACATCGCACCACCTGAAGTGATGGGAATTTTTTGTACCTGACGCTATGGTTTCGATACAAAATATCTGCTGAATGAAGATAAAAACTAAAACAATACTATGTATATGTGAAGTATAAAAGTGAACTAAACTTTAAGGGGACTGATATTTAAGAGTTTATGTGATAAAACAAGGCACGGTTTAATGCCGTACCTTGTTTTTTTTAGCTATCTAGTTACACAAAATCTTATTCAGTAATTTTAGCGTTTTCTACTAAAAATTCAACTGTTTTTTGGATTTTGATGTCGTTTTCAAGTACTGCTGTACCACCTAAAGCACCTGTGATTTGATCTTTTGTCATGTTGAATTGAGCAGCCATTTTTTCTAATTCTGCTTCAATATCAGCTTCAGTTGCTTCAATTTTCTCAGCTTCAGCAATAGCTTCAAGTGTTAATGATACACGTACACGGCTTTCTGCTTCTTCTTTCATTTGGCCACGTAAGTCTTCTTCTGATTGACCAGAGAATTGATAGTATAGATCTAAGTTCATACCTTGCGTTTGTAAACGTTGACCAAACTCTTGTAACATACGATCAGTTTCAGAGTTAATCATACCTGCTGGTACTTCAAAATCAGCATTTTCAGCTGCTTTTTCTACTAGCTCATCACGAAGAGCTGCGTCTGATTCTGTTGCTTTTTGAGCTACAGTTTGTTCTTTAATTTTAGCGCGTAGAGCTTCTACACCCTCAACTTCTGGATCTAATTCTTTTGCGAATTCATCATTTAACTCAGGAAGAACTTTTGTTTTAACTTCTTTCACTGTTACTTTGAAAGTAGCTTCTTTACCAGCTAATTCAGCTGCATGGTATTCTTCTGGGAATGTTACAACAACATCTTTAGATTCACCAGATTTAATACCTACTAATTGCTCTTCAAACCCAGGAATGAAAGAACCTGAACCGATTTCTAGTGGATAGTCTTCACCTTTACCACCTTCAAAAGCTTCTTCACCTACGAAACCTTCGAAGTCAATAACTGCTGTATCACCTTCTACGATTGCTTCATTTTCTTTGATTTCAAGCTCTGCTTTACGAGCTAATTGTTCTTGAATTTGAGCATCTACTTCTTCATCAGTTACTTCTACTGGAAGTTTAGCAACTTCTAAGCTTTTGTAGTCACCAAGTTTTGGTTCTGGTTTTACTGTAACTTGTGCAGTAAATGTGAAATCTTGACCATGTACAAAGTTTTCTGTACCAGAAATTTCTGGGTAATCAACTGGCATAATACCAGCTTCATCAATTGCTTTTGCATATGAATCAGGAACGATGATTTCTAATGCGTCTTGGTATAGAGACTCAATACCGAAACGTTGTTCAAACATTTTACGAGGCATTTTACCTTTACGGAAACCTGGTACGTTAATTTGTTTTACAACTTTTTTGAACGCTTGGTCCATTGCTGCATCTACTTCTACAGCAGGTACTTCTATTGTAAGAGTACCGATATTACCTTCTTGTTTTTCCCATTTTGCTGACATGTATAAATACCTCCAAATAAATAATCAAGTTTAGATGTTAGACAATTCATTCGTAACTACGATTTTGACAACCATTTCAGTATAACATAGATGTGTATAGTTTCAACTTATTTCATACCTAATGTAGTTCTGTTAGCTTTTCTAACATTTGTAAAAAGTCGATAATTTCATAGTCCATTTCTTGCACATTTCCCAGCATTGCTAGTACAAAATCGATATAACTATAGGCAACATCATCGGCTTCAAACGGGTGCCATTCAAACGGATACGTTACAATGGCATGTCTCGCCATTAAATATTGTACCATCTCTAGTGTCGTTGGGTCTTGTTCTAACTTCATTTCTATAATATTTTTTATTTCCTTATACTGTGGTAACTGGTTAGGCAATACTAACTGAGCAGGATTAATGACCTTTGTTTGATTAAATTTTGACACGGTAACATCAATGGCTACTTCTTGTTCCACTAGTAAAATTAATGCTAAGCTTTGAACAAAAGCGTGGATCGTTGAACATTCAATAATCGCTTTCAGTTCTGTTTTTAATTGTCTTACATTCGTATCCATAAGGCGATGCAATCGTATGGATTGCTCATCTGGTGTTAACGCACAAAAATTCGTTAGCTCATATTCCTGCTCCTCTATTAATCGTTGTGCATTTTCCTTTTTTTCTAGATTTTTAGACACTTCACTATTCAAGCTTTTTAAACGTTCAAATTTTTCAACTTGGTCATGAGGCAATACATTTTCTTCAAGAAGGGTTGAAATTAATGTCTCCACTTGATGGTATTCTTTTAACTGCATGCATATGGTAATGTACAATTCCATGACTTCAACATACAATGTCGTTCCCATTGCAAACAGCTGCTCACAAACACTTTTCGCTTTGTCATAGTCCTTTAATTCATATAAAGCAAATGCATAGGCACTCAGAGCAAATTCATCTCCAGTTTCATACACAAATGCCTTTTCAAAACATGCAACCGCTTTTTCATATTGATAATTCTCAGCAAACATATGTCCTTCACGTATTAAGGTTTGGACAGCGCCTGGAAAAACAACAATATTGTCATGTTTAATGACATGACGCTTTCGTTTTGTCATTTTTCTCACCTCTTGAGTTCTATTTTCCATTTCGGTTATTTACTAAAAAATCCACAAGTTTCTTATTTTTAACAAAAAAATATTGCTTTTGCATTCATATTTTGTAATAAATTGTATTATAATTAGAATAATCTAAAATTTATTACAATTCGCAGGCGATTATCATTGGTGTCTGCATCAAGAAAATCAAGTTCTTAACAAGGAGTGGAATCCATGCAATTACTAGATACAATCACAGAATTTGATCATTGTATCTCATCTGCATTCGAGGCATTATCAATTAAAGTCATTTCATTTTCTACAACGGATGGACCTTTTCAAGATAACCCGATAGAATTTGAAATTTTAACACGCACCAAAATTGACGTCTACACACAAGAAGCCTGCACTTATATTTTACGTATTCAAGGTTGTATTCCTGGCTCTATTGCACTTGGTCATCAAAATGAATCTCTTTCCATAATTCCTCAAAAAGTAAACATTGAATGTAATTACAAACTGTTACATATTGATAAAAAAGATATGCAACAAATTTTACTACATCCAGAGCCAAATCGTCATTATAGTGAATGGCTCATTGACGCAATCAAAAACACCAACATTCTTGTCGAGTTAAAGACAAACCAGCACACATATACAGAATGGCCAATCGGCATTAAGTCAGCGGTCATAATCTAGAGCGTTAAGACATACTTAAATAGGTATGTCTTTTTTTGCTCTCATTTAAGCTTTACCATTTTGTTGCGTTTCTATCATAACAACTTTCTATAGTTTCTGGAAATAATATTGTAAAAGTTGTCTTTTACAATTGTTCAAAGCGAGGACATTTTTTCAGCTATCTAAATGAAGGCTTCAATTTTATCAATTTGAATTTAAAGGAGCTATAATATATAGTACAAAAATTATTATGGGGGCATATTAAAACATGCATATTAAAGAAACATTACAGTCTTTTTCTACAATGACACTTTCTGAACGCCAAACATTTATGTTGCAGCATAGTGATTGGTTATTACAAGAAATGTTAACGCATATTGGTTCAATTGATGCAGAATTACGGGATCATTACATTTATCGTACTTTCGTTGATTTATTGAGTGATAATTTATTGACACCACAACAACTACAATATTTATTTGAAACAGCAACTAGCGAGGACTTCTTATACTTACATATCGGTGAAAAACCAACAGATAGTGTCTTTACACGTTCGTTTTCTGCTCTACTTGTTGCAGGTCTCCTTGCAAAGGATGCTGAATTACTTGTATTAAACGATGACGACTTACAAATTTTCTTTAAAAAGATTGGACGCTATTTATTATTAGAACAAGATACGAGAGGGTATGTACAAGGTAAAGGTTGGGCACATAGTATTGCACATGGTGCTGATTTAGCTACAACAACAATTAAACATCCAAAATTCGATTTACAATTTGCGCCATCCATCTTACACGCTTTAAAGCTTGTTACTTGGAAAGACACTGTCTATGTCAATGATGAAGAAGAACGTTTAATCAACATAGTAGACGCGTTATTGAATCAAAATTACTCAGAGGAAGCACTGATTGAATTTGTTGAACAGGCTTTTGATAAATTTGAAATGCATTTAATGACACAAGGCTATAATGAGTATTTCTTTAGCGGACGAACTTGTACATTAAACTTTATGAAAACATTGTATTTTTCTTTAAAAATGAATAATAAAGCTCCTCAACTGCAAAACGCTATTTACGGACAAGTAGCTAAGTGGTTGAAGCTTGGTGATTGACAATCAATTTAAAAAATGCTGATTTACTCCACATCTTTCTCCATCACATAAAAATTTTCTAAAATACTAGCAAACTAGGACTTCTCTTAGTTTGCTTTTTACTTTCCGAGTAGAACAAATAGAGTAAAAATATGGAAATAAAAGAAAGGTTAATATTATATTAACATAATTAATACACTTCCCCAATTATTCCCTTTCCACTCATTCCTTTCATTGAAAATTCATCCTATTGTTTCCACAAGATCTCATTGTGTGTACTCCCTTTTTTTAAAAAAGGCAATTAAAAAGTGTTCATACTTCTGATGAGACTTAGATTTTATTACAAAACAGCGTCTAAAATGTGAAATGCGATTTTTCACAAAAAAAACTATTTACTTAGTTAAACATGATGAATTCAGTATTTGCAACGTTTCCACAGTGTTTAATAATATAAACCTTTAAATACCAATACTAAAATAACGATTTTTGTTCAAAAAATGTTCAAATTCAATGTCTCTTTACTATCTTTTTCATAACAAAATTATGTTTTTTCTTAAAAACAGAGCGTATAATCCTATGTGCAAACAACGACAAATTGTGACATTCGTAGATAACAAAGTACGTATTATGAAACGATTGCACAGATCATTGAATTTGCTAACGCTTGCATCAGATCAATCAACACTAGATTTTATGTTTCATATTGAACCATGCCATTGTAAATTCTTATGTTGTTGATTGATACCCCAAGATAAAAGAGGTGACCTCAGTATCTACTATTTGTAAATGTGAGACTGACAAAAAACACATGAATTTTATGAATAGCCGTTCTATAGAAAGGAGTCAAACATGAAGAAAAAATTAAGTTTAATGTTTGTAGCATTGAGTGCTCTTGCTCTTCTCGCTGGATGTGAACCATTAACAGTATTCAATCCAAAAGGACCAAATGCCGAAACATTATCAAACACAATTATCTTATCCATTATTACAATGGCCTTTATATTACTAGTCGTGTATGTGCTTTTAGCCTTTATGCTAACAAAATATCGCGCATCAAAAGCACCTGCAGATTATGAGCCTCCTCATGAAGAGGGAAGCCATCTTCTAGAAATTACATGGACAGTAATTCCAATTATTATCGTAGCATTCTTGGCTGTTGTTACTGTAAGAACAACATCTACAGTAGAGGCTCAACCAGCAGGCTATGACGATAAAGAACCTTTAGTTATTTATGCATCATCATCAAACTGGAAATGGCACTTTAGTTATCCTGAAGAAGGTGTTGAAACGGTTAACTATGTAAACCTTCCTATTGATCGTCCAATCGAGTTTAAGCTTTACTCATTTGGTCCAATTACAAGTTTCTGGATTCCTCAATTAGCAGGTCAAAAATATGCCATGAGTGATATGTTAACAACTATTCACCTTGCAGCAGATGAAGTTGGTTCATTTATGGGACGTAACTCAAACTTTAATGGACGTGGCTTTGCAGAGATGGAATTTGAAGCACAATCTATGACACAAGAAGACTTCGATAAATGGGTTGCTGATGTGAAAGCAAAAGAGGAACCATTAACAGAAGAAAAATTTGATGAGCTATTAAAGGCAGAACATGTTGGTCGCCAAAGCTTCTCATCTACACACTTAGACTTCAGTCCAGCTCCAATGGAACATGGTAAACACATGAATATGGACGATACGGATCATGAGGATACATCTGAGGAACATTCAGGTCATCACTAATCTTTAATTCGAACGAATATTTACATTAATTTTTAATTCTGAAAGGAGCGCATCCAATGAGTATGGAAGAAATATTCCATCCAATGCAAGAACCGATGATTTTAGCGGCAGCTATTAGTATCGTAGTTGGTGCAGTGGTTATCGTAGCAGGCCTTACTTATTTCAAAAAATGGGGCTATTTCTACAAAAACTGGCTATCAACTGTTGACCATAAAAAAATCGGGATTATGTATATCGCTGTAGCATTATTAATGCTATTCCGCGGTGGTATCGATGCACTATTAATGCGTGCACAAACAGCCGTTCCAGATAACGGACTTCTTGATGCACAACATTATAATGAAATTTTCACAACACACGGTTTAATAATGATTCTATTTATGGCAATGCCATTTGTTATCGGTTTAATGAACATTGTTATCCCACTACAAATCGGAGCACGTGACGTTGCTTTCCCACGTCTGAACGCTGTCAGCTTTTGGCTATTTGCAGCAGGTGCTGGTTTATTAAACTTATCATTCATTATCGGTGGTTCACCAGATGCTGGTTGGACAGCCTACTTCCCTCTTGCAGGTACGGAATTTAGTCCGACTGTAGGGAACAACTATTATTCTTTAGCTCTTCAATTATCAGGTATTGGTACATTAATGACAGGTGTTAACTTCATTACGACGATCATTAAAATGCGTGCACCTGGTATGACATTAATGAAAATGCCAATGTTTTCTTGGTCGATTTTAATTACAAACGTTATTATCGTATTCGCGTTCCCAGTATTAACTGTAGCGCTTGCCCTAATGATGTTAGACCGTCAATTCGGCACAAAATTCTTTGCGATGCAAGACGGTGGTATGGATATGCTTTGGGCCAACCTATTCTGGGTTTGGGGACATCCTGAGGTTTATATCGTTATCCTGCCTGCTTTCGGTATTTTCTCAGAAATCATTGCAACATTTGCACGTAAAAACTTATACGGTTACAAATCAATGGTTATGAGTATGGTTGTCATTTCCTTACTATCATTCGTAGTATGGGCCCACCACTTCTATACGATGGGTCACGGTGTAATGGTAAACAGTGTATTCTCTATTACAACAATGGCAATCGCTGTTCCTACTGGGGTTAAAATCTTTAACTGGTTACTAACCATGAGGCACGGGAAAATACAATTTACAACCCCGATGCTTTACGCACTTGGCTTTATTCCTATCTTCACAATTGGTGGGGTTACAGGGGTTATGCTCGCAATGGCAAGTGCCGACTATCAATATCATAATACGATGTTCCTAGTTGCCCACTTCCACTACGTATTAATTCCAGGTACAGTATTTGGTGTACTTGCAGGTTACCACTACTGGTGGCCAAAAATGTTCGGTTTCCGTTTAAATGAAAAATTAGGGAAAGCCGCTTTCTGGTTAATTGCAATCTGCTTCAACGTAACGTTCTTCCCATTATTCATTTTAGGTCTAGATGGTTACGCACGTCGTATGTACACTTATTCTGAATCTACTGGCTACGGTCCATTGAACATGTTATCGTTCATCGGTGCATTAGGTCTTGCAGTCGGCTTTGCATTAATCGTCTATAACATTTACTACAGCTGGAAACATATGCCTCGTAATGAAAAGGCAGATGTATGGGATGGTCGTACACTTGAATGGGCTACTCATTCTCCAGTACCAGAATACAACTTTGCAGTAGTTCCAACTGTTACTCGTTTAGATGAGTTTTGGTTCGCGAAAAAAGAAGGTCGCGATATTACAGCAGGTACTATTGAAAAAATACACATGCCGAATAATACTGGCACGCCATTCTGGATGAGTGGATTCTTCTTCCTTGCAGCATTCTTCGCTGTATTCAATCTGTGGATTCCAGCCATCATTAGTATGCTTGGTGTATTTGGCTTTATGATCCATCGTTCATTTGAAAAAGATCATGGTCGTTACATTTCAGTTGAGGAAGTTATGGCAACTGAGAAAAGCTTGAGAGGTGATAAATAATATGAAAATCGATTCTTCACTTCCATTAGAATATAGTACAGAGGAAAATCGCCTTAAAATCTTTGGTTTTTGGATTTTCCTCGGCGCCGAAATCGTGTTATTTGCCACGTTATTTACAGTGTACTTCACACTTCATACACGTACAGGTAATGGCCCTAATGGCGCTGAAATTTTCGAATTAACTCCAGTTCTGTGGGAAACATTCTTATTATTAACAAGTAGTTTCACAATTGGACTTGGTGTTCATGCAATGCGTATTGGTCGTAAAAAAGCAATGATGACATTCTTCATCATTACGCTTTTACTAGGCCTTGGCTTCTTAGCTATTGAGATTGATGAATTTGTCACATATGTTCACGAAGGTGCGACGATTCAAACAAGCGCATTCTTATCGTCATTAATGACTTTACTTGGAACGCACGGTGCCCACGTAACATTTGGTTTCTTCTGGGGCGTAGCTATTTTAATCCAAGTGGCTAAACGTGGTTTAAATCCACAAACAGCGAACAAAGCGTTTATCTTCTCATTGTACTGGCATTTCCTAGACGTTGTTTGGATTTTCATCTTCAGCTTCGTCTACTTGAAAGGACTGATTAGCTGATGAAGGAATTATTCCCAAAACAACATGTCATGGGCTTCGGCTTCTCATTATTACTGACACTTGTCGCTTTAGCCGTAGTAGCATTTGATATGAGTTATAAATTGGCTTTCGCTATTTTACTCGTAACTGCCCTTGCACAAGCAACTGTACAATTAGTATTATTCATGCACATTGGTGAATCTGAAGATAAGAAAACGTTATATACAACGATTTTATATTCAGTATTCGTAGGTGTTGTAACGATCATTGGTACATTGTTCGCCATGATCTGGGGTTATAATTAATCCATTACGTTTCAGCGTAATGGCGTCCAGTTTTTTCAATCCAACTTGAAAAGACTGAACAAAGATAAACAATGTAGCTGTCCTAACCTATCGTCCTTGAACGATGAGTTGGTGACAGCTATTTTTTTGCACTTTTTTTTAGTAATTTTCTCATTTTCTACTCACCACTATAGAAAAAATGTTATTTTTTTAAAAACAATGAAACTTTTCCTTTTTTAGGGCGTATATTAGTAGATAGTGTTTTTTACCAAGAATAGGAGATGAAAGTAATGAAGAAAATTTTTAAAGTATTAGCAGTTGGAACACTCGCATTGACACTTGCGGCTTGTAACTCAAGTGCTACACCTACGAAAGACACAACTAAAACAAGCAAACTCACTTTAGAACAAGTGTATGACAAAGCGGTGGACCGCCAGGCTGACATTAAAAGTGCAAGTGCCAATATGGACATGACACAGGTGACAAAGGTTGGATCTGGTGAAGAGGCTATGGAATTTTCTATCAACTCTAAAATGGAAATGGACATCCTAGTTGACCCACTTGCGATGCATTTATCAGGGTCTATGACAATGCCAGATATGATGAGTGAAGGCGAAGAAACAACGGACATGCCAATTGAAATGTATATGAAAAAAGACGCTGGCCTTTTCATGAAAGATATGACAACTGATAGCTGGTTAAAGCTTCCTGATGAAAACTTTGATGCAATTTTAGATCAAACTGCTGCTTCTGCAGACGCTAAGGAACAGCTAGAACAACTAAAAAAATTCATTGGTGATTTTTCATTCGAACAAACTGATGATGAATATGTCCTTACATTAGAGGCAAAAGGCGATAAATTTAAAGAGCTAATTGATTCTGAAATTACTAAATCAATGCAGGATATGGGGCTAGAGGAAAACCCACTAGATCAGTTACAAATTGAAAAGATTAATTATGTACTACACATCGATAAAGAGACTTTCGATACGAACAAAATGGATATGAATTTTGATTTAAAAATGGCGGTAGAAGGTGACGAATTGTTAATGAATACAAAATCAGTCGTTACGTATACTGATTTCAACCACCTAAAAACGATTGATATTCCTCAAAACATTATTGATAACGCTCAAACAATAGAATAATAAAAAAAACCTGCTTGTCTTCTTCGCACAAGCGGGTTCTTTCTTGTAAAAAACTAACGAACAATTAATACATCACATGGAGCATAACGTACAACTTTTTCAGCAACAGACCCTAACATCATTTTCTCCATTCGATTTAACCCTGTTGCACCACAGACGATTAAATCCACATCAGGTAATTGCGTTAAAATCCCTTTTGGTGAACCTGTTTCTACCACCGATTTTACCTCTTTGACACCTGTTTTTAACGCATCTTTTTCTAATTTTTCCATTTTAAGAACGTTTTCCTTCTTCAATTCCTCCGCATATTTTAAGTCATATGCAGAAACCGCTCCAAAAGATTTTGTATCAATCACATTCACTAATTGCAAAATTGCACTGTGTTGCATTGCTAATTGACTCGCTCTGTCTAATGCTTTCAGTGATTGTTCTGAGAAATCAATTGCTACTGCGATTTTAAGATAGTTAACCATGTTAGTCCTCCCCATTCATCATGCGATTCCATGTATTCACAAATATTATATCACAATGGTGTTCGATATAGTTTATCGTCCTGTGGCTGCGGATTTCCTCTGCCATCTGTATTATTGCTTATAAAATAAAGAAATGCATCATCTACAAATATATCTCGAATTCTCCCAAATTCTGATAGTATCTTCTTTTGTTTATCCTTTTTTAAATCAAATACTAACACTGCTGTACCTCTTAGTGATGCAACATATAGATGATCATCAGCAAAAGCAATGCCGGATGGTGCCCATGTATTAGAAGCACCAGATGTATAGAGAGGTGTTATCATACCCTGTTGTTTCTCAGTTCCTTCAATAATCGGCCATCCATAATTCTTCCCCTTTTCAATCATATTAATCTCGTCATTTGCCGCATTACCATGCTCACTTGCATACATTGTACCATCCATACTCCACGTCAACCCTTGTGGATTTCGATGTCCATAGCTATATACATAAGATTGGGGAAAAGGATTATCATTCGGTATCGAGCCATCCAAATTGATGCGCAAAATTTTCCCTTCTTGTACATCCAAACGCTGAGCCAAAGAAGGTTGTGTCGCATCCCCTACAGTAGCATACAGTTTACCATCAGGACCAATTTTCAAACGACCGCCGTGATGATATGTACCACTCTTTATTTGATCAATAATAAGTTCTGTTTCTAGCCACTTATTATCACTCAACTTTAATGTAACTATTCGATTAAATTGTTCAGTTCCTTCTACATACGTATAGTAAGCAAAAGCAACATTTGTTTCAGCGAACTTAGGTGTTAATACAAAACCCAACAAACCAGCTTCTGGCGCTGTTGAAAGCTCCTTCTTTAAGATAACCTGTTGCCTTTCAACTGTTCCCTCCGCAATCTTCACAATATTTCCTGGCCTTTCTGCTATATAAAAATCGGTTCCGTTTTTTTGAATAGACCACGGTGTTTGCAATTGATCTGCTATTATTTCAACAGCTGTATTTCTAGTTGATTTAGAGCGGGTTTTCTCATTTTCCGACCTTTCATTATCATTAGATGACGTGCACGCAACAAACAAAACCAATATTAGCAGTAAACATGGCATCACACGTTTCATTGTTAAACACCCTTTCCATTTTGAAAATGTTTGGCTACGAGTTGTAAAAAATAGAAAAAGACGCCTCCTAGACGCCTTTTTTACCTATTTTTATACTTTCAAAAATGATTATTTCACCGAATTCTTTTGTTTTCTCTAGCATTTCAAGATATGCTTCTTTTCGATTGATGAGTCGTTCTTGTTGCAATTTTTGATAGGAATGTTGAAAATCATCTATAGCTATTTTGTCCATAAACTCACCTCTTATAGTAGTATATGTTATTACTATTATAATGTTGGAAAATTCTTACGACAATTCTATTTCTATTTTTGATTACAAGTCCCCAAAGACAAAAAGGATAAAAGGCATATTAATTCTTTTAATAACTATTCAAATTTATCTAGCTAATGAATGAAAAATGGTAGTACTTTTTCTTCCACAGCTTGTTCACCTGCTTGAATCCATCTACTTTTATCATGTATATACCCATCTTTATCAAGTGGTGTTTGGAATTGGCTAGCTCCCGTTGCGTCTAGTAAGGATCCCTCATCATAATCTAAACCAATATTCTCAACATGCTTAATAACAAACGGTTTTTCAAAACGAATATTAGCATCTTCATTATCTAGTTCCCCTGATGTTACGATAAAGGGTACGCGTAAATAAATGGTTTCTCCTGCCTCTTTCCATAATACCGAGTCGAAACTTCCTTTATAATACTCCCAATTCCCTCCAATAGTAAAACCTCTACTGGCAATTTTATCTCGTAAATAGCCGAAACCAATCTCTTTTCCAACAATTTTCGAATCAAATGGTAACAATTTGCATTCTCCTCCTTTCACTCCATAAAAGTCTAACCTAAAATGTGGAATTACAAACTAGAACTAAGAATGATCCATATAAAAAATCCCGAAACCTTGATTTAACAAAGCTTCGAGACTTTCGTAAGTTTTTTATAAAGGAACTGATATATTTCGATTTAATACATATTTAGCTGCTTCTACATATTCTGTGGTAGCTCTTTGACTTACTAGGGCTGCTGGAACAATACTTTCAAAGCCATGATAGCATCCAGGGTACAAATGAAATTCGACATCTACACCAGCCTGACATAGCTTCGTCACATATTGTAACGTCTCATCACGGAATGGATCAAGTTGACCAACGCATGTATACGTAAATGGTAAACCTGATAGGTCATCTGCTCTAGCTGCGGCAGCATATTGAGAAACATTGTCGCTACCGTTTTCTCCATTCAAATACATTTCCCAGCCCTTTTGATTGAGAGCATGATTCCAAATCATATGTCCTGTAATTTCTAATGAAGATGCCGTATTATTTCGATCATCTATCATTGGATATAAGGGCATTTGGAAGCTAATCTTTGGATAATCGCGATCACGAGCGAGTAATGCGAGAGCAGCTGTTAGCCCCCCACCAGCACTTGCCCCAGCGATACCTAAACGCTGCCGATCAATCCCTAGTTCGTCAGCATGGTCTGATACCCACTTTAACGCTGCATAACAGTCTTCAAGTGGTGCCGGATAAGGATGTTCAGGTGCAAGTCTGTAATCTACAGATACAACAACACACTTCGCTTCATTGACAAAGCGCTGACAAAGTAAATCATCACCTTCTGGAGCACCTAAGACATAGCCGCCGCCATGAATCCATAGCAGTCCTGGATAAATCTCATTTTGCTCTTTTGGCTTATAAAGTCTAATACGTAGGGAATCGTTGTCAGTAGGCCCTTGTATCATTTTATCCTCAACTGAGATATGCTCATCTATTGATGCTGGTACGGCAACGGCCGCCATCCCTTCTCTTGTAGCTTGCACATTGTCTAAATCTAAAGGCGGGAAAAAAGCTAACGTTTCTTTTAGTTCTGGGTCAATACGATGTTCCATAAAATCTCTTCCTCTCTTATTTAAATGATCTTTACGATGTTAAACCTCCATCAATTGTTACGACAGCACCATTAACATAAGAAGATTCTCGCGCTATTAAGAAAGCGATTACATTTGCAATTTCAGTAGCATCTGCTAATCTTCTTAGTGGTCCATTTTCCTCTGGACTGGACTCTAATCCCTTTGTCATATTGGTCATTACTCCACCTGGACAAATAGCATTTACTCGTATACCGCTAGGACCATATTCAATCGCGGCCGTTTTAGTTAGACCAATAACACCATGCTTACTAGCCGCATAGCCCCCTAAATATGGTTGTCCTTGTATACCAGCCGCTGAAGAAGTATTCACAATGACACCTGAATGTTGTTGCTCCATTTCTTTTAACACATACTTTAAGCCCAAAAATGCCCCTTTAAGATTAACCGAGATTACTCTATCGAACGTCTCCTCATCTAAATCTCCTAGTAATGATGGTGGGCTTAACACACCTGCATTATTGATGAAAGCATCAATTTTACCAAATGTTTCTTTTGCTGCCTTCACATACTTCCTTACATCTTGGCTTTTAGAAACATCTGCATGGACAAAAATGGCCTGTTGTTGATGCTCCTTTACGGCCTTTAGAGTGTCTTGTCCATTTTTTTCATCAAAATCTACTAATACTAATGCCTTGTCCATTGTTGCAAGAAGTTTAGCAGTCTCTCTACCAATACCGTTACCTGCACCTGTGATAATCACCACTTGTCGTTCCATTCTCATATATGCTCCTCTCTCTTAAACTATGATATTGATTTTAGTTTCATTAACTTAAAGCCTTCATAATTGTTTTGAGCAACTTCATTACAGCGCTTTGTGTAGTAATCAAATCCACCCAGATAAATTAAGAAGCTACGAGGTTTTCCAGCAATATTTGCTCCCGTATACCATGAATCACCTTTGACATACAATGTTCCGTTTGCAATCTCTCGACAATGCTTGCTCCACGCTTCCTCTGCTTCTATTTTTGTTTCCATAACATCAATGTCATGCTTACGCAAATAGTCGATGCATTGTGCAATCCATTCTACATGCTGCTCAATAGCAATTGGCATATTCACCAGAACAGATGGGCTTTCTGGACCTGTAATCATAAATAAATTTGGAAAACCTGCCGTTGTTAGTCCGAGATAGGTTTGAACAGATGCGCCATCTTCCCATTTATCCTTTAATGTCACGCCATCCTTCCCCTGAATATCAATTTTAAACAATGGGCCCGTCATGCCATCATAGCCAGTCGCAAATATGATGATATCTAAATCGAAATGTTTATCGATTGTCTGAATACCTGTTTCTGTTATTTTTTTGATTGGTGATTCTTTAACATCGACTAATAAAACATTCTCTCTGTTATATGTTTCAAAATAATCGCTATCTAAAACCTGTCTTTTCGTGCCATACATATACGTTGGACATAGCTTTTCTGCTATAGCTGGGTTTTTCACAATTTGTTTTATTTTGGAGCGGATAAATTCTGCCGCTTGTTCATTCGATTGTTCATTCGTTAATAAATCATGATACGTGGTCGAGAAGGCAAAACCACCTTGTGTCCAAGCATTTTCAAAAACCTCTTGTCTTGTAACATCACTATCTTCCATGGCGGATTGATGATTTTGTGCAAAGGGTGTCCCCGAAACAGAGTTTCGCATTGCTTGCTTTAGCATTTCGAAATTTTGCTTCGTTTCTTTTATAAAGCCATCATCATATGGATGATTACGTGCGGGAATGGTATACTGGGGCGTTCGTTGAAATACAGTTAAATGTTTTGCTACTTTCGCAATCACAGGTATGGCTTGAATGCCACTGGAGCCAGTTCCAATGATCCCCACTCGTTTCCCCGTAAAATCAACTTGCTCATGTGGCCAATGCCCAGTATGATACCATTTTCCATTAAACTGTTGTAACCCTTCAATCTTAGGAATATTGGCAGCAGAAAGACAGCCTATTCCTGTAATAAAATACTTTGCTAGAACTTGCTGTCCATCGTTTAGATCAATGAGCCATTTATTCAGTTCCTCATCAAAATGAGCAGCATTGACACGTGTGTTAAATTGGATATCCTCTCGCAATTGAAAACGATCTGCCACATAATTTAAATACTGTAAGATTTCTTTTTGTTCAGGAAATCTAGATGTCCATGTCCATTCTTCATATAATTCTTTTGAGAAAGTATAATTGTAATAGATACTTTCAATATCGCATCTAGCACCAGGATAACGATTCCAATACCAAACACCGCCTACACCATCTCCAGCCTCGTATACAACGGTGGAAAAACCCTTACTCCTCAACTGATGTAGCATATACAAGCCTGCAAACCCAGCGCCTAGGACAACTGCATCTACCTCTTTAATTGTTTGACTACTCATCCGCTGTTCCCCCTTATCCCAGTAATTTACCAAATTCAAATGTAAGAAAATATTGGATTTCCTTAACTTAAATGCTACAACTTACAGAAAATATTGAATATTCCTTATTTTAAGCGTAGTATATACTTAAAAAAGGGGATAGGTCATGTCCAATCTTTATACCATTCAAAAACGTTTCGACACGGTACAAAATTATGCCAATCATGAAGAGTTGTTGATCCACATTTTGCAGGTATATTTAGATTCTTTTCCTATCAAGGATGCCTATTTATTGAGGTATTCTCCAATAGGTTTTGTAGCTGAAGGAATTATTTTTTTAAATGAATCTGGTGGTAGTCATATCGGTGAAATTCGTGAGGAGATCCGTAGTTTCCCTATTATTTATTCTGCTATTGTCGATAAAAAAGCTAAGTTTTGCACAGGGATGGATTATTTAAAAAATATTAGTATTAAGTATTCTATTCCCTCCCAAAATAATTCATTTTTAATCGTTCCCATTTTCATAGGTCAATATGTTTTTGGTTATATTTGTAGTACTCAATTGGAAGAGGAAATCGATATAAGCGAAAAGCTTTTAGGTGACTTGACGACCTTTGGAAACGTCATTGGTCAGCTTATCATTCAAGCAAGAAGCTGTAAAAAAGAGGGCTTACTTAGCAAACGTGAGCTAGAGGTGATGCGACAGGTAGCGCTAGGAGAAAGCACGAAGGAAATTGCAGGTTTTATGAATTTAAGTGAATTAACCATTACTCAATATGTCAAATCAGCTATTAAAAAATTGCATGCCAAAAATCGCTCCCATGCTATTAGCATTTTATATCAAGAGGGAATCATTCAATAAAAATAAGGGGAGCACTCTTCTCTACTCCCCTAGCTTTCTAGCTGAACGCATCTATCGCATAATACAGCATCCCTTCGAAATCCTCTAATGACTTAGCTAGTTTGTTATTAGTTCAAGATTCGGATAGACGCGATATTGTCAGGATAAACAGCAGCTAATTCAATCGTCTAGAAAGCGTTTTTTAATAAGGCAGAAGCCACTTCAAATGCCCTTTTAAAATACGGTAACGTTCTAGCTGGTTATGCCCAGTACGACTTCATTAAATCTGTTGACCATGCTGGCTGTTTAACATCGCTTTTTGGTAAAAACTCGTTCATAACAGGCTTAATGTCTATAATGGGTGTCCCATCGATGGCATCCAACCCTTTTACGATTAAAGTTCGATGTTTTACCTCTAACAATTCTACAATCGTGTTTCCTAATTTATTTGGTCTATTTTTACCTCTTTGTGCAAAAATACCTACCTCTGGATAGTCCTTATTATTTCTAGGATGTCTTGCTTCATATTGGATTTGAGCGTCTGAAACTTTATCAAAATAAAAAATAATTTCTAAATGAGAAAAATCTTCTATTCCTTTTAAGGACGCTTCATGCATATAGTCAGTGAGTTCAATTGTTGATAAAATCTCTCCCCAATTATCATCTTTTATCACGTTCCGGCTGTTGCTAACTGTAGCGATGGGGTGAATCATATATTGCATTCCTGCCATCCTCCTTCTTTTCCAATTGTCAATTCAATCTTAAATACCATTATATACTAATATGCAAAAAAAAAGATGATTAACCAAGTTAATCACCTGACGTTCCATAATCCTTGATAGTTACATCAACTTCACATGTAATCGGAACCTCACTAAATGTTTGATCCCAATCTTTTTTTATTTTTTGCCATACTTTTGGATAGTGAATTCTTAATTTAGTGCCAAAGCCCGAAACATCCGTTTGAAATTCATGTTGAGTTTTTTCTAATGTATTTTTTACTAACCGTTCAATTTCTTTTTCAAACACTTTCTCTGCTTTTTTTAAAAAACGATTGTCAGATGCTTTATCTAATAGGACCCAATGTTCAGCAATCCTTCCTTCCGATTGAATTTTTACGGTAAAAGATATTTGATCTCCATCTACATGTGGAACAATTTTACTTTTCATCGAAATGATTTCATATACAATAGGTGATCCTGACTGCTCATCAAAACCTTTGACTAGACCACCTTTTCCATCGCCTGTTATCCATGCATTTCCTTCTAAGTCGCCTTCATTTAAAAACCCTCGTAACTTTTTGGTTTTACCATCAATTACAGCTGCTCCTGCAAACTTTACTTCCCCATCCTCAGCTGTCACATTTTGCAATAAAAAACTTGAGTTTGAATACAGCTTTCCTTCTAACTTGGCAATGGTCATCGGGGGTAAAATTTTAGTAGTCCTTTCATGCCCCTCCATCATTTCTACTAATTGAAAAGCTGGGATTTTTGTTGGTTCATTTGTTTCAAGTGCCTGACTTGCTCGATTTTGAGCAATGAGGAGAAGTCCACTCGGTCGTATTTCCAATTCCCTTAGAAAAAAATCTAACGATTGTTTTAAATTGATGGTACTGGCTAGTTCTTCTCCAATAATAATCACTTTGGAATGTTCGGCAAAGGAACGTTTATCAATCTTTAAAAGCATATTTCGTAAAGTTGGCAATACAGCATCACTTGTTTCAGATACATTTTTATAAGCTTTTTCTGGTAAAGATCCTTCCTTCGTTCCAGAAACAGTTGTCTCTGAAGTAATAAGTTGATTGGTAATCGTAAGTAGATCCCTGTTTGCATATCTAGCATCTTGTTGCTCTTCAGAAGACACATCACCTGTTTCTAAATCCAATGATGTACCTACAATGAGACCTAAATCTTCAATCTCTTTACTACTCCAGCATCCAGTAAGAGGTAAGGATACAAGAATTAGTAGAAAAAATCGTACATACCGATGTTTTCGCTTCATGTTTTATCTCCCTTCAGCTTTGATATAAGTAGCAAGGCGACAGGTATAACACCGAATAAAATTAATGCTGCATGGCCAATCTTATCTCCAAATTTAAAAAGGTCATTAACATTTTTGGGCGTCATCGCAATAATGTAAATAATGGGTAACAAACCGTATAAGAACGGATGTATACTTTTCTTAAAAAGTTGAGCTAATCCTAGAACAGCTGCATAATAAGTAATCGTAAAAGTAGCAAATATTTGCATAATCCAGATAACAAGTAAAAATGACTCAAAGCGCTCAAAGATTAATCCAGGAATTTCAAAACTTCGCATCAGTTCGATCGTTGGCCATGTCCTTGTCATTACCCCTTCGATTGATAGTGCACCGATCACCATAACAACTGTGATGACATAAAAAAGTAAAGGGATCGTTATGCCCACTAGCACAACTTTTACGGCTTTTGATTTATCTGATGGGTACATAAATGCCACGAGGAGAAGCATAATTTCTGGACCTAAAAATGCCAATGTTGCTGTTTTTATTCCCTTTAACATGGGCATTACTCCTAATCCTAATACCGGTCGAAGATTATCAATTTCAAAAATTCCTAGGCTTAAAAAAGCAACTAACAAAAAAATGACAAAAGTAATCGGGAAGATGATTTCAAATAAACGAGCAATGGAATTGATTCCACCACTAATCAAGTAGAGTCCTACCCACAAAAAGGGGAGAATTATTGCCCATGTTGGGGTCCCTTCTAATAAAAAGAGAGAGGTTACTTCAGCCATAATACGAACTTCAAATGCGGAAATGGTAAAAAAATAGACAATTACACACGCACTAATCAACCATCCTAACCATTTCCCTATGATTTCTTGATTATATTGATAAAATGTTTTGTCAGGAAATTGTTGACTTAGCTTGACAATAATCACGCCCGCAATCATTGCAACGATTCCACCTAAAAAAACACTAATCCAAACATCTGGCGTTTTTACTTTTTCTACAGATGCACGAGGTAAGGTTAGAATCCCAGTTGCAAGAATATAGTTAATAATAATAACAACTGCTTGTGAAGTCGTTATTTTATCTTTTGAACTGCTGTTCATGACTGTTATTCCCCCTTCCTCTTAATCCCCTTTGCGGATAGTATCTTTTGGCTTTAACAATCGGGGACGATGTTTCATCATTTTTAACGGCATACGAACCATAAAATCTTTCCAATCACCTGCACGATACGGAACGGTTGGACTAACATATGGTACTCCGAAGCTCTTTAGCTTCACTAAATGACTGCAAAGAAACAAGAAAAACAGGATGATGCCATATAGGCCAAATAAAGCGGCCGAAAACATCGCTATAAATCGCAACATACGTAATGTGATGCCTGCATTATATTGAGGAATAGCGAAAGAAGAAATAGCCGTAAGTGCAACAACTATAACCATAATCGGACTAACAATTCCTGCCTGTACTGCTGCTTCTCCAATGACAAGTCCTCCAACAATCCCCATTGTCAGACCAATAGGCTTAGGCAAGCGAAGTCCTGCTTCTCGTAATATTTCAATGGCAACCTCCATGATTAGAGCTTCAATTAATGCAGGGAAAGGTACCCCTTGCCTTGTCCCCATCATTGACAACGCTAGTTTAGTTGGGATTAACCCCTGATGAAAAGACACAAAAGCAATATACAAGGAGGGTCCAAACAAAGTAATACCTGCAGCTAAATAACGAAGCAGACGAATAAGTGAACTTGGTAACCAACGTTCATAATAATCTTCCGGCGATTGTAATAGCATGTTAAAGGTAACTGGCACAATTAAAGCAAAGGGGGTTCCATCTAATATAATAGCGACCCGTCCTTCCATTAAGGCTGCGATAACACGATCAGGACGCTCGGTACTCTGTACTTGTGTAAAAGGACTAAGATAATTGTCCTCAATCAATTGCTCGATATAACCTGATTCAGCTACATCATCTAAATTTATTTTTTCAATACGTTTTTTAACCTCTTGTACTAAATTCGGCTCAACGATTTCATCTATATAGGCGATTACTAGCTCTTTTTTAGAACGCTCGCCCACTTCCATTTGTATAATAGATAAATGCTGGTTTTCACCATGTTGCCTCAATAAAGAAGTATTCACACTTAATTTTTCTGTGAAACCAACTCTTGGCCCACGCACCAATGCTTCAGAAATAGGCTCCTCAAGATTGCGGGTCTTACCATGTGCTGTACCAATGATAAATACACTTGTTATACCATCAACAATTAATACTGTTGCTCCTGTTAATACTCTCCCTACAGATTTCATTACATTCGATTCTTCTCTTAAATCACTGACTGGTAGTACTTCATTTTTAATTAATTGCTGTAATTCATAACCTTTTATGATAGTGGGATTTTCTGTATGGCAATTCATTAATGATGTCAAAATATGTTTGTCAATCAACTCTTTATCGCATAACCCTTTAAGAAAAACGATGGCCGCTCGATTGCCTGTATTCCCTATGTGAAATTCTCTAAAATGCACATCCCAGTTATGACCAATTTCTTTCCTCATTTGTGCAAGATCTACATTGTAGTTTCCTGTAAATTGCTCAAGCGTTTTTTGAATTGGCTTGTGCACCTTCTCACTTTGATTAGCTTGTTCTTTAATATCAATCTTGCCATTGTTCTTTTTTACAAGTAAAAAACCATTAAATAATTTGAAAATCAAAAATGGAATTAAAAATGCTAAAAAACCTTGCATAAAAACTTGCCAATGCGGCACGTAGGAAATCACCTTTTCCCACATTTTGATCACCCTCTTTAGTCAGACAATCAGACAGAGTATTTCTACATGTTTTTATCATTATCTAAGCAACAGCATTTTAAACTTCTAATCATCAATATTCTTTCCAGAACAGGACACATGACCTTCAAAAATAAAAACCAGCCTCACATATTATTTTGAGTACTGGCGTTTATAAATTGATGCGGTATTGGATGAATTTACTTCCTTTCCTAAGTAGTTTTCACTATCTATTCTTTTTTATATGGCTCTTGCTCAGAAATTGGTTTCGTGCGTCTCGCTTATCATTGCTTCCTATTATAGCTTTTAGTAGCCAACGCTAACATACAGTCGTCTTTAGCTGGAATCTCCATTTTCTTCAGCATCTCATTTAGTATTTTCCTCTTCAATGTTTATGCTAAATGCAATCTATGGAATAGGATATGGTATACTAGCTACTATGAAAAATTAGAAGGTGGAATTTATGCTAGAAGTCAGTGAAAGTAAATTAGCTCAATATAGTCTACATTATTTGAGCGAGACACTTATTTTAGGAGAAGAGGCGTTTACTCAGCCCGAGGTCATGCTAGAAGCAGCCTTTACACAACTTGCCTTTAGTAAAATAGATTTGGAGCAGCAATACCAATTTTTCCATGAAACAGATATTGCACTCAATGAGGTTTTTACGTATTCCAAGGCCATGTTCGAACAGGACAGTGACTTTTTACAACAATCACAAAATATGGCTAGGCACTTACATAGTGTGTCGCAGCACCCAAACATTAAAAGTGGGGAACTATTCATTGGCTTGTTTGAGAATTGTTTACTATTCGATGAGGCTAAAAAGGTTATCGCCATTGTCAAGATTGATGAAAAAGAAATATTTTTAGATGTGAAAAATGATCACAATCAAATGATTGTCAACGGCATTGATGGCATTAACGTAAAGAAAATTAATAATATGGCCATTATCATTGAGATGGGACCAGATCACCCTCCTGCCGTTTTTATGAAAACAAAACGAAAAGAGGATATCGTTTACTGGCAAGAACGATTTTTAAAAATTAAAGCAGCTGATGAACATTATCATAAAACAGATTTAGCACTTACTGAATGCAAAAAATATATTTTAAAAGAAGAAAATTATTCCAATACTGAGAAGCTAGGGCTTTTGAATAAAACATTGGATTACTTTAGAAATGAAGAGGAATTTCAAGTAAATCATTATATCGAAACTGTATTTGAGCAAGCTGACGCTACCCAAAAAGATATCATCATCAATTCAGTCAAACCGTATGAAACGGTTATTTCTGACAGTGCGATAGAAAAGGCCGAGAAGAAATATAAACGTAAAATTAAACTCGATTCCAATATAGAAATACAAGTAAATATTCAACATATCGATCAAATAGATGAACTGATTGAAGTTGGCTATGATGAAGCAACGAATCGAAAATTCTATAAAATCTATTTCCAGGATGAAATGTAAAAGAGGCATCACCCTGTTTTAGGGATGCCTCACTAGAATAATAAAAAGATAAACATCTTTGTGAATGCAATTGCAAAAATGAAGCTGATTTCCGTTCCAGGCTACTCGCTTGCTGCCAACGCTTTGTTTTGGCGCAGAACAAAGCGTTGGCAGAGTAGCATGTTAATTTCTGTCATTTCATTCGTAAAATTAGGGATGTCTCCTTTTTAATTAATTGACCATACCTCTTAAATAACAGGCAAGCTGAAGCTTTAATACATCTTCTGCATTTTGAAAAGAGACCGTTAATTTTTCTTCAATTTTTCTCAATCGCTGATACAATGTATTGACATGAATGTGTAATTGTTTAGCAGTCTCCCCTACAGAGCCATTTTGCGCTATATACATCATCAAGGTTTCTTCCAGAAGTTGCTGTTTTGTTTTTTCATTTCTTAATGGTTGAAACACCTCATTCACAAAACTTAGTAGCTCCTCCTGTGTCTGATGAATAAATAGTCGATTCACACCAATTTCCTGATAAGGCATGACGCCCCAACGCTGGCGAGTTATCAAAAACGAGAGTGCTTTATCCGCTTCATTATAACTTTTAGCTATATGGTCCAACCCCAAATATAACGAACCGATACCAATTTTCAACATATTGCTTTTTACTCTTTCCCAGCTCGTTTGCAATTGCTTCACAAGTTGTAGTAGCTCATTTACCATTCGCTTGAATTGACAAATAATAGTTATTTTGTTACCAAAGCCAAATACAATTGGGGCATGTTCTTGAAAATGCTTTTTAATTTCTCCAATCAAAAGATGTATTTGCATGTCCATTACTTGAATATCTGTACTAGATGATAATTGAATTAATACAACAGCATAATACGCATTGGACTGAATACCAAGTTCTTCACCCTTTTTCATAAGCTGTCCTTGATCCTTGCACATGATAAAATCATGAAATAGATCATGTGTTTTTTTATAAAAAGAATCCACAATTGTTTGTTTTCTTATCATTTCTAGTGCAATAATGGCACTTGCCTGTTCGATTATTAATTTGTGAATCGATTCAAGCCCATGTTCATTTACCTCGATAAGTAGTAAGCCAAGTATTTGACCCACCCCAATGATAGGTTGAATATAGCAATCCACCGATTTATTCTCTATTTCAAGTGTATAAAATGCTGGAGCATCTGTTAAAGGAAAGGAACGTAATAATTCGTCATTTTCTATCCAATGGCGTGGACTCGCGTAAATCGAGTTATCCATTAAATCCATTATGACAAGGCGTAAATTTAGTATATGTCTTATCTCATTGACAATGACTTGCATACCTTTATTTTGCAAGGAGAGCTTCATAAAGGTATCGTGAATCTGATCCCGTTGCAGCAACAATTCATTTTGATGTTTCAAATTCTGAAATAGCTTGGAATTTGTAAGAGCAATGGATACTTGATCGGAAAAACTTTCTAAAAGCTGTTTATCCTCTATTGTTAGAAGTGCGTTTTCTCCATTTTGATAAATAATGACCACACATAATGTTTGCTCTTCTACAGCAATCGGAACGGCAATAACTGATTGTAAATGTTCAAAGGTATAGGCTTTTAATAAATGACGTAGATTCTCTTCTGTCACAGAAGAAGAAGCTTTTAACACGTCTGTATACGAATTCAAAATCATTGATCGATTTTCCTTAAAGGTCTTCCCAATTATTCCTTCTCCGACTTTCATGCGCATATTTTTAATATCCTCACCAGGTCCCCCAGCCCACGCTTTCGGTACAAGTGCAGCTTCACTTTCTTCATACATCCAAAGTACGCCAAAATCTGCAGCCGGTATAACCGATAGTGCATTCTCCAAAATCTTTGTCAGCAAAATATGAATATCGTTTAGTACGGAAATTTCCCGTATACTTTCCATCATTTTTTCTCGAATAAATTGTTCTTTTTCTAGCATTAATTCCAAATAATAAGCATGTAGAAATGTTTCGATAGTTTGTTGTTCCGCGGTTGATAGCGCTCTATTAAGCCGTATCACCAGTAGACTTTTTTCATGGAATTGAAAGTAATATTCTTGAAAGTTTGCAGTTATCTTGTCATTAGAAGGAGGTCGATATTCTTCTATTCCTTGTGAAAAAACAAGGGATAAACGATCTTCATTGATATTTTTCCAAACCTGTAATTGTGAAAGATTGCAAAAATCAAATAGGAATTGTTTAAGTCTTTCTACTATACTCACGATGATTCACCTCACTTTATATGTATAAACATCTATATTTAATAATTTCATTATATGAAAACACACATTGTTAGAAAAGTCTAAATTTTTTATACTTTGCAATATAAGCAAATCCACTATTGCGAGGAGGAAAAACAATGACAGCAACAAAAGCGCAAAACACAAAATATATCGTTATTGCCATGTTGTTTTTAGGGTGGTCGTTAGGAAACTTTGATCGGTTCATTATAAACTTTGCCATTCTTGATATTTCTAAGGAATTACAATTAACTGAATCCTTAACAGGCATTGTTTTAAGTAGCTTTTTTGCAGGCTATGCTTTAATGCAAATTCCAGGTGGTTGGTTGGCAGATCGCTTTGGTTACCGCAAAGTCTTAATTTCAACTATTATAGTGTGGTCCATCTTTACCGTATTAACTGGAGCTGCCTGGTCATTTCTATCCATCGTTGTGATTCGATTTCTATTTGGCGTAGGTGAAGGAAGCTATTTCCCTGCCGCTTCAAAGGGCATTGCCAATTGGTTTCCTGTCGATGAACGCAGTAAAGCCATGTCCATTATGTTAACATCTGGCTCCATTATGGGCGTTATTGCACCAATTGTAGGAACGTACCTTATGTTAGCATTGGGCTGGAGAGATATTTTTTACATCGTAGGTGCAATCGGTATTGTTGTTGCGCTTATTTTCTTCTTCTTAGTGAAGGAAAAAAATGCACCTGCTACAAGTCAGGTACAAGCACCAACCTCAAAAGCTCCATTAAGAGACGTCTTAAAGACACCGATGATTTGGAAGTTGTTTATTGCCTATTTTAGTATTTACGCGGTGAATTGGGGCTTAACATCTTGGATGCCAACGTATTTATCTAAAGTAAGAGGATTAGATTTAACTGCTGTTGGCATCTATTCAGCCATTCCACCGTTTGTAGGCATCTTCGCGATGCTTTGTAGCGGCTATGTTTTAGATAAAATGCCACAAGGTCGAGATAAACTTGTCGCAGGTATTTTCGCCATCATTGCAGGTATTGCACTATTATTCATGGCAAATGCACCGAGCATGCTAGTATTTACGTTATGTCAGAGTGTTGTTACGGTCATGCTATCCTTTAATATTATTTTGATTACATCTGTTCCACTAAAAATTTTACCTGAGACAGTTGTAGGAACAGCCAATGGTTTTATTAATACAGGCGCTCAGTTTGCAGGCGTATTAACACCAATGCTAATCGGTTTTTTAGTGGAAGCTTTTGGTGGCTCTTATAGTCCCGCATTCGCCATGCTGATTGGCTTTACAATCGTGTGTGCCGTGTCATTATTTATGATTCGACCGAATAAAAATACAGTTGTGATGAATTCCCCTTCCATAAATGAAATCATTGACTAAGGAGTGAAAGATTATGAATTTAACTGACAAAATTGCAAACTATATCGATCAAAAAAGTAGTCTGTATAAAAATGTAAGTGATAGCATTTGGGGCTTTGCTGAAACGAGATTTGATGAGGTCCACTCTGCTGATTTATTATGTGAAACACTAGAAAATGAAGGATTTCAAGTTGAAAGAGGCGTTGCAAATCTCGAAACCGGTTTCATCGGAACTTTTGGAAGTGGAAAACCAGTGATTGCCATTCTTGGTGAATATGATGCACTCGCAGGATTAAGCCAGCAGGCAGGTAACCCGCACTTTAAACCTATCATTCCAAATGGCAATGGTCATGGCTGTGGTCATAACCTTTTAGGTGTCGGCGCACTGGCTGGCGCCATCTCTGCTAAACAGTACTTACAAGAAAATAACTTGACTGGAACGATCAAATATTTTGGTTGTCCAGCTGAAGAAAGCGGCTATGGCAAATCCTTTTTAGCACGAGATGGTTATTTTAAAGATGTAGATGTAGCCTTTTCATGGCACCCTGGAACAGTTAATGGCGTCATGCATGCTAGAGCAAATGCCGTCATTAACGCTACATTTAAATTCAAAGGGCGTAGTTCACATGCTGCTGCCTCCCCTCATTTAGGAAGAAGTGCATTAGATGCGCTAGAGTTAATGAATGTTGGTGTAAACTATTTACGAGAACATATCGTTGATGAAGCGAGGATTCACTATGCCGTAACCAATACAGGCGGACTTGCACCAAATGTTGTACAAGCAGAGGCTGAGGTGACTTATCTAATCCGCGCACCTAAACCAAACCAAGTTAAGGACTTATATCAACGTGTCCTCAACTGTGCAAAAGGTGCTGCTTTAATGACAGAAACAACTGTGGAAGAGCACATTGTTGGCTCTTGCCATAATTTAATTCCAAACAAAACGTTAGAAAAAGTGATGCATCAGCATATGCAGGATTTGGGTAGCGCTCGAATCACAGAGGATGACATTCATTTTGCAAAGGAAATTTATAGCACACTTTCCGAAGAAGAGAAAAATGTAGCTGCTGTACAGATAGGAAAAGAAACAGCTAAAAAGCTAGCTGATAAACCCATTATTGATTTCCTTGCACCTCTTCCAGAGGAACCATTTTTCATGGGTGGCTCAACAGATGTTGCTGATGTCAGTTGGAATGTCCCAACTGCACAGTGCTCGACAGCAACCTGGGCATTTGGGACACCATTCCATACATGGCAGGCTGTCGCACAAGGAAAAACAGCTTATGCACATGAGGCAACTTTGCTTGCTGGAAAGGCGATTGCTTGTACAGTAATCTCCGCACTGGAAAACCCAACATTGATTGAAAACGCGAAAGCAGAGCTAATGGAACGTCTTGATGGTGAAATATATGAAGCTTTAATTCCTAAAGACTTAGAGCCTCCTAAATCAACCAAAGCAATAGCTGGCATAATGGCATAAAAAATAAAAATAAGACTTTCTATTGTTTGATAGAAAGTCTTATTTTTATAGGCTTCTATATAATTAGACGTTTTTTTGATAGACGATGATGCTATTCTCCAAGCTTTTGCGTAGGATCTTTCCGATCAACAAAATATTTGTAGAGGAATAGACCCGCAACCATTAAATAAGCATAAACAAACTGCATCAGTTCAGGTTGAGCAATACCTACAGTAGGTGCATGAATAATGCCAAAGAATGATAGTAGTGCGGCAATAAAGGCAAATATGGCGGCACGTAGCGGCTTACCTAGTATGGCAAATATAGTAATTGAGCCCCAAATCAGACTACTTAGAGGTGCTCCATTCCCTAGATGAATAAGTCCGTTATAATAAACACCTTTACTTAACAGCGTATCTATTCCTACAGCAGCTGCCGATGTTTCTGCGGCAGAAAAAATATTATTAGCCATTGTTAAGGCCCAATTGGCAATCCAAGGGAATAAAGTAATAAAAATAACAGGTACTTCTAAACTAGGTGTTTCACGTACAACTTGATTAGCTGTAACAATCCCTACATAAACAAGAATTGGCACAATAGCTACAACTGGTATAATCGCTAGTAGTAATTCGCCTACCCCAAACATACAGATAATGAGCATTGTAAAACCGGAGGCAATCGTATAACCAATCCCTGCCCCCATCGCCTTCCAACCAGCATGTCCGATATAGACCGTAACAGGAAAAGGATTGCCAGAGAAAGCACCGATACTTGAGGCAATTCCATTCACTAGCATCACGTTGCGCGTATTATAGGGATCCCCTGCAGCATGTGCACTTTCAATATTTTCTAAATCAAAGATATAGTTTGCTAAACCTAAAGGAATTGCAGAGGCTAAATAAGGTAATGCATAAGGAATTGCTTGAAATAACCCGACAATATGTACCTCTGGCGGATTAAAGCCTAGATTGGAAAGAGCAGCCGTAATCGCCCCGGGGCTTTGTAAACCAAACACCCATGCTAAAACGGTGCCAGAAGCAAGTAATAAAAACCCTGTAGGTATTTTCTTAAAGATAGGTGATTTACCAAACCAATTGATAAAAATAATAACCAACACAACAAATGCGACAATTGGTGTTTCAAATGATTGCAGCATTGGATTCATAGCAAGCAACAGTAAACCAAGCCCTGATAAACAAGACAATAGAACGGTTCTAGGAATTAATTTACGTAATAAATCTCCTAAGAATGAGCCAATCACTAAAATCATTGCTTCAAAAAAACACCAAACTAATCCAATCTGGATCGCAAGGTTCGCATTTTCTGTTTCTCTAAATACTGGAATCAATACTAAAAAAGTAACTGTAAAAATAGATGGCGCGCTCGGTCCGGATGGTAAAGCTGTTACATCTGTTCTCCCTGTTTTTTTAGCCAATTGTTGAGCAAACCAAGTATAAGCTAAACTTGCTAGAAAAATGGCCAGCCCAAATGCAGGTACAATCCTCCCATAAACAAGATCGTTTGGAAAACCTACAACAAATAATAGCAGTGAGGCCATTGTTAACAAATTCGTTAAATTATTTGCTAGTAGACCAAAATAGCCTGCCCAGTCCCCTCGCTTCCAAAGCATTTCTTTAAATGACACTTGATTCATGTTTCTTCTCCCCTTATCTATAAGTTGATAACACCTTGAGGAACTATAAAACCAAACCCTTTCCCTATATTGAAGGGAATAATGTGTACATCTTAATTACCATGTTCTATTCAAGTACACAGAAAGCGCTTTCATAAAATCATTCTAAAATTTTCTTTTATAACCGTCATTGTCTATATAAACCAAAATTTGTTCCTAGCTGTTGTGCAGTTTGTACTGCAAATAATGGCTATTTTTCGAGTAAATAAGTACCCTTTATCTTTTCTTCTTTTTGAGACACAATTTCTTTGAAAATTTTTCTTAAAAAGATAAAACTTTTTCTATTGGTAAAACGTCTAATAATTGGTAACAAAAGTTAACCTAAAGGAGAATGGATAAACATGAAAAAGCCTGTTAAAAAAACATGGGTATTAGCTTCAGCACTAACACTAGGGATGGCCGTACTTACACCGCTTCAGGCTGGTGCAACATCTGTTGAAACAACAAATAATGTCAATGTCACAGTACAAATAGAACAAAAAATAAAAGGTACCGTTAAATATTTTGATGTCGATGGTATTAACATTAAAGGAACAGATGGAAAAAATTATTTTATTGGTTTACACAAATTCTCTGATAAACAAATCGAACAATTAAAGTTAATGGAAGGACAGGAAATTTCAGTTGAAGGTAGCATTGTGGAGGATTACTCTGACTTCTTTACCTTTGAAGTATTTAAGAAAAGCTTACCTAAAGAAGTAACGAAAGAAGAGTTAGTCCAATTAGAAAAGCTCTTTCATGATATGAAAAAAGCTGAGAAAGCAGAGAATTATGAGGAAATGGAACGAATTTATCAGGCGATGGATAAAATCACAAGACCTTATGAATTAGCGAACTGGCAACCTGAGCCCTTTGAAGAATTTATCAATGAAGCTATGTTCACTGAAAAAAATATCGTCATCAAAGCTCAAGATAAAGAACAGCTGAAAACTCTTTATACAGAATGGATAAAGTTTGTAAAAGAAGATAAATCAGAAGCAGCTCAAGAAAAAATAGATAAAATCTATTCTATTCTCGAACCTTATCACCAAGCACTTTATCCACCTCTTACATTTGAACAATACATGGTTGATATGAATGTAGAATTAACAAAAGAGGAACTTGCAGAACTTAAAACTATCTATGAAGAGGCTCAAAAAGCCGAAAAGGATAAAAACGAAGAGTTATCGATGAAATTATGGGATCAATTCTATGAGATACTGAACTCACACTTTAAATATGAACATATTTCCTTTGAAGAATATATGGCTGATATTGAATTCGAAATTAGTCAATCGGATTACACAAAATTAAAACAACACTACGAAAAAGCCGTTACCCTTGAGAAAGATGGAGAAGAAGAAAAAGCTGGCGAACAATGGGAAGCCTTTTACAAAATTTTAGACCCTTATTACGAAGCCAATAGAGACATTCTCATCTCAGCATCTAAACTAATAGTGAACGGGCAAGATTTACTTCCAGAACAAACTAAATAAACTATTAAGGCTCTCCTATTGATTTGGGAGCAGCCTTTTTATATTTTTTGACGTTACAAAATTGTCATGTAATCCTTTGAATAGTCATGTTAATCGATAGTTCGACCATAATTTGCTTGTTATAGTAATCAATGTTGTAACAAGTAATTTATATTCTAAAGAGAAAAATGAGCATGACACTATCATCTAAGAATGTTGTGATGATCGCAGTAATGTTGGTATTTTGTACATTAATACCATCGTTTGCACATGCAACATCAAAAGAAACAATGAATAAAATTGACCATTTTATTGAGAAGCAACAAGCCCTCAGTAAAATTCCAGGTCTCTCAGTAGTAATTGTTGCTAAAGGAGAAACAGTTTATCAAAAAGGCTTTGGTTTTGCAGATTTAAAGACAAAAACACCCGTCACTTCTGATACCCTTTTTGAGCTAGGCTCCACATCCAAAGCTTTTACAGGACTAGCTATTCTACAATTAGAAAAACAAGGATTGTTAAAACGATCAGATGATGTTCGAAAGTATATCCCATGGTTAACATTAGCCTATAATGAAAAAAAACAGGTCATTACGATTCAGCAGTTACTGTCTCATACAAGTGGGATTCCCTCTAGTTCAATTGCCCGAATTCCAGAAAGTACTGCTGATAACGCACTTGAGCTAACGGTCAAAACATTACTTGATCAACCATTAAATCGCAAGCCGGGCAGCTCATTTGAATATGCAACGATCAACTATGATGTCCTAGGGCTAGTCATTGAGCAACTATCGAATCAGCCTTTTGATCAGTACATCAAACAAAAGATTTTAGAACCAATAGGTATGCATCACTCATTTGTAGGTATACATCAAGCACCATCTACAGCGATGGCTTCTGGTTATAAAATAGGTCTTATGGGAGAGCAACCATACACACCCCCTGTCTATCGTGGAAATATTCCTGCTGGCTATATCATCAGTGACACCAATGATATAGCGAGATGGTTAAAGTTTCAGTTAGGAAACAGTGACGTTTATTCAATTGAGAACAAGGTCATTCGAGAATCACATGCCCCAGATAAAACCGTTGAGCCTTTTGATACGAATACATACTATGCAAACGGTTGGGCAGTTGTGGAAAAGAACAAACAGCAATATATTTACCATGCTGGAGAAAATCCAACCTTTACATCCTATTTCATCATGCAACCTGATGAACAAATAGGCGTAGCTATTTTAGCTAATATGAATACAAGCTTTACCACAGCGATTGGACAAGGTGTCATGGATTTGTGGGAAGGCAACACGATTCAAGATCAACATGTTAGTAGCTATCAGAAGCTAGATAAAATTGTAACTATAGTAAGTGCAATCGTCATAGCAATCAGTATGATTTTCTGTTATTTATTATTTAGAGGTGTCCATAGTCTTTTTAAAAAGCAACGCTGTGTGGCAAAATTAACTTACAAGAAAATAATCCTATTGTCTGTCCATATTGGACTCGTTGTCATACTACTGACTATGATATTTTTCGCACCTAATATGTTACTTGGCGGCTTAAATTGGACATTTATTAAAGTTTGGGCACCAACTTCTATTTCGGTATTATTGTATAGCATTATTTTGACAAGTGTTCTTTTTTTATTCGTAGGCATTACGCTAATTGTTACTAAAAAGAAAGTTCAAAGTTGAGTGGTTTGGCACATAGGAATAGCAATAGCTTATACAACCATTCTTAATGAAGAACTTTTCTATTACTAAGAACTTAAAATCACCCATTGTTCTGATTTCCGTGAGCTTTTCTAGATCATCCTATAGATAGAAAGGTTAGTGAAAAATGTTATTAAAAGATATTGAAATGATTAGCAGACAAGAAATGAAATTAATTGGTTATTCTACTAAGGCTAGCTTAAATGAGGATATTCAATTAAACATCGTAAAAAATCTTAGAGAACAAGTTTTAAATGAATTTCCACAAATTACGAATAGGATCAACGATAGTATTTATCTTATTCAAGTGTATGATGATGAAGAATGGACTCCAGATACGCCCTATACACATATAATTGCAGTGGAAGTAACAGATTTTTCTTTTGTCCCAAATAATATGATTACACATACAATTCCCAATGGAAAATTTTTATTATTTAAACACCAAGGACCTGAAGAGGGTATAGATAGCACCTACGTTTCAATCAATGATTGGTTAGAAGAAAATAATTATGTTACACCACGATCATTCGATATGGAACAATGGGGAGATTTAACAGCAATGAATAATAGCGATAATTTAATTAAAATCTATATTCCTTTATAGATTGAAAATTGAATGACAAATGCATAAGAAAAGCCACGATCATGTGACTATTATCATCATGTTGTGACAATTTTTTTCGTAAGTATCATCAGCTTTCCTTTTTTGTTTTTTTACCTAAATACGATTAATTAGACGAAAACCCCCTCTTCTTTCAACATCAATACATACAATAAGTTGAAGAAAGGAGAGGTTCAAATGGGATACTATGGAAACGCAGGTAATTATAATTGTTGTTACGGAGGCTATGGTAATGACTATGGCAAAGGTTATTGCATGGACCACGGTAAGGATAATAGTTCAACATTCGTATTAATCGTTGTACTATTTATTCTGCTAATTATTGTCGGCGCAACTTTCGTGCAAAAAGAATATTAATATTTATCATTTTTAAGTGAATGAAAATATGGTAAGCGCCTTTATTAATGGTAACGGTCTTTCCATAACCCTATTCCTTATACACATTTACTGTGACAAAAGGGTCGCTCCCAGCCTGGTGACCCTTTTGTCATTCTCTAACATTAATCAGTATGTGAATTCACTTTCCCCTCAAAATACTTACTAGCTATGTGAATAATAAAAATTTTATCCTTTTAAAGGAAGTATCACTACATATATAAGGACTGTATCTTTAAAGCAACCTCTTGTGGCTTAACATCCATTGACAACATTTTTTCAATGCCTATCCATACTGGTAAATAGGTTCCTCTATCTTTGTATTTATCCGTAAACTCCTCACCTTGTCCAGTCCCAAATTCTCCTCCAACTATTTCAGATAGGAAAAAATATTGATTGCCATTAAATTCAACTTGTGCAATACATTCCTCGACCTTGACTATCACCCCTAGCTCTTCTAATGCCTCTCTTCTTGCTGCATCTTCTGGTTTTTCATTTTCCTTAATGCCACCGCCAGGAAAAACATAATAAACCTTACCATTTCTTTCCCTTCGAATAAGTGCAACCATATTATTTTCAACGATAACTACTGAGCTTCTATTTCTCACTTTTGTAACACCCTTTCTTACGCTATTTTTTGTGCTCTTGCTTCATTTTATTACGTATTAGCTTGAAACTATATTCTCTACTAAATTGGGCTAAGATGAAGTTAAACACAATTTTGGCTTAAGCTATTTAACGGTTAGGATTGTCGGAATAATGTTAAAAAATGAAATTAATCAAGATACTGAATCGTAAATTTCCTTAAGAAAAGTCAGTGACTATTTTGGAAAAAGGGGTCAGGTCATATGAGGAAATGGTGGCAAAGAAAGAAAAGCGAAGCAAGGAGAGCCAAGAGGAGTCATAACATGTACCCTCTAGTAGATTTATTTTTTGACATACTATTTTGGATACCAGAATTGATTTTATTCCCATTTAGATTAATTTATTGGCTATTTAGAGGTTTAGGAAGATTTATTGTAGATGTATTTTAAAAACAGATCAACAAGATTCATTTTCATTTATGATGAAAAATCAGTCAGGTTACCCTGACTGGCTTTTCATCTAGAAATTACTGTTTCAGCCTTTTCACGGAAATGGGGTAATAGACCAGCCAACCATAAATATGACAATCATAAATATTACTAGGTAGCAGCTAAGAAATATTCCCCACTTTCCAAGAGCACGGCTAGATTTGGGTATGGCAGCAAGTATGCCAAAAATGAATATCAAGATAATAACTGTCTTAAAGCTAATAGTTAATGGCGCATCATACCCAATGATAATCCAACTATTTATTATTATAAGTGTCCATAAGCCTAAGCTAACACTAGCCCAGCCAAAGACATTAAAAATGAACTTATTTAACGCACCCAGTTCCATAATTTAACCTCCCCAAGTTTTATATGTTTAATCATTTTTAGATTTTGTAACTGTTCAATCTCAGCTTTAGGGCCTGTAATGACAACAGCATAAGTTTTCATGTCGTGTTGCGCTAAATAGTTTATTCTTTCTTTTAAGTCCAGATTTTTATGTGCGGAAACAGCGGTAGCCGTCTTCTCATAATCAGCCAGAAAGTTTAGGATGGATAAAAAAGTTTGTTCATGAGAAACTGAATCTTTAAATGGCGACCAATTTGTATTGTCTGGTTGTACAGGATAGCCAATAGGCGAAACAACATTACCATTAGCACTCAACATGGTGTCTTCTACACCCGTATATATGGCTGCCCATGTGACATCTACTTTTGGCATTTGCCGTATAACTTCATCAACTGAATATAAATCATTGAAAGAAATATAAGCTTCTACCACTGTTTCATTTGGTAATCCTTTTAACACTTGTCGCTCATCAGTTGTATTAAACTCTGCTCGATTCTTTGGATGCACTAGCCACTGATTTGTTACAGTTGGGTGTTTTGGATATGTTTTTTCTAGTTTAGAAGTAATCTTCTTTTCAACTAAATCATTCAACATAAAGCGTGTATCATAATGTTTAATGGGATAGACCTCATCACCTATCTGCTTGAATTGCTCAAATGATAATCCCATCGAAAAAAGCGAAAAATCCATATCAAATTCAAGTTCTTCTAATGTCGTGTTCGGTTCTGTTACATAAAGAGTTTGACTTGTCACATCCATTAAGGTTGTAGATTTTGTACCGAAAGCATAGTACAAAAATGTTAACATATAACAAGTAGGCACAATTAAAAGGGCAATGGTCAACGTGGTTAAAATAAGTTTCCACTGAGATGATACAATGGCTTTTTTTATAACCTTTGTAGAAGGTGCATCTCTTTTTTCACTATCCTTTGCTTGTTGTAATAATTGTTTATATGAATCCAACATTATTCCTCCTTCATAATCAATGCGCGCATTTTTTTACGTCCTCGCGCTAAATGACTTTTCACTGTATTCAAATTTAAATGTAAAATATTCGCAGCTTGTTCGTTTGTACAGTCATGCACATCACATAACAAGATAAGCTGTTTTTCGATCGGTTTAATTTGTTCTAGTAGATTTAATAATTTCACATAAGCATCTTGTTCAACAATAATTTTTTCCGGTGTATTTGAATGAATTTGGTCAACATTGTCTGAAGTAATATACCGCATTTCTTTCCGTGTACTATCGATATATGTATAGTAAGCTACTTTAAAAAGCCAAGGTTTGATATCTTGAATTTCTTGACCAAGAAGGGTGATATGCGCTTTTGTAAATGTATCCTGAAGCAAATCCTCAGCTGCACTATGATTTTTCGTAAGCGAATATAAATAGCGATATATATCATTCATATAGGTGATATATATTGTTTCAAGTTCCATCTCTTCCCACCTTTCACTCTATCCTCGTTTAAAGGCAAAAAAAGGTTGCAAAATAATAAAAAAATTTACTATCATTTACGCAGAGGCATTATTACTCCATATTTTTTCGAGTTCGCTCGAAAAGTTCCTCTTCAAAATTAATGGCACCGTCGAGCTTTTGGGCAATATGATGTTGGTCACACCGACTTCGCCACAGTACGTGCCACTTTTCGATGGTGTTCCACTTTTTCAGCGGGGTTCATTCATCTCACCACTAAAGAGCGGAGTGTCTCCAGCGAAATCAAGATAAATGGTAACTGAAAGATAACGCAATAAAAAACAGCAAAAACCCTTTATTACAATGGGTTTTTGCCGTTTTATCTAATTAATAAGTAGGAGGTATAGCTTGGTACTTGAGCTTTTCATTAAAAGAACAATTAAGTAATAAGAGCTGCCTATACAACGCAATGATCTTTAATTAACCACTACTCTTATTGAAAGCTATCTTTTACATTATTATTATCCTATTACTTCTCCCAGAGCTCTATACGTCTCCCCTCTGGATCTTCAATCCAAATAAACTTTCCAAATTCATTCTCCATCTTTTCCATCACAAGGGGAACACCTATTTTTTCAAGATGTTTAATACTTTCATCCAAATTTTCAACTTGAAAGTTTAACATTACTTGTTGTTCAGTTGGAAAATAGCTATCATTTTCAGAGAAGAAGGAAAAGATCGTTTCATTGTCTGATTGTGGTGTAATAATAGTGCCATTCCAATTTTCAATTTCAATTTTCAAGACCTCATTATACCACTTTTTCATAGCCTCTAGATTTTTAGTCCTCCAGAAGATACCACCAAAACCCTTTATTATCATAAGAATCTCCTCCCTATCCCATTGTAAATTCTTTCAAATGCTTTAACAGATATAGTACTATCCTATTGCTGTCTGTTTACAGCGTAAAACTTGAAACTATTTTGCATTTATATCTTTCTAACGTTAGTCGTTTATCATATTTGCTTCAAAGTTATTAAGCGATGTACGCACTTCATCCGTTGACTTAGTATTCATCAACTGATTTCTTAATTCACTTGCCCCGCGGAATCCTTTGACATATATTTTGAAGAAGCGATGCAGCGCTGTAATAGAACGTGACTCTAATTCTCCTGAATATTTATCATACAAATCAAGATGTAAACGAAGCAGTTTAAGGTATTCTTTACTGCTATGCTCTTTTGGCTCTTTTTCAAATGCAAACGGATTTTTAAAAATACCTCGCCCAATCATAACCCCATCTATACCATATTGTTCAACGAGCTTTAGGCCAGTTTGACGATCAGGAATGTCACCATTGATTGTTAGTAGCGTATTCGGTGCCACTTGGTCACGTAACTTTTTGATTTCCGGAATCAGCTCCCAGTGTGCATCTACTTGGCTCATTTCTTTTCTTGTGCGTAAATGAATAGAAAGATTAGCAATATCCTGTTTGAATATATGAGTTAGCCAATCATGCCACTCGTTTATTTCTGTGAAGCCAAGTCTAGTTTTCACACTAACTGGTAGCCCTCCCGCTTTTGCTGCTTGTATAATTTCTGCTGCAACTTCTGGACGAAGGATTAGACCACTCCCCTTCCCTCTCGATGCCACATTCGGTACAGGACAACCCATATTAATGTCAATCCCTTTGAATCCTAGCTCTGCCATCCCAATACTCATCTGGCGGAAAAATTCTGGCTTATCTCCCCATATATGTGCCACCATTGGCTGTTCATCTTCTGTAAAAAGTAATCGCCCACGCACACTTTTCTGTCCCTCTGGATGACAATAGCTTTCCGAGTTTGTAAACTCCGTAAAAAATACATCCGGTCTACCCGCTTCACTTACGACATGACGAAAAACTACATCCGTCACATCTTCCATTGGTGCAAGTACAAAAAATGGCCGAGGCAAATCCTGCCAAAAATTATTTGTCATATTCAAATTCCAATCCTTTCATTATGCGAGACAATTTCAAAGGTTCATCCCAAAATTAAAAAGCAAAAATGTCCCTACTTCCGTAACATTTATGCCATGTTTATTTTATAATAAATAGCTAAACTCCTCACTAATAGCTTGTGGTATATACAGCCAATCAATAGATGTCAGTAAGAGTAAGCAATTAAATCATTATTATAGTATAACCTAGCTTTTTTAATTTATCTTCACACAAGTTCCTCTTCAACTAGATTTTCACCAAACGTTTCTGTGAATGCCTACAACTACAATTTGGCATAGAGGTGTAGAAAACTTTAATTATCCTTACTTTTTAACCGTTTCTTACAAATATAAAAACACCTTAAACCTTTGATAGTAAAGGTTTAAGGTGTTTCTAATCGTTTCTCTATCTAAACTGCTTATTGACATCTTCCCCACGACTGACGGCAAACCTTAAAAATACGTACCAAATTCCATTCAACATCAATTGTATTAATAAAAGGTAAAATCATGATGTTGAGCAATATGGGCTAGAATGGAAATACTATCAATTTTACTCATAAACATTACCTTATTAAATAATATTTATTAATATTGGCTTATGTTTTTTGTTTAAAATAAACAAAAATGTTATAATTAAGAATACAAAATAAAGGTTTCAAGGGCGGTCGGCACATCTTCTTCTTTGCTTTAGCAAAGGGAAAGGAGGTGATGTCGATGACAACATTCGAAACATTGACCATAATGATTAGTTTTTCTTCATTAGTTGTGTTGATTCTTTCATTGTCATTTACTTTTACTAAAAAAAAGTAAATCACCCCACTAAAACCTTGGCGGGTTAGGGATGATTTACTCTCTCAGTGCCAATCGCATTTGAAGCGATTTATTTTGTTAAAGGACTGTACAAGCGTTGCACCGCTGTACGGTCCTTTTAATTATCTGTATGATTTACGTCAAGTATACCATATTATTTACAAATTTCAAATGATGTACACTACAATATGTTCATCCACTTGATTTAATACCAATCACTTATTCGGAGGGATCACATTAATACTTTGGCCATTTGAGCACGTTTAAGATGATATAAATATCTTGCCTAGATTCCAATACATGGTGATCATTTTTACGATTACGGAGAGTAATTGTATAACGAATAGTTACAATTATTTTTTTGGAGGCTAAATATAATATCAGTCAAGAAGTGACTTCGTGATACTTTTTCTGTGTAGAAACTCTTAGTTTTCCATTCTTTTCTAACGTATTCTCAAAAAAAGGAGAAATACCTTAAACCCCTGAAATCAAAGGATTTTAGGGGTTTTCCACATGGCTTACGATAATAATGTTTACTTTTGTTTACCTTGCGTTTTTAAACCACCCATAACGAAATGGTCTGAATGAAAAAATATTAAATGTGAAGTCGAAATGAACAAGGAATATTTTATTGGATAAGTTAAATAATATCTTTAGGAGGTGTGGAAATGAAAAGAGATAAAAAAATCACAGAATTTGCAACAGACGAGCCAACAAAACAAACATTTTCTAGAAGAGCAGAAGGTAATATTAAAAAATCTAATGAGCGTGAAGGACATACTGAACTCCCTCGCCCAAATGAAGAAGACCTTATTATTAATGAGAAAAAAGGTAAGTCAACTTCATTATAATATAAGACAAATTAGCGTTTTATTTATCAATTTTGACTACTCTATTATGGGTGGTCTTTTTAATTATCTCCACATCGTGTATTACCATACAAAAAAATCAAGATCACCATCCAGGTGCTCCACCCCAAAAGTTAGAGTGAAGTGACCCCTAAAAGTTAGACACGGTTATTTCGTTTAGGCAGTTTGGATAAAATGGGTTTGGTATTGTACCGGCCTCATTCGTATTTTGCCTTCATCCGTTTCGTGTTGTAATACGTTATATATATTTCAAGTTCCGATTTAAACTGTTCTACACTTTCTCGGACCACCTTATTAAAATTAATGATGAATAATGATATTTAATGGAATATTAATCCTGTTTACCTTGATAAGAATAAAACGATAAAATATGTTAGGCAAACTGTAAATTTGCTACAGGGTAATATTCAACAGTTATACATAGGAAGTGAAGAATTGTATTATATAGTACTCTCAATAGGATTATTGCTTGTTCTCTCACAAGCTGTATTATTAATTTTTATGTATCAAGACAAAGAATTACTATCTTTTGATGGGTTTAAGTCTCTCTTTGCTTTTTTAATAGGTGTTTTAATTTTAGCGGTGACCCTACCAAGTCTAAAATCTATTATTCAAAAAGAATATGACGTTATTAGTGGAGATTGTACGATTGAGGTTGATTCATTCGGACGCTCTGCATCAGCAACTTTTGAAATGATTGAAACCGGTGAACAATATATCATTTACGATATCCCTGAACTGGATGCTTACGGTAAGTCAATTCCTTACTATTGTAAGGTGACAGTTACAAAAGAGAATATGTTTATAAAAGAAAATATGTTTAATATGGGCTACGAAATTTATGATGTAAAATCACGAAAACTACTATTAAAAAATGACTAGAGACGAATTTAACCGCCTCTAGTTTTATTTTGCGCAAAGATCGCATATATAGGATAATTGGCTATTTAATAATCGTTGATTTTTTTAACAACGCAAAAAAACCTCCTAACGTTTAGTTAGAAGGCGTTTCAATTTCCGCAGTTAGGCCGCTCAATTTCTGAGACTAGTAATTATAGCAGTAAA
Organism: Lysinibacillus cavernae; assembly: GCF_009724685.1. Classification (GTDB taxonomy): domain Bacteria; phylum Bacillota; class Bacilli; order Bacillales_A; family Planococcaceae; genus Lysinibacillus; species Lysinibacillus cavernae. The sequence continues at coordinate 525,100 of NZ_WMEF01000003.1, forward strand.
CTTGAACATGACATGTGCTAGGCTTTTCTTAGAATTTGTAAATAACGAATAAAAATGACCAGGTACTCACTTTCAATTGAGCTACTGGTCATTTTTTTAACTGAAAATAATTCTTCCAAGGATGATTCCTAGTAACAACCTTTCCTTAACACATATTTTTTATGGTCAAGAATCCCTTTTGGACTTTTTATGTTCCATATAACTCCAAGGAATAGAAATAACTATTAAGAAGGCAGCAAAAAGGGTAATAATAGTTTTAGAGTTTGAAGATATAGATAAGTTTGCTGTAACAGTACTTATAACGGCTGCCAGTATCGCTAAGTAATATGGTCTTAATACCATAAAATTGGCCCCCTTTACAATGAATCAATCTTTTCAAGTGCTTGTAAGTACGTTAATTCTTGACTATTAATAGATTCTAATAATGTTATAATAGTATCATTTGACAGATTTTTATTTTTCAAAAAAGCATAATCTTTTAATAGTGCAATATAGCCTGATATTATAGCTGTTGCTTGAGATGTACCGCTAGTTTTTATTATTGTTTCGTTCAAATTGATTGTTGATATTTCATGACCTGGCGCATTAATAGTTGCTGCGTTAGAGCCGCTTGTTAAATCAAGTACATTTCCTGAAGCATCAATTGCCCCAACTGAAACTACTTCATCTAAAATTGCGGGATACATTAATTCTGTATTACCGTAATCTCCTGAGGATGCTACCACTGTAATACCCTTATTAACTGCTGATTTTATTGCTTCTGTAATATCCTTATCCTCAAAATGGCTTGCAATACTTAAATTAATAATAGAGGCACCTTTTTGAATGGCCAATTCAATAGCATTCTTTATAATTGTTGGTGAAACTGAATTATCATCATTCATCACTTTAATTGCCATTATTTGTGCTTCCGGACTTATACCTTTTATATTATCACTAATACCTTTAATTATGGAATACATCATAGTGCCATGACCATTTGTATCTTCAATATTTTCATCTACTAACGATTCTTCAAATTTTAAATTTCCACTGTATATAGAATTTAGACCCGTGTCAATAATAGCAATTGTTTGTGATTTACCTTTAGAGATTTTATGAAGTTTTTCATAATCTAATAATTGTAATTCCCAAGGTGTATCATCTTCGCTATTTTTCCCATAATCAGCTAAAAAAACACTATAAATTGCAAATGATATTCCTGAAAATACTAAAAGCGTCCAAATTACTTTAGAGGAAAATTTTTTCAATTAAAGCACCTACTATAGATTTCCTATTATTAAATTTAATATTTACTTACTGAGGCTCGACATCAAAAACTAATACCCAATACAAATCGATTCTAACCCCTCTATTTGTGTTTCCATTATGATATTCTACACGGTTAGCTAATTGATTACACCATAGTGCCGTAACACCGTTAACAGAAGCAGGTATTGCTCCAGCTGCTCCAAAAATAACACTAGCAAGTGCAAGACCAGTTGTCACACCAGCTGCATCTCTTAACGTGTATACATATTCCCTAGCAGCAGCTGTACTCATATATCGTCGATTACCCCACCAGTGAGATTCATCGTAAGTAGATCCACCCTGAATATAAAAGTTTTTATCAGTAGAATCTATCATTGTACCGTTATCTAATACTATCAGTTTACCATCTTCAATATCCTCATTTAGATTATCGAATTGAATTTCTAAATCTTGGATTAAAGTTTCCTTTGTAATAGGTACATTTATACCTTGTTCTCTAGAAAGATTATTTAACATTTGGATATCATATTGATCTAAATTACTTAAGATATTATCTTTTTCTGTAATTTTAAAACCTTCAGATGAAATATCTAGATTCTCTTCTATCACATTAATAATGTTTTCTAAACTTCGTTTATATTCTTCTTCATTGCTAGATGCTTTTGCATAAAATGGAACTTGAGTAAAAAATAATGCTAAGGCAATAATAAACACAATTATTTTTTTTATATTTTTCATTGTTAGTTCTCCTTAAAGTTTATTATTTTTACAAAAAATATCCTGCCGACAGATAAATAAAACTATACTCGAGTTAAATATATCCTATCATTTCCATAAATGTATGTTCAATGGTTGCTTCACGCCAATTTTTTGGCGCCTTTTTTCAATTTTATACACTTCACGCCACATTCCGCCAAATACAGCGCCATGTTTTGGCGGTTGAAATATTTCCCAATTATACTAAAGTAATATTTCCACCGATTTAACACAAAATAATTGACACATATACCATTATAGTGACCATTCATTTTCAATTGTAATTTAATTATATTTCACAATATCGTCACTTGACGTCGGATACAAAAACGTTGTATTGCATAAATATTGCTAAATACTATACTTCATAGTTTTTTAACACGCTGTGCAATAATAATCTTCAAACCTTCACAATCACCGTTTGTCATAGTTCCATTATCGAATTTCTCCAACCAAAACTTATCAATCAATCCTTTATCGACTGCCTGTTTTATATAATCACGTAATGCAGCCTTAGTTGTTGAGTTTGTAAATTTCATCATGTCATCATTCTCTACTATTTGTTTGTTCTGATTCATTTGGCTTCATAGCTCCCTAAATGCTTTCCAAGAAGCTATTCCAACGATTTCTGCAAATATAAGATGCGGATTTATTACGAAAAACCCTAGATGCATTAGAAATCGAACATATCTCCATCCATGGTTTACGACATATACATGCCAGTGTCTTAATCCATTAAGGTGCTAACATTCATTCTGTCTCTAAACGATTAGGACATTCAGATATTCAAACAACACTTGATAACTATTCGCACGTATTAAAAGAAATGAAAGAACGAGATGAAGCAATAGCGATTAACGTTTATTCATCTTAATTTCTTTGTTCACCATGTTTACATTTTGTTTACCTAATTTAAATTTTATATGTTATTCTATGCGATTTTCAAAATACCAATAAAAACAAAAAAACGCTCAAAACCCAGTATTGATAAGGTTTCAAGCGCTTTTCATTTCGGTTAAAAATCAACCATTAATTTGTAATTGACGTCCCAGGAGGAAGTATCCTATACTCCCGAAACGTTAGTATGACTGACTTTATATAAACTATTGTGTAGAAAATGTGTAGAAAATAATGCATAAGCTTTTTTAGTTAATTAGGTAACTCACCCATAATTATGCCCTCGGAGGGCATAGTAAAAGTGCATAATATCAACGTTTTATAGGGTTATTGTGTAGCATTTGTGTTGCGACAATTAATCCTTGTTTTTTTGCACTTAAATTACTTCTCTTACTCTACTAGGAATCGCATTCTTTATCAATAGGAAATTATCCATTTTGAAATAACAGATAATTAGCTTAATAGAGTATATACTTATTAATAGAAACTAGATAAGTTGTATGATTTTTATATGTACATTTCTCCCATAATTTCCTACAATAGAATTATTGAGGGAGGATTTTAAACTATGAAAAAAATTTTTTATATTGGTGTTTTGTCAGCACTTTTACTAACTGCATGTGGAGAAGAAACTGCTCCTAAAGAGAATACTTCAACTACTGAACAAACTGATACCAACACTAAACAAGCTGATACAAATACTGAGGTGTTTAATTGGCAGGAGGAAATCTCAAAATTAGCTTCAAATTCTGACACTGCTGCTGATAAATTTTATGCACTTGAAAAAATGTTAATGGAATATACTGCAACTGACTCAGAGGTTAAAGAATTTTCAACGTATATTGTTGATGACTATAAATCTGGTAACTACCTAAGTGAAATCGATAATCATAAACGTATGTTAACTAATATTTTTAAATCTTATTATGTTGAGAAAGATAGTGAAGGAGCAATAAAAGATTTCGCTTTTGATTACCTCCAAAACATGAAATATACATATCGTGGTGTCGATACTGTAGATAGTGAAGCTGTAAAATCTAATGAAGATCAAATGAATGAAGCTCTTAAACAAATTCAATAATTATCTCAAACACAAGCTACTCAAATCAAAGGAGTAGCTTTTTATGTGTACTATTTACAGCATTTTCTATAGAATGAATTTACAAATATCTGTAAGGGGTGCATGACATGGACACTATCGCTGAAACTATTATTCGCTGGATTTGGTAAAAAGAAAGCAATGGCTAAACAAATTCAAATGTTCGATGATCGCTTAACGGATCAAGGTGAAACTTTACTCGCTGTATGTGCATCCATAAAAGGCATCAAACAGCTTTATGTTACTGACAAACGTATTTTATTACACGAAATCAAAGGCATTGTTTCAAACGATGAAAGAAGCATTCCTTTAGCTTCAATTAGCAGTATCAACATTTCTAATAAGCTCGTTTACTCAACAATTGAGATCGTATCTACTGGAAACAAAGCAATCATTGATGATGTGCCAGCGCATATAGCACTTGAAATTAAGAGTGGGATTGAGAACCTTAAAGCAATGGCTAAAACGTCAACTGCACCTACAGGTAAACAGGAAAAGGACATGTTTGATGTAGCTGATGAAATTCGAGAATTGAAGGAACTATTAGAGGACGAATTAATAACTCAGGAAGAATTTGACGCGAAGAAAAAGCAATTGTTAGGGATATAAAACACGATCAAAAATATAAAATTTTGTTTTTTGGCAAAAGGAGAAAGGAATATTCTATGAATAAAATTAACATAAAACCTATGAGAAAAGATTTGAAGAAAAAATTAAAGGTTATTAAACAAAATGCAGAAAAAATACAAGAATATATTATAGATGGAGAAAAAGAACTCGATAAAGAGTATTTACTTCCTGACTTTACAAAAATGGAAATTGGTGATTATTTCAAATTTAGAATAAATCAATTATTGGCATCCTTAATTATTGAGACAATGTCCACAATCGAAGGTGCACTAAAAATAATTTACCAAATATTGAACACTAGTGATAATATACAAGAATTACATAATGTAAATGTAACGAAAATTATTTCAAAGTTCAAAAGAGAGACTTCGGTCAAAATGGACCAATCAGATTTTCGTTTATTAAACACTTTTATTGAAAAAAGAAACATTCTAGTTCATGAACAATTTAATATTGCAGCAATCGAAAATAATGAAAGCAATCAATATAATTATGTAATAAGTTACATAAATTCAAGTTCTAGAATTATTAATCAATATTTGAAGGACATTGAGCAACACTTGAAAAAGAAAGGAAAAAGAAAAAAGTAACGCATAAATATTAGTTATTTGCCAATTAATAATGACCAGGTACTCATATGAGCGCCTGGTCATTGCTTTTACTTAGTTTTTCGATTTGTATATGCCATGGCATAACTTATAAGTTCTTTGTCGGTATACTTATCTACATTTTCATGTTTGCTAGAAAATAACTTTTCTTCTACACCTCGCTTAATCATTTCTTTACATGAAGCACGACCAGTTTCATTTAATAATTCTTGTGCCAACTCATTTCCCTCCTTTTGTCCTGATTCTTTTGGTTTCATAGCTTCCTCTATACGTTTCAAGAAGCTATTCCAGCGGTCTTCTGCCAAAATGCGGTGAGGGCAATATTTCCCTGACCAATCCTGGTGTTTCTTCACTCGCTCAATACCCCATCCAAACTGTTTTAAAAGCTTTGCAATGTATTGAACAGCGTTTTCCTCTGCAACGCCATAACGCACACCACCACTTTTGCTATAGCAAATCTCTACTCCAATAGATAGGCGATTACCTTTCTTTAAAGCGTTAGGATCTTTGTCGCCACCACCATCACCCGTATGCCAAGCTGAGCGATTAAAAGGTATTGCCTGAATAACCTCTTTATCATCTACTGCAACGTGATAAGAGACCTGATTGTTATTGCCAAGCATGTAGGCAATTTCATTAGCTGCAGGCGCATCATTGGCTGTATTGTGTACTGTAATAAATTGTGGTGCCATGGTATATGGAGCCTTTAATGAATACTTATTTGAAGGTAAAAGAGTTTGTTGGAATATGTAGCTCATTTAACCTCACCCTCTCCTGTTTTATCCTTAACGATTGCTAAAATATTTTTTACAAAGTCAGGCATTGGCAAGCCCATTTTAGTACCGTTTTCCGTGATTGAAATAAATTCTAGTACACAAAATGCAATGGCTGCCCCATCCCCTGCGTACTCGATACCAGGGATCACAACGGACAATAAATAAACTGATCCAACTAACATTAGATAATAGATTTTCCGTATGATGCCGTTAAAGCCTGTACGACTATTTAAGTTTTGATTAACAACTCCACTCATGATGCCAGTTGCATAGTCAATAGCCATGAAACCGATAAGAACGGTAACGGCCATTCCCAGACCATCCACTGAATATGAAACGATTGTGCCTATGGTTCCACTTACTAGAGCAATCCATTTTTCCATTTGAACACTTCCCTCTTTGCATAATAAAAAGGACACGCCTTATGACGTATCCTTTAATTCCCCAAACTTTTATGGAATATAAAAAGCACCCTCATTTGAGAATGCTCATTTTTTATTAAAACTCCATACCACTTTTTTCTGAATTTGTGGCAAAATACGTTACTTCCTTGTTTTTAACATTACTTTCTCGTATTTTGTGATAGCTTCAAGGATAGCACCATTTTCGCTATAGTCATCTAAATTAATGCCTGAATCCTCAGCCCATTTTGAAAATAACTTTTCTTTAAAACCACTTTCTTCATAAGAACTAATAATAGAAAGCAAATCGGAAATATGATTTCCAACAGGATATCCTAGATGATAAGTAATTCTTGTTTCGTCCCCACTTTCATCGTATGAATATTTTGTTGTATCAATCAATTTCCAACCGTCTTTTAAATAGCTATTTACATCTCTTTCTGTAGCAGCTGCAATTTTAATATAATCCATACTTAACTCCCTACCTTTCATCTACTACAATTTCGACAAAAGGTAATGTTTTCCTTCTTTATTAGACATAAAAAATAACGCTAAGTCTATGCTTGCGTTTGCTGTGTATCCATATCTGTTAATAGCTGAGTATATTCTTCATCCGCCAGTTGATTATTGGCGTAGAAGACATTTACTTTCTTTAGCATATCATCATAGCTGTAACGGTTGCGATCAATTAAAAATTTACATAAGTCATATACCTTCATTATAATTTTCCTCCCTGGATGCCCATTTCATTCATGGCAATTAAGTATTCTGTATTGATAAGCGTTTGTGCCTGCATTTCTTCAACGGTTGGCGGTGACTCAATTGGCGTTGGTTCGGGTATAACTGGCGCTTTAAATTCGCCTGTTTCGCTGTTGTAGTCCCAACCTTCCTGAATATCGTCTCGGCCTGTAATCTCTATAAAATTCTCCTGATTAGGATAAGGAGGCAGTTTTTCAGCTTCAAAAATCCAATGTGCTTTAGTGTTTTGAATTTGTACGAATTTCTTCACTCTCTATCACTCCTTAATACTCTATAATGACAATGCCATCGCCACCATTGGCAGATGTTTTTCTCGTAACACCGCCTGACCCTGCGCCATAACCAATAGTATTTTGGGTTATAGAATTAGCATCACCGCCATTACCAAATCCAGCACCACCACCTAGAGCGTACAAGACATTTCCAGCAGAATCATTATTTGAAATTCTAAGCATTACTCCTCCTATGCCATAAGGAGTATTAACGAGATCTGTAACAAATGCGTCCAATGCATACATATTAACACTCGATGGTATGGTTCCAGGATTACAAATCGGATTATTGCCGAAAGCCTTAGCGAATCCATCAGGATACGCTCTCAATGGTGCACCTCCTGAACCTCCATTACAAACAATGCCAAAAGCTGAAGAAGCTCCCCCAGCTTTTCCTGTTACTTGTTGTCCATTAGTGGTACCTGTTACACCTTCTCCCCCCTTACCAACAATAATCGTATACTGAGTATTTGGTACAACTTTCACTGGCTTACCTGCTACATATGCGCCTCCCCAACCACCCCAAGGGTAGGAAATAACCTCATATCCAACTGCAGCGCCACTACCTCCACCCCCAAACATTGTTAATCTAATTACCTTCACACCTTCTGGACATGTCCATGTATAAGTGCCAGGTGTATTAAATAGATCGATGTTTCTTTTTAAATCACCGTTTTGTATTTTTTGCAAGACAGTATCTTGTTTTACATTCAAGCTATCTACACCTGTTTTAGTGGTATCTGTAGTAGTTTTGATTGTATCTACTATATTTTTTATTGCATCTTGTGTTAGTTTATCAGGAAAATATGTCTTTTCAATTTCTGTCATCTACTCTACCTCCTGTTGAACGATATAAAAGCCACCTGCATCTACACCAAATCCTAAACGATATTTTTTGTTATTATCGCTATTGGTATAAACATGTGGCATTGGATTAATAACATGGCTTTCAATCTCCTGCTTAACGTTAATCACTTCATTCTTTACCTCGTTAATGGCACCGCCAATTGTTTTATCCTCTGTTTCTAAATCAGGAATCGATGCTGTACCTTTTTGCAAATCACTTACTGCAGCATCCAAAACATCCATATTTTCATTAATATCTGAGATCAAAATGTTGTCTGTTAGCCCTGGTTTCTTTAGATTCAAATTTGGTGTATGTTCCATTAGCTCACCTCATTCCATATTCGTATATCATCCCATGTCATATGAGTTGCACTTCCCCAGGTACGATTTTTCACAAAGTCCCAAACATTGAAGGTGTACGCATAGCCAAACTCTAAATGAGCTGGCACAATAATATCTATCGCTTGCATAAGGCCACTCAGATTATCAGGAATGCCCTTTGTTCCAATGAATTTGATTTCGTATATGCCTGGCGTACTTGTTGTATTTATTTCTACTTCGCCATTGCTATATGCAGCTGCTACAGCCTTTATAGTTTCTTCGGTTGTTTGGTCAAAGCTTGCGCGATTTCGTGATGATATTTGCTCTCTGCGTTGGTCATAGCGTAATGTGCTATTTGGTTTAATGCCAAGATCACGTTCATAAATAGGCAATGCTTCTATAGCTGTATCGATAAAAATATTACGGTTCACAATTTCTAACTGTTGCTCTGTATTTCTTAGCTCCCGATCATCAGTCGTGAGGATCGTTCTAAAGACGTTTGATTTACGCTCATACAACGGCAAATACTTCATCATGTCGGATAGATAATCTTTTGTAGAAACAACTATACTTGTAATCATTTCAGCTCTTGTCTGCATGATAATAGGTGATTGAACGACCTTTACCCCTTGCGATAGCTGCTCAGTAATCACCTCGTTTGTTGCACCTGTTGAAGCAATGGGAACACCTTGCCCCTGCAGTTCTGTTTCAGTAATCATTAACGCAAGTCGAAAACATTCCCATTGGTGCGCTGATAGCTCACCCCAGGTAAAGACAGATACTTGCCCCCACTCAGACTGCGGTATTGCATGCATTTGTCCTCACCTACCTTAAACGGACAATTAAATAGTTTTCAGGGATCTTGTATTGGCTGGATACATCGATGTTTTTTGTGAATTCTGCTTGCGACTTAAATAGCAAATTGCCACTTGTTTTTGCATCAAGAATCCCAATGTGCGTAATATCTCCCCATGTCTCTGCAGCAATAGGAAACAAAATATCAGCGCTGTTCGATGTTTGGCCATCTGTTGGCGCTGTGAAACCTGCAGGTTGTCGTGAGTAGCTTGCTGCATTTACTTCAACGTCACCATTGAACAAGGCAACAAAAACTGGCGTTGTCCTTAAATTGTCCGTCAGAACTTTATTTTTCAAATAGACTGTCATGTGATTCATTCGTTAACACCTCCCATTACTGGCACCCCATCTTCAGGAATAACCACATTAGCAGTTGATCCATTAATTAATAGATCCTGATAATCTAAAACACCCTCACTATCGATAACTTCGCTGCCTGTTTTTGCATAGCTTACATAGGATACTTTAAAAGCAATTTCTTTTAGATATTCAATCATATTTTCCTTTATATACTTCTTAACAATTGGTTCGGTGTATCCGTCCACTAAACTTAAAGTAGCTGAAATATTTATTGGTACTCCGATGGCGGCCATAACACTTAAATCTTCAACTCCAAAAGGCATTTGCTCTGATATATGGTCATGTACTTTTTGCACTAATTCGGCACTAGCAGGTAATTTGTTCGCATCGATCACGACTACTTTCATTGATAATGGGCCGTTGTAGCGAGGGAATATCTTTGCATCACCAACACCTGTTACTTCTAACGCCCATTCTCGATAATGATATTTGTTGCCTGCTTTGCCCGGACGCTGCAGCTTATCATAATAGCGCTCGCGTAAATCATGATCTGTTTCTTCCTCGTAGCCATCTACGACAGGATAAGGATTGTACACGTTCACAAGGCCATTGATAGATGCAGGGAAATTTACGATTGTGTTAGCTGGCACGTTTCCTATTGGACCGAACTCATTACATTGCACACGAACATGAGCGAACCCACTTTCATTAAGAACAGCTTCTTCGATGACTGTGTATAATATTGATTCTGTGCCAACTAATTCACCAACTTTAACAAGTGTGCCAGCTGTACCCGAAACAATGACGGTTGTTGTCGCTATTGTAGCAGGTTTACGGCTAACACCTGTCCGCTGATAAACTGTTCTTGTTAACTCGTCACCTGTTAATTTTTCAACGTCTAACTTTTCCTGTACTGCAGCAATTTTTTCTTGTTGTTTTGCAAATTCTACGGCCACTGGCTTTGTAATGTCATAAACAAAATTACCTTTTGACTTGTCGTAATCATCGCTTATATTGGTAATCATCCGATCATGAATAATCTTTTCATCTTCCATCTACGTTGCCACCTTCTTTATTGGCTCGTCCATTTCGAATGCTCCCTCTACTGTGACGACTCTGAATTTTATTCGCATCCACTTTCCGTCATGGCTGAACTGCCATTCCTGAATTTCTTGAATGTGTGTATGTTCCATCAAGGATGCTGAGACTTCTCGTTTTATTTCTGCTTCAATAAAGGCGCGAGGCAAGCTAGAACCTATCAAATCCTCCAACGTCACCCCATAAGGAATGTCTTTGTAAATGCGGAATCGAAAGCGCTCAGTTTTAAGTACTTTTAAGATCCATTGTTTTAAGGTTTCGAGACCATGTGTCTCAACCATTTTTCCATTTCTAAATACAAAATCACCTTTATCAAAGTCATACAAAAAAGACTTACCTAGTGGCGGCAAGTCCGTTTTAACTTCCTGTGTATCAAATTCTAGTTGCGCGATCTTTGGTAACATTATTCAAACCTCACCGCCTTACCTACGACAAAATAAAGTTGTTCATCTGCAGTAGGTAACAAAATCACTTCGTCATTTTCTTTAAGCGTGTCCTTTGTTGTGGATTTCACTTCTTTAGCTTCAAACTTTTGAAATGGGCTATCAGTAAATCGAATTTCACCCTCTAGCTCAATTTCACGTTCATAATCTTCGAGAACATGAGCAGCGAAAACCAATTGGCTATTAGTTAGTATGACTGTATCATTTAATCGTATTTGAGCATTAGGCGGTGGAGAAATAACAATACCTGTAGACATTGAAACTTGCTTAGGATTTTTGTTTTCATGAAACATTTTTGCTAGATTTGTTATTGCATCCATTTACTTCACCTCTAATGTAGGCTTCATGGTGTGAATGCCTTTGCTAATCGTGTGCAATACATCTTTAATTATAAAAGTACCTTTAATACCTGTGGTTGGTTCCTCTAATTTAAACAATCGGCCAGCTCTAAAATCATCATGGCCCATCAAATCAACGCTATTTTCCTCTATCACTTTTGAAAACTGTTTTAATTCATTTTCTGCAATCTGTTTAGCGCTTTTCTTTTCATTCTGATCTAGCTTCACAACTTTTGTAATACGGCCATACTTCTCAGCCATTTTACTATCTGACTTGGTTAAAACCACTTTGTCGTTGTTTCCGACAACCTGAATTGTATTAGCCATTTCTGTAATGCTGCGCCTTTTTGAAGGATTCATAAGGGCCGAATGAATATCATACTTTGGGCCACCTTCAAACAATTGAAATGTGCCTGTTACCACTACATCACCTTGCTTTTCGATGTATAGTTTGCCCTGGCGCATTTCCATGATGTATTTCACACCTAATGATTGTTCTGCAGTAGTAAGAATGTCTTTTATAATTTCACTTACTTTTTTATCGTTGTATATTTGATCGATAGGTTTAGGAATAGATACAATCTTACCCACTTGGATATTGAAATCTTTAGCGATTTTCTTGATACAAGCATCTGCAGATAATTTTTTAAATTGATATACAGCTGAGGATTTATTTAGATAAAAGGCATAATCAAAGGCAACATAAACAATTGGTGATCTGCCATTTTTCAACTCGTCCACAATAATAGCTCGCGTAATCTCTTTACCGTTATTGTAAAGGGCCACCATATCGCCAATGTCACATGGATTTTTAGGGAAGTAATTCATATCAGTGAAAGCAATGCTGAAATTAATTTCTTCCCCTAATTCCTCCATGTTGCTACGCCAGGTTAATGTGCCAAGCAAGGGCGTAATATTCGTCATGGTTTCACCTTTTATTAGCCATAGTTCATGTGCCATCATTTCACCTTCTTTGTTTCTAAAATAATCTCTTTAAATTCTGATAGGGCCAGTGAATAATAAACATCACCCGAACCGTCTTGTAGCCCTGGTTCAAAGTTTTCAATCGTCACTAGCATATTAATAGGCGTGTTGGACATGATTAATCGAATTGGCATTTCTTTATCTATCCAGCTCTCAATTATTTCGTAATACTCCCACCCGAAATATTTATTGTTTCGTGAAAATGCATACTTCTTTGAAGGAAAAAAGGAATCAATCGTAAGTGATTTCAAGCCCCTACGTCCAAGTAATTTAATGTCACCCTGATTAATTGTTGTAAAGACTTCATTACTCACAGGGCTTGGTATTTTAAAATCAGGTGGCACTATAGGAAGTTGAATTATTTGTTTTCGATCCATTGTGCTTAGAAAAATATCCATCAACTCAACCCCCTATAAATTGGCCAATCTTAATTGTAATAATGGCACAAGCTCATTAGCTACTTCCATTGCTGTAACCCCTTTAGCATTTAGGTTTTGAATAATAACCTGAACACCGCCAGTATTTGAAGCTGTTTGCTGTGGTGTACTTCCTCCTGCAGGTGTAGGCGTTGTTGCAGCAACAGGTGTTGATTGCACCATTTGATCCACATTATCGATTGATCCGCCAGCTGCTCGAATCCTTTCAGATTGTCGAGCTGGAATGACCATTTCATCCTTGTGTAATTCTGCTATATAGCCATCATAAGGAACACGATTCAAACCATCTGCATGTGAACCTGAAATGAAGTTACCAACGGCACCTGCAGCTTTCCCAATTGCACCACCTATTTTTGAAACCCATTCAGGCGGCTGGAAGTTACTGATTGCATTTTTAAAGTCCACGAATTTATCATAGAGTCCTTTGAAAAACCCTGTTACTGGCTGAATCTTTTGAGCAGCCCAATCATAAATGCCACCAAATACTTCGGTGGTCTTGGCCCACAATTCACCTGCTTTTGCTTTGACGGTATCCCAATTTCGATATAACAGGACACCTGCCGCAACTACTGCAGCTATCCCAACGACTACCCAAGTCAAAGGACTGGCAAGCATGGCCGTATTCATGGCCCATTGTCCAGCTGTTGCGAGGCCCATTGCTGTTTTAAAGCCTTGAACCATAGTCGTTACTGTTGAAATGACTTTTAATGTCCCCATTCCTGCAGCTACAACCCCTACCGCTGTTCCAACACCTATAAGAGTCTCTTTAATAGGCCCCCAATTTTCACGAACCGTATTGCCAAACTCGAAAGCTTTTTCTACTATGCCTTGAATTTTAGGGACTAATTCATCAGCTTTCTGTGCAACTGATCCTAGAAATTCTTGTGCTCCTGCACCATTTACAACATCGGCTATGCCTACCTGCAGTTCTCGCCATGACGAAACTAATCTATTTTTGAGGCTTCCTTCTACTTTGGATGAGGCTGCATCTGTCGCCCCCTCGAAATCCTTCATAGCGTCTTTTGATCCGAGCATTGCATACATGGCTCCTGATTCAAGGTCTTCCCATTTAGTTCCGAATAAAGCAACAGCTAATTGGTTGGCTGTTACCTGGTCATCCATACCTTGCAACTCTTTTGTAACAGCGCCAGCAACATCAGCTACGCTTGCTTCTCCCCTATTGAAGGACTCCCATAAATCAAAAGTCGATTTACTCATGGCTGAGAATGTTTCGTCAGTTGACTTTGACCCATCTTTTACACGGATCTGAAACTCTTTCATTACATCGTTTACATAATCTAAGTTGTAAACACCTGCCTGGGCGCCACGTTCCATGATGCCGAAATATTCCTCAGCACTATAGCCCATATTTCCGAATAAGGATGAATACTCCGCGACATTATCGAACATTTCATTACTAAAGTTCAATCCACGTTGGCCACCTGCAGTAAATAAGTCAAATGCTTTATCCGCTGAAATACCAAACGCTTCCATCATGTTATTTGTGCCGCGAGTGACTTCATTCACATCGCCGTCAAATGTTTTAGCTAAAAACATTGCATTTGAAGTAACTTTACTAAGTTCACCATTATCAATATTCTTCATATTTTGCTTTACGCGAGCTAAAGAATTTGTTACTTCATCTATGTTTTCACCGTACCCTTTTTTGAACACATCTTTTGCAGCACTTCCGTACACTTCCATTTGTTCTGCAGTTGCCCCAGTTTGGGCTTGTAAAGTTGAAAAAGCTTCATCCATGTCAAAGATGGACTTTGCTACCCCTGCCCCTACTGCCGCAACCCCTGCGCCACCTAAAGCAGCCGCCCCAGCCCCGACCGTTTTAAATACATTAACAGCACCTTTGCCAAATCGTTCTAGCTTGTTGCCTACTCTTGTAATACCTCGGCCAAAATCATCAGATCGATCACTGGCTCGCCTTAAATTGCTCGAAAAATCACGGTCCTGTAATGACAAGACTGCAGATATAACCCTTCTTCCCACTTCCTCACCGCCTTTACAAAAGAAAAAAGCTAGAACGGTATTGTTGCAATCGCTCCAGCTTTCAAATTTTTATCCCTATCTTCTAATTCCTTGTCCAAACTTGCTGTCATTAATAACTTTGTATCGTAATCAAGATTCAATAAATATTCAGCCTTGAAACCTTTTTGAATATAGTGATGAAGAAAATAAAAATCATCATCACTTTCAATTAGTTTTTTATAGCTTTAACTCCGCCTTTTTTATATCCCGCAAGTTCGAAACCAATTTCAGACAGCAAAGAGATTTCACCTGGTTCAAAAATTTTAGATACAATGTCAGTTGGTAACGTGCAGCCATACGCCTTTTTTAATTCAGGATCTTTTAAATTTGGCTCTACCATTGTGTTATATACCATATACTCGTCAGCGTCTGTATCATTATTTTCATCCCTGGCCATTTTCATGGTATCTACACATAAAGATTTTTCAGGTTTACGCAAGACTACTTCAACGCCTAATCGTTCCACAAGTACAGTCTCCGTGACATCATCCTTCACCTGGTACTTTTCTTTCTCTTTCATTAAGTCAGTAAGTGTTAAACGTTTGATTTCTTTTTTTGACATTTTATATTTCCCTCCGATTTTTATGGTTTAAGCTGTAATTTGATCAATAAAATCATAATCAGCAAAGTTAAACGGCAATTCCTCTGTCCCTGCCGTTTTTTGTGCAAATTGCATTAGCATAAACTCATTAAATGTTACTTCGCTAATGGCTACTCGTTCTGAACCAAACGCTCCAGGATCAGCTAATTTCCCGACAATGTTTACATCAGGCACCATACCTTTTTTTACATCATCAGCGAGTAAGTTTGCACCTCGGCTATAAACCTTTTTGACTTTTAATGTTCCCTCACCCGACCAACCAAGCATCTTTTTATGAGTTGCTGGATCTTCGGCCATATTTACGTCTTCATAATCAATGGAAACTTTAGCTTCAAATTCCTCAATGTCGAGCCATTTTTCATTGTTCACCCACACACTACCATAAGTGCCATTAATAACGCGATTAGATTTTAATTTACCCATGTGTCAATCCTCCTTAAATCGCAATATCCATATCTAAATCCTCGATAGCATCAACAATCTTAATGTTGCTACCTAAAAAGACGTTCTTTTTAAAGGACATTTCTTTTACTTTTTGGTCGTCCCAATCTGTCGTGTCTCGACCAACACCTTCCCACGCTAAACGTTGCTTTTGTACGTTTATTTCAGCTTTATTATCAAAGTTTGGATCAAGTATTTCCTCACCTTCCAAGCCGTCATAATAAGCGTTAATGGAACGAATAAACAACACTTGATTATCGTAAATATTGTTATGTTTACCGATGTAATGCTTATCAAATGTGGTGCGAATATCATCTTTAATTAAATCCTGCACTTCCATGACACGAATCGATTTAAAGTCTTCTGTCTTTTTGCCTGTTATTGTCGTCAGGCTGTTAATACCTCGACCAATTTTGATATTTTCACCATCGTTTATCAGGATCAGTTCACCATCATCAACAGCCTTATCAGGATCTTCAATTTCTGTGATAGCATCGATCTCATTCAATTCGTAATAAGTCGATGATCGAGTAAATGGTAAACCTGCTAAGATGCCAGCGATACGCGCGGTATACTCTGCCGTTGTGTACTCTTTTTCACCGACTTTAATTCCTGCTGTAGTGAAATTAATGATTCCTTCATGATCCGCCTCACTGTTTGGCAATACTGCTTTGAACGTTTTCTTATTAATGTCACGCTTTGTTTTAATCCACGTTTCAAAAGTTGTTGTATCCTTAGCTTCAATACCAGGAATGGCCAAGTAATTGAATCGCTTATTATTTAAGCGTGTCAAAGCTGTGTTGTAATCAGCTGCAGTTGTTGGCAATCGTTCAATAATAATTTTGCTTGGTGTACCCTTAAATGTTAATTGAATGTAATCTAAGTTTTCAGGTGCCCATGCCTCTGTTGGTACGTCTTCAATGCTTTTGTACGTTACTGTATCAGCTGTTTGCACATCATCTTTTAGAATCAATGCAACAATTCCTAGCTGGCTACGCTTGATCGCTGTAACGGCTTTACCATTAAAATCTATAATAATTTGTGGTAGGCCCATTGTTTAATCCCCTTCCTCATCATCCAATTCACCCATAAGCTCAATTGGATATTTTTCATAAAAGTCTTTGCCATTTTTTATTTCATCTTCGATGTTGTTACCTGAACCGCCTTCGCCATATTCACGGCCATCAAAGAATTGAAGATCAAATTCAAACTGCAGCACACCATCTATTTCATCGAAATTAGGTTCGACTATATCCAAATGGCGATCTTCCACAGTGAATTTCAAGTCGAATAGATCTCCTAATGTTTCTTGAACATCTAATAATTCAACTGCATTGTCATCATCGTTAGAAGGAAAATAAAAAATGCGAACCGTGCAAGACTTTTCAACTTGTGTCAAATAGCCCTCACGTTTCACATTATCTAATTCCACTTTGAAAGATGGCCGCGTAAATCCTTTGCTTACTGATTTACTAGAAACATCAATATCAATAAAGTTTGACAATAATTTTTCATTAATTGCTGCCTTGATTTGCTTAAAAGTAATCATAATTTATTCTTCCTCAACAATTCATCTAGCCATTTTACAGTTTCGCTTTCTACATCACCTGAGGATTCAAATTCACGCATACCCTTATCAAGTGGCTTTTTCCCTGGCACAAAATCGCCTGTTCTGTTGCCTTCATGGTCTACCATCCAATGGCCATCTTCCACCAGGTGTGCATGTGGTGAAGAATTGTAAACACGTACAACAAGTTCTCCACGATAACCAATAAAGACTTTTCCCCGTTTCCACTTCTTGTGATACATACCTGTTTTCTTTTTTACAAGACTTCGAGCTTTTTTTGCTACTGTTGTCCTGGCTTTAGAGCCAATTTTACGCATCAATTTTGGTGCTTCTTTAGGCACCTCCCTGGTGGCGACATTAAATAAATCTCTTTGAAAATCAGTTAAACCGTTCATTTGAATGCTCAATTCAACACCTCCTGAACAAAAATTTCAAGTGTCTCATTGCGAAAATAGGGATTAAGAATATATTTAATTTCAAATTCATGTTCTTTGTATCTGATCCGCATATCCTTTGTGATGTCTTTGCCAGCGTGGTATCGCACGATGATTTTATGCGTGACATTCGTTAAAATTGTGTCAGCAACTTGCTTTTGTAATGAGCCTGTTTGCGGAATGATCGCTGCCCATATTTTTTTATCAGGTAGAAATTCATAAACAGTTTCGTTCAATTCATTTTTTGTCTTTTGATTAGTGAGGATTTCAATTCGCTTATCAAGATCATAGTTCATTGTTATCCCCCTTAAAAGAACTTAATAATGAGAGTTTTATAAGCATTTTTTCAAATGCGCTGGCGAAACGTTCTTTGTTGTCGTCATAACCGAAATGAGCCTTACAATACAAGATACAAGCTCGGCGAATTAAATCGTCTTCATCTACAACTTTCTCTGAACTTGCACCAACTTCGATGATTTCCCTTTTAGCTGCTGCAATCAAATCGTTTAATTCATCATCATGTTCGTCCTCATCTAATCGCATTGCAAATTTCACTTTTTCTAATAGAGTAAGTTTATTCTCCATCACTCTCACTCTCTTTCTTCGTCTTCATAACGTCGATAGCTTTACGAAGAGTTTCCTCTTCCATTTTTGTATAGCCCTTAATCTTTAGAACTTTCGCTTCTGCAATTAGTGCTTCATCGACTTTTGCGTTCCCTTGTAGCAACTGTTTAGATACCAGCAAATAGCCTTTTTTTGTTAAGAAAGAAACACGTTCAACATCATCTGATGCGAACGTGTCTCCTATGTTGTAACCCTCGTTGTTTGTCTTGTCGATAAAGGCTCTAATTACATGATATTTTTTCACATCACAGCCTCCTTTGTAAGTTGACTTAATTAATCACTATTTTAATTAAATAGCTGCTGCTTTTTTCACACGTAAGAAACCATTTTGAGCAACAACATTACCACCGATAAAGACTGACCCTCTGTGTGCGATCATTCCTTGCTTGAATTTGTAGTCAGTAGAACGTTTGATTTCTGTAGGTGAGAAAGTTGCAAGTTCATAATTTGAGAGTGGACCATAAGCCATTGCATAAACACCTGCTACCGTTGCTGATGAAGAAATTGATGCACATGCGCTATTTATGATAAATGGTACACCATCAATTGTCCCTGTATTACCAGACGTTTTAACTTCATACACTTTTTTACCATCAGTAGTGCGGAGTGTTGCAAATGCTTTTAAATCATGTTTGTTGAGAATTAAAACTGCTGCATCTTCAACATCTTCATCTCCACCATAAGCATAAATAATGTTGTCTAAAGTGCTTGCATCAATTTTAGCAATTTCGATGTCTGTATCTGCAGAAATTGCTGATGCCGCTTCTGAAAAAATACCTACTAACTTTCCAGCTGCACCAGTACCGATTAATATTTCACGGGTGATTTTTCTTCGCAATGCTTTATTAATGCCTCCTGTAATTACATTGCTATAATTAGCTGCTGGAAGCTTCGTAACTTCTTCTGTTTCCTCACTGTACGCTGTGATTTTTGTTTTAGAGATAGTAGCGTAGTCAAACTCACTCTCTGCTGTATTGTATTCTGCATTTTCTGAAGAGTAGTCACCTGTTCCATGTCCTTTTTCATAAGGGCGTTCATATGACTCTCCACCTTCTAATGGAACATGTGTTACACGATCAATTAATGATGAAGTTTGATTAAATGTACCTTTGATGTCTTTAGCTGTGTGCTTTGGTAACACTAAATCACCACTGGCAACAGTAATAGCTCGATTTTCTAATAAATCTAAACCACGCTTTTCAGCCTCATGTGTATCTTGGTTTTCATTTTCATCAATCTTATTATTGAAAGTATCAATAGTTCGGTTTTCAGGATTGCCGTTTACAATGTCAGTAGCTTGTTGTTGCAATTGCGAGCGACGTTCATGTGCTTCGATTTTCTCATTGATTTCACGAAGTTCTTTTTCTAAATCATCAAGATTAAGATCGCGTGTTTCATCAGCTAGCATTTCACGGATTTCAGCTTTTCGTTTTAACAATTCTTGTAAATTCATTTTAGTAAAACCTCTTTTCTCAAGTTTTTATAGTAATGTTTTAAGAAGCAATCGTTGACGACGATTACTTTGTTGTTTTGATTTAAAATGTTCTTTGTAAGGATCATGGGATCGCGCTTGTACTTCAGAATCTGGATAAGCTGGAAAAGCAACTGGTGAAACTTCTATTAATTTTGCTTTCGAAATAGTACGAATGATATTATCAATATCATTTTCATCCCATTCTTCTTTCTGCATTTGGAATGCAAAGGAGACACCTTCAACGTCACCACGTCTGATAGTTTCATATGCGTCATTTCCTAGCGTTGTATTAGGTAATTCAAGTTCGAATCGTAACCCTATTTCATCTTCGTATAAGCGTAATGTGCCATTTTTAGTACGCCCTAATACTTTTGATGTGTCATGTGACCACAAGGCCAGTTGGTCATCAATTGTTAATGAATCTGTAAAAGAGCCTCGCTTGAATTGCTCTTTGAATCTTCTCCAGTAACCCATTGTGTGAGATTTCATTTCCCACTTGACCGCATAGCCACTAATAGTGCGTTTACCTTCACTTTCTTCACGTAAATCTATTTCGTTCGTCGTTAAATTCCTAGTTTCCTTCATTATCGTTATCACCTCCCTCTGATTTAGTAGTGACTTGAACTGTATCTAGGCGACGAATAGGTTTGTCTCCTCCTTCAACTGGTGGTAAGTTGAGAATTCGACACCAATCATTAGGCGTAAGCGCTCCACGGTCAACCATCTGTACAAGTGCCAATTTGGTTGACATACTAGCATATTGAAGGGATGATGCTTCATAAATAATGCAGTTGCCACGGTTTCTCTCATAATCAAGAAATAGCTTTTCTGTTGTCTCATCTGCAAATTGCATGGCTACAGGTTCAATATTCATCTCATAATAAGCATTCCATTCGTCTTCATTATATTTTGCTTGGACAATGTTATCGTTGGTATTAAAAAATGAATACACGCGTTGTACAGTATTCATTGCTTGCTTATCGTCAGGTACGAAAGCCTTATTATCTACTTGTTTCAATTCGTACTTACCATCTGCACCAGCTGCACCACCTGAGTTTTGTACGGTAAGAAATTGATCATTAAACTTATCAACAGCAGCCTTCACATCTTCGTCACGCATCACTGTTGCGAATTTTAATATCCATCGAATAATTGCACTATTTTTTATAGCCTTAATAATCCCTTGATCACTTGTAGTGATAACTTCCATTAACGATGTTAACGCTGCTCCTGGTGGATCAGAAAAGAAATCATTATCATTAAAATCCCTACGCAAATGGATAATATCACTGTATGCTATCAGCTGTTGACTACCGTTAGGGAAATAGAACTTCAAAAAAATATCTCCATACATTCCTTCTTTAACTTCAATAGTGGATGATGGTAAGGGATAAATAGCAACAGGTAAAAGCGTTTCAATGTCTCTCTTTATATAAGCAAATGCATTGTTATTCAAATACAATTGTGTAGCCATTTTTTCTTGTAATACTTGCATAGTCATTAATGGGTTAGGACGCTTCAATAGTCGTTTGATATGATTTTCAGGAAATACCTTCATCCCTCTTGAATTATCTCGAATGTGCCTTGGTATTAATTTTCCAATAGCAATGACTGCTGGACGAATAGCAGCACGAATAATATCCGATTTATATAAATTGCCATTCCATGCATAAAAACCTTCACCATTATCGACTATCATTTCAAAACGTGTAGTAGATGTTTCACTTTGCGAGATTGGTTTTTTCCCAAACATTTTCTCGAATAAGCCCATATTTTTCTATCACCACCTCTAAATCATGTTTAAATAATCATTTTTACGATCTAAATACACCGTATAAGAGTTTAAAAGAGCAATCGTGCCATCAATGCGTTTACGTGTATCTCTCGACTTTACAGGTGCAATATTACCGTTTAAATCTACTTTAATTTCCGTATTAGCTAAACACATTTTCAGAAGTTGATTATTGTTGTAATTGATAATATGATTCGATAAATCTGCTTCGAGTTCTTTCATTGGTGTGGATAATGTGACAGCACCCTGACGAACCTTAATCATACTGTTCTTACCAAAATGTGATTCAAAGTCCTCTAGTGTAGCATCATCAACATGCCAAGAATCATAGCCTATCCAAGGAATATAAATATCAAAGTCTTCTCTCAATTCAACGAACCATTTTAAAATATCTTTCATGTCAATTTTGTATTGTCCGCTTGGTCGTAGAATACCCAGACGCTCAAATAGATCATATGGAATTTGATCTTCATTTGCTCTCTGCATAATGGACTGTTCAGGTAGCCAAAACATGCAAGCAAAATAAATTTCATCATCGTCTCTTCTCCTTAATAGCACACCAGCAGAAGTTAAATCTGTTGTTTCTGATTTATCAAAACCGCCAATTCCATAGTTAAAGTCCATTTTTTCAATTTCAAATGTCGCTGTGTTTTCAAGCTGCTCCCAACGAAGCCAAGCTGTTGATGCCGTTTGTTTTAAGTTGAAGTCTTTAACAAGTACTGTTGGTTTAAATGCTGCGTCAACTTTGGCCTTATCAACAAATTTACGAAGTTCTTCTGTTTTTTTGATGGTACCCAGTCCAGGGTTCGCTTTGATCCAGCAACTTTCATCAAGCCATTCATCACGATGATCTAACTCATATATAAATGCAAGAAAATGAATATCTTTAATTTTTCCATCAAGTACATTACAGGCATATTCGTACTGCGAGTCGTAAATAGAATCACGAACAAATCCATTTGTTGAAATAGAACTAATAAGCCCCTGCTCACGTGAAGACATTGACTGTTTCATAACATCATAAATATTGCGGTCTTTAATCGCTGCCAATTCATCAACCGTAATAAAATGACCATTTAAACCATCTAAGCTATTAGAATCACTTGCCAATGCTTCAATATGTGAAAATGTCGCTTCAAAATACAAGTCTGTTTTGCGCTTCCTAATATATTTAGAAAGGTCTGGACTTTGAGCAACCATCTTATGACACTCTTTAAAACCCTTTTTTGCTTGATCAAGTTTTGTTGCAATAAAGTAAACCTCGGCTGACCCCTCACCATCACCAACAAGCATGTAAAGCGACAAAGCTGAGTTCTCAGTCGTTTTTCCATTTTTACGGCCACGAATATCCATGATTTCAGTAATCTGTCTCATCCGTGTTTCTTTATGGACAAATCCGAATGTTGCTTGTAACTTTGCTTTTTGGAATAGATCGAGTTTTAAAGGTTGCCCCATTTTTGTACCTTGCGCTTGTCGACAAAGATTCTCAATAAATTCAATGGGCTTGGTTGCTAACCGAATATCAAACTCGTATCCTTCTTCTGGATTTCCCAACCAGTTATAAATAATTTGGTACTGTTGTTTTAGACGCTTACAAGCATTGATTTCGCCTGACATAATTTTGTCATAGTATTCAATGATGTAATTTCTATGCGTTTCGACACTATAATTCTGCATAGCTATTTACTGTGCTTGGATAAAAATTTTTGCAGCCCATCCATTTCACCCGTGACTTTCAACTTTTGTTCAGGCTTAGGATACATATCAAGCAATTGCTTATAGATACCTGTATAAGTCTTTGCAGCGTCTAAGTAATTTTGGAAATAAGGGCTTCGTCTATTAATGGAGTAATCACCTTGTTGCATTTCTTCAACTGATCCATTTAACTTTACGTGTTGACGAAGTTCTTGAATTTCTACAATTAAAAAAGCCAGTTCATCAATAAGGCGCAATGCAACCTCTTTTTGATGACCGACTAGATCAGCAAATATTTTTTTTAACTTAGTTGTTTCTTTTTTGATAGTTTTTTCTTTCAGAATAATTTCAGTTTCTTGTTCTGGAACGGCGGTTTTCAAAACTTGCCTTGTCATCGCAAAACCTCCTAGTTTTTTTGATAGGTGGGGGTTATATAAAATCTCAAACGGAGGAAATCTAAGGTTGGCATTCGGTCTCCACAAATCCCCATGATTTTATTTTATAGGGGGGCTATACACTAGCTCACCTAATTCATTAAAAGAAAATCCCTCACGAATCTTTTCTTTTGGTGTACCAAATGTTTTTTTATTGTGACACTCCAAGCAAAGGTATTGAAAGTTGTCGTGGTTTAAAGTAAACATTGGATCGTTGATGTTATTGATATTGATTTCTTTTATGTGGTCAACAATATAACCGAGATTAAACTGGCAGTGCTCACATAAATCATCCACTAAAGAATTAATATACGATGCTCTACATTTCTTCCATGCAGTACTGTTATAAAACTTCTTTGCTTCCGCTGTGTGTTCCCTTATGCCCGCTCGCCTCCTATAAAAGTAAAAGAGCTACACAATTTGTGCAGCTCCTTTCTAGTATCACTAAATTTGGGAGTGAAGATGATACGGTACATTTACACTTTAACAAATGAAAACTAATGATGCGTTCTCAATTAGTTCGCGAAAAGTTCGCGAAAAGTCCACTTTATTATAAATACTTTCCCAAAATCACTTGTTTTAAACGATTTAATTATTTATTTTTTTTAAGTAGAATTTCATTTATTTTATTCTTTACAAAAGATTCATATAAAGAATGTCTAATAATTAAATCAAATCTACCATCAGATTTAATTCTTTGCTTCATCATCAAATAAAATGAATCAAAGTCTTTACTAGAATTACTACTATTTAAACTACCAATTACTCCATTAAAACATCTTCTATTTTTTTCTTTTTCATCTATATCATAGTAGCATTCTTCTAAAATTTGATTGAATATTAATTTTGAATTCCGTTTATCATTAACTTCAATAGAAGAACTTATATCAAAGTTCCCAAACATCACACAAATTTCTCCAAATTGTAAACCACCATAATCTTTACAATTATCCTTTACCCATCGTTTAGCTTCTGGAATTGTATTGAAATATGGCTGAGCTATCTTTGAGTTTTTTGGTTGATTAAAATCTATACATTTACCATTTTTCAAAAGAACCATACTAAAGTAGCCAGAAGGCAATTGATTAACTACCCTATTAAGATTATTTAATAATGTAGTTGGTCCAAATTCTTGGAGATCATTAACAATCCATTTGAGTCCATTTTTATTAATATTATCGATATATTTTTGTATTTTTTCAGGAGGTAATGAATTTTCAAAATACCACCAATCAATTATAAAATCATCTAAAATACAAGTATCCTTGTTAGTAGAATATTCTTCGATTCCATCCATACCTTCATCACATAAATAGGAAATAAAAAATTCTGTATTAGTTTTTTTATAAGTGGTGTATCCTCTAAATTTATTATATATCTTAAAAACATAACCATCATCAAGGAGTGGCCAAATGTTAAAAAATGCAGCACTTCTCGATACATTTGCTTCAGTTGCTACTTCAGAAATAAGTAGGGAAATGTCCTGAGGATTTTCGGAAATTTTATTTACTAACCAATCGGTAGGCATTAGAATTTCAGCTGCAAAGTTATTTGCCTCATTCTCCATTTTCTCATACTCTGAATGACTAATATTATCATTAATATCTGTATGACAAGATATCATCCCACAGTGCCAAGGTATACATAAGTGTCCTAATTCATGTGCTAAAGTAAACCTCTTTCTATTACTTGATTGAAACCTATCTATAATTATTGTGGATTGCTCTACATTCATCATGCAAATTGCATCTACGTTTTCAGGTAGATCATCCTCTTCTACATTGGCATAGGACCTTATAAAACTTTCTATGTCAATTGGTGGAGTAAGGCCATATTTATCAATTAATCGTTTGGCTATTTTTCGTTCTCTTGGAATATGCACAATTTATTCACCCTAAGAATTAAGTTTATTTTTACGTCTTAACCATTCTTTAATTGCCGTAGATTCTTCTGGGGAAGATGATCGAGCAACCAATTTTTCTGCACTGGATTGATTGATAAATTCATGAATAGGGATATTCTTCTCCCTACAATGAATGATTGTTTTAAGAATATAATCGTTCTCTACGTATAATCCATACTCCTCTAATGACATTCCTAAAAATTCGTAAATCTCTTCATCACTATCACTCTCATGCCATTCATCAATATAATCTTCAATATCTTCTAATAATACATCTCCTGTTAGACAAGCATCTATAAATTTATTTTTAGACATCTATTTTTCTCCCCCTCACAGCTGGTTTTGTAAATTCTCCAGTGAGAACATCCGCAGCTCCAATATGTTTTCCTCTTTTATTAAAAACTTCAATTTCACCATGTAGTGTATCCCAAGTATAATATCTTTTTGCATCTATTGAACGCCATAATTTATGATTTCCTAATGTTTTTACATAAATACAGGTATCTAAAAAAGATGGTTTAGGAATTACTTTATGTACCATTAATATCAACTCCTTTCTTTTATATTATAAATGTTTACTTGTATTAAGAAAACTATATTATGTATTTTTGGAAATAACATACTTACTGTATATTATTTACTAGACATAATTCCTAAGTTGAAGGTGTCTTTTCCTATGTATTGTCCTTTTCGCTTATTCTCTTCCAGCCCTTTGCCTACCTACATTTTCTCCTTGTCCCTTTACTCAATGTGACAAAACATAAAAATGTCCTGTTTATAAAAAAATAGGTACCTACACATAGAAAATAAATAAAAAAAACTACACCAATATATTATCAGTGCAGTTACCAATCTATTTTACCTTGCTGCTTATCTAATTCTTCTTGTTCTATGCCTAAATAAATCATTGTTTCACGTTGATTTGTATGATTGAGAGCTGTCATAATCGTTGCTACATTATTGAATTTTTTATAATGCATATAGCCGTATGTTTTGCGTAATGTGTGCGTGCCAATCTGTTCAAGCTCAAAGTCGTCCGCTAACTCACGCAATATTTCATAGGCTCTTTTTCTCGATATTGGTTGGTTGATTCCCTTGCGTGATTTGAACAAATATTCTTCATCCGATTTCCCATGAATATAGTCTCGCATTTCTCGCTTCAATTCTTTAGTCATCCTTACAGAACGATATTTCTTCGTCTTTTCCTCAAATAATCGAATATCCCAACCCTTAACATGTTTTACTTGCAGTTTCAAAATATCACTAATACGAAATCCACAATGTATCCCTGTCAGAAACATCAAATGATTCCTTTTGTTTGTATCACTTAAATATCGTTTTATTCTTGCTAACAATTCACGATCTCTTATAGGTTCCACTTTCAAATACTAGCTCACCTCATTTCTATCCTGCTGATAAACTTCTATTTTTAAGGCAAATGCAAGACGTAGCAAAGCTTGCCATTTCTTTTTATAATACTTTGTCTTACCAATGCTTAAATCCATCCAAATATCAATATCATATTCAGTTTCTAGTTGGAGATACCGACGAACAATTATTTGCCTTTCATCCTCTTTCAATGACATTAAACCTTTATGCATCCAATTAAAATATTTCTCACGTGCAAGTTCAAATTCAACACGTTTAATGGCCGCACTTTCTGTTTTACTATTAAATTGGTCTGAATTGCCTGGTGCTAATGAATAACTTGCTGTTATTTTAAATAAATAATCGGCCGGAACAGTGAGCAAATACACACGATACTTTTCTATCTTTTCTTCAACTGCTTTGCGTGTTAATTTTTCATCTACAAGTTGTATGTGCCTTGTTTTCAATCTTTTCGCTCCTTCCCAGTAACAGTATGAATCTCTTATCATCTTTTTTGTCTAAATGCACCCTTTACTCGTTTATAAGTGTTGCGTTTAACTCACATTAAACCTTCAGATTCTCTTTGACTCATCTGTTTTTTAGGTTAGCATCCTTTTGAGATTTGCCCCTCAACTTCTTTGCTTAACCCCTTTGTGTTAACTCTGTTTGTATTGTTCTCATGTCATCCACCCCTTTAATAAAATAAAAAGAGGCACCAACAAAACAGGTCATTCACCTGTCAGTTAGTGCCTCCGGTATTTTCCGTAAAGGCTGTTTTTTTAGGAATCTCATGCTCGTTAGATATTCCAGAAAGGAACATTAATCAAATTGGTTGATGTACTTCCTGCTTGTTTAGAAGCATTACAACTTTTACATAACAACTGAAAATTAGTTGAATCATTGGTTCCGTATAAATCTAACGGAACTATATGATCAATCTCTAAATCACTAGCAATATGATATTGTGATGTTACATCTTTTCTACACAAAACACACGTTCCTTTATCACGATAAAGTAATGCTTGTTTTAACCAAATGGGCCAGTATGTTGCTCTTTTAACTCGTTTCTTCTTCAAACTTATATATTCTGGTTTTTTTTCTATTATAAAGTCTATGTCCTTTTCAATAAGCTTAGCAACCATTACGTTGAAATCATGCATAAATCTTCGATTATTAAACATTATTTGAAACGTCGCATGAACAATTGACTTTTTTACATTATCTGCATTCATAAGGAAGTGATCTTCCCATGCACTAATTAATTTCCAACACTTACATGTTGAATCATAACATTGATCTTCTTGGTCGCAACTGTCCCCAAAATTGGGTTCTTCTAAATTTGGAAGTAGACCAGTGTCGATTAAGTAATCCTTTAACATTTCAAAATACTCTTTACTGCCAGCTGTGAATTTAAAAATTTCTTTAATGTCATCTTCAACATGAAAACTTGTATCAATCCAATAATGTAATAATGTCCATTTACTTGGTTTATTCAATGGTACTGTATTTAATATATCTTCCTTATTGTCCTCCCATACATCTAGGAAACTATAATCGTTATCATTATAGTAAAATATCTGCATCAATAAGTTTGCTTGATATAAGCCGTGGTTATAACTTAATGTTTCATGATCTATTTTTGACACTTTTATCACCAACGTTTTTTCCTTAATTATACTTTAGTGAACCGATATTTGATAATCTACTTTCTTCATTTACTCAACAGTTTTTAAGTACCCTTTTTGCGAATCTAACTTTTTTAGATTTAGCTAACTTTCTAACCCGTTATCTACACAAAACCTTTCATTTTTTCACTGCCCCAACACGTCTGCGCTTACTCTCGCTTACCTCAAACACTTTACCATGCTGCCACTGGATTGAATCTTGTCCATACTCCTTAGGCTCTAGAACCTCTACAATTGCCCCTTGTTGAACGATGTATACTCCATCACCTAATGCCCCTAAATTAACTGTATTGCCCATATAAGCCCCTCCCTGCTATAATTACTATAGTGTATAAAGCACGAAGGTTTAAATGTAGGGCTACGGTTGCAGCCGTACCCTACGCTATCCATTCTAACTCACGAACATCACATAAAATGATTTCCTCTAAAAATTGAACCTCAACTGTGTTTTTCTTTATTTCTAGAACTGTTCCTATTTTTCCAATCCATTTTTCACAATAGTATTTTCGATAATTATGAATCTCCCAATCTATCGATTTATCTAAAAGAATTAGTTTCACTAGATCATGTTTTTGAATACATTCATGCCTATCCTCTTCCTGACAATCAAAGATACTTAACTGCCGCATGCTGAATCCTTTTTGGACATAGGACCACGTTTCCCAGTTAGTCCCTGCCATACTTTCCATTCATTAAGCTCCTGATCTGTAATACCGTAGTGCTCTGCTATGTCAGAATTTTTTAGGCCCATTTCTTGTAAGTCCAAGTACCGATCTATCGTAAGAATCATTCCGTATTCAGTCATTGATTCTAATAAAACATCATCTTTTGTCTTCTTCAGTGACACTTGATCGTTAGGAGACTTATTTAGATTTAAAAGGCATCTACCGATTTCATTAAACTTGATGAAGATGTCACACTTTTTACAGCTTTTTGCTTTACGGTCTTTTCGATTTACACATGTTACACAGTACTGATGATGCAATGCATTTTGTTGCTTTAATAATCCCATCCTGTTATACATAAATTTTCCCTCTCTTTCATTTAGCTGCTTGTAAGTTGGAAACCAGCCAATTCACGCCTATACCTTTAATACTTGGATGTTGAAACTTGTCCCATATCACATGAACATACAAGCCATCATTTTTAATTTCTTTTACAGTCCCCTTAATAGTAGATGCTTCAAGTAATTGCACTCTATCCCCTGCTTTGTATATAGGTAGTTCATACAACTTGCCATTGATAAAATATTGTTGTGTTCTTCCCATCACTATTCCCCTTTCTTCTTTGCTCAAGTAACATTTATTTTTTGAATTATCTCAGCTTTAATTATGTTAAAATTTAACTATAAATTTACGTAAAGGAGTTTTCAAATGGAGACATTAATATCCAAATTTCTTGGAGAAATCAGTATAATAACATTATTTTCCTTAGTAGTTATTGCAATAAAAAATATAATTGATAATAGGAATTTATTAGAAATTGAGAAACTACTAATGACTGATTGGAAAAAATTCAAAATAGACTTTTCAAACTATGGCGTT
Source organism: Lysinibacillus cavernae (assembly GCF_009724685.1). GTDB lineage: Bacteria > Bacillota > Bacilli > Bacillales_A > Planococcaceae > Lysinibacillus > Lysinibacillus cavernae. Next base: position 555,773 of record NZ_WMEF01000003.1, read on the forward strand.
TATACATTTTTCATATTATCTATTGGCAGTATTTATATAGCTGTTTACAATCCTAGTGCTATTAGCGATATTTCACCTTCCATAACTACCACTATTATTGCTTTTGGAATAGTTTGGTTAATCGTGACATTCGCATTTATCTTGCTATTTAACGCAATTATTTGGGTAGATAGAAAAGTATCATTACATAATGAATTTTTTATCCTTTTAGACGATAACGAGAAATGGAAAATACTCAAAATGAAAAATGAGTCTTCCTTATTGGTGGAAAGAGATTCAAACTATCGAATTGTAGACAACTGGAATAATAAAAACATAACTTATGAACTGAACTATCATTTTCCCCTAAAAAAAATATATAATTTATGCCCTATTACCAAATTAATAATTATATTTCGTATACTTATCATTAGTTTTAGTATGACTTTTATTTATAGCTTTACTTTAAAAAATTTGATTTCGTTTCCGTTAGCATTCTTTAGTGTTTTTTTCATACTAATCCTCTTATTAATTTGGGTAAATTATAGAGAATATATTAAATTTTTAAGTCAAAGTAATTAATAAAGTATTTTCCCCTTTGGTAGAGGGGATTTTTTTATTATTCTACAACCTCATCTTACTGTGCATTTTTTTCTATCCTACCTAAAGTTTCAAGTATTTTTTGACGCTCTGCTTCAAAATCAATTTCTTGATTGACTTCTATAGTTTCGGCTCTGTCCTCATTTCGCTTATGGAACCACTCTGGTACAACTTCGGTACGTCCTTGTCGATATTTAATTGGCGAAGGTGGTTTGGCTTTGTTTTCTTTTGCATTCTCTGCTTTGATTTGACGTATTAACGTTGTAGCCTTTTCACGCAATTTTTTGGTTGAAAGAATATTTGATTTCCAAAATGAATTCGCTTGTGACCAATCAATAAGATATTCGATTTGTTCAGCTGTTCTATCATCCTGCTCCATCATTAAGCGAATACAATCAGCCCAGGTATTCATATTTGGTTGTTTAAAGCTTGGATCATCAAACAGTATTTTTTGATAGAGTCTATAAGCCAATTGATAATGCACAGAGGATTCGTCGTAAACTCGTTTGCGACTACTATTCTTTTTATTAGTAATCTCTGTATTTGTAATCTCTGTATTTGTAATCTCTGTATTTGTAATCTCTGTAGTAATCTTTGTATATGTCCCCACCTGCGGGGCACCACCTCTCACCCTAGAAGGTTGGACCCTCCCAACCTCCAAGTCACCACCCTCCATACTTTGAGGGGAATACCCTCCTACCTTCTGCGGTAGTACCTCATTACCAGAACTAAAGGTGAATCTCTCCAAAAGAGGTACATTTAGGTCGATAAAAAGAACATTCGATAATCGAGTTCTATTAGCATTTATTGTCCTAAAATCACGCTTAATAATGCCCCTATCCTCTAGTCGATCCATTGCTTCTTTGACTTGTTTTTTACTAAAACTGAATTGCTCAGCAAAGCGATCATACGAAAGTTGTAATAAATCTGATTTAAACTTCTTTTTAATGTTGATGAGGCGTCCAGTTACCTCATCTTTCTCATAACTTGGACGATACCAATAAACAATTTCAGCAAGAATGATTATGGCGTTTAGATCAGGTTTGCCACTATCTAGGCGAAAATTTTCATACCACATATGTGGTATAACGTTACCTTCTAAGTGCATTTGTCCCATTAAATCGACTGTATTATTACCTGTTGTAAACATATATGTTCCTCCTATGCTCCCCAGCTTGAAACGAAGTTCAACGCGTCTTGCAATTCATGTTGTCTAACATCACGATAAGAACCTACTTGATACCGTTCTTTGATTGCAGAATACAAAGCTCGGAATAATACACGTCTCGCTCCTGTTTGTTCAGCTAATTGATAAACTCGCTCATTCACGGCTTTTCGTAAGCGAAGTTGTTCTCCTGAGTGTAATGTCACTTCACGCATTTGATTTTCCAAAGATATCAACCTACTTTCTAAATTTTGAAAATCAGCTAGACTAATTGCTAAAGCTTGTGATTGCTCTATTGGTGGTTTGTCCAACATTGTGTAATAACTATCTATTAACGCTCGGTAAGCGTCTTTAGCCTGCTTACTTTTAGAAAATTGAGAATGTAAAAAAGCTCCCTTTTCAGTCCAAATATGAAGAACTGAAACATATTTAAGGGTTGCGTCATTTTGACGTGCACCTTTAAAGGCTTTTAAATCTTCACCTGTTAGCGCAAAGTAATGAACACCAAGTTCAAACTGATCCTGATTTCGTTGAAAATTACGATTGATGGTCTTGCTATCCGTTTTAAACGATTTAGCTAATTGAGCACTTGTTAAAACACGTACACTGTCATGTACAATAATTTCTGGAAGCATAAGATGCATCCCCTTTCTTGCCGATTCACTAAATTTTTGATATAGTTTCAGTAATATATTTTTTCAACCGCTTACTTGCATGCCAGTGCTTGTAAGCCTTTTTTATGCTGATTTTTAAGGGTAGCGTCATTTTGACGTGCGGCTCTGTATATAGCCATGTACCGCTCCACTGGTTTCAATGATTTCCAATGTTTTACGTTAATCCTCAATTAGATCTCCTCCTTGTTATAAAAAGAACAACCATACAAAACCTCCAACGATTGGTAGTAATGATTGAACAACGGTTGCTAAGTCAATACCACTCATCATTTGTTGTATAAAGATATTGCCGACCTCCTGAGTATTCGTTTGTTTAAACCATTCGATAAATGTATAAATGTCGGGTGTTTTCCGTTCATTCTCATACTTAGAAATACAAGTTTGACTTCTATTCATTTGAGCAGCCAAATCTTCTTGTGACATACCACTGCCTATTCGACATGCCTGTAAAAGTGCTCCTAATTTCACTATCTCACCACCTTCTTATGCCAATCTGGAATACTCAATTAAGCTATCAACTGTTAAAATTGCTAATAAGAAGATAGAAATATTTACATATTGCCTCTCGTATTTTTCCTATTTCCCCTCGACTTAAAATTCATCTGCTTAGGGTAGCGTCAAAGGGACGTTACCCTCCCCAAATTAAATGAAAATTATCATCCAGAAAATTAGCCATTTTTGTTGCTTGGAATGCCCACGGTGATCCTTTACCTTTTGAATAGTAAACAAAGCCTCCATTTCGAGCATCAAGTTTTTGCTTAAACCTTGGTACATATAGAATGTTCTCTTGAAGCCACTCTTTTTTTCTCCCTGTGTGTGCTTCTAAGTCTTTCATAGTCCAGTATCTACCAGATAACTGGCTTTTTTTTAGTTCTTCCAATTCAACTTTGCTTATCAAAACCTGATCTTCAGGAATTTGAATCGTTAATTTAACATTTAGTTGTTGTTGCATAATAAACACCCCCTAATTTAATTTTTCAATAGCCGTATTCAAAATGTGTACATTCTTTCTTTTTCTTTAAGTAGCTTTTTCTCTGAGGAACTTTAATACATGTTTCATCAGGAATATCTCTCACTAACGATATGTTCCTTAAAGGAACATCAATCTTTAAAAAAATATAACCAATCAAAATCTAATGCAGTGGCAATTTTTTTTGCAGTTTCAACATTTGGTGTTTTAATTCCTAATTCAATTTGGGTGTAGTAACTTCTGGATATATTAGAATTTTCCGCAGCCTTTTCTTGAGTAACTTTATTTTTCAATCGAATATCTTTCAACCAAGTTCTCATTTCCAACCTCCAATAGTTCTTTTAAGGAACACTTATATACACAATATATGTCACTTTAAGGAACAAGTCAACATTATAATGAAAATAAGTTTTACTTTAAGGAACAATTATAGAAGTTACTAATAGAAACATTTAGAATGAACTATATGAAAGGATGGGTTGCCATGAATGTTTTTTCAGAACGTTTAAAAGCCTGTCGTGAACAGAAGAAAAAATCCAATCCTATTTGGACACAGAGTTATACTGCAGATAAAGTTGGAGTGGCTAGAACTACATATACTGCATATGAAAATGGAACTAAAACTCCACCCTTAGATACAGTGAATTTAATTGCCGATTTGTTTGAAGTTAGTACCGACTATTTATTGGGCCGAACTGAGGTTACTACATTTTCAAATAAAGACCAAGAAGAGGCTGATTTTCAAGCTTTTGCAAACAACCCTGATTTAAACATATTTTATAAAGAGCTACCTAAATCTGACGCGGAAGCTGTAGAACGCCTTCGTGAAATTTGGGAAATTATTAAACACGATTATAAGAAAAAATAGGACATGAAATATTTTCATGTCCTAAATAACACCCTGTTATTGTAAATATAAAACATTAATGGATTTATTATTTTTTTTATTAACTTACTAGTAATATTTACTCAAGACAATTTAACCTCTAATTTAACAAAAAGGATTATCCTTCTTTTCTAAGATGGTATCTTAAGAACTTTTTAAAGTTATGGTTAAACTCATTATTTAATTCCGGAAATTTTAAAAAAACTAACTAATATAGAGTTAGGCATGCGTACAGTGCATGTCTTTAATAATGTTTGGATTATTTTATATTAAAACGATTTCGGATTTGGTATGTAATACTAAAATTGATTTATCAGTAAACTATTAGGAGAGGTTTTATGACGAGAAAAATAAATTACTCTGATTTAATTAAAACTACGGTAAAAGAGAATTATGTTCAAGCCATCCAGAAAAAATTATTAGAGAAATTAAAAGATGAAGTGATTACGTATGAAGATACCATTTTTAATTATGATTTAATTTATGTACAAAAATCCCAGTCGTTCGAAGAAATTTTTAATTTAGCTCTTGAAAAATTTGAACAAAAAACCATTCAAATCATTCAAGAATTGGATTATGAATTAGCAATTAAATACGCCACATTATATACCATAGAACAGCCAATTTTAGGTAAAATCGATGCATTAATACGAAAAGGCAAGATACTAGATAGTACTTCATCTACCTTCACTGAAGACTATGTAACTGATTGGACTTATGAAACTAATTTAATGCCATCTTTTAAAAAATATGATGAGAATACCTACTTTTTAAAGTTTAGCAATGCGGTTTCTGGTCATACTACTGCCGAGAGTTCTAGCAGAATTACAATTAAATATCCTGTTATCGCTGTTTATTATTCCGATTTAAATATTATTGAAATTAGACTAGACGCTATAAAAGGATATTTACGAAGAGGGAACGAATACTACTACGTACAACAAATTCATAAGGTAATTGAGTGGTTTCAAATTCATTTTGGTCTCACTCCCCTTCCATTAGATTTAGTTTCTATCGTAGAGTTTATATCTAATTTAGATGAAGAACAAGTAAATGTAGTTGCTAAAGAACTAAAGTATCGAACTGGATCAAAAGTTGTTTTAGATACAGGTAGAAATGATTCTGCAGTTTTACCTTTGCTAGGTGATTTGAAGCAAATAATAAATGATAATCAAAAATTGTTTATGTCATGCGATAATACTAAAGAGATTCAGAAATTATTAAATGATTTTATAGATGAAATTGAAGAAGACTCTGATAGCCCTTGGATTTCACTTCGCTGGAGTGATGAACAAAGTAGTAAAGCTACAAAAGTTAAGTTTTCGTTTAATTATAAAGAAAAAAGAATCGACTTACTTCAGTATTACAATTCAAGCAGTACTGAAATGGAGAGGATGAATTATGTTACCAAATACCTTATCGAATATAAAGAAAAATACGAAAATGAGAGACCTACCGCATTCGAATCAGGAGAAGCTATTGAAGACACTTCAGCGCTTCAAAAAGAATGAAGTAATTTATCCAGGTTTGATTGCAAGACGAGGTGGTTTTAATCTACAAAATGCATATAAATTATTAAAGGATATAGAAAAATTACATTATATTGAACATGCATTTGTAATAAATTGCCCTTCATGTTCGGAAGAACATCTTTATAATTCTGTTGGTGACGTTCCTGATGAATTCGAATGTAGTAAATGTGGTTATTCAAATCCTATTAATGTTTTTAGTGATGTTTTAATTGTTTATAAGGTGGTTTGCGAATGAGTTCTAAAAGTGCCTTTGCTTTCAGTGAATATCTCAGAATCTGTGAAGAGGAAAATGAAGATGTACTTGAATGTTTAAAATTTAATCAAACTGACTTAAAGCAATACTCTATTTTATTAGATAATTTCAAAAAGATTAATGAATCACAAGATTCCTCTACAGAATTAAAAGGAAAATCATTAGAAGATCTAGTAGAATATATCTTTAAAAAGTCTTATATTTTTGATATAGACAAAAATGTGCGGACGAGTACTAATGAGATAGATTTGCTTGTCAAACTAAATAAAAAAGGTATTGATTTTAACACATCTGGATACATATCGATTGAAAAATACTTGTTATGTGAATGCAAAAACTATAATAAAACTGTTGGTGTAACTTGGACTGGTAAATTCTACAGTCTTTTAAAAACTTCTAATAAGAACATAGGAATAATATTTTCGTATCATGGTATAGCAGGTAAAAAGTGGGGAAGTTCTTCTGGCTTAATACGAAAAATTCATCTTACTTCAAGTGGGAAATGTCGAATATTATCTTTTGCACTTAGTGACTTTGAATTATTAAGACAAGGTACTAGTTTTGCTCGTATTATTGAACAAAAAATTGAAGAGCTTGATAATGACACTTCTTATTTTAAAGATATTAGTTCACATGAATTAGAAGGCCCTAATCCTTTTAATGCAACAGAATAAAACACTACTTCTAAAAAGTGGTGTTTTATTATATAATAAAAAAGAACATATGTTCCAAAATGTAACTTGAGGATAATACGATGAACTACACTACACATACAGAAAATTTTATAAAAAATTTGTACTCCAAAATGAATATTTCAAAATCTTCACAACTTCAATTTCAAAAAATAGCTACCTTGTTGAATATACAGATATTTTATTGGAACAAATCAAGCCAAGCACTTTTTGATGAATCTCATGTATATATTTTTCTAAATGAACAATTAACAACAGAACAGCTTTGGCAAGATTTCTGCCATGAATTAGGGCATGTTTTATTACATAATGGACAGCAAGAACGCATGCCAAAATCTTTGATAGAATACTTAGAGAACAAGGCAAACAATTTTATGTATCACGCCTGTATTCCCTCTTTCATGCTGGATGAAGTGGATTCTGATGCGCTCACTATTGAGAATGTTCAACAACTATTCAATGTTGAATACGACTTTGCTGAAAAACGACTTACTCAATATTTTAATAAAAAAATGAATATGCCAAATAGGAATAGAACTTTTCTATGACCTTAATAACAATGTAATTGGGGGTGTCTATTATGGCGAGTATCACAAAACGTGGAAAGACGTGGCAGTATTGTGTTAGTAGAATGGTTGATGGAAAGTACAAACCTATACGGAAAGGTGGTTTCAGTACCAAAAAGGAAGCAACAGTTGCAGCAGCTGCTATTGAAGCTAACATTGGGAAAAATGGCTCCCCTTCAATTCAAGAAGATATTCCTTTCACTAAGTATTTTATGGATTGGGTTAAAACATATAAAACGAATATCTCTGATATTACGATGAGAGCCTACACAACCACTTACAATAAATTATATGAATACTTTGGCGAGATGCCCATACAGCAGATTACTAAGCGTAAATATCAAGAATTTATGAATGATTTGGGGACAAAATTTGCAAGAGATACAAATCGTAAGTTAAATGGTTACGTACGAACATGTTTGTTGGAAGCAATTGACGAAGGACTAATAAAGAATGATTTCACTCGAAATATTACTCTTACTGGAGCCTCTTCAAAAAAAGGGTCTGAAAAATTTCTAAACCTTACTGATACTGAAAGGCTCTTATATTACTTAAAAGATCATGTTGAGAAAAACATAAAAAATTTACAAGACGTGGATAATGGTATCGAGAATTTATTACTACTTCTCGCCTTAACTTCTGGTATGCGTTATGGTGAATTAGTTGGCCTGATCGAAACAGATTTTAACTTTAAAGAGAATTTCATTCGTGTAGAACGGCAATGGAAATACAAAGAAGGCGGTGGCTTTGGTGACTTAAAAAATGAAAGTTCTGAGCGTACAATAACCATTGATACAGAGACTATGCTATTGTTTAAGAAATTTTTCGAATATCGAACATCACATTCAGATAATCAACATCAACTAGTGTTCTTTGAAGACACATCCGATATTTTAGTTGTCACAAATGATCGATTAAATGATGTACTACGGGCAGCATTGAAACATCTTAAAATAACACCACTTATTACTGCTCATGGATTACGCCACACACATGCGAGTATTTTACTTTTCGAAGAAGTAAATTTGATTTATGTGTCTGAACGTCTAGGTCATTCAAGTATTGAAATTACTTCTTCTACATATACCCATGTGCTAAAAGAATTGCGTGAACGTGATTCCAGAAAAACAGCAGATGTATTTAAAAAGATGATGTTAATGCCTTCCACTAATATAGAGCGTGTAGATGTGTAGAAAATGTGTAGAAAACTTTTATTTTTTATCTCTTTTTAACGACTTCTAAAAAATACTAAAAACACCTTAAATCCTTGATATTAAAGGATTTAAGGTGTTTTTCATACTGTAGTTTCTCTTTCTAAAACTACCTATTGACGTCCCAGGAGGGATTCGAACCCCCGACCGACGGCTTAGAAGGCCGTTGCTCTATCCTGCTGAGCTACTGAGACATGATGTCGTTTCTATGTATTCCATAGGAAGGACAATACTTATTATATGTATTTTAAAGCATAATGTCAACATTAATTTTACTAAGTAGGCAAGGTTTGCCTCATATTGTTTATCATATGTTGCCACAACATAGATTATACCATTTTTACGCCTTGTCAGTAGGACGAAAAAAAAATATTTGTTAAACTATTGGCAATAAAAAACTTGGAGGTACGTAAATGTTTAAGGATTTGGTCGTTATTGTTACAGGTGGTGCACAAGGGATTGGCAAAGGCATTGTGCTAGCGTATGCACAACATGGCGCAAAAGTGGTGATTGCTGATTTGAATAAAGGTTTAGGTCAACAATTAGAACAGGAAATGCTTGCTCAAGATTACTCTGTATTGTTTGTTCAAACGGATGTGACAAAGGAGCAGGATATTGTTCATTTAATGCAACGAACCGTCGAACAATATGGGACTATTCATATTTTAATTAATAATGCTGGGAAGTTTCAGCATACATCTCCTTACGATGTTACGTTTGAGGAATGGAATGATTTACTTCAAACGAATTTAACGAGTGCCTTTTTCTGTGCAAGAGAGGCTGCAAAAGTGATGAGGTACAATGCTAAAGGAGGTTCGATTGTTTCGCTAGCTTCTACACGGGCTGAAATGTCTGAGCCTAACTCAGAAGCTTATGCGGCTACAAAAGGTGGCATTGTGGCATTAACACATGCTTTAGCGCGTTCATTTGGCAGTGATCAAATAACTGTGAATTGTATTTCACCTGGATGGATTGAAACAGGCAATTTTGAGTCACTTCGACCAATTGATCATGCACAGCATTTGTCAGGGAGAGTTGGTGTACCTGAAGATATAGCACAGGCGTGTCTCTATTTAACAAATCCGCTAAATAATTTTGTAACAGGGATTAATCTTACGGTTGATGGTGGTATGACAAAGAAAATGATGTATGAAGAGTAATTTTTTTGTCACCCCCATTTCTTAAGTTGTTCTTTCATACTCAGATGTGCCATGGAGTATGCTACTTTAAGAGAAAGAACAAGAAGGAGTGAAGTCTTGTACCCTTATTCGAATAGTTATTCTTTAAGCCAGCTGTATCAGGGTCCCTATGCTCTATATACGGCACCGATTCGCCACTTTTTACAGTCAAATGATTACCGTCGCTGTATCAGTAAAGCGGAAGCAGATTTTATGGCCATGAATCGCTTACTTTGGATGGAGCATGTGAATTGGACACGGATGACGATTAGTAGCATTGTGTTTAATTTGCCAGATTTACCTTTTGTGCAGCAGCGTTTGTTACGAAATGCAACTGATTTAGGAAATTGTCTACGCCCCTTCTACGGCGATTCTATAGCAGATCGTTATGCAGCCTTAATTAAAGAACATTTGGTTCTTGCAGCTCAATTAGTGACTGCAGCTGCTAAAGGAGATGCTACAACAGCAGAAGCAAAAGAGAAGGAATGGTATCGTAATGCGGATGATATTGTTCTATTTTTGCATACGATCAATCCTTGTATAAATAGAGAAGCGATACAAAAAATGTTTTACACCCATTTAGCATTGACCAAAAACGAAGCCGTGACCATGATACAAAATGATTATCAAGCAGATGTAGATGTATTTGATGAAATTGTAGCAGAAGCACTTGCAATGTCAGATATGATTGCCAGCGCAATAGTTATGCAATTTTGTTACCTCTTTTAATGTGATAATCCCCATGTATTTATGATAAGTTTTGTTTTTTACGTTCAATTACTGGCGGAAAAACTCTCGCCACTTTGTTCTTTGCATAATGTGCAATTGGCTGCGTTTCTTGAAAGGATCCTTTCATAAAAGCGGCTAGTGTATTGCTTGGGATCGTTACTCTGGCCTGATGCAACTCCCATGGTGAATGATGGATATCAATACGAAATAGGGTGTCTTTCCATTTTGCCCAAGAATGATACCGTTCTACTAACCATTGGTCAAAGTTAGTATTAGTGCTATCTCCTACTATATAAGAAACCCTCAATCTCTCATCAAATGCTTTGTAATAGCTGGTGTATGAAAAATGATTAGCTCTTTGTTTACCTACTATTTTTGAATAACGATAGGGTAAACTACCGATTGCCGTTAATTTTGAAAAAGGATAATTCGTCACATCCAAATGAAAAAAATAGATTCCTTTCATGCCATTATATTCAACATAAGTTCGGACATTCAATTGTAAATAGGAACGCATCCCTGGGAATGGCGGTAGTAGCCGTAATCGCTGTCCATTTACTTTAAAAAGGACGGCACTAAGCCAAGCATCAGATTGATAGAGATCGAGCTTCAGTTCTTTAGGTATATGCTTTTCTAATTCTTGGGGTGATACTGGCCAATGTAAAAAAAGTACATCTTGCCATGTTTGTGTCATCATCCACATAGTAAAACTCCTTTCTAACTATCATGTTTTCCTAGAAAGGAGTTATTCAAACAAAATAGGCTATTTTTGATCTGATTCGACTGTTTCTACTTCGACATATCGATAATATAAATTACGTAATTCAGATTCTTTCAACAACCCTAAATGACTTTTAAATTGAGGATGTACGAGTATCCCATGTGCTCGTAACTTTTTCAGAAACCAACCTTTTGAATATTTATGCACCGAACCCATTCTCCTTTTCCTTTATTCATACATAGAGTATGCGTAAGGATTCTGTAAGGTGCCTTTACATATCAAATACGCCTAGGCTTTGGGTCACACTGTCATCGCCACAGAACGTGGCGTTATTAATGGTATTCCCTTATTTCAGCGGGCGTTTGAACATCCCCTGGAACAAGATAAAAAAACGAGAGGATCCATGCCCCTCGTTTTACTTATGTGCCACAAAAAGTACGATATGGTTGACTGCATGGTTCAGGTAATGAAGCATATTCCTGTTGCTCTTTCGTGTGGGCGTATGGCTGAGCAAGGACTTTTAATAATTTGTTTATAACATTATAATCCCCTTGTTCAACAGCTGCCTCCAATGCTTCTTCTACCCTGTGATTGCGTGGGATAACAGCAGGATTATATTGACGCATTAATTGCTGTGACATGTCTTTCGTTTGCTGCTGTCTTGCTAATCGTGCAAGCCATTTTTGATACCAGTCTTTAAACGCCGATGAATTAAATAACGAGGATTCATCAAATTGCCCAAAAGTTAAGGCGATAAATGTATTGGTATAATCTGCTTTGTATTGTTGCATGAGCTGGAGAAGCTCTTCAATAAGGTCCTTGTCTTCTTGCTCCTCATTAAAAATGCCAAGCTTTGCACGCATCCCCCTCAACCAGTTTTGAACATACAGCTGAGGATATTGTTGTAGTACGTCTTGCGCCAGTTGAATGGCTGTTTCTTGATCTTCGTGAATTAAAGGGAGTAATGCTTCAGCCAAGCGTGTTAAATTCCAGCCCCCGATATTTGGTTGATTGCCGTATGCATAACGGCCTTGACGATCAATAGAACTGAACACAGTTGCTGGATCATAAGTGTCCATGAATGCGCAAGGGCCATAATCAATAGTTTCACCACTAATGGTCATATTATCTGTGTTCATAACACCATGAATAAAGCCAACTAACTGCCACTTCGCTATGAGTGAAGCTTGTTGCTTGATTACTTCTTGTAGCAAATGAAGATAACGATTTTGCTCCCCATAATCATTTGGGAAATGACGTTCTAATGCATAATCAGCTAAGCGTTGTAGCTCCTCATCTGTTCCCCAGTGTGCTGCATATTGAAAAGTACCCACTCGTAAATGACTGCTTGCAACTCGTGTAACAATAGCACCTGGTTGTTCGGTTTCACGGTAAATCGATTCACCAGTCGTCACTACCGCTAAACTTCTTGAAGTGGGAATTCCTAGCGCAAACATTGCTTCACTAATAATGTACTCCCTTAGCATGGGTCCCAATGCCGCTCTACCATCTCCACCACGAGAATAAGGCGTTCTTCCTGATCCTTTTAAGGCGATATCATATCGTTCATTGAGAGGTGTTATTTGTTCCCCATATAACAGAGCCCTACCATCACCTAGCATATTGAAATGACCAAATTGGTGCCCTGCATAGGCTTGTGCAATCGGTTCACCACCTTTTGGAACTTTATTACCTGCAAATACTGCTACCGCTTCTTCCCCTTGTAAAGCTTGAATGTCTAATCCGAGTGACGTTGCAACGTCTTCATTTAGCAGCACTAGCTTTGGTAAGTGAACAGGATGTAACGAAAGTTCGGAATAATAAATACTTGGTAGTCGAACATAACTATTATCAAAATGCCAGCCAATTGTCTTTTCCATGTTTTCTCCTTTAGTGCCTTTTCCAATTATTTTTACTATTTCAGCATTAATCATTCATAGGCAATTTTACCATTATCCGTAGTCAACATAAAAATCCGCAACCATTGGAAGTAGTGCGGATTTTTTTGTTATATTAACTTCGGTGGAATGTATGCGTAGCAATACTTTGGTTATCATCTGTCAAGAACTCAACTTTAAAAAAGGTCGTATTTAGTTCTACAACAGCAAAGCTTTTCTCCTTACGTCCACGTGGTTTTAATAAGCTTCCAGGATTTAAAAATAAAATGTCATCAATCACTTCAGCACCAAGAATATGAGAATGACCGAAACAAACTATTTGTGCACCTAATTCTTTTGCACGATAGGATAATGACAAGATGGAGCTTTTCACATTAAATAAATGACCATGTGTTACAAAAATATTTACATTATTGACAGTGAAAAATTCTTCTTCTGGAAAAGCTTTTTCACGATCACAGTTCCCACGTACTTTTTTTATGCCTTCTAACGCCTCATGTGAGAAAGAAAGTTCACTATCTCCACAATGTATCAGAACGTCTATTTCAGGGTAAAATTCCCTAACCTTATCAATTACATGGCTATCACCATGTGTATCGCTCATTACAAGTATTTTCATGGATATCACCTCTTATTTTATAAGATTTGGTAATTGTTCCTTTAACTTGCGAATAGCATTGCCGCGGTGAGAAATAGACCCTTTTTCCTCTGGTAAAAGCTCAGCCATCATACGATTTAAGCTTGGTACGAAAAAGATTGGATCATAGCCAAATCCATTCGTTCCACGTTTTTCATGGGCAATCACGCCTTCACATGTGCCAAATACCGTTGTCGTTGCAAAATCTGGGCCTGCTATTGCAATACAGCAGCAAAAACGGGCTGTTCGTTTGTCATCTTCCACACCATGTAAATTTTCTAACAGCTTTACCATATTTGCTTCATCATCATGATCACCAGCATAGCGAGCAGAATACACGCCTGGCTCACCATTTAATGCATCTACTGCTAAACCACTATCATCGGCAATCACAATTGTGCCAAGCTCCTTCGCTAACGCTTCTGCCTTTATGATCGCATTTTCTTCAAATGTTGTACCTGTCTCTTCTATTTCCATTTCTGGTGCCACTTCAAACATTGTCACTACTTCATAACCGAGTGGGCCAAATAATGCTTCAAAATCTTTTGCTTTTCCTTTATTTTTTGTTGCGATTACTACTTGTTTCATATTATTGATTCCCTCCGACCTTGTTTGCCAGTTCACTAAGTGTTGATTTTTGGAGCTCAACTAATTGCTGAATACCTTTTTCACCTAATGCTAACAATTCATTCAGTTCTTCACGAGAAAAGGTAGCTTCCTCGCCAGTACCCTGTAATTCAACGAATCGTCCAGTACCTGTCATCACAATATTCATATCAACAGCAGCAGCCACATCTTCTACATAATTTAAATCTAGAATAGCACCTTGTTCTTCTACGATACCAACACTTGTTGCTGCTAAAAAATCTGTTACTGGGAATTTTTCGAATGGCTTTTCTTCTGCAAATTTAGCAATTGCTTGTGTCATAGCAACAAATGCCCCTGTAATAGATGCTGTACGAGTTCCACCGTCTGCTTGAATGACATCGCAGTCAATCCATACAGTGCGTTCTCCAAGTGCTTCTAAATCGACTACAGCACGTAATGCGCGCCCAATTAAACGTTGAATTTCCATCGTACGCCCATTGACTTTCCCTCGTGAGGATTCACGTGGTGTGCGTTGAGCAGTTGCACGAGGAAGCATCGAATATTCGGCTGTGATCCACCCTTTCCCTTGCCCACGTAAAAAGCCAGGTACCTTATCTTCAATTGTTGCTGTGCAAATTACTTTTGTATTCCCTACTTGAATTAATACGGAGCCTTCTGGGTGTAATAAATACTCACTATCCATAATTACAGGTCGTAACTCGTCTACATTTCTTCCATCAAATCTTGTCATATATTTCGTTCCTCCTAAAAACTTTCGCGCCCTCATCTTATCATAATTTGTTCCTTCAAAAAAGTACTCAGTCGCTTATGTATAATGCTAAAAACGGCAAAAATCAGCCTAGCCTGTTGCTAAGCTGATTTTTTATTTTAATGTTATACGTTTTATGTCGAGAGTACCTTGTTCTAGCCAATTCTCAGCAATCGAACGGAAAATTGGAACAGAACCAGTTGCAAAAAATTTATGAGCAGGCACCGCATTTGGATTTGCTAAAGTGCCGTTATACGCTAACATTTCTTGAACATCCTTTGCTGTTTCCTCCGCAGAAGATAAAACATTCACTTCTTCTCCAACAACAGCTTCAATTTGTTTTTGTAAAATAGGATAATGTGTACACCCTAAAATAACCGTATCAAATTGTCGGTTTTTCAACGGCTTTAAGCCTTCTGTTATTAACTTATTTGCAAAGTCACCTTTGTATTCGCCACTTTCTACAAGTGGTACGAATGTTGGACAAGCTAGTGGAATAATATGCGTTGACGTATTGAGTGACAATAAGGCTTCTTCATACGCCCCACTTTTAATTGTTCCTTCTGTTGCAAGCACAACGACTTCATGTCGCTTCGTTTTCTTTACAGCTGCACGTGCGCCAGCATTAATAACGCCTAGTACCGGAAAAGGCATATTTCTTTGTAAACTTTCGAGTGCTACTGCAGTCGCTGTATTACAAGCAATAACGAGCATCTTAATATTCATTTTTTCGAGTGATTTTGCCATTTGCCAAGTGAAATTCCGTACTTCCTGACGACTTCTTGGTCCATACGGACATCTTGCTGTATCGCCAATATAATAGATCGTTTCGTTTGGCAATCGCTTCATAATTTCTTTTGCTACGGTTAAACCGCCTACTCCTGAGTCAATAACGCCTATCGGGGCATTCATACTTTCCGCCTCAATCCTGTTTCATGTGTACATGTAGTTTTTCTAAATAGCTTGATAATTGAGCGACTTCTTGTTGATTAAAACCAACAAGCATCTCCTGCAAATATTGCTGTCTTTTTTCTATAACCTTTTGAATAATACGTTCGCCCTTTTCGAGAAGATGAACAACAACGACACGGCGATCATTTTCATCACGCACACGCTTGACTAATTCATTTTTCTCCATTCGGTCAACTAAATCTGTTGTCGTGCTAAAAGCTAAATATAAACGGTTTGATAATTCGCCAATTGTAATATCACCAAGCTCTTCTAACCACTGTAATGCAACAAATTGTGGCGGCGTAATCGCATAGTCGGAAACAATTTCTCTTCCCTTTTGCTTTACGATGGCCGCTATATAGCGTAATTCCTTTTCAACCGTTGCAACGGTTTCAGGTGAGTGCTTTGTTACTTCGTCCGACATATAACTATTTCACTCCTAAAAATACGTTGAATAGTTCTATTTTGTCGTTTTTTTCACGAAATAGCAAGTGTCCATTAGTCTAATTTAAATTCTTCCAAGCGTAACAGCTCAATTAACGCCTGAGATCGATTCGTTACACCTAGCTTTTGAATTGTATTGGATATGTGATTTCGCACTGTTTTTTCACTAATACCAAGCTGCTCTGCAATATCTCTCGTTGTTTTTTCAGCTAATAAAAGCGCAAATATTTCACGTTCTCGGTTTGTTAAAAGAGAACGATGATGAGAGCCATTCATTCAGTTACACCCTCCTCCCCCGCACGTATTGTAACTTATGTTAAGGGACTTGAAGCGGTGACGGCTATTTGCATGATTATTCCATGTTTCCTTAAAAATTTCAGAAATTGCTTAGACACATTCCCCATTTTATCTACCTTCATCAATACACTCACCTCTATAGGTGGGGAGATGAATGCTCATATAGCCTTTTTGTGGGCGACAATTGTACAAAGCACAATTGTAAATCTGACAAAGAATTAATTTAGATAAAAAACAATCCCTTAATGCGAGCTAAATAACTAAACTAACTAATCGAGCTCTCTCCTCATCAGAAATCGGTACACTCTTGCCTGTTAGAGGATCCATTTGCACAATTGTACCGCGCCCAGTGAAGCAAATTTCATCTTTTTGATTTTTCGTTAAATAATGAATGTCTATCGATGAATTTCCAACTCTCGCTATCTTTGTGTAAATTCGTAATACATCATCAAAGAAAACCTGTTTCACATAATCACATTGTAAATCTGCTACTATCGGTATAGACTTCATATTTTCATCTCCCGCTGAAGGCATTAAAATACCTAAATGCCGGAAATAATCAATTCTTGCTTGCTCAAAATATGTAAAGCTAACTGTATTATTCATATGACCGTACATGTCTGTCTCTGAAAATCGTACGCGTACCTCACTATAAAAGGAAAAATCCTTCTCCCACTCTTGAAAATTCTCGATATAATTAGCCTTCATGTCAACACCATCCCTAGTAGTATATTTGCCAGTCCTATCATAAATCGAGTTATTATCACTCGTTTTGATGACGGCAAACGAAATGAATACATATTCATTATAAAAGAAAATGCTATATTATCATAGAAAAAACAACGATTCCCACCTTTTAACGCAATTATTTCTTCCCTTTAATTTGTATACAACTTTGAATGACATGCTATTGACAGATCGCTTCTATAATAATTAATTACACCATGTCGTAATGGCATTCAAATTTATTTCAGCTGACGAATAGAATGTGACAACGGTTAACTGACCTACGTCGTGCAGACCTCTATAAAATCTGTGACAGCTGTCGGAGGCTTTGGGCTTTATGTTGGACACACCGCCATTGCTACTGGACGTAGGGCTTTTACGCGGTGTTCCGCTATCTCATTGAGCGTCTTGCTTTCAGTACAAAAATCATTTGCTGACCCTTAATAAAAAAACCCTCTTACACAAAGTGTAAGAGAGTTTTGGCGTTCAACTTGTCCGTATATTAGTCTACGAAGTGGTCAGAACCGAAGAAGTTACGGAACATTTGCACTGTAGTTGCACGGTTTAGTGAAGCAATTGATGTTGTTAAAGGAATTCCTTTTGGACATGCAGCTACACAGTTTTGAGAGTTACCACAGTTCGCAAGGCCACCATCACCCATAATAGCATTTAAACGTTCATCTTTAATCATTGCACCAGTTGGGTGAGTGTTGAAAAGACGTACTTGTGATAATGGAGCTGGTCCGATGAATGAAGCTTTTTCAGACACGTTTGGACATGCTTCCATACATACACCACAAGTCATACATTTAGATAATTCATAAGCCCATTGACGTTTACCTTCTGGCATACGTGGACCTTCACCTAAATCATAAGTACCGTCGATCGGTACCCAAGCTTTCACTTTTTTAAGTGCATTGAACATACGTTCACGGTCAACTTGTAGGTCACGAATAACAGGGAATGTCTTCATTGGCTCAAGTTTAATTGGCTCAGTCAATTGGTCAACAAGTGTTGAACATGATTGACGCGGACGGCCATTGATAACCATTGAACATGCACCACAAACTTCTTCTAAACAGTTCATATCCCATGATACTGGCGATGTGTTTTCACCATTTTCAGTAACAGGATTTTTTTGAATTTCCATTAAAATTGAGATTACGTTCATACCATGACGGTAAGGTACTTGGAATTTTTGCCAGTAGCTATTGCCGCCTTGTGTATCTTGACGTAAGACTTCTACTTTGACCATTCTTCCAGTATTAGCTGCCATTTCCATAACTTTTAGTCTCCTTTCGCAGAGTAGTCGCGTTTACGTGGTGGGATTAAAGAAACGTCGACTTCTTGGTACGTGATGATTGGATTACCAGTTGTTGGGTCAAACTTCGCCATCGTTGTTTTTAAGAACTGCTCGTCATCACGATTAGGGAAATCAGGTTTATAGTGCGCACCACGAGATTCATTACGTAATAAAGCACCTTTAGTCATTACTTTTGCAAGCACTAACATATTTTTAAGTTGACGTGTAAAGTGTGCGCCTTGGTTACTCCATTTTTGCGTATCGTTAATGTTGATGTTATTCCAACGCTCAGAAAGCTCATCAAGTTTTTTCAATGTATCTTCAAGCTGATCATTGTAACGTACTACAGTCATTGTAGCAGTCATCATTTCACCAAGCTCTTTATGCAGTAAGTAAGCGTTTTCTGTGCCTTCCATTTTCATGATAGCATCCCATTTCGCTTGCTCTTCTGTTACGCGAGCATCGTAAATCTCTTGTGAAAGATCTTCTGCATGTTTTTTAAGGTGTTTTACATAATCTACTGCGTTTGGTCCTGCAACCATACCACCGTAAATAGCAGATAATAATGAGTTCGCACCAAGACGGTTTGCACCATGTTGAGAGTAATCACATTCACCTGCTGCAAATAGACCAGGAATCTCAGTCATCTGATTGTAATCAACCCATAAGCCACCCATTGAATAGTGAACTGCAGGGAAAATTTTCATTGGTAATTTACGTGGGTCATCCCCTACGAATTTTTCGTAGATTTCGATGATACCACCAAGTTTAACGTCTAATTCATGTGGATCTTTATGAGAAAGATCTAGGTATACCATGTTCTCGCCATTGATACCAAGTTTTTGATTTACACAGACATCAAAAATTTCACGTGTTGCAATATCACGTGGTACTAAGTTACCATAAGCTGGGTATTTTTCTTCTAAGAAGTACCAAGGTTTACCGTCTTTATAAGTCCAAATACGACCACCTTCACCACGAGCTGATTCTGACATTAGACGGTTTTTGTCATCTCCAGGAATCGCTGTAGGGTGAATTTGAATGAACTCACCATTCGCATATGAAGCACCTTGTTGGTAAACGATAGAAGCAGCAGAACCTGTGTTAATAACTGAGTTTGTTGTTTTACCGAAGATAATACCAGGGCCACCAGTCGCCATGATAACAGCGTCTGCACGGAATGATTTAATTTCTTCTGTACGCATATCTTGCGCTACGATACCACGGCAAACGCCGTCTTCATCGTTAATAACACCAAGGAATTCCCAGTGTTCATATTTATTTACTAAACCAGCCACTTCATGAGAACGAACTTGCTCATCTAGCGCATATAGTAATTGTTGACCAGTTGTTGCACCAGAGAAAGCTGTACGGTGCATTAAAGTACCGCCAAAACGACGGAAGTCTAATAGTCCTTCTGGTGTACGGTTGAACATAACACCCATACGGTCCATTAAGTGGATAATGCCAGGTGCTGCGTCACACATACCTTTTACTGGTGGTTGGTTCGCTAAGAAGTCCCCACCATATACTGTATCATCAAAGTGGATCCATGGAGAATCCCCTTCACCTTTTGTATTTACCGCACCATTAATTCCGCCTTGCGCACAAACAGAGTGTGAGCGTTTTACAGGAACTAATGAGAATAAATCAACTTCAGTACCAACTTCAGCTGCTTTAATCGTTGCCATCAGACCGGCAAGACCACCGCCGACAACAATTATTTTGCTTTTCGCCATGATTATTTCTCACTCCTCTTAAAAAATTGCAATGATTGCATGTGCTCTATCGTAGCTCTATTGAATTATACGAAAGCTAAAATAGCAGCCACACCAACTACACTTAGAATTACGAAAATAATGTTTGTTACGTAAGTAGCAATCTTTTGAGACTGAGGAGATTGTACAATACCCCAGCTTACTAGGAATGCCCATAAACCGTTAGATAAGTGGAAAGTTGCTGATAAAATACCAACAATGTAGAATCCAAGCATGAATGGATTAGCAACGATATTCGCCATCATGTCGTAATCAACGTGTGCGCCAAGTGCTTTTTGAATACGAGTTTGGAAAATATGCCATGCAATGAAAATCACTAGGAATACACCAGTGAAA
Organism: Lysinibacillus cavernae; assembly: GCF_009724685.1. Lineage (GTDB taxonomy): Bacteria > Bacillota > Bacilli > Bacillales_A > Planococcaceae > Lysinibacillus > Lysinibacillus cavernae. Next base: position 576,656 of record NZ_WMEF01000003.1, read on the forward strand.
CGTTGTAAAGAGAACATCCAGTTACGGTATGTGCTGAAACGTCCTGTGTTTGGTGTAGCAGTGAATGCAATGAAGACACCATAAAATGCGTGGAACATTAATGGAATATAGATGACAATCCATTCAACTATGATAAGGAATGGAATCTTTTCCATTACTGCGGTAGCATCGTTATAACTTTCTGCCCCGCCTGTTGCTGTAAAGTTAATGAACAGGTGCATCGTTAAAAACAGACCTACTGGAATGATCCCAAGTAGAGAATGTAAGCGACGCCATAAAAACTCTCGATCTTTCGACAAGACTGTTACCCCCCTTAGTACTTAAAATAACACACCAAAAGAAGTCATCATTTTGTAAATGATACTTCATTGACTGTGCATTTCATCATGGTACAATATTATGACATGTTTATTGTACTCTCAAGAGCTACGAGCGTCAAGGCAACTCGGAGTTTTTCATAGAGCTTATTAAAGAACTAATCTAGTACATGATGAGTCGTTTTTTCTCGAAAAATCTATCATTACTTTATTACCGTTAAATTTTAAGAAAATTCTAAGAAAGAAGGATACCAATGTTAAACACTCCATCTCCTACAATCTCATCATTTGGCTATGAGATCATTCGCGATCATATTCTATCTTCTATACTCGGTAAACATGAAGATGATGTCCTTTATTGGGCAGGAAAAGAGCTTGCACGCAAGTTTCCATGTAAAAGTCAAGACGAACTTATCGCATTTTTCGCAGATGCCTGTTGGGGTAATTTAGAGCTTATGAAAGAATCCAAGGATGGACGAATTTTTCAGTTGACAAACGACCCTGAAATACTGCAAATCAAACAACGTAGTTTTAGACTTGAGGCAGGATTTATAGCAGAACAGATTCAACTAGCTAAAGGCTACCTTACAGAATGCTATGATGAAAAGCGAGAAAAACAGCACTATGTTATGTTTACAGTCAAATGGGACGTCAAGGAACGTATCATGAATACCATCCCTACAGAGTAATGAAAAGGATTGTCTCCCAATTAAATGGGCTGACAATCCTTTTTCTTCCTTTCATTTCGAACTATTTTATCTTGCTTCAGCAACAATTTTCGTACCAAAAGCGAGGCGTCAGGTACAGCATTTGGATTTTTTAGCGGATGGTCAAAAAGAGGAACACCTCAGCATGTTGCCAAAAGCCCCCAACAGATGGCATAGGTTTTGAAGAGAGGTCTGCACGATGCAGATCGGTTAATCATTGTCACAGGAAGCGGCGGTTTTAGGTTAACTTCTACTCGTCAACTCGAAAATCTGGACGCATTGTTTAGCTGCTCAAAAGAAAAGCATCATTAAAAATGGCAGTTTCTACTATTATTATATGTAAAGTGCTTGTTCTAAATTAAACGCATCATGCAATGCATTAGCTGCACGGATCATATCATCCTGTGGTACAACAACAGACACTTTTATTTCAGAAGTGCTAACCATTTTTACCGGAATGTTTTCACGACGTAATCGATCAAACATGCGAGCAGCAACGCCAGGATTAGATACCATACCTGAACCAATGATGGAAACTTTCGCTAACCCTATTTCAAAATCAGCAAAACTAAAGCCCAGTGATAATTTGCTATCCTCTAGAACACGTAATGCTTCCGCAAATTCCTCTTTTAAAATCGAAAAGGACACAGTCGGCTTTACTCCATCAATGATCGCCTGTACGATAATATCCACATTAATGTGGTTTTCTGCAAGGGTTGTAAACATATCAGCTAATGAAGCATCAGAATGAGCATCATACCCAACTGTTAAACGAATAATATCTGATTCAAAGGCTACACCGCGGACTACTAAATTTTTCTCCATTTCCACTTCCTCCTTCAATAAAGTACCTATCGACTCCACTAAACTAGAGCGTATGATAACTGGCATTTGAAACTTCTTTGCTAATTCCACTGCACGTGGATGTATGACATGTGATCCTAAATTAGATAGCTCCAACATTTCATCATAGGAAATTTCCTGTAGCTTTTGGGCCTTCGTAACATAACGTGGGTCTGCTGTATAAACACCATCAACATTTGTATAAATATCAGCTCGCTCTGCTCCCAATGCTACGGCAAGCGCTACGGCTGTCGTTTCAGCTCCTCCTTTCCCAAGCGTTGTGATATTCTGTTCATCGTCAATGCCCTGTTCTCCAGCAATGACCACAATTTGTCCCTGTGCAAAATGTTCTTCGATACGACTCACATCGATATAGTTTATTCGTGCATGACGGTACATACGATCCGTGTGAATACCTGCCTGCCATCCAGTTAAGGACATAGCATCATAGCCTGCTTCCTGTATTGCAATGGCAAATAAAGCACTTGATAACTGAGAGCATGTAGACATGACTGTACCTAATTCCCGTTTTGACACATCGTCAGTTAGATGACGCACCATCATTTTCACATCTTTCGCAGTTTGTCCCATTGCTGCAACTACCACGACTACATCAAATCCTCTGTCCTTCTCAGCAATAGCTTTTCGAGCAGCCTCTTGGATTTGTTCAGTTGATGCTAATGCAGCCCCTCCAAACTTCATCACGATTCTAGCCATTTTTTTCGTTCTCCTTTCCAGTCCTTGGGTTTCACCTAAATACACGGTGCAAAACAGTCTCTAGAAAACTAAAAGGCAGCCTCCACATAACGTGAAAGCTGCCTATAACATGTACAATAATCGTAACTTGCGCATGTGTGATAGCTCTCCGAAACGTTTAGAATCGACAGTCTTACATCTTTTAAATGCAAAACCAGTACAACATATGAAACAACCATGCTATACTTCGGCAAGCTCCCCTTTCACACAATATCTCCGGACTTGTTCATCCTCCATTGTGCTACTCTTGAAACTTGCACCTCTATCATCACCTTAAAGTGATTGTATTCAATTTGTTTAATCCTAGCGTCAATGAGCTTACCACGCTAGTGATCTGTAAATAACATTAAAAACCAATGTTATTTACAACCTTAGCACATGCCTATTCCTTTGACAATGTTTCCTGCTGAAAATAGGCATAAATCTGGCTTGCTAAATTGGCGGGCATCCCTGCCTCCTGTAAAGCTAGCTCGCTCGCCTCTCGAATTTTCTTGACTGAACCAAAATATTTAAGTAACTGTTGCTTTCGTTTTGGTCCGACACCCTCAATATGATCTAATACAGATTGAATGGCATGTTTCTCATGCTGTTGGCGCAAGAAGGTAATAGCAAAGCGGTGTACTTCGTCTTGAATTCGTTGTAGCAAATAAAAACCATCACTTGTACGCTTTAAGGCAATCACTTCTGGCGGATCGCCAAACAATAGCTGTGATGTATTATGTTTATCATCCTTTGCTAAACCAGCAATTGGTATGACAAGTCCTAGCTCATCTTCTAATACTTCACGTGCTACTTCCATTTGACCCTTACCACCATCAATCAAGACTAAATCTGGTAATGGTAAACCTTCCTTCAGAACACGTGTATACCGTCGACGTATGACCTCTTGCATAGCACCATAATCATCATGCTTGGCTGCTGTACGCGTTTTGTATTTGCGATATTCCTTTTTCGCAGGCTTTCCATCAATGAAAACAACCATGGCAGAGACTGCGTCGGTTCCATGCATATGACTATTATCAAAAGCCTCAATCCGTAATGGTGTAGTAATACCCATTGCTTCACCAAGTGAATCACAAGCACCAATCGTTCGTTCTTCCTGTCGTTCAATGAGCTGGAATTTAGCTGCCACAGCAATTTCGGCATTTTTGGTCGCTAAATCAACCAACTCCTTTTTTTGTCCTCGTTTTGGTGAAAGTACTTTGATAGCTAATAATTCTGTTAAAATGGCTGCATCAATTGCTTGTGGGATAAAAATTTCTTTTGGCTTAATATGCTCTGGTTTTTCATAAAAGCGCCCAACAAATGTTAAAAACTCTTCCTCTGCATCTTGATAAATGGGGAAAATGGAGACATCACGCTCGATTAATTTTCCTTGTCGAACAAAGAACACCTGAACACACATCCACCCTTTTTCAACAGCATAGCCAAAGACATCACGGTTTGTCGTATCACTTGACACTATTTTTTGTTTCTGCATGACCGTATCAATGTGTGCAATTTGGTCTCGGAACTCCTTTGCACGTTCAAATTCCAGATTTTCGGCAGCTGCTAGCATTTTAGCTTCAAGCTCTTTTTTAACTGCCTCCACACCACCATTTAAAAACTTCGACATATCATCTATCATCTCTTGATAAACTTGACCATCAATTTCTTTTACACAAGGCGCTAAACATTGGCCCATGTGATAGTACAAGCAAACTTTAGAAGGTAATTGTACACATTTACGTAGTGGATACAATCGATCCAATAGCTTTTTCGTTTCACTTGCCGCATAGGCATTGGGATAAGGTCCAAAATATTTAGCCTTATCCTTTTTTACCTTACGCGTCGTAATAAGACGAGGATGTTTTTCATTCGTAATTTTTAAATACGGATATGTCTTATCATCCGTTAGCATGACATTATACTTTGGATCATGTAATTTAATAAGATTCAGCTCTAAAATAAGTGCTTCAATATTAGATGATGTCACGATATATTCAAAATCTTCTATTTCGCTTACAAGTCTTTGTGTCTTCCCTTCATGTGTTCCAGTAAAATAAGAACGCACTCGGTTTTTCAGAACTTTCGCTTTGCCAACATAAATGATTGTCCCCTGCCGATCCTTCATCAAATAGCAGCCAGGCTGATCTGGTAAAATATCAAGTTTACGTTTAATTAAATCGTTCATTACCTACCTGCCCCCCTACGATAATCCCTTTAATGATTTATTGTAATTTTTTCTTTATTATATAACGAAAACGAAAAAAAGCCGAACACATCTATTGATGGCTCGGCTTTTGTGAACTTCATTGATTACGCATGTTTAGCGATAAATGCTTCTAAAGCTTCTTTAGGTTGGAAGCCTACAGTTTTGTCTACTAATTCACCATCTTTGAATAATAGTAAAGATGGGATTGACATGATTTGATATTGTGCTGCAGTACCTTGGTTATTGTCTACATCCACTTTTACAATTTTAGCCGCACTACCTGCAGCGTCCATTTCTTCAAGAACTGGCCCAATCATTTTACAAGGTCCGCACCAAGCAGCCCAAAAGTCTACTAGTACTAACCCTTCTTTAATATCGTCCTGGAACGTAGCATCAGTTGCATGTACAATTGCCATTTGAAATCCTCCTTAAACTTACTATGATTGTAGTATAGCATGGATAAATTCACTTGAGCGAACAATCTGCCTGCAATGTATATTTTATGAAAAACCATGTCGAACATTTAAAATAGAGTCATTTAATTAGCTTGATATCGACCTTTAAATATATAGGTTAACGTGATAAAGATGTAAATCGCTAAGGTAATTCCTGTCACGATAATTGATGTTGTAAAAATAATGCCAATCAAGATGGCACTTAAAGCTATAATGGCAATCCAAGTTGTATAAGGAAACCATTTTACTTCATAGGCACTTGTGTTTTCTGATTGTTTTTTTCGTGATTTCAAATGGGCAATCGCAATAATTAACCAAATAAATAACACCGTATAGCCAAGTGAACCCATTAAGAAATCAAAAGTCTTGCTTCCAGCATATAAAGAAAAGATTACACCTAAATATAATGCTAATGTACACATCAAAATGGCATATACAGGAACTTTTCTTTTAGATAAATGAGCAAATATTTTAGGAACACGACCATCTACAGCTTGCGTATACAGTACTCGTGATGAACCGTAGAGCCCTGAATTCATGGATGAAATAATAGCAAGTATAACAACAGCATTCATAATATGGTCTGCACCTGGAATGCCAATCATTTTAAAAACCATTACAAATGGACTTTCAGGTACCCCGTTTACTTCATTCCAAGGAATCAAGCTTACAATAATAAAGAAAGGCAGTAGATAGAAAGTAACAATACGAATCAATGTACTGCGAACAGCTTTTGGTACTACTTTTTCAGGATTTTTCGTTTCAGCTAATGTAATCCCGATGATTTCTGTACCACCATAAGAATAAATGACCACTAGCATAGCAGCAATTAACCCCGTTGATCCATTAGGGAAAAAACCACCATGTGCTGTTAAGTTAGAAAAACCAACAGCCGTATGATTTCCAAACGTAACAAACAATAAAATAAGTCCTGCTATAATAAACACAATAATAACGGTAATTTTAATCAATGCTAGCCAATATTCTGTTTCAGCAAATATTTTCACCGATAGCAGGTTAATGGCTGTTACTAACACAGAAACAGATAGCGCAAGTATCCAAATTGGGTATTGAGGAAGCCAATATTGAATAAAAATAGCCGCAACTACAGATTCTGCTGCAATATTTAAAACCCACATTTTCCAATAGATCCAATCTAGGAAATAAGCTGGATATTTTCCTAACACCGATTGAACTAAATCTCTGAACGTTCTTGCTTCTTTATTACGAACGGCCATTTCTGCTAGACCTTGCATTACAAATAATAAAATAATGCCACCTAATAAATACGCAATAAGCACTGACGGCCCTGCCATATCAATGGCTGCACTACTTCCTTTAAATAATCCTGCACCAATAGCACCACCTAAAGCCATCATGGTGATATGACGTGAGGTCATTGTTCGTTTTAATTGTTGATTGTTGTTTTCCACTTTCTTACCTCCTAAAATTAAAAAGGCATATCGTCTCTTCCTTCATTTTCAAATGAAAGAAGAGACGATATGCCATAAGCAAACCGCGGTACCACTCTAATTGGTTCATAGAGAACCCAACTTAATAACCTGGTAACGAAGGTTAATCGTCAAACAAATAGAATAATCTGATAATTCCATTTATCTTACCACTCCTAGGCAAGTTCAAAGTCTTATTGGACTGCGTTGCACCAACCCGCAGCTCTCTTCACCGAATAATGAGCTTTTACTACTCCTAATCTTTGCGTTTCAAAACATTATTATTAAAAAATTTAATGATTATTCAACACTATAATGTCTACTGTTAATTATGTCAATATTTTATTTTGCGATAATTTTCAAATTAGAGTTTCTTGCGGTGTCCAACCATAAAAAAGCAGGAAGGATTAATCCCTTCCTGCGTCTACTCTTTATGCATTTACTTTTAATGCTTTAAATTCTTCGATTAGAAGCGGAATCACTTCAAATAAATCTCCAACGATACCGTAATCCGCTACTTTGAAAATATTTGCTTCAGGATCTTTATTAATAGCAACAATTACTTTAGAGTTTGACATTCCCGCTAAGTGTTGAATAGCGCCAGAAATACCAGCTGCAATATAAAGGTCAGGTGTTACTACCTTACCTGTTTGACCAATTTGTAGTGAATAGTCACAATACTCAGCGTCACATGCACCACGGGATGCTCCAACTGCACCGCCTAGTAAATCTGCTAGCTCTTTTAACGGCTCGAAACCTTCTTCAGACTTCACACCACGACCACCAGCAACGACTACTTTCGCTTCTGAAAGATCCACACCTTCTGAAGATTTACGAACAACCTCTTTAATAATTGTGCGAAGATTTGTAATCTCAACAGTGATTGCAGAAACATCTCCTGTTTTACCTTCCGCTTTTTCTAAAGGTGCAATGTTATTTGGACGTATTGAAGCTAAAACAACACCATCTTTTACTTTCACTTTTTCGAAAGCTTTACCAGAATAAATTGGTCGGATGAATACAATATCATCGCCTGCACCCTCAATAGTAGTGACATCAGATACTAAACCTGCTTGTAATTTACTTGCAATTTTTGGTGATAAATCTTTACCGTTTGCTGTATGACCAAAGACAATGCCAGCTGGTTTTTCTTGCTCGATAACAGCTAATAGTGCTTGACTATAGCCATCAGATGTATATTGTTTTAAATGTGGGTGTTCCACTGTTACCACGCGATCAGCACCATATTCAAATAATGGACCTGTTAAACCTGCTACAGCATCCCCTAAAAGTACCCCAACAACCTCGCCACCATCAGCGATCTGTTTTGCAGCTGCAATTGCTTCGAAAGAAACATTACGTAAGCTTCCTTCACGAACTTCACTTAATACTAATACTTTTTTTGACATAGCATATTCCCTCCGTTACCCTTTAAGATTCGATTAAGATCATCCAATAATTAAACTACTTTTGCTTCTGAGTGAAGTAGATTTACCAGTTCTTTTACTTGTGCAGAAAGGTCGCCTTCAAGAATGCGGCCTGCTGCCTTTTGAGCTGGCAAGAAGATGTCTACCGTTTCGATCTTCACTTCTACATCATCTTCATCGATATCTAAATCATCTAACTCAAGCTCTGCAAGCGGTTTCTTTTTCGCTTTCATAATACCTGGTAGAGATGGATAACGTGGCTCATTTAAACCTTGCTGAGCTGTTACTAATAATGGTAAAGACGTTTCAATTACCTCTGAATCTCCTTCGATATCACGAACAATTTTCACAGATGTTCCATCGATTTCAAGTTTTGTAATCGTAGTTACATAATTAATAGCTAATAAATCTGCAACACGTGGGCCTACTTGACCTGAACCACCATCAATCGCAACATTTCCTGTTAAAATTAAATCAGCATCTTTATCTTTTAAATATTCTGCTAAAAGATATGCAGCTGCATTTTGGTCTAACTCATCTAAATCATCTTCAGTATTAATAAGTACCGCTTCGTCTGCTCCCATGGCAAGTGCTGTACGTAATTGCTTCTCTGCATCCTCGCCGCCAATTGTTATAACTGTTACTTTACCACCAGCAGCATCGCGCACTTGGATTGCCTCTTCAATGGCATATTCATCGTACGGGTTGATAATGAATTCTGCTCCGTCCTCTTGGATTTTGCCACCCGACACAACGATTTTTTCTTCTGTATCAAACGTACGTTTAATTAATGCAAAAATGTTCATATATCCATACCTCCTGGAACGTTTTATAATTCTAAGTAAACTTATAAATATTATATATTTTTAGTTTCAATAGCACCGATAACATACTTGAACGTTGTTATCGAGATTTGGGAAATTATTTACCGGTAAACACAGGCTCACGCTTGTCAATGAATGCTTGAATTCCTTCTTTTGCATCTTCTGTTACGAATACTGTCCCAAAAGATTTCGCCTCAGCTTCAATGCCTTCATAAAATGAAGCATGCTTTGCATATTGCAATGTTTGAATAGCTGCTTTTAAAGCTATTGGGCTTTTCTTAGCAATGTTCTTAGCAATCTTTAACGTTTCTTCTAGCATAGTCTCGTCTGAGAATGCACGGTTTGCTAAGCCCCACTGAACAGCTTCAGCACCAGAAATCGGCTCGCTTGTAAACATCATTTCAGCAGCTTTTGCTACACCAACATAGCGTGGTAAGCGCTGCGTACCACCAAAGCCAGGGATAAGACCTAATTGTAATTCTGGTAAACCTAGTTTCGCTGAGTCAGTCACAAATCGCATATGACAGCTCATTGCTAACTCAAGTCCACCGCCTAACGCTGCACCATGGATGGCCGCAATAACAGGCTTAGAGAATGATTCAACACGTTCAAAAACTTGTTGTCCATTGCTAGCTAGCTTCGTAAATTCTTCGCCAGATTCTACCCCAGTAAACTCTTTAATATCTGCCCCCGCAGAGAAGAAACGGCCTTCACCATGAAGTACAAGGACTCTTACAGCATCATCGTGTTCTACAGCATCTAGTACAGCGTTAACTTCTGCAATAATACCGCGAGATAATGCATTTGCTGGTGGACGTGCAATTGTAATAATTGCTACCCCATCTTCTACTTTCCAACTTAGAAATTCCATTTCTCCACATCCTTCTATGCTTTAATGCCGTTCAGGATTAATGCCTGAACCTTTGGAACCTGTTCCATCAAATCATATCGATAGTCATTCATAACCCACGACGTAATCGTTTCATCAATTGTTCCAAAAACCATTTGTCGTGCCAAGCGTACATCCATCGTTTGATTGAACTCACCAGAAAGCATACCTGCGATTAAAATTTGATCCAGTAAATGTAAATACTCACGTAGTACAGCATTAATTTTTAATCGTAAGTCTTTATTCGATTGGCGAAGCTCTAATTGTGTGACAGTTGCTAGGTATCGATCTGTCGCTAGAACATTAAAATGATTTTCAATCATTCGTGAAAGTTTGTCTCTAGACGTACTCCCATTTTCTATTATATCTTGTAATGACTCTACAAAAACAGCCATTTTTTCATTAAAGACAGAAATTAATATATCTTCTTTATTTTTAAAATATAAATAGATTGTTCCATCGGCCACCCCTGCCTGTTTGGCGATTTTCGATACTTGCGCTTGGTGATACCCATTCTCCGCAATAACGATGACAGCTGCATCAATAATTTGTTTATATTTTGGCTTATCTCGTTTCACTTTTATAACACCACCTAAAAAACATGCGCACGTCTACATAATCAATATGACGTGTGAACTTAAAAAAATATGAAAATATGAATGGTCATTCATTCATATTTTCATATTATATTTTACAGCATTGCTTGTCAATACTTTCACACGTATTTATTTCGCTTCTTTATTCGCTAATTTCGTTTTTTCTTCTTCAACTAACGTGCGACGCAAAATTTTTCCAACGGCTGTTTTTGGCAGCTCATCTCTAAATTCATAATAACGCGGAACTTTAAATGCCGCTAGATGTTGACGACAATATTTATTTAATTCGTCCTCAGTAATGGAATATCCTTCTTTTAAAACAATATATGCTTTTACTGTTTCTCCACGATACGGATCTGGTATACCCGCAACTACACATTCTTGGATTTCTTCACATTCGTATAACACTTCTTCAACTTCACGAGGATAGATATTAAAGCCCCCTGCTATAATCATATCCTTTTTACGGTCCACTACATAAAAGTAGCCTTGTTCATCCATATAACCAAGATCACCTGTTAAAAACCAGTCTTCTGCAAATGTAGCTGCCGTATCCTCTGGACGGTTCCAGTAGCCCTTCATCACTTGTGGTCCTTTGATAGCGATTTCACCAACCTCGCCAACTGGTAGCTTTTCTGTATCCCCTGTACGCAAAATAACCGCTTCTGTGTTTGGCCATGGTAACCCAATCGAGCCAATCACCCTCTTACCCCAAATTGGCGTAGCATGAGTAACTGGAGAGGTTTCAGTTAAACCGTAGCCTTCAACAAGTTTCCCTCCAGTAACGGCTTCAAATTTCTCTTGCACTTCAATTGGCAATGAAGCAGAACCACTTAAGCAAGCTTTAATCGATGATAAATCATAATTTGCAATGTCTGGATGATTGAGTAGGCCAATGTATAAGGTTGGAGCACCGGGGAAAAGCGTTGGTTTTTGCTTATCAATTGTTTTTAATGCCGTTTCAACATCAAATTTCGGCAGTAGCACCATTTTATTTTGGGTGAATACAGTTAATAACATAACAGTGGTCATACCATAGACGTGGAAGAACGGTAGAATGCCCATAATGGTTTCTTCACCATGCACACATTTATACATCCATGCATCACACATTGTTGTATTGGCGATTAAATTTTTATGGGTCAACATAACACCTTTTGGAAAACCAGTTGTTCCGCCAGTATATTGAAGTAGTGCTAGGTCTTCTTCAAAATCAAACGGAATACTGTTTATCATCTTAATGGGAGCAGAGCGCATTATTTCTGAAAACAAGTGATTTTGCCCGCTATGCTCAACCTTGACACTAAAGCCATACTGTTTTTTTTGAATAAATGGATAGACTAGATTTTTTGGGAATGGTAAATAATCTTTAATAGCTGTCACAATGACATTTTCAAGTGCAGTCTCCTTCATAATTTTCATAACCCGCGGATATAAAATATCCATGACAAGAATAACCTTTGCACCTGAATCAGCCATTTGGTACTGAAGCTCACGTTCAGTATAAAGTGGATTTGTTTGAACAACAACAGCACCTGCATACATGGCACCGTAGTAAGCGATTACACTTTGTGGTGAGTTAGGCAGCATAATAGCCACTCGATCTCCTTTTTCCACACCTAGTGTTTGTAAATAGTTTGCGAACCTTAAAGCAGACTCATACAGCTCGGTATACGTTAACTCCTTCCCCATAAAATGAATCGCTACTTTAGATGGATTCTTTTTATAGGCACGTGTCAAAAACTCTTGTACTGGAATTTCCTCAAACGTTAAAGACGATGGTACTTCTTCAGGATAATTTACTAGCCATGGTTTTGCTGTCATACGTCCTCTCCCCTTTGTCCCAAACTTTGTCAATTCTTATATTTATTATAATGAAAAAGAAATACAGTTTCAAACAGAAAATAGAAAATAAATGCGTTTTCGATTAATTATTATGCAATTAACAACATTAATATGACTAGTGTTTAGTGGGGGTTGTTTGGATATCCCTTATGAATACTCATTCATTCTTCTGCATTTCAAAAAAAAGGCTGTTAGCATTTTCCTATACTATAAAAATAATTATTTTGATTTTCTGGTTGGGTAAGTGAGAGAAAATTAATAGAATTTAGTAGATTTTTACGCAAGTCCAAAAAAGTAAATGAGTAAATAAAAAACGCACCCTGGACTTACCCCTGTTAAGTAGACAACACTAAAAAACACTACGCAGCCATCTGG
>NZ_WMEF01000038.1 GCF_009724685.1 Lysinibacillus cavernae
CATTTCGAGCGTTCTATCCACCTGTTTCTCTTCTATCCATCAATCTGAGCGTTCTATCCTCCACTTTCCCTGTTCTATCCATCATTTCGAGCGTTCTATCCACCTGTTTCTCTTCTATCCATCAATCTGAGCGTTCTTTCCACCACTTTCCCTGTTCTATCCATCATTTCGAGAGTTCTATCCACCTGTTTCTCTTCCATCCATCAATCTGAGCATTCTATCCTCCACTTTCTTTGCTCTATCTATCACTTCTGGCGTTCTATCCACCACTTTCTCTGTTCTATCCATCACTTCTGGCGTTCTATCCACCTGTTTCTCTTCTAGCCATCAATTTGAGCATTCTATCCTCCGCTTTCTTTGCTCTATCTATCACTTCTGGCGTTCTATCCACCTGTTTCTCTTCTATCCATCAATCTGAGCGTTCTATCCTCCACTTTCTTTGCTCTATCCATCACTTCTGGCGTTCTATCCACCACTTTCTCTGTTCTATCCATCACTTCTGGCG
>NZ_WMEF01000004.1 GCF_009724685.1 Lysinibacillus cavernae
TCTTTGCAGGATTGTACGAAACGATTTTATCTTCTGTTGTAATGCGCTCGCCACCGATAATTAGTGGGTAGTCTTGACCTAAATAACCTTCAACTTTTTTTAAAGCCTCTACATAAGCATTGTAGTTTTCCTCTTTTGAAAAATCTGTGAATGGTTCGTGTTTGTATGGAATCATGTCAGTTTCCTCCCATGGATAAGTGGTGCCAAATGATTATGCACTCTTTAAGATTGTGATAATTATATAATGCAATATTATTTGGCATTAATCAACTCAAATTTTAAAACTTTTTTAATTTTTGCATCTGTTTTTCGTATTGGTGTTAGAATAAGCTTAATGGCATACAGGAGGACAAGATGGATAATAATGTACTACAAAGTATTTATAAATACGTTATTGAAAAAGGGGATATGGGAATTTGTGTAGTAGACACTGAAGGCAAGTTGCTCATATACAATAAAAAAATGCGAGAATTAGAAGGCGTTAGCGAGGACGAATTTGAGGAGAGGCGAGCCTTAGAGATTATTGATTTCGAAATCGAAAAAAGTGATATTTACAAGGTGCTCAATTCTGAAACGCCAGTGCACAATATAAAAAAAACGTATTGGAATAAAAAAAATCAAGAAGTGACCTATATAAGCAATATTTATCCGTTGCACCATGAAGGTGTTTTAGTGGGGGCTGTGGAATTTGCCCGAGATATTACGCAGCTTGAATACATGATGTATCAGCCATTAAGAAGATATGGCGCACCATTGACATTTGATATTATCACGGCTGTTTCGGCAGTCATGAAGGATGTCATTGAAAAAGCAAAGATTGTAGCGCTAAGTAGAATGCCCGTTGTGTTAATAGGGGAATCAGGTACTGGAATAGATATGGTGGCTGAAGGAATTCATCATGATCTAAAGGTGCAAAATGATATGTTTATTGCTTTAATTTGCCGTAGAGACGAAAAAACAGTGTTAAAGCAATTTGAAAAATATATTGTTGAAAAGGAAAAAATTACTTTTTTTGCTGAACGTATTGAATATTTATCGCTCGAAGCACAAGAAAAAGTTGTCGAGCTTTTCAACAATCATCCGAATCATCAGCATGTTTTAATCGCTAGTGTTGGCAAAGACCCCATTGATTTAATTCAAAAGCAAGAGCTATCCAAAAAGCTTTACCGACTATTTTCAGGCATCACCATTTACGTTCCACCTTTACGAGAAAGAAAAGAAGACATGATGCCTTTTATCGATGATTATTTCAAAAGACATCGTGACAGCTTTGGCTCATCTATTCAAGGGCTTTCAGAAGAAGTGCGAGAAACCTTTTTAAAATATGACTGGCCAGGTAATTTAAAGGAATTAGAAGTTTTGTTGGATGAAATCACCTCGTTGATTACAAATGAAACGATAGTTGAATCCCATATGTTGCCTGTGCACTTCAAATGGAAAATTCAAAGTGCTTGTGAGGAAACGGAAAACGAAGTGTCAACGAGTGATTTGTTTGTCATTAAAAATCAGCAGGACATTAGGCCGTTAGATGTCTACATGAAAGAGGTAGAGGAGTACTATATTTCGAAGGCGTTAGATTTTCATCAAGGGAATATTTCCAAAACAGCTGCTGCATTGGGGATTCGTCGCCAAAGCTTACAATATCGTGTTAAAAACTATAAGCTCAATAAAAAAAGCGAAAACATTGATTAACAATGTTTTCGCTTTTTTGATGTAAACAGATGGGTAGGTTCTCGAAACTGTCGGATAGCATCTACCTTGAACTACTATTTTCCTTTTTTTGAAAGGCGTCCAAGGGCAAATGCTGCTGCTCCTAAACCAATTGCCATGTTCGTTTTTTTGTTAAACACTTGTTTTGTCACAAGCGCTACATTTTGTGGACGTTCTGCTAAACGGCGCATAAAGTAACCGTACCAATCGTTACCAAATGGTAGGTATGTGCAGAAGTTATAGCCTTCACGTGCAAGGTCCAACTGCATTTCTTTACGGAAACCATATAACATTTGGAATTCGAATTTGTCATTTGAAATGTTATGTTGTTTCACAAATTGTTTTACATGGTTGATCACATTATGGTCGTGTGTAGCAATTGATGTGAATTTACCATGTAACAAGTGATACTCAATTAATTTCAGATAGTTGCGGTCGATATCACCTTTTGATTGGTATGCTACATTTTCTGGCTCTTTGTAAGCACCTTTTACAATACGTAAACGGAAGTTTTTGTATTTCTCAATATTTTCCTCAGATTCGAAGAAGTAAGCTTGAATAACTGTACCTACGTTATCAAACTCTTTGTGTAGCTCCTCTAATAACTCAAAAGAGCTGTATAAACGTTCGTAGTTTTCCATATCGAAATTCACGAAAATATTATATTGATGGGCAAGAGCCACGATTTCTTTTAAGTTTTCATAGCAAAATGCATAATCAATATCTAAACCTAATTGTGAAGGTTTAAGTGAGATGTGAGCATCAAGTTGCTCATCATGGATAGCTTGAACGACAGCCAAAATATTATTTTTTGCTGCTGTTGCCTCTGATTTTTCGTAGACGAATTCGCCTAGATTATCGACTGTACAAGAAATATTAGCTTTGTTTAATTCTCTAATCGATTGCACAACTTCAGGTAAGCTTGTCCCAGCAACAACACTTTGGGCACCCATTTTAAGACCATATTTTTGTGCAGCGCTATTTAATAATTTGTTTTCTGATAAGTAAATGAAAAAATCACGTAATACCATCATATGCCTCCAAAATTGAAAATTTTAAATTCTTGGCGATTATAACACTTTTTTTGAAAAGTAAAACGCTTTGATTTACAGAAAAAAATTTTTTGAAGGAAAGAAAACGGGAAGAAACTATTGTGGTGATTGACTTTTTTTAAGTAAAAAGTACAAAAAAAAAATTTTTTTCAGAAAAAAGGACTTTTCAAAATAATAAATTTGATTTATGTTGATAGTTATATGTCTTAAATTGAGTAAAAAGTATTGTAAGAGTTTACTTTGAATGAATTGCTAATTGGATTCCTTATCTAACGAAAAATATATCAATATAATTTTAGAAAATAGTGGGTATCTTAGAAGAAATTCTTGGATAGCCACTTTTTATTAATACATTTATATATCATATTAATAGTGGTTTATAATAAAAAAAAAAGAGGGTGTATTATAATAAAATGGTGTATAATCATGGATAAAATATGTACATTCTGTGAACTGTAGTTACTTTTGATTTAGAATAGTGTGTCTATATTAATACTGAAGGGAATATGACTACTCTAAACTAAGATAAGGTGGAAAGTATGGCAAGAGGCAGAAAATATAATTCAAATGGAGAACGAAGCAAACAACTATTACTTGAAAAAGCGATAGAGCTATTTTCTGATAAAGGGTATCATCATACGAAAATTAGTGACATTGTAAAGGCTGCCAACGTAACTCAGCCTACTTTTTATCTCTATTTTAAAAGTAAGGATGCACTTTATAACGATTTGAATTCACAATTTCAAAGTGGATTTTTAGAAGTGATGAGTAGTAAGCCTGCTGAAATTGTAGAAAATGGATTGCGAGGTTTTGTCACGCTGTTAGAGCAAAAGTTATTAAGTTTGTTCGTTTACATCATAGAAAATCCAAAATTATCAAAAATCGGTTTTTTTGAGTCGGAGCAATCACATTTAGTGAAAACTCAACTGACACAGCAATTGATCCACCTTATCTACCTTCATGACTGCGATAAAGATTTGCAACTGTATAGTGTAGATATCAAAATAATGATAGATTGTTTAGTAGGATCGATGGAAAGATTAATAGTAACGAATTTATTAGAACAAAAAAGATTACCTGCTGAACTAGCAAATGATATTGTACAATTATATTTTTGGAAAACTAAAGAAGTTATATAAAAAATCCTCTCATCGATACTTATTATCGCTGAGAGGATTATTTTTATTTTTTTAGTTTAATATGCTGATAAAAGCCTTTTTGGCCTTTGCTATGTGCATTCGGATGAATGAGTAACAAATATTCTTGATCTGCCAATAAAGGATTCGATGGTGTCACAATAATTGAACTTCCTTCAACTTTGACTGTTGCTGGTACTTCTTTAGCCCCTAAAGCAACGAGTTGAATGTTGCCTTTAGCAATTTGTGGAGTAAGTGCTGAAGGGATTTTTATTGTGAATTTTTGCGTATCAGTCATGCTTTTCGTACTGGAAAGCTGTTTGTATTTTGAATATTTTTCCTTCAATGCGTCAAAATGAGCTTGGAAAATGGGTGCTGTTGTTGTTTGGATATTTGGTTTAACGCCTACTTCATGAATGACTTGACCAGCAGGACCAGTAAATTTACCGACTGTTAGCTTTAAATAGCTTCCATCATGTAGTGTATAAAAGCCTTGCATAGCACCCTTCCCATAGGTTGTTTCACCATATAAAATAGCCGCTTTCTGATCTTTTAGTGATGCGGAAAGCATTTCAGAAGCACTTGCACTATAGCGATTCACTAGAATACGAGTATTTTTAGGAAACTTTGTATCTTGGTTAGCTGCTGGTATTGTATAAGAAGTATGTGCTTCCTCCAATAAATAAGCAATTTTAGCAGATGGGAATAGTCCTGTAAGTTCCTCAGCTGTTGTAACGTAGCCGCCACCATTATTTTGCAAATCTAAGATAAATGATGTTGCGCCGCGCTGTTTTAAATCAATAAGTGCTTTTTTGACAAGCTGTGTACCATCCTCTGAAAAGGAAGCCAAAGAAATATAGCCAACATTCCCAAACAGTAATTCAGATTGGACATTTGGTAATGTAAACTTTTTACGTGTAATAGTTTTAGTAGTTGTCGTTTCATCACTATGTTTGAATGTAACGTTCACTTGAGATCCTTCATTACCGATTAAGAGGGAAGAGGCTTCTTGTGTAGAACGCCCAATAATGGACGCGCCATTAACAGCAATGATGATATCTCCAGCCTTAATACCAGCTTCAAATGCTCCGCTACCTTCAATTACTTGTAAAATATGAATACCATCTTCATGTTCTTCTATTACAACACCAATCCCGATTGTTGATAGATTGATACTATTCATATAATCTTCGAATTCTTGCTTTGTAAAATAGGTTGAGTAAGGATCAAGCATATCAATGATTTCTGAGATGGATGTGGCTTTCTCTAAGTTTCCATTGATTGTTCCAACATAAGTATCCTCAATAATCTTCTTCATTTCCTTGATTAGCTGTTGCTCATTATTTGCAGCTTGGGTAGTCGTGATAGGAAGGAGAAAGAAGCCCAGAACAAATACGAACGACCATACTAATTTTTTCATTGGACACCTCTTTTCTAGAACTCAAATTTAAAATGTATCACCCATGGTAGGACAAAAATGGATGGATACATTTTACAATTCAGTATCTGTTTTTATTATACATGAAGCCATAGTAAGAGTGGTGGAATTAAACGAAAAAGAAAAAGAATCCGCTTGCCTCTAAACAGCAAGCAGATTCTAGTAAACTACTTCTTCTTTATAAGTTTATGAATAATAAAACCAATTAATGCGCCAACAACAGCTGGTAAAAGCCAACCTAAATTTTGCTCATACAATGGCAATGCCTTTAGGATGTTTTCATATGGAGCAATTTCAACCTTCATTTGCTTTAAGCCTCCATATAGACTGACAAGGAAGGTTGGAATTAGCGCTAAAATATAAACAATTTGTCCACCTTTAAAGAAATGATCAGCTAATGATAAAACCATTAATACCATTGCTAATGGATAAATGATTAACAGTACCGGTAAAGATGCATTAATAATTGTCGAAAGTCCTACATTTGTAATAGCTGCACTAAATATAGTGAAGACGATTAAAAATGTTTTGTATGAGATTTTAGGGAAGAGCTTATGAAAATATTGTGCATTAGCAGTTAATAAACCGACTGCCGTTGAAATACAAGCTAGTAGAATAGTCGCAGACAAAATAATACTTCCAAGACTCCCGAAGAGCACCTTAGCTGATTTTGCAATAATATCTCCACCATTTTCAGAGATACCAATGGCAGTGATACTTGTGTTACCGATATGACCGAGGGAGATATAAACAAATGATAAGCCAATAGCAGCAACAACACCTGCAAAAATGGTCGTATTGATTTGTTTTTTCTTATCTGTCATGCCCATATCACGCAATGCTTGTAAGATTACGATTCCGAAAACAAGTGCACTGAGTACATCCATTGTTAAGTAACCCTGTACAAAGCCTTCTGCAAAAGGAGATGTAATGTAGCTTCCTACGGCTTCTCCTGGTTCTCCCATTGGAGAGATAAAGCTTTTAACTGCAAGCAATAAAATAACAAGAAGCAGTGCAGGCGTTAAAATTTTTCCTACTCGATCGACAAGCTTCGATGGATTAATGGATAAAAATAGGATTAAGGCAAAAAACAAAATGGATGTGATGAAAAGTGGTGCCCAATGATCCTTCATAGCTTCAGGAAGAAACGGCGCAATTCCTATTTCATAGGACACAGATCCAGTTCGTGGTACGGCAAAGAACGGTCCAATGGCTAAATAAACAATCGATGTAAAGATTACACCAAAAGCAGGGCTAACACGGTTGGCAAGCAGTTGTAAATCGCCTCCTGCTTTTGCGACAGCAACGATAGCTAGTAGTGGTAAACCGACACCTGTTATTAGGAATCCAATCATAGCTACTGTAATGTTTTCACCTGCTTGTTGACCTAATAACGGTGGAAAAATAATATTCCCAGCACCCAAGAATAAGGCAAATAGTAGTAATCCTACTGCTAAATTTCCTTTGATGAAATGCAAAATGTTCTTCATAAGTATAAAAACTCCTTTAAGATTGAAAAGCTGAAACTTTCTAAAAATTTTAAATACAGAAGTGTATGTTATCATAGGAACACGAATCTTGCAATGAATATATTATTGCAGTATAGTCGGATTTCGTCGTATTTTATAGGATTGCTAAAATGTTTGAAAAATAGTCAGTATTTCCGATTTTTCATTAGCTAGTTATCTAGTATGATAGACACACAAGGAAATATTCTAGCACGAACGGAGGCACTTTGGTATGCAAAAGACAAAAAAATGGAGATTTCTTGTTTTAAGTACGATAGCAACTTCATTTTTAGCACTACAAACAGCAGAAGCAGCAACATACACCGTACAAAAAGGCGATACTTTATCAAAAATTGCCCAAAATCATCAAGTGACTATTGAGGATATTATGAAGTGGAATAATCTATCGAAAGATACGATTTTTGTAGCCCAAAAGCTTGAGATTCAAAAGCAATTAACGGGTGAGGGGACAAAACCTTCAACCCCATCAACATCTGTAAAACCAACAGCTAGTTCTCATACAGTAGCGAAAGGTGACACATTATCAAAAATCGCAAAGCAATATAATGTGACAATTAAGGATATAAGAGATTGGAATAAACTTGAAAAAGATACGATTTATATTGGACAAGTCTTAAAGATATCTTTAGCAACAGTGAAACCCGAGGGCGATACAATACATAATAATGTGACTACAGATACGGGTACACCTTCAAAAGTAACAGATAAAGATCCTACAGTTAATGGACAGGCTATTTATAAAAACACAGTTGAAGTAGCCAATACACTAGTTGGCACACCCTATTTATACGGTGGTAATACCCCAGTAGGTCTTGACTGCAGTGGCTTTATTTTCTATGCCTTTAATCAAGGTGGTTTGAAAATTGGAAGAGCGAGCAGTGAAGGGTATTTTAATGGCAATACAACCCATGTAGAAAATCCAGTACCTGGAGATTTAGTATTCTTTGAGAATACATATAAAGAAGGTATTTCTCATATGGGCATTTATATAGGCGATAATAAATTCATCCACGCGGGCACAGATGGTGTAGAAATTTCGGATGTTACGTACGCTTACTGGTCTTCTAAATTAGTAGCTTATAAACGTTTTGATAGTGTGAAATAATATAAAAGCGATTTTTGCCTTTGCAGGAATCACTTTTTATATGAAAAAACCCCTTCTTTTTTAAAAAGAAGGGGTTTTGTGTTATTGTGTAACGCGTGCTGTCCAGCGAGAAAGGTCAGCATCATTTGCATCAACAAGATCGGCTGGGAAAATAAATGTCCAAGGCTTAGTTGAGTTAGGTTGTACAGTTAGGATCGGATCCATTTTAAATGAACCTTTGGCAATTTGTTTGCCAGTTGCATCAATGATTTCTAATGGCAATTGTTCTAAATTAATCGCTTTATTGTGTCCATTACGGATAAAGATGGATACGTTTAAATTTCCATCATCAGCTAGTTTTGCCTGTAAACCTGTGAAGTTTACCTCTGTTTCACCTAGCTTTGGTAATGTTTTAACGATTTTTTCTAGCTCTTCTTTTTGAGCTGCTGGTAATTGTTTTTCCCATGATGGATCTAGTTCTAATTGGTGTCCACGAAGGGAAACTAGGTTAAAGGCAATTTTCCAGCCATCTTCAGGGACTTCATCAACTTTAATTGAAGATTTTTCGAACTCAAACACCCATGGACGAGCGCTTTCTGCTGGAATTGTACCAAGTGCTTTAAAGTCGAAATTTTTAGATGCTACAAGCTCATCGTTTTTATCCATGATGAAAAGTTCAATTTCGCCTAGCTCAATAGCTTGTGGTAAAGATGAACGGAAAAATGCACGAACTAACCATTTTCCACCACGACCTTCTTCAATACTAATAGAGGATAACGATAATTGATTTGGTTTCAATGGTTCTAGCTCATTAGCAAGGAAGTTGAAGATGTATTTTTGTTCTTGTGGTACATCCCATTCTGGATGGAAGGAAAGCTTTGTTTCAACATCACGGTTATCACCTTTATTTGTCGTAACATTTCCTAGCAAGTCTTTTGAGTCAATTGTATTTTCTTGAACGACTTTGTCTGATTTTTTAAAGAATGAAAATAAGCCCATTATTGTTCCTCCTGTTGTGCCTCAATTGTTTTCATGAAGCCGGTAATTTCTATAATAATAGAACGACGTAGTTCTTGGAAATTCTTTCCGAATAATTCGAGTCCTTCGCGTTGGTAAATTCGCATAGGATCTTCTTGTTGATAATGACGTAAGCCTATTCCTTCTTTTAAATGAGTCATTGCCTCTAAATGTTTAACCCAGCCACTATCAATATAGCTCAGCATGATTTGAGGAAGTACTTCTATTACTCTGTCATTTTCTGCAAATTTCTCCATTTGATCGAGTAGTTCTTGTTCAGAAGGCTGAATGTCAGCTAAAATTTGTTTTATTCTTCCAACTTCTCGATCGACTGAAACAG
This sequence comes from Lysinibacillus cavernae, assembly GCF_009724685.1. Classification (GTDB taxonomy): domain Bacteria; phylum Bacillota; class Bacilli; order Bacillales_A; family Planococcaceae; genus Lysinibacillus; species Lysinibacillus cavernae. The sequence goes on from NZ_WMEF01000004.1 coordinate 9,307, forward strand.
GTGTGATGAACAGGGAGTTAAGTGCATGCTCCATTTGATCGTAATCCCAGTCAATTGTAGATACATCTTCTGGTGCAGCATCACGAACAGCAAAATCAACCGTTTCACTTAGCATTTTTTTCAGCTCGCCCATTAAATCTTCGCCAGCTAAAATTTTGTCACGAAGTCCATAAAGAACGGTACGTTGATCATTAATGACATCGTCTAACTTTAAGTTGTATTCACGCATGCCGTACTGAGAACCTTCAACAATACGCTGCGTACGATCAATAAGCTCTTGCACCTCTTTATTTTGAATAATGCCATTTTCATCTACAATCATTTTTGCAGAGAATTTTTCAACTTCTTCTTTTGCGTAACGGCGGAACATATCATCTTCAATAGAGAGAATGAAGCGACTTTCGCCTACGTCACCTTGACGACCTGAACGACCTCGTAGCTGGTTGTCTACACGACGACTTTCGTGCTTTTCTGTACCGATTACAAATAAACCACCAAGTTCATGAACTTCTTCACCTAGCACGATATCTGTACCACGACCAGCCATATTTGTCGCTACAGTAATTCGGCCTTTTTGACCTGCCTGCGAAATAAGTTCAACCTCTTGCTCTACAGTTTTTGCATTGAGTAATTGGAATGTTAATTTTTCTTTTTTCAGATAGTCCACCACTGTTTCAGACTGTAATATCGATGTTGTACCAATTAAAATTGGCTGTCCTTTTTCGTGACGTTTTTTAGCCTCAGTAGCAACATGCTTATACTTTGCTTCTTGTGTGCTAAAAATAAGATCAGGCTGATCCACACGTTGACGTGGGCGGTTTGTTGGAATTTGCACGACTTCCATGCCGTACACTTCTTTAATTTCTTTTTCTTGTGTTTTCGCTGTACCCGTCATCCCGGAAAGTTTCGGATACATGCGGAAATAGTTTTGAATTGTGACCTGTGCCATTGACTTATTTTCATCCGTAATCGTTACGCCTTCTTTGGCTTCAATTGCTTGATGTAAGCCATCAGAAAGGGAACGACCTTCTAAAATACGACCTGTAAACATATCGACAAGTTCAATTTTATCTTCTTTCACAATGTAATCTACATCGCGGTTGAACATAACATGTGCACGGACAGCTTGGATTACATAATGGAAAAGTGTTTGATGTTCTAAGTCATACAGATTGTCAATATTGAAGGCTGCCTCAACCTTTTCAATACCTTTATCTGTTAGAGAAGTAGCCTTTGTTTCATCATCAAAGTCATAATCTTCCTCTTTTTTGAAACGCTTAGCTAACATAGCCGCAATGCGGTGTAGTTCGTCGTTTGAAGGCATTTTACCTGCGATAATTAACGGCGTTTTTGCTTCATCGATTAATACACTATCCACTTCATCAATAATGGCAAAATGATAAGGACGTTGTACTTTATCTGCTAAGCTATAGGCCATATTGTCACGTAAATAATCGAAACCAAATTCAGTGCCAACACCGTATGTAATATCTGCATTATAGGCTTCTTTTTTCTCATCAGCCTCCATCATTGGTATATTTAAACCAACTGTTAGGCCAAGGAAACGATGAATTTGACCAACTAGCTCAAAGTCACGTTTAGCTAGGTAATCATTTACTGTGATGACATGAACACCTTTACCTTCTAAAGCACGCACATAAGAGGGCAGGGAAGCAACAAGTGTTTTACCTTCACCTGTAGGCATTTCAGCGATATTGCCCTCAGTTAACACAAGACCACCGATAAGCTGTACATCAAAATGACGCATTCCTAATACACGCTTTGAAGCTTCGCGTACAACAGCAAATGCGTCCGGGATGATCGATGTAATAGGCTCACCTTGTTCTAATTGATTTTTGAAAATAAAAGTCATTTCTCGTAATTCAGCATCTGACTTGTTAACATATTTTTCTTCAAGATTATTAATTTGATCTACTATTTTATAGTAGCGTTTTAATTGACGAGCACTTGTTTGCTCTTTGTTACTTTTGAAAATTGAGAACATGAAATATACGCTCCTTTAAAGTTGTCTAAATGCTAGACACTCCATTATTCTATCAAATTTTGCGAATGGTGACTACAATTGACTATATAGGAATCTATTAATGCTAAAATGTACAAAATATTTGTGAAATCGTGGAAAATGTTTAGAAAAAGTATATTTCGATGCTTGTTCATGCTATAATCAATTTGGATTTCAATGTAGATTATTTTTTTGAGGAGGAGAGACATGCTTTACGTGTCTTTAATAGCAGCATTCGTTGCATCCATTTTGTTAACTCCATTAGTGAAACGTTTAGCGTTTAGAATAGGTGCAGTTGACGCACCAAACTATCGAAAAGTACATGCTCGAATTATGCCAAGACTTGGCGGTTTAGCTATTTTCTTAGCCTTCATAATTGGCGTGACGATTTTATATTCATTTTTAGTCCATACTAAACATGGTAGTAACGAGGCTTTGTTAGCTATCATTATTGGTGCTTGTATTATCGTTGTCACGGGTGTTATTGATGATATGCGTGAGATTTCTGCAAAGGCAAAAATGCTTGGTCAGCTAGTTGCTGCACTAATTGTTGTTTTTGTAGGCGGTATTGAAATTGAAATGGTTAACCTACCGTTCTTAGGTACATTAGACTTTGGTTTACTGAGTATCCCATTAACGATTATTTGGATTATTGGTATTACAAATGCAATTAACTTAATTGATGGCTTAGATGGTCTAGCTGCAGGTGTTTCTACAATTGCACTAATTACATTAGCAGTCATGGCATTTATAATGAGCAATATGTTTGTTTTAGCACTAGCAGCCATTTTAGCTTTCGCTTCACTTGGTTTCTTATTTTATAACTTCCACCCAGCAAAAATCTTTATGGGTGATACAGGGGCATTGTTCCTTGGATTTATGATCTCGGTATTAGCTTTACTTGGGTTTAAAAATGTTACATTCGTAGCTTTAATCATCCCAATTATTATTCTTGGTGTTCCGATTTCTGATACATTTTTTGCAATTGTTCGTCGTGTACGTATGAAGAAGAAATGGTCTGATCCAGATAAATCACATCTACACCATCGCTTACTAGATATGGGCTTTACACATCGTCAAACTGTGTTGCTTATTTACGGCATTGCGATGATGTTTGGATTAGCAGCCATCATTTTCTCTATGGCAAAAGTATGGGGAGCTATTTTACTAGTAGCTGTTATTTTAACAGCCATTGAAATCTTTGTTGAGGTCATTGGGCTAGCAGGTAAAAACTATAGACCATTATTAAACTTTGTACGTATTTTCAGTAAATAAAATGAAAGAGGCTGGGACAGAACTCGATTATTTTGAAAAATAGCAAAAACAGATAATAACTTTTTCGCTTCAATGAATAGAGTGTTCCTTCCTAAATCAAAAAAGTGTTAGACCGAAATACAATCGGTCTAACATTTTTTCTTTTTGTCCCAGCCTCTTTTTTGTTGTTAACGAGGATGAATTCTTCATAGACAGTGTGCTTTTTAGGCATTCGACGAACCGTTTGGTATAACGAATTTATGGGAAAGGAAAAGTAGTAGTAGCAACAAGTGATTAGTCTCAGAGAGAGATTTCCTAGACTGTTTTTATGTATAGGAAATTGAAGGAGAGGAAAACTAAAAATGGCTTGCATAGCCAGTCCATGACAGGTATATGAAAGGGAAGTCATATATGGAGGAGTATAAATTAAAAGACCATAGACAAAATTGCTTGTCTATGGTCTAGAAAGTTCTTTGTATTGCTTATTCTACGACTGAATTATCTTCGCTAGCTGCACTATCAGTTCCTGTATTGCCGTTTGTTAAGCTAGATGATTTTTCATTACGGCCAAGATGGTTTTTGAAAATTTCTTTTACTTCTTCAACAGAATTTTGATCTAACTGGTAATAATAAATACCAGTAGACGTATCATCTGTACCATCCAATGTTAAAGAGTCAATACGTGGAGCTCCTTTTGATAAATAAGATAAGAAGGATTTCATTTCAGTGAATGTCATATCCGTTTTCATATTATCACCAAGAGCTTTAATGACATCATCATACTTTGTGATGGATTTGACTGAAGCAACTTTTTGGATAATAGCTGAAAGAATTTCTTGTTGACGTTTACCACGCTCAATATCGCTATCTTGTTTACGTGTTCTTGCAAGGGCAAGTGCCTCACTACCGTTTAAATGCTGTAAGCCTGGCTGTAAATTGATTGTGAATTTATCAAATTCATCTAATTCGTGTAAAGCATAAGGTACTTCTGCTTCAATACCACCTAATGCATCGACAACGTCAATAAAAGCATTGAAGTTCATACGCACATAATAGTCGATTGGAATATCAAATAGTTCCTCAACCGTTTCAATGGTAGTTAGTGTTCCACCCATTGCGTGAGCATGAGTAATTTTATCTTCATAACCAACCTTAGGAATATAAACGTAAGAATCACGAGGAATACTTAACATTTTAATTGTCTGTGTTTTATTATTTAATGTGGCTAAAATAAGTGCATCGGAACGTGAGTTTTCAGACCCTTGTCCTCGATTATCACTGTCATCAACCCCGACAAATAAAATAGACACATTTTCTTGTACTGGTTCTACACTTTCTTCACGTTTCACAGAAACATTTCGACCTTCTAATTCCTCATACGCTGAGTCTGCAGCATGTTCTACCTGTTTTGTAAGGTAAACAGCATAAGCAGTTACGCATATCACCAAGCTTGCAACTAGGAGCAGTGTAACTTTTATAATTAATGAAGCTTTAGAAGATCTCTTTTTGTACGAACTAACAGATCTTTTTTTCATATTAGATATATTCTCCTCTAATTTATGGGAATAATAATGCGATGAAGCTAAATTTTATTCATGTACAATAGAGCCGATAAAAATAGCCTAACAAAAAAATTATACTATGCATAAGTGGTTTCGACAATTAAAACTATTTAATTGACAATAAATTCTACAAATTGAGCGTCTTCGAATGAGATGGATGCTTGTCCATTTGTGATCTCTGTTATCCAACTTTCGAACTGTTCCTCTTCCTCTTTTGGCACAGAAACAATGATTTCGACACCCTCCAAATAGCGTATTTCCTCTAAAGTATAAGACGAACTTCTTATTTCATTTTCCACTTTCCCAAGCCATGTATAATCAATAGCAACTTTCATGAAATGATGAAGCTTTCGTTCTACTACTTGAGCAGCTATAATTCCCTCTGTTGTCGCTTTTCCATAGGCACGAATCAGACCACCGCCGCCTAATTTAATACCGCCAAAATAGCGAGTCACAACGACGACCGTATCTTTTAAGCCTTGTTTTTTTAAGACTTCTAACATAGGGACGCCTGCCGTACCACTAGGTTCCCCGTCATCATTCGCCTTTTGAATATGATCATGCTCACCGATAATATAGGCTGAGCAATTATGTGTTGCATGATGATGCAATTTTTTTATACGATCTATAAAAGAAATTGCATCCTCTTCGGTTTCTGCACGTTCTATATAAGTGAGAAAGCGAGACTTGGAAATAATAATTTCGCTTTCACCATATCCTTTTACAGTTAAATAGTTTTCTCTCATCTGTATCAATCTCCTTTTAACTAGAGTTCTATTCTATAATTTTCATGTAGAAAAAGCATTAAATTTTAGCATGGTAATGCTATAATAGGTGTAGACTATGGAATATATGAATTTGGTCTATTAAAATAGTAAGCAATCATAAGACATTAGACTGGGGAGTACACTATGTTTTCAAATGATACCTTCGATTTAAAGTCGCTTGATGACATTTTTAATCGAATGTTAGATACAATCATGAGCTCGAAGGATGATATCTTTATTATAAGCGAACAAAGCCGAAGAAACTTTGAAGATATGCAAAAAGAGCTGGAAATTGTTCGAAAACAAATATCAATCGTAATTGATGAAGGCGATGCTTTGGAAAAAAGTACGCAGCTTGCTAAACAACGACTTGTGTTAGTAAGTAAAGCTTTCGATAATTATACCGAAGAACAAGTTAGAGAAGCATATGAAACTGCACATGATTTTCAAGTAAAACTCTCCGTTATTAGAACACAAGAAAAACAGCTACGCGATAAAAGAGATGATCTAGAGAGAAGATTAAGAGGATTACTCGATACGATTGAACGTGCTGATCATATTGTCAATCAGGTAAATGTCGTTTTGACTTACTTAACTTCAGATTTAAAAAATGTTGGTTTAGCGCTTGAACAAGCAAAAATGAAGCAAGATTTTGGGATACGTATTATTGCAGCTCAAGAAGAAGAGCGTAAGCGTTTATCGCGAGAGATTCATGATGGACCTGCTCAAATGCTTGCAAATGTACTAATGCGCACTGATTTAATAGATAGAACGTATCGTGAAAAAGGTATTGATAAGGCATTAGCTGAAATTGCCGATTTAAAGAAAACGGTACGAAACGCTTTATCTGAGGTGCGACGTATTATTTATGATCTACGACCAATGGCACTTGATGATTTGGGAATTGTTCCGACATTAAAGAAGTATTTATCGACAGTAACTGAATATAATCCAGGTGTTGAAATTCATTTCCAATCGAGAAGTACTGAAAAACGTATACCTTCAAATTACGAAGTATCTATTTTCCGGTTAGTGCAAGAGTGCGTAACAAATGCCATGAAGCACGGAAAATGTAAAGACATTTGGGTAAAGCTTGAGTGGTTAAAAAATGCTGTCAATGTCGTTGTAAAAGATGATGGCATAGGATTTGACCCACAAGTAGTGAAAGACCATTCCTTTGGGATATTAGGAATGAAAGAACGTATCGAAATTTTAAATGGTACAATCACTATTACTAGTGAAATCAATCGAGGTACGACGGTGTTATTTAAAATTCCGTTAGAACTAGAGTGAAGGAACTGTTGCAGAAATTTAGGGGGTAAAGACAAATGACAAAGATTATTATTGTAGACGATCACCAGCTATTCCGCGAAGGAGTGAAACGTATTTTAGATTTTGAAGATTCGTTTGACGTAGTAGCAGAAGGTGACGATGGTACAGATGTGGTTACATTATATACTGACAACGAACCAGATGTTGTACTGATGGATATTAACATGCCAGGAAAAAATGGAGTAGAAGCTACGGCAGAGTTAATCAATGAATATCCAGATGCAAAAGTGATTATGCTTTCGATACATGATGATGAAACATATGTTACACATGCATTAAAATCAGGTGCTCTTGGCTATATGCTAAAAGAGATGGATGCAGATGAAATCGTTGAGGCGATTAAAGTCGTTGCCAATGGTGGATCTTACTTACATCCAAAAGTAACGAAAAACTTAGTAGCAGAGTTCAAACGACTTTCAGAACACGAAAATAAAGGAAACTTCCACCAAACTGAAATTCGTCGTCCGTTCCATTTACTAACTAAACGTGAGTGTGAAGTATTACAGCTATTAACAGATGGCCAATCAAACCGTACAATTGGTGAGACATTATTTATCTCTGAAAAAACGGTTAAAAACCATGTATCAAGTATTCTACAAAAAATGAATGTTAATGACCGTACACAAGCTGTTGTAACAGCCATTAAAAATGGTTGGGTTGAAGTACGATAATTGCTAAACTGTTTTTAAAAGCTACTTTATCTGAAGTAGTTTTTAAAACAGTTTTTTATTATTTTTTAGTATTTATTTGTATCGACCTTTTCCGTGTTTAAATGGTCATTCACATTTTTGTAACGATGGCTAGACGTATTGTAGATATTCATAAATAAGAACAAGAACAGATCGTGCAACATTTTACAGCCTAATACGTCATAAGAAAGATGTAGCACCTAAATGTTGAAAATGTACAACAAAATTCCTACGACAGCATTTATATGCTACAATATGCGCGGGAGGTTTTTTGATGTTTAAAAAGAGTTTTCTAGCAGTTTTAATCTTATTAGTGTTAACTGCCTGTGGTAATAAAGATGAGAAGATGAGTGACGAAGAACGAGAAAAAGTAATAGAGGATGGTACAGTAGGCTTTGAGATGATGGGTGATACCGTGGAAAAAGCTGAAAATGTACCAGCAGCAGATGAAAAGGCAATTTTAGCATCTTTCGAAGAGTATATTGCAGCATTAAATGCTGAAGAGATCGATCGTTATTTGAAAACAATCTCGAAAAATCCAAAGGGATTTAAATACGAAGAAGAAAAAACATATGCAACAGAAGTATTTGATCAATTTGATATTAAGCGTGAAGTAGAAAACGTAACGATTGCAAAGTATGAGCCAGAAGAGGCCCAAGTGTTTGCCAACATGAAAATGCATTCTCTTCAGCTTGAGACAAAGGTCGAGCATGAAAGTGCAGGACGTCAGGTAACTGTCTTCGTGAAAGAGGACGACGATTGGAAGGTAACAAGTGTCTTTTATATTGGTGATGACTCACAATCAAGTACAGGCAATTAACAGGAGCTATCTTCATTCAACATAAGAATTGAGTGAAGATACGCCTACTATACATAGAAAATGAATGTGAAATGGAAGCTAGCTTACTAGCGGAACATTAGAATGGCGACAACGCGAATCCTACGTTCGTCATTCATTCACATTCATTTCTTTTTGTTTTCATTCAGTTTTCTGTGCGAAAGCGAAGCGGCAGTAACAACATGTTTTATCTGTGCGAAAGCGAAGCGACAGCAACAACAAATGTTTTGTCTGTGCGAAAGGGAAGCGACAGTAACAACATGTTTTGTCTGTGCGAAAGGGAAGCGACAGGAACAAATGTTTTATCTGTGCAAAAGCGAAGCGGCAGCAACAACAAGTGTTTTGTCTGTACGAAAGCGAAGCGACAGTAACAAGTGTTTTGTCTGTGAGAAAGCGAAGCGGCAGCAACAACATGTTTTGTCTGTACGAAAGCGAAGCGACGGTAACAACAATTGCACCAAGAACAAATAGATTGTAAACTAAGAATCATAGGAGAGTGGACATGGATGAGGACGGCAATCGTAACAGATAGTACTGCATATATTTCAGCTGAGGAACGTGCACGCTTAAACATTAACATGATACCTTTAAGTGTGAATATCTCAGGTGAACTATTTGCAGAAGAAGTAGATATCACAGCATCTGAATTTTATGATAAGGTGCGTGGAGCAAAAGAATTTCCAAAAACAACACAGCCTCCAATCGGAGAATTTGTCGCTCTCTTTGATGAGCTGGCGAAGGAATATGATGAAGTTGTTTCGATCCATTTATCAAGTGGTATTAGTGGAACATACCAAGGGGCAGTACAGGCAGGCGACATGGTAGAAGGTGTTAAAGTTCACGCTTTTGACAGTGAAATATCCTGTGCGGTTCAGGGTTTTTACGTTCTAAAAGCAGCTGAAATGGCGAAAGAGGGCTGTTCAGCTAAAGAAATACTTGTAGCATTAGCGGACATGCAACAGTCTATCCGTGCTTACTTCATTGTAGACGACTTAGCGCATTTACAACGCGGTGGACGTTTATCTTCTGCGGCAGCATTAATCGGTGGCTTATTACAAGTAAAACCTGTTTTACATTTTGTGGACAAGGTAATTGTGCCTTTTGAAAAAATCCGAACACGCAAAAAAGCATTAAAACGTGCTGAGGAATTGCTAGCCGATGATGCGAAAAAGTATGAAGCGATGGATGCTGTTGTCATTCACGGTAATTGCCAAGCAGAGGCACAAGAATGGCTAGAGCAACTAGCGGAAACGTACCCAAATGTAAACTTTAAATTAAGCTACTTCGGTCCTGTCATCGGTACACATTTAGGAGAAGGATCGATGGGCTTAGGCTGGACAAAAAAATAACGTATTGTAAAAAAGTCTCTACAGCAAATGTAGAGGCTTTTTTCTATGAAAGGAGAGATAGAATGAAATACAAAGGCTGGCTGTTACCACCAGCATTACGTGATTTCCATGAAGGTCGCATTTGGTTGAAAAATCATTCTCCATTTTCATCAGCAGATATTGATAAGGCGATAAAGAAAAATTACTTCTTTATAATAGAAGGAATTCAAATGAAGCCTGTTATTCGATGCAATCGTTGCCACAATACAGACTCACAATTATTCACTCTATTTGATTGTTCAAAATGCCAGCAACGATGCTTATATTGTCGACATTGTATTAAGATGGGAAGAGTGAGTAGCTGTACGCAGTTGATGATTTGGACTGGTCCTAAAGCGATAAAGAACAACAAGCATTCATTAAAATGGACAGGGCAATTCACCGAGCTTCAACAGCAGGCTGCTAATGAAATCTTAGCAAGTGTGAAAGTAAAACGTTCTCATCTTATTAACGCAGTTTGTGGTGCAGGCAAAACTGAGCTGCTTTTTCCAGCTGTTCATGATGCCTTAAAGCGAGGATTACGTATTTGTATGGCAACACCACGTACGGATGTGGTGTTAGAGTTGTATCCGCGTTTTCAACAAGTTTTCCCTGAGACAGTCATTCATGCATTATATGGTGGAGCCTCTAAACAAGATGGCTATGCCCAGCTTATTATAGCAACTACCCATCAGCTTTACCGCTTTGACAAAGCATTTGATGTCATGATTTTGGATGAGGCAGATGCATTTCCTTATACATTTGATGAAACCTTACAAAGAGCAGTAAATAAAGCTAAAAGGGAAGATGCTCCTGTTGTGTATGTTACAGCAACCCCATCACAGTCACTACTCAAAACTTATCAACAAGAGAGCTACTCCTTTATCCCAAAACGCTACCACAATCACCCATTACCAGTCCCTCGAGTTCGTGCTTTATGGGGTTATGAAAAAAGCTTCAAGCGAGGCATAATTCCTAGAAGGCTAAAGGGATGGACAGAGGAACGTTTGAAACGAAATGAACCATTTCTAATGTTTTTCCCAACAATCGCCTTGATGAATCTAGCAGCACCTCAAATACAGTTAGTAAATGAGCGCATATTAGCTGTGCATGCAGCAGATCCGGAGCGGAAGGAGAAAGTTCTAAAGCTTCGGAATAAAGAAATTCCAGGATTATTAACCACAACTATATTAGAAAGAGGCATTACAATTAGCAATGTACAGGTAGCGGTTATTGGGGCAGAATCATCGATTTTTACCGCCGATGCACTTATTCAAATTGCAGGCCGTGTTGGGCGGAATGTTCAATTTTCAGATGGCGAAGTCCTATTCTTTCATCACGGCATCACAGCAGAGATGGATGAGGCACGTGCGAAAATTCTTTTTTATAATAAGAAAGGATTTTCCAGATGAATAAAATAGAATCGCATTGTTTAATGTGCACACAGCCTTTGAAAGCAACAATTTCCTGGAAAATGCTTTTAACAAAGCAGTTTTCACCGACCATATGTGAAAGGTGTGCCGCTCGCTTTCAACGTTCACACGCATCCACAGCACTCTATCAATATAATGAGGAAATGAAAGACTACTTACACCAGTTCAAATTTCTACAAGACGTGGCTCTCGCAAAAGTATTTCGACAGGAACTTTATGCTCGCTTCAAGAAAGAAAATGCGATTATTTTACCAATTCCCATGCATCCCCTCAAACAACGAGAGCGCACTTTCTCGCATACAGAAGAACTATTAAAGGCAGCTTATATTCCCTATAGTCAGTTATTAGAAAAGACGACAACTGAGACACAAAGCTCAAAAAATAGAGAGCAGCGTATAGATGTAGCACCTCTTTTTCGCTTAAAGACTGGCTCACGAGTTGAGCATAAAGATTACCTTCTTTTTGACGATATAAAAACTACAGGAACAACGTTACAGCATGCAGCAGTTGTCCTAATGCAGGCAGGTGCTAAAAATGTCCAACACTTCACACTAATTGAAGGATGAATTTACCAATGTATTATGTATAATAGATGATGGGATTAGCATTCGTAGATATGATTTCTTGAAAGAGGAGGAAATGCAGATGGCAGAGGTTCGTAATTGTCCAAAATGTAATGAGTTTTTTAATTATACAGGGGTCCGAGAAGTATGTCATAAGTGTGCACAATCAGAGGAAGAACTGTATCAAATCGTTTATCGCTTCCTTCGTAAACGTGAGAACCGTGCGGCAACAGTAGAACGGATCGTAGAAGCAACAGGAGCGGAAGAAGAGTTATTGTATAAATGGGTTCGCAAAGGTCGCTTGCAACCAGCCATGTTCCCTAACCTTGGTTATCCATGTGATAATTGTGGTCACCTAACAACCACAGGTAAGCTTTGTACAAAATGCCAAGATGAATTAAAGGCAGATTTACGTACATTTGAAGCAGCTAAGGAATTCCGCGACAGTGTGGAGCAACGCGATCGTGTAACCTATCACGCAGACCGAAAACGTTAATAACTGGAAGTGTGTTAATTTTAAACAAAATTAGCACACTTTTTTATATGTGAAAACTTAACATTATGTGAGACAATCCGAAATAATAGTAAGATAAGATTTTAGATGGGGGGTTTCAAAATGAAAATTACATCTTATGGAATTAATGCAGTGAATGCCTATAAAAACCAAGTACGTAACGTGAAATCAGATACAAACAAAGCATCTTTTGCTGATAAAATTGAAATTTCAAAGGCTGCTCAAGATATGAAAAGCGTATCAACATACAGTACAGAGCGAGCTGACCGCGTCCAACAGCTGAAAAAAGACATTGATTCTGGTGAATACAAAGTAGATGCGCGTAAAGTAGCAGAGGATATGCTGAAATATTATCGTTTCTAGGGAATAGCAGAAAGGGTGTATAACGATATGTCTGTAGAAGCGATTAGTTCTACACTAACAATGCTAGAGAGAATGCATAAAAGCTTACTCGAACTAGCCTTTAAAAAAACAGAAATCATCAAAGCTGGCGATATCGAAGCTCTAGACCAATTGCTCAAGGATGAGCAGGCACATGTAGCGGCCATCGATAAGCTCGAGCAACAGCGTCAGAAACAGGTAACGGACTACCTTGAAGCAAAGGGACTTGCTTCATCTGACAAAACAACTGTCGCAGATGTTATCGAGGCTTCTGAACAACAAGCTGACAAAGCAACACTCTCAGTAATTCGAGATCGGTTATTACAAATTATTAATGAACTACGAAAACAAAACGACTTAAATCAAAAACTCGTTTTCCAATCACTACAAATCGTCAATCTAACATTAGATGCTGTAAAACCTCGTGCAGAGCAAATGAACTACTCTAGCAGTGAGGTACGCGGAACCAATAACATAGCAAAAAAATCCTATTTTGATTCACAAGCATAAAAGGGAGGAAAAAAGATGCGCTCAACATTTATGGGCTTAGAAGCAAGTAAACGCGGCCTCTTCGTACAACAAACAGCTTTATACACAACAGGACATAATATTTCCAACGCCAACACATTAGGCTACTCTCGCCAACGAGTAAACATGCAGGCAACACCTGGTTTTCCAACAGCGGGATTAAACCAACCGACTTATCCAGGACATCTTGGCACTGGGGTTGAAGCAAGTTCAATTCAACGTATTCGCAGTGAATTTATTGACCGTCAATATCGTCAAGAGACGAATAAGTTAGGTTATTGGGAATCTAGAACAAATGCTATTGCCCAAATGGAGGATGTTATGAATGAACCTTCAGAATTTGGTTTAGATAAAGCTTTCGAACAGTTCTGGAAGGGTCTTCAAGATATTGCGACAAAGCCTGCAGATGGTGCTTCACGTCAAGTAGCCATTAGTCGTGCGGAGCACTTAGCTGAATCCTTTAATTACCTTGATAAACAATTAAAAATGATTCAGGGCAATCTTGGGAATGAACTTAATGTTTCAACAACTCAAATTAATACCATCCTAAAGCAGATTGCTGCTGTTAATAAACAGATTCAAGAGGTTGAACCTAGTGGACATGTACCAAATGATTTATATGATGTTCGTGATACGTTAGTCGATAAACTAAATGAATATATCCCGGTATCAATTGAACGTATTCCTTCTGGTGGTTTAGCATCAGAGGTTGCAGAAGGCAGCTTAAAAATTACATTTAAAGGCGCAGATGGTGTTGTCAGAGATTTAGTAAACGGTAAAGATTTCGCTCAGTTCACAGCAATGGGTACTAATGGCACGAAGGTGACAGGCGACGATATTACAAATTCTTTCTCTGAATTACAATTAACAGGATTGGAATCTTTAGATGCACACGAAGCTGGTGCTGTCACTAGTACACAAACAGCCATTAAACAGCAAGACTTTGAAGCATCAAAAGGGAAATTACTTTCACTCATTAATTCGTTTGGTTATCAAAGTGCAGGCGGCGATATTAAAGGATATTACACGGAAACTTTACAAAAATTAGATCAATTAGCCAATGCATTTATTAAAGAATTCAATGCGCAGCATGCAAAAGGATATACCCTTGAAGAAAAAGATGCGAACGGAAACATCATCAATGCTTCTAAACCAGGTGGCGTTTTCTTTGAAGGAACTGGTGCTGGTGGAATTAAGGTTAATGAGGATATCAAAAAAAATCCTAATCTTTTAGCAGCATCGTCTAACCCGACAGAAGAAGGAAATGGTAAAAATGCTTATGAACTTGCCAATATGCAGCATAAATTATATGCAGACATAGATAATGCAAGTTTACAATCATTTTATCAAGCAATGGTCGGAAAAGTTGGTGTAGATGGTGAAGAGGCATTACGTTTAGCTGCCTCGTCTGAATCCCAACTTCTTATGGTGTCCAAAAGCCGTGATTCTGTAAGTGCTGTTTCTTTAGATGAAGAAATGACAAATATGATTACGTTCCAACAAGCGTATAATGCAAATGCGCGAATGATTACAGTCGTTGATGAAACATTGGATAAAATTATTAACGGTATGGGCCGAGTTGGATTATAACAATAGAATGAAGTAATTAATGGCCAATTAACTCAAACTTACAAGAAGGAGGGTTTTTAAAAAATGCGTGTAACACAATCAATGCTATCAAATAACATGCTAAGAAATTTAAATAATAGCTATGGCAAAATGTCCAAGCTACAAGACCAAATAAACTCAGGTTCAAAAATTACTCGTCCATCTGATGACCCAGTAATAGCAGTAAAGGGAATGGGCTATCGTCGAGATTTAGCTAAAGTGGAACAATACACTCGTAATACAATTACTGCAAGTAGCTGGTTAGATTCGACCGATGAATCTCTTAATCAGGTTGGCGAGCAAATGAAACGAGTTCGCGAACTTGTCATTCAAGCAGCTAATGATACAAACACACCAGAAGAACGTGAAAAAATGAAAATGGAGATTGACCAAATTCGTCAGCAACTTCAGGATGTAGGGAATACAAATATTGGTGGTAGTTACATATTTAGTGGAACCAATACAAACCAGCCACTGTTTATACCTGGAGGAAGTGGTAAAGTAATTGATCCTACTATAAACAGTAACGCAGTGAATATTGAAATATATGATGGTATTCAAATTCCAGTTAATACACCAGGTAAGGACTTATTTAAAAATATAGATGATATGATGGGTAAAATTTCGGACTTATTAGGCGATCCAACAAAAACAGGTGAGGAAATTGGAGATATGCTTGGTGGCGTATCGTCATCCAGTACAAATGATGATATATTAACAATGCATAATAAAGTTTTAGAGGCACAAGCAGATATAGGTGCCCGTCAAAATCGTGTTGAGATGATGGAAAATCGTTTAGGTATTCGTGAAGTTAATGTTACAAAACAATTGAGAGATAATGAGTCTGTCGATTATTCAAAAGCTATCACTGAAATGGTGACACATGAGTCTATTCATCAGGCTGCACTTTCTGTAGGTTCTAAAATCATTCAACAAACACTAGTGGATTTTATCCGCTAATATGTCAAAAGCGTTTGGACACTTTGTTCAGACGCTTTTCTTGAAAGGAGAGCTATTATTGTGAGGCTACCACAAATACAAATTCGTACAACAGACGCTAAAATTGATCTTCATATCGGTAAACCTCAGCAGCATATTGAACAGCCTAAAGCGACACAGCATATCGAACAACCGGCTGCTATTTTAGATATAAATACAACGAGAAGTGTTTTGAAGATTGACTCTTCACAGGCAAGAAGAGATATAGGAATGATCGGTCCTTTAGAATCAAGTGCAAATTACGCAGAAAAGGGAAAACAAGAGGCAATAAAAGGAATGGCACGAAGAGCACGAGAGGGACGTCAAATGATGGATAGTGCTGGTAAAGACCAAGGTAGTTCTACAATTCGAAATATTGCAAAACAAAATCATGGCCCACATCGTACTCCGTTCAATATTAAATTTGTCCCATCAATTGGGTCTGTAAAAATCGACTATACACCTGGCACAACAGACGTCAATATTCAGCGTAGGGAGCCAATAATTGACACTAAAGTGAACAAACCAATCCACGAATACACACCAGGAAAAGTAACTGGTACAATGGTACAAAGACCAGATGTTGACATTGATGTCATCATTTAAAGGAGTGCAAGAATCAATGAAAATAGATACAAAATTTCTAGGCGCATTGGATATTGAAGAAAAGGAAATTCTAACATTTGAGCAAGGGTTGTTAGGTTTAGAGGATGAAAAAAAATTTGTATTATTACCTATAGATGCAGATCTACCTTTAGCGCTACTTCAATCAGTTAAGCAAAAAGATATAGGATTTGTTATTGCTTACCCGTTTGCATTTAAAAAAGATTATAGCTTTGATCTCAGCGAAGAGGATTACCAGCAACTGCAAATCGAAAAAATAGAAGACGTACTAACATATGCTATCGTAACGATGAAAGACACATTTCAAGAATCAACTATGAATTTACTTGCACCATTAATTATTAACATGGAAAAAAAATTCGGTAAACAGATTGTCCTTCAAGATAATAAATCCTACCCACTCCGTTACCCAATGCAATTATTGGAAGGAAGTGCCGAGTAATGCTAGTACTATCACGTAAAAAAGATGAATCTATAATGATTGGTGATCAAATTGAGGTGAAAATATTAGCTGTTGAGGGAGAGCAAATAAAAATTGGTATTGTTGCTCCTAAAACAGTAAAAGTCCATCGTTCAGAGGTGTTTGAAGCTATTCAGGCACAGAACAGAGAAGCTCTTTCTACTGCATCCAACTTTTTAGAGCAGATTAAGAAAAAGTGAAATATTGGATGAACTTCAAAAAAACAAAACTAGTACATAAAAAAAAATTCTAAAAGCTATTAAACATTTCAAACTAGGAACGATATATAGATTGTAAGGGGCAGGAAGTACATACATACTACCTAATCCGAAATTCCACATGGATGTGGAATAACAAAACAACTATTCAAGGAGGAATTCCAAATGAGAATTCAACACAACATTTCAGCTTTAAACACACACCGTAACCTTACTTTTAACAACACTCAAGCTTCTAAAAACCTTGAGAAATTATCTTCAGGTTACAAAGTAAACCGTGCTGGTGATGACGCTGCTGGTTTAGCAATCTCTGAAAAAATGCGTGGACAAATCCGTGGTCTTGATATGGCTACAAAAAACGCACAAGATTCAGTATCTTTAATCCAAACTGCTGAGGGTGCTCTTAACGAAACACACGCAATCCTACAACGTATGCGTGAATTATCAGTACAATCTGCAAACGATACAAACGTATCTTCTGACCGTGCTGCATTACAATTAGAAATTAACTCTTTAGCAAAAGAAATCACTCGTATTTCTACAGATACTGAGTTCAACACACAAAAATTATTAGATGGTACTTTTGGTAAACAAGTAAAAGATGGCGCAGCATTTGATATTAACGATGCAACAAATGCTGG
This sequence comes from Lysinibacillus cavernae, assembly GCF_009724685.1. GTDB lineage: Bacteria > Bacillota > Bacilli > Bacillales_A > Planococcaceae > Lysinibacillus > Lysinibacillus cavernae. Next base: position 27,087 of record NZ_WMEF01000004.1, read on the forward strand.
TGGTAAAGTATTCCATATCGGTGCTAACTCTGGTCAATCTATCAACCTAAGTGTTGGTAACATGTCAGCAACTGCACTTGGTGTAAATGCTCTTGGTTCTAAAGCTACAGAACTTACTGACGCAGATAAAATTGGTAAAGGTATCAATATCTCAACTCAAACATCTGCTGATAACTCAATTTCAATTATCGACAAAGCATTAAACCGTGTATCTGAAACTCGTGCATCTTTAGGTGCAGTTCAAAACCGCCTAGAGCACACTATTAACAACTTAGGTGCAACTTCTGAAAACTTAACAGCTGCTGAATCACGTATCCGTGACACTGATATGGCTAAAGAGATGATGGGCTTCACTAAAAACAACATCTTAATGCAAGCTGCACAATCAATGTTAGCTCAAGCTAACCAACAACCACAAGGCGTTCTTCAATTACTAGGTTAATTTATAACGCGCAAACCTCTAGCTTTGGCTAGGGGTTTTTTTAAATATTTATATAACTGATGATAGAAGTATTGAGGTGATATGTTTTGAATATTAATATTGAGTTCCTACCAAGCAAAAATGGCGAGGAAACATTGAAAATAAATGAGTATTTTGTACATAGTAAATATAATCCCAACAAAGAAGCAGAACAATTAATTCATCGCCAATACACACCTCATCACACTCATATCATTTTTGGTTATGGGTGTGGTTATGTAGTAGATGCTTTATTAAAGCGTAGATCATTTGAAGAGACTATTATTGTAATAGATCCCTTATTTGATAGTCGAACATTAAGACCTGAACGCAAATCTTCTAATTTATTTTTGTTTGATAGTACAGCTATTTCCATGCTTGAACTATATATAAATAAAATTGCTGCAAATACACGTGTAGCATTTAAAATAATCTGTACTTCAAACTATGAAAAGGTATTTCCAAAGGAGTATAAAGAACTACTAAAAAAAATAGTGGATATACAGTATAAAAATAGAACAAATGATTATACGTTAATACGCTATGCGAAAGAGTGGCAACGTAATTTTATCGAAAATTTACGTAATCTTAATAAAGATTGCACAATTGAGAGGTTGCATAAACAATATAATTGCCCTATCGTGATAGCTTCTGGGGGTCCCTCTTTAACGAAACAAATACCGTTATTAAAAAAATATAGGAATAATTTGATATTAATTTCAGCTGGCTCAACTACTAATTCATTATTAAGTAATGATATTGAGCCTGATTATGTTGTAACGATAGATGGGGGCGAACCAAATTACAACCATTTTAAACAATTAAACTTTAAAAATGCTGAAATCATTTATTGTATGCAAAATCACTATAAGGTAAGAAAATCCTTCTCGCAAAGAGGCTATATAATTGGAACTGAGAGTTTTGATGAGTTATCAATGTATCTTGAAAAAGAATTTAATTTAAAATTCCCCGCTTTAGAGTATGGAGGGAGTGTGGCTCATGCTGCTTTTAATATAGCCCATTATATTTCGTCTGGACCAATTGCATTAATTGGACAGGATTTAGCATATACTGATAATTTAACACATGCTGTAAATAATAAACATGCTCGAGAAATTGATGAAGCATTTATAAAAGAGCGAGAAGCATTTCAAGTTGAAGGATATTATGGAGAGCCTGTTTGGACAAACCCTGTCTTGCAATCAATGAAATTAGATTTTGAAGCACTTATCACGGTTAGAAAGCCAGATGTACCTTATTTTAATTGTACTGAAGGTGGTGTTAAGATAAATGGATTTGAGCAGATGACATTCGAAGATTTTTTTAAGAAATTTGCAGGTGATAAAGTAATATCCAAAGTGACGAAAGTAAATGATACAAGCCAACAGTTAGATGTTCATAATAAATTAAAACAAATTCTTATTAGTTTAAATGAACTAAAAGAATTATTAATTAATGGGTTAACTATTGTAAAAAAAATAGAGTCATTAAATCAGATAGATCAAAAAGCTCTAAAGAAATTAGATAGTATAGATAAGAAAGTTAATAAGCTTCTTGTTAAAATTCCTATGGAGCCAATGACTAATTCTATTACGATAGATATTTTGAATCATTATTTACCAATTGAGAATGAAACTACAACTGAAACGTATAAACGAGTTAATAAGCAAACTAAAGCCTTATATACACAGCTACAAGATGCTATAAATTATACAGAGCAGTGCATAAAAAAAGTATTAGAAAATAGTGAGGTTGAAAACAATGAATGAAGTAATTGAAGTAATTAATAGTTATAATGAATATATTTTAAAAGTATCTTCAGGAAGTATTCAAATTGCAGAACATTTACGTAAAGATGAAGTACCAGAAGCCATGCAAATGATTTTACAGTTTTCAGAGGGAATGGGCTGGTTAGTAGAAGCGAGTGATTTACTTTCTAAAAATAATATAACAGTTCACTTACCAGTTGAACAAATACATGAGTTTTTAAATGAAATTAATAGTGGGCTAGAATTGCAAGATTATGTATTAGTTGCAGATATGTTTGAATATGAAATCGCACCATTTTTTGAACAACTATCACCAATTGAAGGGTTTGAAAACTAATGAACTGGGAAGTTGCTACTGCAAAAAATGGAGAAGCAACATTAACATTAAATAATTATGCTGTATATAGTAAATATAGACCTAGGGAAGATGCTTGGAAATGGGTAGATAGTGAATTTGAAGAATCCAAGGAACAGTATTTTTTAATTGGTTTGGGTCTTGGCTATCACGCTGAAAGATTAGCGCAATTGGCAAAAGGTAAAAGAGTAATTGTATATTTCTTTGAAAAAATAGAATATGAGTTATTTTTGAACAACAACGAATCCGAAGATTTACAAATAGAAATTATTCATGATTTGAAGGATTTTATATTGAATGAAAAGACCCAGGTACTAATTTCTGGTAGTTGGATAAGAGCAATTGGACAAGACCATTCACTATTTGCTTATTTAGAGGATATAAAAATTAATCAAGTAACCTTTAAAAAAACTGCTGATTTAATGAAAAATAATTTTAATAGCAACATGCGAATTTCTCCAGAAATACAAAGTTACCCAAAATATAAAAAGGAAATTGCTTGTATTGTTGCATCAGGTCCATCACTTAATAAAACAGTAAGTTGGTTAAAAGAAATTCAGGATAAAGTTGAAATATTTGCGGTAGGCTCTGCTTTAAAATTATTGTTGCTAAATGGAATAACACCGACAGCAGCTATAATTTCAGATGCAAAGCATGATATTATTAAACAAATTGAAGGTTCAGGATATCTTGGACCATTGTATTTTTTAAGCACTGCAAATGCTAAAACTGTTATCAAACATGAGGGAGACTCTTATATAATATTTCAACAAGGGTATCCTTTAGCAGAGGTGGCTGCAGAAAAACATAAAATGCCTTTGCTTGAGACGGGGGGCTCTGTATCTACAGTTGCTATTAGCTTACTTGAATATTTGGGTTTTGAAGAGATTATTTTATTTGGACAAGATCTAGGTTTTGTAGGCAATCAAACTCATGCCAAAGATTCTACATCAGGAAGGGCTGTCAGTGATGATTTGAATATAAGAGAAGTTCTTGCTAATGATGGCTCTTTCATTCACACGACACCAAATTTGCAAGTCTATACAAGGTGGATAGAAAATAAGGCCAAACGAATGTCAAAAAAACTTTATACTACATCAGAACAAGGTGTTTTTATACCTAAAGTACCATATATAAACCAAAAAGAACTGAATAGCATTGTTAATTCAAAATAAAAGCCTACTGAGATGTAGGTTTTTATTTATGATTGAGGAATTTTGTCGATATATATAGAAAGAAGTTGGTTGTATAATAAAATACATAATTTAATGAATTAGAATGGAGATATATGCGCTATGAACGTATTAAAAAATAAAACTGTTCTTGTCACAGGTGGAACAGGTTCTTTTGGTAAAAGGTTTATTCATAAAGCTTTGACATTAGATGTGAAAAAAATAATTGTCTTTAGTCGAGATGAATTAAAACAATACGAAATGAAACAAGAATTTAAAGACGATCGACTTCGTTTCTTTATTGGCGATGTACGAGACAAAGATCGTTTGTATCGAGCCTTTGATGGTGTAGATATTGTGATCCATGCAGCAGCAATGAAGCATGTAGATGCATGTGAGTACAACCCATTTGAAGCAGTAAAAACAAATATTCATGGTGCACAAAATATTATAGAGGCTGCTATTGATTGTAGGGTGGAGAAGGTAATTGCACTTTCTACAGATAAAGCATGTAGTCCTGTAAATTTATACGGTGCTACTAAACTAGCTTCAGATAAATTATTCGTAGCTGCCAATGCCTATGTTGGAGATAAAAAGACTAGCTTTTCAGTAGTACGGTATGGCAATGTGGTAGGCAGTCGTGGAAGTGTAGTACCATTTTTTAAAAAAATGAAAGAAACCGGTGCTTTACCAATTACAGATGAGCGTATGACTCGTTTCTGGATTACACTTGAGCAAGGTGTCCAATTTGTATTAGATAATTTAGAACGTATGCATGGCGGAGAAATCTTTGTGCCTAAAATCCCAAGTATGAAAGTTGTGAACTTAGCAAAGGCCATTGGACCAGAATGTAAAATTGAAATTATCGGTATACGTCCAGGTGAAAAATTACATGAAGCAATGATTATGGAGGACGATGCTCGCCATACAGTAGAATTTGATGATTATTATATTATTAAACCGGAATTCCCATGGTGGTCAAAAAAATATGCTGAGGGTGGAAAAGAATTACCAGATGGTTTTGCTTATACGAGTGACAATAACGAAGAGTGGTTAGAGATAGAGGAATTAAAAAACTTAGTTAAAGACTATTAAAGCAGAAGAAAAGGAAAAGAGGAAATGATTGATAATAATAAAAAAAATGTAATTATTTTTGGAGCTAGTGAGGGTGGTAAAAATTTTATTAAAAAACAATCGGAGTTTGAAATTTTAGCAATAGCAGATAATGATAGGAATAAAATTGGGTTGAAATTAGAGAATTATCTTGTTATTCCTCCACATGATATTTTGAACTATGATTTTGATAATGTTGTTATAACTAGCATGTATTTTAACCCAATACAAAAACAACTTTTAGACTTAGGGGTAGATGAAAATAAAATAATTGCTGCGCCGAAATCTTTTTTGAAATCAGTAGAATATCCTTTTCAAAATAATAAAACACGTGAATTTGCTCAAAAGATATTGCTGGAATTATCCAAATCATTTCAAGAGTTAAGTATTAATTATTTCGTCGATTTCGGTACTTTATTAGGAATTGTAAGAGATGGAGGATTAATTACATGGGATGATGATATAGATTTCAGTATCCCGCACTATGAATTAAATAATTTAATTCATAGTATTGATGGAATTTTGTTGAAAATTAACAAAGGTGTGATTTGGAAGTATGAAATAATTTATAATTCAGATAAAACTGTATCTAATATAGTATTAAATTTTGAAGATATATTCGACTTAGGTTTAAAGGCATTCGCTGTTGATTTATGGATTATTTATTTCGAAAGCGGTCTTGCCATTCAAACGATGAATAAGGTATCTGATATTCATTTCTTAGAAAATGATTTAGTACTTTTTAAAGGCGAATCAATCAATGTTCCCAAAGAATATGTACATTATTTGGAACATACATATGGAAATTGGAAAGTTCCTAAGAAGGATACTACATTTGCAGATTACCCATTTGCTTTTACGAATTAAGTAATTGGATTAGGAGAGGAAATACTTATATGAAAAAAACTACACTACTAAAAAATATGCTAACTTCAAATAATCTTGAGTTTCTAATGGAAGCACACAATGGACTTTCTGCGAAAATTGTTGAAAATACCGGTTTCAAAGGTATTTGGGCTAGTGGATTGTCTATTTCCGCTGCTTTAGGCGTTCGTGATAATAATGAGGCCTCCTGGACACAAGTATTGGAAGTAATTGAATTTATGAGTGACGCTACAAATATCCCTATTTTATTAGATGGCGATACTGGATATGGTAATTTTAATAATATGCGACGATTAGTAAGAAAATTAGAGCAACGTGGTATAGCGGGGGTATGTATCGAGGACAAGTTGTTCCCAAAAACGAATTCATTTATTGGAGGAGAATCACAGCCTCTCGCTGATATAGAGGAATTCTGCGGAAAAATAAAGGCAGCAAAAGATGCATGTACCGATCCAGATTTTGTTGTTGTTGCTCGAGTTGAAGCATTTATTGCAGGTTGGGGACTAGATGAAGCTTTGAAACGTGCAGAAGCTTATAGAAAAGCAGGGGCGGATGCGATATTAATGCACAGTAAAAAGTCTAATGCCAATGAAATCATGGCCTTTATGAAGGTTTGGCAAAATAGGCACCCAGTGATTATCGTTCCGACAAAATACTATTCTACGCCAACAGAACATTTCAAGGATTGGGGTGTGAGTACTGTTATTTGGGCTAACCATAATATTCGTTCGGCAATTGCATCAATGGAAAAAACTACACAACAAATTTTTGATGACCAAAGTTTGGTGAATATAGAAGGGAATATAGCTTCAGTAAGCCATGTTTTTGAGTTACAAGGTGCAGACGAATTAAAAATAGCTGAAAAAAAATATTTGCCTACATATGGCCAAGATATACAAGCAATTATTTTAGCAGCTTCTAAAGGGGAAAACTTTGGTGAACTAACGAGAGAATTGCCAAAAGCGATGCTTCCTGTAAATGGAAAGCCTATTGTGAATCGTTTAATTAGTGGTTTTAATGATGTTGGGATAAAAGATATAACTGTTGTTCGTGGGTTTGGAAAACAACATTTCAATCAAGAAAATATTAATTTTGTTGAAAATGAAGAATTTGAATACTCTAAAGAATTGTATTCTCTTTCACTTGCATTAGAAAATATGAAAAATGAAGCAGTAATTTCGTATGGAGATATATTATTTAAATCTTACATATTAAACGAATTATTAAATTCTAAAGATGAGATTACGATTATAGTTGATGCAGATACAGAAATAGAAGTAGGTTATAAGGACTATGTAGTAACTAATAATCCATACGATAAAAAACAATTTGAACAAGAAGTATCCTTACAAAGAATGTCTTCAGAACTAACAACTAATGATATTAATGGAGAGTTTATTGGGCTCTGGAAAATTAATAAAAATGGACTTGAAAAAGTGAAGTTAGCTATTAACAAATTATCAAAAAATCAAGATATTAAAAAATTAAGATTAAGTGATTTATTTAATCATCTTGTTACCAATACAGATGTTACTGTGAAATATATTAGGGGTTCATGGACGGATATAGATAATATCATTGAATTGCAAAAGGCAGGTGAATTCTAATATGTTAAAGATGTCAGACTTTGGTTCAGAGTTAGAGAAGTACGGATTTGACTTTTATAGTGGAGTACCTTGTTCATTTTTAAAATCAATGATTAATTATGCAATCAATAATGATCAATTTGTAATGGCTGCAAATGAAGGTGATGCAGTAGCAATTTGTGCTGGTGCTAATTTAGGTGGAAGGAAAACTATTTTTCTTTGCCAAAACTCAGGTTTAACAAATGCAGTATCTCCCCTGACTTCTCTAAATTATACTTTTGAGATTCCTGTTTTGGGATTTGTTAGTCTACGTGGTGAGAAGGGTGTTGCTGATGAGCCACAGCATGAACTAATGGGTGTAATTACGGATGATTTATTAAATGTGATGAAGATTGAAAATGAAGTTTTATCTGATAATATCGAAGATGCAATGAAACAATTAGCAAAAGCGAATGAAGTAATTGAAAGTGGTAAATCATTTTTCTTTATCGTAAAAAAAGATACATTTGAAAAAGAAAAATTAAATGATCAAGGCGAAACTATTTCAAATACTAAAGAAAATGTTCAACGTAGTAATGCTATCGTCTCTCAACTTCCTAAAAGAATTGAAGTATTAAAAGAATTAAAATTTATTGCGGATGAGGACACATTATTATTGGCGACTACTGGAGTAACAGGTCGAGAATTATTTGAATTAGGTCATGTAGATAATCAATTTTATATGGTAGGATCGATGGGATGTATTAGTTCAGTTGCTTTGGGTCTTGCATTAGCTAGGCCTGATAAAAAAGTGGTAGCAATTGATGGCGATGGATCACTTTTAATGAGAATGGGTTCATTAGCAACTAATGCATATTACGCACCCGCCAATTTATATCACTTATTATTAGACAATGCTTTACATGAGTCTACTGGTGGGCAAAAAACAGTATCAGGAAATATTGATTTTTTAGATATAGCTACAGGTGCTGGATATCCAAAAGTAGTACAGTTAACAGGAATAAAGGAATTAAATAAGTCCTTGAAAAGTTGGGGAGAACAGCAGCAACTTACTTTTGGATATATAAAAACAGCAAAAGGGATTAAGGAAAATTTAGGTAGACCTACATTGACACCAGTTGAAGTAAAGCAACGATTAATGATAAATATTGGGGGAGAATAAGTTGTTAAAAAAAGCAGTTATTGTAGCAGCTGGATTATCAAGCCGATTATATCCTTTAACATTAGATAAGCCTAAATGTTTATTGAAAATTAATAATGAACCAATTATTTCTCGTAATATTAAACTTTTGAAAAAAATGGGAATTGAAGAAGTGATCGTTGTTACAGGATATTTAAATAAAAAAATTGAAAATGAAGTTGGAGATACAGCAACATTTATCTACAACCCTTTTTATAGACATTGTAATAATATGGGTTCTTTATATTTGGCAAAACATGCGGTAGAAGCTGAGCCGTTCATATATTTACATGGTGATGTTGTTATTACTGAAACTTTAATCAAGAGATTTTTAGAGGACGCGAATAATAATTCTGCTCAAATTCACTTAGCCGTTGATTTCAAAGAAACTGATGAAGAAGCAATGAAAGTGAAAGTAAATAAAGAGCTAATGTTAATTGAATCCAGTAAAGAAATTGCTCAATCAGAAAGTGCAGGGGAATGGATTGGACTTGCGGTTATTCAAAACCCTAAAATGGTCTATGAATACATAGAAGAAGTTTTAGTCCATGAGAAGTTAAATGTTTATGACACTTATGCTTTCTCAAATATTGCACGTGACGGAGAGCAGATTCGATGCTACTCAATTCATGGTGAAAATTGGATGGAAATTGACTTTTTAGAAGACTATGATGAAGCGCAAAGGATGTTTAGATGAGATGATTCAATATGACAATCCAGTGAAAATAGAATTTGGTGCAGGGAGTTTGAAGTTTCTTCCGCGATTTCTTAAAGGTAGAAAGGCACTTTTAGTAACATCAAGTGGTTTCGTTAATAGAGGACTAGTTAAGCATTTATTGAATACAAATCCGAGTATTATTAATATTATTTCTAATATACAACCCAATCCAACGCTTAAACAAGTTTTAATGTTTAGAGAACAGTTAAATTATGATGAGTTTGAAGTGATTATTGCGCTAGGTGGAGGCAGTGTTATAGATATTGCTAAAGCTTTTTCAGTGTTTAATGAGACAAAACAAATAGATATTAAAAAGGTAATTTTAGAAGGCTTTGAAGGTTTAGAGTTTCAAACTAAACCTATTATTGCAATCCCAACTACTGCAGGAACAGGTAGTGAAGTTACATCGTGGGGAACAATTTGGGATGATGTGAATAAAAAGAAATATTCGATTGCGCATTCAAATTTGTATTGTGAAAGTGCAATTCTAGATTCAGAACTACATGTGACCATACCGAAAGAGTTGACAATTCAAACAGGACTAGATGCACTTTCACATAGTTTAGAAGCTATTTGGAATAAGAATGCGAATCCTATATCTGAATTATACGCGGTTAGTGCAGCGAAAATGATATTAGAAAACCTACCGAAGTTGATTAAGGATTTAACAAATATTGAGCTGAGAGAGAAAATGCTGTTAGCATCATATAAATCTGGTTTAGCGTTTTCAAATACTCAAACAGCTATTGCACATGCGATGTCCTATTATATGACACTGCATAAGGGAATTCCACATGGCATTGCAGCGAGTATTACTCTACCAGCTATTTTTGAAGCTGCTTTACTAAAAGATGGTGTAAAGAATAGTTTATATAGCATCTTTCCCGAAAGTGCAAATCCAGTGCAGGAACTGATAGCCTTATATAAGGAATTAAATATTTCGTTAGACCTTGAAAGCTATAAAATTACAGATGAGGTTTTAAAGGAAATAGAAGTATCCTTAGAATCTACTACTAGAATAGCAAATAGCATTGTCCAATTTAGTGACATTGATTTTGAAAACTGGATGGTGAAAAGATGACTAAACCATTAGTAAGCGTAGTTATACCTGCATATAATCATGGAAATTATATTGTAAAAACTTTTGAAAGTTTAATTAACCAAACATATGAAAATATGGAACTAATTGTGATTGATGATGGATCTAGTGATAATACCCTTTTAGTTATCCAAGATTATGAGCAAAAGCTTGTTGATAGATTTAGTAAAGTTATTGTGAAATCACAGAAAAATCAAGGGATATGTAAAACTTTTAATAATGGAATTCAATTATCAGAAGGCAAATATATTTTTATTTGTCCTTCTGATGATGTTTTTTCTGAAAATTTTGTTTGCAAACAAATTTGTTATCTTGAAGAAAATAAAGATTATTCATGTTCATATACAGATGGGATTAACCTAAATAGTAGTGAATTAGATATTCATGATTACAGTAAGGGGAATGTTTTTTCAGAACTATTTACTTTCAAGAGTGGAGATTTAAGATGGTTTATGTTGGATAATTATTTAAATCTTCCAACACCTTCTTTTATTTATAGAGCAAGTATTTTTGAGGAAATAGGCTTATTTGATGAGACTTTAAAATTTGAAGATGTAGATATGTTTTTACGAATCTCTAAATATAACAAAATGGGATGTATAAACGAGAAATTGTTTTATCGAAGATTACACAATACCAACTCTGGAAGGAATCCAGACATAATAATCAAAGGGCTTAAGCAAATTATTGAAAAGTATTCGTTAGATCCAGATTATAGTGAAGAAGAAAAACATAAGTTAATTCATAACTTAAGTAAAGATATAGAAATACTAGAGGGTAAATATAAAAAAAATCAATTTATCAAGACGGAAAACTTTAAAGATTTTGTAAACAATAAGAAATTGTATGTGTGGGGAACTGGCACATATGCAAAAGATTTACTAGATTCTCAATCAAGTAAACTAGAAGTTTCATTATTTATAGAGAGTTTACCTAAAAGACAAACTTTTTTAAATAAAAAAGTAATAAGTTCACAAGCATTACTTCAATTAGAAAAAGATTATTTTATTTTAATCGCAAGTAGTTATAAAGAGGAAATTGTAAAATGGCTTGATAATAATGGCTTTGAAAGAGACAAGGATTATATGTAAATAACTATAAAGGAAGAATAGTCATGAAGAAAATTGTATTTATGTTAACAAGACCTGTATTTTGGAATATTTATAATAATTTATACAAAAAGTTTGAAGAAAATCCTGAATATGAGCCTGTAGTATTTTTATGTGGTGAAACAATCAATCATATTTGGGCAATTTATAAAGACGAAATTCCTCAAGAAAAACTTACAAAAAAGAAAATGCACCAACTCACACATGACTTTGAGCCGTCAATTCAATTTGCTAAGGATAATAATTTAAATTATGTTTCGGGTTATAATCAAGAAACAGAAGAATGGGTGGAGTTAAAAAATATTAATCCGGATTTAGTTATTTATTGTGATCCATATGATGGATACTATTTGCAGGAAGATTGGCAACCTCAAAACGCCTCAAGAGTATACAAGACGGCATATATTCATTACTGCTATTTACTAGTTCATACAATGGAGTTTTATAAAAAACCGATTTTTACGAAGGCTTGGAAAGTATTTATAGAAACTGATGCACATACTAAAATTGCAGAAGAAGAGCTTGGAATAACAGTGAGTAATTTTGTGAATTTAGGTTACCCGAAATTTGACGATTATTATTTCAAGGAAACAAACTTTGCAGAAAATTTAAGAAAATATGACACAGCCAAATTTGAAAAACTTTACATTTATGCACCACATTGGACAGTAAGCCCAAAAACAGATCGTGGAATTGGTTGGTACGGGAATTTTAACAATATATATAAGGAAATCTTAGAACTAATTAAAGAAAATAAAAAATACTTTTGGATCTTTAAGCCACACCCATTACTATATCCACAGTTAGCTCATAACTATGGAAGAGAAAGGGCAGACAAAATCTTTAATTTGTTTAGAAATTTAGAAAATGTAGAATTTTATGAGGGACATGATTACGTAAATTTATTTAAATTATCTGATGGTCTTTTACTTGATAGTAATTCCTTTATTGCTGAATATATGCCTTCAGGGAAGTCAATTGTTTTCCTACAGAAAAAAGGCGATTTAAAGTTGAATCAGGTAGGAGAAGAAATTATTGAATCATGCTACAAGGTGGATGTTGGTTCAGATATAAGATTACAAATTCATGAAACATTATTCAGAAGAGACGATTATAAATATAAAGAGAGAATGCAAATGGTTGAAAAATACATGATGTTAAATAAAAAATTAAGACCTACAGATAGAATTTATGAATATATTTTAAAAGAATTGTAATAAGAGGGTAAATGAATGAATCCATTAGTTTCGGTATTAATACCATCCTATAACCATTCAGATTATATTGTTGAAACACTTCAAAGTCTATGTGAACAAACATATAAAAACATTGAAGTAATAATTATAGATGATGGTTCGAAGGATAATTCTGTAGAAATAATTAAAAATTTTATGCCAAAATTAGCTGAAAGTATAGAATCAGTTAAATTTATTCAACAATCGAATGTCGGTATTTGTAAAACAATGAACATTGGCTTACAACTATCTAAAGGGAAGTATTTTTGCATCTTACCATCAGATGACTTAATGTATAAAAATTACCTAGAAAAACAAGTGTATTTTTTAGAAAAGAATGCATATGCATGCTCATATACAAATGGAATGCATATAAATACTGCTTTTATCGATAAAAAGGAATATAATAAAGGTTTATTATTTTCTGAGGTTATACCGTTTAATCAAGGAAATATTAATTCATTTTTATTATACAATGTTTTCGATCTACCATCACCAAGTTTCGTCTATAAAACAAGTGTATTAAGAGATATAGGTGGCTTTGACGAAGACATAAAGTTTGAAGATGTTGATTTGATGTTGAGAATTTCCAGAACTTATGAAATTGGCTTTATAGATGAACCATTGATTTTACATAGGATTCATAGTGGGAATTCTGGTAGAAATAAAGATATTATAATTGGCGGCATAGCAGATTTATATAAAAAGTTTATTGTGAATAACCATTTATCGTTAAGTGAAAAAGAATTAGAAACATTAGCTACTTATTTTGAAAAGAAAAGATTGGAACAATTAAATCCAAAGCCTAAAAAATATTGGTTCGATATTGAAATAGAAAGCCTTAAAGTTCTTGCTAAAAATAAAAAATTAGTTGGATGGGGAACAGGTGATTTTGCAGAAAGTTTTATTTTTAAATATCCTGACTTAACGTTTGACTATTTTATTGATTCTAATAGAGTTGGTCAATGGAATAGCTTTGAAGTTAAATCACCTGGGTATTTAAAAGAGGAATCCAATGTTTTTATATTAATCTTAAGTAGTTTTAATGAGGAAATCGGAAAAGAATTAGAAGCACTTGGATTTAAAAAGGGTTTAGATTTTCAATAAAAACTATTTATGAAGGATGTGTAAAAAGTGAAAGGAATTATTTTGGCTGGAGGGAGTGGTACAAGATTATATCCATTAACCCGTACTATTTCTAAACAACTGTTACCAGTTTTTGATAAACCGATGATTTACTATCCCCTTTCGGTTTTAATGCTAGCAGGGATTAAGGATATTCTTGTGATCTCTACTCCATCTGATATACCAATGTTTAAACAACTATTAGGAAGTGGAAGTGAATTAGGAATTTCACTCAGCTATAGAGAACAAGAAAAGCCTGATGGGCTTGCTCAAGCTTTTATAATTGGAGAAGATTTTATTGGCGAAAGTAATGTCGCACTTGTATTAGGTGATAATATATTTTTTGGGCAAGGATTTACACCGATTCTACAAAATGTAGCCAAAAGAACGGATGGTGCTACAGTTTTTGGATATCGTGTAAAAGATCCTGAAAGATTTGGTGTAGTGGAATTTGATAAAAACTTAAATGCAAAATCGATTGAAGAAAAACCTGAAAATCCTAAATCTGATTTTGCAGTTACAGGACTATACTTTTATGATAATAAAGTGGTGGAAATTGCCAAAGGAATTAAACCCTCTTTACGCGGAGAATTAGAGATTACAGATATAAATAAAAAATATTTAGAACAAAAAGAGTTAAAAGTAGAGTTGCTTGGGCGTGGATTTGCTTGGTTAGATACTGGAACACATGATTCTTTGCTGGAAGCTTCTTTGTTTATTGAGACAATTGAAAAAAGGCAAGGTTTTAAAGTTGCCTGTATAGAAGAAATTGCATATAGAATGGGTTACATTAATCAAGAACAATTATTAGCACTTGCAGAGCCTTTAAAAAAATCAAATTACGGACAATACTTAATTGATATTGCAAATGAACCTAAGCAATTTTCATGGAATTCAATGAGGTGATATAGGTAATGGAAACAATACTAATAACTGGTGGCGCTGGTTTCATTGGTTCTAATTATATCCACTATTTTTTAAATAAACATAGTAAATATAATATAGTGAATCTAGATGCATTAAGTTACGCAGGGAATATTTGTAATAACTCAGAAGTAGCTAATATAGAAAATTATAAGTTTGTGCAGGGGGATATTAGAGATAGTAAATTTGTTAACAATTTATTTGAAGAATTTGATATAAATCATGTAATTCATTTTGCAGCGGAGTCTCATGTTGATAATTCGATAAATAATCCAGTAGTATTTGTGGAAACGAATGTTCTTGGAACAATAAATTTATTAGAGTCTGCCCGTAATCATTGGCAAGTAGGTCCTTTTAATAATAAAGAGGGTTATGTTAATTCTCGTTTTCTACATGTGTCAACAGATGAAGTATATGGAACATTAGGTAAAAGTGGATTGTTTACTGAGGAAACTCCATATGCACCTAATAGTCCATACAGTGCAAGTAAAGCTTCATCAGATTTGATGGTAAGAAGCTATTTTCACACTTTTGGATTAAATGTTGTTACTACAAATTGTTCGAATAACTATGGCCCAAAACAGCATGATGAAAAATTTATTCCTACATTAATACGTAATGCATTAAACGGAAATATTTTGCCGATATATGGTTCGGGTGAAAATATAAGAGACTGGTTGTTTGTTGAGGATCATTGTAAAGCAATTGATGTTATTTTTCACGAGGGAAAATCCGGGGATACATACTTAATTGGTGGAAAAAATGAGAAAACGAATTTAGAAATAGCAATTATTATATGTAATTATCTAGATAAGATAAGGTCAAAAGACAAAAGCTATAAAGAACAAATAAAGTTTGTAGAAGATAGATATGGTCATGATTTTAGATATGCGATTGATGTGAGTAAGCTTGAAAAAGAATTAAATTGGAGGGCTGAAGAAACTTTTGAAACGGGAATTTTGAAAACAATCGAATGGTATATTGATAAATATATCCAAGGTGGGATTTAATATGCAAGAGAGGTATATAGAATTTTCAGAAATCGGCGACGCGAGAGGATCACTTGTAAGTTTAGAAGAAATGAAAAACATACCGTTTAGAATAAAGCGGGTGTATTATATTTATGACACTGATACACAGTTGCCTAGAGGATTCCATGCACATAAAGACCTCCAACAAGTATTAATTTGTGTAAGTGGATCATGTAAAGTAATTCTAGATAATGGTAATATTAGATCAGAATATGTATTGGATAAGCCAAATAAAGGACTTTTTGTAGATAAAACTATTTGGCGTGAAATGTACGATTTTAGTAAAGATTGTGTTTTAATGGTATTAGCTAGCGAGTTATATAGTGAGGATGATTATTTAAGAAATTATGAAGAGTTTAAGACTTATTTAAAGGATAATATTATTGAAAAGAATTATTTTAAACATGAGAAATCTATAGTGGAGACCAGAAATATAGGTTCTAATACTAAAATATGGGCTTATACACATGTGTTTCCAGGTGCTGAAATTGGAGAAAATTGTAATATTAATGATCATACACTAATTGAAAATGACGTTGTTATAGGAAATAATGTAACTATAAAATCCGGTGTACATATTTGGGATGGTGCCCGTATTGGCAACAATGTATTTATTGGTCCAAGCGTTGTTTTTACAAATGACTTAAATCCCCGTTCAAAGGTTTATCCATCAAAATTTGCACAAATAGTGATTGAGGACTTTGCATCTATTGGTGCTAATTCGACAATTGTTGCAGGTAATAAGATTGGTAAACATGCAATGATTGGTGCTGGAGCAGTATTAACAAAGGATGTACCTCCTTATACATTATGGTACGGCAATCCAGCTACATTTAAGGGGTTCGTTTGCACCTGTGGAAAAAAGTTGAATGAGCGAAAGTTTTGTGAGAGTTGTGGCAAGGATTTATCAACGGTCATTGATTGAGCAGAAGGAGTAAATAAGATGATTCCATTTCTCGATTTAAAAAAAATAAATAACCAATATACTAAAGAATTAGAAGAAGCGGCTAGTCGTGTAATAAATAGTGGTTGGTATATTTCAGGTACTGAGGTAGGGGAGTTTGAAACAGAATTTGCCGCATATTGCGGAAATAAGCATTGTATTGGAGTGAGTAATGGTTTAGATGCATTAAAATTGATATTAAAGGGATTTGAAATTGGAGTAGGAGATGAAGTAATTGTTCCCTCTAATACATATATTGCATCTATATTAGCAATTTCAGAGGTAGGGGCAACACCAATATTAGTAGAACCAGATATAGAAACCTATAATATAGATCATAATTTAATTGAAACTAAAATCACAAAGGATACTAAAGCAATTTTAGTAGTACATTTATATGGCTTAATTGCCGAGATGAAACCTATTTTAGAAATTGCAAAAAAATATAATTTAAAAGTCATAGAAGATGCAGCACAAGCGCATGGAGCAATTTACGATGGTAAACGAACAGGTAATTTAGGTGATGCTGCGGGCTTTAGTTTTTATCCTGGTAAAAATCTTGGGGCTTTAGGTGATGCAGGGGCTATCACAACAAATGATGATTTATTAGCAGAAAAGCTAAGATCGTTACGTAACTATGGCTCTTATAAAAAGTATGAGAATGTATATAAAGGATATAATCATCGTTTAGATGAAATGCAGGCGGCTCTACTTAGAGTGAAATTGCCGTATTTAGATGTTGAAAATGATAAACGTCGCAAGATAGCTAATTTATACCTAGAAAATATACGAAATAAACAAATTGCTTTACCAAGGTTACTAGTACCTCAAGAACAACATGTTTGGCATGTCTTTACAGTATGTACTGAAAAACGAGAAGAATTTCAAAGGTTTTTATTAGAACATGGAATTCAAACAATTATTCATTATCCAATTCCTCCGCATAAACAAATTGCTTATAGTGAATGGAATAATATTAATTATCCAATATCAGAAGAAATTCATCGCACTATTATAAGTCTACCTATTTCATCGGTACAAACTGAGGAAGAAACGTTTAAAATAATTAGTGTTATTAATAGCTATAGATAGTGTTATACACGCTAGAAAATTATTAAGTATGATATACATGTATTTAGTAGTATCTTAAAATATTTATTCAAGCGACGTTCAATTATTTATGAAGGTCGTTTTTGTTTTGAAGGAAACATGGAAAAAAAGCACTTACAACCGATAATATAGATATATCATGATTAGATTTAGAATATGTGTGATGGAGGTTCTAATGATTCGTTTTGTTAAACTTAGGGAAAAGCATCTTGAACAAGTTCTGGAATGGAGAACAAAGGAAGATGTCACTAAATTCATGAACACAGATATTGAAAAAGACATGGATAAACAGAGAGAGTGGTTTAGAAGAATTTCAAATTCTGAATCCGATGCTTATTGGATTATTGAAATAAAGGGAGAATCAGTAGGCGTAATTTCATTAAATAATATTGATCATTTGAATAAAAGAACAAGCTGGGGCTTTTATATCGGTGAGGAAAAATATCGATTATACGGAGGTATTATTCCACCATATTTTTATAATTACATATTTCCGAAATATAACTTCCATAAAATTACTGCGGAAGTAATGGAAGGGAATGATAATGTCCTCAAGTTGAATTTATTTCATGGCTATCGACTGGTAGGAATGTATAAAGATCATATTTTAAAAAATGGTTCATACAGGGATTTGAATTTATTAGAGCTATTAAAAGAAGATTGGCTACAATTAAATAAATATCAGAAATATATAGGCGAATTTGAAGAGTGAAATTTTAGAATGGAGAATGAGCAATGGACCAATTATTATTAATCATTAATGAAATGCGAGAAGAAGATGGGAATGCGCCACTTGAGATGTTAGAGGACTCAATGGATTTACGAGATGATCTTGTATTAGATTCTTTAATGTTGGCAGAATTAACAGTTCGAATTGAAAGTGAGTTTAATGTGGATATTTTTGAAGACGGCATCGTTCAAACAGTTGGTGAAATTATAGCTAAAATTGAAGGTAAATAATATGGATAAGATTTTTTTAGTATATAATGACACAGTTTATACATATGGACAATTGTTAATGGACTTGAACAGTAAGGAAGCAGGATATTCATATTTATATGTGAAAGACAACCATCCGTATGAGGTTTTTTTAGGGATTATCCATAGCTTGCTTTATAATTATCCACTTGAAATATTAGACGGTGATTTTTCGGAGCAAGAGATTAGTGAACTAGGTGTAGATACAAATCTATTAACAACTAAAGTACCGAAACATGAGCGTCTTCATTTTCAAAATATGGATGAAGTGATACGGAGAATATACAAAAAAGATCAATGGATGCTAACACTCTATACATCTGGTACAACAGGACGTCCTAAAAAGATGGGCCATACTTTCGATACACTGACGAGAAATGTAAAGGTACATGCAAAGTTCGAACATTGTATTTGGGCATTTGCATATAACCCTACACATATGGCTGGTATACAAGTTTTTTTCCAAGCATTTCTTAATCAAAATCCATTAGTTTATATGTTTGGTAAGTCGATGAGTAATATAAAAATATTGATGGAAACGTATCAAATCACACATATTTCAGCAACGGCAACATTTTATCGTAATATCCTTCCATATCTACAGGGAACTACATATCCAACAATGGAAAGAGTTACATTTGGTGGGGAAAAATTCGATTTGCTTTTAGAAGAGAAAATCAAGCATGCTTTTCCTAATTCAAAAATAACTAATGTATATGCATCTACTGAGGCTGGAAGTTTGTTCGCGGCAAAAAGTGATGTTTTTGAAATTAGACCAGAATATAAGCAATTTGTAAAGATTACTGAACAGAGGGAATTGTGTATACATCGTTCTTTACTTGGACAGTCACACTCATTAGAAAATGAGTGGTTTCATACAGGGGATTCTGTTGAAACCATTGATGAAACACATTTTAAATTTCAATCGCGCCAATCGGATATGATCAATGTAGGGGGCTACAAAGTAAATCCAATTGAGGTTGAAAATCTACTTATGCAAGTACCAGGTATTATAGATGTTGTAGTGAAGTCGAAAAAAAATAGTGTGACGGGAGAAATGCTTGTTGCAGATGTAATTAAGTGTGAGGAATTGGATGAAAAAGAGTTAAAAAAAGAATTAAAGCAATTTGCTACAACTCATTTACAGGCATGGAAAGTACCGCGCATTATTAAGTTCGTGGATGAGCTACTGATTACACGAACTGGAAAGAAGGTTAGAAAATGAAATGGATTATTGTAACAGGTGATTCAAGAGGTGTCGGAAGAGAGATTGTTCAACAAATCCTATCTGAAACAGATTTTGGTGTAATAGGTATTAGTCGTTCAAGCATAGAAGCAGCAGATGAACTGTTAGCAAAATACCCAGATCGTTTCAGGGCACTTTCTTATGATTTAACAGATGTAGATGGAATTAAGCAGTTGTACATGGATAAGATTCGTAAAATAGGTCCAATTCATGGGCTTGTTAATAATTCAGCAATGGCTTATGACGACATTGTTTCTAATTTAAATGTGCAACAATTGCAGCAAATGTTCCAAGTGAACGTATTTTCAGCAATGCATCTATCAAAATATGCAATCAGAGATATGTTATTGCATAAAACACAGGGTTCAATCGTGCATATTTCCTCAATCAGTGCTCATACAGGATATAAAGGTTTGAGCATGTACGCAGCATCAAAGGGAGCAATAGAGGCATTTTCAAAAAATACGGCTAGAGAATGGGGAAGCAAAGGAATTCGTTCTAATTGTGTTGTACCAGGTTTTATGGAAACATCAATGAGTTCGACATTGACAGATGATCAAAAGGCACGTATTTATCAAAGAACCTCTTTAAAAAAGGAAACGGATGTTTCGAGTGTAGCAAGTACAGTACTTTTTTTACTCTCAGATCAAGCTAAGTCTATTACAGGAACAGTAGTGCATGTCGATAATGGAACGATTTAGGTAGAAGATTTCTATGTAAACTTAGGATGTGATTTTTTGAAAACAATTGTTATTATTCAAGCTAGAATAGGTTCTACTCGACTTAGAGGAAAGATATTAAAACCTGTAGGAGATTCGAATGTACTGATGTATGTTACAAAGCGCTGTTCACAAATCAAAGGTGTGCATGAAGTAATTGTTGCAACGACTTCAATGCCTCAAGATGATGCGATTGCAACTTGGTGTTTAGAAAATAATATTCGATGCTTCCGAGGTTCAGAAAATGACGTCCTATCCCGTTTTGTAGATTGTGCAAAGGAGTACGAGCCAGACTATGTTATGCGTGTAACGTCTGATTGTCCATTTGTTGATTACGAAATGGCAAGTGATATCGTTGAATTGATGACAAACGAGAATAAGGATATTGTTCTTATTGATGGAGAACAGCCACGCGGACTTGCGGTAGAACTAATTTCTTATCAGGCACTATTGCATATTAATATAGCAGGTAAGGAAGAAAGGCATCGCGAGCATGTAACGTACTATGCCTATGAATTTGCAAATGAATTTGAGGCAGTAATCTATAAAGCACCTACCAATCGTAATGCGCCTAAATTAAGGATTACATTAGACACAGAAGAAGATTATGCACTTATTTATAATGTAGCAAAGCATTTCAACAACCCACTTGTGTCGAGTGTAGATGTCATACAATACTTAAATAATCATCCCGAAGTAGCTAATTTGAATTCCCATATTGAGCAAAAGCCGGTGATATAAGTGAAAGTCATAATTCGAGCAGATGCTTCAATTGAAATTGGTAGCGGTCACGTGATGCGTTGCCTAACTATTGCTAAGAAATTCCGTGAAGCAGGCTGTCAAGTGACATTTTGGATGGAGCCTTTACCCGGAAATATAATAAACTTTGTGGCACAAGAAGGCTTTGACAATTTGGAAGAAGCTGATTACGCTGATCTCTATATTATTGATCATTATGCACTTGATAAAGAATGGGAACAAGCGATTCGAAAGTATGCACAAAAAATTTTTGTGATAGATGATTTGGCCCGTTCACATGAATGTGATGTAGTGTTGGATCAAAATATTGTACCAAATTATGCTACACGCTATGACGTGCTTGTACCTGAACATTGTATAAAGTTATTAGGACCGCAGTATTTAATTGTAAGAGATGAATTTATTAAAGTACGTCAACAGCCAAGGGAACGCGGGGATATAGTGAAGCGTTTACTTGTCTTTATGGGAGGAAGCGATCCAACAAATGAAACAATGAAAGTATTACAGGCTCTTGATTATTTTATTTTTGAGCATGTCGATATCGTTGTTGGTCATGGCAATCCGTCAAAAGTACAAATCGAATCTATCTGTAACAAGCGTGGGTATCATTTTCATTGTCAAATTGACTATATGGCAATGCTCATGCAACAAGCTGATTTTGCCATTGGTACTGGAGGAGCAACGATGTGGGAACGATGCTATGTTGGGCTCCCTTCAAGTGCAACAATTGTAGCAGAAAATCAACGAGAAACAACTGAGTACGCAGAGAAGCTTAGTGTTGTGAACAATTTAGGTTGGCATGAGCAAGTGGCCGAAGATACATATAAGAGTTTGCTAAGTACCCTTACAGTTAATGAAATGGGGGCTAAGGGGCTTGCTTTAACTGCAAACAAGCAACCAAATGCTTGGATGTACAAAATAATGGAGTTGATGAAATGATAAAAATAGGGCATAAAGAGATTGGTCGCCAAACAAAACCGTTTATTATTGCAGAAATGTCAGGCAATCATAACCAATCATTGGAACGTGCATTACACTTAGTTGAACTTGCCGCTGAGGCGGGGGTTGATGCATTAAAGTTACAAACATACACTCCAGATACGATTACGCTAGATGTACATACAGGAGAGTTTTTTATTCAGGATAATGTGAATATTTGGAAAGGTAACTCTTTGTACAATTTATATAAAGAGGCATATACACCATGGGAATGGCATCAAGAGATTTTTAATAAGGCGAAAGAGTTAGGATTACTTGCTTTTAGCTCTCCATTTGACGAAACGGCAGTCGACTTTCTAGAAACTCTTGATGTACCTGCTTATAAAATTGCATCATTTGAAAATGTGGATATACCGTTAATTCGAAAAGCTGCTCGCACTGGTAAACCAATTATTATTTCTACTGGTATGGCAACAGCAGCAGAGCTAGACGAAGCAGTTCGAGCTGCAAGAGCTGAAGGAAATCATCAAATTATTTTATTAAAATGTACAAGTACCTACCCTGCTACACCAGCAAACTCTAATTTAGCTACTATACCTCATATGCGAGAGTTGTTTGGTACTGAAATTGGTTTATCAGATCATACGATGGGTGTTGGTGTATCGGTTGCTGCCGTAACTCTTGGGGCAACAGTTATTGAAAAGCATTTTACTACCTCTCGTGCTGATGGGGGAGTGGATTCTGCATTTTCAATGGAGCCACATGAGTTAAAAATGCTTGTAGAGGAAACTGAAAGAGCATGGCAAAGCTTAGGGCAGGTTCAGTATGGTCCAACAGAAGCTGAAAAGGACTCAACTAAATTCCGACGTTCATTATATATAGGGGAAGACTTAAAAGCAGGCGACGTTTTAACAAAAGAAAATCTTAGAAATGTTCGACCAGGTTTGGGTCTGCCAACAAAATACTATGATTTAGTACTTGGAAAGACTGTTAAGCAAGATGTGAAGAAGGGAACACCTTTAAGTTGGGAGTTATTACTGTGAATGAATTAAAAGAAATGGACGAATTGTTTGATCGACTTTTTCCAATTATGCGTAGTATTACAGGAGTAGGTGTTCGAGAAACAATTCGTATCCTACAAGAATATATTCCACTTGAAATGGAAGGAATTCCAACAGGTACAGAAGTATTTGATTGGGAAATTCCAAAAGAGTGGGTTATACGGGAAGCTTGGATTAAGGATGAGCATGGTGAGACAATCATTGATATAAAGGATTTAAATTTACATGTTGTAAATTATAGTGAACCTATAGATATGTGGCTTTCCCTTGAGGAATTAAAGCAACATGTTCATACGATTCCCCATTTACCAGAAGCTGTGCCTTATGTTATCTCCTATTATAAGGAACGTTGGGGTTTTTGCATGAGTCAAAATCAATTAGATACTCTTCCTCAAGGAAACTATCATGTTTATATCGATAGTGAAAAAGTGGATGGAGAATTGAATTTTGCTCAAGCTATATTGCCTGGAAAATCAAAAAAAGAAGTTTTAATTAGTACATATATTTGTCATCCTTCTATGGCTAATAACGAATTAAGTGGACCAATTGTTGCAGCCTTTTTATATAATCGCCTTAAACAATGGGAAAATAGAGAGCTAACTTATCGATTTGTTTTTTTACCTGAAACAATTGGATCTATTGCATATTTATCAAAATACGGACAACATTTAAAGGAGAATATGTATTCTGGAGTGGTATTAACATGTCTAGGGGGAAAAGAGAAGAAGCTAAGTTATAAAGCTTCCCGTAATAATGAATCACCATTAAATCTTTTACTGCAATATTTAAATAGTAAAGAGAATCCAAATTTACTTATTAGACCATTTAGTCCGCTAAATGGATCGGATGAAAGACAATTTTGTTCGCCTGGGTTTAATTTACCTGTTGGGCAATTTGCAAAAATGACTTACGGGACATATCCTGGTTATCATAATTCGCTTGATACTAAGGAATCGATGTCAATAGAAGCACTTTTAGATAGTGTTAATGAAATAGAAAATATTTTAAAGTTACAAGAATTAAATGGTTATTATGTCAATAAAAAACCCTATGGTGAACCTAAATTGGGAAAATATAATTTATATCCTGATATTAATGCTCCAGCTTTACGTGGAAGATCGAATAATACAAACATTGATAATCGACAACAATTAAATCAGATTTTAACTTTACTAAGTTATTCTGATGGTAAGCACAGATTATTAGATCTAATAAAAAATTATCCACTAGAAGATTATAAAACTTCAATTGATATATTAAAAGAACATCAATTACTTGAAGGTCCATTTTACGAGGAGAAGGGGTTATTTTAGTGAGAGTATTATTACTAACAGGATCACATCCGAGACATTTATATGTAGTGAATAAACTAGCTGAATTAGGTATAGTAGCTGCTCATGTTATGGAAGTCCGAGAAGCGTTTGTCCCTCAACCACCAGCCAATCTAGAAGAAATTGATCGCCTGAATTTTATTCGACATTTTGCAGATAGAGATGAAGCCGAACAGCGCCAATTTGTAGGACACGAAAAAGTACAACATGAGATTCCAACTTTAAATGTGTCTTTAACACAGTTAAATAGTGAGGAAACAATTAAGTGGATTGCTTCACAATCATTTGATATAGCTATCAGTTATGGAGTACATAAGTTATCTGACGAGTTGTTAAATGTTTTACCAAAGCATTCATGGAATATTCATGGTGGATTATCACCTTGGTATAAGGGAAACACTACACTATTTTGGCCATTCTTTATGTTACGACCAAATTGGGCAGGTATGACAATTCACAGATTATCAGCACGATTAGATGCAGGAGATATTGTCCATCAATCAGTTCCGAATCTAGATTATGGTGATAAGCTTCATGATGTTGCTTGTAAAGCGGTCGTTCAAGTTGCTAAGGATTTATCTACAATTCTAACTACAACAACTCTTGACCAAGTAGAATATCATCCACAAAAAGCAAACGGGAAACTATGGATAGGTAATGATTGGATGCCTCAGCATCTACGTTTTGTTTATAATCAATATAATAATGATATTGTAGATCAGTTATTAGACGGAAAAATACCAAGAATCGATCCTCCTGTTATTTCTGCTTTGAGAAATGAGGAATAGTTATGAAAAAATTGCCTAAATTTCTTTCCTATGGTCGTCAATCTATTGATGAGGATGACATACAGATCGTTATAGAAACATTACGCTCGCCTTATTTAACTCAGGGTCCAAAAATTGAACAGTTTGAACAGGTGATAGCCAATTATGTTGGCGCTCAATATGCAGTTGCTTTTTGTAACGGAACAGCGGCACTTCACGCAGCTTGTTATGCAGCAGGTATACATGAAGGAGATGAGGTAATAACTTCACCGATTACATTTGCGGCTAGTGCTAACTGTGTGCGTTATTTGGGAGGAACGGTTGTCTTTGCAGATATTGATGCAAAGACTTACAATATTAATCCTGAAGAGATAAGAAAAAAGATAACACCAAATACAAAGGCAATTATCCCAGTTGATTTTACAGGTCAACCAGCAGATATGGATGCTATCATGGACATCGCACGTGAACATAACCTAGTTGTCATCGAAGACGGTGCTCATTCTCTTGGTGCTGAATATAAAGGAGAAAAAGTTGGTACACAGGCAGATATGACAATGTTTAGCTTCCATCCCGTTAAGCCAATAACGACAGCTGAAGGCGGTATTATTGTAACGAATAATGAGGAATATTATCGTAAATTACAATTATTCCGTAGTCATGGTATTGAACAAACTGACTTTTCAGTTGATCAAGGAGGTTGGTATTATGAAATGACTGACCTTGGCTATAATTATCGAATGACGGATTTACAAGCAGCACTTGGTTTATCTCAAATTAAAAAAATTGATACGTTTATCCAACAACGTCGTGAAATTGCTGCATTTTATACGGAGGCATTTCAAGATATAGAAGGAATTATCGTTCCACAGCAGCTAGAGGGAACTAATTCCGGCTGGCATTTGTATATGGTTCAGCTTGAGGGAATATCGCGTAAGTTTGTGTTTGAACAAATGAGAACTTTAAATATAGGCGTTCATGTACATTATATTCCTGTCTATTGGCACCCATATTATCAGCAGTTGGGGTATAAACGCGGAGTATGCCCAATTGCTGAAAAGTGGTACGAAAAAGCTTTAACATTACCAATTCATCCAAATATGACAGTAGAAGATTTATCAATAATTGTGTCGAATATTAAAGAATTACTAAAACAACCGAAATAAGTAGTACAACACACAGCTTGCTCTTAAAAGAGTAAGCTGTTTTTAACAGGAGTTGACGATATGATTAATTTTCATCCACTAGCTAATCTACCTAAAATGAAAATTTCGGAAAATCCAAGCATGCAGCATTATAATCCTGTTTCTATGCAAGAGCTTTTTATGATTCAAAATGTTGCAAATCAAATAAATTCAAGAGCTCAAATTTTTCTAGTTATTGGTGTCGGTGGTTCTTTTCTTGGTGCACGTGCGGTAATTGATGCTCTAACTCCTTATTTCCATACTAATAATGGTGTCGAAATTTTATATGCTGGAAATAATATGAGTGGTGCGTATTTAAAGCAGCTATTGTCTTATTTAAATACGAAGGACGTTTATGTCAATGTTATTTCAAAGTCTGGTTCAACGATGGAACCGGCCCTTGCCTTTCGAGTTGTAAAAAAATATATGGAGGGACGATATGGTAAGGAGTCACGTAAAAGAATAATTGTTACTACTGATGCTGAAAAAGGAATCTTAAAGCAAATTGCCATTAAAGAAGGATATCGCCAATTTCCTGTTCCGTCTGAAGTTGGAGGACGTTATTCAGTATTTACGCCAGTGGGTTTATTACCAATTGCAGTTGCAGGTATTGATATAGAAGCTTTTGTTCGTGGTGGAAGACAAGCAGAATTAGATTTTTCTAGTGAATCGAATAGTGCAGTCGATTATGCTTGTGATCGTTATGCATTATATAAACAAGGTTATTCAGTTGAACTGCTTGCCTCATTTGAGCCAAGACTTAATAAATTGCATGAATGGTGGAAACAGCTATTTGGAGAAAGTGAAGGGAAAGAACAGAAAGGGTTATATCCTTCAACCGTGAACTATTCGACAGATTTACATGCTATTGGACAGTTTATTCAAGATGGTAGTCGTATTATGTTTGAAACACTTATTCACTTTGATAATATCGAAGAAGATATTGAAATCCCTTTTTCTGCTGAAAATATAGATGGTCTGAATTATTTAGCTGGTCGATCAATGAATGAGGTAAATGCAACATCAAAAGATGGGGTAGCACTCGCACATGAAGAAGGTGGCGTACCTGTTATTCGTATAGAATTGCCAAAATTAGATGCATATCATGTTGGATATTTGATGATGTTCTTTATGAAAGCATGTGTTATCAGTGCTAACTTACTTGAGGTGAATCCATTTGATCAGCCTGGTGTAGAAGCATATAAAAAGAAAATGTTAGAGTTGTTAAAGGAAGATGTGGTGAAGGTTCGTGCATAAAGAATTGTATAAGTTATGGCGACAAAAAGCGAATCGTATGTATCAAGATGAACTGCTAGAAATTGGTGATAATAAACAAACGATGGAAGATCATTTCTATCAGTTAGTTCCTTTCGGTACAGGCGGGATGAGAGGGAAGCTAGGAGCTGGCACTAATCGTATCAATATTCATACCATTCGTTTAGTAGCTGAAGGATTAGCTCGTCAAATTGAAAGTCAGGGAGAAGTAGCGAAAATAAGTGGTGTCGTTATTGCTTATGATACACGTCATTTTTCACAGGAGTTTGCTTATGAAACAGCAGGAGTTTTGGCAGTATATGGTATCCGGAGCTATGTATTTAGTGAAAGTCGACCAACTCCTGAATTAAGTTTTGCCATTCGATATTTAGCGGCTTATGCTGGAGTAGTTATTACAGCCAGTCATAATCCTAAAGAATATAATGGTTTTAAAGTTTATGGGCAAGATGGAGCACAGTTAACACCTCAATTTGCCGATGAAGTCTCTGAACATATGAAAAGTGTAGAAGATATTTTTAAAATTCATTCCCTAACAAAAGACGAACTATTTACATCGGGTTATTGCATTGAGATTCTAGAAAAGTTGGATGATGCGTATAATTCAGCTCTAAAAACACTTGTTCATGTTAATGGCAAAAAGGATATAAACATTGTCTATACACCCTTACATGGTGCAGGTCTTGTGCCGACTAAGCGTGCTTTAAAAGATGCAGGCTTTACAAATGTACATATTGTTAACGAACAAGCTATTCAAGATGGCGATTTTTCAACAGTGTTGTATCCAAATCCTGAAGAAACTCTTGCCTTTGAAATGGGGATTGATTTAGGAAAGAAAGTTGGAGCTGAATTAATACTAGCTACAGATCCAGATGCAGATCGTCTTGGTGTAGCGATACTTAATGGTGATTATTATCAGCTATTAACAGGGAATCAGCTTGGTGCCCTATTATTAAACTATATACTTTCTACAAAGCAACAAGCAGGAACTTTACCTTTGAATGGGGCAATGTTAAAAACTATTGTAACCTCTGAGTTAGGGACAGCAATTGCAGATAGTTTTAATATACAAACGATAAATACACTTACAGGCTTTAAATACATTGCTGAGAAAATCGCAGAATTTGAAACAACTAGTGAGCATTCGTTTTTATTTGGATATGAAGAAAGCTACGGTTATCTAGCAGGGAATTTTGTAAGAGATAAAGATGCAGTACAAATTGCACTCTTAACCGCAGAAATGGCTTCTTATTATAAAGAGCAAAATCTATCACTTTTAGATGTGCTGAACTCCCTCTACCAGCAACATGGATACTATCAAGAAAAGTTGTTGTCATTTACATATGAGGGGATGGAGGGGCAGAAACGAATAATCAATATTATGGAGCACTTTAGAAACAAAAAATCTGTTGAAATAGCTGGAATCAAAGTTATAGCAAAAGAAGATTACAAAGTTGGTTTTACATATCTTGCAAATGGTGAGAAACAAAAATTAACTTTACCGAAAACAGATGTTCTCAAATATAGATTAAAAGATGATTCATGGATTTGTATTCGACCTTCTGGAACAGAACCAAAATGCAAAGTTTATATAGGTGTTAAAAAGGAAAGTAAAGCAGAGGCAGATGAAACTGTAGCTAATATTGAAGAATTTATACGTGAATTAATTTTATAATTTAGTTTGTAACTCCTGAATCTATTCTAATAAGATCCAGGAGTTTTTTTGTTATATAAACAAGGGCTAACTGATTGTTTTGTCAAAAAACGTGAAACAATACAAAATACTTCCGATAATAATGGTAAGCAATTGAAAAGTTTAGGAGGTTGAGTTAAATGCGTATTGTATCGCAAGGACTGTCAAATGATACGATCACTGCACCAACTAATACAAAAGCAACGAATGTGCAGGAAAATATGACGCCTAATGTTTCGACAGAAACAATCTCTAAATCAATAGTAGAAAAAACAACAGCAGCAGTGGAAGATCAAGAAATTTCAAAAGATAAACTACAACAGGCAGTTGATGTTGTAAATGAATTTTTGGAAATTAATCATAGTTCCTCTAAATTTATCTATCATGAGGGATTAGAACGTTATTATGTAACAATCGTAAATCGTGATACTGAAGAAGTAGTAAAAGAAATTCCACCAAAAAAATTATTGGATGCATTTTATGAGATGCAAAAAATGGTAGGAATGATTGTAGACGAAAAAATTTAAAGGAAAATAGGAGGATAAAAAAATGGTTTCAAGAATTGGTGGATTAGCCTCAGGGATGGATATTGATAGTATAGTAGAGAAATTGATGCAAGCAGAAAGAATGCCGTTGAATAAGGCATTTCAAAGAAAACAAACATTAGAATGGCAACGTGACGCGTATCGTAATGTCAATGTAGCTACACAAAAACTCAATAAATTTTTAGAGGAAAAAATGTGGTTACAGAGTCAAATGATGAAAAAAACAGCTTCATCTTCTAATGAAAACCTAGCAACTGTTAAAGCTACAAATACAGCCACAGGTTCTCTCAATATTGAAAGTGTTTCCCAATTAGCCACTTCAACTCAGATGATTGGTGAGCAAACAGGTTATACAGGTACAACGAAATTATCAGCTTTGGTAGGGAATTCTGTTAAGTCAATAGAGATAAAATCAATCGATAAGAACGGTAATTTAGCAGAAAAGGCATCTACAATTACGTTTGATCCTTCAAATGATACAATTAATGATTTAGTAAAAAAAATCAATCAGAGTAATGCCGGTGTTACTGCGCTATTTGAAAATGGGCAACTTTCATTAACTGCAAATAATACAGGTAGTGTAAAAAGTGGTAGTGGAGAGATTGTTTTTGAACAAGGGAAAGAACTCTTTGATGCATTAGGTATGGATAATGCAACTCTAATTTCTGGTAAAAATGCGATTCTAAAAGTTAATGGTATTTCGATGGAGCGTTCATCAAATACATTTACGATTTCTGGCTATGAGGTATCACTTAAGTCAACATTCAATGCCAAAGCAGGCGCAGCTGATCGTGTAGCAGCAGCAGAAAAAGAGTTGAAAAATGCTGAAGATGCACAGCTAATTTTAGAAGCTGATAGAGATAAAAAGCTTGGTGATTATAATACTTATTATAATGATACGTATAAAAAAGAACACGAGCGTATTTTTGGGAAAAATAATTTAACAGTTGATCAACAAGAAAAATTTAATAAATTATCAAATGTAGGAAAAGCTGCTCTTTTAAACGCTACTGATTTGTCTGACCTACAATCTTTGAATATCGATTATACAGATGCAGAGAGTATTAAATCATCTATTAACAATTCTAGCTTAACAGATGAACAAAAAGCAAAACTATTGGGATTATCTGCAGATGACTTAAAATCTTTACAAAGTGCAGATGGAGGAGCGTTGCTTGAGCGAGCACATCAAGTAGATTTTGAAAATTCCTTTAAAACCTTAGATAAAACTTTTTTGAATAATTTAACAGACGATGATGTAGCATTTTTATCTGAAATTAAAGGAAAAGATAATAGTGAAATTGATCTGATTTTAGCCGGAAAAGGTGATGCTGTTAAAGAAAAATTCGGCAAAATGGATCGAGTTGATTTGAGCCGTTTATCTGATTTAAGTGATTCCTTAGAGGATTTTAAACAGTTTAGTGCAGTTGATAAAAAGAATAATGATAATAAAACTGCGTATCAAGTAGCAGAAAAGGATGTACAGACTGGTCTGAAACGTATTGCCGAGGCTCAGAAGTCCCTTGATAATGCAAAGGCTGCAGAGAACAGTACAGTTGGCGATAATTCCCCTTCTGTACCTCCTGTTAGTTTAACTTCTACTACAGATACTAAGAGCATAAAAGAAAGTATTCAAGAATTTGTGAAAACATATAATGAAATGCTTGATACGATGAATGGTTTATTAAAAGAGAAGAAATATCGTGATTATCCACCATTGACAAAAGAGCAACGTGAAGATATGTCAGAAAGCGAACAAAAGTTGTGGGATGAAAAAGCAAAAAGTGGTCTATTACGTAGCGATTCGTTAGTTCGAGATGGTTTAGCTAAAATGCGCTCTCAGTTTGTATCGACTGTCAAAGGATTAGGTGATGATACAATTGATTCTTTAGCTGAAATTGGGATCACAACATCTAAGATACTATCAGATGGTGGAAAGCTAGTAATAGATGAAAAGAAACTTGATGCTGCATTGGAAAAAGATCCTGATCAAGTCATTCAAATGTTTACTAATCAAGGCAGTGTAAATACTATAACTGATGAAAAAGGTAGAAAAGTAACCCAAGATTCACGAGGTATAACAAAACGTCTAAGAGATGAAATAGATGCATTAACAAAAAACATTGAGAAGAAGGCAGGGAAGGAAGGAAAAACAGATCAAACGTATAGTTTAGGTAAACTAATTATAGAATCTGATAATCGTATTACTAAATTACAAGCTAAACTAGTAGATATCGAAGCACGATATTGGAAACAATTTACGGCTATGGAGCAAGCCATAAATAAAGCAAACCAACAATCTAGCATGTTTATGCAAGGTTGAGGCTTCTAATTAAGGTAGGGGAAATAATATGCAGCAAATAAATCAACTATTGCAGACTTCAGCTAATTTATTTAAGCATTTAGGTGATATTCCTAAAGGCGAAGAACGAGATAACTACATTGAAAACATTAATGCAATGTTGGATAAGCGTGGAACGATTATAAACGATCTGAAACAAGAAGGTTTTCATTTTGATGAACAAGACCGTGTTCATCGTACCTTGCTTGAACTAGATAATGGCATTAAAAAACGATTAGCAGCTGTTATGGATGCAATTAAACAAGACATGGCAAACCTTCAAAAAACGAAAAAAAGTGAACAGCAATATTATAATCCTTACTCGAATGTTCGTGTGATGGATGGCATGTATTATGACAAAAAGAATTAACATTTTATCTTCATTCAGCGTGGTGAAAGCCGCAAGCTGAATGGAAGATAAAGCCCCGGCGGATGTCAGGGATTTTAAAAGGAGTGAATTGTGATTGCACAATTCAAAATCCCGACACAATTACGCCGAGGCGTAATTGATCAAATAGCTTTTCTTCGTAAAATGGTTTAAACTAGTAAATAAGTAACCTTTCAAAGGAGTTGTCCTTTATTGGCAGCAAATTTAACAGCACAAAACGCATATAAACAAAATAGTGTAACGACTGCTTCCCCTGGCGAGTTGACGTTAATGCTTTATAATGGATGTTTGAAATTTTTGATTAAGGCGAAACAAGCTATTCAAGAGAAAAATGTCCAAGAAAAAAATACAAATCTTATAAAGGCCCAAGCCATTATTGCCGAACTAATGTCTACACTCAATATGGATATTGAAATTTCGAAACAGATGCTTCCTCTTTACGAGTATATGAATCATCGTTTAGTTGAAGCGAATATTCAAAATGATGTAGCCATTATTGAAGAAGTAGAAGGATTAGTGACGGAATTCCGCGATACGTGGAAGGAAGTTATTCGCATTACTCGACAACAGCAATTTGGTCAGGGAAATAGCGGACAAATTTAGACAAAATTAGAGGCCATCATCAGAAGATGGTCTCTTTTCTTTATGACAAGAATCATTAACTAGAAATTATCACTAAATAGTCATAAATCAGGCTGTTCAACGGTAAAATATGTTACTTATTCCCTCTAGCTGACAGAAGGGCATCGTGTCATAATCAAAGCAATATAAATGTTTAACAAAGTACTGGGGTGGGAATATGATCTTTAAGCGTCAAGAAGGCTTTCGATTTAAATTTGAGGAGCCTGTTCAAATAACGTTTGCTATTTATGAGAATGGAAAGGTCAATCATGGACAAACGGCTATGGCTGACTTGCTGGATATTAGTCCGCGTGGGCTAAAGATGTTTACTGAAGTGGATTTAGGCGTGAATCCTCCTCCGTTGGATATCCATTTTGTGCTAGATACACAAGAGGTGCGAGCTTATGGAGAAGTGATCTGGAGTC
This sequence comes from Lysinibacillus cavernae, assembly GCF_009724685.1. GTDB lineage: Bacteria > Bacillota > Bacilli > Bacillales_A > Planococcaceae > Lysinibacillus > Lysinibacillus cavernae. The sequence continues at coordinate 61,170 of NZ_WMEF01000004.1, forward strand.
GTCCGTTTGGTAACGGCAAGCAATATGGCGTCTATTTCAATGATCAAGGACGAGTGGAAGATTTGATTGTGGAAGAACTAAAGCTGCGACGTAAAAAGGAAGCAGCCGAAGCGAAAAAACAAAATAATCTTTAATCATGGCTCTCGGTTTTCGATCTTGCGATATTGGTCACGCTGCCATTGCCCTAGGATAAGAAGCCTTTAGTCCCTTCAGTAGATTTTTAAAATGCTCGGGAAAGAGCCAAGCCTTCATTTTCTTTATAGAAGTAGGAGTCTTAGGGTGAATTAAAATAAAATTTTTTTGTAAAAAAAAGAATTATTTTAGAGGAATTTCACACACTTGTGTAGAAATAGATAGTATAGCAGTTATAAAGGAGGAGTTTACATGTTAAACTTTAACATTCGTGGTGAAAATATTGAGGTAACTCCAGCTATTCGAGAGTATGTTGAGAATAAAATCGAAAAAGTTGAACGTTATTTTAACGAAGATGTTAACGCCAATGCTAACGTAAATTTAAAGGTTTATAATGACAAGCAAACAAAAGTGGAAGTCACAGTTCCGATGAAGAACTTAACTCTTCGTGCTGAAGAGCGTCATAATGATATGTATGCTGCTGTTGATCTAATTGTTGATAAATTAGAGCGTCAAATTCGTAAGCATAAAACAAAAGTAAACCGTAAATTCCGTGAGCGTGAAGGTGCAGGCCTTTATTTCGCTACTAGTCAAGCAGTCGCTGATGCCTCTACAGAAGAAGAAGAATATTCAATTGTGCGAACAAAGCAATTTGACTTAAAACCGATGGACCAAGAAGAGGCAGTTTTACAAATGAATATGCTTGGACATGATTTCTATGTCTTTACAGATGCTGAATCGAACGGCACCAATATTGTCTACAAACGTAAAGACGGAAAATATGGCTTAATTGAAACAACTTAAAACTCCATAATGACAAAGGCTCTCGCGATGGCGAGGGTCTTTTTTGTATGACATTCTTGTGCAAATGGGGAGACTGTTTGCATGAAACTGTTACACAATGGTAAAATGGAAGTTGAATCTATATAGGAAGTGAAAAACATTCATGGCAAACCTATTAAATAAACTATTTGATTTCAATAAACGTGAGTTGAAAAAATTAGAAAAAATCGCTGACCAAGTTGAGGGATTCGCTTCTCAAATGGAACAGCTTTCAGATGATCAATTACAGGCGAAAACGGAAGAGTTTAAAAAACGCTATGCCGATGGAGAGGACTTAGGTTCTATCCGCGCGGAGGCTTTTGCTGTTTGTCGAGAAGCAGCGAAACGTGTATTAGAGATGTACCCATTCCGTGTGCAAATCATGGGTGCTGCTGCGCTTGATGAAGGTAATATCGCAGAGATGAAAACCGGGGAAGGTAAAACCTTAACTGCGACGATGTCTGTTTATTTGAATGCTATCACTAGTAAAGGTGTACATGTTGTAACGGTCAACGAATATTTAGCGAGCCGTGATGCTGCTGAAATGGGACAACTGTATAATTTCTTAGGCTTGTCTGTTGGTCTTAATCTGAATAGTCTCTCAAAAGATGAGAAACGCGCTGCTTACGAGGCTGATATTACGTATAGTACAAACAACGAGCTAGGCTTTGACTATTTACGTGATAACATGGTGCTGTATAAAGAGGAACGTGTACAACGTCCGCTGCATTATGCTGTTATCGATGAGGTAGACTCGATCTTAATTGATGAAGCGCGTACGCCATTAATTATTTCGGGACAGGCTGGGAAATCAGCACAGCTTTATAAACAGTCGAATGCGTTTGTGCGTATGTTAAGTGCGGAGACAGATTATACGTATGAAGAATCAACGAAAGGTGTTACGTTAACAGATGCAGGTGTGGAGAAGGCTGAAAAAGCATTTGGCATTGATAATCTGTTTGATTTGACACATGTTCGTTTAAACCATGCCATTAACCAATCGTTAAAGGCACATGTGAGTATGCATAATGATGTGGATTATGTTGTACAGGATGGCGAAATCGTGATCGTTGACGGCTTTACAGGTCGTTTGATGAAGGGGCGTCGTTATTCTGATGGCCTACACCAAGCAATTGAAGCCAAAGAAGGCGTTGAGATTCAAAATGAATCGATGACAATGGCGACGATTACTTTCCAAAACTACTTCCGTATGTATCTAAAGCTTGCAGGGATGACGGGTACAGCGAAGACAGAGGAAGAAGAATTCCGTAATATTTACAATATGAGTGTTGTAGCCATTCCTACGAATAAACCAATTGCTCGTGATGACCGTGCAGATTTAATCTTTGCTTCGATGGAAGGAAAGTACAAAGCGGTAGCTGCAGATATTGCAGAGCGACATCAAGCAGGACAACCTGTTCTTGTAGGTACAGTTGCGATTGAAACGTCTGAAATTATTTCAAGATTATTGGATAAGTATAAAATTCCTCATAATGTATTAAATGCGAAAAACCATGAACGTGAAGCTGAAATTATTGCGAGTGCCGGTACAAAGGGTGCAGTAACAATTGCGACAAACATGGCTGGTCGTGGTACAGATATTAAACCAGGTGAAGGCGTAATGGAGATTGGTGGTTTAGCAGTAATCGGTACAGAGCGTCATGAATCTCGTCGTATTGATAACCAGCTTCGTGGACGTTCTGGTCGTCAAGGGAATCCAGGGGTTACGCAATTCTATCTATCACTAGAAGATGATTTAATGCGTCGTTTTGGCTCCGATAATATGAAATCTATGATGATGCGTTTAGGCATGGATGATTCTCAGCCATTGCAATCTAAAGTTGTGTCGAGAGCTGTAGAATCTGCACAGAAACGTGTCGAAGGTAATAACTTTGATGCACGTAAACGTTTATTACAATATGACGATGTATTACGTCAGCAACGTGAGATTATTTATAAAGAGCGTTATGATGTACTCGAAACAGAAAATATGCGTGTGCTTGTTGAGTCGATGATTCAAGAAACAATCGATAATGTTGTTGGACTGTATACGCAGGGTGAGCAGAAAGATTGGAACTTAAAGGCGATTGAAGACTTTGTAGCGGCTAATCTGTTAGAAGAGGGTCAACTAAAAGGATCTGATTTCCAAGGTAAGTCTGCTGAAGACATTAACCAATTAATTTCTGATGCTGTTCATGTTCGTTATGATGAAAAAGAAGCAGAGTTAACGCCAGAGCGTATGCGTGAGTTTGAAAAGGTCATTTTATTACGTTCAATTGATACAAAATGGATTGATCATATCGATGCGATGGATCAACTTCGTCAAGGTATCCATCTACGTGCATATGGACAAAATGATCCACTTCGTGAATATCAACAAGAAGGCTTTGCGATGTTCGAGGATATGGTTGCGTCCATTCGTGAGGATGTCGCGAAATATGCGATGAAGGCAGAAATTCGCAGTAATCTTGAGCGTGAAGAGGTGGCGAAGGGCCAAGCGGTTAATCCGAAGGAAGAAGGCGGCTCAGCTCCGAAAAAGCAACCTGTACGTAAGGCAGAAAACATTGGTCGTAATGATTTATGCCCATGTGGAAGTGGTAAGAAATTTAAAAACTGCCATGGTGCAGGTCAATAATATAGTGAAAACAAACCATTTTAACTGCGTGTTGAAATGGTTTTTTTCTTTTGAAATCATCATGTTTTGAAGGAAATTTAGTATAAAAAAGTCAGAATTTATAGACAATTGAAAAATATGGGTATACAATAGTTGTAATAATAGGAGTTTAGTTTAGGGAAGGAATCATATTAATAGCCTAAATTAGTTGATGTTTATGAAGAATAAGACCTAAGGGGGATGAGAAATTTGGAGAAGCTTTTTTTAAAAAAAGGAAGGTCGTGTGCGGGAATAAAGATCTACAAGCATTCTTACTCGTAAATACATTTGGGATGTACGAATATTGGTATATTCCTTTTTATTTTGGCTGAAAACAAAATAACGTGTATAAAGGGGGACTATAGATGCATAAAAAAGATGTGATGAGCAATGAAACAATGTTGTATATGCCTGTGTATGATTCCTTTGGAAATTTATGTACGCGGGTGTTCGAGAAAAATAATGAATATATATCCAAATTAGCACCAACGAAGTTGATGGACTATAATCTTCGTTATTTTGGTTCTAGTTTAAGAGGATCCTTTGATGGAACGAAAATGATTCTAGGTAAGCTGAATAAAAACCCAGTCGTGGTTGATGAACGTTGTAATATTTTATGGTTTCCAAGTAAGTCTCCTTTACATCCTGAATGTATATGGTTCGCCATTCATCATATTGATGAATATATCGCTGTGGATAAAAAGAGGACAAAGGTAACCTTTATGAATGGCAAGGAAATGATTGTGGATGTCAGTGTGAAAGCGTTAGATTATCGCATTCAGAGAGCTTTTTTATTAAAGTATAGATTAGAGAAACGAACAAAGCATCTACTCGTTCAGTATGATCGAGTGAAAGTATTTCAACATCTACCCAGTAATATGCTTGAGGATGAGATGCGGGATAGTTGATTTGCTCCCACAAAACAACTGCTAGATAGTATGTTTTCCTTTGTAAAAACGTTATAATAAAAAAATAGGGAGCTTTGTGAATGCAGTTTTAGCTCCATTACTAACGTTCGGAGGATTTAACAATGATTGAATTAGCAGATGTACGCAATGTGTTAGACACTACAGCCAAAAAATTGGCGGACTTCAGGGGGTCTCTTTGACTTAGAGAACAAAGAGGCACGTATTCAGGAGCTAGATGAGATGATGCTAGAGCCAGGCTTTTGGGATGATCAGCAAGGTGCACAGGTGGTTATCAATGAAGGAAATGGCCTGAAAGCAATCGTTAATGAATATAAAGATTTAGCGGAAACGCACGAAAATTTAGATATGACATTGGAACTTTTACGTGAAGAGCCAGATGAAGAATTACAGGAAGAGTTAGGCAAAGAGCTAGCAGAATTTCAACAAAAAATGGGCGATTTTGAGCTGCAATTGCTGTTAAGTGGACCATATGATCAAAACAATGCCATTTTAGAGTTACATCCTGGTGCAGGTGGAACGGAATCACAGGACTGGGGTTCTATGCTGTTACGTATGTATACTCGATGGGCAGAGAAGCGTGGATTTAAAGTGGAAACGGTGGACTATCTTCCTGGAGATGAGGCGGGTATTAAATCTGTAACTTTGTCAATTAAAGGTCACAATGCTTTCGGTTATTTACAGGCGGAAAAGGGTGTGCATCGTCTGGTACGTATTTCACCATTCGATTCGTCTGGTCGCCGCCATACATCGTTTGTTTCTTGTGATGTTATGCCAGAGTTTGACGAAAATATTGAAATCGAAATTCGTACAGAAGATTTAAAAATTGATACGTACCGGGCAACAGGTGCAGGTGGTCAGCATATTAATACAACAGACTCAGCAGTTCGTATTACACATATCCCTACAGGTACCGTTGTACAATGTCAGGCAGAGCGTTCACAGATTAAAAACCGTGAAAAAGCGATGACGATGTTAAAAGGGAAATTATATCAATTAGAGCTCGATAAGCAACAGGCACAGTTAGATGAAATACGTGGTGATCAAAAGGAAATTGGCTGGGGCTCACAAATTCGTTCTTATGTTTTCCATCCATACTCCATGGTGAAGGATCATCGTACGAGTGAAGAAACAGGGAATGTCGGTGCAGTCATGGACGGTGATTTAGATCCATTTATTAATGCCTTTCTACGTTCAAAAATTAACTAATACAAATCCCCCCAAGAGGAACTCATGGGGGGATTTTCTATTTAAAAAGGCGGATGATATGGTGCATCATGGCTAAGTTGTTTTCGTTCGTTCATATAATATTTATAGAGCATAGAGGCATTAAGAAACTGTTTGCTAATAGAAGCATATTGAATGGGTAGTTCAATTTTTTTATCGTTTTTTAATGTTACGACACAGCCCATTTCACTAGGTGTTATATTGATAATTGCGTGAAGTCCAATCCATATATTATGAATGGAATTAGGTGAGTAGGTTGGTAGAAAAATACAGGGATAACCGTAATCAAAGGCCACGACGATTGGTAGCTTGTGTTGATTGCCGAAAAAACGTTTAGCCGATTGTTTTGCGGCTTCATAAGTTGTACCTAATGAAATACAAGATTTTCGAAGCACATACATCGGTTTACGTGTGACAATCAGCTCATTATGTTTGTCAATAACATGCGTGAAAATTTTAGTGTTGTGCTGAATAGGTTGGATCAAGTAAGTGTTAAATGAAATTAAGTATCCATTTACAAAATGGGTAGTCATATTGGGAATGCCTCCTTTTCTATTGTTAATGGTAGTGTAGTTCATAAAATAAATTTTCGGAAAATATAGAAAAAAGATGAAAACCCTTCAGAAAAGAATGAAATGCGTAGAGAATTTGCTTTAAATCTCACGAGATTAATAGCTAATCCAAGTTATTTTTGAATCGTATGCATTGCATTTCAATTTCAATTTTCATATAATTTAGAAAAGGATCGAGGTGAGATCGTTGGATAAATATTATTCGTATACAGATTTTCTAAAAGCCGTTGGTCAGTCGAAAAAAGTGGATGAGGCAGAGAAATTATTAAACGAGATTTATTTAGATTTATTTTTAAATCGTATCCAGCGTGTGCATCGTCAAGAGCAGCTCATGGTTCTGATAGATAGAGCACTCGATGAAAAAGATGAAAACGCATTTTATCAATACGCAGCCGAACTAATTTCATTGCAGCAAGCAGAAGATGAATAGTATTGACGAACCCGCTTTCCGTGTTTATTGGAGAGTTGGGTTTTTTTATTTTGAAAATAGTTGTGGTGGATTTGAAAAATTGTGGCTCTGCTCTAAATGTGAAAAAAGTGACTCAAAAGCAGAAAAGTGTATGGAGTCGTTTCATGGGCATAGTCAAAAGCAGAGGAAGCGCTTGAGAATGAAAAAGAATCGCTATAAAAGTAGAGATACATGCTTGAAACGAAAAAAATTCTTAAAAAAGAAATAACTTACACTTAATAGCTAGAGTTGAAGCTTGAAAACCTGATGAAGCGGCTATTATGAGAGTAACTAGTTTTTATTGGTTTTACGGATAACCCTATACAAATTTTAGCGACAAAAAAATTTTTACAAACATTCGTTCGTTAAATGTTCGAAATTTTACTATCGCTATGCTAAAATATATGTACAAATTGGAAGGAAAGGACGGGGACATGTGTGCAAACTTTTGATTTACAAGCGCCATATCAGCCTAACGGGGATCAACCACAGGCAATTGCGGAATTAGTGGAGGGTGTTAAAGCAGGCAAACGGCATCAAACATTGCTTGGTGCTACAGGAACTGGAAAAACGTTCACCATTTCTAATGTAATCCAGCAGGTCAAGAAACCGACACTTATTATGGCACATAATAAAACACTAGCTGGCCAGTTATATAGTGAATTTAAAGAATTCTTCCCGAATAACGCCGTTGAATATTTTGTCAGCTACTATGATTACTACCAACCAGAAGCCTATGTACCGCAAACAGATACCTATATAGAAAAAGATTCTAGTATTAACGATGAAATTGATAAGCTGCGACACTCTGCAACATCTGCATTATTTGAGCGTGAGGATGTCATTATTATTGCATCTGTGTCCTGTATTTATGGTCTAGGTTCGCCTGAAGAATATCGAGAAATGGTTGTATCCATTCGTACAGGTATGGAAATTGAACGTAACCAGCTACTGCGCAAGCTTGTGGATGTTCAATACGAACGTAATGATATCAGTTTCACACGCGGAACATTTCGGGTACGTGGAGATGTAGTAGAAATTTTCCCAGCCTCACGTGACGAGCATTGTATTCGTGTGGAGTTTTTCGGTGATGAAATCGATCGCATTCGTGAGGTAGATGCATTAACAGGTGAGATTTTATCAGACAGAGATCATGTTGCTATTTTCCCAGCCTCCCACTTCGTTACACGAGAAGAAAAAATGAAAAAGGCTATTGAAAACATTGAAAAAGAATTAGAAGATCGACTTGCTTTATTACGTTCCGAGGAAAAATTACTAGAGGCTCAGCGATTAGAGCAGCGTACCCGTTATGATTTAGAAATGATGCGTGAAATGGGTTTTTGCTCTGGGATTGAGAACTATTCACGTCACTTAACATTACGTGAAGCAGGGGCCACTCCGTATACTTTGCTGGATTATTTCCCTGAGGACTTTTTACTTGTAGTCGATGAAAGTCACGTAACACTTCCTCAAGTCCGTGGAATGTACAATGGTGACCAGGCTCGTAAAGGTGTTCTCGTTGAGCATGGTTTCCGCTTGCCATCAGCTCTTGATAATCGTCCATTACGGTTTGAAGAATATGAAAAGCGAATGCATCAAGCTATTTATGTATCGGCAACACCAGGTCCTTATGAGCTGGAGCATACTCCAGAAATGGCACAGCAAATTATTCGTCCTACTGGTCTATTGGATCCATTAATTGATGTACGTCCCATCGAAGGGCAAATAGATAATTTGATTGATGAGATTCAAGATCGAATTGCAAGTAATGAGCGAGTTTTAGTGACAACGTTAACGAAGAAAATGTCAGAGGATTTAGCAGCCTATTTGAAAGAAATGGGTTTAAAGGTCGAATACTTACATTCTGAGATAAAGACGCTTGAGCGTATTGAGATTATTCGTGAGCTACGTAAAGGAACATATGATGTGCTGATTGGCATTAATTTATTGCGTGAAGGGCTTGATATTCCTGAGGTATCACTTGTGGCGATTTTAGATGCTGATAAAGAAGGATTTTTACGTTCCGAACGTTCATTGATTCAAACGATTGGCCGTGCTGCACGTAATGCGAATGGTCATGTCATTATGTATGCAGACAATGTAACAGACTCGATGAAAAAGGCGATTAGTGAAACGAAACGTCGTCGCGCATTACAAATGGCTTATAACGAGGAGCATGGCATAACGCCTCAAACAATTATCAAGAAAATCCCAGAGGTGATTCGTGCGACACAAGTAGCTGAAGATGAGGAATCCTATGTAACAAAGGCTACGAAAGGCAGAAAACTAACAAAGGCGGAAAAAGATCAGCTTTTGGCTTCGTTAGAGGTAGAAATGAAGGAAGCCGCAAAAGCGCTTGATTTTGAACGTGCGGCTGAGTTGCGAGATACAATATTTGAATTGAAGGTAGAAGGGTGAATGACTTGTGAAAAATACTGAAATTGTCGTGCAAGGTGCACGTGCTCATAATTTAAAAAATATCAATGTCACAATACCACGTGATCAATTAGTTGTATTAACAGGTTTATCGGGATCAGGAAAGTCTTCTCTAGCATTTGACACTATTTATGCGGAGGGCCAACGTCGTTATGTTGAGTCCCTTTCCGCCTATGCCCGTCAATTTCTAGGGCAAATGGATAAGCCAGATGTCGATGCGATAGAAGGTTTATCGCCTGCTATTTCAATTGACCAAAAAACAACGAGCCGCAACCCGCGTTCGACTGTAGGTACGGTAACGGAAATCTATGATTACTTACGTTTGCTTTATGCACGTATAGGTAAACCGATTTGTCCAAATCATGGGATAGAAATCACTTCCCAAACGATTGAGCAAATGGTGGATCGCTTACTAACTTACCCAGAAAGAACAAAAATGCAGCTCCTTGCGCCGATGGTTTCAGGACGTAAAGGAACACATGTTAAACTGCTGGAGGATTTAAAAAAGCAGGGCTTTGTCCGTGTACGTATTGATGGGGAATTGCGCGATTTAGATGATGCAATTGATCTGGATAAAAATAAAAAACATTCGATTGAAGTGGTAGTGGACCGTGTTGTTATGAAGGAAGGGATAGCTGCTCGTCTAAGTGATTCTTTAGAAACAGCTTTGCGTTTAGCTGAAGGTCGTGTACTTGTAGATGTGATGGAGCATGAGGAATTACTATTTAGTGAACATCATGCCTGTCCATTATGTGGTTTTTCTATTGGTGAGCTAGAGCCTCGTATGTTTTCATTTAATAGCCCATTTGGTGCTTGCCCAAGCTGTGACGGCTTAGGGTCAACACAAGAGGTAGATTTAGATTTAGTGGTGCCGGATTGGGATCGTTCAATAGTAGAGCATGCCATTGCACCGTGGGAGCCAACTAGTTCACAGTACTATCCTCAATTATTAAAAGCTGTTTGTGATCACTATGATATTCCGATGGACGTGCCTGTGAAGGATTTACCGAAGGAAAAGATGGATAAGATTTTATATGGCTCTGGAAAAGAGAAAATTCACTTCCATTATGAAAATGAGTTTGGCAATGTTCGAGACCAAATGATTGAATTTGAAGGTGTTGTACGCAATGTTGAGCGTCGTTTTAAAGAAACAACATCCGATTATGTTCGTGAGCAAATGGAGAAATATATGGCTCAGCAAGCTTGTCCTTCATGTAAAGGCTATCGTTTAAAAACGGAAACGTTAGCTGTGAAAGTGGCAGATAAGCATATTGGTGAGGTAACTCAATATTCGATTCAGGAAGCGGACACATTTTTCAAAGAGCTAGATTTAACTGAAAAGGATATGCAAATTGCTCGCCTGGTTTTACGGGAAATTGAAGAGCGATTGGGCTTCCTTGTCAATGTAGGTTTAGACTATTTAACATTGAGTCGTGCAGCAGGCACATTATCAGGTGGAGAAGCGCAACGTATTCGACTAGCTACACAAATTGGTTCACGTTTAACTGGGGTCCTCTATATTTTAGATGAGCCGTCGATTGGTTTGCATCAACGCGATAATGATCGTTTGATTAGCACGTTGCAAAATATGCGTGATATCGGTAATACATTGATTGTCGTGGAGCATGATGAAGATACGATGCTAGCAGCAGATTATCTTATTGATGTAGGACCTGGTGCTGGCGTTCACGGAGGTCAAATTGTTGCAGCAGGTACACCCCAGGAAGTCATGAATAATGAAAAATCTTTAACAGGTCAATATTTAAGTGGCAGAAAATTTATCCCATTGCCAGTTGAAAGACGTCAGCCAAATGGACGTAAGCTCTCCATTAAAGGTGCCAAGGAAAATAATTTACGCAATGTTAAAGTAGATGTTCCACTTGGTTTGTTTGTCGCAGTGACAGGTGTGTCTGGCTCTGGAAAATCTACACTGATAAATGAAATTTTATATAAATCATTGGCACAGAAGCTGAATCGTTCAAAGGTCAAGCCTGGAGAACATAAAGAAGTGACAGGCATAGATGAGCTAGAAAAAGTAATCGATATTGATCAATCACCAATTGGTCGGACACCTCGTTCTAACCCAGCAACATATACAGGTGTATTTGATGATATTCGTGATGTTTTTTCGGCAACAAATGAAGCGAAGGTAAGAGGCTATAAAAAAGGTCGTTTTAGTTTTAATGTCAAAGGTGGCCGTTGTGAAGCATGTCGTGGTGATGGCATTATTAAAATAGAGATGCATTTCCTTCCAGATGTCTATGTGCCATGTGAAGTATGTCACGGGAAACGTTATAATCGTGAAACACTTGAAGTGAAGTATAAAGATAAGAGTATTGCAGATATTCTAGATATGACGATTGAAAATGCCGTAGTGTTCTTCGAAAATATTCCAAAGATCCAGCGTAAGCTACAAACTATTGTCGATGTAGGTTTAGGCTATATGAAATTAGGACAACCTGCCACAACATTATCAGGTGGTGAGGCTCAGCGTGTCAAACTAGCCTCTGAATTACATCGACGCTCTACAGGGAAATCTTTTTATATCTTGGATGAACCAACGACAGGTTTACATGCAGATGATATTGCCCGTTTACTGGTAGTGTTGCAGCGTCTTGTTGAAAATGGTGACTCTGTATTAGTCATTGAGCATAATTTAGATGTCATTAAAACTGCTGATTATATTATTGACTTAGGCCCAGAAGGTGGGGACAAAGGCGGAACCATCATTGCGACTGGTACACCAGAAGAGGTCGTAAAAGTTGCTGGCTCTTATACAGGGAAGTACCTAAAACCGATTCTGGAACGCGATCGTATGCGAATGGATGCCGTGCTAGTAGAAGCTTCTAAAGCTTAAGGACAACCCCTCTATTGGTAATCAATTAGAGGGGTTACCTGTTTAATTTGGGGTGTGAAATGAGCAAAAAGTGGAGAGACCTACTCAATCCGAGTTGAAATGCCCGTACAACTTGAGGTAAAAGTATGGAAAGCCAAGATATTGTAATGAAAAGACCCAATTTATTCAATTTTGCAGTGAAACTTTTCACTTGATGAATCGTATAAATAGTATAACGAACTGAGGGAGGCTATTTATTTATGCAAAATGAACGTCAACGAATTTTAGAACTTGTAGAAAAAGGTACGATTTCGGCACAAGAGGCGCTTACATTACTAGAAGCATTAGAGCAATCTGGCAAGTCTACTCAAAGTGTTATGAATGATGTGTCAAAAGAGACGCAGTCATCTCCAACTGAAAAAGAGTCACTTTTTGAAGAAAAACAAAAAGATGGTGACAAGAAAAAAGAAGATTATATGAAGTACTTCCAAGATGAGATGCAGGATTTTCGTAAAGATTTAACGCAAATTGGTTCTCTTTTTATGGATATGATGAATACAGCTGTCAAAAAGGTGAAGGAATTTGATGTAGCCTCTCCATTTGGCGATAAAATTGAGTTTACACACACAGAAGAAGTGGCTGCTGCCAATGTAGACAATATTATTGTTGAATTACCAAATGGTAACTTCTCGTTGGAATCCAGTGAGGGAGATACGATTCAAGTTATTTGTAAGGTGAAAGCACCATTGATGAATGATAGTGAAGAAGAAACACGCAATCACTTTTTAGAGCAATTTGTTGTGAAAGAAGATGAACGTTCACTTCGAATTTTAAGTCAATTAAAGCTTGTGCAAGTCAATGTTAAGGTGTTAGTACCAAAGGATAAGCTTGAAAAATTATCTGTTCGACTTATGAATGGTAGTGTTTCTTTACAGGACACAGAATTTGAAGAATTAAAAGTAAAAACTTTAAACGGTGCTATTAAAGGAACTAAGTTTAATTTTGGAAAAGCGGAAGTAGATTCTTCCAATGGTTCCATTGAATTAACAAATGTCCGTGGTAAGGATTTAGAGGCTGAAACACTGAATGGGCGTGTTTATTTAGATGGCGCATTGGATGAAGTGGAAGCTAAATCTGTCAATGGACATGTTGTGGTGACGACTTGTTCGACAAACTCATCTAAAATAAAAGCTCAGACAGTTGCAGGGTCAGTTGAATTGTATGTTCCACGCACAATTTCATTAAGTGGCAAAGTTGTGACGAATTTTGGAAAAGTGGATGTAGGTATTCAGGATGTTTCCAAAATGGAATCACAAGATCAATTCCTATCCAAAGTAGTACGTTTTGATAAAGAAGTTGAAAATGCGAATCGCTTATTTATCGAAGGTGAATCGAAAACAGGTGCTGTTTTAGTGCGCTATACAACAACGGACGAACAACAAATTTAACAGTAGAAGCATTCAGGCTAATTTAAAGCTTGAATGCTTTTTTTCTTGTCAAACAGGATTCGACTTCGTATGTAGTCGATTTCTGTTTTTATTTTTGTCATTTTCTTGAGGATAATGGCAATGAAAGAACGAAATAGTAGGAACTACCACGTATTGAAATGAAACTGTAATAAAAAAACAGAAATAGAGTGCTATAATAGTAAAAGAAATACCTCTTACATAGATGAGAGTTTTAGGTGGTTTAATCATGATAGAAATGAAAAATGTGACAAAGAAATATCCAAACGGTGTTGTTGCGACAAATGGTATTTCCGTTAATATAAAGCAAGGCGAATTTGTGTATGTAGTTGGTCCAAGTGGTGCAGGTAAATCTACGTTTATTAAATTGATGTACCGTGAAGAAAAGGCAACATCAGGACAAATTATTGTCAATGGTATAGATTTAGCAACATTAAAAAATAAAAAGGTCCCTTTTTTGCGCCGTCAACTTGGCGTTGTTTTCCAAGATTTCAAATTGCTACCTCGTTTGAATGTGTATGAGAACGTTGCGTTTGCGCTTGAAGTAATAGAGGAAAAGCCAGATGAAATCAGACGTCGTGTTATGGAAGTTTTAGAACTTGTGGGATTAAAACATAAAGCAAGAATGTTCCCAAATGAGCTTTCAGGGGGAGAACAGCAACGGGTGTCGATTGCACGTTCTATTGTCAATGTTCCAAAAGTGGTGATTGCAGATGAACCTACAGGGAACCTTGATCCTGAAACGTCATGGGAGATTATGAATTTATTTGAGGAAATCAATGCACGTGGAACAACCATTGTGATGGCAACTCACAACCGTGAAATTGTAAATACGCTAAGACGACGTGTTATCGCGATTGAAGGCGGCTTGATTGTTCGTGATGAACATGGAGGTGAATACGGCTATGAAATTTAGTACAGTAAAGCGCCACTTCCGTGAAAGTTTTAAATCACTTGGCCGAAATAGCTGGATGACCATTGCCTCTGTCAGTGCAGTAACAGTTACGCTTATACTAGTAGGCGTTTTTGCGCTTATTATGATGAATTTAAATAAAGTAGCAAGTGATTTAGAAAACGATGTCGAAATTAAAGTTTTAATTGATGAAACAGCAGATGAAGCTGCTGAAAAAGCTCTCATTGAAAAAGTCAAAAAATTGCCTGGGGTCTCTGAGATGAGTTACTCCACTAAGGAAGATGAGCTAACCAAGTTAGTTAAAGATTTTGGCGATGATTTTAAGCTATTTGAACAAAGTAACCCTTTACGTAATGTTATTTATGTAAAAGCTGCTGATCCACAGCAAACAGCAAAAGTTGCTAAAGCGATTGATAAATATGAGTATACATATGACGTAATGTATGGCGAAGGAAAAGTTGAAAAACTATTTAACTTCTTAAATATTAGTCGTAATGTAGGAATCGTGCTTATTTTAGGGTTATTATTTACTGCGATTTTCTTAATTTCGAATACTATTCGAATTACGATCATTGCTCGTCGAGATGAAATAGAAATTATGAAACTTGTAGGGGCCACGAATTCATTCGTGCGTATTCCATTCCTATTGGAAGGTATGTGGCTCGGAATTTTAGGTTCAATTATTCCGATTGCGGTTGTCACAACCCTTTACCACAATATATATAAAATTATTGCACCGCGTTTACAAGGTGAGCTTATTCAATTACTTGATTTTTCTCCATTGGTGTATCAGGTGAGCGGTCTTCTGCTACTCATTGGTGTGCTTATCGGTATTTGGGGAAGCTTCATGTCAGTGCGCAAGTTTTTAAAAATTTAGTCATAACGGATAGTTATGATGAAGAAAATGAATAGTCGAAGGGGAGTTCAATCGGTGAAAAGTAAGGCGAAAAACACATTGAAAACACTTGCAGCAGCATCTGCTCTAATTCTTTTTATCCAAACTCCATCAGCATATGCAACAAGTTTATCGGATTTAAAAGAAGAAAAGAAACAAATTGAAACAAAGAAAAATGATTTAAATTCTTCCATCAGTAATAAGTCAAATGCAATTACTGCTAATCAAGACAAGCAACAAAAAATCTTAGATCAAATTCAAGCATTAAACGCTGAAATCGACAAAACCAATAGTAATATTAAAAATGTACAAGCTGAAATTCATACAACAAATGAAGAAATAAAAAAATTAGAAGAGTCTATTAAAGAACTTCTTCATAAAATTGAAGAACGCGATTTATTATTACAAGAACGTGCACGTGCGATTCAAGCGGGTGGCTCTGTTAGTTATTTAGATGTGTTGCTTGGTTCTAATAGTTTTGTAGACTTCATTGATCGATTCTCTGCAGTCAACGCATTGTTGGAAGCAGATCGTCAAATTATTCAAGACCAAAAAAATGATAAACAAAAATTAGAAGAACAAAAGCAAGCTGTAGAAGAAAAACGTCAAAAATTGGAAGATAAAAAAGCGGAGCTTGAACGATTAAAAGCTTCATTAGGTAGCCAAAAAGCTGAGAAAAATAAATTAGTCGACCAATTAGAAAAAGAACAAGAAAAGCTGAAATCTGAAAAAGTATTACTTGAAAAAGAGTACTCAGAAGCATTGGATCTAAGTCAGGATTTACAAGATCAAATCATTGCTGAACAAAATCGTTTAGCTGAAATTGCTCGTCAACAAGAAGCAAAACGTAAAGCAGCCGCGGCGGCAGCGGCCGCTGCTGCAGCAAACAATGGTGGTGGCGGTTATTCTGGTGGCACAGTCAATGCACCGCAATCAAATGGGACTTGGATTAAACCAACGAATGGTCGCTTAACATCACCTTATGGCTGGCGTAATCTTGGGGCTGGTCCTGAATTCCATTATGGTGTGGACCTTGCAAATGCAACGGGGACACCAATTTGGGCGGCATCGGATGGTGTAGTTTCCTACGCAGCACCACTTAGTTCTTATGGTAATGTTGTCATTTTGACGCACTCCATCGATGGACAAATTTATACAACAGTTTATGCGCATTTAAGTGCATTTAATGTGAGCGTAGGACAAGAAGTATCACAAGGCCAGCAAATTGCAGCGATGGGTAGTACTGGTCGCTCTACTGGTCCTCACTTACACTTTGAAGTGCATATTGGAGCTTGGAGAGGACAAGCAGTGGGCAGCGTAAACCCTCTAAAATATATTCCATTGTAAAATATAAAAGCTATACATTAGAGTTTTCTAGTGTATAGCTTTTACTATTTCATCTAATGATTCGCCACTGACCTGCTTATATATTTGGCCATTAATAGCCATCAAACCGTCTTCGAAAAACAGTATCTTTAACGTGTGGTCATAATAATATCCACCTGATAAATGCCATCATATTGACTAGTGCTTAAGGCTAAGCGCATTTCTTCTAATCGTGAATCATCTCGATTGATGATGGCGACCACTTTGAACTCCTTAGATGGTAATATTATTCAATATTTCTTCTTAAGTGAAAACTCTTTTACCAAGTTTTTCGTTCTATATTCTGAATACAGCACCAGTATACATATGCCAAGAAAAATAGTAGTGATGACTAATATTAGTCGCTTTGAGAACAAAACTTCTCCTCATTCTTTTTCATTGTTTTACTAAATATTCCAATTAAAGTTTCATTGCTATTATAAGATTCTATTTAATGTTATGATGAATATATACATAGTGGGGTATTTTTAACGGGTTTTAGTTTCTGAAGATTTTCTGAATATGGTGTGAATTACTCTTTTTATTAAAAGGTTCTATGCTATGCTGTATCTATCTTTCGGAGGAGGATTTGTTAGAGTGATTAATACAGAGTGGTACTCAATCCGAGCACTAACTTTACCAGCAACTGCAGTTGCTTTACTTGTTACTTTTTTTATTGTGTGGCTTATTCTACGCTTACAATTTTCAAAAAAATGGTCTACCGTATATAGTGACGTCGTTTTCACGTTTATCATTGTGTGGAAACTAAGCTTGCTTATGACTGATTTCAAGGCTGTTGTGGCCCAACCAATTTCTTTGTTGTATTTCAATGGAGGAACAATTGGCGTTTTTCTTGCTGTCATTGTAGCATCTTTGCAAGTATGGTGGAAGCGACAAAAGCTGCAGTTTGATGAAACAGGCATGATCGCATGTTGCTGGGCCATTATTTTAACGCAATCCATTTATCAAATGCTTGTCGTGCTACTCAATAACAACACTACATCGAGTGAAGTTATTACATTAGTTGTGCTAAGTGTATTAACACTCTTCATATTATGGAAACTAGCAAGAGTTAAACACGCATTATTACTTTATACAGTTGGTTACATAATAATGACCTTATTTCAGCCGCTAGGTGTAAGGCAAACGGCTGTGGGTGTTAGTCTATTATTACTTTGTTTAGTAGTAGCTATTCAACATAAAAGAATCGATATGGGAGGTAAAGAATGAAAAAAAATATTGGGTTACTGATTGTCGTGCTTTTAGTAGTTGCGATGATTGGCACATATGTGAAACAGCAAATTGATGAAGATCGTGCAATTGAAAAGTCTTCCCTTGGTAAGGACATGGAAAAACGGGAAGTCGGCTTAGGAAATGGTGATACACCGCCTGATTTTACTTTAACGAGCTTAGATGGGGAAGACATCACTTTAAGCGATCTTCGTGGAAAAAAGGTTGTGTTGAATTTCTGGGCGACATGGTGTCCACCTTGTAAGGCCGAAATGCCACATATGCAAAGTTTCTACGATGAGTATGCCAAAGAGAAAAATGTTGAAATCGTAGCTGTTAATTTAACATCAGCTGAACGTGATGTGACAGCTGATGCCAAAGTAGATACAGTGATGACATTCAGAGATAGCTTTGAGCTAACATTCCCAATTCTACTGGACCCAGAAAATTCAGCTGGCTCTGATTATCAAATCATCACCATTCCAACGACTTATTTCATTGACACCAACGGCTATATTCAGCGCGCCATCAGAGGACCAATGGATGTTGATATGTTAAATGATTATGTAGATGCATTAGATTAATTCATAAAAAATCAGCTCGTTTTCTATAGTAGAAAACGAGCTGATTTTTTTATTTTAATTAAAAGCTAAGAATACCCGCGGAGCAAGGAGAAATACCCGCGGAGCAAGGAGAAATACCCGCGAAGCAAGGAGAAATACCTGCGGAGCAAGGAAAAATACCCACTGAGCAACGAGCAAAGCGAAATATTCTCTTTTCATAAATTTGAAAGGTAATCTTGTATGTTTGAAAAAATAGAGTCATACAGTAAAAGAGACGGAGGAGGGAAGATTTGCGCAAATTAACGGCCGGTGTCGGGGTCCTACTTAGTAGTTTAGTGGTAGGTAGTGGTATTTACTTTGATTGGTTTAATATTGGCGATAAAAAAGAGCCTGTTATGGAGGTTGATACAATTGATGAGGCCATGACAATCATTGAAGAAAAATCAGTATACAGCACAAAAAAGGATGCATTGGTGGAGGGGGCTCTTCGTGGTATGGCTGATGCCATTAAAGATCCTTACAGTACCTATTACTCCAAGGAAGAGGCCGAGCAACATCGGCAAATGCTGGCAGAGGAAAGAGTGGGTATTGGGATTGAACTAACAGAAAATAAAGGGAAATTTATTGTTGTGTCCCCTGTCCGTTCATCTCCAGCAGAGAAAGCAGGAATGCGTTCACTCGATGAAATTGTACAAGTTGATGGCGTTCGTGTAGATGGGAAAACGATGAGTGAATTAATGCACTTAATTCAGGGAGAAAAGGGGACGAAAGTTACTATCGTCGTTTACCGTCCGAGTGAGGATAAGCATATTAAGATGACGATGGAACGAGCTGCTATCTCCAATAAAACTGTATCAAGTGAGGTTGTAAAGGTAGAAGATACAGCAATTGGCTATGTGGCTATCTCGCTATTTGGTGAAAAAACGGCCAATGAATGGGTTGCTGAAACGAGTAAATTGCTTCGTAAAGATGTTGAAGGAATTGTGATTGATGTACGTGATAATCCAGGTGGTTATTTACATAGCGTCGCAGCGCTACTGAGCACGGTATTGGACAATGGCAAGGTATTTGCATATATGCAAAATGCGGAAGGTGCTATGGAACCATTAAAAACGCAAACAAAAGGTTTTGATGAAAAATATTTAGAAACGATGAACAAAATTCCAATCGTTGTCTTACAAAACCAAGGTAGTGCTTCTGCTAGTGAAGTATTGAGCGGTGCTTTAAAGGGCTGGGGACGTGCTTCATTGGTTGGTGTCAAGAGCTTTGGGAAAGGAACCGTACAGGAATCTTGGGAGCTTTCAAATGGTGGGGAGCTTAAATTATCAACAAATAAATGGCTTACACCAAAACGTGAATGGATTCATGGGCAAGGTATTGAGGCAAGTTTAGTAATTGAGCAAAATGAATTATTTGCTTTTCAGCTGCATCCACTGACAGGTAAATTTAAAGTGGGGGATATGAGTGAGGAAATTTCTTATTCACAAAATGCCTTACAGAAACTAGGCTACCAAATTGATCGTTTGGATGGCTATTTGGATGATACGACGGCAGAGGCTGTTAGTCTTTACCGTAAACAGAAAAAATTAAAACGAGCAGAAGATGAATTTTATATGGATACAACTTTCTTTAATAGTTTAAATGAAACATTAAAAAATTATAAAGTTGATCGTCAAAATGACCAGCAATTCCAAATGGCCACTAGTTTTTTACTGCACACGATTGAACAGTAAAATCCATAACAAGAACAAAAATACCATAATACAAAGCTTTCTATGAGTTTGTACTACGCAAGAGTGTAGTCGTTTGATACAATAAATTCATAGTATTCAAGATAGAAATGGCGGGTGTTCGTATGGTTAGTGATATATTATTAGAATTTGTAACAGCGATTGGCCGCTTTTTACTCAACCCATTACTGTATATAGTCATAATATTTGCTATTTTATTAGGTTATCGTCGTGTGAAACAGGAGCGTAAATATTTTAATAGACGGATTATTTGGGGCTGGACGGAGTTAATCGGACAATGGAAAGATGGGTGGCTTTATGCACTGATCATTTCTATTATTAGTATCGTTGCAGGGCTTACCGTACCGAAAGTATTTTTAATCATTTTAATAGCAGTTTCTATAGTAGCACTTGTATTGCATTTTATGCATGCATTGTCACCCATTCTGACAATGGGCATAGCAACACTAGCGATATGGGCTATGTCTTATTACAATTGGACATTTTCTTGGTGGAAAATTTCCTTAGAAGGTGTCAATTTAGTGGATGGAGCAATCGTTACGATAACCATTCTAGCGGGCATCTGTGTCATTGCGGAAGGGTTATTAATTCGACGTGCAGCGATGAAGGTGACAACTCCTAGTATTGAAAAAACGAAACGAGGAATGCAGGCAATTGTTTATCGCTCAAGAAATGTATGGGTATTACCGATTTTCTTTATCATGCCTGGTGATGCTATTTCTGCTGTATTACCGTATTGGCCACTGTTTACAATAGGAGATAATAGCTTCGCACTCGTGTTGTTTCCTCTCGTAATTGGCTTTGTCAAGCTGACACGAAAGGAACTACCATCATTAAAATTACCTAAAATTGGGCGATCTGTTCTGTTACTTGGACAGCTTATTTTAATAGGGGGGCTGGCTGCCTACTTTGAGCCATTGATTGGATTTATCACACTTGCCCTTGGCGCAATTATTCGTATTATCATCTCTATCTACTTTGCACAGCAGGATAAAACAGATCATTATGCGGTAGCACCAAGTACAAAGGGTGCCATTATCGCAGCTGTTCTCCCTGATTCACCAGCTGAAAAAATGGGCTTGCTTGCAGGAGAATGTATTCGTAAAGTAAATGGTGTGTCTATTTTTACGGAAAATGAATTATATGAAGCACTGCAATTAAATGCAGCTCATTGTCGCCTTGAAGTGTTAGACAGAAACAATGAAATTCGTTTAACACAGCATGTTATTTATAGCAATGATCATTACCGCATTGGCTTATTACTAGCTGAGCCGAGGGAAATATAATGGATGTTTTCGGGAAAATGATATTAGCGTTATTTATACCAGCTCTACTGGTGTTATTGTTTACAAGAATTACGTATAACCGCTATGTTGCACTGTTATTAGCGATTGCGCTTATCGCTGCTTCTGTCTACGCAGGTTATACATCCCCATCTATTATTTTTGTAATCGATGCATTTTCGTTAACAGTAGGTTTTTGGTTAGCAAGTAAAATGAAGAAATAAAAAAGGTCAGTTCCCAGGGGACTGACTTTTTTACATTAAAAATCGAACAGCTGCCATAATGATTACTCCTGCAACTACTGTAATCGATAAACTTTTTGTGACAATGGCAATAATAAGTGTTGGCACAAATGTAACAAAAGCTGGCCAATCAAGTGTCACTACTTTGCCGCTATCTGTATCTAATAAGTTTTCAATAACAAGAGCACTTAATATACAAACAGGAATAAAACTGAGCCATTTTAGTACAACATCAGGGAGTGTTACACTACGAACAAAAATAAATGGAATGACACGCGGTAACCATGTAACAAGTGCGCAGCCAATAATAAGCCAGACCATATATGAAGTTGTCGTCATTTATCAGTCACCACCCCAATTGTTGCTACAATTACTGTTGCCAATAGCACAGCCACATGTGAAGGAACAATATAAGAAAGACCGTACATAATAACCGCCATATAGCCGATTAACTTGATATAATGCATGATTTTACTTTTGCCAATACTGCTCAATTGTAGAACTAAAAGCGCGATAAACATAGCGATTAAAGCAAAATCTAAGCCCCATTTTTCAGGATTTGCTACCCACTGACCTAAAAAGGCACCAGTAATACAGGAAAGAATCCAGAAAGTATAGGCTGTTATGTTTAGCCCATCCATCCATTTACCGTATAATTTACCTGTTTGCATTTGCTTTGTTACGGCTACACCAAAGGTTTCATCTGTTAATAATGTACCGAAGCCAACATTTCTTAGCATGGAGTAGCGCGTAAAATGAGGTGCTAATGTTAAACTCATTAATAAATGGCGTAGATTAACTACAAAAATGGTTACAATGATAGCAGAAGCTGGGCTACTCGTTAAAAGAAGCGCACAAAAAATAAATTGTGCAGAGCCTGCGTAAATAAGTATCGTTAAAAGTGCGATTTCAAGTACAGATAATCCTGAAGCGGAACCTACAACACCGAATGCAAGTCCTATACTAATATAACCGAGTAAAGTAGGTACACAATCTTTCACACCTTGTAAAAAGCTGTCGTTAGAAGAGCTTGTTGCATCATTATTATGAAGCTCTGTTGTACTTGTCATAAATAGGTCATCCTTTCACGATAATTTCCGTGTATACTATTGATGGAATTGTTTGATAGTTCTTGATGTTTATTAAAGTATACATATGTCTGATAAAATAAACAATAGAAATTTGGTGAGCAAAAATGGAACAAATGAGCCGAAATTTAGCATTTCAATTAAAGAAAATTAGACAGCAACGTCATTTAAGCCTTGATGATGTGGCCAAAGCGACGGGAGTTAGTAAGGCACAACTCGCTCAAATTGAAAAAGGTGAGGCTAATCCTACCGTTTCGACCATTTGGAAAATTGCAGCTGGTATGCGCATGTCATTTTCTTCATTACTTCAACCGCCAACTGCCCATTACATGCGATATAGTAGCAAGGATGTTCCGCATGTTGATGAGGATGAGGGACGCTACCGTGTCTACTCAATTATTCCATACAATCCTGAGCGAGGCTGGGAATTCTACAAGGTTGAAATGGAACCAGGAGCTGTAAGCAGGAGTGAAGCCCATACAGAAGGGGTAGAGGAAACTGTAATGGTTATCAAGGGACAAGCTATTATTTCTGCGGGAGATATGCATGAATTACTGGATGAAGGGGATACACTAGTATTCTCGGGGCATCAACCCCATGAATATCGCAATACGTCAGAAGGGTTAACAATTTTTCATTTAATTTTGCAGTATAAATAGAGGTGTCGATGTTGAGTGAATGGTTTACTGTAGAAAATATTGAACAGGTTGCGGCACAGTATCGAACACTTGGCCCAATCATTGGTTTACTGCTACCATTTTTAGAAGCGTTTTTACCCTTCCTACCTTTAGTTGTGTTTGTTGTAGCCAATGCAAGTGCATTTGGTTTATGGTTAGGATTTTTATTATCTTGGTTAGGTTCTGTAGCTGGCTCCTATGCAGTATTCTTGCTTGTCCGCCATTTCGGCAAGCATCCAAAGCTACGATTTTTAACAGGCAGTAAAAAAGTACAGAAACTTATTAAATGGGTGGATATGAATGGCATTAGTCCTCTTTTTGTCCTTTTATGCTTCCCATTTACACCATCTGTTATTGTGAATATTGTAGCGGGATTGTCCCATATTCATAAAAAGTTTTACTTAGTAGTATTACTGGCAGGGAAGTTCGTCATGATCTTAGGTATGAGTGTGTTGGGCTATGATTTAAAATCGTTATTGACAAGCCCTGTTAGATTGGTGATTGCGGCTGTTGCCATTG
Organism: Lysinibacillus cavernae; assembly: GCF_009724685.1. GTDB lineage: Bacteria > Bacillota > Bacilli > Bacillales_A > Planococcaceae > Lysinibacillus > Lysinibacillus cavernae. The sequence goes on from NZ_WMEF01000004.1 coordinate 85,214, forward strand.
TTATTTTATGGTGGGTTGGCAAGCTGATAGAGAAACGATTGAACGCCCGTGTAGAAAGAGATTTAAAGCAAGCGCGAAATTTGACGAAAAACCAGGATCACCATGTAAGATAACCTATTTTGTAGCCTCTTTGATGATCATCTGAAGAGGCTGTTTTTTTTGTGTAATGAAATCACCCTTATTTATCTGAAGATGAAGGTTGATAGATAGTATTTACTAGTTATTTTCGATAGAATTTAAAATAGAGAATTGAAGATGCTTTATTGGGATTGCATAGAGAAGATATTCATTCGACGAAGGGATTCGAAAGTGATAAATTCACAGAAAGAAACATTCAAAAGGATTGAAAGTAATCAATCAGGTGAGAGAACTGTTCAAAAGAAATGAAAAGCAATCAATCTAGCGAAAGAATCGCTAAAGTAACAGAACAAAGTGGTTATTAAACAAAAGAATCACTCAAACATAAGAGAAAAGAAAGCAAGTCAATGAGGAGGGGAAAGGATATGACATTGCGTATTGTCTCGGGACGTTCGGGAACAGGGAAATCGGCATTTATTCATCAAGAAATTGTTGAGCAACTTAAGACGGAACCGTTGGGGCATCCTATTTTCATTATTGTACCTGACCAGATGTCTTATTCTACGGAATATGAGCTGACGAATAAGCATGGCTTACAAGGCTTGATTCGAGCGCAAGTGATGACGTTTAAGCGTTTAGCATGGCTGGTCTTACAGGAGACAGGTGGTATTGCTCGGAAAGAAGTGAATGGCTATGGTTACCGAATGTTAATCCGTAAACTTTTGGAGGAACAAAAAAGTGAGTTTTCCTTATTTCGACAAGCAGCTGGAAAACGTGGCTTTACGGAGGAAATCGAAACTCTTTTAAAAGAATTTAGTCGCTATAGCGTGAATAGTTCAGTCTTAGCAGAGGTATCGGAGTCCTTGAAGTCGATTGATGCCCCAAATACTTTACAAGCCAAAACGAATGATTTGCATGTTGTTTTGCAGGCATTAGAGGAACGACTTGGTACGACATATGTCGATAGTGAGGGCTATTATCCGATTTTAACGGAGCAATTGAAGTATGCAGAAACAATGAAGCAAGCAACCATTTATATTGATGGTTTCACAGCCTTCACAGTCCGAGAGTTAGAATTGGCTCGGGAGTTGGTAAAGGTAACGAAGCAAGTAACCATTGTTCTTCCTTTTGAACATATGGATGAAGCCTTTGATGAACAGGCTCTATTTCATGAGGCGGCCTTAACGAATCAAAGACTGCACGATATGGCAAATGAAGAGGGCATTGAAGTTGAGCCACCAATACATTTTTATAATACAAGGAGATTTCACTCGGAAGATTTACAGCATGTGGAGGCGAGATTTGGTGATTTGGTGCCTCAAACGAAAAAAACTTCAGGAGATGTAGGGGTGTTTGAAGCATCTAATTGTCGAGCAGAAGTACATGCGATTGCCCGGGAAATAACAAAGCTGACAAGGGAAGACGGTTATCGTTATCAGGATATTGTACTTTTGTATAGACAGGCTGAACTCTATGACCCACTCATTACAAGTATTTTCCAACAATATGAAATTCCTATTTTTACAAATACAAAAAAGACAATGTTACATCATCCATTAATAGAGCTAAGTCGTTCTGCATTGGAGGTCATGACGTCTAATTGGAAGTATGAACCTATTTTTCGTAGTGTGAAAACAGATTTATTTTTCCCATTACAGGCAGAGCTGACGATTTGGCGTGAGCGAGCAGATCGATTAGAAAACTACTGCCTTGCTCAAGGAATCTATGGTGAACGTTGGTTTGAGGAGCCGCGTTGGTTTTATAAAAAGTATCGTGGACTTGAATTTCATTCGCGTGTACAAACAGATGAAGAACGTGCAATGCAGGCAGAAATCGAGGCTATTCGAGATGAAATCCGCCAACCGTTAAAAATTTTACAAGACAATCTTGATAGAGCGAAAACAGGTAGGGATATTGCGACTTCTTTATTTGAGCTAGTAGAGTCGTTACAGGTTTATGACAAGCTCCAAGCAATGAAAGATCGTGAACTTGAACGAGGGGACGCATTAGCAGCGAGTGAACATGATCAGGCTTGGAATGAGTGGATTGCTGTCCTTGATCAATTTGTCTTTATGTTTGGTGAACAGGAGATGTCTGTAGAGGAAGCAGCCAAAATTCTTGATGAAGGTTTTGATACATTAGAATTTTCTCGAATTCCACCTACTTTAGATGAGGTCATGGTTGCTACTGTTGATTTAGCTCGATTATCCAATATCAAAGTTGCTTTTGTTGTAGGGATGAATGATGGTGTTTATCCAACTCGAATGGAATATGAGGGTTTATTGTCAGATACAGAACGTGAATGGTTTAGTCAAATTGGTTATGAGCTGGCCCCAACCTCTACCAATCGTTTATTACAGGAAAATTTCTTATTTTATCGTGCTATTACGACACCTTCTCATAAGCTTTATTTGACGTATCCTACAGCAGATGAAGAGGGCAAGGCATTGCTATCTTCACTATATATAAAGAAAATGGTTGGCAATGACAAAACGACTGGTCTATTAAATGACGTCACTATAGAGAGAGTGGTCATCGATCCGATTGAATTACTCGATGGAGATGTTTTACCATATCTACGTCATCCAGGTACAGCTTTAGCCCATCTAATGGTGCAACTACGTCAGGCAGAGCATAGCCGTGAACTAGCACCAGTGTGGCTCTCATTACAAAAATTTTATAAACAAGATCCCTATTGGGCGCTCATTTTTGAGCGTGTTCTCTATCCGATTACACATAAAAATGCGGCTGAGCCACTTGAAACCTATATTACTCAAGAATTATATGGTCAAAAGTTAACATCAAGTGTTTCACGAATTGAGAAATACTTCAGATGCCCATTTTCCCATTTCACTACGTATGGTTTACGTTTAGAAGAACGAGCTGAGTATCGTTTGGAAACCTTTGCGATGGGTGATTTATTCCATGAAGCTTTAAAGTGGATTACAGAGGAAACACACCGTCTACAGTTATCATGGATTCGTTTAACTAAACAGCAAATTAAACAATTAGCACGACAAGCAGTAGAACAAATTGTTCCTGTTTTCTCGCATCAAATCTTATTATCTAGTGCCCGTTACCGCTATATTCAGCGTAAGCTAATTCGTATTGTCGAACGTACGATGACTGCATTGACTCAGCATGCCAATGTATCTCATTTTAAACCCATTGCTATTGAGGCATCGTTTGGTCCTGGGCAACATGAACAGCTACCTCCACTTGAGATTGATTTGACTGGCGGTAAGAAAATGTTTATGCGAGGACGTATCGATAGAGTGGATAGTGCAACGATAGATGATCGCTCCTATTTGCGGATTGTTGACTATAAATCATCAGCTCGCGATCTTGATTTAAATGAGGTGTATTATGGGTTGTCCTTACAAGTCCTTACTTATTTAGATGTGGCGATGGAAAATAGCTCTTATTGGCTACCAGGTCAAACGGAGCCAGCAGGTGTACTATACGTCCATGTCCACAATCCAATGCTAAAACTAGATAAGGATTTGACGGATAGTGAAATAGAAGAGGATCGTTTAAAGCAGTATAAGATGAAGGGTCTACTGTCAGAAAATGCTGAGGCGATTCTTTCAATGGACGAGCAGTTAGAAGAAAGTAGCGGGCATTCAAAGATCATTCCTGTTTATATGAAAAAAGATGGGACACCATCTGAATCACAATCACGCATTGTCCCTGTGAATGATATGAAAAGGCTACAGCATTTCGTACGTCGTAAGCATCAGGAAGCAGGTAATGGTATCTTATCTGGTGATACGGCTATTAGTCCCTATAAATTAAAAGCAAAAACGGCATGTGATTATTGTCAATTTGCCGCCGTTTGTCAATTTGATCCATCTGATGGTAAACAAAGTTATCGTCAATTGATGCAAGCGAAGCCTAATGACATTGTTGATAAAATACGGAAGGAGGTAGAGTAGTATGGGACAAACAATTCCTGTAAAGCCAGCTGATGTCACATGGACAGATGATCAGTGGAAGGCGATTTATGCAGCTGGTCAAGATACGCTAGTATCTGCTGCGGCAGGGTCTGGGAAAACAGCGGTACTGATTAATCGTATGATTGAAAAAGTCATTGCTACCGAAAATCCCATCAATGTAGATGAGCTACTAGTGGTGACATTTACGAATGCTTCAGCAGCTGAAATGCGCCATCGTATGTCAGAGGCACTGGAAAAAGCTATTGCAGAAAATCCAACTTCTAATCATTTAAGGCGTCAGCTTAGTCTTGTTAATAAAGCGCAAATCTCAACACTGCATTCCTTCTGTTTATCAATCGTGAAGCAATATGCATACTTACTAGATATAGATCCAGGTTTTCGCATCGCTAATGAAGCAGAGATAGCCTTATTAAGAGATGATATTTTAGCAGATGTACTAGAAGATGCCTATGATTCTGAAGATGAAGCACGAGTACAAGCCATCTATCGTCTTGTTGATAGCTTTACTTCAGATCGTGATGATCAGGCCATCGAAACGTTGATAAGTAAACTTTATGATACCTCACGTGTACATGCAGAGCCTCAAAAATGGCTGTGGGGTCTTCCACAGGCATACAATTTAGCTGAGGATGTGGCGATTGACGATTTAGAGCTATCTCAATACGTCAAATTGACTGTTCGCCATAGTCTAGAAGAAGCCTTCGTGTTAATTTCAGAAATGCGGGCGATTACATTACAGCCAGACGGGCCTGCCCCTTATGCTGAAACGGCTGAGGTTGATTTTGCCATGATTCAAGAAGGGATTCGAATTAGTCAAAATGGTACATGGCAAGAGCTATTTGATTATTTTGCAACGGTTAAATGGTCTACATTAAAACGAGTATCCAAAGATGCTTTAGTAGATGTAGAACTTCAAGAGCTTGCGAAGAAAAAACGAGAAGCAGCCAAGAAAATAATGAATAAAATCAAAGATACCTATTTTGTTCGTACGCCAGCACGCCTATTAGAAGAAATACGCTTAATGGCACCTATGATTGCAACCTTAGTGGGATTGACAGCTATGTTTAGCGAACAGTTCCGATTAGCAAAGCTAGAACGAGGAATCATTGACTTTTCAGATTTAGAGCATTATGCTTTGCAAATTTTAACTGTAGAGGTAGATGGCAAGTTACAGCCGTCACCAGTTGCACTAGATATGGAAAAGCGATTTAAAGAAGTACTTGTGGATGAATATCAGGATACAAATATGCTACAGGAAACGATCTTACAGCTTGTCAAAACAGGTAAGGAGCAGGATGGCAACCTGTTTATGGTAGGGGACGTAAAACAAAGTATTTATCGCTTCCGTTTAGCAGAACCAAAGCTCTTTATGCGAAAATATAGTGATTTTTTGGAGACACCTGATGTAACGGGGATGCGAATTGATTTAAATGCTAACTTCCGAAGTCGAAAAGAAGTGTTGAATGCTACAAACTACGTATTTGCACAAATTATGGGAGAACGGGTTGGTGAAATTCTTTATGATGATAATGCGTCATTAAAGCCAGCAGCACCTTATGATGAAAAAGAGGTACCCGTTGAGCTTGTCGTGATGCATCCTCCACAGGAAGAGGAAATGACGGAAGAGCCTGAGGAAATGACCAATGAAGCTACTGAGCTAGAGGAATTGAAAAAATCACAATATGAGGCACGCTTTATCATTGATCGTATACGACAGATGATGGAAGATGGAACTACCGTTTATGATACGAAAACAAAGACAGAGCGACCATTAAAGTATAGTGATATTGTGATTTTAATGCGTTCTATGACATGGTCGACAGACTTAGTAGAAGAATTCAAGTTAGCAGGCATACCACTATATGCCGAGTCGTCTAAAGGCTATTTTGATGCGCTAGAAGTGATGATTATGTTAAATGTGCTCAAGGTGGTTGATAATCCCTATCAGGATATTCCATTAGCTTCTGTATTGCGTGCACCATTTGTTGGTTTAACAGAAAATGAGCTGGCGAAAATCCGTTTAGCAGATCAAAAGGTACCTTTCTATGATGCTTTACGCCAATTTATTCGAAGTGAAGGACATGGGGTGCAGACAGCTACGTTTGAGAAGCTTCAACGCTTCATGCTAGCTTTTGAAAATTGGCGAGATTTAGCACGTCGCGGATCATTGTCAGATTTAATTTGGAAAATCTATTTAGATACTCATTATTATGAAATGGTGGGTGCAATGCCAAATGGCAAGCAGCGTCAGGCGAATCTACGTATTTTACATGATCGAGCATTAATGTATGAGCAGACAGCCTTTCGTGGGCTATTCCGCTTTTTACGCTTTATCGATCGTATGCGCACACGTGGAGATGATTTAGGCAGTGCCAAATCAATTGGCGAAAAGGACGATGTTGTACGTCTTGTGACGATCCACTCTTCTAAGGGATTAGAATATCCAGTAGTCTTTGTCGCAGGAATGGGACGTCCGTTTAACAAGATGGATTTTCATCATCCTTATTTATTTGACCAAGATTTTGGACTAGCGGTAAAGGCCATTGACCCAGAAAATCGTATTACGTATACATCACTACCATTTTTAGCTTTGAAGGAGAAAAAGGAGCTTGAAATGCGTGCAGAGGAAATGCGTGTTTTATATGTAGCGATGACACGTGCAAAGGAACGTCTGATTTTAATAGGCTCTGTGAAGAATTGGGAGAAAACTCGCGACAACTGGCAGGATGTGCAAAGTCTACCGACAGATGCTCCTCTTCAAGAATACTTACGTGCTAGAGCAAATAGCTATTTCGACTGGGTAGGGCCAGCAGTGGCAAGGCACGCAGATTTTGCTACCGTAGCTACCACTTCATACAAGGGAGTGGAAGATCATTCTCAGTGGGTGGTACAGGTCGTTGATACACGACACTATTCATATGAAATACAATCATTGGACGAAGAAGTACAGCTATTGTTTGCAACGCCAGAGGATGAGGCATTACTATCAGAAATCACGACTCGCTTTCAGGCGCAGTATGCTTATCAAAAATCAACTAGAAAACGCTCCAAAACATCTGTTAGTGAAATTAAGCGTTTAGAAAATTTACAGCGTCAGGAGGAACCTGAATATTATTTTGCAACTCCAGCCAAGCAAAACGCTTCTTCAATTGCACCTAGACCATCTTTTTTACAGGAACAACAGTTAACAGGTGCTGAGATTGGAACAGCTATACACACAGTGATGCAGCATGTCCCACAGCGTGGATTTGGTGATATCAATGATGTAAAAGACTTTGTAGAGGATTTAGTAGCTAGGCAGCTTTTAACAGAGACAGAGGGAAAAGTGGTTCCAATAGCAAAAATTCTCCACTTCTTTGATACAGAAATTGGGCAACGCTTTAAACATGCAAAGCAAATACGTAGGGAAATGCCGTTTACCATTAGTAGAGTCGATGAGGATGGTGATGCTCAAATTGTGCAAGGGATTATCGATTGCTTATTTGAGGATGAATACGGCGATTGGGTCTTACTAGATTATAAGACTGACCGCATACTACCACCTTTTGCAAAGGAGCCTGCCTTGTCAAAGGAAATACTAGGTCGTTATGCTGTGCAAATTCGTGTTTATCGTGAGGCAATTGAATCGATTTTACACATCAAAGTGAGCGATAAAGTATTCTATTTATTCGATAATGAACAGACCGTACAGGCATAAAGGACTTGTTATGATAACAGCAGGGCAATGCCGTTTTTCGCTTGCTCTGCTAAAATCATAACTGCTAGTCAAGAGGAGGCTATTTTGTGGAGTTAAAACCGACAATGTTGCAGGAACGAATGGCAACATTAGATATTTTACGAGGCATTAGTTTAGTAGGCATTTTACTTGTAAATATGTATACCTTTTATTTGCCAATGCCGCATATTGATTTGGCATCGTGGTTTACAACACCATCCGATATCGTTTGGCAGAAAAATATAGATATTTATGTGCAAGGAAGCTTTTACCCACTTTTTGCTATGCTATTTGGTTATGGACTTGCTATGCAATGGCAGAAGGCTCAGAGTCGTGAACAAAATTTCTATACGCTAGGACTTCGTAGACTTTCCGTATTGTTTGCCTTCGGTTTTATACATGCCGTGCTTATTTGGTGGGGCGATATATTAATGATGTACGCATTTTGTGGCGTTTTTTTAGTGCTTTTGCTACGTCTGAGTCCCGTTTGGTTATTGGTTAGTGCATTGATCATTAATGGTTTAATGCAAGTTTTCATGCTAGTGATTGTAGGTATTATTAATTTTAATACGAAGGTTGATGATTATTTAGATATCGTATCTGTAGAGAAAGCAATTACGGCTTATGGTACGGGCAACTGGTTAGATGCCTTTATGCAACGCTTAACAGATTTATCTACGCAGGCAGGAATAGGGATGTGGTTTGCAGCACTATTCACTATTTTACCGTACATGTTAATTGGAGCAGCTGCATCAAAATGGCGTCTAGTGGAACGAGCTAAAGAGTTAAAGTGGCTATGGCTGACACTAGCGATCGCTGGATTAGTCATTGGTATAGGAGTCAAAAGTTTACCTATTATGTTTACACGAACATATTTATTAGATTATTTAAAGGTATACATAGGTGGTCCAATACTGGCAGTGGGCTATATTGGGGTCATTGTGTTACTTTGCTTAGTGCCAATTGTACCGAAACTGCTTAGTCCTTTTGCTAAAATTGGTCGTATGTCATTAACGATGTATATTCTTCAATCAATTTTAGGCACTTGTTTATTCTATCAATTTGGCTTTGGCTGGTACGGTAAAGTAACAGTGGAAACAGGGGTATTGATTGCTATCGGGATAATTGCTGTGCAAATGATCCTAGCAGAAATATGGTTATCAAAATGGAAACAAGGACCTTTAGAGGCAATATGGCGTAAATTAACCTATAAGAAAAAAGTGGAAGCACGTTAATATATTCCTCTTTATATGCATAATTTATGAAGATAGGACAACTTATAAAATTATTGTCGCAAAAGTAAGGCAATTTCTATTATATTGTTGTATTATGTAGAAAAAAGAAGGAGCTCTTAAAATCATGAAAATTTTATCATTCAAATTAGGTGGACATGTAAGCTTTGGACCAAAAGTAAAAAAAGAAGAAGCGGTATGGGATGTACTCGCTATTCAAAATGAACTTCAAGTTCTCCCTTCTTTTTCAAGTTCAATCGTAGATGGCATTGCTTTAGGCTTTGATTTCGTTGAACAGATTCGTAAATTAGTAGAAGCTGCGGAAAAATCAGATCGTGCTAATAGTTTTAAGCATGAATTTACAGATATCGAGTGGCTTTCACCAATCCCACGTACACCAAAAAATATTATGTGTATTGGTAAAAACTATGATGAACATGCTAAAGAAATGGGTGCCGAGGCAGCACCAACGGATTTAATGGTATTTACAAAATCGCCAACTGCTATTGCGGCAGATGGCCAAACGATTTCCATTCATACTGATCTTTCTTCCAAAATGGACTATGAAGGTGAGCTGGCGATTGTTATTGGAAAACGTGGTAAAAACATTCCTAAAAACTTAGCATTTGATTATGTATTTGGTTATACAATTGCCAATGATATATCGGCACGCGATTTACAAGATAAACATAAACAATTCTTCTTAGCTAAAAGCTTAGAAGGTACTTGTCCTCTTGGACCATATCTTGTGACAAAGGATGAAATTCCAAATCCACAAGACTTAACAATAGTGACAAAGGTTAATGATGAAGTACGTCAAAACGGTTCTACGAAGGATATGATGTTCTCTGTAGAAAGTTTAGTATCTATCCTATCGCAACATGTCACTTTAGAGCCAGGAGATGTTATTTTAACAGGTACGCCTGCAGGAGTTGGTAAAGGGATGAACCCGCCACAGTTCTTAAAGGCTGGAGATACAGTAAAAGTATCTATTCAAGGAATCGGTACATTAGTCAACCATTTTGAATAATGATGAGAATCATCCGCGTGAGTCTTTCCTCCGCGGATTTTTTATTTCATTCTGCACTCGATAGGTTGTGCGATATTGAACCATAATTGATGTAAATTATGTGAACACTATTGTAATATTTGAAACCCTTTCCATCGCATGGTAGGATAGAGTTTGATAGAAAAATGAATGAGGTGGGACAAACATGAGCTTTTTAACTAGCCAAACGCATTTGCATATTACTACGTGGGTAGTTGCTATTGTTATCTTTTTAATCGCTGCGCTAATGGGCAAGCAATCAAAAGGTTTACATATGGCATTACGTCTATTCTACGTATTAATTATCATCACAGGTGGGGCATTATTTATCCAAGCAATGGACTATGGTCAAGGTATGCTTTACGGCTTTAAATTCTTAGGTGGTATACTAGTAATTGGTATGATGGAAATGGTATTAGTACGTCAAAAGAAAAATAAACCAACAGGTATGTTTTGGATTTTATTTGCAGTATTTTTATTTATTACATTGTTCTTAGGATTTAAACTACCAATGGGTATAAACTTTTTAGCATAATGATTAGAAAAGTCGTGAAGTACTCGCTTCACGGCTTTTATTTTGCAAGAAGAGTAGATAGGGAGAACTGACACCTTTTTGCCGTAATTCATTTCGCATTTTCGTAAAATCTTTTGAAAAGATAGCGACGTGACAGTGTTATTTGGTAAAATGACGATGGATTGGTTTGAAAGAGAGGGAATAACAGTGAAATTTAAGAAGTGGATAAGTGCGACGGCTGCATCACTTTTATTAGCAACTTCATTTGTAAGTACTACACCAGTAGCACATGCAGATGAAAAAGCGACAACATCGATGGCAGAAGAAAGCATCTATGATTTACTCGTTGACCGTTTCTTTAATGGCTCGGGCACAAACGATTTTGATACGAATACGCAAGACCCTTCGAAATTTGCAGGAGGCGATTTTACAGGTCTGCAAGATAAACTGAAATTTATCGGCGAGATGGGTTTTACAATTGTTTCTATTGGTCCTATTTTTTCTACCGAGAAATATGATGGATCCTTACTTACAAGCTACACAACAATCGAACGTCATTTTGGGACAACAGAAGAATTCCAAAGTGTTGTAGAAGCTTATAAAGCTAAAAATATGTCCATCATGGTTGACTTCCCACTTAATAATGTAAGTCCAAATCATGAATGGGCGAAGGATTCATCAAAAGCTGACTGGATTACTTCTACAAATAATGGACAAGTACAGTGGGATTTATCGAACAAAGCTGTGCAAGAGGCACTCATTCAATCAGCCACTGAATTTGTATCTACATATGATGTTGGTGGTATTCGTTTAACGAATATTGCAGAGGCTGATAAAGAGTTTGTCAATGCGATGATTGCAGCATTAAAAGAGACAAAAGCATCCCTTTATGTAATCGCTAATGAAGAAAGTGACGCTGATTTTGACGCAACTTTCTCACCAGCAGCTGCTGATGTTTATCGTAATATCTTTAAAAATGTTGATATGGATTCATCTAAATTAATGGAGCCTTTTACAGGAGAGAAACCGACACAGATTATGGTGGATTCACTTGAAACTCACCGCTTTACATTCGATTCTGCGACTGAAAATATGTTCCCGCCTACACGCTTAAAGATGGCGATGGGTGCTTTATTTATGCTACCAGGGATTCCCGTTGTACAATATGGTACCGAGATTGCCATGAATGGGGAAACGAAGCCAGATACACATCAACTCTACAACTTTAAAACTGACGAAGAATTGATTGATTACATCAAAAATGTTCAATCCTTACGTAATAAATCCGCTACTCTACGTAATGGTGATTTTGAAGTCATTACAAACGAAAATGGCCTGCTTGTCTTTACACGTACTTCAGACGAAGAAAAGTGGGTAATCATGGTTAATAATACAGCCAAAACACAACGAGTTGACTTAACACCGGAACAACTTGGTGAAGGCAAAATGCTGAACGGAATTTTACATGAGGAAAAAGTTCGTATAAACGAAAAAGAAGTTTATCCTGTCATTTTAAATCGCGAAATGGTAGAGATTTATCAGGTTCGCAATGATGAGGGCTTAAACATGCCATATATGGTTGCCCTAGGCTTAGTTTGGGTCATCTTTATTGGCTTTGTTGTCATCATCATTAAACGAGGAAAAGTTCGCCGTAAAGAACAAGACTCTCAATAATAGTAGAATAATGAAAATAGCATGCTAGGAGTTATCCTAACATGCTATTTTTTGTTTTAATTCGGCAGATGTCCATACTTTGAAAAAGAGCTTTTCGAACAAGTTCAAAAAAATCCAGACGAAGTTAAGCCGAGGTGGAATGAATTAGCCTTGATAGCTTTTATTCGTAAAGAAGATAGCGATAGTGCCTGGTCCTACGTGTGAACCGATGGCTGATCCAATCATTGTAATTTGAACAGCTTGAGGTGAAAAGCGCTCCTGGATAGAAGCTTTTACTTCATTGGCAAAAGCTGCATCATCACTATGACTAATACCAATGATTTTATCCGTAAAGCTGCCACCACGCTCCTGCATTAAATCTAACATACGAGTGAGTGCTTTCTTTCGACCACGTGACTTTTCAATCGGTACAAGCTTGCCATCTTCTACATTTAAAATAGGTTTAATGCTAAGAAGCCCACCTAAAAAGGCACTTGCTTTCGATACACGACCACCTTTAGCAAGGTAATCTAAATCTTCCACTGTAAATAAATGCTCTACCTGAGGCGCAAATGCACTAATTTTAGACTCCATATCTTCTAACGATACACCTATATTTCGAAGTCGAACAGCTTCTTCCACGACAAGGCCATGTCCTAGAGAAGCACATTTAGAGTCGATAATGGCTAATTTTAATGAAGGATATTGCTCTAGTACTTGATTGCGAATCATCTGAGCAGTACTATATGTGCCTGACAATTCCGATGAAAAGGCGATGTAAATGCCTTCTTCTTCATTTTTAGCTAGAGCTTCAAAGTGTTTCAAAAAAAGCTCAGGTGATACTTGTGATGTTTTTGGCTGAGCGCCTTGACGTATCGCATCGTAAATCTCTTTGGAATCAATTGAAATCACATCTTCATATTCTTTGTTGTTCAATTGCACTCGTAAAGGGAGTAGCACGACATCATTTTCTTCATAGTAAGACTTCGGTAAATCGCATCCACTATCCGTAAAAATCTTCATTCTCTTGTCCCCCTAATTTCAACTTACTTTTTCTTCTGTTATAGCCTTTTAACTTTATTCAGTCGGCACTCTGACGGTAAATGGAAGGGATACCACTGAATAAAGTTAAACCGGTAAAAATGGAATGTTAACTTGAACTTACTACTTAACTATGATAATTTCAAGCGTTCAATGAGTATTTTTGCGATTCCATCATCATTATTCGTTGTCGTAATTTCATTGGCAATGTTTTTAAGACTTGGAATACCATTCCCCATTGCTACGCCAAGTCCAGCATATTCGATCATTTCTAAATCATTGTCTTCATCACCAAAAGCGATGATGCGATCACGTGGAATACCTAAATCTTTTGCCACATGCGCAATGCCTACAGCTTTGTTTAAGCCGCGACGAACAATCTCAATAATATGAAGAGGTGCACCCCAACGACGATGCTCAATAACTTCTGCGTGCACCGCCTGTAAATGGTCACGTATTATGACCGAATTTGCTTCATTTGCCTGAATCAGTAAACTTGTGGGATTTTCCATGAGATGTGTGTATAAATCCCCAAGTGTAATTTTCGGATTGCCCATATTAAAAATATTTAAAATACGATCGTCTTCTGTGTGTACATAAATATCATCTTTCACTTCAGCGATAATATTTTCATATTCGTAACTATTAATAGAATTAACGACATCATGTACAACACTTAAATCAATGGGTGTGTGCATATGTTGCCAAGAGACATTTTTTGGATGATGCACATACGCGCCATTAAAATTGACAATTGGTGTAGTGAGCCCAAGCTCATGATAATAAAGATCACTTGCACGGTACGGACGCCCCGTCGCAATCATCACTTGGTGCCCTTGTTCCTTAGCCTGCAATAATGTTTTTTTTGTTTTTGCTGAAATTTGTTGTTGGTCTGTTAATAAAGTACCGTCTAAGTCCAATACGATTAAATGCGGTTTCATAGCTCGTTGCCCCTTTCCTATAGTTTGAATAGTATCTCTTTGTCTTTCATTCGTCAAAATTTTGTCACATTGAAAAAAGTTTGCTAACATAAAGATGAGACAATAGTTGGGAGTGACAAAAATGTTTGTAGAAAAAGAAGTGTGGGGAAATATTCCTTTATTACATATACATACAGACAATATGAATGAAGAAACCCCGGTAGTGATTTTTTTACATGGTTTTATGAGTGCAAAAGAACATAACTTACACTATGCATATCAACTGGTGCATAAAGGGGTGCGTGTCCTATTACCGGATGCAAAATTTCATGGTGACCGTAGCGAAGGCCTAACAGAGATGCAAATGAACTTGAAATTTTGGGACATTGTTTTAAATTCTATTCATGAAGTGGAACAATTATATGATGTATTAAAGAATAAAAATTTATTAGCTAGTGATAATATTGGCATTGCAGGTACTTCAATGGGTGGTATTGTAACATCAGGCTGTCTTAAACTTTATGATTGGATACAAACAGCTTCAATATGTATGGGCGCTCCTGGTTTTATTAAGTTGGGTGAGTACCAATTACAGCAATTCGCTAAAAGTGGTGTGGATTGGCCTATGTCAGAGCAAGAAATCCAAAAAATCAATGAGCTTTTTGCAAAATATGACGTCAGTCTAACGCCAGAAAAATTTGCAGGCCGCCCTGTCTTCTTTTGGCACGGAGAATTAGATAAAACTGTACCTTTCCGTGAAACGTATAAATTTTATGAAACATTACGGGAATACTATCAAGCAAACCCTGAATACTTAATGTTTATGGTGAACAAAAAGGCTGGACATGCTGTCCCACGTGACGGTATGCTAGCTGCAACAAACTGGCTTGCGGAGCATTTGGCATAATATGATGCATCTGCTATGATAAGGTTAACACTATGTTGGAAGGAGAAATACAAATGGATCAAGATATGAAAGACAGCATGTTTGGTGCTTTAGAAAATGTAATTGACCCTGAGCTTGGAATTGATATCGTCAACTTAGGTTTAGTATATGATGTAGATTTAGATGATGAAGGTGTTGCAACTGTTACAATGACATTAACATCTATGGGTTGCCCACTTGGACCAGTCATTGTAGACCAAGTGAATACAGCATTAGGTGAACTTCCAGAAGTGAAAAGTACAAATGTTAACATTGTATGGAACCCACCTTGGTCAAAAGACAAAATGACACGCTATGCAAAAATGGCATTAGGCGTACGCTAAAATTGATGCAAAAAAAAATCCCTGCTTATGATAAATAGGCAGGGATTTCATATTGTTGAAAAAAGGTGATGTCAACGGCAGAAAAAGAACCTTTAGCAAGGCGAGGGGTTGATTTCCGTTCCGCCAGCGCCTTTCCAGGGGGCGTCCGATGAGCCGCTTCACTCACTGCGTTCGCTCCAGGGTCTCAGCTGTGACGCTAAATCCCCCTAGGAGTGACGCTGGCTCCACTCCAATCAACCATGTGCAAAAGTGTCTTTTCCTTACCTTTCATACGAGCCGTAGTGAACAAAATAGCCCATTATTTGTCTAATTAAAGAAAGAATAGGCTCTTATTTTCAATGTAGAGAAGTGATGGGTGACAACATCTCTCCATAAAGAGTAGTGAATACTTAAAACCTTTGTTAAAAAGAAACATTTTTATGGATTGGAGTGGAAGGCTACTTGACTCCCGTGGGCTAGCGAGACAGGCGAGCCCCTGCACGGAGCGGTAGTGGAGGAAGCGGCTTGGCGCTCGCCCACAGGAAGCCCTGCTCTACGCGAAAGCGAAGCGTCAGCGACAAAGCAAGTAGCCTATAACGGAAATCCATTTTCACCTTTCACAAAAAATCTATGGATGTTTTTGTTTTTCAGCATTATGAAATCCCTGCTTATTATAAATAGGCAGGGATTGCACATGTAACGAATTAATCGATACGGCATATTTGTAATGGACAATTTTCACAAGCAATTTCATTTTTTAAAAATTGTAAATCGTGAATCGTAATAAATCCTTTGTCAAAAGTGATAATATCGTGTTTTTTTAAATCATTCAACATGCGATTAATCATTTCACGACTTGTCGCACACAAATTCGCAATTTCCGTATTTGTCAGCTGAAAATCAATAAAAATCGAGCCATTTTCTAAAGGTTTACCATACGTATTAGAAAACCGGATGAGCGTTGAAAATAAAGCACCTTTCTTACCATTTAACATTAAATCACGTAAACGACTTTGATGCTTTAAGTTTTCTGTTTGCAACCACTTCATATATTCCACCATGACCGTCGGCTGCTCTTCCAGTAAATGTTCCAATGATTTGCGACTTAAAACATACATCGAAGAAGGTTCTAAAACTTTTGCAGTCATGGAATTATAGACGAGATTACAAAACAACGAACCCTCTCCAATTATACTGTCAGGACCACAAATACGACTGGTTAATTCCTTGCCAGTTTCGGTTTCTTGGCTAATCGAAATAACGCCGGTTGTGATGTAATAAATTTCTTTTGCTCGTTCACCCTCTAGAAAAATTTTACTCCCTTTAGTCACTTTAATAAACACACCGTGCTTTTGAAAAAGATCCCTAATTTTTTCAAACATATTATCCATTAAAACCATATCTCCAACACATCGCTTTCTTTTTGTAATAAATGATAATTATTACAAAAGGATAGTGGATTTTTCGATACTAAAACATAGAAACATACGATTATTATAACGTAAACTTCCATAATTAAGTGAAAAAAATTTAGTGCGATTTCTTTGCTAAGAGTTGTCGAGTGATGTAAAATAAAGTTAGTCAAAAAAGGTCAAACTTTTCATAAGGACAAGAATGGGTATAACTATTATGCAAACATTATGGTAAAGGAGTGCTTGCTATGCAATTTCAACAAACAGATAATAAAAAACCATTAGAGCAATTTGGACGGAATTTAATCGAAGAAGTTAAAAATGGCAAAATGGACCCTGTTATCGGGCGTGATGAAGAAATTCGAAATGTCATTCGTATTTTAACACGTAAAACGAAAAATAATCCTGTATTAATTGGTGAACCAGGAGTTGGTAAAACGGCAATTGTAGAAGGTCTAGCGCAGCGTATTGTAAAAGGCGATGTGCCGGAGGGTTTGAAAGAGTGTGTCTTGTATGAATTAGACATGAGTGCTTTAATTGCTGGTGCAAGTTACCGAGGCCAATTTGAAGAGCGCTTAAAAGGTGTATTAAAAGAGGTAAAAGATTCTGAAGGACAAATCATTCTATTTATTGATGAAATTCATACAATTGTAGGCGCAGGAAAAACAGATGGTGCTATGGATGCTGGAAATATGCTAAAGCCTATGTTGGCACGTGGTGAATTACACTGTATTGGTGCTACTACATTAGACGAATATCGTATGTATATTGAAAAAGATCCTGCTTTAGAACGTCGTTTCCAGCAAGTGCTTGTACGTGAGCCTTCGATAGAGGATACAGTTTCCATTTTACGTGGTTTAAAAGAACGCTTTGAATTACATCATGCAGTACGTATTCATGACAGAGCGATTGTGGCAGCAGCAGAACTGTCCAATCGATATATTACAGAGCGATTTTTACCAGATAAGGCTATTGATCTAATTGATGAAGCTTGTGCGATGATTCGTACAGAAATCGATTCAATGCCACAGGAATTAGATGCAGTTACTCGCCGTACAATGCAGCTTGAAATTGAAGAACAGGCATTGCGTAAGGAAAAAGACGAGGCAAGTAAAAAACGTCTTGAGCAATTACGTGAGGAATTAACAAAGTTAAAAGAATCCTCTAAGGGTATGCGTCAACAATGGGAAGCTGAAAAAGAAATGCTACACGATATTCAGAAAAAGCGTGAAACATTGGATAAATACCGTCGTGATTTAGATGAAGCTGAAAGTAAATATGATTTAAATAAGGCCGCTGAATTACGACATGGCAAAATTCCAACACTAGAAAAGGACATTCAAGCATTAGAAAAACAATTAGAAAATGGTGCCGATTCTCGCATTTTACGTGAAGAAGTGACAGCAGATGAAATCGCTGCGATTGTTTCACGTTGGACAGGAATCCCTGTTACCAAATTAGTGGAGGGCGAGCGTGAGAAACTGCTGCGTTTAAAGGATACATTACATGAACGTGTGGTTGGGCAAGATACAGCTGTTCAATTAGTAACAGAAGCTGTATGGCGTGCACGGGCAGGCATTAAAGATCCACACCGTCCAATTGGTAGCTTTTTATTTTTAGGACCAACAGGTGTCGGTAAAACAGAGCTTGCCAAGGCACTAGCTGCTCAATTATTTGATTCAGAGGAACATTTTATTCGTATTGATATGAGTGAATACATGGAAAAACATAGTGTGTCCCGTCTCGTTGGTGCGCCTCCAGGCTATGTAGGCTATGAAGAAGGTGGGCAATTAACAGAGGCTGTACGTCGTAATCCTTATTCTGTCGTTCTACTAGATGAGATTGAAAAAGCACACCCAGATGTGGCCAATATTTTATTACAAATTTTAGATGATGGTCGCATTACAGATAGTCAAGGACGTATGGTAAATTTCACAAATACAGTAGTGATTTTAACATCAAATATAGGCTCTAGTTATTTAATGGAAGCAAAAGAGGACGAACCTGCGGTTGAGGACTTAGTCATGACTGCCCTACGGCAACATTTTAAACCAGAATTATTAAATCGTATGGATGATATTATCTTCTTTCATGCTTTAACTAATAAACACTTTACAGCGATTGCTTGGAAGTATGCGGAGCAACTGATTAAACGTGTGGCAGGGCAAGAAATTACGTTATCTGTCGATCAAGATGTCATTGATTGGGTAGTAGAGCAAGGAGCCGATGCTCAATTTGGAGCAAGACCACTAAAACGTTTCGTACAACGACATATTGAAACAGCCGTAGCTAAAGAACTTTTACGTGGTGAGGTTTTACCAGGGGAAACATTGCATGTGAAAATGCGTGATGGTCAATGCGTTGTGGAAAAATAACAGAAAAAACCTGTTTCGCATAATGCGGAACAGGTTTTTTCTAGCTAAATTAATGATGGTCTGCAGCTTCTGGTGTAGGATCGTTTGGGATGATTGCACCAATAACAAAAATAAGAATGGAGAATACAACTGAAACGATTGCCCCTGTTTTAAAATCAAATGGTACACCAAGTACAGAGCTGACTACGTAGTTTAACATAGAAACTAGTAGGAATGACCATATGAACGTTACGATATATTGCATTAATTTCACCTCAACCGAACTTTTTTCATCATAAGGTTTTACTCATATTCATTATCATATCATAACATAAATCGAAAAAAAATGAACCTTTTATGTGAAACATGGCGAATTTGTCACAACAAATACGAGGTTTTTGTATTTACGTTCGGTTAAATTTGCTGGGTGTTGATTTTGTCCCTCAGTTACACTAATAAATAAGATATTCGCGCAATAAGTGAGGTGAAGCATTAATCGCAAGTAAACCTCGCTAATAAAGAAAAGCACCCACTCAAAAAGCTGTTCCGCTGGTTGAACAAATTAACAAACAAAACGTTCCTTCAAGCACATTAATTTTAAATCATCTTGCGTCCTTCCTTTCATATGCGTTATAATTATGACCAGTTACTAATAATTGATAGTAAGAAAGCTGAGGGGTTGCTATATGAACGCTGGTATAATAGGAATAGGCAAATATGTTCCTGAGAAGGTCGTTACAAATTTTGATTTAGAAAAAATAATGGACACTTCGGATGAATGGATTCGTACTCGAACAGGTATTGAAGAACGTCATTTTGCAGCAGATGATCAGGACACTTCAGATTTAGCAGTAGCTGCTGCCAAAGAAGCTATGGCAAAAGCGGGTATTACACCTGAGGAAATTGGTTTAATACTTGTAGCAACTGTAACACAGGATCAAAATTTTCCAAGTGTAGCATGTATGGTTCAGGAAAAACTCGGAGCAGTGAATGCTGCGGCGATGGATCAGGCTGCAGCATGTGCAGGTTTTATATATAGTTTAGTGACAGCAAAGCAGTTTGTAGAAGCAAATGCTTATAAATATGTCTTAGTAGTAGGTGTTGAAAAGCTGTCGAAAGTCATTGATTGGAAGGATCGCAATACAGCTGTATTATTTGGTGATGGTGCAAGTGCAGCAATAGTAGGGCAAGTATCTGAAGGCAGAGGTATTTTATCATTTGAACTTGGTGCAGATGGTACAGGCGGAAAGAATCTTTATTTAACTCCGCAAGATACAATTGCCATGAATGGTCGTGAAGTGTTTAAGTTTGCTGTACGTCAAATGGGTGAATCAGCTGTTAATGTGTTAGATAAAGCTGGCTTAACAAAAGAAGACGTTGATTTTTTAGTGCCGCATCAGGCAAATATACGCATTATGGAATCTGCTCGTGAGCGATTAGAGCTACCACCAGAAAAAATGTCAAAAACGATTCAAAAATATGGGAATACTTCGGCAGCATCTATTGGTATTTCCTTGGTAGATGAGCTTGAAGCAGGTAGGATTAAAGAGGATGATTTATTAGTCCTTGTTGGTTTTGGTGGCGGCTTAACATGGGGTGCCGTAGCCATGAGATGGGGTAAATAAGACAGAAAAATGCTTGAGGGGAGTAAGACAATGAGTAAAAGACGAGTAGTAATTACAGGAATTGGCGCAGTTACACCACTAGGAAATAGCATCGAAGAAACATGGACTAACATTAAAGCGGGTAAATCTGGCATTGGTGAGTTAACGCGTTTAAATAAAGATCTTTTTGCAGCAAAAATTGCAGCAGAAGTGAAAGATTTTGATATTGAAAAATATATTGATCGTAAAGAAGCACGTAAAATGGATCGTTTTACACACTACGCGTTAGCGGCTTCGATCATGGCAATGGAAGATGCTCAGCTAACAATTGATGAAGAACTAGCTCCACGTGCAGGGGTATGGATTGGTTCGGGAATCGGTGGTATGGAAACATATGAACAACAATTTTTAACATTCCAAGAGCGTGGCGCAAGACGTGTCAGCCCATTCTTCATTCCAATGATGATTCCTGATATGGCTTCTGGTCAAGTGTCCATTCATGTTGGTGCAAAGGGTATTAACTCTTGTTCTGTAACGGCATGTGCTTCGGGAACAAACTCAATTGGTGATGCCTTTAAAGTAATTGAACGTGGAGATGCAGATGTAATGATTTCGGGTGGTGCTGAATCGCCAATCGTGACAATGGCTGTAGCAGGATTCTGTGCAAATACTGCTTTATCATTAAATCAAGACCCACAAGCAGCATGTCGTCCATTTGATAAAAACCGCGATGGATTTATTATTGGGGAAGGCGCAGGTATTGTTATTTTAGAAGAATATGAACATGCAAAAGCACGTGGCGCTAAGATTTATGCTGAAGTTTTAGGTTATGGTGCAACAGGAGATGCGCATCATATTACTGCTCCAGCTCCAGAGGGTGAGGGTGCAGCACGTGCGATGATGCAAGCATTGACAGATGGTGGGGTAGAGCCATCACAAGTTGATTATATTAATGCACATGGTACTAGTACGCCATACAATGATTTATTTGAGACACAAGCTGTTAAAACAGCTTTTGGTGATCACGCTTATAAGCTTGCTATGAGTTCTACAAAGTCTATGACGGGTCACTTATTAGGAGCAGCTGGTGGTGTAGAAGCTATTTTCACAGCATTAGCACTTAAAGAAGGGATTTTACCACCAACAATCAATTTAACAGATCCAGATCCTGAATGTGATCTAGATTATGTTCCAAATGAAGCGAGAGAAGCAAATATTCAATATGCAATGAGTAATTCTCTTGGCTTTGGTGGTCACAATGCAAGTCTCTTATTCAAAAAATATGAAGCTTAAATAGAACATCAACATTAAAAAACGTCAGCCAAATTTACACGGCTGACGTCTTTTTTTATAGTTTTGTGAATAAATGATAAGTAAGAAGAAATAGAAAGGATGCCGCTACTTTGTTTCGTCTCTTTTTATTTTTAGTAAGCTATGGCTTAATGATCCTCTCAGTAGGGAATCTTATATTGTATTTAAATTACCGTACGCTAGGATATTCCTGGAAGGTTGTTTTCAAATTTATTTTTCAAACAACTGAATTTTATATGGCAGTAGGAGCCTGTATTATAATATGTGCTGTTGTGCTTGATTTGGGCTTTGATCGATCCACGGATAAGCCTTAATTGTTAGCGACGCGCACGACCAAGTCCCATGGCATCTTCCATACGTTTTAATGTAGCACTGGCAATTACATTCGCTTTTTCAGCACCTTCATCTAGGATGATATCTAATTCAGATGATTCTACTAAATGATAGAATTTTTCTTGGATAGGTGTTAGGTGCTCTATAACTGCTGTTGCTACCCCTTGTTTGAATCCACCATAACCAATACCCTCATATTTTTTGACTAAATCGTCAATAGCTACACCTGAAATAGCTGATTCAATTGTTAATAAATTTGAAACGCCTGGTTTATTTTCCACATCAAATGCCACGATACCATCTGAGTCCGTAACAGCTGATTTGATTTTTTTCTCAATATCTTTGGCGGTATCTAACAACCTGATTGTTGCTTTTGTATTTGGGTCCGATTTACTCATTTTTTTCGTTGGCTCTTGTAAGGATTTAATTCGAGCGCCTGCTTTTGGTAATTGAATTTCTGGAATCGTTAACACGTCCCCAAATCGTTTGTTAAAACGTTCTGCGAGGTCACGAGTTAGCTCGATATGCTGCTTCTGATCGTCACCAACAGGGACAATATTTGTGTTGTAAAGTAGAATGTCTGCAGCCATTAACGGTGGGTATGTTAAAAGGGCAGCAGATACGCTTTCCTTACCATGTGATTTATCTTTAAATTGGGTCATACGTTCAAGCTCTCCAATAGATGCAATACATTGTAACATCCATCCTGCCTGAGCATGAGCTGGTACTTCTGATTGAATGAATAACGTAGATTTTTTAGGATCAATGCCAGTAGCGATATAGGTAGCTGCTAGCTTACGAATACTTTCGCGTAATTCTTTCGGATCTTGTGCAACAGTGATCGCATGTTGATCAACGATACAATAAATTGCGTTCCCTTCCTCCTGTAATGCAGGGAATTGCTTGAATGCGCCTAAATAATTTCCTAAAGTTACAATACCTGTTGGCTGTACGCCAGAAAAAATAGTTGTCATTAAAATTTCCTCCTCGAATTCAAATTCCGTGACATCTGTCAGCGGCCTTGTCTTCATCTTTCCACTTGATCATGAAAACAAAAAAACATCACGCGTCCTCATTAGAATTATTTTCTAATGAAGGGACGAATGATGTTTGAATCCGCGGTACCACCCAGCTTGCCTAAAAAGGCCACTCTACTTCGTAACGTGAAGGGACGAGCTTTGCTAGTTGCTTCAAGTAGCGTTCACAAAACTAACTCGGAAGTCCATTCCACATGCCTCCACGATCTGTTTGCAGCGACCACAGACTCTCTAAACGTGTATATAGCATATGTACTACTCTTCGTCAGCGTTTTTCTCAATTTAAATTGTTCAAATTGATTTTATTGCAATGAATTATATTATAAAGAATCCATTGTGTAAAGTCGGACTTTTGACCGTGTTTTTTTTTGAAAAAAAATTATATGCTTTTTTTGTTGTGTAATTTTATTATAAATCTAAATCTTTTTATTAAAAATGAGTTTAAGTGTACATGTCCAATTGACAATTTTCTCGTTTAATTTTTTTAAATGAGAACAATTAAGACACATGTCAGGATGTTTAAAATGCGTTGAAAGTGGGAATGTTAGTAGTAGTCCATAAGATTGTAACAAATACACTTCATTAAAAGCTGTATAAATAAACAGAATATTTAGTGATGGGTCGAGTCTTTTTTTTATTGGAACTATATTCAAATACAGCAGAGTACTGTATAATGATACTGTGTATTTTACATTACATTAATTCTAATTTAACACACTAGTCTATAGATAATGATTACAAAATGAAAGGATGTGTCAGAATGATCGTAACGCTATTTACATCACCAAGTTGTACCTCTTGTCGTAAAGCGAAAGCATGGTTAGAGGAGCACGAAATTCCATATACAGAACGTAATATATTTTCTGAGCCACTAAGTATTAGTGAAATTAAAAAAATTTTACGTATGACAGAAGACGGAACAGATGAAATTATTTCTACCCGTTCAAAAATATTTCAAAAATTAAATGTAGATGTTGAAAGTTTACCATTACAACGTTTATATGAATTAATTCAAGAATATCCTGGATTATTACGTCGACCAATCATTTTAGATGAAAAACGTCTACAAGTTGGCTATAACGAAGATGAAATTCGTCGTTTCTTACCTCGAAAAGTTCGAGCATATCAACTACAAGAAGCGCAACGAATGGTGAATTAAACCTATCTAATCTGAATATATATATTGTAGATGTTACAAATGTGGAATGCATGTTGTGACATCTATTTTTTTTATGTTTTACTTATGTAAAACCTTCTATATGAAGTATAATAATTAATAGGGGCAAGTCATATATTTCCGTAAAAGTATGTTAAACTTGATTTAAGTTAAATAGTTTACTACAATTTCAATAATTCAAATATCTTCTGTGAAACGGTGTATATCCTTTTCATTTTATGACAGAACAGCATACAATAGAGTTAGAGACAACTGTGAACAAAAATTGACGTTTACGGTTTCTCGAAGGTTTTACTGTAGTGTGGTCAAAGGTTGAAAAACAAATGCGGTATGAGCATTAAAAACAAAGAATAAAAGCATACTAATGAAACAAAACTGTTTTTCGACATATGACAGTGAAGGGAGATGAGGTCTAGTGGACATCGAACGTGTAAATGAAAATACACTCAAGCTCTTTATTACGTACAATGATATAGAGGATCGCGGCTATAGTCGTGAAGAAATTTGGTACAATCGAGCAAAGGGTGAGCAACTTTTTTGGGATATGATTGATGAAGTAAACACGGAGGATTATTTTGATGTAGAAGGTCCGATTTGGATTCATATCAATGCATCTGAAGTAGGCTTAGAAATCATTGTCACACGTGCACATATTTTAAAAGACGGTGAAACATTAGATGGTCATTCGAATTTTGATGAACACAAAGAAATGTTTGCACCATTCGATGAAGTTGGAGAGGATCTTCTTAGCCAACTAACTCAATTTGGTGACATGGATGATTCAGAGTTATTTATGGATACAGACATTTATGTTTATAAATTTAAAGATATTGATGAGTTAATCCCTGTCGCGAAACGAATGACAGATGAATTAGTGGATTCCTCATTATTCAAATATGAAGATTGGTACTATTTAGTTGTTGATTTCGGGAATGCCGATGAGGATTTAAATCGTCACGATAGGAATGCGGTCATCAAGGAATTTTTAACACCATCGAATTTAACGATTCATCGTCTAGAGGAGTACGGTGAAAAGATTATGGAATTTAATTGCTTTGAGACAGTTCGAAAATATTTTGCTTAAGTATTTGATTACTTGATTTTTTAGACTGTAGTGAACTCGATAAATAAATCGAGATTCGCTACAGTCCTTTTTTAATTAGACCACATTTCTTAAATTTGAAGAAAAAACTGCGTAATCTTTGTTATAGCAATCAAACTCTACTATAGTTGGCTAAAAAGGAGCTGATTATATGCTTATTGCCTATAACAATCGACAGCAGCTATTTCTCCCATATCAATATACGAGAAATGCTTTACAGCGATATAGGCGGCAGATGAAATTTTTTTGTCCTCAATGTTTAGAACCTGTTCAATTGAAAATAGGCCACTATAATATTCCCCACTTTGCACACCTCACAAAAAACAATTGTTCACAGTTGTTCGCAGAAGGTGAATCTAAACTGCATCTCCATGGCAAAATTCAATTATTCGAATGGCTAAAAAAGCTTGGGCATAAAGTAGAGCTAGAGCCATTTTTAAAGAAGCTTTTTCAACGCCCTGATTTGCTTGTCATAATAGATGATAATCATTTCGCACTTGAATTTCAATGTAGCACAATTTCCCATGAAAAATGGCAACAACGGACAGCGGGCTATGAAAAAAATTGCATACAAGCAATTTGGCTTTTTCAAACACCTCAAAGCAAAGATACATTCAACGGCATTAGAAAAATTAGCATTCCCCCATTGCTACAAAAAGCATTTGTAACAACCACAACTGGCTTACCTTATCTAATGACCTATAATGCTAAGACTGCACATTTTATTTATTGGACGAATCTTCTCCATGTTCATGGGCATACTTTCATAGGCAAAGTACAAGAAATTGCGATCGATAAACAGCGCTTTCCTTTTTATACACCTAAACGTATATCCCACGATGAATTTCAACTGTATTGGCAACTCTATAAACAATCTTCTAGGCAATTTGCATATGGACGCCTATTACATAGCAAAAAAGGGGTTCAAGATTCATTTTTACGAAATTGCTATGAATTGCAGCTGTCTCCTACTGCTATGCCTTCCTACATTGGTATTCCAGTAAAAGAGGGAACTGCAATTGCCTTGTTCGCTAGTGAATGGCAAATGATGCTGTTGCATTTTTGCAAGCAGTTGAATCACCAGCCGTATGAATTATCGAAGATTCAAATTCAAAAATTTCTAAGACAACACCATCTAGAAGTGACGGAACAAGCGGTAAGAGTCATCCAACATTATGGTCAATTATTAAAGAGCATGAAGCAAGAGAATGGTTTACTAGAGATTTGTGAGCAAGTGTATGTACATTTATTTGCAATTGCCACAATATACTGAGAAAATATGAGAGTAAAAGGAAAAAAGCACATATAAAGGGGGCTGGCATTCATGGCTAGTAACAGTAATCAGGTTTTAGTAAGAAATGAAGTACCAGAACAATTAACATGGCGTTTAGAGGACATCTTTGCAACAGATGCAACATGGGAAGATGAATTAAAAGCGGTTGCAGAGCTTGCTAAACAAGCACCTAGCTATGCAGGTACTTTACACAATGGGGCAGAGGCATTATTAGCTGCTTTGCAGTATCACGAGCATATATATCAACGTGCAATGAAGCTCTACACATATGCCCATATGCGTTATGATCAAGATACGACAAATAGCTTTTATCAAGATATGAACAGCCGTATCCAAACATTGGCAACTAGTATTTCAGCTGGCCTTTCATTTTTAACACCAGAGATTTTATCATTAAGTGAAGATACAATTGAAAGCTATTTAGTAGAAAATCAAGACTTACAATTATATAAGCAATCTTTAAAAGAAATTACCATGGCCCGACCACATGTATTACCGGCAGAACAAGAGGCATTGCTAGCTCAGATGTCTGAGGTAACTGGCACAGCTTCTAATACATTCAGTATGCTAAACAATGCAGACATGGTTTTCCCTCATGTGAAAAATGAAGAGGGGGAAGAAATACAACTTACGCATGGTAACTATATCAAGTTTTTAGAGAGTAAGGATCGCTCTGTACGTGAAGGCGCGTTTAAAGTAATGTACGAAACATATGGCAAATTTAAAAATACGTTTTCAGCTACGCTTACAGGTAATGTGAAGAAGCATAATGTGAGTGCTCGTATTCGTAATTATGACTCTGCACGTCACGCAGCTATGTCTAATAATTTCATTCCAGAAAACGTTTATGATCAATTGGTTGAAACGATCCATAAGTATTTACCAGCTATGCAGCGTTATATTTCGTTACGTAAAAAGTTATTAGGTGTAGACGAATTGCATATGTGGGATTTATTTGCGCCACTTGTTAAAGAAGTGGAAATGAAGGTCACTTACGACGAAGCGAAAGATATTTTAGTGAAAGCTTTAGCTCCATTAGGTGAGGAATACCAAAGCATTGTTCAAAGCGGACTGGATAACCGTTGGGTAGATGTTTTAGAGAATAAAGGAAAGCGAAGCGGAGCCTACTCATCAGGCGCATACGGTACTAATCCGTATATTTTAATGAATTGGCAAGACAATGTGAATAATCTATTTACCTTAGCACATGAATTTGGCCATAGTGTGCATAGTTATTATTCACGAAACAACCAGCCATTCGTTTATGGAGATTATTCTATTTTTGTGGCAGAGGTTGCTTCTACATGTAATGAAGAGTTATTAAATGACTATTTACTGAAAACAATTGATGACCCTCAACAAAAAATATACTTATTAAATCATTGGTTAGATGGTTTCAGAAGTACGGTATTCAGACAAACAATGTTTGCTGAGTTCGAACATCTTATTCATCAAATGGATAAAAACGGTGAGTCGTTGACAGCGGATCGTTTAACTGAGGTTTATTATGAATTAAACAAAAAGTACTTCGGAAATGATATGGTTGTGGATGAGGAAATTGGCTTAGAGTGGGCTCGTATTCCACACTTCTACTATAATTACTATGTTTATCAATATGCGACTGGTAAATCTGCCGCTACAGCATTGAGTAAACAGATTTTAGAGGAGGGTGCACCAGCTGTAGAACGTTATATTAATAACTTCTTAAAAGCAGGATGCTCTGATTTCCCTATTGAAGTATTAAAGGCAGCAGGTGTTGATATGAACGTTGCTAAGCCAATTGAGGATGCATGTAAAGTATTTGAAGAGCGTTTAAATGAATTAGAAAAATTATTGTTAAATAATTAATTACTCGGACTGTAGGATTATTCCTACAGTCCTTTTTCTTTTGTTGTCAGTGTTAATTGAAATGAAGGAATAATGATTTTTTTTGATTTCTAAATAGTTTAAAAGTGTGCATCTTGGAAAAATACTGTTTGTAATCGCTTTCTATTTGACAAATTTGTGAATCTAGTATTGGTTTCATTGCTAAATATATTATTCCATGATAGAGTAATTCTTGTGAAATAAATCACAAAACAAACATACACCCCTTTGTTTGAACGTGAACATTTCTCCCATCCCCTTTGTGAAAAAGAAGCGTCTCTATCGGTCGAGGATAGAGGCGCTTCTTTGTTTTTTGCGTAGTCATGAAATAGGGACCCCATGTTGAATGGGGTCCCTCAGACTGTTGACAAAAGGAATCGAGAAGTGAACACTCGATTCCTTTTGTCTTTTTTTCTTCTATGAATATGTTTAAAAATGGTAATTTTCTACCCGTTTAAACATACTCTTCAAGCATAAGAACTCTTTAAGCTGACTGCCACGTCCAAGTAGCCAGTTTCTTTAAATTCATGGCAGCAAAAGTAAGCATCGCCTGCATGGACAAATTTTTAAGACCTCTTAAGGTCGTCCATCGCTTCCGCAAAGACACGCTCAATCGTTCCTTTGCACTTTGCATAGATTTGTTTGATCTCATAGGAATGGCGTACATGTTCAAGCGGCGAACATAATTTTTATCGAAGGTAGAGAAATGCGGGACTTCTGTATGGAAACCAAATCCTAAAAACCAGCGATACGCCATATTCATTTCGATTTCTTTGATGGTTTGACGCATGGAGCGAATACCAAAGACATATTGAATAAACGTCATTTTAAAGAGAACGACAGGATCAATACTTGAACGTCCATAAGCTGAATAGAAGTTTTTTACTAATGGATAGATAAAAGGAAAATCAATAGTAGCCTCTAGTTTTCGCACTAAATGATCTTCAGGTACCAATTGATCAATCGTTAACATTTCTAATTGTTCACGTTCATTAATTTGATTCTTCGTCATCATGGTTTATCACCTCGAAAGGTAACTTTTTATCAACATATGAATAGGGAGTTCTTTATGTAGAAGTTGATTGGAATGAAGGGCGGCGATTCCTGCGGGAAAAGCGGGAAAGTCGAGATCCTGGACTGGGCGAATGTTTTCTGTACAAAAGCGAAGCGGCAGTAACGAAGCGAGGGAAGCAGCTCGACCCCGCTCGTGGAAAGCGTCCGCCCGTAATGGAAATCAACGGCTTTACTTTATTTCATTGTAAAAGAAAAAAGACTGTAGGCAAACTCTCAAATTTCTTGAGTTTGTCTACAGTCTGAGGGACCCCTTGTTGAATGGGGTCCCTGTGATCTATTGTATTATTTAAGACGCCATAACGTAGCGTGAGTAGTCTGTATTCGTTCAATCTTTTGTTGTAGCATGCGTTTCTTTAGTTCACGCTCTGCTGCTTGCTCTGTTAATGAATAGATAAAAGCTATTTCATTTGTAGAAAGTGTATGGAATTTAGAAAATAAGTCCTCTATTGATGGTAATGGATGACGTACAAGCTGTTCATTCAGCATTTCTTGTAATATATGTTCATAAACTTCATAGGAATAGCTACCACTAACTTTTAGTCCCTCATCCTCAATGCATTCATTGAAGAACACGATGCTTGGTACTTCGTCAACTTCCATTTCACGTTTAATATATAAATCGCATTGGAAAGCTCGTGCTGCTTCCTTTGAACCAAAGTCTACAGTAAACTCGTTCATATCTAGTTGAACATCCTCTGCAATTTTTAAAAGCGTAGCATAGGAGTTTACATCTTGATGGCTTAGTAATACATATTCTTGTAGTTTCGACAAATAGCGTGCACCTGCACGTTTTCCCTGTAATTCAGCTGCTTTAATAGCAATAGAAGGTAAAACAGGGTGGTTAATATCAAGTTCTATCCCTGATATACAACCTTTAACACGCTTACTTAAGCAGTTTAAAGAAGTAAGTTCTGTGCTTAAAACAAAGCGCCATGTGAAATAGTGATTGTATTCAAGCTGTAATTTACGAAGAGTTGCTTGCATACTGAAAGCTTCAGGGCAAAGTGGATCTACGAAAATATACAATTCAATTGGCTTGTTTGCAGTAGAAATCGTTGGCGTTGGCTCTTGCAGCATTTGAATATTATTCACGTAACAATTCCCCCTCATCGTCATTTGGCGTATTAACCATGTGATGAGCTGTTAATACTAAACGTTGATAATAAGTTTCGCGGAACTTCCCTTCCAAACCCACCTCATCCATTGCTTCTGACATACACTCTAGCCAAGCTTGAGCTCGGTCAGGAGTAATTGGAAAATTCATGTGACGTGCACGCATCATCGGATGTCCATGTTCTTCAGTAAATAGATTTGGTCCACCTAAATACTGTGTTTGAAATTGAATTTGTTTACGGGCTGTCTCTGTCAAATCCTTTGGAAAGATTGGAATAAGATCAGGATGCTGAGCAACTCTTTTATAGAACGCATGAATAAGTTCTGACAGTTTTTCAGCTCCCAGCTCCTCATAAGGAACAGTGTATTTTCGACTCATAGGTTATATGCTCCTTTAATTCTTTATATCGTAAAGTATCATTTTATCTTGGCGTAATTGATATACTCCGTCATCATCAAAATGTGAATTTCTTGTGACTACTTTCATTCTATCAACGTCTTTTCGTTAACACAAATAAAGAGCTCTTTCGAATTGTTGTTCGCTAAGAAAGCACAAATTTCACCACGATGGGTGAAATTTGTTGGAAAAGGCATGGATACCGGAAAAGATGCGATTACACTGTGAAGTAATTCATCACTTTTTTGACATAATTCTGTGTTTCTTTGAAGGGAGGAATACCTCCATATTTTGTAACACGTGATGCACCTGCATTGTAGGCGGCTAATGCTAGTGTAGGGTCGTTATTAAATTTATCTAGCATTTGACGCAAATATTTTGCACCAGCCATTATATTCTGCTCTGGGTCAAAAGCGTTTGTAACGCCTAAATATTGTGCTGTTGTGGGCATTAATTGCATTAATCCTTGCGCTCCCGCATGACTCACTACTGTTGGATTAAAATTAGATTCCTGCTTTATTACGGCCGCAATAAGCTTTTCAGGTACCTGATAAGTAGCGGCAGCTTTTTCAATAATGGCAGCATATTGATTTGCTCCTGCTAGTGAATTTGCATATGCTGTAGAGCCTATAACATCGTCTGAAACATAGGAATCAAGCTTTGTATCAGCATATGTATTTGCTAACGCCTGTTTGACAGATTCAGGTATGAAGACAGCATTAGAGCCTTTGTATAGCAATGATTCAAGTGTGCTTTGATCAGAAGTATTTGCTAACATGGACAGCTGATTGACGAAATCTGAGTTATTTGATGTACCCGTGGCAAGCAAGCTAGACAATTTGGCATTACTTGCTGTCGATGCTTCTCCTAATAATTCATTCATCATGTCAGAAAAAATAGAATCATTGTTTGTTGATGAGTTTTCAGCAGATCCAAGTGTTTGCAATGCTTGAATTTCAAGTAAAGATTTTAGTGATTGAATATCCAAGGAGTCAGTCACCTTCCTTTTTATACTATTATGAATTTTGTGCTTGTAAAACCTTCATAAAGCGAGCGATTTTTTTATCGGTTTCTTGCTTTTTAATACCATATTGATGGAGAAATTCGTCGAAAATTGTATTTCCTTTTATTGCATCTTTTGATTCATATTCTACCTCATAATCGTCGCACTGCAAATAGTAAGAATGATCAAAAACGAGAAGCCCTTCTTTATAAGGAATTTCGGCACGATCCGTAGTGAGAGAACCGAATACCCGTAATTGTTCTAATGGGATACTGTGAATGGCTAATCTTTTAGCCACCTCTTGGGCATAAAAACCTTCTCCATCAAGCATTTTCTGCGCCTGTGCCACTGTTAATTGATCCGTTGTTTCAAGATGAGCATGCTCGGCATTTTTTTCTTTGAGCGTACATTCATAATAATCGCCAATTTGTCTAATACGCAGCCCACTTTGTAGTTTGCGAATAGCCTGAGTAGGTGTGTCAAAATAATGATTTGTTTGACGATGAATAGCATTTTGGCTTATGTGGAAGTCTTGTAATAATTGCTCGTATTGTTGTTTTGTTAATAGATTTTTAAACTCGATTTCAATTTCTTGTGTCATTTATAGTCACCTATTTATTTTTTTATTTTTCATCCGCTGTTTCGCTTGATTTAATATTTACTCACTGCAACTATTTACCCTGTGTGCTAAAATAAGAGGAAGAGTACAACGAAAAGGGGAACCGCACGTGCGTAAAATTTATACAATAGAAACATCGAATTTTGAACAAGATCAACTTCATTTTAGTTTAAACGACAATGAAGTAAATTTACAGTTAAAACCTGCTGGACAACTCATTGCAGATTCAGATGATTTTGCATTTATCTATTTACTGGATGCAGGTGAAGACTATCATTACTTGCGTTTTCCACCGAGTAGTTGGGAGAATCTTGTACATATTTTACAAAAAAAGAAAAATCCATTACTACGAATAGGTAAAGAAGCGATTGAGCTAACAAATTTCTACGAGGAACTGGAAATGCTCGTGTATAATATTGAAGGAAATTATAATTACGGGGCAGAATTTGTCCAAGCAGTGGAACACCACTTTGAGGCAATTCTCGCTGAATAGAAAGACAAAACGAACAGACGGTGGTGTTCGAACCGAATGTCGGGAGGTTTTTACAATGGGACAATGGGAAATATTTTTAAGTCCTTATAAACAAGCAGTAGATGAATTAAAAGTAAAATTAAAGGGCATGCGTTCGCAATTTGGTATTGTTAATGCCAATTCACCAATTGAATTTGTAACAGGACGTGTAAAGCCTTTAGCAAGTATATATGATAAAACGTTGGAAAAGGGTTTAGCTTTTGAGCCTTCTAAACAACTTGGTGATGAACTTGGAGATATCGCTGGCCTTCGTATTATGTGTCAATTTGTTGATGATATTGCAACGGTAACGGAGCTTATTCGTCAGCGTAAAGATATTCGTGTAGTGGAAGAACGCGATTATATTACACATAATAAACCAAGTGGTTATCGCTCCTACCATATGATCGTTGAATATCCTGTTGAAACGATTCAGGGGAAAAAAGTAGTGTTAGCCGAAATTCAAATACGAACACTGGCCATGAATTTTTGGGCATCAATTGAGCACTCTTTAAATTATAAATATAAGGGCATGTTCCCAGAGGAAATTAAAAATCGTTTACAAAGTGCAGCTGAAGCAGCCTTTCGATTGGACGAGGAAATGTCATTGATTCGTAGTGAAATTCAAGAGGCACAGGCCTACTTTAGCGAATACAAAGAAGCATCGAATCCTAATTTACTAACAGAGAAGGAGCGTGACGCCCAATGAAATTTTCGATTCAATCACGTAGAGATGCACAATCTAACGAGCTAATGGAGCTAGCTAAAACCTATTTACAGGATTTTGGCCTAACCTATGATGAAGAAACACCAGAGATAGTTGTTTCTATTGGAGGAGACGGAACGCTTTTACATGCTTTCCATCGTTATTCCCATTTATTAGATCAGGTAGCATTTGTCGGCATCCATACAGGACATTTAGGTTTTTATGCGGATTGGAAGCCATCGGAGTTAGAAAAATTAGTTTTGTCCATTGCTAAAAAGGATTTTAATGTTGTGGAGTATCCACTGTTAGAAGTGAAGGTGGAACATCATAATGCAGAATCAAATACGTATCTAGCGTTAAATGAAGCAACAGTCAAATCACCAGATGTAACACTTGTTATGGATGTTGAGTTAAATGGCAATCAATTTGAGCGTTTCCGTGGAGATGGTCTTTGTGTGTCAACACCTTCTGGTAGTACAGCCTATAATAAAGCACTTGGTGGAGCGATCATACATCCCACATTAGCTGCACTCCAAATCACTGAAATTGCGTCAATAAATAATCGAGTTTTCAGAACAGTTGGTTCACCATTAATTTTACCAGCACACCATCATTGTGTCTTACGTCCTGTGAATGAGCAAAACTTTAATATGACTGTTGACCACTTGCAAATAACACAAGGTGATGTCAAAGCCATTGCATTTAATGTAGCAAATGAAAGAGTACGGTTTGCCCGTTTCCGACCATTCCCATTTTGGGAGCGTGTGCATGAATCATTTGTAGCTAATGAATAAAATGGATACAAGATTTACATTGCACTTTACAGCTAAGAAAGAGGGTCAATTATTACGAGAAGCCCTTCAAGAATGGCGTATTTCCAAACGAGCTTTAACCGCCATTAAGTTTGATGGCGGCTTATTGACCGTGAATGGTATTGAACGAAATGTGAGACATGTCCTTCAAGTAGGTGATTGTGTGGCAGTGACATTTCCTCCTGAGGAAAGAAGTGACGGACTCGCTATCGAACATGGTGATTTGACCATTGTATATGAGGATGACTCGATCTTAGTGCTAGATAAACCAGCTCACCAATGTACGATTCCCTCTCGAGAGCACCCGACCAATAGCA
This sequence comes from Lysinibacillus cavernae, assembly GCF_009724685.1. Lineage (GTDB taxonomy): Bacteria > Bacillota > Bacilli > Bacillales_A > Planococcaceae > Lysinibacillus > Lysinibacillus cavernae. The sequence continues at coordinate 120,661 of NZ_WMEF01000004.1, forward strand.
TTGCTAATTTAGTTTGCGGTTATTTTCAGCAACAAGGATTACCTTCCACTGCTCATATTGTCACAAGACTTGACCGAGACACATCAGGCTTACTCTGTATTGCCAAGCATGCTCACATCCATCATTTAACTGGACTTGCCCAGCGGAGTGGGGAAATTTCAAGGCAATATGAAGCGATTGTACATGGACATGTTAAGCAAAATTTCCAATCTATTGATGCGCCTATAGGACGTAAAGAAGACAGTATTATTGAGAGAGAAGTACGAGTAGATGGGCAATATGCGCATACAGATGTAACAGTTCTCAAGCGCTTTTATGTAGATGATGTACCAATGACACATGTAAAAATCAAATTGCATACAGGTCGTACACATCAAATTCGTGTGCATATGTCGTATCTTGGGCATCCTCTTGTTGGTGATGATCTATATGGAGGAAGCCGTCATTATATTGATCGACAAGCATTACACTGTGTGTCCTTAAGTATGGAGCAACCTTTAACAGGTGTGCCATTACAATTTACAAGTATGTTAAATGAAGACATGCAAAATGTATTGAAGGGGTCTTCTGCTTAAATTTATGATATAAAGGAGATGTTCGCACAAACGGGCATCTCCTTATCATTTTTGACATAGGAACAGGATAAGGGGATTATCTTTACACCTAGTTCATAAAAAAATGACGAATATAATGTATAGTAAAATAGAATATTCAAGATTTTAGAAGGAAAACCCCATTTATATAAAGGGTTGTACAAATACTCATATCAATAACCTAAAAAAGGGTTTGCAGAAAAGGTATAATACACTCTATTATATAGAAGGTAGATTTACGGCATTGCCCGTAAAATGATTGAAAGCTCGGAAGGAGGGGACAAGCATGATAGAGGAAAGAAAAGAAAAGGATGATGTGCAATTTGACGAGGCACATCTACGAGATATGCTCGAAGCACATAACATTGACGCATTCCGTGATGAGTTTTTAGAACTTCATCCATATGATCAGGCAACGTTTTATGAAAAGGTGGAACCTGATATAAGGAAGATCATCTATTCGTTCTTGTCTCCGACAGAAATGGCTGATATTTTTGAGGCAATCGATATCGAAGATGATGAGTATAAAGCATATCTTGCTGAAATGGATCCATCCTATGGTGCAGAAATGCTATCTCATATGTTTGCTGATGATGCAGCTGATGTATTAAATGAATTAGATACGGCGCAGCGTGAAAGCTATTTGGAAATGATGGATGAGGAAGCGGCTGAAGAAATTAATGAGCTACTAAGTTACGATGAATATACAGCTGGTTCTATCATGACAACTGAATATGTTGCTATACCAGAAAATTCAACAGTACGCTCAGCGATGGCCATTTTGCGTAAAGAGGCACCAAATGCAGAGACTGTTTATTATATTTTTGTAGTAGATGAAGACCATCGTTTGACAGGTGTTATATCGTTACGAGATTTAATCATTGCTGATGAGGATACACTTATTCGTTCGATTATGAATGAACGTGTTGTGATGGTACATGTAGGTGATGACCAAGAAGAGGTCGCACAAATTATGAAGGATTATAATTTCTTAGCGACACCTGTTATTGATGATAAAGGGGAATTACTTGGTATTATCACGGTCGATGATATTATTGACGTTATTGATGAAGAGGCTTCTGAGGATTACTCTAAATTAGCCGGTATTTCAGATATGGATAAATTTGATGTAACACCATTCCAAGCAGCCAGAAAACGTTTGCCTTGGTTAGTTATTCTATTGTTCTTAGGTATGTTAACAGCAAATTTAATGGGGCAATTTGAGGATACTTTAGATAAAGTAGCTTTGTTAGCAGTCTTTATTCCGCTAATTTCAGGGACTTCAGGGAATAGTGGAACACAGGCATTAGCTGTGGCGATCCGAGGTATTGCTACAGGTGACGTGGAAGAACATAGTAAATTCAAGTTACTGTTACGCGAAGCGGGTACGGGCTTAATGTCAGGGATTGTTTGTGGCTTAATTGTTATTGGTATCGTTTATTTTTGGAAACATGAACTTGTTCTAGGAATGTTAGTAGGTGCAGCACTTTGTGGTTCGATTTTAGTAGCGACATTAGCTGGTTCATTTATACCGTTATTAATGCATCGACTAAAAATAGACCCTGCTGTGGCATCAGGACCTTTTATTACAACTTTAAATGATATTACAAGTATTTTAATTTATTTAGGTTTAGCGACAGTTTTCTTAAGTCAAATAGGCTAAGAACCAATTTGTTCACTTTCGCATATTGTATGGAAAAAAGGGAAGTGAGTAAAGTGGATCGAGAGCCACGCTTGTTTATAAAATCACCATCATATTTTTTAAATATTTCTAAGGTGTTACATGAACTTGATTTGGATGAAAGTACATCTGTATATGAAAAGGACCACATTTTCGATGAGCAAACAGTTGATGGAAAAGAGGATGTCGTAGGAGATGTACAAATAGATCCGTATTTACTAAAACAACTCCAGTTTTTAGAAAAGCCATTTCGTCAGAGAGCCTATCAGCCATTATTAGTATGCTTAAAGGATGGTAGAAAATTAACTGGTACTGCCTCAGAAGTACAGAGTGATTCGTTAATGCTAACGTCATTAGAATTAAAAACACAGGAAATCATCTATTTTGAAGATATACAACAAATACTTTGGCGTGGCAGAAAATTACCAACATTATAAAAAAAGTGTACAGCAGAGGATGCTGTACACTTTTTTTTATGTGTGTGTGTCAAAGGTGAAAGAATTAGTCACAAATCCCTAAGTCAACATCAGCGATACATTGTACAGCGCAGAAGCAAGATAAATCTACAGTAATACAGCTATCTGTTGAGTTCCAGTCATCTACTTTACAGATCTTTTTCATGTTTACGCAACAGCCGTCACGACTTAATAAGTCTACTGTACTTTCACTAGAGTCAAATGTACATAAAGGCTCCAAAACACGTAAAGTCGCACAGCACTCATCAAACATATCTTCTACACGGAAGAATACGGATGTACAAATACAAGGATCTGCTGTTGGAGAATTAAAGAATGCTTTGAAAGGAGTACCATCTTTTGTAATTAACATGAATACACGTGTATCTGCTTGAGAGCGTGCAGGACTAACAATCCCGCCTAGTGGTTCTAAGAAACAGTTTGCTGTACATGGAGAACATTCATCTCGCACCGCTTGATTTTGAATATCTAAAATAGCGCGAACTACGTCACAAACGCAGCCTGCTGAATGGATTGGTCCAATAGGATTTGTTGGCTTACCACAACCCATATTGTCACCTCCTTTCCTTGTTACTACTTCTACAATATGTACTTTTGAAAATTGGACTCGGGCTTTCGTATATATCTTCGAATGAATAGTTTTTTTATGTGTGGAGAAACTTTAAAGAAAAGGAGGGTAAAACTTGAGGCTATTAGGAATGATGTTACCTCTCTTAGTCGTTTTATCGCTGTTAAATGGTTGTGCTGAAAAAGAAAAATTTATTGTCTATGGTTCGCCGCAGAATGAGAGTGAAGTCGAAGCCCTTATAAACGAAGAAGACTATGTTGATCGTTCAACGGTTATCCAGTATGACGGTAGTATGCTTGTTGCAGTACAAATTAAACCATGGGAAAAGTGGAAAAAGACTAAATTAGAGAAAAAGTTGCAAAAGAAATTTGAAGAGAAATATCCAAACAAAGATGTATTTGTCTCAGCTGATTATAAAATTTTTTACGAAGCCAATAAAATAAAAAAGGATCAGATTGAAGATAATAAATTAAGCGATAAAATTACAGAACTAATAGAGCTTGCAAAGGAGGAGACATAAATGGAAAAAGAGCAATATCAACAGTTAGAGCAAAATGTTACACCAAAGCCGCCTTATTTAAAGAATGTAGCAAAGGCATTTTTGGTCGGCGGTCTTATTTGTGCAATTGGCCAAGCTGTGTCCCTTTTTTATATTATTTTCTTCAATTTTACAGAAGCAACAGCAGGAAATCCAACTGTTGCAACGATGGTATTCTTCGCCATGATTTTAACGGGTCTTGGTCTATATAAAAAAATTGGCCAATTTGCTGGGGCAGGATCGGCCGTACCAGTAACAGGCTTTGGAAATGCTGTTATTTCAGCAGCTATCGAACATCGATCAGAAGGGCTCGTACTGGGAGTCGGCGGAAATTTATTTAAATTAGCAGGGTCCGTTGTATTATTTGGGGTAGTGTCAGCATTTTTCGTAGCCCTTTTTAAATATATCCTCGTGACGATAGGAGTGGTTTCATGGTAATTATTTTTCAATCGAAGCCATCTCTTCTTGCTGGTGGAGTTGTAGCAGGACCTTTGGAGAATCGAAGTATTTTTAGTCAGTACTTTGACTCTGTGTATGATGATGAACGCTGGCAAATGAAAACAAATGAACAAGGTCATCGTAAAATGATTGAAGAAGCATGTGAATTTGCTATGAAAAAAATCGGCGTACAAAACGGAGATATTGATTTTATGATGGGTGGGGATTTGGTCAATCAAATGACACCGACCAATTTTGCAGCTAGAGATTTAGAAATCCCTTTTATTGGATTATTTTCGGCATGTGCAACATCTATGTCTTCAGTCATTGTGGCATGCCTGCTAACGGAGCTAGGTGCCGCTAATTTTTCATTAGCTGGTGCATCTAGTCAGCATAATGCGATTGAACGTCAATTTCGCTACCCCATCAACTATGGGGCTCAAAAGCCACAAACTGCTCAATGGACTGTAACGGCTGCTGGGTATGCACTAATTGGTAAGCATCGTGAGGAGTTTCCTTCTATAGAAGCGGCAACGATTGGGAAATCAGTAGACTATGGTATGGATGATCCCTTCCATATGGGCGCTGCAATGGCACCAGCGGCCTTTCAAACAATTCAATCTCACCTACAGCAGAGAAACCAAAAAATATATCATTACGATTTAATTTTAACGGGTGATTTAGGGCAGCTTGGTTTAAAGCTACTGAAAGGAATGCTTGTTGAAAATGGTGTGAAGAATGAAGAGCTAACCTTGATACGTGATGCAGGTGCCGAGTTTTATGGACAGGATGAAGCATTCCAATCAGGGGCAAGTGGAGCAGGCTGTTCGGCAGCTGTTTTTTTTAGTTATGTACTTCAACAAATGCGCGCAGGGAGCTATAAACGGGTATTACTTGTGGCGACAGGGGCATTATTATCTCCACTGTCGTATCAGCAAGGGGAGACAATTCCATGTACGGCACATGCGATAGAAATTACAATGAAATGAGGCAAAAACTATGGTTATGACATTTGTATTTGCATTTATTGTCGGTGGTATTATATGCGTCATAGGCCAATTATTAATGGATATAGGTAATTTAACACCAGGGCATACTCTAAGCACGTTAGTTGTCCTTGGTGCCATATTGGATGGTATGGGCTTATATGAGCCGCTGATCAATTTTGCTGGCGCAGGTGCAACAGTGCCTATCACATCCTTCGGCAATTCATTAACACATGGAGCAATGGCGGAAGCAGAAAAACATGGACTTGTTGGTGTGTTAACAGGAATGTTTGAAGTAACAAGCTCAGGCATAAGTGCTGCTATTATCTTTGGCTTTATTGGTGCATTAATTTTTAAACCAAAAGGAAATATAGACTAGACGAATACCCCTCCCATTTCTACAACCTAAACATATTATAGGTTGTAGAAGGGAGGGGTGCTTTTATGGGCTATCAAGGCTGGTGCTCACAACCGTATGGAAATAATGTTGGTGGGTGGAACAATAGCTATTGCGGAGGTTACTCTGGAGGTAACAGCTATGGTTATGGTTCTACATTTGTTCTAATTGTTGTCCTATTCATTCTATTAATTATTGTAGGCGCTACTTTCATCTAATTTGAAGAACATAATAAGGCTTTAGCTTTTATTTAGGAAAATCTAAATAAAGTTAAGGCCTCCACCATTTACGAAATGTTTCGTGCAAGACGCAAGATCATATTGAGTTTTAATGATAGGAGGGAAAACATGCATCGCTCGTTTTTTAATTCAATTGAGCAAAAAACAGGTGTATCGATGGATGAAATCTTCGCATTAGCCAATGCCATTCAACATGCGGATTTTACCAGTGAAAAGCAAGTAAGAAAAATTGTACGACGTGTTGCTAAAATATCTAACAGATCCATTACACAAGAGTTGGAAGATAAGTTAGTACAATCTATTATTCAAGATGGTGGATCACTAGATTTCGATAAAATCACTAGAATGATGAAGTAGCGCATGGCCTATCTACTTGGCAAAGCAGCTTGTTACGATAGAGTAGATAAATGGTGGCAAGCGAATTCGTCTCTTAATAAAAAAGGGTGTTACGATATATGCAAAAAGCGCATGTCGTAACACCATTTTATTAAATCAATTTCTCCATAGCACGATGTGGGATACCTGCATCCATAAATTCTGGAGAGGTTACCATATAGCCTAGCTTTTCGTAGAAGGGTATAGCATAGCTTTGTGCATGAAGTTTTAATGTTTTCTTATTTACAGAAATGGCATACTTCTCCATCTCCTTCATGATTAAAGCTCCTAATTTTTTGCCGCGTTGAGATTGTAAAATGCAAACACGTTCAATTTTAGCTGTCTTGTTGTCTATACTACGTAAACGTGCTGCTCCTACAGGCTCATCGTTATTATACATAATGAAATGTGTTGCAGTTGCATCCTCTGCATCACATTCTAGATGAAGTGGAACACCTTGTTCTTCAACAAATACCTTTTTACGAATAGCGAAGACATCATCGTGTTCTTGCTTTGTATCAACAACCTTAACGTTATGCAATAATCATTCAGCTCCAGACAAACGGAATGTTTCGTATGTTGTCCATGAGCCATCTTCTAATTGATATAAAAGATGAATGCGATCAATTGTATCTTTTTCATCAACGCCAGTCATTCGCAATTGTCCAAAGATGTCGTCGTGTTCAGAGTCTGACATTTTTTGAGCAATTGTAATATGTGGAACAAATACATGTTTCATTTCCCCATTAGGCATTTTTTCTTGCAGTTCATGTTGGAATGCTGCTAATTGTTCAGTTGGTTCAATGCGGAAGTAAATCGCATTTGTTGTAGGGAAAAACGAACTTATGCGAGATGCATGAATGTTTAAAGGTGCATATTTAGCAGCAAGTTCATCTAATTGCTTGACGATGGTTTGAATCTCTTCTTCAGACGCATCGAAGCTGTCCTTTAACGTCATATGCGGTGTAATCTTTGCATAATGAGGGTCGTATCGTTTGCGATAAGTGTTCGCTAAATCTTGCAATTTTTTTGATGGAAATGCCACAATACCGTACTTCATAGTCCATTACCTCCCGAAAATAAACAATTTTTCTATTTAAGTATACCAGAAATTTCACTTTTCGTAATTTGAATAACCCAATATTAATTGAAATTTTCAATCAATGCACGTCGAAGGTCTGGTTTCCAATATTTCCATGTATGATTGCCATCAAACTCGTCATAAAATGTAGTAAACCCTTTACTAATCATCATTTGATGTAATTGACGATTAGGTGTTAAAAAGTCTTTTATGGTTTTATCCATTGTAACAACCTGGTCTTCGCCTTTACCTACTATATGATAAATAGAAATAGACCCAGGATCTTTAAAATTTTCAACGGCCTTTAAAACATCATCATCCACGTATGGCGATTGTAGAATGACTTTGCCAAAGATGCTTGGGTACTTTAATGCAGCCATTAATGAAGCAGTAGCAGCCATAGAATCACCAATTACTCCGCGGCTCATACCCATTTGGTAAGTGGCATATTCACTATCTAAATAGGGTACTAGCTCATGTGCTAAAAAGCGAAGATAGGCTTCATGTTGCTCACCACTTGGAATATATTTATGACGTCGATCTTTAATATCTTTGTAAGGAACAAATGCAATAATTAAATTTTCGATTTCATAGTCATCAATCAGTTCATCAGCTAGCTTTGTAATACCGCCAATTTGGAAATAATCTTTACCGTCTGATGCGATTAAAATGTTGTATTTATATAGTGGAGAATAATTTGCAGGAACATAAATATAGAGCTGTAATTCTTCCTGTAATGATTCACTATAGAATGTTAAATCCTGTACTGTTCCCTTATCCAATGATGACACTCCTTCTTGTGTTTGTGACAAAATTGTACCATATTACTTAAGTAAAGGTATAATAGGTTGGGCTAGCACTATACTAGCAATAAAATCGAAATGAGGGTTAATTATGCATAATAAAAGTATTCGTGTGCACTCTGACGAAGTAGCGAAGGCAGCACAAGCCGCGTTAAATCGTAGAGGTGTAGCGATAGAGGATATCGCGCAAATTGTTTACGAAATGCAAAAAACCTATAATGAAGGTTTAACACTGGAACATTGTGTTCATTCAGTTGAGCGTGTATTACGTAAGAGAGAAGTGCAACATGCATTATTAGTAGGCATAGAATTAGATGAACTAGCAGAGAAGAAGTTATTATCTTCTCCATTACAGCAAATTATAGAATCGGATGAAGGTTTATTTGGTGTAGATGAAACAATTGCACTAGGATCCGTTTTTACATATGGCAGCATTGCTGTTACCACTTTTGGTCATTTAGACAAGCAAAAAATAGGTATTATCAAAAAACTCGACACAGAACCTGGACATCATGTCAACACGTTCTTAGATGATTTAGTTGGCAGTATAGCAGCTTCAGCGGCTTCACGTATTGCTCACCGTATGCGTGATCTAGAAGAAGAAGGCGAAACATTTGCTGATATCGAACCCGAAGAGCTAGGGCCAAAACCAAAATCGCATAATGAAATTTAATATGAGTTTCTACTATATTAAAATGAGCCTTCTCAAATGATGAGAAGTCTCACAGACTGTCGACAAAAGGAATCGAGAAGTGCACACTCGATTCCTTTTGTCTTTTTTCTTCTATGAATATGTTTAAAAATGGTGATTTTCTACCCGTTTAAACATACTCCTCAAGCATAAGAACTCTTTTAAGCTGGCTGCCATGTCCAAGTAGCCAGTTTCTTTAAATTCATGGCAGCAAAAGTAAGCATCGCCTGCATGCAGGAGTCATTGATGTATAATTTCATTTAATATACGATAGAAAATCTGTTCAAACACATCCGTGTCTTGAAAGCGGCGAACATAATTTTTACTGAAGGTAGAGAAATGCGGAACTTCTGTATGGAAACCAAATCCTAAAAACCTGCGATAGGATATTCGTTTCGATTTCTTTGATGGTTTGACGCATGGAGCGAATGTCAAAGACATATTGAATAAACGTCATTTTAAAGAGAACGACAGGTTGTCTATTAATGGATAGATAAAAGAAAAATCAATAGCAGCCTTTAGTTTTCGTACTAAAAGATCTTCAGGTACCTATTGTTCAATCGTTAACATTGTTCACGTTCATTGATTTGATTTTTCATGGTTGATCACCTCGAAAGTTTACTTTTTATCACATATGAATAAGGAGTTCTTTATGTAGAAGTTGATTGGAACGAAGGGCGGCGACTCCGCCCGCGGAAAGCGTCCGCCCGTAGTGGAAATCAACGGCTTTCCTTTATTTCATTGTAAAAGTAAAAAGACTGTAGGCAAACTCTCAAGTTTTTTGAGTTTGTCTACAGTCTGCGAGCCTTCTCAAATGATGAGAAGGCTCAAATTAGTATAGGCTATTTTTTATTTATATTTACTATTTCTCATTATACGCTTTTACAAATTCTTTTACTTTGTCGCTATTTGCCTCAAGTTTTAAACCAGTATCGATTAATGGAGATACTGTGGATACAGCTGGTTTTTTATTGCCTTGGTAATAGCTAATGAATTCGTCTTGATTAATGGAGTATAGAATCGCTTTACGTAAATCTGCTGATTCAGAAACTGCACGTCCAGACGTATTCATTTGTAAGTAAGAAACAGCATTGCTATCTGCAGTATTTAATGTTAATTTAGCGTCTGATTTAACAATATCAAGTTTTGTTTCTGGTACTGTTTGAAGAACATGAATTTCACCATTACGTAATGCTGATAATGCACTATCAACATCAGAGATGAAACGAACATTGATTTTAGCGATTTTTGGTTCATATTCGCTACCAGCACGGTAAGCAGGGTTTTTCACAAATTGTGCTTCATAATCGTTTTTCTTCACTAAAATATAAGGTCCGCTTGCGTATAGTTGGTTGTTGAATGTTGCTGAACCTTCTGTTATTGTAGCTTGATCACCGTAGGCAATGTCTTTATCAGGATCATAGCTAGCCACATCATACGTATTAATGCTTGTTACTTGTTTTTCAGACACGATACCACCAGATTGGTGTGCTAAATAATTTAACACTTGTGGGAATGGTGTTGGTGTTGTAATTTTGACAACTTGGAATGCACCTGCCGCATTATTAACAGCGCCTTTTTCCTTTGCTAACTGAGCAACCGAAGCAGGTAGGTTTTGTGATAATGCATCTAGAACTGATTGATCAGAGCCAGATACTTTTTTATTTTGTAATTCAGTTAAATCAGAAACGATTTCCACTGTTTCAATGTTTTCATGAATGCTATAAGTACGATGATCTGGTACTGAGTTAGCATCTTTTGCACGGTTTAATGAGAAGACCACATCTTCAGCTGACACTAATTCACCTGTATCGACTGCTGCACCGTCTTTCACAGCTGCAAAATGGATATCATCACGTAAAATGAAGTAATATTCTTGATTGCCTTCAGCCATTACATGGTTATAAGATAATGAACCATCTGAAACAACTTCATCAGTGTCTGTTAAGTTAACCAATCGAACATACATATTGGTGTTTAATGTATTAATTGAACCATCATTCCCTTTAATTGGGTCAAGTGAAGTAAGGGAATTGATCGTTTGGTGTAAAATCAAAGGTTCAGTTGCGTTTTTAGCCGAATCATTAAATTCAATTTTTTCCCATACTTGTGCACGAGATTTTGGTAAAAGTACAGTTTTAGGATTTACTAATTCAGAGTAGATACCTTGATACTTATTGGAAATATATAATGGAGCAATATAAGCTTGGTCGAATACTAATAATTGCTCTAAATCTTTATATTTAGCTGCTGCTTCATCAGCAGTTAATGTACTTGCTTCATCAATCAACGCATCTAATTTTGAATCTGCAACAACACTGTAGTCACCGCCAGTTTTAAATAAACCACGAACTGCGTAATCAGGATTCCCTGTTACTGTCGTCCAGCTTGATAGAGCAAGATCATAATTACCCGCATCTTTTTGAGCAGAGAATGAACCGTAATCTGGTTGAATATTTAATTTCACATCAAAACCATTTTTCACGAGTTGATCGCGTACAATATTCATATCTTCTTCAGAAGCTGACATTCCTAATAGTTCAATGGCAACCTTACCATTACTCTTGTCACCATCTTTCGAATCTTTATTACCTTCTACATCCGTTTTTGTTTGTACACAGCCAGCTAAAGCTAAAACTGCGACGAATAAAAATACAAGAAATTTCTTCATAGTTACCTCCAATTAATTTGTTTTTGGATCTAAAGCATCTCGCAAACCGTCTCCTAAGAAGTTAAAGGAGAGAACGAGAAGCATAATACAAAGACCTGGGAAAATAGCGACATATGAATGTGTTTCCAGGTACGTACTACCAACTTTTAAAATATTGCCCCATTCGGGAATATGAGGCTCAATACCAAGCCCTAAAAAACTTAAACTACTTGTTGAGATAACGGCTCCACCAATCGTTAAGGTTGCTTTTACAATCATTGGTGCTAATGAATTGGGTACAATGTGCTTGAAAATAATAGCTGCATCAGATGCACCTAAAGCTCTTGCTGATTCTACAAATTCATAATTAGCAAGCTGCATAACATTTGCGCGCATTGTACGAGCATAGGTTGGAATTGCTCCAACACTCAGTGCAATAATGAGATTCACCGTATTAGCACCAAACGCAGCGATAATAGCAATCGCTAACAAAATGCCCGGGATGGCATATAAAATATCAAGACTGCGCATGATGATGTTGTCTGTTGATTTCCCATAATAGCCCGAAAACGCTCCTAATGTTCCTCCGATAACTGCTGGAATAATCGTTGAGAAAAATCCGACAATTAACGAAATCTGCGCCCCGAATACAATGCGAGAAAATAAATCTCGCCCGTAATTATCTGTGCCTAGTGGATATTCTATTGATGGTGTTTGCAATAATGCTCCGTAGTTATTTTCTGTAGCAAAGTCATAGTCGAAGGTCCAAGAGCTTGTGACAGACAATGAGAACATGAAAATAATGAAGAATAAGCCGAATACTGCCATCGTATTGCGTAAAATCTTTTCCCATATTTTTTGCCACTTCTCAATAGAAGAAGGATTTGCCTTTCGTGCTTTTTGAATAAGGCTATATCCTAGTAATGTCGCAAATAGATTACCAGTGAAAGTGGCAAATAGCAGTAAAATACCAGGAATGAACATCCATTTAGGCGCATCAGTGGGTGTGACAAATTTAGTGCATAAAATAGCCATCACGATATAAATAAGAGCGAGTACTAAGAAAACACCCATCGCCAGTAAAAAGGTATCTGTTACATATGGTTTAAATAAGTTCAACGCTGCAATACCGATGATGAAAAATTGTGTAATAAAGGCATAGGCAGCAAAAGTATATTCGGCTGTCTTTCTTTTTGACACAAGCATAAACGCAAAAGACGTCGAAAAAATATTACCGGACAATATAGTTAATAACAGTGGGTAGCCAAACATACGGGTGCTTTTTTGAATTTCACCATGCTTTGCTAAATCCTTTTTAAGTCTTAAATTTACGAAAGCTACATAAGCCGTGGTAACGGCGTAAGTAATAAAAAAGAGTAAGACAACTGGTCGCCAGCTAGTAGAAGAAAAATTATAGCTATAGGCCAGAAACAATAAAGAAAACAGTAAGGAAAAGACAAAAGTAAAATGAGAATTGACATATTCCTGTGTAATCTTCAAGAGTAGTTTGACATGTAAGATGTTTTTCACAGGTGATCCTCCTTTAAGACTTCTTCATTTTTGAACGAATGCGTGGATCAAAAAAGGCATACATGATATCAATCAGTAAATTGACAATAGATATCGTGATGGCAATATAAACAACGCCTCCAAGAATGGCTGGAATATCAGGGATAAATTGTTTATCAACGATATAGCTACCAATCCCACTAATGTTGAATACCTTTTCTGTAACAGATGCGCCCCCCAACATACCTCCAAAAAGAAGTCCAATCACCGTAATAATCGGAATCATGGCATTGCGAATGGCATGCTTTGAAATTACTTTGAATTCACTTAAGCCCTTTGCTTTTGCTGTAATAATATAGTCCTCATGAATTACCTCTAACATACTTGACCGTGTCATCCTAGCAATGGATGCTGTGATGGATGTGCCCAAAACAATAACTGGCATAATGAGCGATAACCAATTTTGAGGGTTATAGGTTGCTGGAAACCATTGCAACTTTAAAGCGAACGTCAAAATAAATATTAAACCTTGCCAAAAACTTGGAATTGATAAACCGATTAAAGCAATGAACATAAAGGTATAATCCAAATACGAATTTGGACGAACAGCTGAAATAATACCGACTGGAATAGCAATGGCGATAGCCATTAACAAGGACAAAACGGCAATTTCAAGTGTGACTGGGAATTTATTAGCAATACTGTGTGTAATATCTTCTTTACCTGCAAAGGATGTACCTAAATCAAAAGTGAATAGTCCTGATAGTGCATTCCATAGCTGTGTTAAATAAGGTTGATCTAAACCGTGAATTCGATTAAAGTTCGTTATTTGCTCTGGAGTTGCTTCAACTCCGAGTAAATTTCTTGCTGGGTCAAATGGTGATAAATACAAAATGGTAAACACTAATGTAGCCACTCCGACAATGACTATGAAGCTTTGTAAAATACGTTCAATGGTAAATTGCAAGAATGGATTCGCAAATAAGATCAGTACTACATAAAATAAAACAGCTGGTATAAAGGTAAGAGCCACGAAACGTTTGTTTGTTAGTTGCCGATTAAAAAATTGGTCATAGGATAGTTGTTGTATATCCTCTTTTTGTAAATCCTGGTCCACTTGCTGTTGTAGCTTTCTTTGAGCTAATTGCTTAGCTGTTGCCTGAATTTGTGATTCTAGTACTGCATCTTTAAAGAATGTAGCTTTTGCTATTTCTTGTTGTTCAAAGGCCTTCTGCCATTGAGCAACCAAACCATTCTCCATGTAGTACTGACTACGCAATTCAAAAGCCTGATTATAAGTGTTTGAATGTTTTCTTTTCCGATAGATGAAGTATGTAAAAGGGTGAACTAAAATACTTAATAGAAAAAGAATCAAATTGTAAGGCTTTTGATGCATTAGTTTTTGATAAACCGTAGAAAAGAACATAAATTCCTTAGGTTTTAAATGATTTTTTGAAGTAACCATGCATTTCCTCCAAACATAAATAAAATATTCAGCATTATATTGTATAATTCCTATCAGTATTGTAAAGTATGGATTATACTTGAAAGTAAGTCAATCACAAATTTTAAAAAGGATGGGTCGAATGAGTGAAAAGCTTTTAGAAATCAATAATCTTCGCGTGTCCTTTATCACAGGGGAGACAGAATTTGAAGCTGTTAAAGACGTAAGCTTCCATCTAAATAGAGGTGAAACACTCGGAATTGTAGGAGAATCTGGTAGTGGAAAAAGTGTAACGGCACGATCCATTATGCGTTTATTACCATCACCACCTTCTTTTCTGAAATCTGGCACGATTGTGTTTAAAGGGCAAGAACTCACGGAAATAAGTGAAAAACAAATGGAAGGGATTCGTGGACAAGATATTAGTATGATTTTTCAGGATCCGATGACATCTACAAACCCTACCATTCGAATAGGAGATCAAGTGGCCGAAAGTTTAATCAAGCATCAGTCCATGTCAAAAACAGAAGCCTATCAACATACTATTGAATTATTAAAACTGGTTGGTATTCGAGATGCAGAAGAACGGTATCGACAATACCCTCATGAATTTTCGGGTGGTATGCGCCAACGTGTGATGATTGCTATGGCACTCGCATGTAATCCGTCTCTGCTTATTGCGGATGAGCCAACAACAGCACTTGATGTAACCATTCAAGCTCAAATTTTAAAGTTGATGCGTAATATGCAAAAGAAGATGGGGACGTCAATTATTTTAATTACCCATGATTTAGGCGTTGTTGCAGGTATGTGTGACCGTGTCATCGTCATGAAAGAAGGCGAAATTGTAGAACAGGGTACAACGGAAGAGATTTTTGCGAATGCAAAGCATCCGTATACTCAAAAACTATTGAATGCGTTACCAAAGCTACATGAGAAAAAACAGCCAAAAGAGATTGCTAATATTCAGCCAGGTATCGATAAAAATAAGCCTTTGATTGAGGTAACTCATCTGTCCAAAGAATTTTCATTAGGCCGTGGTCAAACACTGAAAGCTGTCAATGATTTATCATTCCATATTTATCCTGGTGAAACATTAGGCTTGGTAGGAGAATCAGGGTCTGGTAAATCCACCACAGGTCGAACAATTCTCCAGCTTCATCAACCAACAAATGGAGAGGTTTTATATCAAGGAATACCTGTAACACGACTAACGAAAAAGCAATTAAAGGCAATGCGTCGTCATATGCAAATTATTTTCCAAGACCCCTATTCGTCGTTAAATCCCCGCAAAAAAATCTTAGATATAATTGGGGAAGCTCTTGATATTCATGGTTTAGTGAAGACCCATGAAGAGAGACTGCAACGAGTAGAAGAATTGCTTGAACTTGTCGGTTTAAAGCAAGAGCATGCTATGCGCTATCCTCATGAATTTTCAGGTGGTCAGCGACAGCGAATAGGCATTGCTAGAGCATTAGCGGTTGAGCCTAATTTCATTGTTTGTGATGAACCTTTATCAGCATTAGATGTTTCCATTCAAAAGCAGATTGTCGATTTGTTAAAGGAATTACAACAAAAACTTGGTTTGACGTATTTATTTATTGCGCATGATCTATCGATGGTGAAGCATATTAGTGATCGTGTAGCGGTCATGTATGGTGGAAAAATTGTAGAATTGGCGGAAAGTGAAGAGCTATATGCGAATCCACAGCATCCCTATACACGTGCCTTATTGCGTTCCATTCCAATTCCAGATCCTGTGATTGAAAAACAGAAATATAGTGATGCCGAACATACAGAAGAGGTGAAAGTTCGCTATGAAGTGGAAAATAGCCAACTTGTAGAGGTTTCTCCTAACCATTGGGTAGCTGTAACAACATGATAGCTTGAATGTAGTAGCTTAATATTTTACAATAGAAAAATCGTGAAACTTTTTGTCTTCAGGACGATGAGTTGACAAATCTTAAGTATAAAAAAAGATGACTAGTTGTGAGGAGCCTACTACATGAAAATGTAAGATATAAAAACATTAATAACAAGTGGTACGATTATTCTTGCTGTAACATTGTACATGATATTTGGCAGATCTCCTGCGGATCAGCAAGGTACTATATCCATCGAACAAGTGGAATAAACGCTTTGAGATAGACTATATTAAAGCATATGATGGCGATACGATTCAGGCGACAATTAATGGTGAGAAACGAAAAATTCGTCTGTTAATGGTTGATACACCAGAAATGAATTATGACAAAGGTTGCGCCCAGCCATATGCTGAACAAGCAAAAGAATTTATTGAAAAGGCTAAAAAAGTGTAAGCAGTCTATGATGTTGGCCCAGAAACAGACAATTATATCAGTCTCAAAACAATAGAATACACTTGGTGTTATGATCTTCGGTTTTGAGACTGAAGATTTTTTTATGTGTAAGGGAATAATTAAATTGTAATTGAAAATTCTTAGTAGATAATAAATCAAATTCATTGTGATATTAGTGTAATGATAATAGACTTAAATTTAAGATATTAATGAATGTTAGAAGAGAGGTACGGAAAATGAGTGACAAAGATATTAAGACGCTAATTACAAGTGGGACAATTATTTTAGCTTTTGTATTATATTTGATATTCAAATAAATCTAAGATCTTCAGTTTTATTTAACTGAGGAGATAAGAGGGTATAAATTAGAAAGTAGAGTGTAAATTTGAAGAAAATTATTTTTGCTTTATTCATTTCTACATTGGTTTTAAGTGCATGCGCAGAAGAAACTAGTACGAATATTATTATGAATGAAGATATAGAAGGTCTTATATCATCATCGATAGAAAATGCTGAGAAACACGATGTAAGTAAGTTTGAAGAATATGAACTAGAAAGTGTAATTGACGGTGATACAATAAGAATAAAATATAACGGCAGCTCTGAAAAAGTTCGTTTATTACTTGTTGATACCCCTGAAACTAATCATGAGACATTAGGAGAGCAACCGTACGGACCAGAAGCTAAAGAATTTACTAAGCAACTATTAGCTGGTCAAGATACAGTATATTTAGAATTTGATGTTTCTTATCGCGATAAATATAAAAGACTACTTGCTTATATTTATACCAAAGAGGGTATAAGTGTTCAAGAGCAGTTGTTGAAAAATGGATTAGCACGTGTGGCTTATATATATGAACCAAATACGAAGCATGTAGATTGGTTTAAATCGGTTCAAAAAACTGCACAACAGTCAGCTATTGGTATTTGGTCAATTGAAGACTATGTAACGAATCGTGGGTACGACAAGGATGCTTATTATGCTACTACAGAAAATAATAAGAATGATAAGAGAACAGAAAATGAAAAATCTATTACTAATAATAACAGTTGTGTAATAAAAGGTAATATCAATTCAAAAGGAAATAAGATTTATCATATGCCTGGTCAAGTTAATTATGACAATACAATAGCTGAAAAAATATTCTGCACTGAAGAAGAGGCAGAGGATGCTGGATTTCTACCAGCAAAGAAATAAAATAATTAAAATTTCCTATCTCTTTAAAGAAGGGACTTGGTTTTATCTGGTGGATTAAGACTCTATTAAGTGATAATAAAATTATACCATTAAATTTCCTTTTCAAGGCAAATAACTGACTAAATCAGATGAATTATTGTATAACATAAAAGGAATAAGTATTCAAATTTAAGTGTGGATAAAATGTATTTATTAAAGACTAATAAAACTCTTCTATCTAAATAGGAAGAGTTTTTATTTTTATTTGAGAGTTATTTGAGAGTGTGTTTTTCTATTATAACTATGTAATGAATCTGCGTTTAGTCGTTGGACTAGAAGAGTTTAAAAATTATGTAATACTTTTTACTCATTATACAAAATGCAAAACGAGGCATTATCCTATTAATTTTTATTCTATATTCGAAACGGAGAGAAAGTAGTGAAAAAAAGCAAAGAATTATTGATAATGACAATTTGTATGTTATTACTTAGCTTGTTTCCTGTATATTCTGTAGGAGCAGAAGAATCACAAACTGAAGAGACGATAGCGCCGGAAGAATCACAAACAGCGCCGGAAGGTTCACAAACTGAGGAGACGATAGCACCAGAAGATGTTTCCTATGCAAGACATGAAAAAGTTGGTGATGAGATCTTCCTTGGAGGGAAATACATTGAGATGGGGATTTCAAAAGGCGGTTCGTTTGGAACGGCAAGTGCAGCCCCAATAGGTTTCCATCCTACTGGACGTCAAAATTTAGGATTTACAGTGGATTCTGATGGGTTTGATAGTGGAGAAGCAATGAGCAGTGGCGATTATTTCTTACCTGGAAGCCCATATGAAGGATTTTATGTTGGTTATAAAGAAAGTGATGTTAGCACAAAAGTATTTTTAAATTCTTTAGGATCTATGGAGATTCTAATGAGCACTAATGAAGACTTATCAACAGAAGATAGTTTAGTAGCAAAAACTAGTGGGGTAACGTCTGATGGTGCATTGAAAATAGAACAAACTGTTTCATTTAAAGCAAATGATAAATTCTTTAAAGCTACAGTTAAAATGACGAATATGACAGATAGAGAACTTTTAGATGTACGCTATATGCGTTCTGTAGACCCTGATATTGATGCGGATAAGAATTCTAGATTTGATACTATCAATTCGGTTCCATTTAACTATCCGAATGATGCTAAATCTGTTGTATTATCGAAAGGTCCTATTACTGGGAATGCATTGATATTAATGTCTACAGATTCAAAATCACGCGCATCAATTAATAGTTTCAACCCATTTGATCCAATAGCATTTAATAATGACGGTAAAGTAGCTGAAACAACAAATGATTCATTGATTGGTTTAACTTTTGCTGTTGGTAAGATGATACCTGGTGAATCTAAAACAGTTGAGTATTTTTATAGTTTAGATAGCAATATTGAACAGACTTTAGAGGATGTTGAAAATAATTCAACACCAACTGTAAGCAATAATGCAACATTAAGGGACTTAACAGTTAACGACACAACTGTAGCAGAATTTGCATCAGAAAGGGAAATATACAACGTAGAATTACCAGCACGTACTACTACGGTTCCGAAAGTAATTGCGACTGTTACAGATAAGGATAAAGCGAGTGCTGTTGTGACGAATGCAACAAGTTTACCAGGTACAACAACAATTGTTGTCACAGCAGAAGATAGGATTACAACAAAAACATATACAATTAATTTTACGGTTAAAAATTTAAAACCAACTGTAAGTAATAATGCAACATTGAGTAATTTAACTGTTAACGCCACAACTGTAGCAGAGTTTGCATCTGAAAGGGAAATATACAACGTAGAATTACCGGCACACACTACTACGGTTCCGAAAGTAATTGCGACTGTTACAGATAAGGATAAAGCGAGTGCTGTTGTGACGAATGCAACAAGTTTACCAGGTACAACAACAATTGTTGTCACAGCAGAAGATGGGATTACAACAAAAACATATACAATTAATTTTACTGTTGAAAAATCAAGTAGTGGCGGTGGTACATGGACGCCAAATCCACCCCCTCCAACAACTAATCCAAGCACGACAACAACGAAAATCCAAGTGGCATTAGAAATTGATGGTGACAATCCACTTGAAAAAACAACAGTAGAAATTGAACGCACTAAGCATGCGAATGGTGAAGTAACAGACTTTGTGAACTTAACACCAGCGAAAGCATTAGAAGCAGTAGAAAAAGCAAAACAAACTGGCAATAGTATTGCACGTATCGTCATTCCTGATGTGAATGATGAAGTAGATCAAGTAACGGTAGAAATTCCAAAGCAATCTCTACAAACGTTACGTGACAATGGTTTATCTCTAGAAATTTCAACAGAAACTGGTCATATTGCGATTCTACATAGCTCAATGGAACGCATTGACGACAACTTCTACTTCCGTTTAGTACCAGTGAAGAAGGAAAGCGAGCGTCAAGCGATTGAAGAACGCGCTAGAGTGGAGAAAGTTGTCCGTGAGACACTACAAAGTAACGATGTGCGTGTGGTAGCTCGTCCAATAACAATTGAAACGAATATGCCAAGTCGTCCAGTACAAGTAACACTACCACTAAGAGACGTAAAGGTGCCAACAGAAGCAGCTGCACGTCAAGCATTCTTAGAGCAACTAGCCGTGTTTATTGAACACTCAGATGGCGAGAAAAAAGTGGTCTTCCCTGAAGTCGTGACAATGGAAAAAGGTGAACTTGGTCTACGTTTCACTGTAGATAAGTTCAGTACGTTTACGATTATTCAATTTGAAAAACCAGAGGTAAGTGAGCACGAGGCATATATTAAAGGATTCCCAAATGGAACATTTGGTCCTGATAAGAATGTAACGCGTGCACAAGTAGCCATTATGATGGCTCGTATTTTAGGTTATTCAGAAGGACAATCAGTGAACAAATCACCATTTAAAGATGTGGTAAAAGATCATAGTGCTGCAGGAGCGATTGCCTTTGTCAAAGAACAAGGCATTATGAATGGTGATCAACACGGTAACTTCCATGCAAATGCGAACATTACGCGTGCAGAAATGGCCGCAGTCGTAGCCAACTTTAAGCAGCTTTCTGTAGAAGAAGGGGGCGCAACTACTTTCAAGGATACAAAAGGCCATTGGGCACAGTGGGTCATTGAAGCAAACCGCGCTGCAGGCATCATTAATGGTCTTGAGGATGGAAGTTTCGCACCAAATGCAGCTTTAACACGTGCACAAGCTGTCGTGATGATGAACCGCATGTTTGAACGTGGTCCATTAAACGGCGTCACAAAACCAAGCTTCCCAGATGTCAAAGCAACACATTGGGCATTCAAGGAAATTGAAGAAGCCGCAAACTCTCACTCTTATATAAACGATGAAGATGGAAAAGAGCAGCTTTCAAAATAGTAAAAGTTAAATGCAAACACCTCATGTATGGATGGGGTGTTTGTTTATGTTCAGAAATATAGGTCGTATTATAGAAATTCCAGTATAAATAGTGATTATTGTAGTATTAAATACCGAGTTTAATGGCCGACTCACTTGCGTAGATGGAGTCTACTGCTCTCCGTAAGCATCGTATAAGCAATAGTAGATAGAATCCTTTTGTTGTCAAAATTAGTATACGTATAGCATATGCAGGTGGATTTTCCCCATTTTGTTTGAACAATTCACAAGTGTTTACCATAAAAAAACATCTAAAATTAGGCATTTCCAGTAGTGCAATCAGAAAAGGAACTGGAGTAATTTACAAAATACACAAGGATTAAGTTCCTTTAGAAACAGGATTAATCTTACTGCCTGAAGCAATTCTAAAGGGAATTTTAAGTCCGAGAAGATTGCTGAAAATTTAACATTAGTTGATATCCAAATATTAGCTAGTATTATTTTAGTTTTGAAAGATTGGATAATTGAAAATACATCAAGTTTGTATATTGCGAAAATATATGTAATTCTAATGTAAGTATTTATCTTGTTAATATGCTATACAAATACATGGATTAAATTCATTAACACTTAAACAGACACCACCACGGGTTTACAGTATTAATAGTACCTTAAACCAAGTTGCGGGAGCTATTGGAACTAGTTTACTGCATTAATGTTGAATCAAATATACAGCCTGTGATTATAAAAACTTATTCTTAGAATAATAAGGATGTTTGGAATTCAGTTATTCGTTGTCTCCCAAAAACAACTAGCATTATTATTTAACCATTAATTCCTGCTTCAAGTTTTATTGGAACGGAAAAACGCATCGTTTATTCCTATCTTCTTTAGTAATGTAACAAATTTAACCTTCACAGTATTTCCACAGAAAATAAAGCTATACTTCTCCCTAGAACACATTCGAATGAAAATGATTATCAATAACATATAGAAGGAGATGAATCTATTTTGCTTTACCTAAAATCGTAAGCATTTTTACTATGGTTAACTTACCGTTTTATTAAGGTTGCTTAGCCTGAGGAGATGTAGGGGTAATACTTAAAGCAAAAAATACTATTTTACTTAAAATGAAATCCATGAGGTATTACTCCTCGTGGATTTTTTGCCAAAACAATGATTATATGAAGGTCCAATTTTATCTTTTTAACTCAGATGGATGTCAATGAATGAAGTTTTTCTATTGAAAATATAAATGCTCACAGCATACTTTTAATCAATCTGTTTTTGAGAATTTTGTATAGTTGGAACTCAATGGGTTATTTATATTTTGAACTTTTACTGCTGTTCATTATAATTTAATAGAGAACGGATGTTCTTGATTTATTAGGAGGATTGATTATGGGTGGTATAAAATGGTTGTATATTTCTAAAGAAAATAAAGTTTATAAGGTTCCTAATCCTAAAAATGGGAAATTCAAAGCGATAAAGGAGCTTTCAGAACAAGATGTTTTAAAGGTTATGCTTTACTACAGAACGAAAAATAGAAAACCAGCCAAGTTAGTAATGGTTGAATTTGATCGAATTACTCTTGACTCACAAGGTATGTATGAGGTGACTGATGAAAGGCAAAGGAGGATGCTACAAAATGCCTTTCAATTTCTATATAATACACCTCAACAATTGGCAGAAAATAAATCAACATTCGAGTTGCCTCTAGCACCTACCGTTCCTTCCACTATTGAAAAAAAGGCTTTATATGGATATTTAAATCAGAATTTACCAAACTTAGGAAACGATGCTCCGGCAATCGTAGAAAATGCAATAAGCTCACTAAATAATATACATGAGAAAAAATCAACTTAATTAAAGAAGCTAATAAATTAAGAAAAAGTAATTTAAAACTGTACTTTTAAAAAAAGGGTTAATGAAATTACAGATGATTTTGGAGTGGTAGATTTGGATTACAACATCAGTGTAGAAGAAAAATTGGGGAAGCCTTTAAAGGAAAAATGTATGACGTTTAGTATTTTTCAAAGTTATTCAGAGTGTGTTATTTGAATAAAAACCTGTAAGTTTGACGCTTTAAACCTGCATTTTTAATCGTTCTAAACCTTAATTACAGATTCTTGAATAAACGATTAGACTGTATACCAAAGATATTGTGAACAAATATACTTAAGCTAACGGGGCAGGTTAGTTGAATAAGATATATACTGAAAAAGAGGCTGGGACAGAACTCGACTATTTTGAAAAATAGCGAAAACAGATAATAACTTTTTTGCTTCAATGAATAGAGTGTTCCTTCCTAAATCAAAAAAGTGTTAGACCGAAATACAATCGGTCTAACATTTTTTCTTTTTGTCCCAGCCTCTTCCTATATAATTAGTGTATAACTATAAATCCAAAATGATTATTTGTATTTCTTGGCTAGAGATTCGCTGCCAATTGCTCCAATGATAGTCATAAAAAACGGTCCAACTTGAAATAACAGAGAATCCTGTAAGAACACAATGTTTAAATCAAATAACTTATTACCTATTACAATGAATATCTTAGCTAGTATGATTAAAAATCCAATTATTAGAAGAATATCAAAAAACAATTTCCACCGTGGATAGACTAATGTTTGGCTATCTTTTATGAGTTTCTCTTTCAAAGAATTATCCCCCTTTACTAATTCATCAAGAGTAATATCAAATATGTCACTTAACTTAATTAACAATTCAATACTAGGGTAACTTTCTCCACGTTCCCATTTTGAAATAGATTGTCTACTAATATTAAGTTTTTCACCAAGCTGTTGTTGTGACATATTATGCTTTTGACGTTCTTCTTTTATTTTTGAAGAAAAATACATATGATCAACTCCTATCCACAGTATATTTATTTGTACTAAAAAACTAAAGAACCGCATCGTTGCAGGGGTGTAAACTATTAGTTTCCCCTTGGAAATAGCGTTTATTATTGTTTATAGCCCTTCATTTGCCTGTTAATTATAAGTAAAATAGGAATTTAATGGACTTTCCTTAAACTGCTAAAGTGGCTGTTTAGTCAGTGTCTTTTATGGGGTTTTATTAAATTATAAAAGTTCTTTTGTTATATCGCTATGAGCAGGGTTCCTGTAATAATTGAAAGGAAATTTAGAGCTTGTGAAATAATGCACTTAAGCTAACGAGTGCGTTAATTAAAGATCATTGAACATTTGAGTTGCATATGCAGCTCTTTTTCTTTATTGAACTTACTGAGCAAATATATCAAAGTGCAATATATAATTACACCAATGTATTAAGTGTATTACTGCAAGATATTGTTCAGAAGCATTAAGAAAAGCGTTGCGCAAAAGCAACGCTAAGTTCGTTCAATTTTAGACAACATTACAACACTAGAAACAAAACCTATCAATCCGCTAACCAAGAAAATGTATGCTACTAGTATTGACATAGTTTCTAAGTTGTTTGTAAAGATTTTATATGCCCCTGCAGTAAATAATGCCAAACTACTAACTGAACAAAGTAATGTTTTATTCTTGTAAGTCAAAAAAACACCCCTAAATAATGGTATGTATATAAGTTAATATAAATTTAGTTTTTGGTTAACATAATCTTTTTTTTCATTGGAGAGTGTCACAAAAACAAAGTACCTTACCGCACAATATGAGGAAATTAATAAATAAGGTAATCCACTACTCATTCGAATATCAAGAATTTATCGTGAATAAATGAACTTAAACAACGGGGCAGCATAGTGGAATAAACAAAAATTCTTCGTTATAAAAACAAGAAAACCAATATTAGTGTGTAAAGAATGGAAATCCATGATGTAGGAAATAATGTAGTTCTCTTATGCAAATAACAATGCAAAATAAAACCAAAACAATACGGAGGTAAAAAAATGAATGTCCTTGATTGTATCATTATAGGTGGTGGTCCTTCGGGGTTAAGTGCTAGCTTAACTTTAGGAAGGGCTAGGAGAAACATTGCATTATTTGACGATAGAACGAATAGGAATAGGGTGACACAAGCGTCACATGGATTTATTACTCGTGATGGGATAAAACCACAAGCGTTAAAAGAAATAGCGTTAAAAGAGTTGGAGAATTACCCGTCCGTATCATATTTTACTGCAACAGTTACTGAAATTATTAAGGATATAGGTAATGAGCGATTTACTGTCAAAACATCTACTAGTCAGGAATTTATTTCAGAAAAAATAATACTCGCCACCGGTATTCAAGAAATATTTACTATACCAAGTATAAGAAAGTTTTATGGGAAAAGTCTATTTAGTTGTCCGTATTGTGATGGCTGGGAACAAAAAGATAAGCCATTAGTGGTTATTGCAGAAAAAGAAGAGCATGTACTGCATTTGACTAAGTTAATTTATAATTGGTCGCAGGATTTGGTTGTCTTAACGAATGGAGTTCAATTATCTATTGAGGGTAAAATGGCGTTACAAAAACACAATATCAAAATTATACCGGAAAAGATAAAAGGCTTACTAGGTAATGACGGCTACTTACAAAAAATAGAGTTTGAAACAGGCGCAACAATTATAAGATCAGGTGGATTTGTTGCCCCATCTTATTATCGCCCAAATCAATTTGCTAAGAAGCTTGGCTGTGAAATTCATGAAAATGGAAAAGTTATAACAGATGGTGTTGGTAGAACAACCCAAAAAAACGTATATATTGCAGGGGAAACCGAAAGATCTAAACCATCCTCTTTAATGATTTCAGCTGCTAAAGGTAATAAAGCTGCGATTTCAGTAAACACTGATTTAACGATGGAACGCTTTTGATTACGTCATAAAATCTTCTGCTTCAACTAAATAAGAACTTAGCTAATACAATTAAACACATCAGTGCCGATGTGTTGTCACATATACTTCAAACATTGTGTTAGAGTTAGCCTCAAATCTACCCTGATAAGTTGTTATAATAGGTTTTTAGAAATTTAATATTTATAAATCCGATATTCTTTTTTGTGATAAATATTTTATTTAGTGAAGTAGAGGTGAATCACAGGTGAAGCAAGTGTTGGTAATTAAGAATGAACGGTCTTTAGCAAAAAAAATTGTAAGCGGTTTAAAGCAAGAAGGCTCTTTCATTTGGACACTTCACAATGAAAAAAAAGGTTTAAATATTGTATATGAGCAAGATTGGGATATTATCGTATTGGATTGGGATTCGTTAAGTATATCTGGACCGGAAATTTGCAGACAAATAAGGGCTGTTAAAACGACACCGATAATCATTGTGACCGACAATGTGTCTAGCAAGGATTGTATAGACGGATTACAGGCAGGGGCAGATGATTATATAAGAAAACCCTTTGAGAAAGAAGAATTAGTAGCAAGGATAAAAGTTATTTTAAGAAGAGGGGACTATATCCACACTATCGAGAATAATTTCTTGCGGTTTAAAGATCTCTTCGTTGATGCATCACGCAGTACTGTGACAAAAAGTGGTGAAAATCTCCAGCTTACTAAGCGCGAGTATGATTTACTAGTGTTTATAATGAAGAATAAAAATAAAATATTGGGCCGTGAAATACTCTTGAACCAGGTTTGGGGATATGACATAGCAGTCAATCCAAATGTAGTGGATTTATATATTGGGTATCTAAGAAAAAAGCTAAAGTGTGACAAAAAAGACCGATATATTCAAACAATACACGGTAGAGGCTATTCAATGATTGAATAGTGACAATAAGATAATAGGTAAAGTACAGTTTGTCACAGTAATAAATATTAACATAATCGAAAAAAACGAGTAAAAACAGTTTCAACCAGTTTTGCTCGTTTTTTTGTTCTATTAAATTTTAAAACCAAATTGTTTCTGGAAGAAATTGAAGTTACGGAAACCTTAAAAAATACTTCATGTAATACTTTTTGTACCCAATTTATGCTTGATGTAACTTTATTTATCAATTTACATCCTTCACAAGATTTTCACATAATTAATGACTATACTATTCCACAGGACGCACAAATGAAAATGATTATCAATAGCGATTAAATTGGATAGCAAGTACTATTTCATTCAATCTATGAGCTTCTTCTCATTTTCAAAATAAACTACATAAAAGGAGTATATGTATGAAAAAATTTATGTCATTAAAATTTGTTGTTCTTATGGCGGTTTTGACTTTGATGTTAGCAGCTTGCTCAAGTTCAAGTAATGAAGGTAAACAAGAGTCAAAGTCATCTGAAGCTAACGGAAGTGAAGAGGTTGCTAAGCCTACGACGGTTGAAATCACTGATGCACATGGAACTGTTACTGTTCCTGTAAACCCAAAAAATGTAGTTGCCTTGGATAATAGAACGTTTGAAACTTTAGCTGATTGGAAAATTGAACTAGCAGCTGTTCCAAAGGATATAATGCCTGAGGGTATTTCATATAAAAATGATGATTCAGTTCAAAATATTGGGAATCACCGTGAACCAAATCTTGAAATTCTAGCGGCAGCAAACCCTGAACTTGTAATTGTCGGACAAAGATTTGCTGACTATTACGAAGAAATAAAAAAATTAGTGCCAAATGCCACTGTTATTGATCTTAATGTTGATGTTTCTGAGGAAGCAGCTACACCTGGGGAAAACTTAGTAAATGGACTTAAAGATTCTACAATTTCTTTAGGTAAAATTTTTGATAAAAATGAGGAAGCTAAACAATTGGTAGCTGATTTTGATAAAGTGATCGAAGATGCTAAATCTGCATATAACGGAACAGATAAAGTGATGAGTGTTATTGTTTCTGGTGGAGATATTGGCTTTGCAGCTCCTCATTCTGGGCGTGTTTGGGGACCAATGTATGAAATTTTCGGATGGGTTCCAGCATTAGAAGTTACTGATTCTTCTACAGATCATAAAGGTGATGAAGTTTCTGTTGAAGCTATTGCACAAAGTAATCCTGATTGGCTTTTCGTATTAGATCGTGATGCAGGAACATCTGATGCTGCTACTTCAACTCCTGCTCAGGATGTTATTGCTAACGCACCTGCTCTTCAAAATACAACTGCTGTTTCTAAAGAACAGATTATTTATGCACCAGCAGATACTTACACGAATGAATCAATCCAGACTTATTTAGAGTTATTTGAAAACCTTACAAATGCTTTAGCTAAGTAGTGTAAAGGAGTATAAAACGGTGCCAAAAAATATAATTTCTAGGGTTGAGAGTTTTTCTCAACCCCAGTTTTATAATCACAATAAGATATGGACAAAACCTTTTATATTAGCGATTATAGTTGTTATTATTTTAGGCATTATATCACTGTTTACTGGAGTTTATGATATACGTGGACAAGAGGATGGAATGGAGATGTTTTTCATAACTCGTGTTCCAAGAACAGCTGCATTAATGCTTACTGGAGCTGCAATGGCAATGGCAGGACTCGTAATGCAACTTATTACACAGAATCGTTTTGTTGAACCTACCACAACAGGAACTATTGAATGGTCAGGTCTAGGACTGCTTTTTGTTTATTTATTATTTCCTGCTCCATCTTTAGTTTTAAGAATGACGGGTGCAATCATTTTTTCGTTTATAGGAACTATGATTTTCTTTTTATTTTTAAGAAGAGTTAAACTTCGTTCGTCTTTAATAGTTCCGATCATTGGATTGATGCTTGGAGCAGTCATTTCTGCAATTTCCACTTTTATGGGACTCCTTTTCCAAATGACGCAAAGTATTGAAGCTTGGTTTGTAGGCTCTTTTGCGCCAGTTCAGGTGGGAAGATATGAATATTTATGGCTAATTGTTATTGTTACTTTGCTTATTTTTATTTATGCTAATAGACTGACTTTAGCTGGACTAGGAGAAGATGTCGCAACAAGCCTTGGTGTTAACTACAATAGGATTGTTCTTTTTGGGACTGGCCTTATTTCTGTTGCAGTTGGAATTGTTGCAGCTGTTATTGGAAATTTACCTTTCTTAGGTTTAATTGTCCCTAACATAGTTTCAATGTTTAGAGGCGATGATCTTAGGAGTAATTTACCTTGGGTTTGTGTGATAGGAATGGGTACTATAACTGCTTGTGACATAATTTCTCGAACTATTATAATGCCATTTGAAGTACCTGTCTCTTTAATACTTGGAACAGTGGGGGCAGTCGTATTTATTACTATTTTATTGAGACAAAGAAAACCAAGGAGGCTACGATGACCACATTAGAATATAGAAATAAAGAAAATGTCGAAATCGATTCTAGCCTTCATAATAAGAATAGATCAGCTAGGGCTTTTCGTTCTAAGAAAGAAGAAAAACGTTATTGGATTTTACTGATAACATTGATTGCTTTGGGCATCCTTTTTTCATATGGACTTTTAGTTTATAACAATCCAGTTCCGATAGATTCACCTTCTTTTATCCCAGTTGTTATGAGAAGGATAGTAGCTCTTGTTGCAATGATTATTGCTGCAGTTTGTCAGAGCTTGTCGACTGTTGCTTTCCAATCGATTACGAATAATAGGATAATAACGCCTTCGCTTTTGGGTTTCGAATCCCTTTACTCAACAATACATACGAGCACAATATTTTTCTTTGGTGCTAGTGCATTGATAAACTTTAGTGGAATTGGATCATTTTTATTTCAAGTTGTTGTTATGGTATTGATGAGTTTGATACTATACGGATGGTTACTTTCTGGTAAATATGGAAATCTACAACTTATGCTTTTAGTTGGAATTATTATTGGTACTGGTCTAAATTCTGTGTCAACTTTCATGAGAAGATTACTTGCACCTTCTGAATTTGATATTTTACAGGCAAGATTGTTTGGTTCTGTTAATAATGCAGATTCTGCATATTTTCCTATCGTCATTCCTATGGTAATCATTGTAGCATTATTAATTCTTGCTCATTCTAAGAATTTAAATGTATTATCACTAGGAAAGGATGTTGCTACTTCTTTTGGAGTTAAATATCAACCTAGTGTAATTTATACACTTGTATTAGTTGCTATTTTGATGTCAATTTCAACAGCTTTGATTGGACCACTTACTTTCTATGGCTTTTTAGTAGCAACTTTGAGCTATCAGGCGGCGTCAACTTATGATCATAGATACATTTTTCCAATGGCTCTTGCTATAGGATTTTTGATAATAACGAGTGCATACTTTTTAATGTATCATGTATTCCATGCTCAAGGTGTAGTTTCAGTTATTATCGAATTATTTGGTGGAATAGTATTTTTAACTGTAATTTTAAGGAAGAGGGCTTTATGATAAAAATTGATAATGTTAAAAAGTTCTATACTGATAAGGTGAAAATAGGACCTTTGGATATTGAAATACCAAAAGCGGGTTTTACTTCTTTAATTGGGCCAAATGGCGCTGGAAAGTCTACGACACTTTTGATGATTGGAAGACTCTTGGATATAGAGGAAGGTCAAATTCAGGTGGCAAGTATGAATGTTTCTGAAACCAAATCCAAAGACTTAGCAAAAATTTTGACTATATTGCGACAAGAAAATCATTTTGTAACTAGGCTTACTATTAGACAACTAGTTGGATTTGGACGCTTTCCTTATTCAAAGGGAAGATTAACAAAAGAGGATGAGGTTATTATTTCTAAATATATCGATTTTTTAGACCTAACTGATTTAGAGAATAGATATTTAGATGAACTTTCTGGTGGTCAAAGACAAAGAGCGTATGTAGCGATGGTTTTGTGTCAAGAGACTGAATATGTACTTTTGGACGAGCCTCTGAACAACCTTGATGTTGCTCGTTCTGTTCAAATGATGGAGCATTTGAGACGTGCGGCTAATGAATTTGGAAGAACAATTCTGACTGTTATGCATGATATAAATTTTGCAGCCAAATATTCTGATAGAATTTGTGCTATGAAAGATGGACAAATTGCTGCTTTTGGAACAGTAGAAGAGGTTATGGATTCAAAAATTTTGACAGATATTTTTGAAACAAAAATAGAAATTATTGAAGGACCTTATGGGCCAATCGCTGTTTATTAGTTAAAATTTTTAAAAAAGAAGCATCTCAAAAGCTGAGTGTGAAAAAAATTAATAGAAAATACTGTAGCTTGTGCAGATTATAACAGCTACTATAAGAAGTTGCTGTTTGTGTTTTACAGACAGCAGCTTTTTTGTAAACTATTTCCCATAATAACAATTTGTTTTGGCATTTCTAAAGTAGTAAAGATGTGGGATTTATTGCTGATGGATAGGTTATTCTTTTGTTTTTACTGTATTGGTTGTACAAAGTGGCTAAGTAATGAAAGAGTGTAGATTCTATTTGGTTAGATGAGAATGGGGCATCTATATTTTTTAAGCCCTATTAATTTCTACACGAAATGGTAGTCTGTATACAAAGATAGAAAGTGGTTTACCAATTCTTGTTAGTGACTTATATGAATGATAAAGAAGAATAAAACGTTAGAATATGGTTGACAAAATAATTGAAAATGATTATCATTATCATATAAAGAATATTCCTTTACTACAATACAGTGTAGAAAGGGTGAACTTTAGCTACTTTTCTCCAGAAGTTTGCTAGTTCATGATTACGCTCCTGAAACCCCCCTCATTTTTTGGGAACGTTAAAAATCTCAGACAGCTCATTCTATTGTAGAATAAGCTGTCTTTTTAATGGTTTTTGGAAAAGAAGTAATTGTAAAAAATTGAAGCGGTCTATGATGTTGGCCCAGAGACAGACAATTATGATCGCGTACTTACCTGTGTCTTTGTAGAATATGTGTTTATTGCAGGAATCCCTATTAAAGGGAGGTCTTGCAGTTGTACGTTATATTCATAAAACGAACAATACATTTGAAGAAGCATTTAGAGCTATTCAGCAAGTAGTGCAAGATGCAAAATTAAATATTTGGTCACATGATGATTACTTCCAAAAAGATGGCTTCCATCCTAAAGTAATTGACTAACACAAAAAATCCATTTACTAGACATTAGTAAATGGATTTTTTGTACTAATATTATGCTTTTACATCTTGCGTCCAATCGGCCACTTTGTCTGGATTGCTTTCAACCCATTTCTTTGCGGCATCTGTTGCGCTCATACCGTTCATAATATCGAACATCACACTTTCAATATCTTCTGAAGTCCAATGGAAACGATCAAGGACACTATACGCTTCAGGGAAATCTTCCTTTAAACCGTTACGAACGAATGTACCAATATATTCTTCCGTACCATATAAACCTTTCGGATCATCTAAATATTTTAAATCATAGGCATTAAAGATCCAATGTGGAGACCAACCTGTAATGATGATTTCCTCATTGTTTGCAATGGCATGACTAAGGGCTGCTGTCATTGCACCAGCAGAAGAGGTTAATACTTTCCAATCTTTTAGATTTTCATATTCTTTATAAGCGTTTTCTGTCGTAGCCATCATATTAGCGCCTGGTTCAATTCCTGTAATAGTGCGACTAGCTTCGTTTGTTAAATCCTCAATGGAGTCTACATCCATATAACTAGGAACGACTAAGCCAATCTTTGCACCGTTTAGGTTGTCACCTAAACTCTCAATTTTATTATTGTATTTTTCGACTTGAGGGGCATGTGTTTGAGGCAACCATGCAGACACCATACCATCGACTTCTCCGTTCACAAGTGCCTCCCACATAATGCCATTGTCTAATGGCGTTAGTGTTACCTTATATCCTAAATCCTCAAATACTTGTCCTACTACATGGGTAGAAGCAACCTCAGTATCCCATTCAACATAAGCCAAGTTGATTTCTTTTTGGTTGTTATTCTTTATTCCCGCATCTGCCGAACTACATGCCGCTAAAACTAGTAGGCATAGTAAAGCGAATGCTATTTTCGATAATCTTACGTATTTCATATAATTTCTCCCTTCGATAATCATTATAGTGAAAAATTTACAAGTAACAACTTAATTTTATTAACAAGTTGCTACTTTTGTCAAATTGAAACGAAGCATTATATATGCCTCAAACATAAAGTTGTGTTGCCCATAAATCTTTTTATTGAAGACATATGATAGGTGAAAATGGAGACGAAGATTCGAGGAGGCTTAGTATGCATTGGATTACAATTATTCTAATTGGAATCGCTGCGAATTTAGATAACTTGGGGATTGGCCTAGCTTATGGTGTCAAACAAGTTAAAATTCCGATTTTATCGAATGCTGTGATCGCTATTATGTCAATGATCGTCACCTATGTCGCAGTAACAGCAGGCAGCACGGTAGTTGAATATATTTCACCGCATACTGCCAATTTATTAGGAAGTTTATTATTGTGTGTAATTGGTATATGGACTTTAATGTCTAATAATTTTTCTAATCAACGGATAGCTGGAAACCCTGAACTATTTGATGAAGATAAAAACTTAGTGATTTCAACTCGAGAAGCAATGGCACTTGGCTTCGTATTATCAGCCAACTGTTTAGCAGGAGGCATTGCTATAGGAGCGAATGGTATCTCTGCTCTTTGGACTGTCATTTCCATCGGACTGTTTTCGTTTATCACAGTTGGTGTGGGGAGTCAATGTGGCTCTTTACTATCAAAGACGTTTATAGGCAAGCATTCAACAGCGATTTCAGGTTGGCTACTAATCACGATTGGGATTTTTGAAATTTTTGCTAAATAAAGTGATAGGATATTTTAGAAATAGCAAGAACATTACCGTATTTTGGTAATGTTCTTTTTATTAGGAGGTAAATTTGACATATTGAGGTCGAATTTGGATTTAATGTTGACATACACTGGCAACAGCGATTATTCTTGGGAGTAGAATCGTAATTGAGAATAATTTTCGTTTACGTGAAAGTGCTTTCATGTAAATTACTTTTTTCACTTATGATGTTTTAATATGACCAAGGGAGGCGTGCAACACATGAAGAAAATGCTCATGTTGATCATGCTTGTTAGTATTTTTGTTGTTAACTTAGGGTTGACACAAGCATCTGCTCAACTGGCTGATGGCACTCATTCGATAAAATATCAGGTCAATAAACCTGAAAGTAACGCTGCATCTATTGCAAACGATTATTTTGTAAAACCAGCGAATGTAACGGCGAAAAATGGTACTGCAACGGTACAAATCACCTTGAAAAACAGTGCATGGATTACAAAATTTCAACCACCTGGTGGGGCAACGGTTGTGAGTGAAGATAAAGCAGCCGACACACGCACTGTGAAGTTCACGGTTAAGGACTTATCAAAACCAGTAATAACATCAATGAAAATTGATATCGATGATATTAATTATCATCATGAATATAGCGTAGCACTAGTATTTGATGCAGCATCGACTGCTAGTTCAGCTGCTTCAACTTCACAAACAACGTCAAAAGAATCAAAAGAACCAGCAGCATCTAATGTAGAAAGTCAGGTGCCGAATCCACAAACAAGTGATGCAACACCATATCTATTAATGGTTGCTTTAGTGGGATCTGCATTTTTACTTTATAGAAAAAAACTACAAACAAAATCGGAGGGTCAATAATGGCTAAAAAACGTCAATCTCGCGCAACTAAAATCGTACTAGCTTCATTGCTAGCAGCATCGCTTACAGTTCCATCCTTTGCATCTGCAGCTGAAGTAGTTACAACAAATACAGAAGTAAAAGCAGAAACAACGAAAGCAGACAAAAAGGATGCAGTTGTGAACTTCCAAATCTTTAAACCTGGTACTACAGAAGCGCAGCCTGCTATTAGTTCTCATCTAGTACCGCAGGGTTCGATTGTTGAAAAAGACGGTAAATTTGAAGCTAGTATTACTGTTACAGCAAAATCTGCACCAATGATTGCAGGACTACAAACAAAGCAAGGCGATAAATTTGTGGATGCAACAGAGGTAAAAAATAGCGATGGCACAATTACATACAGTTTCCCTGTTGTTGTTGATGAAGTTAAATCAGCAAAAATCCATGTAGTTGTTCCTTCTGCAAATATGGACAAATGGTATGACTTTGATTTAAAAGCAGTGAAAGAAGTAAAAGAAGAAGTAAAAGTGGATGAAGTGGCTGTCACTGTTTACAAAAATGGTACAACAGAAGAATCCATGATGAAACAATATATAGCACCAAAAGTAGGCGTTTCTGCGAAAGATGGTAAAAATATTGTGACAATGACTTTCCCTCAAGGCCAATATGTAAAAGGTTTCACTGTAGAGGGGAAAGAAGCAACTTTAGTGAAACAAGAGGATACAACGAATGCTCGCACGTATTCATTTGAAGTAGCAGATTTAAAGAAACTTGTGAATGCTCAATTACACATCGTAGTAAATGAACCAGCACAAGGTGTGAAGTATGATTCTAATCATACCGTACAATTTAGCTTCGCTGTCGAAGGTGCAGTGAAACCAGTTGTAAATCCATTTAAAGATATTAGTAAAGATGCGAATAAAGATGCAATCCTTTCTCTTTACAGTTTAGGAATCGTTAAAGGTCAAGACAACTTTAAACCAAACGATAACATTACGCGTTCTCAATTTGCATTAATGGTTGCACGTGCATTGAACGTATCTTCTACAAAAGATGCTGGATTTAAAGATACAGGTAAGCTTAGTGCGGAAGCTGTTCAAGCGATTAATGCATTAGCTGAAGCAGGGATTGTTAAGAAAACAACAAACTTTAATCCAAATGATACATTAACTCGCCAACAGGCAGCAGTAATGATTTACCGCACAGTAACACATGTAGCAGGGAAAGAAATGAACTTTGGTGATCCAAGTCTTTCTTATTATGCTGACGGGGCAAAAGTGAAAGATGAAGAAGCGAAAAAGGCATTCGCACTTCTGTATGCAGGTAAAGTAATGACGGGTTCTCCTACTGCAGACGGTAAAACAGTTATTGATGCAAATAGCCCATTAAAACGTTCACATATGGCAAAAATTCTAAATGGCTCATTGCAATACATGAATAAATAATAATCTTAACAGCAACTTCCTTTCTCACATTCATGGGGAAGGAAGTTACTGTGCTTTTAAAGAAATGGGAGGATATTATGCAATGACACTAAATAGAAACAACCTTTGCATATTGGCTGTTAGTACAATCATATTGTTCTTTTTTCCTCATTCCATTTTTCTACAAGCAAAAGCCGAAGAATCTGTCATCGCAGATGGTAGTTATCAAGTTGAACTAAGTTTTTCTTCTATCGAAGGCTTTGAAGAAAGTCTTTTTAAACATGTAGCAACGCTCACAGTGAAGAATGGACAATATCAATTAACTGCGGTACTTGAAGAGCCAAATCTTATAAAAGATATACATATCGAACAGTTAGGCAATGAACTTTCTTTTACACTAGATAGAATAGAAAATTTAGTTCAGTTTGATGTATTGGCATTACATCAACCAATTGTAATAAAGGGCAATATAGCGCTTGAAACGGAGGAACAATATGCTTTGTTTTCCCAAGAGTTGACAATAGAGACGCAGACACTTTCACCAAATAATCCACAGGGTGAAGAACAAGTTGAGGAAATTGTCTCAGAGGGAATAACTGGCCAGGAATGGGCGTTGGATTATGTTTTATTGGCGGATGGTAAACAAGAGCCTTCTATCATGAATAGCTATGTGAATCCAGTGGCAAAGGTAATTGAAAAAGATGGTAGATACTACGTCCAAATGACGATTTTACATTCAGCTTGGGTCACAGGGCTAAAGGTAGATTATAAAGGAGAGCAAGTTGAACCCAAGTTGCTTTCACTTTTAGATAATGTACGAATGGTGGAATTCGAGGTTGAAGATTTAGCACAACCATTACGAATGTGGGTGAAGATTGATATTTCTGACATTCCCTATCATCATCAATATTTTGTCCAGTTAGTATTCGATCAAACACAGGTTGCGAAGGTTTTAAATAAACCCTCTAAAGAACCCTCTTCTGAAGTTGAAGTTCGTGATAAAGGGGCAGAAATAGTTGTGAAAGAGCAAGTGCAAAAGCAAGTGCAAAAGCCACTAGTACAAACCAAAATTGAGAAGACAACGAACGCAGCTACATCGACAGTGCCAACTACCCAATCTAAGCTAGTTGTACCACAGGAAGAAAAATTAGCATTTGATCGTACACTAGATGAATCAGTGGACAAAGCGGTAAAAGATGCACCGGAAGAAAACAAAAAAGATGAAACCACAACTGAAAAGATAGTGAATCAGTCTACTGCAAGTCAGCAGATTGAACCGTTAAACATAGTAAAAATTATTTTGCTTATCGTTAGTTGCCTTGGATCAGGCTGGTTACTTGTTCGACGTGTAAAAAAAGCCAAACAGGATAGAACTGAGCAGAAATAAGTGGGAGATGACACAATGAAAAAGGATTGGAAAATAGGACTACTGGTACTGACATTACTATCACTGCTTCTTGCTGCCTGTAGTGGCAGTGATAAGCCTGCAACAAATGAGAAAACAGTTGCTGAAAAAGAACAGGTAACAGAAGAAAGTGAGCAACGAATCATTGCTGGTACAGTTGTAGTGGCAGATATTCTAGATAAGCTGGAACTTGATGCAATCGCTGTACCAGAAACGGAAAAGCAATTAGCAAAACGTTTTGAAGGTCTGCCATCTATCGGTAATGCGATGGAGCCTGATATGGAGATTGTAAAGTCATTGAATCCGACAGAAGTATTATCTGTATCGACTTTGGAGTATGATTTACAGGATAAATTTAAGCAGTTGAATATTCCTGTCGACTTTTTAAATTTCCAAAGCGTTGATGCGATGTTAAAGGAAATCACAACACTTGGTGAACGCTACAATCGTGTAACACAAGCAGAGGAATTAGTGAAGGACCTTCAGAAAAATATCGAAGCGGTTCAAGGTGTAGCTGCGAATAAAGAAGGTCCTCGTGTTCTAATTTTACTTGGTATTCCAGGAAGCTACTTAGTGGCAACTGAAAACTCTTACGCAGGTGATCTTGTTAAGCGAGCAGGGGGAATCAATGTCATGGAAGGCCAAGACGCTGAGTATTTATCTTCCAATACAGAGTATCTACATAACAGTAATCCTGATATTATTTTGCGCTTATCACATGGCATGCCTGATGAGGTTGTGAAAATGTTCGATGAGGAATTTAAAACGAATGATATTTGGAAACATTTCGATGCAGTCAAAAACGAAAAAGTCTATGATTTAGAAGAAGAATTATTCGGGACGACAGCCTCCTTACAGGTACCTAAAGCTTTAGGACAGCTGATGGAAATTTTCTATCGTAAATAGTAACTAGAAATGTCGCTCGTATGATCAGTAGTACTACTTATCATAGAGCGTTTTTCTTATCCATAAGGGAATATAAATAGAAAAAGGAAGTCCAATATGACAAAAAGAATCGTCAGTTTTTTTATTGTAATTGTTTTATTACTTGTGACAATCGTCTATTCAGCAACAACAGGTAGCATTAAAATGGGCTTTTTTGAATTTATAGGGGCGCTATTTGAGGGAGAAAGTAGCCAAATGGAGGCAATCCGAGATTTACGTTTCCCGCGTATCATTGTAGCATTATTTGCAGGTGCAGCACTTTCAGTTTCTGGGGTGCTCTTACAATCCGTGATGCGTAATCCACTAGCGGATGCTGGTGTCATCGGTATATCTTCAGGTGCAGCATTTGTACAGCTCTTTATTGTCTCCTTTTTCCCTGCACTATTTTTTATGACACCTATTTTAGCATTTATGGGTGGTGCTTTGGCTTGTTCTCTTGTATTTGCGCTATCTTGGAAATCTGGCTTGAGTCCACTTAAATTGATTTTAGTAGGGATTGCCATTAATGCGATGTTTACAGGATTAACAGAGGCACTTATTAGCTTAGGTGGTTCCTTGAATACGTCGGCATCCAGTGTAATTGGTTCTAATTTAACTATGCGTACATGGAAAGATGTCTCTACAATTGTGACATATGGGACAATTGGATTGATAGGTGCTTTTGCTTTATATAGTTGGTGTAATCTTCTTGTACTGCAAGACAAAACAGTGAAAAGTTTAGGGTTCCAAGTAGCACGTGCACGTTTGCTTATTGCAGCTTTCGCCGTGTTATTAGCAGCTGTTTCAGTGGTCGTCGCAGGCGTTATTTCATTTGTTGGGCTATTAGTGCCTCATATTGCTCGTCGCCTAGTTGGACATGATCATCTAGTGCTCATTCCATTCACGGCATTGGCGGGTGCACTGTTAATTTTAGTGGCAGATACGATTGGTCGTACAATTGTTGCACCTATCGAAATTCCAGCCTCAACGATTATGGCAATTATCGGTGGTCCCTTCTTAATATTCTTATTACGAAAAGAGTGACGAAACATGGATATACAAGACATCATTGTATCGCATGATAATACACGTAACCATTTAAATGGCGTTTCAACAACGATTGTAAAAGGTAACATTACAACAATCATTGGTCCGAATGGTTGTGGGAAATCAACATTATTAAGTGTCATTTCTCGCCTTCATTCACCCAAATCAGGAAATGTCTTATTAGAAAATAAAGATTTACTGCACTACAAGCCGAAAGAATTTGCTAAAAAACTTGCCATCGTCTATCAACAAAATGATATACCAAAGGATTTAACAATCGAAAAGTTAGTTGGTTTCGGTCGTTTGCCTCATCAAACCATGCTGAAAAAAAATCACGATGAAGACGCAAAAGCAATTGATTGGGCACTTACCTGTACAAATCTACACCAGAAACGCACAACCAATTTAGAGGCATTATCAGGTGGAGAACGGCAGCGTGTGTGGATTGCTATGGCATTAGCACAACAATCAGAAATATTGTGTTTGGATGAACCAACAACCTATTTGGATATTTACTATCAAATAGAATTGCTAGAACTTGTAAAAACATTAAATGAACAGCATGGATTAACCATTATCATGGTGCTTCATGATATTAATCAAGCCATTCGCTATAGTGACCATATTATTCTGATGAAGGAAGGTCAAATTTTCGCAGAAGGTGAACCACGTGAGGTAATTACCAAACAAGTAATTAAAGAGGTCTATGGGGTCGATGCGATATTTAATGAAGATAAACAGCTTGGCTATTATATGTTGCCAGTGGGGATATAAGATGGTGATAGGATGAAAAAGAAGGCTTCAAAGTTGTTAACATTTCTGTATTTAGGCGTATTTTTATTTTCTGCATTTTCATTAGCTAAGTATCTATATACGTACTACGAAACGTCAAAATCTTTAAAGGAAGTACAAGCCATTTATCAAGCCACATTGACAGCTATTGAAGAGCAGCCATCAGATCAAATAGTGGAAAATCAAATGACGGATGGCGAATCAACCTTATCTATAAGACCACAGTTTAATGAATTATTAGCGATCAATCCTAATATCGTTGGATGGATTTCAGTAGATGGGACAAAGCTGAATAATCCGATACTACAAGCTGACAATAATGATTTCTATTTAAACCATAACTTTAAAGATCAGGAAAGTCGTGCAGGTAGCGTCTTTATGGATTATCGGAATAATACTCTTGATATGAACCAAAACACGATTTTGTATGGTCATGCAATGAAGAACGATACGATGTTCGGTAGTTTAAATAATTATTTAAAGCAAGACTATGTGGATGAACATCCAATCATCTATCTAGATACCTTATATGAAGGCTATGATATTGAAGTATTTGCTGCTTATGAGACAACAATTGATTTCTATTATATTGAAACTGATTTT
Organism: Lysinibacillus cavernae; assembly: GCF_009724685.1. Classification (GTDB taxonomy): domain Bacteria; phylum Bacillota; class Bacilli; order Bacillales_A; family Planococcaceae; genus Lysinibacillus; species Lysinibacillus cavernae. The sequence continues at coordinate 161,651 of NZ_WMEF01000004.1, forward strand.
AAAAGCAGAGAGGCTTACCAACAATTTTTAGAGGAGGTTCAAGAACGATCTTCCATTCAAATGAACGTCGGTATAAGCCCAGACGATAAAATACTAACTTTATCTACTTGTAAGGACTCTGTCATGAGTGACGATCATCGTTTTGTCGTTCAAGGGAAATTAGTAAAACGTTCAGACGTAAAATAGAAAAGGATGTACCGATTACTCGGACATCCTTTTTATTTATAAATTAGTTCTTTTTAATTACTTGACGTAACTTAATTATTAATATATAGTAAGTTACAGAAAGTAATTGATTACTTTTCGTAATCAAAGATGTGTAAAGAACAAAGTAACTACAAATGTTTATCCTATTAAATTTAGGGTAACATAATGACAGTAGTTGCTTCATATTTTAGAATATATCTCGAAATCGAGATAAAATCAACTTATTGGAGGAATTTATAATGGCAAAATGGAACATTGATTTAGGACACTCAGCAATTAACTTTCAAGTAAAACACATGATGGTATCAAAAGTTAAAGGTGTATTTGACACGTACTCAGCAGACATTGAGGCAGCAGATCTTGCAGATTTAACAACTGCTAACATTAGCTTTACAATCGATCCAGCAAGCATTAACACGCGTAGTGAAGATCGCGATAATCATTTAAAGGCAGAAGATTTCTTTGATGCTGAAAAATATCCAACAATTACATTTAAATCGACAAACATTGCAAAAAAATCAGGCGATGAATATGCAGTAACTGGTGATTTAACAATTAAAGACGTTACAAAATCAGTAACATTTGATACAGAGTTTAATGGAAAAGGTACAAATCCATGGGGGCAAGAAGTTTACGGTTTTGAAGCTGAAACAACGATTAATCGTGAAGACTTTGGCCTAACTTGGAACGCAGCATTAGAAACTGGTGGTGTTCTTGTTGGGAAAGATATTAAAATAACTGTTGAACTAGAAATTAACCCAGCTTAATAATAGATTTTTTCAGGCATGCTTGAGTAGATTTCAAGCATGCTTTTTATATGAACTAATATATATACTTTTTCATTTTACATTATAGTATTGATGTTTTACTAAAAATTACCAACAAATAAGTTTCTTGCATATTTTTAGTAAATACTGCATATAAATCATCATATTGTTTTTGGGGGCGATAGGATGAATGTATTAGTGACAGGTGGCTATGGTTTTATTGGCAGTGCGGTAGGTAGGCGCTTTTTTGAAGAAGGTGCGACAATTTATATTATTGATAATTTAAGTACAGGTCATTTACGGAATGTTGACTTTGAGCATAAATCCTATCTATTAAATGTTGAGGATGAGGTTTGTGAGCATCTTTTTAAAGAAACAAACTTTGATGTAGTCATCCATTGTGCAGCACAAACAAGCGTTCAACAATCCATCCAAGAGCCAGTAAAAGATATCTTGACAAATATAGTTGGGCTCAGCCAAATGCTTTTTTTATCATCCAAATATAAGGTAAAACATTTCGTATTTGCCTCCTCAGCTTCTGTTTATGGGGATAGTCACTATCCTCCATTAGAAGAATCAGATGTCTGCGAACCGATATCCATGTATGGACTAAACAAGAGCATTGGAGAAACCTATTGTGAGAAATGGCAAAAAGATTATCGTTTGCCCATTCTTATTTACCGATTTGCTAATGTTTTTGGTCCAAGGCAACAAATGCAAGGCGAAGCAGCTGTTATCCCAAGTATGTTAAAAAGTAGCATTTCAGGCAAACCCTTTACGATTTTTGGTGATGGTGAACAAACACGTGATTTCATTTATGTAGATGATATTGCAGATGCTATTTATGCTGGTGTAACGGCACGTTTGCAAGGTACGTATAATGTATCTACAAATGAGGCTTGGTCTATTCACCAAGTCATCTTACTACTTCAACATTTAAATCACCCACTTGAAATTCAATATGCCCCAGTACGAGAGGGAGATATTGAACATTCATTTTTAAATAATGACAAATTAGCCAAGGCAATTGGCTGGAGACCTAAAACTTCTTTTGCAGAGGGAATTGAACGTACATTGCATGCGTTACAAGATGAAAAATTAGCCGAAATCCAACAAAAGAGTGGATGAAGAACGTATTTAGGCATATTACACACAGTAATATGTCTTTTTCTATGTCTATAGTATAATAATTCATTAAAGAAATGGTTGTGGACGGAGGCTTACATATGCTTGTAGATTTTAGAGTGAAAAATTGTTTAAGTTATAAAGAGGATACGTTATTTTCAATGGTAGCGGGAAGTCGTCTTCGAAAATGGAAGGACACCCATACATTACAATTTGATTCACTTCGTCTGGTGAAAAGTGCATTTATTTTTGGACCCAATGGTAGTGGAAAATCTAATCTTTTTACGGCTATCAAAGTATTACGTTCCTTACTTTTTAATTTTGAAAGTTTAAATAATGTGAAACAGTTACGTCTACCCTATCAACCGTTTAAGTTAGGACGGCATCAGGGCAAATCAACAGAGTTTATGATATCGCTTTTTTTAGATGGAGCCTTATATGACTATGAAATACAGTATAATGCTTCTCAAGTTTTGTATGAGCGACTTGTGAAAACAAATAAGTCGGATAAAGAAGAACTGTTTGTTAGACAATGGGATGGTACTGAATATTCATATGAAACAGCACAAACGACAGCACAGGAATTAACAAAATATACACGTAACAATACAGCCTTTTTATCCGTATTACATGTTTTTAATGACGCGGATGCCTTAAAGATATTCGATTGGTTTTTACATAAAATTCTGTTTCTAGATGAAGCAAATCGGTTATCAAGTCATCCTCTAATTCGTAAACTTGAAGAGGAGCCTTTTAAAAAAGAGGTAATCAAGCTCCTTAAAATTGCAGATTTTTCAATTCAAGATGTTACTGCCAGACGTGTGGAACGCAGAGAGAAAAATACGATCGGCTATGAGTTTGATACGCCTGAGGTGATTCAAGAAGTAGATATTGATCTGCATTATCTATCATTCGATGAATCAGGCGCACCAATAGGAACGGAAACGATTAATTGGACGATGGATTCAAAGGGTACCGTGCGAATGTTACATTTAGCCTGTGTGATGGTCGATTCTTACAATAAAGGAAAAACTATTTTCATTGACGAATTCGATACGGCATTTCATGTGTCGATTTGTGAGTTTTTAATGGCCATTATGAACAGCAAACGTAATATGTGTAATCAATTTGTCGTGACGAGTCATGAAATAGAATTGCTTGATCAACCACTGCGTTCCGATCAAATTTGGTTTGTTAATAAAAGCTTTAAAAATGAATCTGAACTTTACTCCTTATTTGATTTTGCAGATTTACAAAAGAAACGTGGAGATCTTTCATATGCGAAACGCTATTTGAAAGGGGAGTTTGGCGCAACACCAGTTATCAATGAATATTTATCTGAACAATATTTAGAAGAGACGGAGGTATTTGAGCAGTGAGAGTACGTCAACAAGGGAGCCGAACACTGCGTAAAACCATTTTAATTTATTGTGAAGGTGAAACGGAACGCATTTATTTTGAGCAAATGCGTATTTTAAAACGCTCTAAATTGGTAAGTGTCAAAATAAAAAACGTCAAACGTTCAGCGATCAAGCTTGCCCAACACGCTTATCGGGATTCCAGTTATCAATATTTTGATGAGGTTTGGATTGTTTTTGATAAGGATGATTTAACCGAAAAGCAATTAGAAGAGGTTAATGATTTTTGTGAGGAGAAAAATATTCATATTGCTTATACAAATGAAGCATTTGAATTGTGGTTACTGTTGCATTTTGAAGAAGTGGACAGTTCAGAAAAATATCCTCGCGCTGTTTTAAATGACAAAATGGAACAGCATCTTGGTGTGAGTCGTTATTTTCGTCATAAGGCTGATGAGACCATCATTGCCCCGATTGCATTACGACATGAGGTAGCGATTAAGAACTGCACAGACATGATGGCTCTTCGAAAGACGGAGAGCCGTGACAACCCTTACTGTAACATACATGAAATGATACGATACATATTTTAAGGATAAGTAGGTTCTCTATTTTTGAATAGAAACCTACTTTTTCTTTGGACGTAAAGCTTTGTTGAAAAGAAAGCATGTTTATTTCTCAACAACATATAGTGTATATTGAGCGAAATCAGTAAATGTATGAAAGGGGATTGCGTGGATAACTCAAAGTCGAATCAACGCAAAAATACAGAGGAAAATGCAAAGGATCATCAACTAGAGCCGTTTCGTGTCGAGAATGAGGGCACGAAAATGACAACGAATCAGGGGCTAAGGGTGTCCAATGATGAGGATTCGTTAAAGGCAGGCGTTCGCGGTCCAACAATTATGGAGGATTTTCATCTTAGAGAGAAAATTACGCATTTTGACCATGAACGAATTCCTGAACGTGTAGTGCATGCAAGAGGTTTTGCAGCTCACGGTGAGTTTGAATTGTATGAATCCATGAGGGAGTATACAAAAGCAGGTTTTTTACAGAACCCAAAAAAGAAAACGCCTGTTTTTGTCAGATTCTCTACAGTAGTAGGGAGCTTGGGGTCGATGGATACAGCTCGAGATGTTCGCGGGTTTGCTACGAAATTTTATACGGATGAAGGAAATTATGATTTAGTGGGCAATAATATCCCAGTCTTCTTTATTCAAGATGCCATTAAGTTCCCAGATTTAATTCATGCAGTAAAACCAGAGCCACACAATGATATGCCACAAGCAGCATCTGCACACGATACTTTTTGGGATTTTGTAGCCAGTAATCAGGAAATTGCTCATATGGTAATGTGGGTGATGTCTGACCGCGCCATTCCTCGAAGTTTTCGAATGATGGAGGGCTTTGGTGTACACGCATTCCGTTTCGTCAATGACAAGGGAAAATCGAGATTTGTGAAATTCCATTGGAAGCCTGTGTTAGGCGTGCATTCACTTGTCTGGGATGAAGCGCAGATAATTGCTGGAAAGGACCCAGATTTTCAACGACGGGATTTATGGGAAGCCATTGAAATTGGAGATTACCCAGAATTTGAGTTAGGTGTACAAATACTTGAACCTGAAGATGAATTTAAATTTGATTTTGATATTTTAGATGCAACAAAGCTTTGGCCAGAGGAACTGGTGCCAGTGAAGAAGATAGGAAAGATGACATTAAATCGAAATGTGGATAATGTCTTTGCTGAAACAGAACAAGTCGCCTTCCATCCCGGAAATGTTGTTCCAGGCATTGACTTTACAAATGATCCACTGTTACAAGGACGACTCTTCTCGTATTTAGATACACAGTTAATTCGTCTAGGGGGCCCAAACTTTGCAGAAATTCCTATCAATCGCCCTATTTGTCCCGTGCATAATAATCAGCGTAATGGCTTTAGTCGACAGACTATTAATTTAGGTAGGGTTAGCTATCATAAAAATTCACTGGCAAATAATACACCAGCTACTTCCACTGCAAGGGAGGGTGGATATGTTCATTATGAAACAAAGGTTGAGGGACGAATTACTAGAGCTCGGAGTAAATCCTTTGACGATCATTTTTCACAAGCAAGGCTCTTTTGGAACAGTATGTCTCCACCTGAAAAACAACATATTATAGATGCATTTAGCTTTGAAGTGGGAAAAGTGAAAAGTAAATCAGTTCGTCAGCAAGTGGTAGATATGTTTGTCCATGTGGATAAAGCAATGGCTACAACAGTGGCTGACAATGTTGGCGTTAATCGCCCTAGTGGAGAACAATCCAAGGTAACAGCCTCTTCACCTGCACTTAGTCAAGCGAATACCATTAAATTACCATATACCCTTAAAGTAGGTGTCCTAATCGGTGATGGTTTTGATGCAAATGAGGTCGGTGAAGTATTGAAATATTTAACAAGACAAGGTGTACGTTACAGCATTATCTCTGATCGACTTGGGGTAGTGACAGGTAATAATGGTGTTCAATTAACGGCTAGTGACACATTTATCACAACCGATGCAGTATTATTTGACTCGTTATACGTTGTTGGTGTAAAGGCAAGCAATCAGGCAAAATTCAATACACATATCGTCAATTATATTAATGAAGCATACCGCCATTATAAGCCGATTGGATTTGCTACTACTGGCACAACATTTTTCAATATGTCGAATGCTAATGTAGGACCAGGTATTGTGTTAGCTACTGGTAACAAAGATTTTGCGAAAAAGTTTGTAGACGCCATTGCCCAACAACGATTTTGGCAACGAAATATTTATTAAACAAATCTATCTATGAGAATCAAATACTCGCGGAAGGGAAACGAATACCCGCGGAGTTGATTGAAATACTCGCGGAAAGGAAGCGAATACCCGCGAGAAGAAAGCACATACCGAGCAAGACAATAAGGCCTTTCATTCAAATGAAAGGCTTTTACTATTTCTGCAATTTATCTTGATTCATTTGATGTCACAAATATTGCAGTGGAGCTTTTCGAGCAAGCTCGAAAAAATCTGGTTGGAATTACGTCGAGGCATAATTGCTGTGTCATTGCATTCAATTTTTGCAAATGTTAAGGTGGTACATGAGGTGAAAATAATGGAAAAATTTGATATTGCTATCATTGGAGCGGGGCCAGGTGGCTATGTGGCTGCGATTCATGCAGCAAAACATGGCAAAAAAGTCGCTCTAATTGAACGAGATAAACTGGGCGGAGCTTGCTATAATGTTGGTTGCATTCCATCAAAGATATTATTGGAGCATAGTAAACTCGTACAGCAAATAAAACGGGGAAATAGCTGGGGAATAGAAGTGCCTCATATGGAAATCAATTTTCCTCGATTGATGCAACGAAAAGATACAATTATTCAAGAGCTTTTAACCAATATTGAGCAATATATTGTCAGTAATCATATAACGCTGTATCGCGGTGAAGCATCAGTAACAAAGGATTTAACAATAACAACTGGAAAAGAGACTTTAACGGCTACAGATATTATTTTAGCAACGGGCAGTAAACCATTTGTCCCACCATTTGCAGGGTTAGAATCATCTACCTATTTTACGACCGATACATTTTTTGATTTAGATGAGCTACCAGCGCAATTAACGATTATTGGGGGTGGCGTTATTGCGGTAGAAATGGCCTTTAGTTTAGCACCACTCGGTACAAAGGTAACGATGCTTAATCATAGTGAGGATATTTTACAAACTGAAGAGGCAGAAGCAAGACCCCTTATTCGAGAAAAAATGCAGAAACTTGATATCGAGCTTGTGACAGATTTCCAATTTGAAAAATTTGAAGGCAATACAATTCATACATCTAAAGGTACTTATACATATGAAAATCTTTTATTTGCGACTGGTCGTCGTCCCAATACAGAAATAGCTCAGCATTTAGGGTTAACATTTGATGGCCGTTTAATTGCTGTTAATGAACATTTAGAGACGAGTCAGCCACATATTTATGCCATTGGTGACTTAGTGGGTGGTTATCAGCTTGCGCATTCTGCTAGTGCTGAAGGCATCTATGTTGTAGATCATATTGTGGGCAATCAACCAACACCAATTGACCAAACAACAATCCCTCGTTGTGTTTATACACATCCAGAAATCGCCACGTTTGGATTACTAGAAGAGCAGGTAAAAGAGCCTTACACCGTAACAAAAATGCCACTACAAACAAATCCAAAGGCATTGATGGAAGGAAATACAGAAGGCTTTGTGAAGCTGATAACAACAGAAGATAATGGTCAAATTTTAGGTGCTTGTGTTGTAGCAGATGGAGCAACAGAGATACTTAATGCTATTTTAGCAGTAAGAAATGCTGGTGGTACAGCTCAGTCACTAGCACATATGATTTTCCCGCATCCAACTGTTTCTGAGCATATTGGAGATGCTGCAAAAGCTGTTTTTGGGAAAGCGATCCACCAATAATTAAAAAGCTATTGACATGAAAGAAATTTATGTTAAATTAATTTTATAAGAATACTTGGTATTTAAGTTGACTAGGCATCTAGAGGCTTCTATTTTACAAAACGGTAATCCGTTTGATTGTAAAATAGAAGCCTTTTTTATCTTGATTCAGAACTCTTCTCTAGAGGGGAAGATGATTGCTTGTGTTAATTTTTGTGACAGAACGTGACGGTTTGAGGTTAACGTCTACTTGTCAGCCCGAAAAAATCTGTAGCCAATTATGCTGTGGTTTAATGGATGAAATAGAATTAAAGGAGTGGGAATGATGACAAAAGCAGTAATTATTAATGGGAGTAATTCGAAAAATTCTAGAGTTACTGCCATTCATGAAAAAGTGGAAAACCATTTTATCACACAAGGAATAGTGGTTCATTCCAATTATGTACATGAACTACCAGCTGCAGATTTATTAACAGCAAATTTTGCAAGTAAGGAAATACAGGCAGAAAATAAGTGGATTGAGGAAGCAGATATAATCGTCGTACTAACCCCTATTTATAAAGCATCCTATACGGGTATTTTAAAGACTTACTTGGATTTACTACCACAAAAAGCCTTGCTAGGGAAGACCATATTACCTATTGCAATAGGAGGTTCAATCGGTCACTTATTGGCATTGGAGTATGCGTTAAAGCCAGTTTTATCTGTGTTAGGAGCTACCTCAATTACCCATTCTGTTTATATTGTGGATAAACAAATTATTCGTCTTGATGAAGGTGGTTTTGCCATTGAGGAAGAAGCTATCAGCAGACTTGAAGCAGAGTTAGCACAATTAAAGCAAGTATTAATCGTCAATTAAAAATGATAAAAGCGCACTATAGGGACATCCTATAATGCGCTTTCTTTAATTTACTTCAGAATTTTCTTCATTATTCACAGGTATTGTAGTGAGATATAAGAAAGCTTCATCTTGCAATAGCAATAATTTTTCTTCACAAATTCCATGCGATAATGGTCCAGAAAAAATGGATTCCCACCATGTCCCAGTTGTTGTTGTCATTCATCTACGCCCCCGTTTCGGTTTTAATATGTAGTTGTATATTTCCCGAGATGAAAAAACTAAAACATTTCATTTTCACATAAACCCATTTCACCCCCGATGTAGAAAGAGGATTTTTGCCTCTTGATGTTGTATCGTATATACAAAGATAGTTTGTTTCAAAATGAAAAAACTATGTATGCCATTTTAAAAAAAGGGGTGCTTTATTGATGAATTTTACGTCTCAAGATGTAGAAAATATGATTACAGAGCAGCGTCAATTTTATTTTTCTCGTGCAACAAAAAGTGCAAAGTTTCGAAAAGAGCAATTAAAGAAATTAAAAACTTCGATTTTAAAATATGAGAAAGACATTTTGAATGCACTGTACTTAGACCTCCGTAAAAGCGAATTTGAAGCTTATGCAACAGAAATTGGCATTGTGTTAGATAGTATTTCATATATGGTGAAGCATGTGGAGGAATGGATGGAGCCTGAAGCGGTCAAAACACCGATTCAATATCAGATGGGCAAGAGCTTCATTGTTCGTGAGCCATATGGTGTCACATTAATTATTGGGCCTTTCAATTATCCATTTCAACTTGTAATGGAGCCACTAATAGGTGCCATTGTTGGAGGAAATACAGCAATCGTCAAGCCTTCAGAAACATCTGTACACACTGCAGCCATTGTGAAAAAAATAATTGAAGAAACGTTCCACTCCTCCTATGTACGTGTGGTTGAGGGGGAAAAAGAAGAAGTCACAGCCCTCATTCATGCTCCCTTCGATTACATCTTTTTTACAGGCAGTGTAGCTGTTGGGAAGGTAGTAGCAAAGGCAGCTGCAGAACGTTTAACACCAGTTGCTTTAGAACTTGGTGGAAAAAGTCCAGCTATTGTCGATCAAACAGCTAACCTAGAAGTAGCTGCGAAGCGGATTGTATGGGGGAAATTCACAAATACTGGACAAACGTGTGTAGCGCCAGATTATTTACTTGTACACAAAGATGTTTATGACCGTTTTATGAAAATATTGAAAGAAACAATCCGTTCATTCTATGGCAAGAATCCTTTAAAAAGCCCTGATTATGGCCGCATTGTGAATTTGAGACAATTCGATCGTTTACAGCAAATAATTGTAGAAGAGCGGGATGCCATTACATTTGGTGGAAGAATAGATCGTGATGATTTATATATTGAGCCAACTATCATCGAATATGTAAAATGGACAAATCCTTCGATGCAGGAAGAACTCTTTGGTCCAATTTTACCTGTCATGATGTATAATGATTTACCATTTGCGATTCATGAAATACGTCAATTACCAAAGCCTTTAGCGGCATATTTCTTCTCAGAGCATGAAAAAGCCACACAATACTTTTTAGATGAATTGCCATTTGGTGGAGGATGTATTAACGATACCATTACACATGTTGGAAATTTACATTTGCCATTTGGTGGTGTTGGGTCATCAGGCGTAAAAGCATACCATGGCAAAGCTAGCTTTGAAAACTTTACACATCCTAAATCGATATTAAAGAAATCTTCCAAGCTTGAGACAAATGTATTGTTCCCACCTTATAAACAAAAAGTGAAAATTGTACGATCCATTATGAAATAGTTAACGAGGGAGATATCTTTTGGTACCTCCCTTGTAAAAAAGCCTCTCATTAGCATAGACGAGTGTTCTCTCAAAATCCTTCCTGGGTATGTCGAAAAATGCCGATTCGTGATTATAAATGAAAATTTGGAGGAAAACATGTTTTTTTGTTCATATGAAAGCGTTTTCGTTGAAAAAACACATAGGAGGCATTTTATTTATCGTGAAATAAGTAGTAAAATAAGTTCAATAGTACGTGGGGGAATTCATATTGTCGTTTTTTGTCGAATAATTAAAAATGATGACATGAGTGTAGAGATTGATTGGAGGACTATGAAATGTATGCAGAGGAATTGTTAAGCGCATTACCTTTGAAAAAAATAATTGGTGTGCTGCCAGATCAGGTTAGTGATATCGTAATAGATTCAAGAAGTGTGCAACCAAATAGTATGTTTGTTTGTATCAAAGGATATACAGTGGATGGGCATGATTATGCTCAAAAGGCTGTAGATGGCGGTGCAACAATCGTTGTAACAGAACGTGAATTACCACTTGGAGAGACGATTGCACAAATAATTGTGAGAGATACAGATCGAGCAGTGGGCTTACTAGCCGCAAAGTTCTTTGATTATCCTTCTAAGGACATGACGATGATTGGGGTAACTGGAACGAATGGTAAAACATCAGTAACAGGTATTATTCAAAATATCATGCATGGTATGGGAGAAAAATCTGCCTTATCTGGCACAATTGGCTTTAATTTAAATGGTATTTTATATGAATCTGCCAATACAACGAGTGATGCGCTATCGACACAACAAATGATTTTCCGGGCAAAAATGGAAGGCTGTCGTTTAATGACGATGGAAGTTTCATCCCATGGACTTGCACTTGGACGTTTAGCAGGTGTTGATTATGATGTCGCTATTTTTACTAATCTAACGCATGATCATCTTGATTTCCATGGTACGATGGAGGAATACGGTCATGCTAAAGGCTTATTATTCTCCCAACTTGGACAAGATTTAGAAAAGAATAAATTTGTTGTATTGAATGCAGATGATGCTTGGTCCGAACGGTATGCAGCAATGACACCATTTCCAGTGTGGACATATGGCTTAAAAAATGAAACGGCGGATTTCCGTGCCATTAACTGTGAATATCACGATTATATGACATCTTTTGATGTGGAGATGTCAGAAGGAATTTATCGTGTGAAAATGAATTTACTTGGTGAGTTTAATATTTACAATGTGTTAGCCTCAATGGTTGCATTCTATGGTCGTGGCTATTCTATGGAGTCCATTATTGAGCAAATTGAGCAACTACCACCAGTCAAAGGTCGTATGGAAAAAGTATGTTCAGAGCTACCTGTACAAATTTTTATTGATTATGCCCATACACCAGATGCTATTGAAAAAGCTATTGAAGCAGCACAACCTTATAAAAAGGGCAAGCTTATTTTCTTAGTTGGAACAGGTGGTAATCGCGATAAATCGAAACGTCCTACGATGGCTGAGAAAGCGTCGGCTGCTGAATATGTCATTTTGACGACAGATGATCCACGTTATGAGGATTATGCTAGTATTACAGGTGATCTTGCCAAAGGCATGCTACATGACAATTACGCCTGTATCGGGGATCGCGCAGAGGCAGTACGACATGCCATTGAGGTTGCTGAACCTGGCGACATGATTATTTTTGCTGGTAAGGGCCATGAGGATTATCAAATTATTGAAAATACAAAATTTCCACATAGTGATGCAGAAATTGCAATAGAAGCTGGCCGATTAAAATTCGTTTGATTGAAGATAAAATCTTAGGAAAACCTTTTAGTTATAACTAAAGGGTTTTCTTTTTGGAGATTTCATGTAAAAAGGTTGTACGAAAGGCGAGTCTTCTTTTATTATAAGGAAGTATGAAAAAAGGAGAATGACGAGATGAATTCAAATTTAGAAAAAGATATACTATCGCGTCGTACTTTTGCCATTATCAGTCACCCTGATGCTGGGAAAACGACGATTACAGAAAAGCTTTTACTATTTGGTGGCGCCATTCGCGACGCAGGAACAGTAAAAGGAAAAAAAACAGGTAAGTATGCAACATCTGACTGGATGGAAATCGAAAAGCAACGTGGGATATCTGTTACTTCATCCGTAATGCAATTCGATTATAGCGGTTCTCGTGTGAATATTCTGGATACCCCAGGACACCAGGATTTCTCAGAGGACACATATCGAACATTAATGGCTGTAGATAGTGCTGTCATGGTGGTGGATGCTGCCAAAGGGATCGAGGCACAAACATTAAAGCTATTTAAAGTTTGTAAAATGCGTGGTATTCCAATTTTTACATTTATTAATAAATTGGACCGTCAAGGGAAAGAGCCACTTGAGTTGATTGAAGAGCTTGAGGAGGTACTTGGTATAAACGCTTACCCAATGAACTGGCCAATCGGTATGGGTAAAGAGTTTCTTGGTATTTACGATCGTTATAATAAACGCATTGAGCAATTCCGTACGGATGAAGCTGAACGCTTCCTACCAATTGACGAAAATGGAGAGCTTGCTGTAGAGCATCCAATGAAAGTTACTTCTTATTACACACAAGCAATGGATGACATCATGCTACTTGACGAAGCGGGTAATGACTATTCGGAAGAAAAAATTCGTCGTGGTGAATTAACACCTGTATTCTTTGGTTCAGCGTTAACAAACTTTGGTGTTCAAACTTTCCTTGAAACATATTTACAATTTGCACCGACACCACAGCCTCGTATTACAGAGGATGAGCAGTTTATTGATCCAGTAGAACATGGGGAATTTTCAGGCTTCATTTTCAAAATTCAGGCCAATATGAATCCTGCACACCGTGACCGTATTGCCTTTGTACGCATTGTTTCTGGTAAATTTGAACGTGGTATGAATATGACACTTTCTCGTACAGGTAAATCATTTAAAGTGACACAATCTACTCAATTTCTTGCAGATGATCGTGAAACAGTAGATGAAGCTGTTGCTGGAGATATTATCGGTTTATATGATACAGGAACATATCAAATTGGAGACACAGTTGTAGGTGGCAAGAAAACATTCCAATTTGAGAAATTACCACAGTTTACACCTGAGTTATTTGTTCGTGTAACAGCGAAAAACGTCATGAAATCGAAGCAATTCCATAAAGGTATTTTACAATTAGTACAAGAGGGCGCCATTCAATATTATAAAACGCTGCATACAGAGGAAGTTATTCTTGGAGCTGTTGGTCAATTACAATTTGAAGTATTTGAGCATCGTATGAAAAATGAATACAATGTGGAAGTAAGAATGGAGCCAATCGGTTCAAAAATTGCACGTTGGATTGAAAATGAAGAGGATGTGAAAGAGTCAATGTCCTCTGGTCGATCAATGCTAGTGAAAGACCGCTTTGATAATCTTGTTTTCCTATTTGAAAACGAATTTGCCATGCGTTGGTTTGCCGATAAAAACGAAAACATTAAACTTTATAGCCTTCTATAATAGTCAAACACGAATCGACAATTGTGCGATTCGTGTTTTTTTGCAAGGAAAATTGACACTGTCTGTAGAATATAAACAGTGTTAGGAAATATAATCTTCATGTGGGATAAGTTTGCACGAACTAGTCGAAAAAGAACTTACCTATTTATAAAATAATCTCCTTTTCGGCTATCATAGAAAGGAAGAGGTAGAAAAAGGAGTTTGTTTATATGAACATCAGTAATTTTTCAATTAAAAGACCCGTCTTTACGATTGTGACAATGCTTTTTGTCATCCTGCTAGGCGGTGTATCATTATTAAAAATACCGATTACGTTAATTCCAGAGTTAAATCCCCCTATAGGTGTTGTTGTCACCTCTTATCCTGGAGCAAATCCAACAGAGGTGAATGAGAAGATAACGAAGCCTTTAGAGGCTACTCTTGCCACCTTACCGGGTATTAAGAAACTACAGTCAACCTCACAAGAAGGTTCCAATTTAATTGTGCTTGAGTTCAATTGGTCCACGAATATGGAAGATGTCCAACTCGATATTTTACAACGAATTGATATGACGCCATTACCAAATGATGCAGGCAAGCCTAGTTTTTTAAAATTTGATCCTTCTCAATTTCCCATTATTCAGTTGTCATTACGTGCAGAAAATAACGATGTAGATGTGCGTTTGTTAGCTGAGGAATTAGAGAAAGAACTACGACGAACAGAGGGTGTCGCAAGTGTCAATGTTTCTGGCAAACTTATTGAAGAAATACAAATAACACTAGATGAAGCAAAGCTAGTCGAAAAAGGCTTAACACAGACAGACATTATTCAAATCGTTCAATCGAATAATGTATCTCTTCCTGGCGATCCTGTTTCAACAGATGATGGAAAGATGTTAACAACACGTATTGTTAGTACATTAACGTCACCTGAAAATATTGCAGATTTAATTGTCTCAGTGAACCCTTTAACGGGTGAAACGCTAACAGTTGGTGATCTTGCATCAGTAGAGAGAACAGAACAACAATCTACTACTACAACACGTGCCAATGAACATCCAGCAGTCCTTATGTCCGTTTTACAGGAATCTGGTGCAAATACAGCAGAAGTTTCGAAAGAGTTTCAACAAGCGTTAGACGAATTACTAGAGCAAGAACAGTATAAGGGTATTACAGCGGATATACTAGTAGATCAAGGCAACTATGTAGATTTAGCCATTAGTAACATTGGCTCTTCCTTAATTGTTGGTGGACTATTTGCGATGTTTGTCTTATTTATTTTTTTGCGTAGTGTAAAGAGCCCTATCATTATCGGTATTGCTATCCCCTATTCGGTTATTGTGACATTTGTGTTGATGTTTTTTGCAGATTTTTCCCTCAACATTATGACATTAGGTGCTCTAGCACTGGGGATTGGTATGCTTGTGGATAATGCCATTGTTGTTATAGAAAATATAGAAAGACACTTAGGGCTAGAGAAGGACCCTATTACTGCAGCAAAGGAAGGAACAAAGGAAGTAGCACTTGCTATTATAGCTTCAACACTAACAACAATAGCGGTATTCATTCCTGTCATGTTCATCGAAGGATTGATTGGACAAATTTTTACAGAGTTTGCATTAACTATTTCATTCAGTTTAATAGCTTCTTTAGTAGTTGCTCTTACTGTAGTTCCGATGCTAGCGAGTCGTCTATTAAAAATGAAAAACACCAATTTTTATGTACAGCGCAGTAACTCCAGGTTTTATAAGGGCTACAAATCCTCAATCATATGGGTATTACAGCACCGAATGCTAATACTAATGATCACAGTAGTTTGTTTTGGTGTATCACTATTTGGACTGACTAGGATAGGGACTGAGTTTTTACCGCCTACCGATGAAGGATTCACATCCATAAATGTTAATCTTGAAACGGGTGTCGCTGTATCGGAAACAGAAAAGGTTGTTAAGAAAATTGAGGATCGTTTAAAGCAGGAAAAAGACGTAGATGTTTATGTTAGTTTAATTGGTGGTACCCAACAAACTCAGGCACGTGGACAGACCAGTCCCAACCAAGCTGAAATGTATGTGAAACTAGTACCATTAGCGGAAAGACAGCGCTCCGTCTTTGAATTTGTTGAAGAACTGGAGCAAGATATACAGGAAGAACTTGGAGAGCAAGCTGAAATTAAATTTAACGTATCGACAGCAACAGGCTCGTCACCACATACGTTAACTTTCCGATTAACAGACTCAGACGAACAAAGGCTTCAGCATGCTGTCAATAAAGTGCAGCAAGAGCTACAAACAATTCCAGAAGTGACAACTGTCTCTACGGATTTAGATAATACCGTTCAAGAGATTCAAATTGAGGTTAATCGAGAAAAAGCAAAAGACTACGGTTTTGTACCAGCACAAATTGCTCAAACTGTGAACCAAATGACAAAAGGGCAATTAACATCTCAATTTATTGCGGAGGACGGCGCGGTTTTACCTGTCTATACAGGCTTTGGACAGACATTTAATACAAGTATGGATGCTCTAAAAGCTATGCAACTCCGCTCACCAGCAGGGGTGTTTGTGAAATTAGAAGATGTTGCAACGGTTTCTATAAAAGAAGGTCCAGTCTCCATTCGTCGTTCTGATCAGGCAGCCGCGGTAGCATTTTTCGTTGATTATGAAACGAAGGAATCGTTAGGTGGAATTTCTGCAAAAGTAGATAAAGCGTTAAAACAAGGTAATTTACCACCTACTACTCAAGTTGTTTTCAGTGGGGATCGAGAGCTTTATGATAGTGCAATCGATGATATGCTACTAGCAGTGATGCTAGCAATCGTACTCGTTTATATTGTGATGGCTGCTCAATTTGAATCATTTAAATATCCGTTTGTCATCATGTTTACAGTTCCATTAATGATCATTGGTGTGGCGATAGCAATGTTTTCAACAAATACTTTAATCGGTGTTACTTCTGTTATAGGTATCTTAGTGCTTGTAGGGATTGTCGTGAATAACGGTATCGTACTTGTCGATTATATTAATCAGCAAAAGGCGAAGGGCATGCCAGTTTATGAAGCCATTTTACTTGCGACCCAAGATCGTCTTCGCCCAATTTTAATGACAGCGCTAACGACTATTTTAGGGCTATTACCACTTGCACTTGGTATTGGGGAAGGAACAGAGATGAATCAGCCGATGGGTATTGCAGTGATTGGAGGACTTGTGACCTCAACTTTACTCACGCTGTATATTGTACCGATTATCTATAGTTTAATGGATAAAGAAACAAGAAAGATACGCTAGATTCAAGGGGGAATGGGAGATGCAAGTTCATTTTTTTACAGGTTTTCCTGGTTTCATTTCGAGTCAACTAATTCGAGCGTTATTTAAAAAGAAACAGACACAACAAGTGATTGCCATTGTGTTGGCAGGAGAAACCATTAAGGCACATAAGGAGAAAAGTAAATTATTAGAGGAGTTTCCTGACTGTTCTATTCGTATTGTAGAGGGCGATATTACGCTACCTAATCTTGGTCTAGATAATCAACTAATAAAAGAAATTGTACCGCAAATAGAAGTACTTTGGCATTTAGCCGCCATTTATGATTTAGCTGTGCCGCGTGATATCGCTTGGAAAGTGAATGTACATGGTACAACAATGGTCAATGATTTTGTACGCACATTACCTAATTTAAAACGTTATATGTATTTCAGTACTGCCTACGTTGCAGGTACACGTGAGGGGATATTGTATGAAAATGAACTTATTCGACCTCCAGCATTTAAAAATTACTATGAGGAAACAAAATATGAAGCTGAGCTCCGAGTAGAAGATTTAAAATCAGAAATACCACTGACGATTATTAGACCTGGAATTGTGCGAGGTCATTCCCAAACAGGTGAAACCATTAAATTTGATGGTCCTTATTTCTTTTTAAACTTAGTAGAACGGTTAAAGGGTTTACCTTTTATCCCGTATATTGGTCGATCTACATCGACGATTAATGTAGTGCCAATCGATTACATTTTAAATGCCTCTACTTTTTTGGTAAATGAAAATGGGGCAGTAGGCAAGACACTTCATTTAACAGACCCTAATCCTCATCCTGTACAGGAAGTATATCGGACAATGGTGAAATTAGTAACGAATGTTTACCCAAAAGGACGTTTTCCATTTACATTGGCGAAATTATCATTACAAGTCCCTTTTATTCGAAAAAAACTAAGGGTTGAACAAGAAACTTTAGATTATTTAACATGGAAAGCTACATTTGACACCGCCGAAGCACAGTCTATTTTACAAAAAGGTGGTATTTCATGCCCCGATTTTATACAGACGATGCCGAAAATGGTTGATTTTTATATAGCGCATAAAGAAGATGAAAGCTATCAGATTCAGATCAAGTAATAAGAAAAACATTACAAAAATATATAGATATTTTTGTCAGCTGTAAATGATAGTGCTATAATGATTGAAAGAAGATACCTTCGACAATTTGTCAAAGGGGAGTAGCTAACAGGAAAATAAATTTACCTGGTTTCACATTCGACAAGACATGGTTTTTACCATCGGGTGTGATAGTGAATGGCTCTATACGTTAATGATTCCGAATGACGTGTAGATTGATGTACCAACTAATGAAATAGGGTACTAATTTACTTAGCGAGACCTTTGCCTGAATTAGGGCAGGGGTTTTTTTCTTTTGTACTTCAGTTGAAATGATTATTTTGGGTATATACAGCTTAGAGGAGGCACTAGGATGGAAGCAATTTTATTACAATATGGCTGGGTTTTGATTGTCCTTGTTGTATTAGAAGGACTACTCGCAGCTGATAATGCGGTAGTAATGGCTGTAATGGTCAAGCATTTACCACAAGAACAACAAAAAAAGGCGCTATTTTATGGGCTATTTGGAGCACTGATTTTCCGATTCTCAGCACTTTTTGTCATTACAGTATTGGTAAACTATTGGCAAATTCAAGCAGTCGGCGCTGCATATCTACTATTTATGTCTGCGAAAAATATTTATGATTTACGTAAACACAAGGATAATGAGGGAGAAGAAACGACTGAAAAAGCCGGGAAAAAAGGTTCTGGATTCTGGGTAACAGTACTCAAGGTAGAAGCTGCAGATATTGCATTCGCCATTGATTCAATGCTAGCAGCAGTTGCTATCGCTGTAACTTTACCTCACTTAGGTGATTTTGATATTGGCGGCATCAATGGAGGACAGTTTATTGTCATGCTCCTTGGTGGGTTTATGGGTGTCATTATGATGCGTTTTGCCGCACAATGGTTTGTGAAAATTTTAAATGATTACCCTTCACTTGAAACAGCTGCATTTTTAATCGTTGGCTGGGTAGGTGTGAAGCTGGTTGTCTTAACATTAGCCCACGAAAAAGTGGGGATATTACCTGTAGAGTTTCCGCATTCCACTGCATGGGAGTTAACATTCTGGATAGTTTTACTGGCCATTGCACTTGTTGGTTATCTAGTAGGAGTACGTAATAAAAAATAAGAGGATCTACTTTGGAGGAATAGTTACACCTATTCCTCTTTCTTTTTTTATGTATTTTTTTTATACTATTATCTATCTAGTTGGGCATCATATGTGGGAGGAGTTGTTAAAGTGCCTTGGAAAAAATCATCAAATAAACTTGCCACACCATTTCAGGTACTTGTTTCATATTACTTTATAGCCATAGCGATTTCCTTCCTGTTATTACGACTTCCAGGCGTTCATCATGAAGGTGTAAGAGTTTCCTTTTTAGACAGTTTGTTTACCGCAGTAAGTGCAGTCAGTGTCACTGGTTTAACAACGATTAATATTTCAGAAACCTATACAACCTTTGGCCTTGTGATGATTCTCGTTATTTTACAGTTAGGTGCCATCGGTATTATGTCACTTGGAACTTTTGTGTGGCTGCTAGTAGGAAAAAAAATCGGAATGCGTGAGCGCCAATTAATTATGATTGACCATAACCAATACAATTTGTCTGGGGTTGTTAAATTAATTCGCGAAATTTTAAAAATCTTAATTGGCATTGAAGTGGTGGGTACGATTATATTAACACTACACTTTACTAATTATTTTGATACATTGGAAGAAGCCTTCTTGCATGGTGCGTTTGCTTCTATTTCTGCTACAACCAATGGTGGTTTTGATATTACAGGAATGAGTTTATTGCCATTTCACGATGATTACTTTGTTCAAATGGTTACGATGGTACTGATTGTACTAGGTGCTATCGGTTTCCCAGTACTAATTGAGTTGAAAACATTTTTACTCAATCGACATGCGAATTTTCGTTTTAGTTTATTTACAAAAATCACTACATCAACATATGCGATTTTATTTGTTGTAGGTGCACTTGTTATTTTACTCCTTGAATCATTCCATTCTTTTAAGGAAATGTCTTGGCACGAGGCGCTTTTTTCAGCGATGTTTCATTCTGTTTC
Organism: Lysinibacillus cavernae; assembly: GCF_009724685.1. Taxonomy (GTDB): domain Bacteria; phylum Bacillota; class Bacilli; order Bacillales_A; family Planococcaceae; genus Lysinibacillus; species Lysinibacillus cavernae. The sequence goes on from NZ_WMEF01000004.1 coordinate 182,117, forward strand.
AACACGATCTGCTGGACTTACAACTTATGATGTCACGACATTTAGTGAAGCAACGGATATATTTATGAGTTTTCTCATGTTCATTGGATCTTCCCCAAGTTCAGTTGGTGGAGGAATACGTACAACAACGTTTGCCATAGCCATTTTGTTTTTAATTACCTTTGCAAGAGGGAGAGAGGACATTCAAGTATTTGGACGAGAAATCCATTTAATAGATGTTTTCCGCTCTTTCGTTGTCATCTTATTGGCATTTTTCATGGTGTTAATTGCAACCATTATCTTGCTAATAACAGAACCACATGCCTCACTCATTCAAATTATTTTTGAAATCACCTCAGCGTTCGGTACTTGTGGGATGTCGTTAGGGATAACTTCAGATTTATCCGTGGTTGGTAAAATCATTATCATTATCTTAATGTTTATTGGTCGAGTGGGTTTAATTTCATTCCTTTATACACTTGGTGGTGGGGGAAGAGGTAAAAAATCGAGCTTCCATTATCCAAAGGAACGGGTAATTATTGGGTAAATTATGTGAAGTATACGATGTTAATTTGTCATCAATTCATCGTATACTTCATTTAAAAAGTGTGAAATCATTAAACTGACATAAAATTTTCAAAAAATTTAAAATCATCTTTCCCGAATGTAAAATTATTATGTGGGTATTAACTACAAAGTATAGATATCATGCCTTTAAGGCATTTGACCTAAAATTTTGGGGTTAACCTGTGATGACTTAACTAACTGTTTAAAAGAGTCAAAGAGCGTACATATAAATCAAATTTTATTTTTAATTTGAGGATTTAAGAATTGTTTAAGTTAGAAAAAAAGCTAGTCCTGATTTTTATTACAGGACTAGCTTTTCTTATTAAATAGAGTGGATTGTTGCAAAATAAGGTGCTTGGCCGTGGCGGAAATAGGTTAACAGATAGCCATTTTTTTGTACAATTTTGCCATTTATGAAATTTTGGTAATCAAGTGAGTGAGGGATAATCAGTGTATGCTTAAATAACTCTTTCTCAGACAGTTTAAAGCTTACAAATTCCTCGCCAGCGATAGCTGGATCTTCGCGTAAGGCATGATAAATTGCCTTTTGTTGCTCTTCTGTTGGCCGTTCATTCCACCATAGCTTACGTGGTTGGAATTGCTGAACCATTAGATAATCAAGCTGCATTAAGCTCTGGACAATGTTTAAATCCACACCATCAACAGTTTCTAAAAACATTAATAGTCTGCGGAATAGATCTTCCAATTGATGACCAATACGAGACCAACCTTTTGTTTCCCAATACGTTCCGAAATTTTGGAAAAAATCGAATGGTGTGTCAAAGACCTCCGTCACTAAGTATTCGATCGTATGATCCATACGGTGATCATTCCAATATTTCTCAAGAACATCCTCTGCATGTTTGATGCGAACGATGTCATCAAATGTTAGGACATTATTTGAAAAGATTTCGTAAGGAGATAAATCAACGTAGGTATAGCCAAACTTTTCAGCTTCCAGTCGTAGACCAGTACCACGTAAAAGTTTTAAAAATCCTAGCTGAAGTTCCTCAGGTCGCATTGCAAAAACGTCATTAAACGTTTGACGGAAGCTTCCGTAATCTTCCTCTGGTAAACCAGCAATTAAATCTAAATGTTGATCTATTTTTCCACCGTTTTTCACCATTGTTACTGTTCGTTTTAGTTTTTCAAAGTTTTGACGACGTTTAACAAGAGTATTGGTTAAATCATTTGTAGATTGAACACCAATTTCGAAACGGAACAAACCTTGTGGTGCATTGTCATTTAAGAATTGGATAACCTCTGGACGCATGATATCAGCAGTGATTTCAAACTGGAAAACAACTCCAGGTTGATGTTCATCAATTAAAAATTGAAACATTTCCATTGCATAGCTACGACTAATATTGAAGGTACGATCTACAAATTTAATTGTTCGTGCTCCGTTATCCATTAAGAAACGAATATCTTCTTTTATTTTTTCACGGTTAAAGTATCGAACACCTACTTCAATAGAAGATAAACAAAATTGGCAGCTAAACGGACAGCCACGACTTGTCTCAATGTATTGAATTCGTTTACCTAGATAGGGAAGATCCTCCTCGAAACGAAATGGGCTTGGTAAGTCACGTAAATCGATTTTTGCTGGCTGAGCGTGAATCTTAACTTTCCCATCCTCTAAATAACAAATGCCTGGAACATCCTCCAACAATATTTCACCATGGAAATAGCGTAATAATTGTTTAAATGAAGTTTCTCCTTCACCCATAACAATGAAGTCCACCTCAGGTATACGGCGTAACCAATGGTGAGAATCATAAGAAACCTCGGGTCCTCCGAGCAAAATTTTAACATTAGGACAAACAGTTTTTAACATTTTAATAACGTGAATTGTTTCTTCGATATTCCAAATATAGCAGCTGAATCCAACAATATCAGGTTTTTTTTGGAATAAATCTGATACAATATTAAAAGCAGGATCTTTAATTGTATACTCTGCTATAATTGGATTAAACTCTGGTAAAGCGGCACCTTTTAAATAGCGCAATGCTAAATTTGTGTGAATATACTTTGCATTTAAAGTAGTTAAAATAGTATTCATGCAATAATCTTCCTTTCAACATCTTATTGTATCAGTCAAGTATCTGACATACAATATAATTCTTTTTACCTATTTATTTTGTGAACGGTTCGTGAAATAATTTAAAATACTTAAATTTACTAAATTTTGTAATAATAGAATCGTGCTGTCATAAAGTATAGTAAAGGCTCAAAATTCGATTTAGAGGTTTTTTACTCTTTTGAAAGGTTCGGTGAGAAAGTTGAAGCAAAATGATATTAATCAATGTTTTGGAAATCTTATGAAAAGTACTTCGTCACCAACACTTATACTCAATAAAGCAGGGAAAATTTTGAACGTCAATGAGGCTGCTATCAAACTTTTTAATCTTAATTTAACGTATATTGGCTATTTAGCTATGGACGAGCCATCTAATTTTAAATGGACTAATTTTGTTAAACAATTACAAAATGAATTACGTTCAGAGGAAATTTTCAATATTCGTACAGCTGGAAATGACTACGAAATGTTATCTTTTAAATGTTTTTACGACCCGAATACAGAAGAAATTGTTGCGCAAGTTTCAGTACTAAATGATGATGTTGCCCATAAATTATACGTTAGTCAAGCGCATGAGAAATCTCATTCTAATGCATATGATTACTTACCTTACGCTGTTATTGTAAGTGATGCTAGCGGTATTATTCTTGGGCTTAATAAGTATGCAGAAATGTTTCTAAAAGTCGAAAATTCGCAGCTGCTTCATAAAGCACATCAACATATATTTGATTCATTTACAATGAAAGATGGACAAATTACATCATACCTTTCTAAGTTAATGGGTGAAAAGCATGCAAGTGTTCATGTAGTGGATGAAACACAAGTAAGCAGAACTTGTTATTATGAAATTTCTAGTATCTTTGATGAATACAATAATATTATTGTCACTGTTATTAATGATGAAACAGAGAAAAAGCAACTTCAGCATAAAGTCGAGCATCAGCAAGCTTTAAACATTGTTGGACAGATGGCTGCAAGTATCGCGCATGAAATTCGCAATCCTTTAACTTCTTTAAAAGGATTTACTGAATTATTAAAGATAAATGCTGATGATGAATCACGCATGTATCTTTCTGTTATTGACAGTGAGCTACAACGGATGGAACAAATTTTATCCGAGCTATTAGTATTGTCCAAGCCAACGACTATGAAAATGGAATTATTAGAGCTGCATAATATTGTAAAGCAAGTCATTGAGTTTATGCTACCAGACGCACTTATGAAAAGTATTATGATTCAGTACATTTCTAGCTCTAATCAAATATATATTGGTGGGAACGAAAATCGATTAAAGCAAGTATTTATGAATTTGATTAAAAATGCAATGGAATCCATGAATAATGGTGGTACGATTACCGTTGAAATAGCGACAAATGATTGTGCGATTGTTGAACTTATGATTAAAGATGAAGGTGTTGGCATGGACAGCACGACACTTCAAAACCTATTCCAACCTTTTTACACGACCAAATCAACAGGGACAGGACTGGGCCTTGCTTTCGTGAAAAAGGTTATCGAAGAGCATGATGGTGTAATAGGTGTTAATAGTGAATTACAGAAGGGGACATGCTTCCATCTGCAGTTTCCAATTTACACATTTAATCAAATGGATACAATGGAAGTATCCACAAAAGATTCTGCTTATTTAGTAACATAAATAGAGTAAAAATGGTTGCATGATTTACAACAAAACCCTCTAAATCATATAATGCTTTTGACAATGCTTTTCTAATATCGCTATAATGTCATGTATAAAGAGCGAAGTGAGAGGAAAAGAATATGACGTCAGAAGATCTAAAACAATCTTTAAAATTATATATTGTATTATCACGTGCATTGAAAGCAATCAATGAGACAACACATCAAGTATTTCAGCATAATGGTTTAAACCCAACTGAATTTGCTGTTCTAGAGCTTCTCTATCATAAGGGGAGACAGCCATTACAGCAGATTGGCAATAAAATTTTGCTAGCTAGTGGGTCTATTACGTATGTCATTGATAAGCTTGAAAAGAGAGGCTATTTATTACGTGTGTCTTGTCCTGCGGATCGTCGTGTTACATATGCAGAAATCACTGAGGAAGGTGAAGCATTTATGGGAGAATTATTCCCAAAACACGAGCAGCATTTGCATGAATTAATGAGTGTACTATCACCAGAAGAAAAAGAACAAGCTATTACGTTATTAAAGAAAATAGGTCTTTCTATCAAGGATTTATCTTATTAAAAAAGTTGTCTCATTGATTTGAGACGACTTTTTTATGCTGTAAATAAAAGGACTATAGACATGATAATGTCTACAGTCCTTTTGGTTTTACTATTTTTTAGAGATAGTTGCTGCCATGTTAAGCATAGCATCTGTTAAATCTTGTTCATCATTATCGTGAATTGTTAATTTTGTAATGAGTCCATCTTTTTCAAAAACAACCCCAATTACTTTCTCTGTGTCAAAGTCTACAACATAACCCTCAATATTTTGAGCATCCTTGATTGCAGCTAATTCATCAGTAGTTAAAGCTACTGTTTCACCCACAGCATTCATATAATCTTGCATGGTTGTTTTTACTTCATCAAAGCTCGATTGTGAAGATTCAATTGTTTCAATACGCATAAACACTTCATCATCATTATTAGACACTAACATGTCTCTACCTGGCTCTTCTTGTGTCAGTGTAAATCCTGGAAGCTGTTGTAGTTTGTAGCTTTGATCAACACTTTCAGATTCAGTTGCCTTTTCGGTTTTATCTTCACCTTTTTGTACGTATTTCACATCTTGTTGTGGCTGTTTAGAAGCGTCCTCTGTATTTGTATCATTTGATGCAGGAGTATCTTCTTCCTCTTGTGATTCACCTGCTGTTTCATCTCCAGATGGTTTTTGATCAGCACCAGTATTTGATGGCTCATTTTGTTGAGCATCTGAATCCCCTGTTTTATCAGAGGTATTACAACCTACAACTAATACGGCTGTTAGTAATAATGCAAGAATAGAAAATAATTTTTTTTGCATAAAAAACCCTCCTTTTCTAAATTAAACGTTAATGAAGCTAAAATGTTTCCAAATAATAATGTTATGATGTTAAAGGCAACACTAAAAATAATAATAGTACAAAAACGACATGAGCTACAATAACAAGTGGCATACTTTTTTTCCACTCATATATGAAGCCCCAAATAATACTTGTAACAAGTGCAGCAATTACACCAAGAATAAAACCACTTAGGGCAATTGAAATAGCACATAATACAGCGGTAACTATGACAGCCAACGTTGGACGCATAAAGCGTTTTAACTGCTGTTGGATATAACCACGCCAAAATAGTTCCTCACCAATGGCAACGATGAAAACGAGTAAAACATAGTGCCAAATATTTTGTGGTCCATAGTTTGTTAAAAATTTTTGAACGGATTGTACTAAATTATTATTAATATATGGAGCGAGCCAGTAACCGAAGCGAATAACACCATATGTGATGGTACCGTATCCAATACCAAAGAGTAAAAATTGCCATGTGGGTAGTTGATCTTCAATTGAGCCAGCTAAGATGGCAATGGCAATACATACTAGTAAAGTAAATGCATACATGTACCAAAATACTGCTTGGTTAGCAAAGGTAAAAGCAAGCATGCCATAAACGAATAATAAAGAAAGGAGAAAAAGTATTGTTTGTTTCGAATTTGTTAGCATATTCGACCTCCATACTTTAATTTTATCAAAAAAAAAGGCCCTTATCATCTATTAAGATAAAAAGGGACTATTCAGACTATTAAGCTTCATTAGTATATAAAATTTTATAACGTTTATGATTGACGACCGTTTTCTCTTCAATTTCAAGGGAATCAAAATTCTCCATATATGTTAAATTAACGATTACCGAATTTTCATTTACCTTTTCAACAATACCTTGGAGACCATTTTTAAATTCGATAATATTTCCAACTTCAGCTATTTTCACAGACAGTCAGCTCCTTCATCGACTAATAATATACAGTTTGCATGAAAAATTGGTAAACGTAAAGCTTTTTTTAAATAATTCATAATTTATTACACAAAAGTTTAAAAAGAAAGGAATAAAACAAATGGAAAAATACGAAAATATGCTTAAACAATTACAAAACGGGGAAATAGAAAGCATCGAAATTCAAAAGGAAGAATTTTATGAATTTCGTGAAATACTAGTAAAGCATCCTTTATTTAAACATTATAGGGGTGAGGCCAAGCAAAATGGGAGGATTATATATACTTATACTGAAATTCCAAGAAGTTAATTTGTCGAACATTGTCGTAAGTTAATGCTGTAAGTAATGAAATATAAATGTATAATAATGGTATGATTATTTGTGTGTGGAGGGTTGTATGAATGGTCAATCTACTCTTGAAACAAATGGAACAAACTCGTGAGATGATGATTCGCTCAGGTTTAGAAAACGGGTTACAAAATGCAAAAACCATTCAACTGAGTCGCAGATTAGATCAGTTAATGAATACTTATTATAGACAGATGGCATTTGAAGAAGAAAAAGACCGAGAAAACTAAACGATTGTTCCAGTATTCAGAGTAAAAAACATTTTAAAATATATGTTTAAAATGCATTTCATTGGGGAATAACTTACTAAGAACACAGCAACATTCTCATTTCCCCCTTTAGAGCAGTGATCCCCCAATCACTAGCTCTCTTTTTTTGCTTATTCCGTATATATGCCATACATAAAAAATTTAGTACAAGTTGTGGGAAGAATTTGAATTATTTTATTCATTCCCCTAAACTGAAAAGGTAAAGAGTTAATTAGAAGGCATACATTTAATAACAAAGGGGCATGTACATATGACAAAAAAACGTATTGCATTTATTGGAACTGGCGTGATGGGAGCTAGTATAGTGAAACATCTATTGAAAAATGGTCATGATGTAACCGTGTATACTCGTACGAAAGAAAAGGCAGAAGCACTTGTGACATTGGGAGCATCTTGGGCAAGCTCGCCAGCAGAGGCATTTAGAAATCATGAAATTGCCTTTACAATGGTTGGTTATCCTTCCGATGTTGAAGAGGTATATTTGGGGCAAAATGGACTTTTTCAAACAGCCGAACAAGGCAACATTGTCATTGATATGACAACTTCAGAGCCATCCTTGGCAAAGAAAATTTATGAGCATGCACAATCAATCGGTGTGGAGGCTTTAGACGCACCTGTTTCAGGTGGTGATATCGGTGCACAAAATGGCACGTTGTCTATTATGATTGGTGGCGATCAAGATACATATGATAAGACATTGCCGATTTTGAAGCATTTTGGGGAGAATATTGTTTATCAAGGTGAAGCAGGTGCTGGGCAGCATACAAAGATGTGCAATCAAATTGTCATTGCCTCAGGTATGATTGGGGTGTGCGAATCGCTCGCCTATGGTCTAAAGGCAGGATTGGATTTACCAACGGTATTACAATCTATATCGTCGGGTGCAGCTGGATCTTGGTCTTTAAGTAATTTAGCACCTCGTATGATCAAAGAAGATGTCGCACCAGGCTTTTATATCAAACATTTTGTAAAGGATATGAAAATAGCTTTAGATGAATCAAATAAAATGGGTATCACTTTACCTGGGCTAGCATTAGCCTATGAAATGTATGAAAAACTGATCGAGGAAGGCTACGGTGATAATGGTACGCAGGCTCTTCTAAAGTATTATAAATAGATAGCAATAGAATGAAACCTGAAGCATCTTCATTTCTGAGGAGACTTCAGGTTTTTTGATTTATTCTTTACCAAAAAGTTGAGAATCTAAGGAGAAGCTAGATGCCCCCGCGAGAGCAAAGTATAGAGCTATAGCTCCTAATGCTAAATCTAACTCATAACCAGCCAATCCATCAGCTCCGATAAAGCCAATGCTAAGCTTTGCTGTAAAGATAGCAACAATCATTGTAATTGTCAGTAAAGCACCAAAAATTCTTGTCGCTAATCCTAAAATAAGAGCAATTCCGCCAACTAATTCAATAATCGCAACGATATACGCCATAAACCCTGGTATACCTAGACTATCAAAGAAGTCAGCAGTGTAGCTGATTCCGCCTTGGAATTTTTGAAAACCATGTACTGTAAAAATAATGCCGAGAACGACACGTAAAATAGTTGAACCAATATTTTGCATAATTAAGTAACTCCTTTTCTTTAACTTACATTTCGTAACTTAGTTTATTTTTAAAAATAACTTTTGTCAAGTAACTTAATGTATTTTAAGAACTGATTTTTCAAAAAAAGTGATATACTCTTAAATAAGAACTAATAACAAAGGAGACTAGTAAATTGGATCAAAAAAATATTTGTCCACGATTTGAAAAGGCACTTATGATATTGAATCATCGTTGGAATACCTTGCTTATTTATCAGTTGCTAGATGGTCCACAACGCTATTCAACCATTAAAAATCAGTTGAGTATTAGTAGTCGTGTGTTAACAGAACGATTAAAGGAATTAGAGACTGAGCAAATCGTGTTACGTACAGTTATTCCTTCTACACCAGTCATTATTGAGTATGAGCTTACAGAAAAAGGATATGCTATCGCACCTGTGCTAAAAGCAATTGAACAATGGTCTTCTGATTGGGTAACGATTACCGAAGAATGATAAAAAAGATATTCAGGCGAGGGGGCTTGAATATCTTTTTCACTTTCTTGGGGGAGTGATTGGTGAGGACCCCCATTTATCTTGATTCAGCAAAAGTTATTTGTACCGAAAGCGAAGCGTCAGTAGGAATTACACCGTGGGAGAATTGATTGGCCATTTAGTAGTTATGTTTCAGTTGAATTACTGATATATTGTAAATAATATTAATTTTCTTTAAAAAAAGGTATTTTTTATTACAGAGAGAAATTAATTGATTATTATAGAGAATGGAGGGAGGGTTTTATGAAGAAAGGTACAGCAATAGACGTACAACATCGAAGTCAGTTAGCAATTTATTTATCACTGCCAATACTTTCATGGGCATTTTATGATTTTGCGAATACAATTTTTTCTTCTAATATAAATACTATTTTTTTCCCGTTTTACCTGGATGAAGTTTTAGGCACGAATGAAGTCATGCAACAGGTAGCGAGCACTTTTATATCCTACGCTAATGCCCTTGCAAGCTTATTGCTAGTTATTTTTTCACCTCTTTTTGGTGTATGGATTGATAACACAGGCTATAAAAAGAGGTTTATTGTATGGTTTGCATCCATTTCCATTCTTTTTACGTTTATGATGGGGATATTTGCAAATCTACAGACGACAAGCAATTACGCAGGAGTGCCGCTTAGTTTGTTTTTGGTAGTCGCAAGTTTTGTGATTGCAAAATTTTTCTTTAACTCAAGTCTAGTATTCTACGATTCCATGATGGGAGATTTAGGGACAAAAGAAGAGATGCCGTTAATCTCAGGTTATGGCGTTGCAATTGGGTATCTTGGTACACTTTTTGGATTACTTGTCTATTTGTATGTTGGTAACAGTGATTTTCATCGAGCATTTATTCCAACTGCTATCTTGTACTTATTATTTTCATTGCCATTATTTTTAATTAATAAAGATACACCAATCCCAAAATCACAGAGGAAGTCTTTAAAATTTTTAGATGGTTATAAAGAAATCATTCAAACATTTAAGGACATGAAACAATATAAAGCGATCTTTACTTTTATGATTGCTTATTTCTTTTTAAATGACGCCATTGCTACAACGATTGCCATGATGGCTGTTTATGCTACAGCAATTGTCGGCTTTAGTTCAGGACAATTTATCGTTCTTTACTTGGTCTCTACCGTATCAACAATTATTGGATCTCTTGCATTTGGCTATATTACGAAATCCATAGGAGCTAAACGTGCCATTACGATTGTAGCACTTATTATGATTGTCGCTTTAGTGTTTGCAGTTTTTGCAACAGCTCAATGGATGTTCTGGCTTGCTGGTAGTCTTTTTGGTATATCTCTCGGGTCTATGTGGGTGACATCTAGGACTTATATAATTGAATTATCACCAAACGAGAAACGCGGGCAATTTTTTGGCCTGTTTGCTTTTTCAGGTAAAGTATCATCTATTATCGGACCAGCTGTATACGGAACGGTTACATTGTGGATGAAGGATTATGGTACGCTAGCTAGTCGTGTCGCCTTATCCACTTTGATTGTTATGACAGTAATCGGCCTATTGGTACATCTAAAAGTTAATGATAAAAATGGAAATAGCAAGTAGGAGAAATGTATTGCCTATGATACAATTGAATTATAAATAGATATAGAGAAAGGAGCGGGGTTGCATTGGAACATAAAGGCATATTATTAGAAAGTGGCACGAATGAGCTAGAGATCGTTGAATTTGAAGTAGCCAACAATAAATTCGGCATTAATGTTATTAAAGTAAAAGAAATTATTCAACCGATACCAGTAACATTTATCCCACACGCGCACCCGCATGTAGAAGGAATCATTCAATTACGAGGTGAAGTATTACCGGTTGTTGATATGCTGCGAGTATTAGGAATTCAAGGAGCGGAACGTAATCCACAACAAAAATATATTGTTGCTGAATTTAATAAACAACGTGTCGTTTTCCATGTAGATAATGTGACACAAATCCATCGTATTTCCTGGAATCAAATTGAAAAGCCTTCTGATATGTATCAAGGTGGGACATCACAAGTAATTGGTGTTATAAAGCAAAATGAACAAATGATTCTATTACTAGATTTTGAAAGAATCATGGTGGATATTAATCCTGAATCAGGAATTAGTGTGGAGTCTGTTAAAAAGCTTGGCAAACGTGAGCGCACTGGAAAACGTATTTTAATTGCAGAAGATTCACCATTATTACGCAAGTTATTATTCGACACGATGAGTGAAGCTGGTTATGACAATGTTGAATTCTTTGAAAATGGCCGCGATGCTTATGAATACTTAGAAGGAATTGCGAAGAGTGGTAGTGATATTGCTGAGCATATTCAATTGGTGGTAACTGATATTGAAATGCCGCAAATGGATGGACATCATTTGACACGAAAAATCAAAGAGCATCCTGATCTTCAGAAGCTTCCTGTTATTATTTTCTCTAGTCTAATTACGGATGATCTTCGTCATAAAGGCGATCAAGTAGGAGCAGAGGATCAAATTAGTAAGCCAGAAATTGCAGAGCTCATTTTACGTGTTGACCAACTTATTCTGTAAAATGGTTATGGCTTACATGATACTTCACAATTTTAATAACGGGTATCCTGAAAGTATAAATATATGAAAGAAAAGTCGGATGCCATAAGAGGTACCGACTTTTTTGTATAGGTCCACATATTATGAACAAAATAAATTGAAGATGCTTGTAAGGATGTGATTATTTGAATGAACTAAAAACAGCCATTATTGATATCGGTTCGAATACCATTCGATTAGTGTTATATCAATATGATAATGAAGAGGGTCTTCGTGAGCTTGGAAATATTAAAACGGTAGCACGTTTGCGTACATATATACAGCCTTCTGGCGTGATGTCTGAAGAAGGTATTCAAGTGTTATCAGAAACTTTATTAACATTTAAAGCAATGCTTGAGGATTTTGAAGTAACAGATGTAAAAGCAGCTGCGACAGCTGCCATCCGCCAGGCTACTAATCGAGATCAAATTATTGAGGAAATGAAAGAACGGACTGGTATCCAAATAGTGCTTTTATCAGAAGAGGAAGAAGCTTATTTTGGCTATGTTGCTGTTGCCTATTCTATGGGGACGAAATCGGCCGTGACGATTGATATTGGTGGGGGTAGTACCGAAATTACGCTGTTTGAAAATAAAGAAATTCAGCAATCACACAGTTTTCCATTCGGGACAGTTTCTTTAAAGCAACGTTTTGTGAAGGGCGACATTATGAATAGTAGTGAAAAAGCGGAGCTCATTGCTTTTATTAAAGAGCAGTTCCAAACACTGCCCTGGATACAAAATGTTGGGTTACCTATTGTTGCAATTGGTGGTAGTGCACGAAATATTGCCCAAATTCATCAACAAAAGCATGATTATCCTATTGCCAGTGTCCATGGCTACGAAATGACAAAGGGATATTTGGATGATTTAAGCTTGTTTTTAGGTCAATTAAGTTTTCAAGAATTGAAGCAACTGGATGGGCTTTCGTCTGATCGTGCAGATATCATAGTGCCTGCATTAGAGGTATTTAGAGTGTTAATGGAGGCGGTTGGAAGTGAATCTTTCCAACTGACAAAGAGAGGTTTGCGTGAGGGACTTATTATTCAACAGATTTTGCAAACAGATACACATGCCTTTAATAAATACAACGTCTTTGAAGGAAATGCGAGAAGATTAGCACGTCAGTATGGTCGAACTGAAATGGAAGTTGATTATTTGATGCATCTAGCGGACCAATTGTATCGTGAATGTTGTCATTTAGGTTATTTACAATATAATCCAGAAGATTTGAATTTATTAGCAAAGGCTGCGAAGGTTTTTAATATAGGGGAGTATATTGAATTAAGCTCTGCAAGCCAACATACCTTTTATTTAATTGCGAATCAATCTATTGATGGTTTAAATCATTTAGAAAGAGTAAAACTAGCACTTCTTGCCTCCTATAAAAATAAAGATTATTTTGACCGATTTGCTGCTCCGTTTTCAACATGGATGGGTCGTGAGGAATATCGCAAAATACGAGATTTTGGAGCGTTATTAAAATTTGTCTACGCGTTAAATGTTTCAAAACGCAATGTTGTACATGCTATTGAGATGCACACTGAAGAGGACCATGTACAACTCGATATTTATGTAAAAAAGAATGCCGCTGCTGAAAAGTATCAAGTCAATCGACATAGGAAGCATTTAGAACGAGCATTAAAAATCCCTATGAAGATCAATTTTATTGAAGAAGGGTGGAACAATGGATGACAACTGAAGTAACGAAAAACGAGCTACATGAGGAAGGTTTATCAGAAAATCATAGTCGATTGTTGGAGGAAATTGCAAAGCATCAATACTATAATAATCGTGAATTAAGCTGGCTTGCCTTTAATGAGCGTGTTTTAGAGGAAGCAGAGGATATGAATAATCCTCTGCTAGAGCGATTAAAATTTTTAGCGATATTTAGCTCGAATTTAGATGAGTTTTTTATGGTGCGTGTCGCAGGGCTACAAGACCAAGTACGTGCTGGTTTTCATAAGCCTGAAAATAAATCTGGATTAACACCAAAGGAGCAGTTGGCTAAAATTGCAGAACGTACACAAGCATTAGTTCGCCGACAAACTGAAGTATATCGCCATTTAATCTATGATTTACTACCACAACATAATGTACATATTGCAGATATGAAAGATTTAAATAGTGCACAAAAAGCGTTTATCAATGAAATGTTTGCTGAAACTATCTTCCCGGTTTTAACACCTGTCGCAGTAGATGCGTATCGTCCTTTCCCAACATTGCTTGGTAAAACCTTGAATTTATTAGTACTGATAGAGCAGGATGAGACAGATCTCGAAAGTCGTGAGAAAGTAGCAATCGTACAAGTTCCATCTGTATTAGATCGTTATATAAAAGTACCATCAGAAGAAGGGAAAACAGTTGTTGTTCTATTGGAGGATGTGATTGTAGCGCATATTGAAAAGTTATTTTATGGCTATAGTGTAAAATCAGCTCAAGCATTCCGTTTAACAAGAAATGCAGATTTAACAATCCATGAAGAGGGCGCTCGGGATCTTCTAGTTGAAATCGAAAAAGAGTTGAAAAAACGAAAATGGGGAGTAGGTAGCCGTTTAGAAGTTCGAGTTGGCGAAATGAACGAGGAAGTGCTGCAATACTTACTAGATGAATTCGAAATTGAAGAAACAGATGTATTCCATATTGATGGTCCTTTAGATTTAACATTTATGTTCTCTTTTGTCAAAGGCATTTCTGTAGGTCGTGAGCATCTAGAATATGAAAGCTTTATCCCTCAGCCACCTTTAGATTTACAGTCAGATGAAAATATTTTTGAAAAAGCGTTACAACAAGATATATTTTTCCATCATCCATATGAGTCGTTTGCACCTATCGTTGATTTTATTTCAGAGGCAGCGGTTAACCCGAATGTATTAGCGATAAAACAAACATTATATCGAGTAAGTGGCAATTCGCCAATTATTCAAGCGCTAAAGCTTGCTGCTGAAAATGGGAAACAAGTAACGGTATTAGTTGAACTAAAGGCCCGATTTGATGAAGAAAATAATGTGCACTGGGCAAAACAATTAGAACAAGCGGGTTGTCTTGTGATTTACGGCATGAACAATTTAAAAACACACTCTAAAATAACACTCGTCGTTAGTCGTCGTAATGGCAAAATCGAACGTTTTGTGCATCTTGGTACAGGAAATTATAATGATGCTACTGCAAAAATCTATACAGATATGGGCATAATAACTACAGATAAAGAGTTTGGCATTGATGCGACAAACTTCTTTAACTACTTAAGCGGCTATACAGAAAAGCCTACCTTTAATCATTTAGTCGTAGCACCTTTTGATATTCGAGATGAATTTATTCGTTTAATGGATGAGGAAATTGCTTGTCATAAAAAATATGGTAATGGTTTTATTCGTGCAAAAATGAATTCACTGACAGACAAAGATTTAATGATGAAGCTTTATGAGGCATCAATTGCAGGTGTAAAAGTGGAGCTTATTATTCGTGGTATTTGTTGTATTAGACCAGGTATTCCTGGTATTAGTGAAAACATTACAGTAACAAGTATTGTAGGCCGTTTCCTTGAACATTCTCGAATCTACTGGTTCCATCATAATGGGGAAAATAAAGTCTATTTATCTTCAGCTGATATGATGACTCGCAATATGATTAAACGTGTAGAAATTTTATTCCCTGTATATGCAAGTGAAGCAAAAACTCGTATTATTGACATAATGAATGCACAATTAATGGATACTGCCAAAGCACGTATTCAAGACTCTAATGGTAAATATCATTACAAAGAATTTGACCGTAGTGAAGATCCATTGAATAGCCAGGAAATTTTCTTAAAGGATGCATTAAAGCCTACGCTAGACGAAGAATAGAGCAAACACGCTACTTAGTGAGGGATAGAATGAAAAAATATAGAGAGAGTGTAGCGCCATTTGCAGATTATCAACAACTCATACAACTGAATCCATTTGATGCAGTCGTATGTTTGAGAAAAGTTGATACGAAAGCGTTTGAGGTCATAGAATTTAATGACAAGCTATCATCATTTATTGAGCTGCAGGATATAACAGCCAAGAACGCTGAGAATTTTTTTACTAAGCAATGTTGGCTACAATTGTCGGAACTTCTAAACCAAGAATTCAATGAACAGCATGTCCTGAAATTAGGTACTGGTCTTCAAGTAAAAACATTTGCGATTCATGTACAGCACTTTTCTAAATCAATGGTAGCCATTATTCTTCGCGAAACACAATTTGAAGAAAAACCATATTTACAATTCGTGGAACAACATGTGAGTCCTGTGTTAACAACCGATATACAAGGTCGAATTATTCATCAAAACGTAGCTGCTACTGCAGCATTATCAAGAGATCAACACAGCCTAATAGGCCTCGATATTTTTTCATTATTAGAAAGTAAATATATCAACGAATTTAAATTATTATTTGCCAAAACAATTGAAGGTTCAGCATTTGGTATGCCTAAATGTTTATTGAAGGGTCAATTGCTAAGTAATGAGCCCTTTTATTTAAGAACGCATCCAGCCTATTATAATGGTGAGGTTATAGGTGTACACTTATTTGTAAAAGAAGCAAACTCATTTATGAATGATCATGAGGCATTTTATTACCTAGCGCTAATGGATGAATTAACAGGTATTTGGAATCGAAAGGCCTTTAAAGAACACTGGCTGCATCATTTAAATGACAAAAAGCAGGAAAATAAGCAAGCAGCTCTTATTTTGGTGGATATTGATCGCTTTAAAAAATTTAATGAATCCCTTGGTGAGAGCAGAGGAGACGAGCTTATGCGCATGTTTAGTCATAGACTTCGCGAGCTTTGCTACTCAAAATGCTCACTGTATCGTTATAACAGTGATGAGTTTATTTTTGTCTTAAAAGATGCAACCATACAAAAAATTGAGCGAATTGCTAATGCAATCTTAGATAGTTTAAAACAGCCTTTTATGATAGATGGGCAGGAATATTTTATTAGCGTATCGATTGGTATTTCGCTAAGTCCAGCAGATGGTAAAGATTTAGAGACACTTGTACGAAAAGCAGATAAGGCTTTATTTTCTGTTAAAGAGCATGGTCGATCACATTACCGTTACTATCGAGAGGATATGACGGCCATTTTTCCAAATGAAGCATTGATGGAGGCCCATTTGCGCCGTGCTATTGAATTTAATGAGCTTAGTCTTCATCTCCAACCACAAATGGATTTAGCAAACAATAGCATCGATAGCTTTGAAGCATTACTTCGATGGAATAATCGTAAATTTGGTTTTGTATCACCTGCACAGTTTATTCCGATTGCAGAGGCTTCTGGCTTAATTATTGAGATAGGTGATTGGATTATTGATGAGGTTTGTCGTTACCAAAGAGAATGGCAATCGAAGGGATATCGTCCTGTACGCATAGCTGTTAATATATCACCAAAGCAGTTTAGAAAAGAAAATTTTGCTCGAAAAATTAAAGCGGCATTGAAGAGATATGATGTTCCTCCTGAATTATTAGAGGTGGAAATTACGGAAAGCTCTATGACAAACGTTCATGAAACATTTTCAATCCTTACAGAATTGAAGCAATTAGGGGTGTATGTGTCGGTAGATGATTTTGGGACAGGCTATTCCTCTTTAAGCTATCTCAAGCGTTATCCAATTGATATCATTAAAATCGATCAGTCATTTATTGCGGATATCGCAAAAGATGACAAAAATGAAGCCATCATTAAAGCGATTATCTCGATGTCTCATAATTTAGGATTAGAGGTCATTGCTGAAGGAATTGAAGAGCCAACACAAGTCGATTTTCTTAAACGCCATCGTTGTCAAAAAGGACAGGGATACTTATATAATAAGCCATTACCAGTTGAAACAATTGTACAACAATATTTTGTTAGCTAGTTAAGGAGTAGTACTTTCATCACGAAGTGGATGAAAGTACTACTCTTTTTTACATTTCGTGTTTAAGGCCGTTCAAGACAATCGCTGTAAATTGATCCATCTCAGTAGCTAAATCAAAGTTATCACTGTGTATTAACCAATCATAAACATTGGCACGCATACAACGTTGAATAATTGCTTGTATGTTAGTCGCAGATATATTTTGTCCGAATTCCCCTTGTCGAATACCTTCCTCGATATATGTATTCATAATTTGAAAGATCTTACGTTGCGGATTAATTAAATAGTGATCTTGTTCCACTTGATTTGTCATTGCAGCCGTATATACTGTACGCAATAAATCTTTGCCAACAACATTTGTTAAATACTTCATTTGTTCTTGATACACTAATAAAATTTTTTCACTTGCAGGTAATGTACAATCAATATTTTTTTCTACCGTACTATAAAAACTATCTAGCTCTTTAAATTTTTCTAAAATAACATCATATTTAGATGGGAAGTGTGTGTAAAATGTTCCTTTTGAAACATTACAGGCTTTCGTAATTTGTTCAACAGATACATGTTCAAATCCATATTTGTTAAATAAATCTAAAGACGTTTTTAGTAATTTTCCACGTGTTTCCAACGCTTTTTTTTGTCTGCTTGTGAGTGATTCCATCGTTGCTTGCGACCTCCACTATTAAATATTGTGAAATATTTTCTATGTAAAATATTCTGAAAATATAAAATTTTTAATTGACGAGATGGATTTCTTTTGATTATGATTTAATTGACCTCGGTCACTGACCGAGGTCATTAAAAGTATCTCGTTATTAATGTTACGACAAAAAACGGAAGTTGGCTAGTGCATCATCCAGCTTTAGTATTGAATTTTCAAGGATTGGGGGAGATCTAAATGAAGGAGAAATTAGGTTTTATCGGTTTAGGCAATATGGGGTTACCGATGTCCACAAATTTATTAAACGCAGGTTATGTGGTGTATGGCTTCGATACAAATGCAAAGGCAATGGAACAATTTATAAAAGCCGGTGGCATTGGGGTGGAAACAGCAAATGCTGTTGCACAACAATGTGATGTTATTATGACCAGCTTGCCGACTCCTCAGGTTGTAAAATTTGTATATCAATCAGAGCAGGGGATATTACATTATGCTAAGAAGGGAAGCTTGCTCATTGACTTTAGTACTGTCAATCCCGAATTGAATGATTCGTTACATAAAGAGGCAAAAACGTTGGGGTTACGATATTTGGGAGCACCTGTAAGCGGAGGGGTTATTGGGGCTGTAAATGCTACATTAACCATAATGGTCGGTGGTGACAAGGGAGATTATGAAAGTGCTGCAAAAATATTCGGAATAGTTGGGAAAAACGTTTATCATCTGGGCATATCATCAAGTGTAGGTACACGTATTAAATTACTAAATAATTTAATGATTGGGTTTTACACAGAGGCCGTTGCTGAAACGATCGTGCTTGGCGAAAAAATGGGCATTCATGCTGATACGCTGTTTGAAGTATTAAGTAATAGTTATGGTCAAAGCCGTATTTATGAACGTAATTATGTGGAATATATGAAAAATGACAATTATGAGCCAGGCTTTTCTACTAATCTATTATTAAAAGATTTGAAGTTAGCGAAGGCAATGGCTGAAGAAGCTGGCGTATCCCTACGAATAGGTGAAAAATTGGTGGATCTTTATAGTGAAATTGCTCAGCAAGGCTATGGAGAAAATGATATGTCTGCAGCTTATTTAAGCTTAAAGGATCAATGTAAAATAGAACATTTTTAAGAGGAGGAAAAGAATATGACAACAGCACAAGAGGTTAAAACATTAACGCATTTTATTAGTGGACAATTAGTGGAAGGGAAAAGCGGGCGTTTCGGTTCAGTATTTAATCCAACAACAGGTGATGTCATTGCAAAGGTACCACTTGCAACAGTAGAGGAAACACGAGAGGCAATTAACAAGGCACAAGCGGCATTTCCAAAATGGCGTGATACGTCAGTGGCTAAGCGAGCAGAAATAGTTTTAAAGTTCCGTAACCTTATAACTGAAAATATGGAGGAGCTATTACAAATTATTTGTACTGAAAGCGGAAAAACGATTGAAGATGCCAAAGGAGAAATTACTCGAGGACTTGAATCGGTTGACTTAGCTATAGGCGCACCACACTTAATGAAAGGGGAATACTCTGTTAATGTTGGAGGGCAAATAAATGCCTATTCTGCAAAATACCCATTAGGGGTAGTGGCGGCTATATCACCATTTAACTTCCCAATTATGGTGCCTTTAGCACAAACAAGTATGGCTGTCGCTGTAGGAAATGCTGTTGTGTTGAAGGCATCAGAGCGTGTACCCATGACTGCTTTATATGTTAGTGAGCTATGGAAAAAAGCTGGATTGCCAGACGGTATTTGGACAGTGATTAATGGTGATAAAGATGCGGTCAATGAACTGTTAGAAAACCCAACTGTGCAAGCGATCTCATTTGTAGGGTCAACTCCAGTGGCACAGTATATTTATGAGACTGGTTCAAAGTATGGTAAACGTGTAACGGCACTTGGTGGTGGCAAAAATAATATGGTCGTGATGCCAGATGCAGATCTTGAACAGGTAGCAAATGCCTTTATTGGGGCAGCGTACGGAGCAGCCTCACAGCGTTGTATGGCCATTTCTACGATCATGCCTGTTGGGAAAGAGACAGCAGATCGTCTAGTGGAGATTCTTAAGAACAAGATCGCTAACCTGAAGGTAGGTCCATACACAAACCCTGATTCAGATTTTGGCCCTGTTATTTCGCAACAATCAAAAGAAGCGATACTTGCTGCAATTGATAGAGGAGAGTCTGAAGGTGCGTCGGTCATTTGTGACGGTCGTGAACTTGATATTGTCAAAGATTCTAAAGGATTCTATGTAGGACCTACATTATTAGATTACGTGAAGCCAGGTATGGAAATTTATGAGCAAGAAGTATTTGGCCCTGCTCGTAACGTTGTACGTGTAGATTCACTGGAGGAAGCTATCACACTCATTAATAAACATGAACTAGGGAATGGTGTTACTATCTTTACGAATAATGGGTTAGCAGCTCGTAAATTTACGACTGAAATAGACGTTGGCATGGTCGGTGTCAATGTACCAATTCCAATTCCAGTTGGGTACCATAATTTTGCAGGGTTTAAAGGCTCTCGTTTTGGTGAAGGGCATATGTTTGGTCCAGATCAGGCACGATTCTTTACAATAACGAAGACAATTTCAGAGCGTTGGATGACAGGTAATGCATCCACGGCATCAACATTTGCATTCCCAAGTAATAACGACTAATAGAAACAAAGAGCTGTAGAGACTTACAGCTCTTTTTCTAAAAATGCAATGAAAAGCATAAGGACGCCTATATGCCTTTTGGAGCCTTAACCGTTATGATTCCAATCATAGGAACAATAATCGCAATCATATTATTCTCATTAGGAATGTAGGAGGGATGTTGTATGCAAGGAAAAACAGTTTTCATTACAGGGGCAGCTCGTGGTATTGGTCTTTCCATGGCGCAAACATTTGTTGAGCAAGGGGCAAATGTTGTTATTACGGATAAAAATGAACAGCTTTTAGAGGAGGCCGTTGCACAAAACCCTTCATTAACTGCTTATACATGTGATGTGACAGAAGAACAAGCCATACGAGAGGCTATTGATTTTACGATTAATAAATTTTCAACATTAGATATTTTAATTAATAATGCAGGATTTCAACATGTCTCTCTTATTGAGGAATTCAAGACAGAGATTTTTGAAACTATGCAAAAAGTAATAGTCGTTGCTCCATTTGTAGCAATGAAATATGCATTACCACATATGAAGCAAAAACAATTTGGTCGCATAATCAATATGGCATCCATTAACGGCGTCATTGGATTTGCTGGTAAGGCTGGTTACAATGCAGCAAAGCATGGTGTTATTGGGTTAACGAAAGTAGCTGCACTTGAGGTAGCGAAAGATGGAATCACTGTAAATGCTATTTGTCCAGGATATGTAGATACGGAATTAGTACGTAATCAGTTTATAGATTTAGCTAAAACAAGAGGTATTCAAGTAGAGGAAGTGCTTGAACAGGTGCTGTATCCACTTGTACCACAAAAACGTTTACTTGATGTCTCTGAAATTACAGGGCTTGCTTTATATTTAGCAAGTGATTTAGCAAAGGGATTAACAGGTCAGGCCATTATTTTAGATGGTGGTTATACAGCTCAATAGTTGAGGAGGATGAAACATGATTCAAACAAAAACAATCTATACTGTTCATTCACCAGGGACCATTGTGTATGGGCGTGATTCATTTGAAGAAGTGGGTGATTATGCAAAAAAATTTGGCTCCAAGGCATTGATCGTTAGCGACCCAATTATGGACAGCTTAGGCTTTGTTAAGCAATGTCATACGCTGTTAAAGACGCAAGGGATGGAAGCGGTTTTATATTTAGGGGTGGTAACTGAGCCAGATGATACGTACGTAGCAGAGGGTTTAGAGTTATTGCAGAAAGAGAGTTGCGATGTCATCCTATCGGTTGGTGGTGGAAGCTGTATTGATACGGCAAAGGCAATTGCAGTAGTGGCTACAAACGGTGGCTACATAGGGGATTATATGAAAATGGCAAAGGTAGCAGAGCAAGCGCCAATTCCACATATCGCCATACCAACGACAGCCGGAACAGGCTCTGAAGCAACAGATGCAACAGTTATTACCAATACAAAGAGTGATGTAAAAATGATGATTAAGCAGCCAGCCTTTATGCCAACGGTTGCGATAGTCGATCCTATCCTAACGATTACTTCACCACCTGCGATTACAGCGGCAACAGGTATTGATGCATTAAGCCATGCCATTGAAAGCTATTTGTCATGTTTAGCTCATCCGTATTCCAATGTACTTGCATTATCTGCTATGGAATTAATCGTCAATAATATTGTAAAGGTCTATGAACAAGGTGATGATGTGGATGCAAGGGAAGCGATGTCATTAGGCTCCATGCAAGCAGGGCTGTCTTTTTCAAATGCTTCTGTTGCATTAGTTCATGGAATGTCACGTCCAATCGGTGCACTCTTCCATGTGCCACATGGTATCTCCAATGCGATGCTTTTACCAGCAGTTTTGGAATATTCAAAAGAAGCTTGTATAGATCGACTAGCAGACTTAGGGCAGTTTTTTAATAAAACAAACGAATCTTTATCGCAAGAAGAGCTTGCTCATCTAGCTATTACTTCCATTAAGGAAATGTGTAAGCATATGAAGATAGGGAATTTCAAACAATGGGGTATAGAGGAACAAGCTTATTATAATGCCATCCCTAAAATGGCAGAGGATGCTATTGCAAGCGGTAGCCCTGGCAATAATCCAAAAATACCAACAAAAGAAGAATTAGTGGAGCTATATAAAATCGCCTATACGTATGAGTTTTAATCATAATAGAGAGCTATTCAGACTAATGAATGGCTCTTTTGTGTTTTTCAGAAAAACAGAAAATATGCTAGAGATTTGTAGAATTAATATGACATATTCGAGAAAATATAGTAAAATTTTAATGAATCATCATTCATTTTTAATAAAGGGGGAAATGGAATGTTGCAAGGGAAGACAATTATTATTACGGGTGGATCAAGCGGCATGGGACTTTATATGGCAAAGCAATTCGTGACTGAAGGAGCTAATGTTGTGATAACAGGGCGCAACGAGGAACGATTAGCAGAGGCAAAAAAAATTATTGCAGAGGCTGGTCCCTCTATCGAGACATTTCAAATGGATGTACGCGTACCAGAACATGCTGAGGCTATGCTCGCATTTGCTGTAAAAAAATTTGGTCAGGTTGATGGGCTTGTGAATAATGCTGCTGGTAACTTTATTGTACGTGCAGAGGATTTATCACCGAATGGCTGGAAGGCAGTAGTGGATATTGTATTAAATGGCACATTCTTCTGTTCTTCAGTAGTTGGTAAGTATTGGATTGAACAAAATATTAAAGGGTCTATTTTAAATATGGTAGCCACTTATGCTTGGAATGCAGGAGCTGGTGTCATCCATTCAGCAGCGGCAAAAGCTGGCGTATTATCACTGACGAGAACGTTAGCTGTTGAGTGGGGAAAACAGTATGGCATTCGCGTTAATGCGATTGCGCCTGGCCCAATTGAACGAACTGGTGGGGCAGATAAGCTTTGGGAATCAGAGGCAGCAGCGGCTCGTACATTAGATTCAGTTCCATTAGGTCGCATTGGAACACCAGAAGAAATAGCTGATTTAGCTACGTTTATGATGTCCAACAAAGCAAGTTATATGAATGGAGAATGTGTAACATTGGATGGTGGGCAATGGCTCAACCAATATCCATTCTAAAAATGTTTGCATAACGGAGAGCTAGGTTGACGCATACTAAGGGTAAAGAAAGGAGTTTTGCCTATGGGTATGTGGCTAATACCAGCTATTATTGCCATTGTAATCATTTCTGCTATTTCTTTTGTTTCCACGTTAAAAATTGCAAAAATGACATCTGAACGGAAATCTGAAAATGATACACCGATTTCAGAAACAGTCGAAGAATATGCAACGATGTTGAACCCAATTGTTTGGGTATATGCGATTTTTTTAATTTTTTTAGGAATCATGATTTTCTATTACTGGAGTAAGGCAGGCTATTAGCTATGGCTCATCTTCATTCAGTCAAATACATGGCTGAATGAAGATGTACCTAGTTTTTGTCGTATAAGCCGTAATAATTCGTTGTTCCGTGAAAAACTCTTCTCGCCCTAGTCATGGTCATACATAGAAAAGTTGTGATATGATGAAAGAGAAGGACTGTTCTACATAGCGAGGACAGAAAAGGAGAAGAAGTTCATGATTTCAACTAACAGCAAAGACTTATTAGCAATGCCAATTAGTGATTTTATCATTTCCTCTGAAAAAGTTGCGCATGTACAAAGTGGAAATAGTGCTGAACATGCACTCCTTGTACTAACACGTACAGGGTACTCGTCCATACCTGTATTAGATTTGAAATATCGACTTCAAGGTTTACTTAGCATGAAAATGATAACCGAATCGATTCTTGGACTTGAGCATATTGAATATGAAAAGCTACCTGATATTAAAGTTGACTCTATAATGGAGAAAGAGATCGCTGTATTAAAGTTGTCGGATACTTTCCAGCGTGCTTTGGATTTAGTCATTAACCACGCCTTTTTATGTGTAGTGGACGAAGATGGTACATTTGCAGGGATATTAACAAGACGTGTTATTTTGAAGCAATTGAAAAAATATATTTATCAAAAAGAGTAGTAGCTTAAGAGGGAACTCAGATGAAAATCATGAGGCCCTCTTTGCTTGTATTGGAGGTTTACAGATTGATGGCAACAGAGGCAGAAATTTTAAAAATTTTAGCTGAAGAACGCAATATGCGGAAAGCAGCAGAACGTCTATTTTTATCCCAACCCGCACTTTCTCAACGTTTACAAACGATTGAAAAGGACTGGGGGGCACAGTTATTTATTCGCTCACAAAAAGGGTTAACAGCAACACCTGCTGGCGAACAGGTTATTGCCTATGCGAAGGAAATGCTCACTAAAAAAGAAGAAATCTTTGAAACGATTCAATCCTTAACTACAAAGGTAAATGGGACATTGAAAATTGCCTGTGCATCCATTGTTGGTCAAAACTGGCTACCTAAAATCTTGAAGGAATTCGTGTCAAAATATCCTGAGGCTAAAATATCACTGATGACTGGCTGGAGTTCTGAAATTGTGAAAGCACTTTATGATGGTGAGGCACATGTCGGTATCGTACGAGGCCAGGTTGACTGGAAGGGAGAAAAGATACACCTTTTCAGAGATACTCTTTATTTAGTAGACAAAGAGGTCAAAACGATTGAAGATGTGTTAAAGACAGACCGTCCATTTATTCAATATAAAAGTGATTCCAATTACTATCAAGAAATTCAACAATGGTGGCAGCAACATTTTGCTTCCAATCCTAGGAAACAAATTTTAGTGGATCAAATTGAAATTTGTAAGCAGATGGCTTTAAATGGTATCGGCTATGCTATATTACCTTCCATTACATTAAATGACCACGACGGCATTCATAAAATACCTCTGACAAATGATGAAAAGGAATTTGGACTTACACGAGATACTTGGCTAATTGGATACGAATCCTCTTTTGAATTGAGACAGGTAGAGGCTTTTGTTGAAGTAGTGCAAGATCATGCTCGTTGTTTGTTTGATTATACAAAATAGGAAATAAGGCAATTCCAGGTTCTGTTGGAATTGCTTTTTTCATTATTACTTAGCTAATTTCTTAAGAGTTTATGAATATTCATGAAGAAATCATAAGAAATGGAACAAAATGCAATTTAAATCGTATAATTATGTAACCATCTATTTACATAAAAAGGAGTTGAGCTTTTGAAAAAGATAAAAATGACGGCACTGACCTTATTAGTCATGCTTGTAATTAGCTTTATTTTCCCTTCAACACAGGCGAGTGCTGCTGCTACGTTAGAGGTCAAAGCAACAGCAGGTATTTCAGGTAAAGCTAAATATCAATCAGTGGTCCCACTACAAGTTACAGTAAAAAATAACGGTGCAGATTTTTCTGGGGATATGGCGATTAATTCTGCCAATTCTTATGAGGCTGCATCAGCACTCGTCGTTCCAATTGATATAGCAGCTGGAGAAGAAAAGACATTTACGTTCTATCTGGATGGTTTAGCTGACTATAGTTATTCGGACGCCGATTTATTTGCCTTTTATGAAGGGAGCATTGAAAAAGGAAAAAAGGTTGCTTATAAAGGAACGAAGCGCCTACAAGCAAACTTTTTAGATCCCTCTTCAACATTTATTTATACATTAACAGATAAAAGTGATCGCTTATCGGCATTTTTGCGTTTATCAACATTTGTTGCTCAGAGTAATGTGGAACTATTAAATATTAATCAATTAAAAGATTATACATTCCCAGAGGATCCACAGGGACTGGCTATGGCTAATGTCATTGTAGTAGATGAAGTGGCTATTGCCGACTTAACACAAAAGCAACAAGAATCATTACTAAAATGGGTACAGGATGGTGGCACATTACTCTTAGGAGCTGCTGATCAAATCGATGCAACAGCAGGTATTTTTAAAGAGTATTTACCTTTGTCATTATCACAAGAAATGACGTCGATTTCTGCAGAGGCTTTAACAAAATTATCAGGAGGCGGCATTTTTACGCAGCCTATTTCGATTTATTCAGCTACTAGTAGTGAAGGAAGTTTACCCGTACTAACAGAAAATAACGCAGTGTTAGCATCAAAGAAAAAAGTTGGTAGTGGAGAAATTATTCAAACAGCCTTCTCTTTAGGAGATCAACCACTTGCTTCAATGGACGGCTATGCTGCACTTATCGCTAAAATGATTGATGTCCAAACTATTTCACAGCAAGGGATGATGAGACAGGGACAATCTCCACTCGATCAAATTTCTTATGAGCTGCGCAATATTAACGAATTATTCCCATCTTTCGAAGTATCAGTGAGTTACATGCTTATCGTCATTATTCTTTATATTTTAATCATCGGGCCAATTCTTTATGTTGTCCTGAAAAAAATGGACAAGCGTGAGCACGCATGGTGGATTATTCCGTCAATCTCAATTGTCCTTTCGATTGTTCTCTTTATTGTTGGAGCGAAGGATCGTATTATGCAGCCACAAGTTCAACAATCTGCATTTTATAAGGTAAACGAAGATAGTAGTTTGAATGGTTATTATGTAGAATCTATTTTAACGAATCGTAGTGGTGATTTTGTGGTCAATGCTGATAAAAACACGACTGCCGTTGCCCTAAGAAATAATAATAATTTCACAGGCACGATGGGAGCATTACACGAATCTTCTTATATTAAAGAAAGTGCCAATGGTTCAACGTTAACATTACGTGATTTAAGTTATTGGTCTGTGCAATCTTTTGGAGGAAAAACGGCAGCGCAAAATATTGGCAAGATGGATATTGATATAACATTGAAAAATGAAAAACTGACAGGAACGGTTAAAAATAATTTCCCATTCGCACTAAAGGATGTCACGTTAATCTCTGGTGTGAAAGAAGTGAAATTAGGTGATATTGAAGCGAATAGTACATTGCAGGTCGATAAGGAACTGAAAACAACCGTTCTTCAAAAGCCGTCTGTATACAATAACTATAATTATACTTACCCATCGAAGAAGGATGAGGTAGACCCAATGCGTATTGAACGAATGAAAACATTAGCATTACCACTTGTAGAAAATGATAGACAGCCAATACTTACAGCGTGGACAGATCAAGCTATTGTAGGGGTTGAACTTGAAACTAGTGCAAATATGTCACCAATTACAATGCTTGTTCAACCATTTAAGGGGAAAGTGGAGCTATCAGGTCCATTTACAATGAAACGCAATAACTTTACGTATACATTAACGCCACTATCAGCAAGTGGACATTATGAAAAAATTGATGAGGAATTAAATAACTGGTATCTATCTGATGGATTATACGAAGTAACGATGGCCATGCCAGATCAATTTATGGACGCTGTTAAATCACTTAATGAAATGACAATTTCTAATAAGGATGTCAAGCGTATGCAACTGTCAATCTGGAATAATGAAACGAACGTGTATGAGCCGTTGGTTGATACAAAGCAAGTGTTTACGGAAAAGATTACAAAGTACATTAATCAAGATGGTGAGCTTCGAATTGAAATAAAATATGGTCCAGATCAATCAGGAGAGCAAACGAAGTTACCAGACATAGAGCTGAAAGGAGTGGCAAAATAATGATTGAAATTCGTGACTTAACGAAACGATACGGCTCCTTTACAGCACTAGATCATTTAAACTTGTCTTTAGAAGAAGGCGTTGTATTTGGATTTGTTGGTGCTAATGGAGCAGGTAAATCAACAACATTCTCTATTTTAGCAACATTATTGTCACCGACTTCTGGTGATGCCCTGATCAATGGTAAAAGTGTTGTGAAGGAACCAAAGGAAGTACGAAAACAAATTGGTTACATGCCTGACTTCTTTGGTGTATACGATCAGTTAAAAGTAGATGAATATTTGGATTTTTATGGAGCGAGCTATGGAATTCAACTAGCCGAGCGACAAGTACTAATTCCACAACTATTAGAACTTGTGAATTTAACTAGTAAACGCTATGAATACGTTGATTTATTATCGCGGGGAATGAAGCAACGCTTATGTTTAGCCCGTGCACTTATCCATGATCCAAAGGTATTAATTTTGGATGAGCCTGCGTCAGGATTAGATCCTCGCGCACGTGTGGAAATGCGAGATATTTTACGAAATTTAAAGTCCATGGGGAAAACAATTTTGATTTCTTCACATATTTTGCCCGAGCTAGCTGAGATGTGTGATGAAATCGGCGTCATTGATAATGGCAAACTAATTGCGCATGGCAATGTAGCTGCAATTCAGGCACAACTACAGGGAGAAAAGCGCATTGCACTGAAAGTGACAGATCGAATGGATGAAGTACGTGCATTTTTAGAGGAAGATCCTCATATTTCATCTATTGATGTTATCGACAATCGTTTAGAAATAGCCTTTAATTATCGTGGTACAGATGCAGATCAGGTGGCATTACTGAAAAAGGCCATGCTTGCAGATTTACCGATTTATGCATTGAGTGAAGAAGAGAAAGATTTAGAGGATGTCTTTATGGCGATTACGAAGGGAGCGGACAATCAATGATGGAAAGATTTAATAATCCGGTACTGGTAAAAGAATTGAAGTTACGCTTCCGTTCTTTTAAAAGCTTCTCAGGATTGATGTTTTATTTAGCAGTACTTTGTATTTTCATTGCAGGGTTTTTATTGCTTACGACTGAATTTACTGGCCGGGGCTTCTTTAGACCTGAAACAAGCTTTATGATGTTTGCTGTATTAACCATCTTACAAATGGCATTAGTTCTTTTTATTACACCTAGTTTGACGGCTGGAGCAATTAGTAGTGAGCGTGAAAAGCAAACATTAAATATTTTACTAACAACGACTCAAAGTTCTACACAAATTGTTGTTGGTAAATTATTATCTTCTGTAGCATTTCTAGTGTTGATGCTGGCAGCGGGTTTACCACTATATAGTTTAGTATTCTTATTCGGTGGGGTATCCCCTTCACAGCTTATTTCCATATTCTTATTTTATTTAGTCACTGTAGTAGCAATAGGTAGTATTGGCGTTATGTTTTCAACGATTACGAAAAGAACAATTGTTGCCATGATTGCCACTTATGGCTCGATTATTTTTTTAGGTGGTATTACAGCATTCTTCTTCTTTTTAACAATGGCCTTTCATCAGATGGGGAACGCCATTGGTACAAGTACCTCCTTTATGACCTATTTCTGGGCATCTATTAATCCGGGCGCATTGATGCTAACACTTATTTCACCAGAAATGGGCGATGCATTAGCTGAGCTTTCTGGTGTGGAACTACCTGTATGGATTACTTATTTAATCGCCTATGTATTAATCATTGTACTTTGTTTAACCATTGCGATTAAAAAATTACGTGCCAACATGAAAAGCAACCGGTAAGGAGGAATTGTTATGGAGCGTCGTACGCAGTTACGAAAATATATTCAGCGTGCAAAGTCGAGTTTAACACTTGAAAGAAGCATTCCTATTGTACAGTACGGTTTGTTTTTGGCATTGCTTACGAGTGCTTCTCTCGTTCTTATTTCAAGACTATTTGTCTGGCCGTATTATCGCCAAATAGCGATAGGCGTCTTCGTTATCATGATGGTGGCGACGATCGTTTACATATGGTGGAGACGTGTCAAAGAAAAAGAAGCTTTGCATACACTGGATCACTATTTTTCACATAATGAGTTGGTTACAGCTTTATCCTTTAAAGATGATCAAGACCCTCTTGTTCAAGCTTTATTATCAAAAGCCATACAAAATGTTGAAAAAGCTTTTACGGAATTTAAGGCTCGAAAGAAAAAATTGTTTCGTCCCAAGGCATTTATCGGCTTATTTGTCACAGTGGTAGTACTGGCAATTCTGTATATGTTCCCAGCAGCTACACAAATAGAAGCCATAGAGGTTGAAAAAGAGCAGGCTGTTATTGAAGATATGAAGAAGGAAGTTGCTGAACTGGAGAAAAAAGCACAAACAAAAGAAGTAAAAGAGCAATTGCAGGAACTTCAAAATACATTAAAAGAGGCTGAAACAGCAGAAGAGGCATTACGAGAGGTTGTGAAAAAGCAAAAGGAGCTAGCGCTTAAGGAGCAGCAATTAAAGGATAAGCAAACAGCTAGTCAAGATGGAGCTGCCGAAGGACAAGGTTTATCGAAGGAAGAAGTTGAGCAGCTGAATGAGTTAGCTCAAATGCAACAAGGGCTAACAGAAAATGCAAATGCCACACAAACAGCTATGAGTAAGCTTGGTAAACCAGCAAGTAATTCCTTACAAAATGCGATTGCCAGTGCCAATAATGCAAGCAGTAACAATCAAAACAATCAACAGTCATCTGGTAATTCCAATCCAAGCAATCAGCAAGGTCAAGCAGGTCAGTCTGGTCAAAACAATGCACAAAGTGGTTCACAACAACAGAACAGTAATAGCCAAGGTCAAAGCTCAAATCAACAAGGTAAAGGACAAGGTCAGGGTCAAGGGCAGGGACAAGGACAAGGGCAGGGACAAGGTCAAGGTCAGGGACAAGGTCAAGGACAGGGGCAAGGCTCAGGCTCAGGGCAAGGCAATGGATTTGGTCAGGGAGCAGGAAGCGGCCAAGGAAGTCGAAATTTGTTAACGACACCGAATCGGATTGGTGGGTCAAGTGAGACATCAATGGATGGTGGAGCATTAGGAGATGGTTCGCACGTATCCGAGCAACAAGGAAATGGTCCAATAACAAAGGGCTCAATTAGACCGTATGAAGAAGTTATGGGCTCTTATAAAGACAGCTATTTAGAAAGCTCGGAGCGTTTACAATTACCGAAGGATCTACAAAATGTTGTGCAATCTTATTTCACATCGATTGAGTCGCAGTAGGAGGAAAAGAAATGGCATTTACAGAGCAACAATATGTAGAAATGAGTAAGAAATTACAACAAGTTAAAGAAGAAATTCATCGCTTCATAGTTGGGCAAGAAGAAGCGATTGATTATACTTTGTATGCAGTGCTAGCGGATGGTCATGCATTGTTAGAAGGTTTACCAGGTCTAGGGAAAACGATGTTAATCCGTACAATTTCTGAAGTACTTGATCTGTCGTTTTCACGTATTCAATTTACACCAGATCTTATGCCAGCAGATATAACAGGGACAAGTATGATTGAACGTACACCCGATGGTAAACAGCAATTTACGTTTCAGCATGGGCCAATCTTTAGTCAGATGGTATTAGCTGATGAGATAAACCGTGCAACACCGAAAACACAAAGTGCCCTGTTAGAAGCAATGGGTGAAAAAACGGTGACAATTTTAGGGGATACTAAAAAAATGGCGAAACCATTTTTCGTATTAGCGACACAAAACCCTATTGAAATGGAAGGAACATATCCATTACCTGAAGCGCAAATGGACCGTTTCCTTTGTAAAATACTTGTACCGTATCCTGAAAAAAGTGAGCTAATGGAAATTATGAAGCGAACGACAGGCGCTCAGGAAATTACTTTACAGAAGCTCATGAATACAGAGGCTCTTATCGAAGCACAACAAATGGTGAAAGAAGTAATGGTTGCAGATGAAATGCTTGAATTTGCAACTGATCTAGTGGTGGCTACACATCCTGAAAAACCAGAGGCTCTTGACGAGGTTAAACAATATGCTATGTATGGTAGTGGTCCACGTGGCTTGCAAAGCTTAATAAAGCTAGCAAAAGCAAGAGCACTAATGAATGGACGTTTCCATGTTTCTGTAGCTGATATTAAATCTGTTGCAAAACCAGTTTTACGTCATCGAATGCTGCTGAACTATGAAGGGGAGGCTTCAGGGAAAACAGCAGATGATGTGATTGATGTCATTTTAGAAAAAATCCAGCAAGGTGTTAGTAAGTGACAGTAAAATACTTATTGCCCGAAGACTGGTTAGCGAAAATCAGTCGCTTTCAAGTAGCGACGTCCTCCAAACTACGCGGGCAGCACAAGGGCTCGCATCGTTCACAACGCTTCGGCGCTTCACTCGATTTCTCGGATTTTCGAGAATACCATTTAGGTGATGATGTACGTCAAGTAGATTGGAACGTCTTTGCGCGAACGGATAAATACTTTATTAAAAGATTTTTAGACGAGCAAGAGATGCGTGTACACATTTTACTAGATGCTACCAAATCTATGGGAGAGGATGCAAAGTGGTTATTCGCTCGCCAAATCGTGGCATCCCTAGGTTTAATGGTACTAGGTCGAGATGATCGTTTGTCTTTTTCATTTGTCCAAGATGAAGTGAAACCACCATTTCGACGTAAGGGTGCAATGTATCGCCGTGCCTTTTTACAGGTAATAACAGATATAGAGAAAGCGAGCTATTCAAATAGTTTTGCCCAAGGTGCATTAAAAGCTTTACCTAAAGATAGTACAGTGTTATTCATTGTCACAGATGGGTTAGAGCCAATTGAGGAATGGGAACAGATGTTAAAAAGGCTACCACGTTACGCTGGAGATGTTCGCATTGTACAAATTGTTACACAAGAAGAACTGTCACCAAATTATTCGGGTGACGTTCGCCTTCTTGACCGTGAAACAGATAATGACGTCAATGTGACGATGTCCTCTAAAGTACTAGAAACCTACCATGCAAGAAGGTTATTACATGAAGAACAATTTGAAGCCATTTGTCGTCGCTTTGGCGTTCGAAAATTACAATTGAAAGTGGAAGATGGATTGCAACATGCGATCTTCCAGCAATTATTAAAAGCACATTGGATTAGGTGAGGTGAGCCGTATTGGGCTTTAGTCAAATTATGTTTAGCTGGACGGCCATCATCCCGGTCATTGTCCTACTCTATTATTTCTTTCGTAAAAAATACACGGATCAAACTGTCTCCTCAACACTTTTCTGGTCTGAGATTATGCAGGAAACACGTGTATCACCTTATTTGAAGCATTTACAAAAAAATGCTTTACTCTATTTACAACTACTAGCATTGCTAATGCTTGTATTAGCACTCATGAATCCATATGTGAAAAAATCAACTATTGTTGGTGCACAGACAATTTTCATTGTAGATACTTCAGCTACGATGTTGGCAGGCAAAGGTCAATCAACCTTTGATACACATAAACAGGAAATGTTGACGTTGATGGATGAATTGAATGGCAGACCAGTCACATTGATTACAACTGGTGCTGCACCAAAAGCCGTATTACAGCAAGAAACAAATACTAAAGAAATTGAAAAAGCTATTGAAGATTTACAAGTAACCTATGAAACAGCTGAAATGAATAAGGCGCTTGATATAGCCCAAGCATTTGTTGGAGATACACCAACTTCTATCTACGTCTTTACGGATACACTTGATAAAAAACAATTACCAATGGACAAAGATTCTGTGAAATGGCTAGTAAGAGGTGCAGCAAAGGATTTAACAAATATCGCCATTACACGCTTTGCTGCTACAACAGATGGACAGGTTACGATGGCACTTGTGCAGCTTCATAATGATACAAATGTTGAGCAAAAGGTCACATTAGCTTTACAAAATGCAGAGGGTGAAAAGGTAGTAGCAGAGAGTGTCATTGTGCCTCCAAATGAAGCTATTACAAAGACATTTAAAGATTTGCCATTAGATAAATCGATGACAGCTCTTATTGATGTGAAAGATGATTATGCCATCGACAATCAACAAACTGTTTTACTACAAACGGCAACTTCAGAAATTGTTGTTGATCAAGGCATGCATCAACTGATACAAAAAGGATTTCAAACAGTTAGTAGTGGCGTGAAAATCGTTCCTTCTTTGCAGGTAGCTGACAATCAGGATGCTACGGTCATTACAAATCAAACAGCTTTATTGAAAAAGATGGAGAAACCTCTTGTATTATTTGGTCGTGATGATGCAGAAAAAGTGGAGACAAGTGGAACGGTAAGTACTACAAGTGACGCTTTATTTGCTTTTAGCGAACTAAAGGATGTTTATGTTAGTGCTGTTTATCCTGGATTTTCAACATACCAAACCATTGCGACTATTGGAGACGAGCCGTTCATACAACGTTCTCCTAAAGGTGATATCGTTGTATTAGCGGATATTGCTGATACGGATTGGCCATTACATCCATCATTCCCGTTATTTTTATGGAGTACTGAGCAGCAGTTATCAGAAGCAGTTGGTTCACTTGGTATTTTTACACCAAATGAACAACGTGCAGTAGCTTTAGCCCAAGGAGACTGGAGCGTTTATTCACAAGAAGAGGAGTTTCTATCATCTGTTACGATGGGCATGCTAGCTGCGCCAAAACAACCAGGCATTTATATGGTACGTTCAAATAATGAAGAAAAACATTTTATTGTGCAATTGCAAGCACAAGAACGTGTCATTGAAGAGGGAACAAGCTATACACTAGGCGACATTCCTACCATTGGAAAGGAAGGGACTTCAAAGGCTTCTTTCGTACCTTGGCTAATTCTTATTATCTTAGTATTACTTGTTTCAGAGTGGGAGGTGCAACGACGTCGTGGATTTACGAATTGATATGCCATTAGTATTGTTGCTATTGCTTCCATTACTTTTGTATTTTGGATGGACTTACTTTCGTGAACGGCAACGACTCAAAAAGAGTCATATCGTTGTCCTTGCTATTCGCATAGTGGCAGTTGGCTGTTTAGTTTTTGCACTTGCAGGTCCATATCTATTACTACCTATAAAAGAAGAGCAGATCGTATATTTGCTAGACCGTTCTGCTTCCATGAATGGTACAGAAGATGAGATGGTTCAGTTTATACAGGAAAGTCTACAATCGAAAAAGGATCCACAGCTTGCAGGGGTGTATTCATTTTCCTCTACTTTACAAACAGAAGCCATATTGTCAAAAACATTAAAAGACGTACCAAAGCTTACAGAAATAAAGGCTACAGATCAAACCAATATTGAACAAAGTCTACAGCTAGCAACAGGTATTGTTGATCCGAAAAAAGCAACTCGTCTTGTGCTTTTAACAGATGGCAATGAGACAAAAGGAGATGCTTTAGAATTTACCACGAAGTTTAAAGGATCGAATATTAGTGTAGATGTTGTGCCTTTTAGTCAACCAATTGTCAATGATGTTTCGCTAAAAAGCTTTGTATCCCCTCAGGTTGCTTATGTAGGAGAGCAGCAACAATTAGTAACTGAAATTCATGCTACAACTGCAGGTCAAGGCGAGCTGTTATTATATGAAAATGATGAGCTGATTCACCGCGAGGCAGTTGAGCTTACTGAAGGCACGAATGTGTTTACCTATAAACATGCAGCCACTGCTGAAGGGCTTGTAAAATATGAGGCAGTTGTTCAAGTAGGGCAGGATGCTATTTTCGAAAACAATAAGTTAACAAGTGTCACAATGGTACAAAGCGAACCACATTTACTCATTGTCAATGGTTATGAAACAGCATCACCTATCGCAGCAGCACTTGGTAATCAATCGATTGCCTATGATGTTGTAGAGGCTAAAAGTCTACCAAATGAACTGTCCAGCTATTTGCAATATAATGCTATCATTTTTGATAATGTGCCTGGTCACTTGGTCGGTGAGGCTAAAATGAGTGTTATTGAGCAAGCAGTAAAGAACTTTGGTGTTGGTTTCACCATGGTGGGTGGAGAGAATAGCTTTGGTTTAGGTGGCTATTTCAAAACGCCAATTGAAACATTATTACCTGTGGAAATGGAAATTAAGGGAAAAGAGCAATTACCATCATTAGGGTTAGTCATTGTGCTTGACCGTTCTGGTAGTATGCAAGGATCAAAGCTAGAGCTTGCCAAGGAAGCAGCTGCACGTTCTGTTGAAATGTTGCGAGATGAAGATACATTAGGGTTTATCGCCTTTGATGATCGTCCTTGGGAAATTATAGAGACTGGGCCTCTTAGCAGTAAAGAAGAAGCAGTAGATACCATTTTATCGGTAACACCAGGTGGTGGAACAGAGATTTATAGTTCGCTTGCGAAAGCCTATGAAAACCTCGAAGATTTAAAGCTGCAACGTAAGCATATTATTCTCTTAACGGATGGGCAATCACAATCAGGGAATTACGAGGATTTAATTGCTGAAGGAAAAGATAACGGTATAACATTATCAACAGTAGCTATTGGGCAGGATGCAGACGCTAACTTACTAGAAGCACTGAGTGACATGGGCAGTGGTCGTTTCTATGATGTTATAGATGAGCAGGCCATTCCTTCCATTTTATCTCGTGAAACGGCTATGATTTCCCGCACCTACATTGAAGATAATCCATTTTATCCAGCTATTTATAATGCTGCGGGATGGAATGCGCTATTTGCCAATGGCGTTCCTCAAATGAATGCTTATATTGGAACAACGGCAAAACAAGGTGCTACAGTGATCGCAGAAAGTGAGAAGGAAGATCCAGTGTTAGCACAGTGGCAGTATGGTCTTGGTAAAACTTTCGCCTTTACTTCAGATTCAACAGGTAAGTGGGCAGGGGATTGGGCAAGATGGCAGGACTGGGGAACATTTTGGCAAACACTTATTTCCCAAATGCTCCCAAGCTATAATGATGTTGCCTATGATGTTAGATTAGAATCAGATGGTTCATTTATGATTACTGATCCTACAAATGAAGCAGCATTTTTAGATATTGTAGCGGTTAATGAAGCAGGGGAAGAACTAGAGACACAGTTTGAAACCATTTCCGCTTCTCAAGTTCGAGCAGTAGTACAGGCAGAACCTGGACTAATTTTCTTCCGTATAGCTGATGACAAGCAGGCCATTTACCAGGCGGGATTAAGTGTTCCTTATAGCGCCGAATATGAACTACTTCCTGTTAATGATCAACTGGTAGAAAAACTAACCCAACAAACTGGTGGTGCAATGTTAAAAGAACCACAAGATGTTTTTCGTGA
Source organism: Lysinibacillus cavernae (assembly GCF_009724685.1). Classification (GTDB taxonomy): domain Bacteria; phylum Bacillota; class Bacilli; order Bacillales_A; family Planococcaceae; genus Lysinibacillus; species Lysinibacillus cavernae. The sequence continues at coordinate 219,917 of NZ_WMEF01000004.1, forward strand.
TTTTACCAAAAAAGGAGCAGACCGCCAAAATATTGCTACATGGCTACTTCTAGCAGCTATGCTTCTATTCTTTATCGATATAACATTAAGACGTTTTGGATGGAATTTCCTAGCTAAACCAAAGAAACAGGAGCAGTTGGTTGAGGAAAAACCTGTACAGGCAGAAGATACGAATGTTGCACAATTATTAAAGGGTATGAAAAAACGATCATAATATGGTAGAAGCAGTGCAAAATGTAACGGTTTTGCACTGCTTTATTGTATTAATTGGGGAAGCTGTATTGATAGAGATAAAAGGGAAACAAAGTGAACAAAAAGTGTGACTTTCGTTCAAGATAAAGAAGGAAACCTCTTTTGACCTACTCAATAAAGTGATGATTTAAAATGCTTTACTAACACTGTTTTTCGCAAACTGCTAGCAACGGCAACACCTAAAATAGCCCCGACCGTACTTGAGGTTAAAAAGGCTGGCATGAAAAATAATGCAGCTACCGATGTCCCTATTAGTAACTTTGCATACGGCACTGCAATGAGTGAAGCAAGAATACCTGTTCCGACAACTTCGCCAATACCAGCTAACCACATTTTATGGCTGTATTTATAGGTAAGAGCAGCACATAATGCGCCAATGACACTTCCCGGGATAGCTAATAAAGAGCCCGTCCCAGTAAGAATACGGATGATGGCAGTGAGAAAGGCAACTACAATTGTTGGTACAGGCCCTAGAATAATTGCACCTATCACGTTAATAGCATGTTGAACAGGGTAGGCACGTGCGATCCCGGTCGGTATGGATATGAAGGTAGAGCCTGCAACGGCAATGGCTATTAATAAAGCCATGACTGTTAATTTACGAATTGACATGAAGTTCACTCCTTTTGATAATGCTCACTAGAAAAAATAAAAAGACCGCTTCCTTTAAACAATAGGAAGCGGTCTTGCATATACAATGAAAATAGCAAGTAGCGCCACTTCCCTCCGCTAGTATGAACTAGATCAGGTTCAAAGGGTCCGTATATGAACATATACATCTCAGCCTTTTAAAGGCTCCCCTAGTGGTTAATAGCATTCAATTTAGTTGACCAACTTTAATGTAACATACGGCTAAAAATAGTCAATGATTTTTCAGACTATTTCGTATCGGGATGCATCAAATGAGGTGCTTTTTTCAATGTCCAGATGAGTGCAAGGAAGAAGCAGGCTAATAATATGATAGAACCGAAAATGTACGGACTGTTCATATTCCAGTCAAATAATAAACCTGCCAATGCTGGCCCAATCATATTTCCTAGACTCATATAAGCATTATTCAAACCAGCAGCAAACCCTTGTTCTTTCTCTGCAAGTTTTGAGATGAGTGTATTAACAGCAGGACGAATTAATGTTGTCGCTGTAGAGAAAATAGTTGCTACTACTAATATAAGAGTAAAGCCAGAAACAAATAATATTAAGAATATAGCAACGGAGGCAATAAATAAATTGACTAACACTACTTTCATTTCGCCGAAGCGATTAAAAAGTGGTGTAATAATAAACATTTGTACAACTACCCCAAAAGCACCACCGACAACTAATATAATCGCTATGTCTACTGGTGTGTAGTTAAACTTTTCCGTCACAAATAATGACAATGTCGTTTGGAAATTTGCAATTCCGAACGAGAACACAAGCATGATAATGAGCATGACAAAATAAGGCATATGTATGGAACGCGCCATTTGCTTGGCCAGATTTTCTTGCTTTTGCTTCTGTTGAGCTGTATTTGGTTTAGTAGTTGGCAATAAAAAGTAAGATAAAATAGATGCTAGAATGGCAGCAGCCCCAGCTGTGAAAAATGGAAAATGTAAGCTTACCTTTGCAAGGAAACCGCCGATTCCTGGTCCAATCATAAAACCAAGAGACATGGCAGCACCTAACATACCCATTCCTTTACCTCGTTCTTCATAGGTTGTGACGTCGGCTACAAATGCCATAATTGGAGGTGCAATAAATGCGGAACCTAGACCGCCTAAAAAGCGAGCCAAAAAGAGCATCCAAACATCTGTAGCAAGCCCAAAACCGATTTGTGCAAGACCTGTCACGATTAGACCGAAAATAATTAAATTTTTACGACCATACTGATCCGAAAGATTCCCAGCAATTGGAGAAAATACGAATTGAGCTAAGGCGAACGTTGCAATTAGCATACCTAGAACTTGTCCTGCTGCACCGAAAATTTTTAAATACTCTGGCATGACAGGAATAATAATCCCAATACTCCCCATTGCGATAAACATATTAAACATTAAAATATACAAAGCCGCCTTATTGGACTTCTGCTGGGTCATCGAATAGCCCCCCTTTTTTGTAATCAAATATAGTACAGTCTATCATAAAGAAATAATGCTTGGCTAATAGTTAAGATTGTAGTCATTGGTTCAATATTTAAGATGGTTTTCCATAAAAGTTTCGCCATAGCTACAGAAAGAAGAAATACAATACAATTATGTATTAAAATGGATGAATTTTCATCTCGAGAACTTGTTCATGCATGGCAGAAGTATATGTGAGGGATCAGTGGATTGTAGTAGAGGGAGTCATTATTTGATGATAAAAGGAAGTGTACAAGTGCTTTATTACTCAAAAAAGAAAAAAATACGAGGTTGGAAGAGACATAAAAGAAAAATTGAAAGATGGAAGCAAAGCGCAATCAATTTAAATATCGACTGTTTAAGGAATTACCAAAGACAATACGAAAAATTATGGATTCATCCCTTTTATGCATGGGTACGAAAAAATCCTCCCAATTGGTATAATCGACTTTTACTTGATTCAATGATTGAAGTTTACTTGGAGTGGCATCAAAAAATGGTGGATGAAAATGAAGAGTTTTATTTAAAAATCTGGCTTTATGATCCTAATTTTATCAATTCACAAATTGTCGTTGCCTATCGAGATTGTCTTGATTTCTATAATAAACCCTTTGAAATAAGGAAAGAATACAAGGAATTTCCTTTCTATAAATTTCATTCTTTGAGGGACAAGTTGGAACAATTTCAGTGGGATTTGCACATAGAGATTGATTATTACGATGAAAACGACTTGAATGAATGGTTAGAAGAAGGAAGTTTAACTGAAAAAGAAGTATCAAAAATTAAGGGAGAAGCCTATGAAACCATAAAATTTGAAAATGAATTCGGGAGTTACCTGCAATATAGTCTCGACAAAGGAGATGTTTGGATAGGGACTTTAAAGTGAAAAAAATAATACAGTAATTGTTGAACTAACAGAGGGCATTAATTGAACAGAGAAACAGTTATTATGATGTTTCTCTGTTCTAAATAAACTAAAAGTATTTTTGTTTAAGGTCTTTTCTAAGCCTTCCACTTAGTTGTACATATATCCGAGTAGTTTCACTTTTTTCATGCCCCATTAAACGGTGAATTACTTCGATGTGCATGCAATCGAAAATCCTTCTAATAAAGTAATATTAACTTAAGTAGTGAATAGCTTACCCTCTATAGCATTTATATACCTTACAGCTGAGTTATGAACAGATTGTTTTGCATCTTTTTTCACAATACGGAGAAAAGCATCATATATTCGTTCAAAGTGTAGATTCTCTACTTGACTTAAGATTCTTTCCACTGTTTGAACAGGAAGTGGAATAAAATTAGGGAAACTATACATAAATGTTACCCAATTGCGGTCAGCCACTACACGAATGATATCTCCCACTAGTAATATGCCTTTTTGTTGATAACCATTTCTCCATTCTAGTATTGTGGCTCCTTTAAAATGACCACCCATACGATAAAGAGTTAACCCATTCTGTAAAGTAAGAGATTCACCAGACCAAAAAATAATCTTGTCACTAGTTCGTGTAACCCATTTTTTATCATCCTCATGAATATAAATAGGTGCATTAAAAGCTTCTGCCCATTCAACTTGACTTGAATAATAATGAGGATGAGATAATGCGATGGCATCAATTCCCCCTAACATCTCTATTTTATCAATCGTTTCTTGATCAATATATGAAATACAATCCCATAACAAATTAAAACCTTTTTCTTGAATTAAATAAGTGGTTTGTCCAATCCCAAATGTTGGACTAGTTGTAATACTGAATAATCCATCTTCTTCAAGATTAATGTTATTTTTATAAATTTCAGAAGAAATCATGTTGTCCAAAGTTGTCCAAGTCTGCCCATTTACACTAACATATTGTCTTTCTTCTGAACAAATAGTACATTGCTTTGGCTCTTCCACTGATTTTTCATATTGCGCCCCACATGTTTCACAAATGTAGTAATTCAAAATTATTCCTCCTTTAAAATCCGTAACCTCAATTCACTACAGCCTTATATTACCAACATAATATAAAATTGTATTTACAACTTTAGTCTGAAATACAAAATTATGTAAAAATTAGCGGTTCGTTAATTTTTTTTCTTTCTTCGATATTCTAAATAAGGAATAGGTGAAATCTGCAAATATGAGGGGTAGATGTCATATGTATTTTGTGGCTACGCCTTTGTCTGCGTTTGCTTAAGAAAATGCAGTGCAAGAGCAAACCTGAAGTAGAGCTGAAAAACAGGAGTAGCTACTGCTATGGTACAAATTTTGTAGATTTAAGAGGGAATATTCAGGTGACACCACGGCAATGTGACAGTCTGTATTATCGACAAATAGTGAAGAATCGGTCCTTCAACACTCTTCAGCTAAATACCAAAAAACGGAAACATAATTCTCCATCTCCATGTGTTGTTAATTTAACAGAATAAAAATATTGGGGATGTGGAAAAATTAAAATACAAGGTCGTTTACTTGGTGGATGCATAGATGTGATAAAGCATTTGGTTGGTACCGCTTATGGTGATGTATCCCTGTCCCAACAAATTAAGAATAAAGAACCTATTAAACTGATACTTAGTACTATTAATAGTGTTTAGGTTTATTAAAATAATTAATTAGATTTCTTAGTACAGTTTTTAATGTGATTTTACTTGTCGGCTCTAATTTAAAAGCTCTATTAGCGAAAAATGGCTCTCTTGAAAATGAAAAAACGACTTAACATATTTGCAAACTGGAAAAAATAAACTACAATGGACAAATGGTAGAAATCCTAAATTCTACCCATTTACCTTTATTTATACAAATCAGCTATAGAGGAGCACGAAGATGAAAAAGAAGTTTTTATCCCTACTCATGGCCATCATAATGGTCCTATCAGTTAGCACATCGGTGTATGCCGGAGAAACGTCGTCACCAGCGACAAGAGGAGAGATCGTTAAAACCTTGTTGATCGCAGCAGATGCTTATCAACCAGGAATTAATAAAGAAGCCGTTATGCAAGGTTCTAAAAACGGGAATTTAAGAGAGAATGAACCAGTTAAGAAAGTTGAAGCTTTAGTTATGTTGAGCAGGGCATTCGGCGATTTACCAGAACCTGTCGGAAATGATCTGCGCAGTGGAACATTTGGCGTAGAGTTCACCGATGTACCCGATTGGGCTAAGAAAGATATCGATAAACTGGCAAAAGCAGGCGTACTAACGGGCAACCCTGACGGCACATTAGGTGCAAATGACACTATTACAATCGATGAGTTCCAAAACATTATCGCGAGAATGTGGACGCTTGAAGGCTCCCATTTAAATGACGATTTTTATGAAGCAATCAATAAGGAATGGTTAAATAAATCGACAGTTCCGGTAGGAGAAATCATGGGCGGCGGATTTCCTGAGCTGCAAAAGCAAAATAACGATAAAATAGAAAAAATAATAGATGAGCTCTCTGGCAAACAATTTGCAGAAGGAACAAAAGAACAGAAAATTGCGGACTTCTATTCGACAGCGTTGGATTCAAAAAATAGAAATAAACAGGGAATTGAGCCCATTCAAAAATATGTAAAGGCAATCGATGGGGCTAAAACTCTTGGTGATCTTGTGCAAGCAGATCTTACCCTGGGGAAAGAATTGGGTCTAAGCTCATTATTCAGCTTTGCAATCATGAACGATGCAAAGAACAGCAGTGAAAATGCTTTGTATTACACAGGATTAGCTACTGGTCTGGATAAGAACAGTTTTGTAACAGAAGACTTGAAAGCAAAAAATGCCTATATCCAATATCTGTCCAGACTATTAGTGGCATCGGGTGAGGAAGAGTCTGTTGCAAAAGCACTTGCCGAGAAAATTTACGAAATGGAGAAAAGCTTAGCCTCCGTATCGCTTGACCCTCATGAACAAGGCGATGTCAATAAATACTATAATCCTTATACAATCGAACTATTCGATGACATGTTCAAAACAGTAGATATGAAACAAGTCTTGAAGTCGATGAAAGTCGACAGTGCTGATAAAGTGATTGTATTCGATGTGAAGCTAGCTGAAAAAGGCGCAGAACTCTTGACTGAAACTAATCTTAACGTACTTAAAGCATACTCAAAAGTACAACTTCTTATGGCAACAGGCGGTCTGTTGTCAGATGAATTCGGAGATGCTGCTACTGAGTTTGCCGCAACATTATACGGAGTTGCAGGAGAAAAAACAGATAAGGAAATCGCAGTAGCCAAGACAACTAGCACAATGAGCGGCTACTTGGAGCAAATGTTTGCCGAAAAACATTTTTCACCAAAAGCTAAAAAAGATGTTGAACAAATGGTAGATAAGTTAATTGCTACGTATGAGGAAAGAATCAAATCTCTAGATTGGATGTCAGAAACAACAAAAGCTAAAGCAATTAAAAAGTTGGATACGATGGTTGTTAAAATCGGTTACCCAGATAAGTGGGATACGACATTAGATAAAGTAGCTATCAAGACATATGACGAAGGTGGTTCGCTGTTCTCTAATACCTTCACAGTAACTAAAGCATATATTGATAACACGAAAGCCAAGCTAGGAAAACCGGTTGATAGAACGGCATGGGTAACGAGCGTATATACCGTAAATGCTTTTTACAATGCTCTTAATAACGAAATTACGTTCCCAGCTGGTATTCTCCAAGCGCCTTTCTACGATATAAACGCTAAACCTGAAGAAAATTATGGTGCCATTGGCATGATCATTGGCCATGAAATCAGCCATGCATTTGATAACAATGGATCTGCATACGACGAAAATGGAAATGCAAATAATTGGTGGACAGAAGAGGACTTCAAGAAATTCAAAGAGAAAAACCAGAAACTGATTGAGTTTTATAATGCAATTGAGATTATTCCGGGTGTGTCGAACGATGGTCAGCTTACACTAAGTGAGAATGTCGCTGATTTAGGTGGAATGGCAGCTTCACTGCAAGTTGTATCTCAAATGAGTAATCCGGATTATAAAGCATATTTCGAAAGCAATGCAGAAATGTGGAAATCAACAACTACAAAAGAATTTGCAGCAATTCTAAGCAAAAACGATGTACACTCAGCCAATAAAATTCGGGTAAACCGCACGATTGTAAACTTCCAGCAATTCTATGATACCTATGGGATTAAGCATGGAGATGGCATGTATGTAGCTCCGGAGGATCGAGTTTCTATCTGGTAAAAATTAATGAAGATAGAGCTAATTCAACTAGCTCTTCCATCAGTGTATAAAGGCAAAGTTGCTGTCTAGGAATTCCTTATTAGCGTAAGGAATTTTTCGCAAAGACAGTTGCTGTTAAAGCAAAAAGGCAGATTTAATCTACAAAAAATGTAGAATAAATTCTGTCTTTTTGTTTTGATATTTCGAGTGTGATGAGGAATTATATCAAGCAGACGCCTTCCCTACAACCTCTTACCCTACTAAACAAGTATCTTTTTTAACTATTAATGTTTTATTCCATAGTCATACATTGTTACACATCGCCAATTCCAGTCTTCAGATAGTAATGCACTTTCAGGGAGATTGGGACAATGAAGATTTGATAGTCATTAGGGGTTACTTCTACAACAGCCATATTCCCTAATGGATCTACGCTATGGTATAATTAGGTAGATTTTAACTTTATACATAAGGGGGACATCACCACATGTTCATCGGAAAAGGGACAGCAAGGGAAATAGGTAACAAAATTGACAAAGTATTAAATGAAATTAAAGATATTCAAGCAAATATTGACCGTTCATCAGATAAAATTGACAATGAATTAAATTCTTGTTCGCGTGAACTTATTAATGCACAAACAACATTAAATGAAATTCGACCGCTTGTAGATATGTTACTTGCGCAGGTTGGACAAGAAGCACCACCACACGTTAAGGCTATGTTAGATAGTGTAGCTATGGGTATTACTGGTAAAGTGGATAATACGTTGAATAATCTAGCTGAAGTACAACGCAATGTCAAAGATGTTGATAAATTAACGGATGAAATCGATGGTTTTACAGATAATGTTAGTAAAAAGGTTACTGAAATTGACGAATTAACAGATAAAATTCAATAATAGGGGGCAAACATATGAATTCATCCATGGGTGGAGGACGTTCTTGGAATAGTAATCAACGTATTGCGGATTCAGTGGACCATACAGCATCACAAATTGTTTTAGCCTGTGATATGATTACAAATGCTACTTTTAGTTTTGATGCCATTCAACAAGAATTAATGATGTTATCAAATCAACCTGTCCCACCAGAACCATCACAATTAATGAGCTTAGCAAATCGTTTACAATTAACGAAGCGCCAAATTGATGATTCTGTACACAAAGTAAAAGAATTTGCAAAACATATTGATTCTAAAACAGATGAAATTCAAAAGCGTAGTAGTTGGTAAGGTAAATCTAATTTTACTGATTCGTGCACGCTTGTAAAAATCCTGATAGATTAGATGAAGTTTTGAAAGTACCGCAACTGTTAATGGTTGTGGTACTTTTTGATTGTACGCCTGGCATGGGCAACAACGGAACGTCACTCAATAACCTTTCTTGTTCTCTTAACTGCTTCGTGAAATAGAAGCACAAAAAGATTAATAGAAAATTAGGTGTGTTTAGACAAAAATAGCAACTTGGTTTTCTACACCAAGTCGCTATTTTAATTATCGAATGCTCATTTTAAATTCTAAAAACAATTCATTATATTTACCTAAGTAATCAGGCCCTAAGTTTTTGTAGACCTCTAATGTATCGCGTTGTTCCTCAGAAGGGTAATAGCGTTCATCCGAAACAACCTCTTCGTCCATTAAGTCCATGGCTGCGATATTTGGCGTAGAGTAGCCTACAAAATCGGCATTTTGGGCACCAGATTCAGCACTTAGCATAAAATTAATAAAGGCATGTGCACCATCGATATTTTTTGATGTTTTTGGGATAACCATATTATCGAACCATAAATTCGAGCCTTCATCAGGTACAGCAAAGTCTAACTCTTCATTTTCATACATCATGTCTGCTGCTTGCCCAGACCAAGTGAGGGCAACAGCTGCCTCATTATTGATCATTAATGGAGTAATTTCATCTCCAATGATGGCTTTTACATTTGGTGCAAGTGTAATTAACTTGTCAGTAGCCTCACGTAGTTCTTGATTTTCCAATGAATTCAGTGAGTGTCCAAGACTATTTAAGCCCATCCCAATGACTTCACGGGCACCATCTACTAAAAAGACTTTTCGTTTTAATGAAGGGTCCCATAAATCGTCCCAAGAAGAGAAATCTAAATCTCCAACAAGGCTTGGATTATAAACAATACCTACTGTTCCCCAGAAATAAGGAACGGAATATTTATTGTCGTCATCGAATGGTAAATCTAAAAAGTAAGGATCGATATTTTTAAAATTAGGGATTTTCGTTTTATCTAAAGGAATTAATAAATTTTCTTCCTTCATTTTTTCAATCATATACTCAGAAGGGACGGCAATATCATATGCTGTTCCACCTTGTTGGATTTTTGTCATCATGGCTTCATTGGAATCGAATGTTTCATAAATGACATGAATGCCTGTTTCTTTTTCAAATTGTTTCAATAAGTCAGGGTCAATATATTCACCCCAGTTAAAAATGGTTAAAGTGTTTTTACCACTTTTACCTCCGCCTGCACTCAAGGCGTCAGCTGCATAGAATAAAAGAGCTGAAACAACAAGGATGGTGATGGTAGCTTGAATTAATGACTTCATCGTTGCCCCTCCATTCTTTTACTCTTACGACTTGTAACGAAATAATAACCAACTACGACTAGAACTGTGACAAAGAATACTAAACCAGAAATAGCATTAACGGTTAGTGATATTCCTGCACGCGCCATCGAGTAGATTTCTACAGATAGTGTACTGAAGCCATTCCCAGTTACGAAGAATGTTACGGCAAAATCATCTAATGAATACGTAAGGGCAAGGAAGAAACCTGCAAAAATACCTGGCTGGATATAAGGTAAAATAACACGCATCATAATGTCCTTTTTTGTTGCCCCTAAATCTAATGCTGCATCAATTAATGATTTATTCATTTCAAGTAGTTTTGGTAAAACCATCAACACAACAATCGGTACACTAAATGCGACATGTGCTAATAATACTGACGCAAAGCCCAACTTAATGCCAACCATTGTAAATAAAATTAAAAAGCTTGCACCAATAATAACGTCTGGGCTGACGATTAAAACATTGTTTAAGGATAGTAAAGTATTGCGCATTTTTGAATCCTTTACTGTCACAATACCAATTGCCCCTAGTGTCCCAATAATAGTAGAAATTAAAGCAGAAAGTAATGCCACAATAACAGTATTGATTAAAATGACAAGTAGACGTGAATCTTCAAAAACGGCTTGATAATGCTCTAAAGTAAATGACTCAAAATTATTCATGGAGCCACCACTATTGAACGAGTAAAAGATTAAATAGAAGATTGGTGCATAGAGAACGATAAAAACAATCGTTAAATAGACTTTGGCTGATGCAGATAGTTTGTTCATCGTACGCGACCTCCTTTATCTTTTTGTCCCGTAATTAGCATAATAATCACCATGAACAAAATTAAGAACACGGCAATAGTAGAGCCCATACCCCAATTTTGTGTCACAAGGAATTGCTGTTCAATCGCTGTCCCAAGGGTGATGACACGGTTTCCGGCAATTAAACGTGTAATCATGAATAGAGATAAAGCAGGGATAAAGACAACCTGAATACCCGATTTAACGCCATCCATAGTCAGTGGTAAAACAACACGTCGGAAGGTTGTAAAGGCAGAAGCTCCTAAATCACGTGATGCATAAATGAGTGTTGGATTTAAACGATCTAAAGAGTTGAAAATCGGTAAAATCATAAATGGAATAAAAATATACACCGACACAAAGACAAAGCTAATATCAGTAAAGAGCATTTGCTTTGGATCGAAGCCAAATACTTCGATAAATGCATTAATCGGTCCATACAAACCAAAGATGCCGATAAATGCATATGTTTTTAACAAAAGATTAATCCATGAAGGAATAATAATCAGAAGAAGCCAAAGTTGTTTATGCTTTGTCTTCGTTAAAAAATAAGCAGTTGGGTATGAAATTAACAAAGTAAAGAATGTAATTAAAAATGCATACCAAAACGAGCTCAATGTCATCTTTAAATAAACAGAAGTAAAGAACGCTTTATAGTTATCGAGCGTGAAATTGCCATGTAAATCGAGTAGGGAATAATACACAATGAGTGCAATTGGCGCGATAACGAAAAAGGCAATCCAGAGCACATATGGAAATAACGCAGATTTCGACGTCTTAGTTTGCATCATCGTCGTCTCCATACGATTCTAATCGTTTATCAAACTCTTCCTCTGTTTCATTTAAGCGCATTACATGAATCGCCTCTGGATCAAAGTCTAAGCCGATTTCTGTCCCTACTTCTGCTTTTTTCAATGAATGGACTAGCCACTCATTGCCATCTTTATCGTACGTAGACAATTCATAATGTACGCCTCGGAATAATTGTGTATCGACTTTTACCACTAGTTTCCCTTTATCAATGGTTGTCATTTCTAAATCTTCTGGTCGAATGACAATATCAATTTTTTCATTTGGCTTCATTCCTTGGTCGACACATTCAAAAATCTTGCCAGCAAATTGAACCTTAAAATCTTCAATCATGACACCAGGCACAATATTGGATTCACCAATAAAGTCAGCTACAAAGCGGTTAATCGGCTCATCATAAATATCTACTGGTGTGCCAGATTGTTGGATTTGCCCTTCACTTAAAACAAAAATTTCATCACTCATAGCAAGTGCTTCTTCTTGATCGTGTGTAACAAAGACAAATGTTTTACCAAGGCGTTGCTGTAATTCACGCAATTCATATTGCATTTCTGTACGTAGCTTTAAGTCTAGAGCTGAAAGCGGCTCATCCAGTAAAATGACTTCAGGGTCGTTGACAATGGCACGCGCAATTGCCACACGTTGACGTTGTCCACCAGACATTTCAGAAATTTCACGACTGCTGTAGCCTGCTAAATTGACAAATTTTAATGCCTCAGCCACACGCTCCTTAATTTCATTTTCAGGTAGCTTTTTGATTCGTAATCCAAATGCGACATTTTCAAAAACATTTAAATGTGGGAACAGCGCATAATCCTGAAAGACAGTATTGACCTGACGTTCATTGGCAGGGACTGTGTTAATTTTTTTATCGTGGAAAAATACATCTCCTGATGTTGGTTCCGTGAATCCTGCAATGATTCGTAAAATTGTAGTTTTTCCACAACCAGATGGACCAAGGAGTGTATAAAATTTGCCTTTTTCAAGCTCCAAGTTAATATTCTTTAAGACGACGGTACCGTCACTATAAGACTTTGAAACATTTTCAAAGCGGATAATTGCATTCGTTGTCATTGATGCGCCTCCTTAAGCTATAAATATGAATCTGTTGCAACGAGTAAAATTTTCGTTTCAGCAGCATGTGCATTAAAAATTTGGTGATTGTCTGTCGCGTCAAAATAAAGGGCATTGCCTTCACTTGCGATATACTGTTCATTCCCTAAAACAAGACGAATACGCCCTTTGACAACATAAATAAATGTTTCTGAGAGCGATGGCTCAAATTGTTTGAATTCGCCATCTGCGGCAAGTGTTAGGAATATAGGTTCCATTTCTTTTTCATTGGATGTAGGGATCAGCCACTGGATTTCATATTTTTTTTCTTCATCTGTATAAGTAGATTGATCTTCCTCTGTATAAACAACCTTTTGTTCAGGTGATTCATCATCAAAAAATTCTTTAGGTGTTGACCCTAAAACTTCTAAAATCGAAAATAATGTTTCAATAGAAGGTGAATTCAAATCACGTTCCAATTGGGAAATGTATCCTTTACTTAAATCTGTACGTTCTCCAAGTTCCTCTTGGGTGAGACCTTTTTTTAAACGAAGCGCTTTGATTTTTGCTCCTATTTGCATCTTTTCCCTCCTAGAAGAAGTTTAGCAATCATAAACTTTTGAAATATGAAGTTTACTTTAACGAAACTTTTAGTTTACTAAAACCATTACAATTATACATAATAATAAAAAATTTGCAATCGTTTTTTGTGAAAAAAACAGCTACAAAATGTAAAAAAATAAGGCATAAATAATATGGAGAAAAATTTTGTATAGTGAAGAATATTTTTGTTAAAAATAGCTAATAAATAGGCTGTAGCAGGAATTCCAGTTGTGGATTTGACGAATTTTTGTCAATCCACTTCAATCGTACAAATAGGCGGAGTTTACTTGTTTGAAAAACTACGATTACTCTGCTATCGTAGAAGACGAGTTCGCATGTGCGAATGGAATAGATAAACTACATATTAATTTCGGAGGGATTTATTATGGCAGAACGCATGGTAGGTAAACAAGCACCTGACTTTTCAATGGAAGCAGTACTTTCAGACAAATCATTTGGTAAAGTATCATTAGAAGATATTAAAGCACAAGACAAATGGACAGTTCTTTTCTTCTATCCAATGGACTTCACATTTGTATGTCCAACTGAAATCACTGCAATGAGCGATCGTTATGACGAGTTCGAAGACTTAGATGCAGAAGTAATCGGTGTTTCAACTGATACAATCCACACACACTTAGCATGGATTAACACAGACCGCACACAAAATGGTCTTGGAGAGTTAAAATACCCATTAGCTGCTGATACAAACCACCAAGTATCTAAAGATTATGGCGTATTAATTGAAGAAGAAGGTATCGCATTACGTGGTTTATTCATCATCAACCCAGAAGGTGAATTAAAATACCAAACAGTGTTCGATAACAACATCGGTCGTGATGTAGATGAAACATTGCGTGTACTTCAAGCATTACAAACTGGCGGTCTTTGCCCAGCGAACTGGCGTCCAGGTCAAGCAACTCTATAATCTAAATAGAGTCGAGTTATTATGGAACAAATTAAGAGTCCCCACGACAAGCTTGTGGGGACTTTTAACTGAATTGGCTACGTATAATTTTCGTTACCTCTGATGGTCTCGTCAATTTTTGAGACAATAACGTCGAGGGCATACTATATTTTAGAGGAGGATTTTTATGAAACTTCGTGAACAAATGCCTGAACTAGTAGGCGCAACGACTTGGTTAAATGGTGAAGTAACAAAAGCGGAATTAGTAGGCGAAAAACCAACATTAATCCACTTCTGGTCAGTAAGCTGCCATTTGTGTAAAGAAGCAATGCCAGATGTCAACAATTTCCGTGATCAATATAAAGATGAACTAAACGTTGTAGCAGTACATATGCCACGTTCTGAGGAAGATACTGATTTAGACACAATTAAAGCGGTAGCAGCAGAGCATGATATTGTGCAGCCAATCTTTGTGGATAGTGAAATGAAGCTAACCGATGCTTTTGAAAACCAATATGTACCAGCATATTTTGTGTTCGATAAAGATGGCCAGTTGCGTCATATGCAAGCTGGTGGTAGTGGCATGAAGATGCTAGAAAAACGTGTAAATCGTGTGCTGGATGAGATGCGTAACGCTGAATAAATGAAATATGATTAGACGGGGATTATGGTCCTCGTCTTTTTTGTTGTCCTATATTGACGAATAGGCTCTTGTTTTGACAATACATATCGCAAAGAATACGCTACAATGGTGGTATAGTAGTTTTCGGAGGGATTTTTTATGATGAAAAAAGAGTTTGCTGTCATAGGGCTTGGACGTTTTGGAGGAAGTATTGTTCGTGAATTAATGAGTCAAGGCGCACAAGTAATGGCGATTGACCATTCTTCAGAGCGCGTAGACGAATTTGCTTCTATTGCTACACAAGCCGTCATTGCAGATTCAACAGATGAATCGGTACTGAATTCATTAGGTATCCGTAATTTTGAGCATGTCATTGTAGCAATTGGTGAAGATATTCAAGCGAGTATCTTAACAACGATTATTTTAAAAGAAATTGGTGTTGAACAAATTACAGTGAAGGCTCAAAATGATTACCATGAAAAAGTGTTGCGTAAAATTGGCGCTGATTTTGTCGTCCATCCTGAGCGAGATATGGGGATTCGTATTGCCAATAATATGTTGTCGAATACAGTGCTAGATTATTTAGAGCTTTCAGATGAACACTCTATTATGGAGTTAAAGGCAAATGATGCAATCGCCGGATACTCCATTATTGATTTAGATATCCGAGCAAAATATGGCATTAACATTGTGGGCATCAAGCGTGGTGCTGATATTATCGTATCGCCACAGGCAAGCGACAAGATTTTACTTGGTGATATTATGCTTGTAATAGGCGCTGATGTTGATATAAACCGCTTTGTTAAAAAGGCATTGAATGGGTAACAGGAGATGACTAAACGAAGATGGAGACTTGTAATATTTGCTAGTATTTTACTAATTGGTGCTTTTACGATGCAATACCGAGAACAAAATGAAGATGAGGCAATTTCCCTTATTTTAGATCAAGCCTCAGAAATTGATACAATTGAATTGATACAGGGGGAACAATCTTTACTTCGGGCTACTGACGATGAAGCAAAAGACTTTATTGAGAGCTATCCATTAAGTCACGTAAGGAAGCTTTCGAAAAAAGAAAGAACCATTTTTGAAGAAAAGCCCGCTTATCAAATTGTATACAAAATGAAGGATAAGCCCCTTTATGAAGTAGAGATTTTAAAAGTTGCGATCAGTTCAGAATTAGATGAGGAATTGCAACAAATGGTTTTTAACATTGGTGATGAGCAATATTTAATCTATTGGGCTAAAGAGCAAAAGGCACTCGAACAATCAACCAATACACAGCATTTACTTGAACAATACGGACAATAATAAAGGTAGTGATACAGCTATTTGAGCTGGTCACTACTTTTTATTATGATCAAGAAAAGGAATATTTGGAAAAAATGTTTGATTTCAGTATTGTGATTGGATTAAACTTTGACATAAAGAAGGGGAGAAGAAAAATGAAGTTTATTACAAGTAACTGTGTGATTGAACGATTACAACCAGAACATTTCACAGCTATTCATGTGCTCTACTCCAATGAAAAAGTTAGAACCTATCTTGGAGGGGTTCCACAAGACAGCTATATAGAGGCATCTTTTAAAGGCATGCTAGAAGCACCATTTCCGAATACATATTTCTATATATCATTAAAGACGACAGGTGAATTTATAGGACTTGTCTCGATTGATGAATACCATGATAAAGAGTTATATGAGCTTTCCTATCAATTTTTACCTCAGTATTGGGGGAAGGGATTAGCTTTTGAAGTTCTCACTCAAGTTATTGAGGAGGGCTTGAAACACTTGAATATATCATCTATTGTGGCAGAAACACAAACAGCGAATAGTGCATCTTGTCGTTTACTTGAGAAATTAGGCATGCACAAAGTACAGGTGATAGAACGATTTGGTCATGAACAAGCCGTTTATGAATTAAACTACAATTCAAACCTATTAGAGTAGAAAATATGTGAATTCCACAAAAACTAGCAATTGGTGATGAGATACGTGTTATCGCTCCAAGTAGCAGTGCGAAGGTTATATAAGCGGAGAAGATGATCAAAAAAAACATACTGGAGAAATTAGAGTTTATCGTATCATTTGGCACATGAAGTCAATAAATTTTAGGTGGAGAGGATGTTTAAATTGTTTATACGAGAAGCAGACCGAAATGATAGTGAACAAATTATAGCTGTTATGACAAATGCAGAGGCCTCCAATTTTATGTTATTCGGGCCAGGAGAGCGAAATTTAGCTCCTGAGAAATTTGTAAAATATATAGATAATCTTCACCATAGTTCCCATTCAGCTTTATTCGTAGCTGAAATAGATGAAAAGGTGGTTGCTTATTTAATTGTGCAAGGAAATGAACCATCTAGAATTGCCCATCGTGCTTATGTTGTTATCGGCATACATAGTGACTATAGAGGAAGGAAGATTGGGACGGCACTATTTAAGCACGTTGAGGATTGGGCAAAAGATAATGGTATACATCGTCTGGAGTTAACCGTTATGGAAAATAATGAAGCAGGTGTTGCTTTATATAAAAGAATGGGTTATGACATTGAGGGCACGAAGCGGGATTCCTTGTATGTAGATGGACAATATGTCAATGAATACTACATGTCAAAGCTTATATAAAAGTGATCGAGAAAGGAATGTATGTATGACTTCACAGATAACCATCGGCATTTTTTCACCATCCTCACCAGCAACAGTTACGGCGTTGAAGCGTTATGAACGAGCAAAAGCGTTTCTAGAAGAGAAAAATTTTCATATCGTGACGGGTTCGCTTACTGGCCAATCGGATTACTATCGCTCTGGTTCACCAAAGGAACGTGCAGAAGAATTCAATGAGTTATTACACAATCCTAATGTCGATATCATTATGTCTACAATAGGGGGCACCAATGCAAATAGTATGCTGCCCTATATTGATTATGAGGCTTTCCGCCGTTATCCCAAAATTGTCGTAGGTTATTCTGATGCAACAGCCATTTTACTGGCGCTCTATGCGAAGACTGGTATATCTACTTTTTATGGCCCAGCACTAGTACCTTCTTTTGGCGAGTTCGAACCATTAGTAAACGACACATACAAATATTTTGAGAATTATTTCTTTAACCCTCAAACAATTCCTTATGAAATCCCAATGCCTCCATACTGGTCAGATGAACCTGTTAATTGGCTAGAGAAGACAGTAGATAAAAAGGTAAAGAACAATGTATGGCTGACAGTTCATGAAGGGATCGTTGAAGGTAGGTTAATTGGCGGAAATGCCAATGCTATGTATGGTTTTATTGGTACGCCTTATTTTCCTGAAATTGAGGAGGGAGACATTTTATTAGTAGAGGACTGCATGAAAAATGCGGCCATTGTTGAAAAGAATTTTGCTATGTTGAAATTACATGGCGTATTTAACAAAATAAATGGCATTATTTTGGGTAAACATGAATGTTATGATGATTTAGGTACAGGCCGTCAACCGTATAATATTTTAATAGAACAACTTGATGGAATAGAGATTCCAATATTAGCAGATGTAGATATTTGTCATACCCATCCTATGCATCCGATAGCGATAGGCAAACAAGTACGGTTAGATGCAACAGCTAAAAAGATATACTGTATCGAAAAATGGTTGTAAAAATAAAGAGGGTAGTGAAACAGCAATTGAACTGCGCCCCATTTTGTAGACAGTTTAATAAAAAGGGATGTAGTTGTACTTACGCTGCAATCAGATGACTTCGGTAAGTTGCTGGAGTCATCATTTTTAATGTCCATTGCTTTCTTGTGTGGTTGTAATGATTCATGTAATCCATCATAAGTGTATGTAATTCTGCTAAACTTTCTGCTTCTTTATAATCTATTTCATCTTTTAAATGCCCAAAGAATGATTCCATCGGTATTGTGTGAAGCAAGGTGCTAAAGCACAAAAAATTATTACTAAGACATGGACAAAGACGAAAAAGCCCTGCATATAGTAGGGCTTTTTTAGCGTCAAGAAAGTCTGTATGCGTTTAAGATTGTTTATAAGCTAAATTTTAATTTTCTTTTTTATCAACAACAATTATCTCGAAACGAAGTCTTCACTTTTTTTCTAGCGAGTTAACATGCTCAGCAGTAGGTTTGCCAGCTTTTAATAAGACTTTACTGCCTAAAAGGAAAAATCCTTGGATAAATAATAGGATTCCTGTACCGATGAGTAGCCACTCGATAGCAATAATATCTGCTATTGGACCGAAAATTAGCATACCTAACGGCATCATAGAGGTAGATATCATACTAAGAATGCCAAATACTCTTCCCATATAATCACTATCCACTTTTTCTTGTAATAACACCGTTGCAGGTGTATTAAAGATTGGCATGGCTATACCAGTAATGGCCATGATCCCAAGATACAGCCAAAAAACAGGGATGATTCCAAGAGCCATTGTACAAAGACCAAATAATAAAGCAGATAATGTCATCGTATGCACTTTATTTTTAAAGCCACCCCATGTTGCGATTGCGATACCACCAATTAACATCCCAATGGCAAAGGCCATTTCGATGGCAGTCAAACGCCATACATCATTGCCAAAAGTACGTGTAACTTGTAAAGGCGTTAAAAAGGCAGCAGGTGCAGCAAGCAGCATAAAAAAGGCAAAGAACAAGAACAATTGTTTCAAGAAAGCATGCTCTTTAATATAGATGAAGCCTTGTTTCATATCACTAAAATAGCCTGTTGTTTGTGGCTGATTAGCTTTTGAATGTGCAGGAATATGCAGAAATAATAAGAAGATAGCGATGGCAATAGCCGCTGTTGTCACATCAATAAAGAAAATGGATTCAATGGAAGCCATCGTTAATAATGCACCACTTGCCATAGGTGCAAGAATCATGATAAACGCTTGAATGCTACTATTTACACCATTGACCTTCATTAAATGCTCTTCAGGCACAAATTGTGGTAAAATCGCTCCCACTGCTGGCGTTTGAATACCTGCACCAACTGCACGTACAGCTGATATAACAAATAGTAGCCAGAGCTCATCATAGCCGATTAAAAATAAAATAGCTAAAATTAGCGTAGATAAGGCAATCATTCCATCTGCTAAAATAATAAGCCATTTACGGTTATAGCGATCTGCCCAGACACCAGCAATAGGTGCTAAAAAGAAGGTTGGTAAAAAGCCGCAAATGATCGCAATGGTCATCATGCTGCCTGATTGCGTTGTAAGTGTGATATACCATGTAATGGCATATTGCACAAGCGCGGAGCCAAAAAGTGAAATCGTTTGACTACTTAAAAAAAGTACCGTATTTCGTTTCCAATGTTCCAATTTCGTCATCCCTTTCTAACAGTAGTGCCTGTGTGGAAAGTAGAAAGACAACAAAAAGAGGGGAGTTGACGTCCCCTCTTTTCCAGTATTCCTAAAACAGACTAGACTAATTCCATTTCCCTTGCACAGCAGGCAAAGTGTACACATATTTAATTAGTAAGGTGAAATCGTAGTCTAATTGAAGCTGTCATTTGGAATACCCTCCGTTCTATATAAGTTGTGTTGATTGTAGCATAAAGTTCATCTATGCGTAAAGAATGAGTTAAGCAAAAATTAGATTGGATTTAAAAATATGGAAATTATAAAATTAATCTAATAGAATTGGAATAAAAATAAAACGCAACTCATCTGTGTTTTTTCACTCTTTTACTATATTTCTAGATTTCGTTGAGGGAAAAGTACTATTCATCGCTTTTTCAGTAGTTTTTTAAGGTTAGTATACATATTTTGAAACTATCTGAAACGTTTGTTAGACGTGAAACTTATTATTTGCTTTCATTCATCCCGATAAAGTTGCTTCGGAAACGTGCATATAGCGAGTACTTATCATATACTAAAATAGAAAAATAGCAAATGGAGGAAATATGAGAAAGAAAAATAGTAAATGGAAACTTTTAACTTTAGTCGCGATGATTTTTGTGTTATGCCTATCGACAATCCCTGCAAAGACTGCGATGGCAAGCACGACGCAGCCAAAAAGGGAAATGCGGGCTGTCTGGATTTCAACCGTTCTTAATCTTGATATGAAAGCAGGTATGACGAAGGAGCAGTACACGGCTTGGACAGGCCAAACATTGGATCAATTAAAAGCCAATAAATTCAATACTGTTATTTATCAAGTAAGACCAACAAATGATGCAATGTATGCGTCTGAGCTAGCCCCATGGTCGTCCTACATAACAGGGAAAAAGCAAGGTACAAATCCCGGTTACGATCCTCTTGAGATAATAGTAGAGGAGTCGCATAAACGAGGGATGGAATTGCATGCTTGGATGAATCCTTATCGTGTAACAATGTCTGGACAAAAGCTAACTGACCTTGCCGCAGATAACGTAGCTAGAACACATCCAAACTGGGTTGTTAAATATGGCAAACAATATTATTTAAATCCTGGCTTACCCGAGGTGCAAGACTATTTAGTTGAAATAGTAAGTGAGCTAGTAGCCAATTATGATGTTGATGCCGTTCATATGGATGATTATTTTTATCCATACAAAATTGCTAATGAAGCTTTTCCTGATCAAGCGGCATTTAAAAAATATGGTGGTTCCTTTATTAAAGTAGAGGATTGGCGAAGAGATAATGTGAACAAGCTTGTAGAAAATCTTTATACAGCCATTAAAGAAACAAAGCCATATGTACAATTTGGTATTTCACCATTTGGCGTATGGCGTAATAAATCATTGGATAACACAGGAAGTGACACACGAGCTGGTGTCAATAATTACGATGATTTATATGCAGACGTCAGAACATGGATTCAAAATGGCACGATTGATTATATTACCCCACAAATTTATTGGTCCAGAACATTATCTGTTGCGAAATATGGGACATTGTTAAATTGGTGGAGCCATGAAGTGCAAACATATGCAACAACACACCCTGTGCATCTATACATTGGGCTTGCTGATTACAAAGTTGGCAATGACAGTGATGCAGCATGGAAAAATAAAATGGAGTTGCCAAGTCAAATACTAGCGAATCGTTCGGAAAAGGTAGCGGCCGAGGGGCAAATGCATTTCTCCTTAAGAAGTCTTCAAAACAATAAACTAGGCTATGCAACGATTGTTAGTCAACAACTATATAATTACACAGCACTGACACCAGGAACAACTTGGGATGATGACACAGTGCCGAACGTGCCGACTTTTGTGCAAGTGACAAAGGAAGCGGCAGGTCGCAAGATAGAGATTATAGACGAAAATGAAACAAAACCACGCAAATATGTCATTTATCGTTTTACAGGAAACAAAGAAGGCTCTTATGATGACCCTCGAAATATAGTAGATGTTGTTTATAATATGGATGGTCTCACTAAATTTGTGGACAAGTCAGCTCTTGCTAAGCATAGCTATACATACGGCATTAAGGCTGTATCTGCTACAGGTGTGGAAAGCAAGGAAGTTTTTGTAGTGAAAGAAGATCAATAAAAAGCTTAGGATAAAAAACAACCACTCATGCAATGATTGCATAAGTGGTTGTTTTTTATTAATTTTCTTCAATATCTTTACGGTTTTTCTTTAACATTTTAGATAGCATTTCATAAACAATTGGTACAACAACTAATGTTAATAGTGTTGAAGATAGTAAACCACCAATTACAGTAATGGCTAAGTCTTTAGAAATTAAACCACTACCGCCAGTACCAAGTGCCATAGGAACCATTGCACCGATTGTTGCAATAGCTGTCATAAGGATTGGACGTAAACGTGTTGCCCCTGCTTCTAGGATGGCTTCACGCATTGCAAGACCATCATGTTCCATATGAATGATACGGTCCACTAATACGATTGCGTTTGTTACAACGATCCCAATTAACATCAATAGACCCATCATTACAGAAACAGAAATAGTTTGCCCTGTTACGAATAAACCAACAAATGCACCAATTACGGCGAATGGTAGTGAGAATAGAATAGCGAATGGCGCTAAACCTTCACCGAATGTTACAACTAGAATGAAGTATACAATGGCAATTGCCGCTAGCATAGCAATACCAAGCTTAGTGAATGTTTCTTGCATATCTGCAGCAACACCAGCAACACCTGTCGTTACACCTTTAGGTAAATCTAATTTATCAATTTTCTTATCAGCAGCAGCAGTTGCTTTTGAGATATCGTCTCCGATAATCGTACCAGATACTGTTGCGAAATACTCACCTTTTGAACGGGATAATGAGTTAAGTGTTGTACCTTCCTCAACATCTACTAGTTCACCGATTGTCATTGTTGTGCCTAATGCTGTTTTAATTTCAGTAGCTAAGACATCATCAAGAGAAGTTGCGGCTGCTTTAGCTTCACGTTGAATAATGACATCAATATCTTCGCCATCATTTTCTACTGTTGTTAAAACTTCTTGTGATGTATTCGAATTTAACGCCATCACAATTTGCGCTGTCGTTAAGCCGTATTGAAGGACATTCTTCTGTTCGACTTTTAGTACATGCTCTACATATGGATCTTCATTATCAGATTTTATATCTTCTAAGCCATCCACTTCTTTTAGAACACCTTCTACTTGATTGACAGCATCACGAAGTTTATCTAAATCATCACTATATAATGAATAGCTTACTTCGTTTGAAGACATGGACATAGACGAGAAGTTTTGAGATTTCCATTCTCCTGATTGGCCGATATTAAATACATAATTTTCTACTTCTTCACGAGCTTTAGGGAAGTCTTTCATATCAGGATCAAAGATAAGGTACATTAAGGCACCGCCAGCGCCTCCACCCATCATCATTGCTGATGGATCGACATTATTAGCATCTGTTATGGAAACTTGTAAAATATCAACATCTTTACGTTTCATTAATTCTTTTTCTACTTTTTCAACATTCGCTGCCGTTTCATCAGCAAGCTCTCCAGTTGCTGGAGTATACGTTAAGTACATGACTTTTTCTTCCTGTGATCCCATGAAACTAAAACCAATAAGTGGTGTTAATGCTAGAGAACCAGCAAGTAAAAGAATCGCAATAACTGAAGTAATAATTTTGTGATTTAATGTTTTTTCTAAGATAACTTTGTACCAATTTGCAAGTTTACCAACTTCTTTGTGTTGACTTTCTTTTTTCTCACCATATAGTTTTTTACGGAATAAAAAGTGAGATAAAGCAGGTACGATTGTGATTGCTACTAGTAATGACGCACCTAATGCAAATGTCATCGTTAAGGCAAATGGCATGAATAATTCGCCAACCATACCACCTACGAAAATAAGTGGGGCGAATACAGCCACCGTTACTAATGTTGAGGAAAGAATTGGTTTAAACATTTCAATCGTCGCTTCACGAATTAGGGCACGGCCCGTTAATTTTTCTTGTTTTAAGTGAATACGTCGATAAATATTTTCAACAACTACGATTGAGTCATCAATAACACGACCAATTGCGACGGTAATCGCACCGAGGGTCATAATGTTTAGTGTGATATCCATCCAGTTTAATAGCAGTAATGCCATGAAAATAGAAACTGGGATAGAGATAATCGAAATAATAGTTGATTTGAAATCACGTAAGAATAGCAGAATGATTAATACGGCAATTGCGCCACCGAATACTGCTTTTTCAATCATTGTAAATACAGAATCTTCAATTGGAGCACCTTGGTCAAGAGAGATGTCTACGTTTAAGCCATCTAATCGTTTTTCCTCATCTTTCATGAGGTCTTTTACTGCGTTTACAACGGTTACCGTATTAGCATCTTGACCTTTTACGATTTGAATTGCAATGGCATCTTGACCATTTGTACGTGAAACAGATTGTACTTTACCTTCTACTTCAATCGTTGCAATATCACCTAAGCGAACGAAAGGTGAAGGATTTGTAGCTGAAGGTGTGACTGGAATTAATAAATCTTTCAGCTCATCTACTGATTTCACTTTACCGTCTACTGAAACGGCTTGTTCACCAACAGTAAATTGATATAAACCAAGTGACAGTGACATATCACTTGCCTGAATCATTTGTTTAACAGTATCCTCTGTTAAACCTAGTGCAGCCATTTTTTCTTCATCATATTTAAATGATACTTGTTCAATGTGCTGACCTGTAATGGTAGCAGAGGCAACACCATCAATTTTTTCGATTTTCGGAAGTAAAACGTCTTCTACTGTTGAAGTAAGATCCACAATATCTTCCGTAGAGCTACTTACAGATAAAGCGACTACAGGCATCATGTTCATGCTGATGGCCATGATAGTTGGCTCTTGAGCACCTTCAGGTAGTTTGATATTATCTAAAGCTGCTTCTAATTGGCGCTTTTTCTCATCCATATCAATTCCATAGTCGTATTCCACTTGAACTTGTGCTACGTTGGAAGAGGAAGTTGAGTAAACGGCCTTAACATCTTCTAAGCTTTCGATGGATTTCTCAAATGGAATGGAAAGCTCATTCATTACTTGTTCAGGCGTTGCGCCAGGATATACACCCATGACAATTAAGTATGGGATCGAGATATCGGGTATAGATTCCATTTTCATTCTTGTACCCGAATAAATTCCAGAGACAGTGATGATAATTGTTAATAACCACACTGCCAATTTGTTTTTCAATACGAAATTAACTAAACCTTTCACCTTCACACCTACCCTTTATTGACTATCTAAATTCAATTATTTATACTAATGACTAATCGGTCATTTGTCAACGAAATGCATTAGGAGAGATTTAAAAATATGTTAAAAAAGCAATTAATTATGGAGAAAGCGTTAGAGCTGTTTTCTGAACAAGGTTTTGAAGCTACGTCTGTACAACAAATTACAGAACGCTGCGGGATTTCTAAAGGTGCATTTTATTTATCCTTCAAAACGAAAGATGAACTTGTTATTTCGATGGTGGACCACTATTTACAGAAGTTCATAATAGATATTGACCAAGTAGTCAGAGGGGCGTATAACAAAGAAACGATTTTGATTGAATTTTATAAAAGCATCTTTCAAGCATTTAAGGATCATTCTGCATCCGCTCGTGTATTTTTTAACGAAAAGGTCTTCCTAACGAAAAAAGAGTTATTTCATAAAATAACGGCGTATGAAGCAGAAATGTCTAAATCAATCATCTATATGCTTGAGCAACTTTATAAGGATAAACTACAAGAAACGAAATACGATGTCATGTATTGTATTAAAGGATTTATGAAGAGTTATGCTGAGATTTTTATTTTTTCAGATATGCCTCTTGATCTAGAGCAATTAGCTAAATCTTTAGCAGAGAAGACAAATATTATTGCATACCATACAACCATTCCTTTTATTACGGAAGAACTTGTGCCATTTATAGCAAAACCTTGTGAACAAGATGTATCAAAGGATGCTTTACTGCAATTATTTGAGCAAAATATTGTTAATGAAGAAGATTCTATTAAGAGAGAATCGCTTGAGCTGTTAAAACAAGAAATAGAAAATCCAACCTATAGTACAGCCATTATTAAGGGGTTAATTGAAAATTTACGTATAGATCCAGCGTACCATTGGATAGCTTATGTAAGCGCAAAATACTTTAATATTTGAATTGCAGGATAGAATTGTTCACGTTAGACAAGTGAACAATTCTATTTTTTTAAGCATTATTAATCTGTTAACTGTGGCATAGATTGCAGAGCCTCTAACGCACTATGGAAGGGTTCTTGAATCCATAATAATCGTTCAAGAAAGTTTTTAACGTCAATCGGCAAAGCCAATTCATGCTGCCAAGCTTTCTCTTTTTTTTTGCTTGGCTTATAGTCGGAGTAAAGTAAGAATAATAAAAAATGACCGACAAAATAAAGATCGCTAATATGATTTTCCGCTTGCTTAGGATTTTTTGTTAAAGAAATATCGACTGTTTTCTTAAGGGTGCTAGCAAGACCAAAGTCGATAATATGCAATTGTTGATGGACTAATAATATATTAGGAATACGTAAATCTCGATGCACAATACCGTGATTGTGTAAGCGTATAATTTTTTCTAAAAGCTGTTTTGCAATGGCCAGTGATTGAGCCACTGTAAACTTGGCACCCTCTTGAAAAATAAGTTGCTCAAAAGTTTGCCCGTTTACATAGTCCATGATAAAGAATGGTAAGTCTTGAATCGTTCCTGATGAATGAATAGAAGGAACGTACGGCAATGATACTTGTTGAAGTATGTGAATTTCTTGTTTAAACTTATGAATGGTTTTCTGGTGGTGACGATGTTTGGGACGCAAGCATTTTAAAACATACAGCTTTTCCGACGAGCGATCTCCAATTAAATACGCACGACCATATGAGCCATAGCCGAGAAATTTTTTAAAAGAGAAATTGGGATGTTCAGCTATGAAATGCTCTACTGCCTGATCAAAACTTTTTTCGGATAGTCGTTTCCACCACATTAGCTACTAAAGAAACTCATGGAGCTGAAAAAACTACGTGAGCTTTTACGAGAGCTACGTTTATAATGCTTATGACCATAATAATTATGTCGTTTCGAATATCTGCGACGGCTACTTGATGAAGAATAACGACGTTTAGATTTACCGAGTAAGGAATGAAGAATTTTATCTAGCATAAAAACGCTCCTTTTTGATGTTGTTATTACTATATACGCAAAAATTAAAAAAGAGGTTTCAAAAATTGAAAAATAAAAAAAGAAGCTATGTAAAATTTACATAGCTTCTTTACATGAGGCTAAACTTCCATAATGATCGGTAAAATCATTGGTCGACGTTTAGTCTTTTCGAATAGGTAAGGTCCTAAAACGTCTGTAATTTCATTTTTTAATTCTGTCCATTGAGGTGTTTTGCTTTGAATTGTTTCATTAAGATGACGATTTAGCATTTTCTGTGCCTCATTAATCATCGTACCTGATTCACGCATGTAGACGAAGCCACGCGAAATGATATCAGGACCCGAAACAATTTTATGGTTTTCCATATCAACACTTACCACAACGATCACTAAACCTTCTTCGGAAAGGATGCGTCGATCACGTAATACAATATTGCCGATATCACCAATACCATTACCATCAATGTAAACATCACCGGAAGGGATACGACCAGCTACATGTGCTTCATTGGCACTTAATGCCAATACATCACCGTTTTCCATAACAAATGTATTGTCAAGTGGAACATCACAATCTTCTGCTAGGTGTGTATGCATTTTTAACATACGGAATTCACCATGAATAGGCATAAAGAATTTAGGCTTCATTAAACGAAGCATCAACTTTTGCTCTTCTTGAGATCCGTGACCAGATGTATGGATATTATTTAATGCACCATGAATGACTTCTGCACCTGCGCGGAACAATAAATTAATGATTTTGTTTACACTCACAGTATTACCTGGTACTGGTGAAGAAGAAAAGATCACTGTATCGCCAGGTTGTATTTGAATCTGGCGGTGTGTGCCATTGGCAATACGTGATAAGGCAGCCATTGGTTCACCTTGAGAGCCTGTACACAAAATCATGACTTCATTTGCAGGAAGACGATTAATGCTTTGGGCGTCAATAAAGGTATCCTTAGGAGCAGTGATATAGCCAAGCTCACGACCAATTGTGATAGCATTGTCCATTGAGCGACCAAAAACAGCGATTTTTCTTCCGTATTTTATAGCAGCGTCTGTGGCTTGCTGTAAACGGTGAATATTTGACGCAAATGTAGCAAAAATAATACGGCTATCAACTTTGCGGAAAATTTCATCGATACTCTTTCCAACTGTACGCTCTGACATAGTGAAATTAGGCTTTTCAGCGTTTGTACTATCAGATAATAGGCAAAGCACGCCATCTCGACCGATTTCGGCCATCTTTGTTAGGTTGGCTGGTTCGCCTACAGGTGTAAAGTCAAATTTAAAGTCGCCTGTGTGAACGATATTACCAGGTGGTGTTTTGACAACAATTCCATATGCATCAGGAATACTATGTGTTGTTCTAAAGAAGCTAACAGATGTTTTTCTAAATTTAATAACATCTTCTTCTTTAATTTCGATTAGCTTTGTTGTACGTAACAAGCCATGTTCTTCTAATTTATTACGTAATAAGCCAAGTGCGAGCTTACCACCATAGACAGGAATATTTACTTGACGTAAAAGGTATGGAATACCACCGATATGATCCTCATGTCCATGTGTAATAAACAGTCCTTTGATTTTGTCGACGTTACGTACTAAGTACGTATAGTCGGGAATAACATAGTCAATGCCGAGTAAGTCATCTTCTGGAAATTTAATACCAGCGTCAATTAAAATAATTTCATCTTGAAATTGAACGCCGTAAGTGTTTTTGCCGATTTCGCCCAGTCCGCCGAGCGCGAAAACAGCTGCTTGGTCATTTTTAACAAACTTCATGTTTGTTAAATTTCCTCCAAGATAAAGTTCGGGCTTGCTTGTTCGTAATCTAAATAGTTACCTTCAAGCAGCTGAACGAACTCGATGTTGTAGTTTCGGTCTTTTAGCTTTTGACGTACTTCGCGTTCTGAAGCAGCTTCAAGGTATAGACTTTTAGTATTTTCGCGAACTGGAATTTCATTTGCATTTTCTTGATAATAAACTTTGTAAATCATAGTTTGCTCTCCTTTAATTGCGTACAATTTTCTTGCACCTTTGACTACTACCACACACGTGCTACAAGAAAACAACGAATTTCTTTAAAGAAGAAATGTACGTTTGTAATCCTTGTATCTCAATACTTCAATTGTGCACTATGTTTAAAATTTATATAGGAAGTAGCGAGACAGTGGTTGCGTATAGCCAAATAAATGCATTTCCTTTATATTATCACGCAGTTCCTCTAAAATAAAGAAAAGCCCTTCAAATAATGAAGGGCAAATGTTAGGCAATTGATTTTTTTCCGAGTACGCCGCGAAGTTTCTTTAACAATTTCCGTTTTAGTTTCTTCAGCATGGCACATCACTCCTTAGGATCATTATAATAAAAATTGTTGTCTATGTAAAGTAATTAACCTTGAAAGGATACTATTTAATTTATGGAAAGGGATAATAAAATGAACAAAATTTTATTTTTTGATGTAGATGGTACGCTTTATAACAGTGAAAAAAAATTACCTGCATCTGCAAAAGAGGCACTTTTGACAGCACGCCGTAATGGTTATGAATTGGCAATTGCTACAGGTCGTGCACCATTTATGATTGAGTCATTACTAGAAGAATTGGCTATCGATACGTACGTTACCTTCAATGGACAGTATGTTGTATACAAAGGCGAGGTTGTCTATACAAATGGAATTGAAAAAGACGAACTAGCTAAAATTATCGCCTTTGGTGAAGAACGCAATGAACCAGTAGTATTTTTAGATGATAAACGTATGATTGCATCTGTTGGAGATCATAGTATGGTAGCTGAAAGTCTAGATACACTTAAATATCCGTATCCAGAGTTAGACTCATCTTATTATATGCAGAATGATGTATATCAAACACTTATATTTATGGAAGAAAAAGATGAACCTTTATATTGTGAAACATTTCCTAATGTTCAATTTGTGCGTTGGCATCGCTATTCTTGTGATATTTTGCCAAATGGAGGGTCAAAGGCTGCTGGTATTGAAAAAGTACTTGAAAGAATGGGTATTACTTTACAAGATGCCTTTGCTTTTGGTGATGGCATAAACGATATCGAGATGCTACAGGCTGTTGGTATAAGTGTTGCCATGGGGAATGGTCATGAGCGAGTAAAGGCAGTTGCTCAGCATATTGCAGACCATGTTGATGAGGATGGTCTGGCGAAAATTATGCGCAAGCTTTCAATTATATAAAAATGAAAAAACAACTAGTTGGAAAACGCAGAACTAGTTGTTTTTTGAATTTATTGATGATCCTCAGCAAGGTTGACGACTTTTATTTGAACGCCCTTATCCGAAAAATGTTGGATCGACTTTTTAGAAAGTGCATCATCCGTAATAATTACATCCACTTCGCTAATTGGGCAAACTTGAATCGCTACATCTTTATTAAATTTTGAGGAATCAGTCGCAACATAGACTGTTTGAGAGATTGAAATAATTTGTTTTCTAGTAATCGCCTCATCCAAACTAAAATCAGAAATGCCCTTGTCAATCGAAACGCCACTAGCACAAATAAAAGCTTTATTGATATTTAGGTGTTCGAAGCGGAAAAGAAACTCATTTGATGTTACTGATTTTTCAGAGTGACGAACTTTACCGCCGATAAGTATAACCTCAATATTAGAGCCAATTAGATCAAAGGCTACTGGCAAAGAGTTAGTCACCACCGTTAACTTTTCCTTATCCAATAAAAAAGGTGTCATTTGATATGTAGTCGTTCCACTATCTATAAAAATACATTCCCCATCTTGAACAACAGATGCGCAGGCTTTGGCAATGGCGACTTTCTCTGCTAACTGTTCATGAAGTCGTTGATCAATTAATCCCTCAACGGGTTCAATATATTTAATGCCTCCATAAAACTTCTCAATCTTCTTGTCTTGCATCAGTTGTTGGACATCACGTCGGATTGTTTCCATTGAAACGTTGAACTCTTTAGTGAGTGTCACTAATTTTACAACCTTATGCTGCCTTACAAACTGCAAAATTTGATGTTGCCTTTCTATCATATACATTTCATCACCTCTACTAGATATTTACTCAAAATAATCATAACTTTGTCAATAGTTGGTCAGAATTTACTCAACATTTACACAAAAACGCATTTTCCTTTACAAATCGTCACTATACTAAAGCTAAGAACTGAGAGAGGTGACCAATTTGTTAGAACTAAAAAATATCTCAAAAAGCTATAAAAATAAGAAAGTTTTAGTAGATATCAATATAACCATCGAATCAGGTGAGATCATTTCATTATTAGGTCCAAGTGGTTGCGGTAAAACTACACTGCTCAATATTATCTTAGGGCTTGCTGGTCAAACGGCTGGTCAGCTTATCTACAACGGACAAGATATATCGAAGAAATCTATGCAAGAAAGAGGATTTAATATAGTGTTTCAGGATTTTGCATTATTTCCTCATTTAAATGCATATGACAACATCGTTTATGGGTTGAAAAATAAAAACAAGCAAATGTCCAAAGAGGAGGTACAAGAATATATTGATTTTTTAGAGCTGACACCGCATTTGCATAAAAAGATTCATGAATTGTCAGGTGGCCAAAAACAGCGCGTCTCCATTGCTAGAACACTCGTAATGCAGCCCAAAATTCTATTATTAGATGAACCATTAAGTGCACTAGATGGTGTCATAAAGGAATCCATCAAGGAGCGTATTAAATCAATCGCCCATGAATTTAAATTGACAACCATTATTGTGACACATGATCCAGAAGAAGCGCTAACGCTATCGGATAAAGTTTTGATTATTAATGAAGGAGAAGTTGCTCAATTTGGTACACCACAAGAAATAGTAACAGCTCCAAAAAATCAATTTATTGAGGACTTCATTCTAAGGCAACTTCAGATTAAGCGACACAACATCTATCAATTGTTTGGAGAAACGTATGCTTAAAACGAATAAAATGATGAAATTAATTTTTCTGCCGATTCTATTATTTTTTCTATTCTTTTTAATTGTGCCATTACTCTATATGTTTTGGCAGTCCTTCAAAATAGGGAATGTCGTGACCATTCAAAATTATATTGATGCTTTAAATAATATAGAAATTCGTGAAGCTTTCTTCAATAGCTTTAAAGTTTCTTTTATTGCATCGGTGGTCACAACCGTTTTAGCTTTTTTATTGGCCTATGCTGTTCATTTTACAACGATGCATCGCCATACGAAAAAATTAGTACAAATAGGCATTACTTTGCCAATGCTACTGCCAACCATCACCTATGGTTTTGTATTGATTTATACATTTGGTAATCAAGGGGTCTTAACAAAATTAGTTGGACAACCTCTTTTTTCAATCTATGGGTACAACGGTTTGGTTATAGGTTACGTTCTATACACATTGCCAGTCGCTTTTATTTTAATGCAAAATTCCATGCAATATATCGATAAACGATTTTTGCTTGTTTCCATGTTGATGCATGATGGTTCATCACGTCGTTTTTATCATACCGTATTCCGACCTATGTTAGGGACAATTGGTGGAGCTTTTATTTTAACGTT
The DNA here is from genome assembly GCF_009724685.1 of Lysinibacillus cavernae. GTDB lineage: Bacteria > Bacillota > Bacilli > Bacillales_A > Planococcaceae > Lysinibacillus > Lysinibacillus cavernae. Next base: position 252,893 of record NZ_WMEF01000004.1, read on the forward strand.
TATTTTAAGCTTCACAGACTTTGGGATACCTGCATCAGTAGGCGGAAATTACAGAGTGATTGCCACTGAACTTTATCAAGCTATGTTAGGCTCGATCGTGCATTTTGAGCGTGGAGCAGTAATTTCTGTGTTAATGCTAGTACCAGCCGTACTTGGTGTTGTTATGTTAACGATTTTAGAGCGTTTCAATTTTCAATATAAGCAAGTCGGGCAAAGTGATCTAGTGCAGCATCGTCTACGTGATGTGCTGTTTACTGCTTATTCGATTATGTGTGTAAGTGTCGTATTCATTATTTTTTCAACGATGTTTATCGTCCCTTTTACTAAAGGCTATCCCTATGATTTCAGCTTTACATTAGAGCATGTTCAAAATGTATTAGCGGAGAAAGATTTAACAAAGGTTTATGTTAATTCCCTCATCGTGGCGATAGTAACAGCTGTATTAGGTGTGGTCATCACATTTATGTCTGCTCTTCTCAATGCGCGGACACCACTGAGAGGAAGAAAAAGTTTAGATATTGCATCCATGATTACGAATACAGTTCCAGGAATGGTGCTCGGTCTATCATACTTGTTTTTCTTTAATGGAAGTTCATTAAAGGGGACATTTCTCATCATTATCGCATGTAATATTGTGCACTTTTTTACAACACCTTATTTAATGGCAAAAAATTCATTGCAAAAGATGGACCCTACCTGGGAAGTGACAGCGGAGCTATTAAAGGATTCCTGGTTAAAAACAGTTGTACGCATCATTTTACCGAATATTAAAACGACTATTTATCAAATGTTTAGTTACTATTTTTTAAATGCGATGGTCACAGTCAGTGGCGTTATTTTCCTTGTTAGCACGAAGACAATGCTAGTATCGACACGGATAAAAGAGCTTCAGCATTTCGCAAAATATACCGATATTTTTGTACTATCAATATTCATTTTATGTACAAACCTCATTGTGAAATTAGGTTGTGATTATATGACAGCACATAAAGAAAAAGTGGAGGAGATATCAAAATGAAGAAATCAACATTCAAGATGTTAGGGACAGTTAGTGCAGCAGCGATAGTTTTAGCTGCGTGTGGAGGTGCGGAAGCGGACTCTAAAGAGCAAGTAATTATTTATTCTAATGCTGACGATGAAGCAATTGAAGTGATGGAAACTACATTAGATGACAAAGGCTATAAAGGGAAGTATTTAATCCAATCTTTTGGTACTTCTGAGTTGGGTGGAAAAATGATGGCTGAAGGGACAGATATTGAGGCAGATGTTGTCACGATGGCTTCTTATTTTATAGAAAGCGCACAAACTTCTAAATCAATGTTTGTGGATATTTCCTCAGACTTAAAGCCTCTTGATGGAGGTGTTACGTATGCACTGCCGATTTTAGGAAATGTTGGTTCCGTCTTTATTAATACAGAGGTGTTACAACAAAAAGGACTTCCTGTACCGAAAACGATTAAGGATTTAACAGACCCTGGCTATAAGGAATTAGTGTCATTCCCGAATATTATGGATTCCTCAACAGGCTGGCTTTTAGTACAGGCCGTTATTAAGGAATATGGTGAACAAGAAGGTCAAAAGGTTTTAGCAGATTTAATAAAAAATGCTGGACCTCACATTGAAAGCTCAGGATCTGGCCCAATCAAGAAAGTGAAGACAGGAGAAGTTGCAGCAGGCTTTGGTTTACGTATTCAAGCCATTGACGCCAAAAATGAAGGGTTGCCGATTGATTATATTGACCCGACAGAAGGAAATTTCACTTTAACAGAATCTGTGGCTGTTGTAGATAAAGAAGGAGATGAAGCGTTAGCCAAGGAAATTGCGAAAGTGATTGCAACAGAAGCTCGGGAAGGTCTATTAGAACAATATCCTGTAGCTTTATATCAAGGAGAACAAGTAAAAGATGAACATGTTCCAGCCTATCTAAAAAAATGGGATACAACATTAACGGTAGATTTATTAGAAAAACATCAAGCATTCTTTAAAGAAGCACAGCGATAAGGAGACATAGCAGATGAGCAACTATAAATTATTGACACCAGGACCATTGACAACAACTGAAACAGTAAAACAGGAAATGTTAAAAGATCGTTGCACATGGGATGACGACTATAAAAACGTTACACAAGTTATCCGCAAGCAGCTCTTGGCGTTAGGGCAAGTCGATGAGCCTGATTACACTACGGTGCTTATGCAAGGAAGTGGAAGCTTTGTAGTAGAGTCTGTACTAACAACGGCTATTGGTAAAGATGATAAAGTACTCATAATAACAAATGGTGCTTATGGTGAAAGAATTGTTGAAATGGCCAACGTGTTAAAGTTACAGCATATTGTTTATAGTGTCCCTTATGATGAGCAGCCATCATCAGTAGAAGTTCAAACTTTACTTGAAAAAGATGCAGGTATTACACATGTGGCCGTAGTGCATTGTGAGACGACAACTGGTATTTTAAATCCAATTAAAGAAATTGGAGAAGTTGTTCATTCCTTTGACAAAACATTTATCGTGGATGCGATGAGTAGCTTTGGCGGTGTACCAATGGATTTATCAAGCTTGCATATTGATTTTTGCATTAGTAGCGCCAATAAATGTATTCAAGGTGTGCCAGGGTTTGGATTTGTTATTGCGAATACAAAAGCATTAGAAAAATGCAAAGGACAAGCCTGTAGTGTTGCATTAGATTTGTATAGTCAATGGGAAGTGATGAAGCAAGATGGAAAGTGGCGTTTCACTTCACCTACTCATGTAGTGGCAGCTTTTGCGAAAGCATTGGAAGAGCTGATCGAAGAGGGAGGAATCAATGCCCGCTATAAGCGATATGCGTATAATAATCATATACTTCGCTCGCGCTTGTCAGCACTTGGCTTTGAAGTATATATTGCGGAAGAAATGCAATCACCAATTATTACAACATTTTTATTTCCATACAAAGCGTTTTCTTTTGAGCATTTTTATCAGGAAATGAAGAAAGCAGGTTTTGTCATCTATCCTGGTAAGCTGACAGATGTGGATACATTCCGTATTGGCAATATTGGTGATATTCATGAAGAAGATATGCTTGCTTTATGTGAAGTAATTGAAAATTATATGGTGGTGAAAAATAATGAAAATTGAAACAGTTATTTTTGATTGGGCAGGAACAGCAGTTGACTTTGGCTGCTTTGCCCCTGTAAATGTCTTTTTAACAATTTTTGAGGACGCTGGTGTAACAGTAACACTTGAAGAAGCTCGTAAACCAATGGGGATGTTGAAAATTGATCATATTCGTACCATGCTAGAAATGCCAAGAATTAATGAAGAATGGCGACGAGTTCATGGACAAAACGTTACAGAAGAAGATGTGGATGTACTCTACAATCAGTTCGAGTCGAAGTTAATGGAATCTTTAGCAACATATACAGATCCTATTCAGCACGTAAAAGCAACGGTGCAACAATTAAGAGAACAGGGTATTCGAATCGGTTCTACAACAGGCTATACAGATTCGATGATGGAAATAGTAACGAAGCATGCAGCTGACAAGGGCTATTCACCTGATTTTCTCGTAACACCTACACAGGTAGGTGATAAAGGACGACCATATCCATATATGATTTTTAAAAATATGGAGGCTTTAGGGTCAAAAGCAACCAAGCAAGTCGTGAAGGTTGGCGATACAACCTCCGATATACTTGAAGCGCTAAATGCGGGTGTTTGGGCTGTTGGTGTTATTATTGGAAGTTCTGAGATGGGATTATCTGAAGAAGAATTTCATGTTTTATCCCCTGAAGAGCAACAACAAGTCATAGCAAAAACGAAACGTATTTTTGAAGAAACAGGGGCTCATTATACAATTGAAACAATGGCGGAGCTACCTGCGTTAATTGAAACAATTAATGAACGTATAACTAGAATATAAACAAAACAGTCAATTGAAAGGTAGAAATGGATTTCCGTTGCAGGCTACTTGCTTTCCTGTGGGCGAGCGCCGAGCCGCTTCCTCCGCTATCGCTCCGTGCAGAGGCTGCTATCCCACGGGAGTCAAGTAGCCTTCCACTCCAACCCACAAAAGTGTTACCTTTTTAGCAAAGTTTTCAAACAAAGTGAAGGTGTTCACTACTTTTTTTGAAGAGGTGTTGTCACGCATCCCTTCTCCATATTGAAAATAAGAGTTTATCCCCTCTAAGAATACAGATAATGGGCTATTTGATCGCTATACTACTATGAAAAAAAGTAAAGACACTTTGTAGAATGGTTGATTGGAGTGGAGCCAGCGTCACTCCTAGGGGATTTAGCGTCACAGATGAGACCCTGGAGCGAAAGTAAGTGAGTGAAGCGGCTCATCGGACGCCCCCTGGAAAGGGCGCTGGCGGAACGGAAATCAACCTCTCACCTTGCAAAGTTGCTTTTTCTGCCGTTGACATCATCTTTTTTCAACAACATGATAAACCTCGGCAGATGTGGATATCTGCCGAGATTTGTATTTAGTCTCGCTCATATGGGATTGACTCAGGTATTTCTGCAAATGGATTTTTTTCATTGATACGGTCATAAAACATGACGCCATTCAGATGATCTAATTCATGTTGAAATGCGATAGCTGGCAATCCTTTGAGGCGCATTTTTTTCTCTTCACCATCAATTGTTTTAAATTTTACTGTGATGCGTGCATGACGTGGCACATACCCAGGAATATTACGATCAACAGAAAGGCAACCCTCTCCTGCTGTCAGGTAAGTATTTTCGACAGAGTGGCTTACAATCTTCGGATTAATAGCTACAAAGCTTATTTGTTCACCGGCCTCATCTTTTAAATGAAGGGCAAACATGCGCTGTAAGCTATTCACTTGATTGGCAGCTAAACCAATGCCGCTACGCAAATTATATTTTTCCGCCAGTTCAGGATCTTGGCTACTAATTAAATATTGAAGCATATCCTCAGCAAGCTTTCTTATTTCATCAGTTAAAGGGAATTTAACCTCCTCAGCTTTTGTGCGTAAAGTCGGATGACCTTCGCGGATAATATCATCCATTAAAATCATATAGTAATCTTCCTTTCAACTTTGTAGTGCCTTATTAATAAGTATACATCACGTCTTCAATCAATCACATGAAAAAAGACCTTATTTGAATATACTCAAAAAATTTTTCTAATGCTATTAGATTTTCTAGAATGGGGTATTCTACTAGGGGAAAACCTGTTGGAAAACTTAAGAGTAGTACAGTCTAAATAAGGTGTTCTAACACAGTTTTTAAATATCAGTAATACAGTATGAGACAGTGGTACTTGATTGTTATTCTAGAAAAAATCTTTGTTTATAGCCGTAATATATGATTGACCGACTGTATTTTATTCAGTATACTGAGTTTCAAGAATAAGTTGTACTAGTTAAAAAGGTGATTTATTTTAATACAGCTGAAAGGGAGATGTGACAAATGAGCAAGAAAAACAATAATATTTTTGATGCTAAACAAACGCTAACTGAAATCGAAGATAAGTTTGAAATGTTTCAAATTTTGAATGAAGAAGGCGAAATTATAAATAATGAGGCAGATCCTAAATTATCAGATGAGGAACTAGTTGAACTAATGACACGTATGGTTTACACACGTATTTTAGATCAACGTTCAATCTCACTAAATCGTCAAGGTCGTTTAGGCTTCTATGCGCCGACTGCTGGTCAAGAAGCTTCACAACTTGCTTCTCACTTTGCGTTAGAACAAGAAGATTGGATTTTACCAGGTTACCGTGATGTACCACAAATTGTATGGCATGGCTTACCTCTTGAAAAGGCATTTTTATTCTCACGTGGTCACTTCATCGGGAATCAGGTTCCTGAAGGTGTAAACGTTTTAGCTCCACAAATCATAATCGGCGCACAATATATTCAAGCTGCTGGGGTGGCACTTGGTATTCAAAAGCGTGGGAAAAAAGCTGTTGCAGTAACTTACACAGGTGATGGTGGTTCTTCTCAAGGTGATTTCTATGAAGGAATTAACTTTGCGGGTGCATTTAAATCGCCAGCTATCTTCATCGTTCAAAATAACCAATATGCAATTTCAACACCTCGTGAATTACAAACAGCTGCTAAAACAATTGCACAAAAAGGTGTGGCAGCAGGTTTACCAAGTATCTTAGTAGATGGAATGGATGCCCTTGCAGTATACGTAGCAACTCGTGATGCACGTGAACGTGCAGTGAATGGCGAAGGTCCGACGTTAATTGAGACTATGTGTTACCGTTATGGTCCTCATACAATGGCTGGAGATGACCCAACTCGTTACCGTACATCTGATACAGATACTGAATGGGCTCAAAAAGACCCTCTTGTTCGTTTCCGTAAATACCTAGAAGCAAAAGGTTTATGGGATGAAAAGAAAGAAGAAGCAGTAATCGAGCGTGCAAAAGAAGAAATTAAAGAAGCAATCAAAAAAGCTGACGCTGCTCCAAAACAGAAAGTAACAGAGTTAATGGAAAACATGTATAAAGGCGAAATGCCATCTAATTTAAAAGAACAGTATGAAATCTATAAAGAGAAGGAGTCGAAATAACCTATGGCACAAATGACAATGATTCAAGCAATTACAGATGCACTTCGCACAGAATTAAAGAATGATGAAAACGTTCTTGTATTCGGGGAAGATGTAGGTGTCAACGGTGGGGTATTCCGCGCGACAGAAGGCCTACAAAAAGAATTTGGGGTTGACCGCGTTTTTGATACACCATTAGCGGAATCAGGTATTGGTGGCTTAGCAATCGGTCTTTCTCTTCAAGGGTTCCGTCCAGTTCCTGAAATTCAATTCTTCGGTTTCGTTTTTGAAGTAATGGACTCAATCAGTGGTCAGTTAGCACGTATGAGCTACCGTAGTGGTGGCGTATATAATGCACCTGTAACAATCCGCTCACCATTTGGTGGTGGTGTGCATACACCTGAGATGCACTCAGATAGCTTAGAAAGCTTAATGACAGCACAACCAGGATTAACAGTTGTTGTACCATCAACACCATATGATGCTAAAGGTTTACTTATTTCTTCTATTCGCAATGACAACCCAGTTATTTTCTTAGAGCACTTAAAACTTTACCGTTCATTCCGTGAAGAAGTACCTGAGGAAGCATATGAAATTCCACTAGGGAAAGCAGATGTAAAACGTGAAGGTAATGATTTAACAATTGTTGCTTACGGTTTAATGGTTCATGAAAGCTTAAAGGCTGCAGAAGAACTTGAAAAAGAAGGACATTCTGTAGAAGTAATTGACTTACGTACAATTCAACCAATCGATGTGGAAACAATTATTGCGTCAGTTGAAAAAACAGGTCGTGCAATTGTTGTCCAAGAAGCTCAAAAACAAGCAGGTATCGCTGCAAACGTAGTAGCAGAAATTACAGAACGTGCAATTTTAAGCTTAGAAGCACCTGTTCTTCGTGTGGCTGCACCAGATACTGTGTACCCATTCCCACAAGCTGAAGGTGTTTGGTTACCAAACTACAAAGACGTAATGGAAACAGCGAAAAAAGTTTTAACATTCTAACAAATCTTCTAAACTTGAAGAACAGTAAAAGGAAAGGATGGGTACACATGGCATTTGAATTCAGATTACCGGATATTGGCGAGGGTATTCACGAAGGCGAAATCGTGAAATGGTTCGTTAAAGCTGGAGATACAGTAAAAGAAGACGATATTCTTTGTGAAGTACAAAATGATAAAGCGGTTGTAGAAATCCCTTCACCAGTTGAAGGTACAGTAGAGGAAGTTTTAGTAGGAGAAGGAACAGTTGCCGTTGTTGGCGACGTCCTAATCCGTTTGGATGCACCAGGCTATGAGGACCTTAAGCTAAAAGGTGATGAACATGCTGAGGCGAAAACAGAAGCACAGGTTCAAGCAACTGCTGAATCTGGTCAGAACGTAGAGAAAGCTCCTGCTAAAGAGGAGAAGGCATCGGAAAAAGCACCAGAAAAAGCTGAGACTGTTGTTGATGAAACAAAACGTGTTATTGCTATGCCTTCTGTACGTAAGTTTGCACGTGATAATGATGTGAACATCCGTGAAGTGAAGGGTACAGGCAAAAATGGGCGTATTTTGAAAGTAGATATAGAAAACTTCCTAAAAGGTGGAGGCACTGTTGAGGCTGAAACAGCATCTGTCGAAACAACTGATGCAACAGTTCAGCAAGAAACAACTGCTCCGGCAGCACCAGTAGTCCTTGAAGGGGAATTCCCAGAGACTCGTGAGAAAATGTCTGGTATTCGAAAAGCTATTGCCAAAGCAATGGTACATTCGAAACAAACGGCTCCTCATGTTACACTGATGGATGAAGTCGATGTAACAGCTCTAGTAGCACATCGTAAAAAATTCAAAGATATCGCTGCTGAAAAAGGTGTTAAATTAACATACTTACCATATGTAGTAAAAGCGCTTATTTCAACTTTACGCGAGTTCCCAGAATTTAACCGCTCATTAGATGATGCAACACAAGAAATTATTCAAAAGCATTACTTTAATATCGGTATTGCAGCTGATACTGAAAAAGGCTTACTAGTACCAGTTATTAAGCATGCAGATCGTAAATCTGTATTTGCAGTGTCTAATGAAATCAATGAGTTAGCGACGAAGGCTCGTGAAGGCAAGCTTGCGCCACATGAAATGAAGGGTGCTTCCATGTCGATTACGAATATTGGCTCTGCGGGAGGACAATGGTTCACACCAGTTATTAATCATCCTGAAGTTGCAATACTAGGTATTGGTCGAATTTCAGAAAAACCTGTAATAAAAAATGGTGAAATTGTAGCCGCACCTGTGTTAGCATTATCATTGAGCTTTGATCATCGTATGATCGATGGAGCCACTGCGCAAAATGCTTTAAATCACTTAAAGCGTTTGTTAAGTGAGCCAGAATTATTATTAATGGAGGCGTAACAAAATGGTAGTAGGAGATTTCCCAATCGAAACAGATACTCTTGTCATTGGTTCAGGTCCTGGAGGATATGTAGCAGCAATTCGTGCAGCTCAAACTGGCCAAAAAGTAACAATCGTTGAAAAAAATGTACTTGGTGGTGTGTGCTTAAACGTAGGTTGTATCCCATCAAAAGCATTAATTTCAGTAGGTCACCGTTTTGAGCAAGCTAAACATTCAGATGACATGGGAATTATCGCTTCTGATGTGAAATTAGACTTCTCAAAAGCACAAGCATTTAAAGACAGCGTTGTTAAAAAATTAACTGGCGGTGTTGAAGGCTTACTTAAAGGGAACAAAGTTGAAATTGTACAAGGTGAAGCTTATTTCGTTGACGCTCATTCAGTGCGTATCATCAATGGTGAATCTGCTCAAACTTACACATTTAACAATGTCATTATTGCAACAGGTTCTCGTCCAGTTGAAATTCCAACATTCAAATTCACTGATCGCGTATTAAATTCTACTGGTGCACTTTCTTTACAAGAAGTTCCTGGTAAATTAGTTGTAATCGGTGGAGGTTATATTGGTACAGAGTTAGGTTCAGCTTATGCAAACCTTGGCTCACAAGTAACAATCATTGAAGGCGGAAAAGATATTTTAGCTGGCTTCGAAAAACAAATGACGCAAATCGTGAAAAAAGGCCTTAAGAAGAAAGGCGTTGAAATTGAAGTTAACGCATCTGCAAAAGGCGTTGAAGAAACTGAAAACGGCGTAGTAGTATCTTATGAAGTTGGCGGAGAAGAGAAAAAGGTTGAAGCTGATTATGTATTAGTTACTGTAGGTCGTCGTCCAAATACAGATGAAATGGGCCTTGCTGAAATCGGTGTTGAATTCGGTGAACGCGGTCTAATCAATGTTGACAAACAATGTCGTACAAATATTCCAAACATCTATGCAATCGGTGATATTGTTGCCGGTCCTCAGCTTGCACACAAAGCTTCTTACGAAGGTAAAGTTGCTGCTGAAGCAATTGCTGGTGAAAAATCAGTTGTTGATTATCTTGCTGTACCTGCTGTATGCTTCACAGATCCAGAAATGGCGACAGTTGGTTACAACGAAGAACAAGCGAAAGCAGAAGGCATCGAATACACTGCAGCGAAGTTCCCATTCGCAGCAAATGGCCGTGCTCTTGCATTAAACCAATCAGAAGGTTTCGTGAAGCTTGTTGCTCGTAAAGAAGATGGCTTATTAATTGGTGCTCAAATCGTAGGTGCTGGTGCATCTGATATGATCGCTGAAATGGGCTTAGCTATTGAAGGCGGCATGACTGCTGAAGATATCGCATTAACAATTCACGCTCACCCAACATTAGGTGAAATTACAATGGAAACTGCTGAAGTATTACTTGGCAACCCAATTCACATTGTAGCGAAGAAATAATATGAATAAAGGAGTGTAGAAAAAGCGGATGTTTATTCGCTTATCTACACTCCTTTTTTTACTGGAAAATGTTATATGAAATGTATATTGTCGTTGTGAATGATAAATATCCATGAAAAAATGGTAGCAGCTTGAACCATTACCCCTAAAGATATTAAATTTTACTTTATGAATAAAAGATAGTATTATAATTGATAATAATTATCATTTATATATAAAGGAATGGGTTACGATGAATGAGCGCTATCGAACATTTATTTTATTAGCACAATACAAATCATTTACTGAAACAGCGAAGCATATGTTTTGTTCCCAACCGACAGTTTCTCAGCACATTCAGCAATTGGAAAATGAATTAGGCTGTCAGCTTATCTCACGGAAAAAACGACAAATTAAGTTAACTACACAAGGCGAAATAGTGTTGGCTTATGCGCAGAAAATGCAGGAAATGGACCAACAATTGCGTATGGCAGTAAAGCAGACACAACAGGAAAATATCAAATTATATATTAGTCACTATATTGCAGATAGCTTTTTTAATGAACTATTTGATAAAAATAATAGCACATTAAAGCAATATCCCTATGAAATTAATAGCTTTGGCTATGAAGATTTAAAAAGTAGTTTAGTGAAAAACCATGCAAAATTTGCAGTGATGCCGATTTATGATGCTGATACGATTGTCCAAGAGTCATTTGATATTGATATTTTATTTGAGGAAGAGCTTGTATTAGTGATGACAAATGATCATCCTTTAGCAAGTCGTCAAATCATTTATACGAGAGATTTGAAAAACTTATCAATGCTATTGTCCCAAAGCTCTTATTTGAATCAACATATTAAACAAGCTTTACATCAGAAGGCAGTACCTGTTTATTATATACAGATGACAAATTTTGAAATTATTAAAAAAGCAGTACAGCAAGGTATGGGTGTATCTTTTTTACCTTATAAATCAATAGAGGATAGCTTAGAAAAAATAACGTTTAAATATGTGAAAGGTCTATGTATTAAACGAAAGAATGGAATTGTATTTAATCGAAATCATATTTTAAATGAGCAAGAACAAGCATTTTGTGAACGTATAAAGGACAAACTAAAGGTAGAGTCTGTCAGATAAGCTGAATTTATAAAGGTAAATAAATCCTTTAACGCTTTTCTTCTAACATATAGATTTTTACCATTATATTTATTTTAAAAAAATATTTAACAAAAAATCCGAACGATATTACGAAGCTTTCATTTACTGTTTCGTAATCGTTCGGGTTTTTTATCTTAATTCAATCACTATGCCCCCACAGTAGAATTATTTAGATTAATTTTTATCGTTTTACTACGTTGATCCCAAGTACAAAAGTATCAAGTTTTTTAGATTATCATCTTTAATTGTGGATTTATAGCTTTCTATAAGAAAACTTAATAGTACAATTAGAGAATTTTATAATTTCATAAAAACTTATAAGTAGTCAGCGAAAATTAAAACCTTATACTCTACATGATATTGATAATCGTTATCAATGGTGATATAGTTCGAGTGGCAAGGAGGTATGAAGATGTCAAAAGATTATATTGTGATTCATCCATGTAATATTTTTTCTCAGGGCAAAGCAGATGAAAATTTTGAAATAGTAGATATGTATGATTTACCGAATATTGAGCTATCTTCTTATAAATGTATGGTGATTTTAGGGTTTGTTGATCAAGAATTTTTGCAGGAAAAGAAGCAAATTATTGCTGATTTTTTGGCAAGTAAAAAGATTGTATGCTTCTTCGGTAACTTAGTCACAGATTGGTTGCCAGGACAGCAGGCTTTTATCGCAAAAGACATTCGAAATCATTGGGATTATGACATCTCTATTGCGAAACAGCACGTAATTTTTGATGGGGTAAAGGAAGAAGAGATGACAATTAATAAAGGTGTGAAAGGATTTTTTGCACGTGGTCATCATCCAGCCCCAGCAGATGCGGAAATATTATTAACTTTGCCAGAAGGTGAGCCTGTGACATTTATTGATCGAAGCTCAACAAATGGGACTATTTTTATGCATGCAGGTAATAATCTTTTTACTATTGGGGGCATGATACCGTCAACATTAAAAACAACCAGTCGTATTCCTGCACAGTTAATGCAATGGGTACAGGAGGAATACAAGTATTTAGCAGAGGAGAGGATCAATCGGTGCGTAAAATAGCTGTTATGTATAGCGGTAGTTCACAACACTGGCGTACATACAAGACATCTGAGTTCGCTCGGTATATCGATCAATTGATTCCCGTACGTCAGTTAGAGGAAGCAAATTTAGAAGCCTTTGATGTATTAATTATCCCTTCCCAAACACATACAGGGCTATTAGATCAAAATATTCAAAAGATCTATGATTTTGCGAATACAGGGAAAGTAGTGGTCACATTTGGCCCGCAACACCGAGATTGGTTGCCAATGCATAAATGGGAATTTAGACCAACTAATTTTTGGTGGTGGCTTGAACCTAATGCTGATAGTGGCTTGCGTTTATTAGAGACAACTCATGATTTATTTAAGAATTATATTACATTGGAGGATGCGACTTGGCATCAACATGGTGTGTACTGGCCGAGTGAAGGCTGTGAAGTATTAGTATCGACAAATGATGGTGGTGCCGTTTTATATATTGATCGAGTTAACACAAATGGGGTTTGGGTCAATACAACATTGGACCCAGATTATCATTTTGGTTCCTATTTTATGCCAGCAACAGAACGCTTTTTACGAGGATTTTTACCTTGGCTAAAGAAAGGGCAGATATAAGGAACGTTATATGAGCAAATTGGATTACTACTATCTCTAATTTGATACGCAAACGTTTGGAGTGTGTTGGTTTTGAGGCTTTACTAGGAAAGCTTGCCGTACATAGTGTAGAAAAAACAAGCTTATCGTGGTTAGATTAAATATTTATTGTGGAATCTGCTCCTTATGGGTAAGGAAATTTTTTGATAAAAGAAAGTAGGAGATCTAGTGGAACCTGTTGCTTATGTTGGCATTGATATACAATTTACTCGATTAACGACCGAGGATCGTGAACGTGGCTTAGTATTTTTATATTTATATGATTTACCCTATGTCGATTTAACTGCCTATGCAGGAGTAATTGTCACGAATCACGTAGAAGAGCAATTTCTACTAGAACATAAAACTATTTTAGATAAATATTTGCTACAGGGTGGTGTTATCTTTTCAATGACAGAAATATCATTGCCGTGGTTGTCGAATGTAGCTAATTGGAAGCGCTCTCCTATTCCGTTGAAAGATCGTGAAATCATTATTGAGCAATCTAATTGTTCTTTATTTAAAGGGATAGAGCCCTATGATATTAATTACCGAAAAGGTGTACGTGGCTTCTTTTCTCGTGGTTATTTTGAAAAAATTCCAGTTCATGCGGAAGTGTTAATAACAGATCAGAGCGGTGTACCGATACTTTATGTTGATCGACACTCAACAAATGGCACTATTTTTGCAGGGGCGGGAACCGATATTTACAAGGTATTTATTAATGAAGAAAATACGTCGAAAAAGCTTAGTATGCAAATGCTAGATTGTATTCGTGATGAAGCTATTCGCAATGATGCAAGTGGAGGTACAGGCAAATGATAGGGATTGTGACGAATGGCTTACCATTTCAAAATCGCTTTTTTGCAGAACAAGAATTTCATTATTTATATGATGAAGTGCTACATATTCGCCACTTTCATCAATATGATTTAACAAAATATGACACACTTATTTTATCATGTCGCATAGATATCCGCTCTTTAAAGCGGTCTCAGTCCCAATTACTAAAATTTATTAATGCTGGCAAAAGGCTAATTATTTTCGGTGAAATATTGGATTGCTGGTTTCCTACAATTGATTGGGAAGATTCCGAGGTCAATTTTAGTTGGTGGGTGAGAGATGGCGGTGATTTACCGATGAAGATGCAACATAATGTGCATCCACTTTTCAAATATGTAACATTGCATGATATGAAATGGCATTATCACGGTTCCTTTTTACCGCCAGAAGGAGCGCAATCGTTATTAGATATTCCAAATGGACGATCGTTATTTTATGTAGATAATGTAAGCTTTAATGGAGAGCTAGTTGTCACTACACTAGATCCGATGTTCCATATTGGATTAGGTTTTATTGATCAATCCAAACCATTTTTACATGGGGTTGCAAAATGGTTAAGAGAGGAAGAAACACAGTGAAGAAATATGGACTTTTCGCTACTGCAGCACTAACAATGTTGTTGGTAGCTTGTAATAATGACAATGGAGAGACGAAAAATAATACTGAGCCGCAAATGGAGGAGCAGTCATCAGAGTTACAAACGTCAAAGGAAGAAAAGCTTGTAGTTGACCAATTAGGACGTGAAGTAACATTACCTAATTCAATTGAGCGTGTTGTAACGGGAGGCATTTTACCATACTTCTCTACTTGGTATGTAGCAACAAATTCTACAAAGGAAATTGTCGGCATGCATCCAAATTCATATAATGCAGCAAAACATTCGATGCTAGCTAAAATGTCGCCAGATGTTTTAAAGGCTGATACTTCGTTTATTCAAAATGGTGAAGTCAATGTAGAAGAATTAATGAAAGTAAATCCACAATTATATATAGAGCTTGCAACAGATGAGAAATCGATTCATAAGGTATCAGAGGCAGGCATTCCTGTGGTCGCGCTAAAGGCAATTGATGCAGCTGCGGCAGAGCCATTAGCTACTTTTAATAGCTGGTTAGAAATAACAAGTCAAATAACAGGCACAACAGAACGTGCCAATCGCTTCTTAGATGAAGGAAAAAAAGTACAAGCGCAATTAGATCAAAAATTAAAAGCTATCGAGGAAAAAGATAAGCCGCGCGCCATGATGTTGTTTAGGCATAATGAAAAATCCATAACAATTGGAGGGAAAAATTTCTTTGGTAACCAATGGCTCAATGCTACGGGAGCAATTGATGTTGCAGAAAATGATATACAAGGACAAAAAGAAGTCAATATGGAACAGATTTATGCCTGGAATCCTGATATTATTTTTATTACAAATTTTACAGAAACACAACCAGCTGATCTACTTGAAAACAAGGTAGATGGGCAGGATTGGAGTCAGGTAAAGGCTGTACAAGAGGGCAAAGTTTATAAGATTCCATTAGGGATTTATCGTTGGTTCCCGCCTAGTGGTGACGCACCATTAATGTTAAAATGGCTAGCGCAAAAAAATCATCCTACACTATTTGATTATAAAATAGAGGATGAGATTAAAGCATATTACAAAGATTTTTATGAATACGATGTGACAGATGAAGATGTTCGAGCTATATTAAATCCTTCATCAGAAGCAGCTAAATAGTAAGGAATGATTGTTAAATGCAAAACTGGAAAAAGATTATTTTATGGTCCCTACCTTTGGTGATTGCCATCTTTTCTCTTGGTGTAGGGCGCTTTGAAGTTGGCATCGAGCAGTTATTAAAAATTCTTGCTTCGCAGATTTTCCCAATTGAACCGACATGGACAGAGATGGAAGAAACAGTTATTATCAATATTCGCTTGCCACGTATTCTTCTCGCATTGTTAATTGGTGGAGGTTTAGCTATTGCAGGTGCTAGCTTTCAAGGAATGTTTGGTAATCCGCTCGTATCACCAGATATTTTAGGTGTTTCGGCGGGAGCTGGCTTCGGTGCTTCTCTTGGAATTCTATTGTTTGGGCAAAATTTTGCCACACAGATAATGGCATTGCTTTTTGGATTAGGTGCAATTGGCTTTACGTTTTTAATTGCTGGCGCTCGCAAAAATGCCCCTATTTTTATGTTTGTCCTAGCAGGTGTTATTACATCAGCACTGTTTAATGCGCTTATTTCGTTAACTAAATTTGTAGCTGATCCAGAAGAAAAGCTACCTGCCATTACCTATTGGCTAATGGGGAGCTTAGGAACGGTTACTTATAAGGATTTATATATTGGGGGACCATTGATTATTGTCGGTATGCTCATACTTTATTTCCTAAGATGGCGATTAAATATTTTAACTCTTCCAGAGGATGAGGCAAAATCAATGGGTATTTCCGTAGTGCCTTTAAAATGGATGATCATTTTCGGTGCTACATTAATTACTGCGGTATCTGTTGCGGTTGCAGGAATTGTTGGCTGGGTCGGTTTGATTATTCCGCATGTTGCACGTATGCTTGTTGGGAATAATAATCAGCATGTACTACCAATGTCGATTGCTATTGGTAGCGTCTATTTGTTAGTAATAGATAATTTAGCACGTTCTATAACAGCAACAGAAATTCCTTTATCGATTTTAACAGCGATTATTGGTGCACCATTTTTTGCTTATTTACTGCGTAAATCTGGGGGTGGTTGGGCATGATAATCGAAGTGAAAAAGGGGAATTTTTACTATGGAAAGCATCGTAAGGAATCTCAAAATCTTTATGTGAACGATATTAATTTTACACTGGAAGCAGGCCAGATTATGGCCATTCTTGGTCCTAATGGTGCTGGAAAGACAACAATGCTCAAATGTATTACAGGTTTATTAGATTGGAAGCAGGGAGAAACCTTTATAGATGGCAAGCCGTTGTCTACTGTCAAACGTAAGGAGCTTTGGCAACGTATTGGTTATGTACCGCAAGCTCATAAAATGGTATTTGGTTTTACAATAGAAGAGCTAGTTGTGATGGGACGAGCCCCTTTTATTAGTACATTAGCCCAACCATCGAAAAAAGATTTAGAAGCGGCGCATTTGGCATTAGATACAATTGGTATCGTCGATTTAGCCAAAAAATCATGTAATGAGGTAAGTGGTGGTGAGTTACAGTTGGCTTTAATAGCCCGTACACTGGTCGCCAATCCAGAAATACTTATTTTAGATGAACCAGAGTCGCATTTGGATATTCAAAAACAAATGATTATTTTACAAACTATCAAGCAATTAGCAAGAGAGCGTGGCATTTCTTGTATTATTAACACGCATTATCCTAATCATGCGTTTTATTTAGCTGATCGGGTCCTGATGACGGCAAAGGATAAGGGTGTTGTATATGGCACTGTCCATGAAACAATGACAGAAGAGAGAATGCAATCGTTTTTTGGTATCGAGCTAAAAAAAATACTGTATGAAGAAGAGAATTATGTAGTAGAAACTATGGTGCCACGTGCATTAGGTGCAGAAAAATAAGAAGAAATTGATAGTAAGCATGTAGTTGGGAAACAACTACATGCTTTTTTAGCTATTTTATAGGTTTAGCTTCGTTAGTTAGCTATATAAAGGCTACAAAGAAAATGTAAGCAGTAAGCAACTGCTAATGGGAAAGATTCGACAGTGGTATTGGCTTCAACTATTATTTCTATCATTTGCAAGCTTCTATAATTATTCTGAATAATCGATAAATGATATAATGGTAGCATTGTAGAAAGTAAGGGAGGATTTAATAATGGAGCTTAATTTAACAGGGAAAGTAGCAATTATAACAGGATCGAGTAAAGGAATTGGCTATTATACGGCCATGCAGCTTGTCAAAGAGGGAGCACAGGTTGTACTTTGCGCACGTGGTGAAAAACAGCTACAAGTGGCTGCTGGATGTATAAAAAATGAAACAGGTGTAGATGTTTTAATTGTTCCAACGGATATTACAAAAGAAAAAGATTGTAAGTATCTAATTGAGCGTACTGTAGAACATTATGGGCGCATTGATATTCTAATTAATAATGCGGGTACAGCTTCAGCGAATCCCTTTGAATCGGTGAGTAGTGAGCTGTGGCAAGCTGATTTGGATTTAAAGGTATTTGGAGCTATTCATTGTTCGAAATATGCCGTGCCGTATATGCGTAATGCAGGTGGAGGAGCAATCGTCAATGTGACAGCTGTGATGGCTAAGACCCCACCTGCAAGCTCACTTCCTACTACTGTAAGCCGTGCTGCGGGACTTGCCTTGACGAAAGCAATGAGCAAGGATTTAGGGAAGGATAATATTCGAGTAAATTCTGTTTGTATAGGTCTTATTCGCAGTGATCAAATCGAAAAGAAATGGAAAAAGGAAGAACCTCATTTATCATGGGAAGAATATTCGCGCAAGGTTGGTCAAGCTATTCCACTTGGCCGTGTAGGGGATACACAAGAAGCTGCAAACATAATAACTTTTTTAGTGTCTGATGCTGCAAGTTATGTTACAGGAACTTCTGTTAATATAGATGGTGGCTCTGGTCACGCCTTATAGGTATAAGTAAAAACCCACTATACTGAAATAATGTATAGTGGGTTATATATATTTTATCCTTCATCGTTAATAAGAACATTTTTCCCGCGCATTTTCATGAACAATGGTATAAGTAACCAAGAAATAGCAGCTACTAAAAATACTAAAGATAAAGGCTTTGATATAAAAATAGAAAAATCTCCATTAGAAATAGTTAATGCCCGACGCATATTATTTTCAATCATCGGTCCTAGTACAAGTGCAAGAACTAATGGTGCTACTGGATAATCATTTTTAGCAAATAAATAACCAAGCACACCACAAGCTAATAATAAAAATAAATCAAAAGTAGCGAATTGTACTGCATAAACACCAAAAATAGAAATCGCAATAATAATTGGCAATAAATATTTTTTAGGTGTTTCAATGATTTTTGCAAAAATACGGACCAATGGCATGTTTAATGCTAATAACATTAAATTTCCAATAAACATACTGGCAATTAATCCCCACGCAACTTGAGGATGCTCATCAAATAATAGTGGACCCGGCTGAATATTATACATAATAAGTGCACCCATTAAAATAGCTGTAGTACCTGAACCGGGAATTCCTAATGTTAGCAACGGAATCATTGCACCGCCTGATGCTGCGTTGTTAGCTGATTCAGGTCCAGCTACACCTGCAATATGGCCTTTTCCGAATTGCTCAGGTGTTTTACTGAATTTTTTTTCGGTAATATAAGAAAAGAATGAGGCAAGGGTTGCGCCTGCACCAGGTAATACGCCAATGAAAAAACCTAGTAGCGAGCCGCGAGCAATGGGAACAGCACTATCTTTTAAATCTTGCTTTGTTGGTAATACACGATTAATTTTTGCTATTTGACCATCTTCTTCATCTTTTTCAAGAATCGTTTTAAACACCTCACCTAACGCAAATAAACCAACAGCAATGGTTAAAAATTCAATACCCGAGAACAGCATCGGCTGACCAAATGTAAAACGTTCTATACCAGATACGGCATCAATACCTACTGTACCGAGCATAAGACCCAAGACAGTCATAATTAAAGCTTTTGTAATAGAGCGTCCTGCAAGTCCACTTACTGCCGCAAGCCCTAGTAACATTAATGAAAAATATTCTGCTGGTCCAAATTTAAGTGCTAATTTTGAAAGGGGATTTGCTAATAATATCAAGCCTAGTAACGCTACTACACCAGCACAAAATGAACCGATGGCTGCGATAGAAAGAGCACTCCCAGCACGGCCTTGCTTGGCCATCTGATAGCCATCCAATGTTGTTACAACTGATGAGGATTCACCAGGCGTATTTAACAAAATAGAAGTTGTTGAACCACCATACATGGCTCCATAGTATACCCCTGCAAGTAAAATAATTGAGCTTGTAGCGGCAGCTTCCGTTGGTAGTCCAGCTGTAATGGTTGCTGTAACAGGGATTAGTAAAGCAACACCACTCATGGGACCTATACCTGGAAGTACACCAACTGCTGTTCCAATTATGACACCAACAAGAGCGAATAATAGATTTTGCCATTGAAAGGCAACGGCAAATCCATCAACTAAAAATTGCATTGTTGACATATGTTCACTCCTTTACACTAAAAAGTTGGGAAACTAGGCAAAGATCCTCCTAGTAAACTTGTAAATACATAATAGACACCCAGTGAAAATCCAGCTGCAATAAGGATGGAATAGATAAGCTTAGATCGTTGCATCACTTGGAAGCTGATGCACAGAAATAAAAATGTTGTAATCATATAACCGATTTTTTCAAGGAAAAATACATAGGCTATAGCACTACCAAAAATGAATAAAAACTTTTTAAGCTCTGTAGAGGAGGTTTTAGAAGATGTTGTGGGTCCTCCAGTGATTCGCTCTCTCACAGCATTTTTCCATGATTCATAAAATAATTGAAGACTTAACAAACCTAAAATAATGCCTAAACCTAGTGGAAATATTGTAGGGCCGACAGTAGACCCATAAGCACTATCAGAAATTTGCGTTGCTTGAAAGACAAATAAAATGCTTAGTGCTAGTAGGATAATGCTAAATGTTTTATCAAATGTATGGTTCAATCGTTTTACACCTCCACTGACAATAATTGAAGGTTACACAAGTAGTTCAATATTTTATGGAAATACTTGTGCGCCTTTTTTTGACAAATGTTATTTTTATTTTTGCATACCTAGAGCAGTTAACAGTTCAACGATTATTTTATTTTGATTATCTAGATAAGCTGTAAATTCATTAGAATTGCGGTATTCAGCTTGCCAACCATTACGTGTTACTTCAGCTTGCCATTCCTCTGATTCAGACATTGCTTGTAATTTTTCAGACCAATAGGCAATCGCATCTTCACTCATATTCTTCGGGCCAAAAATACCACGCCAAATTGTAAATTCTTCATCAATACCAGCCTCTTTAAATGTTGGCACTTCAGCTAGCTCACCTTCTAAGCGTTCAGATGAACTTACAGCTAATACACGTACATCTCCAGATTTAACATAAGTAGCAATTGTGGAAGCATCTGTTGCAATAACATCAGCATTGCCACCTAATAATGCTGTTACAGCCTCACCGCCTCCATCATAAGAAACATATTTAATTGTTTTTAAGTCAATGCCAGCTTTATAAGCCGGAATAATTCCGACTAGATGATCCATAGAGCCTGGTGCAGAGCCACCTGCTAATGTGACGTCTTTTGGCGAAGTTTTCAGGGCATTTAATACATCATCAAGTGTTTGGAATGGAGAATCCTGTTTAACAACGATTGCCCCATAGTCACGTGTTAACTGCGCTAAAGGTGTAGTGTCCTTGTAGCCAAATTTACTATTTCCTTCAGCCTTTTCATGATTTATAAGAATAGGAGGCGATTTAACCATTAACATATAATCATTATTTACTTCCTTTGTAGCAAATGTTGCCATAAAGGCAGCACCACCGCCGCCGGGCTTGTTCTCAACTTGAATCGCCTTGTCAATTAAACTTGTATCATTCATTGTTTTTGCTAGCGCACGAGCTGTCAAATCCCATCCACCACCAGCCCCTGATGGAGCAACAATAGTAATATTGCTTTTCGGATAATCACTTGTTTTCTTTTCATCAGTTGTTTCTCCATTTGATGATGAACAGCCAACCAAACTAGTAAATAGTAAGCCAGTTACCATTATTTTCGAAATTTGCCTCAACATAAAAATCCCCCTAAATAAATAAAATGGTAGCGCTATCAATTTAGCGCTACCATTACTATAACTTATATCAAAATTGTTTAAATATTGTGATAATAATGTGGATTAACGTCATTTTGTTCATAAAGTTTATTTGGAAATAAAGTATCGTCGTTCAGGGCGACCAACTGTTCCATAGGTCAGTTCAGTATATGCCTGCTTTTGTGTAACTAAAAATTCTAAATAACGACGAGCGGTGGAACGACTAACACCGATATTCTTTCCTAATAGTTCAGCTGTACTACCATCCTTCATTGTACTTAAATAATTGATAACATGATTCATAGTTGTTGAATCAATGCCTTTCGGTAAAAGTAATGGTGTATCTTGAGGAATGGTTGAAGCAGCTTTTGGCCATAGATATTGAATTTTTTCTTGTGTGAATCTCTCATTCTTTTGCAGCAATAAATGATTGAAATGGAATTTTCCTATACTTTCTTTTAGCTGATCGAATGTAAATGGCTTTAAAATATAGTCCGTAACATTTTTCAGATATGCTTTTTGTACAATGTGTGCCTCTGTGGCTGCGGTAATTAAAATGATGCTACTAGTTGGGCTTACTTCATTGATTTTATCAATCAAATCTACGCCAAGAATATCTGGTAAAAATACATCGAGTAATATAAGATGTGGTGAAAATGATTGAAGCCAATCTAAAGCTTCTTCACCAGTGTTGGCGCACGCAATTACTGTAAAGCCTTCAATTTTCTCTAAAAAACGACAATGTACGTCTGCTACACGTACATCGTCTTCAATTACTAGCACTTCAATATCATTCATTAATGATCGTCCCCCTTTTGCTAATAGATACGATGAATAGAGCACCTCCTAAATCGCCTTCTCCAAGAGCGAGTGAGCCGTTTAGATCATGTATGCTGGAAATTACTTTCTTTAACCCATAGCCTCGATGCTTCTTATCTTTTGTAGAGATATTTTCTGAAAATAGTACATCTAGTTTTTCTTGTGCTAAACCATTACCGGAGTCCTCGACCTCAAAGATGATTTCCTCTCCATTATCCAATATAAAAAGCCTTACGATTCGGTGTTGCTTTTTATTTTTTTCAACCTCTTCAAAAGCATTGGTTAATAAATTGCCCATAATTGAAATGATAAGACTTTTTTCGATATTTTCAGGAAAATTTTCTAAATAACTATCCTCATCAAAAATCAATTGAATCTTTAATTCACGAGCGCGATTAAAAAATCCGATAATTACACCATTTAAAAATGGGTCTTTCACACGATTTGTAATAAATTGTGTTAGAGAGGAGTGTCCTTGTACTTCTTTATGAATAATAGATAGGGCTTCCTCGGATGCATTTAATTGAATAAGGCCTGAAATTGTATAAAGGACATTTTTAAATTCATGTGTTTGTGCACGTAAAGATTCCGTATATTGTTTTACTTGTGATAATTCAATAGCCATTTGTTCAATTTCTGATTGTAAACGGAAGCTTGCAACAGCACCGACAATTTTACCATTCACCTTCATAGGAACACGGTTTACGATAATTTCATGGCCGTTGACATTCATTAATTTATCTAACTGTTTTTCACCATTCATTAATACATTAAGAAGATGTGTATTTGGTATATGTTGCTCGATATTATCACCAATGATAAAAGTTGTGTCGGTAAAATTTAAGATATTGGCGGCAGCATTATTTAAGGTTGTAATTTCGCCTTGTTCATTTACGGTAATAATAGCTTCACGAACTGATTCAATTAAAGTATTTTTTTCTGTTAATAGGCTAGCAATTTCATTGGGCTCCAAATTAAAAATTTGCTTTTTAATATTTCGGGATAAAAAAATAGAGCCGATAATACCGATACTTAGTGCAATTACCATCGTATAAAAAATATTATCAAGGTATAAAAGGTATAAGTTATCTAATTCACTTGTTAAGTAGCCAATTGATACAACACCTATAATAGAGCCATTTGTGTCAAAAATAGGTGCTTTCCCACGAATGGAATGTCCCATTGAACCATCAGCGATTGAAATATAAGATTCACCGTTTATCAACGCCCTGTCATTATCATCACCAACCATGGATTTACCAATTCGGTCAGCGATCGGATGGGTGTAGCGAATCCCATCTTTATCACCTATTACAACATAAGTCGCATTTGCAGCGTGCATAATTTCATCGCTAATTTTTTGTAGATTTTCTGATGGGTTGTCTGTGTGAAAGGCTGCTATAACATCGCCTCTACTGGCAGTTGTTTCCGCCAAATATAGCGCTCGGTTACCAATTTGCGTTTGCAATGCATCCGAAATTGTTACATAAAAAAGTAAACCGGCTAAAGTGACAATAATAAAAATTAAAAAACTACTATAATAGGCAAAGCGAGTTTGGAGTGTTAATGTTTTAAAGATAATCGAAATCCCACCTTATCGTACATATTGGAAATTTTAATAGTGAAAAAACTAGTAACTTGTGTAATTTTTGATTATATAGAAGATTTTAAAAATTTGCTAGATAGTGATTAAAATATGTAGCGTATGTTCTAATTGACCTTGGCAGCTACTGATAAAAATATAAGGATGTTATTTTAACTGTCTGAGCATAAGGGCATCACAAACAACAATACAATTTTACCTAAGTAAAATCGTGATTTTTGGAAAAAAAGAATTTTAATACTGTATTATAGAAGTGTTTGATTTTTTCTGTAACTGATCATTGTTTTTCTAAAATTCTAATAGACAGAAAATTCCTGCAGATGTAGAATGTACGGTATAGGGGGTGAAAAGTGGCGAAATGTTAAACGAAAATTTTGCTGCGTTGTTGTTGCGAGTTATTCGTATCATTGTTCAAATTGGCATACTTACTATTTTTTATTACATGGGGGTAGGCATTGTATCTTATTTGCACATACCTCTTCCAGGAAGTGTCATTGGATTACTGTTATTAGCACTTTCACTCAATTTTAAAATCATTAAGGTTGAATATATTCAAGATGGCGCAGGGTTTTTAATTGGCATTTTAACGTTGTTTTTCATTCCAGCAACGGTAGGCGTAATTGATTATCCAGAACTCATGTCAATAACTGGCCAGCTCATTATTTTAGCAGTTATTGCTAGTACGTTAATCTCTATTTATGTAACTGGTCAGCTGACACAAATCATCGAGAAGAAGGAATTGGCGAAAAAAGAAAGCACTGAAACCACAGTTGAAGAAGGGAAGGGAGAGTTATCGGTTGATTGAAGCAATTGTTGTCCTTAGCACTATTATAATGTTCATATTATTTACAAAGCTTTATCAGCGATTCCCACATCCTATCATGATTCCATTAGTCACAACTACGATTGTCAGTGCAGTTATTTTGCTTGTATTTGATATTCCATATGCAACTTATATGGAAGGTGGGGAATGGCTTCAAAAAATGTTAGGGCCAGCTGTTGTTGCACTTGCATATCCGCTCTATAATCAGCGAGCTATTATTTCGAAATATAAATATTCTATTTTATCAGGTCTTATAATCGGCATGATTACTGGTTTAGCGACAATTTTTGTGTTACTTAAAATGATCGGTGTCGAGGCTAGTTGGATGCTGACAGCCTTACCTAAATCATTAACAACGCCTGTTGGGATGCAGGTAAGTGAAACAATTGGAGGTATTCCACCTTTAACCGCTGTTTTTGTCATGATTGCAGGGTTTGTGGGGGCTATTATCGGACCATTAGTCATTAAATATGGCAAAATTGATTCGCCTGTTAGTAGAGGTGTTGCAGTAGGTAGTGCCTCACATGGTGTAGGTCTTGTAAAATTAAGAGAATATGGGGAACAGGAACTATCAGTGGGTTCATTATCTATGGGCTTAACGGCAGTGATTGGAGCATTTTTCTGTCCTTTATTTGTCTATTTATTTATGTAAAGCAGATGGCTAATAAGTAAAGAACAAGCACGTATTCTCACTTTTTACGGCTGATTCGTATCATTTTCTTTCGCACAAAAAAGGAGATGTCTCAAAAGTCATTTGAGACATCTCCTTTAGTTTTTTTCGATAATCAATTGAATGGTGTGTGCCAGCCCCGTATGTAACAATCCCTCATGACGAACTTGCTCACCTGTAAAGTAATGTATGATTTTATGAGCATGACACCATTGAAGTACATGTAGAGGGTCATATAAAAAATCGAGCTGTTGCGGACCACCTGAAGCATAAGGGATTTGATAAATGGAGTATAGCTCCATCATGATGCGTCCACCTGGTTTTACTGAATTGATAATCTTCTCTATAACGGCTTGCTGTTGCTTCACTGGAAAATGTCCAAATACCATAATGGCAGCATCATACATATTCTCAGGAAGCTCATCGAGAAGTAAATCTGCTAGCACAGTTTGAACTGTAACATGGTGCTTTAATGCTAATTGTTCAGTTTTTTGAAGACCACTTTGTGCATAATCATAGGCAGTGACGGTATGTCCCTTTGAGGCTAAAAAAACAGCATTGCGTCCTTCACCCTCTGCGTAGGCAGCGATATTAGGGCATTCTTTTAAAGAATATACATAATCTTTAATAAAGGTATTTGGTTGTTCCCCATAAACGTATTCAGTTCCTTGAAAACGTTGATCCCATGTATTCATCTAATTCACTCCCTTTTTCTATATTGTAAATAATATACATTATGTATTCAAAATTTTAGCTTATTTAATAGGGAGTTTATAAATGCAACTAGTCGTTGAGAAAATGCAATAAAAAATTCTCGAGCAATATCTGTTTACCAAAAAAATGGTAATTGAATACCAATGAATTTAGAAAATCATTGAAAAAAATTAAGAGAACAACATCGTTATACACAAGATGTTGTGGGTGAGTATTTGAATATTTCACGGCAAGCTATGTCTAAATGGGAATGAGGAAAATGTTATCTTGATATAGATAATTTCATTAAGTTAAGCGAACTGTATCAGATTTCATGATTACAGGTAATAAGAAATTTCTAAAACAGCAATGATATAAAACAATGGGCGATTTTTTATTGAATTATCTGTGGTTATTATTTCTCATAGATATACTTACTTCTGTGTTTTGATAGATAATGAAAAAAGCTAGCTCTTCACAATGAAGAGCTAACTTTCGATTTTTAGAAAATAGGTTTGCGTTCTTTTATGACACGAATAGTTTTTAATGTTGTATCCTCTGGTCCTTGTACTGGTAAACCAGCTTCAATATTCATTTGAATATAATGAATATTTTCTTGGGTAATTATTTCCCCGGGAATAAAAATTGGAATACCAGGAGGATATACCATTATAAATTCCGCACAAATACAGTTGTCTGCTTCTGCCAGTGGAACCACTTCAGTATCTGCATAAAATGCATCACGAGGTGACATAGCAAGAGCTGGGATTTCTGGCACATTTACAACAGCTTCAGTAATAGCCGCTTCAGAATCAAATGCTTTTGACATACGGGTTAGTGCATTCACCAATAGATTAATTTCTTTTTTCGTATCTCCTAATGTCACTAAACATAAAATGTTATAAAGGTCAGACAATTCTACTTCAATATTGGCGTTATAACGTAACCATTCTTCTGCTCTGTGCCCAGAAATGCCTAAATCTTTCACACTAATAAGAAGTTTTAATGGGTCCATGTCATAAGTTGCAGATGAATGCAATTTTTCCTTACCTGCACATTTTAAATGCGGTATTTGATTGATGCGTTTACGTGCATCTTTTGCTAAACGAAGTGCATCGTCGATTAAATCATACCCATGAATAGCTAGCTGACGTCGAGCTGTATCAAGCGAAGCAAGTAATGGATACGAAGTTGATGTAGTTGTTAGCATGGAAAACACAGCTTGTACACGTTTTGCTGAAACAAGACCTTCACGTACATTTAGAATGGAAGTTTGTGTCATGGAGCCACCAAGCTTGTGTACACTTGTAGCGGCCATATCAGCACCTGCCTCCATTGCTGAATACGGTAGGTCGTCATGGAATTTTATGTGTACACCGTGAGCTTCATCCACTACTACAGGAATATTGCGGCTATGAGCGATTTCGACAATACGTTTTAAATCAGCTGTAAAGCCAAAATATGTTGGATTAATAACAAGTACTGCTTTTGTATCTGGATAAGCATTCAACGCTTTTTCGACAGCTTCTGGAGATATGCCATGAGAGATCCCATATTCACTGTCGACTTCAGGATGGATAAAAATCGGAATTGCACCAGCGAACACAATCGCCGACATAATAGATTTATGAACATTCCGCGGCACTAGAATTTTATCACCTGGACCGACGACGGTCAGAATCATCGTCATGATGGCGCCACTAGTACCTTGAACGGAAAAGAATGTATGATCAGCACCAAAGGCCTCAGCTGCAAGGTTTTGCGCTTCTTTAATAGCACCCTTTGGTGAATGTAAATCGTCTAGTGGAGCAATATTAATTAAATCTATTGATAAAACGTTGTCGCCGACGAATTCTCGGAAAGCAGGGTCCATCCCTTGCCCTTTCTTATGGCCTGGAATATGGAACTGTATGGGATGTCTGTTCCGATGTTTAAGTAATACGTCGAACAATGGAGTCTCTAGTTGTGACAACGCAGGTACCACCTCACTTTTTAATATCTAAGAAAACAAATGAATTATAGCACCTAACGACACGAAAAAATAGACTTTTCATAAAAATAAAAGGATTTTTTCGGGATATCGAGAAATTAGTATTGAACGAAAGGGGTGGTATTATGAATTGGAATACACGTGTGACGGAGCTTTTACAGGTTAAATACCCGATTATTCAAGGGGGATTAGCCTATCTAGCATACGCTGATTTAGCAGCAGCTGTGTCGAATGCTGGAGGTCTAGGGCAAATCACGGCCATGAGTTTACAAAATCCTGATTTATTACGAGCGGAGATCCATAAAGTACGAACATTAACAGATAAACCGTTTGGCGTAAATTTCGCTATTGGTATGCATGGCACAGGCTATGAGGAGATGGTGCGTGTTGCTGTCGAGGAAGAAGTACCCGTAGTGACAATGACTGGAGGAAATCCAGCGCCGATATTTGAGTTGTTAGCAGGAACGGATATAAAAAAATTGGTACTTGTAGCTGCTCGAAGACAAGCTCAAAAAGCTGAACAGCTTGGAGCGGATGCTGTGATGGTAGTTGGTCAAGAGGGTGGAGGTCATCTGGGACGTGATGATGTTGGCACAATGGTGCTAGTTCCTCAAGTGGTCGATAGTGTGAAAATACCAGTCATAGCTTCTGGAGGCATTGGCGATGGTCGAGGCTGGATGGCGGCACACATGCTGGGTGCTGAAGGCATTGAAATGGGTACTCGTTTTATTGCAACAAAGGAGTGTGTCGATGCATCGAAGGCTTATAAGGAAGCGTTAATCGCAAGCACAGAGGCTGATACGACGATCATTAAGCGTTCTATTGGTGCTCCAGCAAGAGCTTTACGCAATGAATTTACGGCAAAAATTTTAGAAATTGAGGAAAAAACGCCATCTTATGATGCTTTAAAAGACTATATAAGTGGTTCAGCCAATAAGCGTTTTATTTACGATGGCGATAAGGATCAAGGCTTTGGTTGGGCTGGGCAAGTGACGGGAATGATTCATGATATCCCAACAGTTGAAGAATTAATTAATCGAATGGTTGCAGAAGCTGAAAGTATCCGGTTAAAATGGGGGCAATAACGTAAAGGTGGTTTTGTCGAATGGAATATTCTTATCCGTTTTCAACTGATTGGTCCACAGAGGAGATAGTGGATGTTATTCAATTCTTCGAAGGGATTGAGAAAGCTTATGAAAAGGGCATCAAGCGTGAAGTCATGCTAGCTAAATATCGTCGCTTTAAAGAGATTGTTCCTTCACAGGCTGAAGAAAAATCAATATTTCGCGAATTTGAAGAGGCAAGTGGCTATATTAGCTATCCTGTCGTGAAACAAACAAAAGAAGCGGAAGATGGTGCAATCATAAAAGTTGTGCCTAAAAATGGTCGATAAAAAAGTGGATGTGAGAACAACTCACATCCACTTTTTAATTTTTTGTGTTAAAAACCGACATTTTGCATAAACTACATCAATAAAACGCTTAATTAGGTACCTTTTTACACATTTTAAGTAAGGTTATTTTCCAACAATGACGTTGTAAAGAGGAAGTAAGCTATTAAATGTTTCTTCTGTTAATTGGTTTAATTCGCTGGCTGTTAGCTTTGTCGCTTGCTCTTTTGGAATATGACGGCCAATTAAAAACTCACCTTTTTTGACATCTCGTAGGCGTATAAGCAGTGCTTCAAGCTTGTCTTCTTTTGCCTCTTCGAGAGAAATGGCTTCAGGGGACATATGGTCTCCTGACACAATAAAATCATTAGGAAGCTGATCCAGTAAAGATTTATGAGCTAGTAAACGTTCAGCCATCACATTTTTTTGTGGTGCTTCATAAATAATAGCTAAGACGATGAATAAATGTGTGTGCCATAGACCAATCTGAAAGTGAGGCAATGATTTATAACCTCTTTTATAAGGAGCGAAGGCAACCCAACTGTCTTTAGGCGGGTTGACAGTTCTTCGAGCATGTTTGGCAACGTGTGGAAAGAATTCTTCCCCTAATTGGCTAGAGAAATATATCGAAAAACCTTCTCCAAGCTGATGAAACTTTGGACGTACATTTACATTTAAAGCATCCATTCTTTGGTCCAAACCGTCTATTTTAAAAACATTAAAGTCTTTGTTTGTCCACTTTATTTTTTGCAATTTTATTTTACTCCTTTCGTTTTATAAGGTTTATTTTACGCTAAATTTGGGGAAAAATCTTATAACAAGAACTTTAGCGATTTACAAAAGTTTTTGTGAAAAAAAATTAAAAAAGGAAGTGTTTTTTATGAAACCAATCATAAAAATTATACGTAAAGTTGACATTGAAAAGCAATATGAACACATTTTACAATTAGAATTAGATTATGAATTAGCCTCGCTCTTTGCTGCGATGAATGAAAAAAATGATGTTGAGATTGAAAAAAGTAAAAAACGTCTGTCAGAAATTCAGATGGAACTTGAAAGTTTTCACGCCTATGCGTAATCAAAATCTTATACCTATTTAAAAAATCACTTGCTGAATATTTCGACAGCAGGTGATTTTTATTGTGACAAAGGGTAAAATAGAGTGTATATCATAATGAAATATCAGTCCTATGTTTTGTAAAGCAAAAATTAGTGTTAAGTAGTGGGAAAAGGTATGATTAGCATACGAAGAGCGAGAGAAAGAATGAGCCTTTTCTTATATTCGAAGGGTGGGTTTTTAGTGGATTTACAAAAAATTGATGAATTTGCGAAAAGTATCATTTTTGAAGCTGGGAGACGTATTCGAGAGGCTTTTTCGTATAATTTGGTGGTTGAAACAAAATCAGGTGCAAATGACCTTGTGACAAATATTGACCGAGAGACCGAATTATTCTTTATCGAGCAAATTAAAGCTTTTGATCCAACCCACAAAATCTTAGGGGAAGAAGGAATGGGCGAAAAGGTTGAATCGTTAGATGGTGTCGTCTGGATTATTGATCCAATTGATGGCACGATGAATTTCGTCAAGCAGCATCGTCATTTTATGATTTCTATTGGTATTTTTGTGCATGGCGTAGGAAAATTAGGTTACATATTTGATGTTATGCGTGAGGATCTATTTAATGCCATCGCAGGACAAGGGGCATGGTATAATGAGTCACCATTGCGAAAACTACAAGCTGTTACAATGGAAGAGTCCGTCATTGGTATCAATGCACATTGGGTAGCACCCAATCGACATATTCACCATGAAAAAGTAATAGAAATGGTACGTAAAGTGCGTGGTACACGGTCTTACGGATCAGCAGCCATGGAAATAGCCTTTGTTGTTAGTGGTAAATTGGATGCTTATGTTTCCATGCGTCTAGCACCATGGGATATTGCAGGAGGGACCATCATTGCACAGGAAGTTGGGGCAATTGCAACAAATTTACATGGAGAAGGCTTTGATTTCCTACATCAAGATACTTTTATCATAGCCAATCCCTCTATTCATAAAGAATTATTAGAAAAATATATTGTGCCTTATGAATAAAAAGGAGCTGTCTATTTTTTTAGACAGCCCCTTTTTTTTATTAAAGTAATCCTTGCGCACGTAGTTTACGCTTCATTTTAAAGGCTGTCATGAAAATGACACAAGTAGCCACAATGCCTGCTATTGCACCAAATACACTACTAGCTGCCACAGAATAGCCGATAGAGCACATTGCTAATACAGCTGCTAATGCATAGATGGCCATTACGATTTTTGCACGATTCATAGCCGAGCCTCCTATATAAAAATTTGTGATTTAAATATATTTTTTAGAATGATGGAAATTCTAATAAGGACATTTCTATCCTTCTTGTGCTATAATATCACAGTTAAACATTCGAAAAAAGAATATGGAGTGGAATAATGACAAACTTACGTCAAGATCTTCGCAATATCGCAATTATCGCCCACGTTGACCATGGTAAAACTACTTTAGTCGACCAATTACTAAAACAATCAGGTACATTCCGTTCAAACGAACGTGTTGAAGAACGTGCAATGGACTCTAATGATATTGAACGCGAACGTGGTATTACGATTTTAGCTAAAAATACAGCAGTAAACTATGAAGGAACTCGTATCAACATCCTTGATACGCCTGGACACGCTGACTTCGGTGGTGAGGTAGAACGTATTTTAAAAATGGTAGACGGCGTTTTACTAGTTGTCGATGCGTATGAGGGTTGTATGCCTCAAACACGTTTCGTACTGAAAAAAGCATTGGAACAACGCTTAACACCGATCGTTGTTGTTAATAAAGTAGACAAAGATTCAGCTCGCCCACTAGAAGTAGTAGACGAAGTGCTTGAATTATTCATCGAGCTAGGTGCAGATGACGATCAATTAGACTTCCCTGTTGTCTATGCATCAGGTGTAAATGGTACAGCTTCTTTGGACGCAGATCCATCTAAACAAGAAGAAAATATGAAATGTCTATTCGAAAAAGTTATTGAGGCTATTCCAGCACCAATTGATAACTCAGAAGATCCATTACAATTCCAAGTAGCTCTACTTGACTATAATGACTTCGTTGGACGTATCGGAATTGGTCGCGTTTTCCGTGGAACAATTTCTGTAGGTCAACAAGTTGCACTGATGAAATTAGACGGTACAGTGAAAAACTTCCGTGTAACGAAAATCTTTGGTTTCTTCGGTTTAAAACGTGAAGAAGTTGAGACAGCTAAAGCTGGTGACTTAATCGCCGTTTCAGGTATGGAAGATATCAACGTAGGGGAAACAGTTTGCCCTGTTGAGCACCAAGAAGCGCTTACACCTTTACGTATCGATGAGCCAACTTTACAAATGACTTTCTTAGTAAACAATTCTCCATTCGCTGGTCGTGAAGGGAAATGGGTTACTTCTCGTAAAGTAGAAGAGCGTTTACGTGCTCAATTACAAACAGACGTGTCTTTACGTGTTGAAGATACTGATTCTCCAGATGCTTGGACAGTTTCTGGTCGTGGTGAGCTTCACCTATCAATCCTTATTGAAAATATGCGTCGTGAAGGTTTCGAATTACAAGTGTCTAAACCACAAGTAATTGTACGTGAAATCGACGGCGTAAAATGTGAACCATTCGAACGCGTTCAAATCGATGTACCTGAAGAAAATGTTGGTTCAATTATTGAATCGATTGGTACACGTAAAGGTGAAATGCTTGATATGGTGAACAACGGCAGTGGTCAAGTTCGTTTAACGTTCTTAGTACCAGCTCGTGGTTTAATTGGTTATACGACTGAATTCATGTCGATGACAAAAGGTTTCGGTATTATCAACCATACATTTGATTGCTACCAACCATTACTACCAGGTAAAATTGGTGGACGTCACCAAGGTGTACTAGTTTCAATGGAAACTGGTAAATCAACAACTTATGGTATGATGCAAATTGAAGATCGTGGTACACTGTTCTTAGAGCCAGGAACAGATATTTACGAGGGTATGATCGTTGGGGAAAATACTCGTGACGCTGATATCACTGTAAACATCACAAAAATGAAACAAAAAACAAACATCCGTTCAGCAAATAAAGATCAAACGAATGTTATTAAAAAACCACGTATTTTATCTTTAGAAGAGGCTCTT
The DNA here is from genome assembly GCF_009724685.1 of Lysinibacillus cavernae. Taxonomy (GTDB): domain Bacteria; phylum Bacillota; class Bacilli; order Bacillales_A; family Planococcaceae; genus Lysinibacillus; species Lysinibacillus cavernae. The sequence continues at coordinate 286,823 of NZ_WMEF01000004.1, forward strand.
GAATACCTAGGTGATGATGAGTACTTAGAAATCACACCAGAATCTATTCGTCTTCGTAAAAAAATTCTAGATAAAAACGAACGTGAGAAAGCAGCGAAAAAATTACGTAACGCAGAACTATAATTTTCCGCTGACATGAAAGGAAGAGGAGTCTTGGATATTAAGTCCGCTTTATTGGGTGAACTACATGTTATTCAAGTTGCTGCACAGACAAATACAGATGAAACAACAAGAGTTTATGGAAGAATGGCGGGTATCACTAGATTTTTGTATGAAAATTTACCTAGCTATGAAATGGCAGGCTATGTTGTATTTCTTCTTGTATTTGCACTTTCTGCCATTGTATATAAATTAGGCTTTGCCAAGAAGCTTAAACTATCTCAAAATATTATTATTTATGCGTTCCTGTTTTTAGGTTGCATCATGCTTACATTTTTTGCCCTATTCTTGCCTATGATTGAAGGTCTTATCGTAGCGGCCTTGATTTTAATTGTCTATAAAACAAGATTATGGCGTGAAAAAAGAGAAGAGCAGCAAGCTACCAATCAGTGACAATCATTTATAACTTTGAAAAACAGCCTTAGCGATCATGGTGCTAAGGCTGTTTTCTTTTGTTTAAATTGATAGGCACCGAAATCTTCTTATGTGAATATGTTAATGTCGATAGGCATATTTTCATCACATCAAGGGGGAAAGGGAATGCGTTGGCTTACAAAAGGTTTATTATTAAGTGTCATTGCTTTGTTACTCCTTTCTTTGACGGCATGTAATAAAGCAGAGCTAGAAAAAGTCAAAGTGGGAGAAGTAACTCGTTCAATTTTCTATGCGCCTCAATATGTAGCGCTTGAGAAAGGATTCTTCAAAGATGAGGGTCTTTCTGTTGAGCTACAAACGATTGCAGGTGGCGATAAAACAATGACGGCGTTACTATCAGATGGGATTGATGTTGCGTTAGTTGGATCGGAAACGTCTATTTATGTGACTTTACAAGGGGCTAATGATCCCATTCAAAATTTTGCTCAGTTAACACAAACTGATGGTACCTTTTTAGTGGCAAGGGAGAAGATGGATAGTTTTTCATGGGATCAATTGAAAGGTTCAACGTTTTTGGGGCAACGTAAAGGTGGTATGCCTCAAATGGCAGGAGAATTCGTTCTGAAAAAACATGGCATTGACCCTATAAAAGATTTAACGCTCATTCAAAATATTGATTTTGCTAATATTGCTACAGCTTTTGCGTCAGGTACTGGAGACTATGTACAATTATTTGAACCAACTGCGAGCGTCTTTGAGAAAGAAGGGAAGGGTTATATTGTAGCTTCGTTTGGTACCGAGTCTGGAAATCTCCCTTACACGTCCTTTATGGCAAAAAGTAGTTATCTGAAGGATGACGCTAAAACCGTTCAAGCTTTTACAAATGCATTACAACGAGCACAGGAATTTGTACAAAACGAGAGTGCTGCAGAAGTGGCGAAAATTATCCAGCCATATTTTGAAAATGTAGATATTGCGATAATTGAAACAGTAATTGAGCGTTATAAAGCACAAGGCTCTTATGCTACTGACCCGATTCTCGATGAAGGAGAGTGGGATAATTTGCAAACAATTATGGAGGAAGCAGGTGAACTTCCTCAACGAGTGGAGTATGAAAAACTTGTGAATACTAGCTTTGCCAAAAAGGCTGCCGAGTAACATGGGATTTTTACAGTTGGAGAATATTCACCATAGCTATTTTTCAAGCACTCAGGCAAAGGAAGTATTACGTGATATCAGTTTTGCGATTCATGAAGGTGAATTTGTCTCATTCATTGGACCGAGTGGCTGTGGGAAGACGACATTATTATCGATCATCGCAGGTTTGTTTTCTGCAACTGAAGGAAACGTCTATATAGATGGTGAAAAACTATCAGCACAAAATCAATCTAACATTGGCTATATGCTTCAGCAAGACTATTTATTTCCTTGGAAGACCATCGAAGAAAATGTGACAATCGGCTTGAAAATTATGGAACGAAGCAATAAAACACATAAAGTAACAGCCAATGCACTTTTGCAGGAAGTCGGCTTACCATATGTCGGGAAAAATTATCCACGAGAATTATCAGGGGGAATGAGGCAACGTGTGGCACTTGCTCGTACATTAGCTGTGAACCCAAAAATTTTACTATTAGATGAACCATTTTCGGCTCTTGATTATCAGTCGAAATTAAAGCTTGAGGATTTAGTTGTAGAAACATTAAAAACTTATAAAAAGACTGCTATTCTTGTGACACATGATATCGGAGAGGCTATCGCAATGAGTAAGCGTGTATTTCTATTTTCAGCAAATCCGGGGACATTGCACAAAGTGTTTGAAATACCTAAAGAACTTCGTGAGCTATCACCATTTGATGTAAGACAGCATCCAGCTTATGCAGATGTTTTCCAAATGATTTGGAAGGAGCTGGAGAGCCTTGGATAACACATTATTTAAACAATATCAGTTATTATTAAAAAAAGAAAAACGTTTTGTTCGGCTATATCAGCTTATTATTCTACTAATATTCTTTGGAGGATGGGAACTTCTATCAAGACTAGAGTGGATTGATCGTTTAATTTTTAGCTCACCAACGCATGTTTGGTATACATTTATTGGAAAAGTAAGTGATGGTTCTTTAACATTACATGTTGGTGTTACATTAATGGAGACGGTTATTGGCTTTATAGCTGGTACTTTACTAGGAACGTTAATTGCCGTTGTCTTATGGTGGTCACCTTTGCTATCGAAGGTACTTGATCCTTATTTAGTTATTTTAAATGCGATGCCAAAAGTTGCGCTTGGTCCTATTTTAATTGTAGCGCTTGGTCCAGGTTATTTTTCCATTATAGCCATGGGTGCATTGATATCTATCATTATTACAACCATTGTTGTGTATACGGCCTTTAAAGGAGTCGATCCGAATTATAGTAAAGTTTTACAAACGTTTGGAGCAACAAGATGGCAAATTTTTCGAGAAGTGATTTTGCCAGCCTCGTTTCCTACGATTATTTCAACTTTGAAGGTGAATGTTGGTTTGTCGTGGGTAGGGGTTATTGTAGGAGAATTTTTAGTAGCTTCAAAAGGGCTTGGTTATTTAATTATCTATGGCTTTCAAGTATTTAATTTTAACCTTGTTCTGATGTCACTTCTCATCATTGCATTTTTTGCGACGATTATGTACCAAGTTGTTGAATTGGTTGAAAAAGCGATTATTAAAAATAACGGATAGTATGGAAAAAGAGGTACCTCAATTTTAGAGGGCACCTCTCACACTGTAGACGAAAGGAATCGAGAAATTCACACTCGATTCCTTTTGTCAGTTTTTTTCTCTGAATATGTTTAAGAGTGGAAACTTTCTACCCATCTCAAGCTACTTGCCACGTCCAAGTAGCGAGTTTCATTAAATTCATGGCATTAAAAGTAAGCATCCGCAAAGATATGCTCAATGGTTTCTTTACCTGGATATATGAAAGAAAAATCAATAGCAGCCTCTAGCTTTCGTACTAAATGTTCTTCAGGTACCAATTGATCAATCGTTAACATTCCTAATTATTCACGTTCATTGATTTGATTCTTCGTCATATGGTTAATCACTTCGAAAATTTACTTTTCATCAACATATGAATAGGGAGTTCTTTATGTAGAAGTTGATTGGAACGAAGGGCGGCGACTCCTGCGGGAAAAGCG
>NZ_WMEF01000005.1 GCF_009724685.1 Lysinibacillus cavernae
CTAAGAATGTTTATTAACATTGTTCTTCAATATCAAGAGCATCTATCAAAGTTAGCAGCAGAAATAGATGCTCTCGCTAAAGAAATTGAAGAATATGAGATCATCCAGTCTATCCCTGGTGTTGGAGAAAAGATTGCGGCAACAATCATCTCCGAAATTGGAGAGATAGAGCGGTTTAATCATCCTAAAAAGCTAGTAGCATTCGCTGGGATAGATCCAAGCGTATACTCTTCCGGGAGGTTTACTGCCTCAATAAACCGTATAACCAAAAGAGGTTCAAGCCGGTTAAGGCAAGCGTTGTTTATGGCTGTACAATGCGGTATAAGAGATGCGCGTAAGCAAAAAACAAGTGATGAAATAATCCCTAGAAATAAGAAATTAAGAGAGTTCTACGATAAAAAACGAGAAGAAGGAAAACCTTTTAGAGTAGCAATTATTGCATGTGCTAATAAGCTTTTACATTGGATATATGCCCTACTAAAAAGGAAAGAAACCTTCCAAAATGCGGTTTAAAAACTATATCTAAGTACATTAAACAAAACCTTCCATTTATAAGAGGAAGGCTTATTTGATATACCCTTTTTTAGTATATCATGTAGGTTTTAATATTTTTATTGAAAAATCTTGACAACTATTAGCTGGTTTTGCTGAATAAGGAGAAAATCCTGCATATAACAGGATTTCTGTTCAAACTATTATAAATTATAAGATCTAAAAAACAGTTCATCTTTTTTATAAACGGTATAACTTTTTTCAAAACGGTACAACTTTATTACAAACGGTTAAACTTTGTTTTAAAGATACAACAACGCTTGTATTCCTTACTTTGTTGGAATCATTGTCGATACTTAATCATACAGCACAAACCATTATGCAAGTAATGCAAATCTTTAACGTAGAATACGATTTTGCTTATAGGAGATTAACACAATATAACAATAAGCAGATTATGCAGAGGTTGCATAATCTTACCTTTTAAAATATGAGATGATAAATATAGGACTGTTCATAAGTGAGTTTAATATAGGTTATCTGCTTCAAATTACTGTGAAAGGAGTGATGTTTTAATTGTCCTTAAACTCTAATTTATGTACCTGTCCGGGTCAGTTAGATAGGAAGTGAACAATAATGGCTAGATACAAACTAAATGTAACAAAAAAGAGGATATATATTGGTATATTGATACCGATAAAAAAAAGAAATATGCATATCGTTACAATTACTATGATCATAACAGCAAGCGTAGAGAGAAATCGAAATATAATTTTGACACTATACTTGATGCTGAAAAAGCTCTAATTACTTTAAAAGGTACAATTTTAAATGGAGGAGAAAAGATTGCGCTAAATGATAACGTGACCGTCTCACATTGGGTAGACATATATTACGATCGAAAAAAATCAAAATGGAAAGGAACTACACCTAAAACATATCGTAATATTATTGACTCTTTTATAAAGCCTTTAATTGGGCAATTTAAACTTTCTCGACTTACAAAAAGCATCTATCAATCACAATTTATTGATAGATTAATACCTATTGCTGCCCCAAAAAGCATTGCAACATATCATAATTTTTTTATAGGTTGTATAAATGCAGCGGTGGAAGATGAAATAATCGATAAAAATCGAATAGCGAAGGCTGAGTTACCACGTGTGGAGAAACAAAATAATGATGAAGTTGAAGGAAATTATTTAACACCGACTGAGTTAACACATTTGTTAAACTGCATTAGACAATTTTGTGATATTTCAAGATATACTTTAATAGCACTTCTAGCTGCTACAGGGATGAGACGAGGAGAAGCGAAGGCTCTACGATGGTCTGAAGTGGATTTTACAAAAAAAATTATTTATATTAGTCGGACTCGCGATTTTTATGGGGAAAGATCTGCAAAAACAATTAATAGTATACGTTCCATTGATATGACAGATGATTTAGCAAAGCAGTTAGAGCGATATAGGAAATGGTGTATTGAAAAAAAACTAGCCTATGGGAAACAATATCAAGATGATGACTTAGTTTTTATCAGTAATACTTGTAAACCTTTAAATCAGGAGGTTGCCAGACTAACTTTGATACAAATGCATGAGATTTATGGTGTAAAATTAATTTCTCCGCATGGCTTGAGACATACATTTGCTACTATCTCTATAGCTTCAGGAACACCACCTACAACAGTTGCAAAAATTCTTGGCATGACTAATTCAACATTGCTAAAAACATATGCGCATTCTTTTGCTGAAAGAGAAAAACAGGCCATGCAAGTGATGAACCAAATCTTAAATTTTGATAAATCTCTATAAACAATTAAAATTGGGGTACGGATTGGGGTACAGTTTATACTTACCTCCCCTAACCCCTTTAGTATCAAGGGGTTTAAAAAATATACTGATAAGCATAACTTATGACCTTGCTTTCTACCATGATATTTTTAATTTTTTGATGTGCATAATATCAAGGTTTTGTATTAATGAGGGTTTCTATACCTTTGTAACTAAGTGTATTTAACTGGGGCACTTTGTAGGCACTTACAGGGGTACCTGCAAATTTTTTATAAAAAAGTACCCCAGTTCGTAATAATGTAAATAAAGAAGGTTTGGACAAGTACTATTTTATATAGAAGAAACGATTAAAAATGCTTAAAGTTACTATTTTTTCTTTGGCACATACTGTTTCATTTTTATTGTGGTTTTTATGTACTGACAACATTCTACACTATTGATCCACTTTTATTATTACAAATAAATACCAAGGGAGGATAAAGGGACAATTGCTAATTACGTCATTATTCAATAGATGAAATGAATGTTTTGATTAACATTGCAATACTAAAATAAAAAGAAGTCTCAATGGCTTTAGATCATTAATCCAAATTACTTTCTTTTTGCTAATTTTGTAGGGAAAGAGGCAACCATTACTATCATTCCTAAATACAAAGGATACTTTAAAAATTCATTTGTTGAATATCCCAATAAATAAGGCATACCTATTAACGCCATGACTACACCAATGATAAACAAACCAATTCCTATTTTTTTTATCATAGATTTTCCTCCAAACTTAATAATTCTACTTAGTTTTGAGTATCCCTCTTATAGTTTATAGATATCGATTTGTTTTGAGATTCCAAACATCAATTGGCTCTACCTACCTTAAAATCGAAAAATAATGGACAACGCTTATTTATTTTAATGAGAGGCTTTTCTTTAATTAGGGAGTGAAGTAATTTCTTTATTCCGAATATGGACAACGCCTGTATCACTAACACGTATACTTACATCCGTAACATTTCGTTTTAAAATGTGTTCAATCGCATATCTCATTTCCCATTCTTTAACTTGGCCGTTTTTGGTTGAAATACTTGCATGGCTGGACTTTTTATTTTCGCTATGAATAATGACTGTCCCCTCTCGTTCATAGACCTTTACAATACCTCCCATAAAACCAGTTGCAATTTTCATTACGTTTATTCTTTCATTTGTAATTTCTCTAAATGTTTTATTTGAAAACTGATATATGATTGCCATTTATATTCTCCCTTCACCAGAACGTCCGTTTGCATATATTATAGAACCTACGTTCTGATAATGGCAATAAAAATTTTATATAGTTCACAAAATAAATGTAACAAAAACACCATATGGTGATAGAATTCAATAAAAACGAAGAAATTTATACATTGTTGAAAAATCAAGATCTTTCTTTAGCGGAAATAGCTAAAAACAAGGGATCGACAGAAGTGTATTAGAAGAATAGTTTGTTACTTTTCATCACAAAGTATCACGAGAATGGCAATTATGTGATTAAAAGATGAAATTAATGAATTGATAAATCTTGTTCCTAATAAAACTCGTCATAGCGCTACATACTGTTTTAGACTCAATGTAACTGTAGTTATCCTTTGCTACTGGCTGCCTTGATTGATTCAAACTACTGTAACAAATTCTAGTGAGTAATTACTTACCCTTTTAACATGGTATTGTACGCTTTTGTGGTATAATCATTATATGACTAAGCCATAAAAGGTCAAAACCAATTCAAGCTGTAGCGTGCGACGACGCTGCGGCTTTTTTTATGTATAGATAACGTTGATTTGCACAAATTATCATTGAGTGTATCGCACGCACTTATTAGGTTGTGGCGCTAGTTGACCGTCACGGCCTCCCCATTTGTTACTTAGGGTCACTTCCAGTCCAGTGACCCTTACATAGTATTTATTCCGCACTATATGTTTATTTACATAAATCAAATAGAGGTGCTCTCATTGACTACATTCGGAAAATGCTTATATATCGCTTTCTTTGTCACATTGTTTTTATTTACAACTGTATGGGATTATTTCAAAAATGGTAATTGGGCTTTGCTCGAAAATTTATTCTTTTCCTTTTGGGTCGCAAGCTTTTTATTCATGGCATTGCTACTTCGAAGTAAAAAAGATGAAACGGAAAAAAGCTAATAGAAGATTTCTAATCAACTATTTCACTGCAAATTCTCCTCAAAATTCATTATTTTGCTGTAGTGTGTGACGACACTGCGGCTTTTTTTTATGTTACAATTTACATAATTTACATTATGAGGTGATTATGTGGAAAATGAAGATTTAGTTTGCAGGGCTTGTGGTAACGACACTTTTGCAACTGGTCAACTTGGTCATGGAAAATTATCTACCGAAAGTAATGTTAGACCCGTAGGATCTTTGATTAATTCTGGCTCCCCACTTACTTTGTCCTTTTGCAAAAATTGTGGTGAAGTGGTTTCATTCAAAGTATCTAAGCCCGAAAAATTCAAATAGAAAACACTGATCTATCACTTGGTGGAAGCAGTTTTATATTTCATGTTTGTTATATGTGCAGCGAATTAATTAAACAATATGGGCTAAAATAGTCCCGGTTATTTCCGACTATGCAATAGTGATACTAACATTTTGAAGTTTACTATTCCTTTTACACCATTTAATTGAACGTGTACCACGGGTATATACGTTGGCCATTTTTACTTTATCTGCTCATTACAAATGGAAATTGCATATTCAGTAGAATCGATAAGTTCTTGATTTCCCTTATTGACCCTGAGTCTTAATGCTTTTTCAAAGTATGTTAGCGCTAATCGGTAATCACTTTGGTCATATAAGTTTTTACCGTAATGCTGGTAGACAAAGTCCAAATAATGATTATCGCTATTATTTTCTGATTGCTCCATCAGTTTCTTAAATATTTTATTGGATTCTTGAAAGTTTTTTTCCCATTGATATGTGTGTGCAAGGCGTAACTCATTGACAAATATACGCTTATGATTTCCTAATTGTCTATTCAGTTCAATTGCTAAACTAAGGTATTTTTTACTTTCTTCTATTTTATTGATAATTCTTGAATAGACACCAATCAGACCATATATGCTAGCTAATTCTTGGCCATTATCACAGTGGCTAAGAATTTCATTTTTTAAAAAATCAATACCTTTAATCATATCATTTTTTGAAATGGGAACTTCTCTTAAATGCTTATCAAAGTAAAAATCTAAATTATATGGAATATCTAATAATTTCAATCACTCCACCGCCAATTAAAACAATTTCACTGTGAATCATTGTCCATTTCATTTAAATCTATCATAATTGAATTCCCAAAATTTCGAACATCCACTAAGTAATCATATCCCTTTGGTGATCCAAAACTATTAAATGCTCTAACTGCTACGATTTTTTCACTTGGAATAACTAGAAGTGTGACCGTTGTATAACCTAAAATTTGAAAAGCTCCATTCGGTACAAAGGCACCTATTTCAGAACGATTCGCCTGAGATCCTTTTACGTACCAGAAAAAACCGTTTTCAGGTAGATCAGGATTTGAGAATGTAGGGCTATGTATGGTAGTAGCTAACTTTAGGATTTCTGGATGAATCATTCGTTTACTATCGATTTTCCCCTCATTTAAGTGAAGTAACCCCCACTGCGCTAATTCACGTGCAGATGCATACATATTCATTTGACTACCGTCTATATTTGTAGAAGCTGACCAAAATCGTTCATTCTGTTCTCGAATGACTTCAACGAAGGTATCATCAAATGTGTTGTACCAATTCGTTTCAACAAAGTTTAATGGTTTGAAAACCTCTTCATTAACAATTTCAGCAATCGTTCGCTTTGTTGCAAATTTTATGATTTCTGAGATTAATTCTATATTTCTACCTCGATAGGCCCAATTAGTGCCTGGAGCAAATGTACGTATATCCTCTCCTTCTATGTATTCGAGTCCATGTGAATGCGTTACTAAGTGTCGAATTGTAATACCATTAAATACTTCCTTTTGTTGTTCAGGCAATAGATATAAAGATATCTCATCATCAATTGATTGAATATCACCATGATAGATTGCATATGCCACTGCAAACGCAATATAGCTTTTACGGCATGAAGCAAGATGAAATTTTGTATCAGCTTGAATAGAACGTGCATTTTTCTGATCTGAATTCTTCCCCCAATATTGTTCCACTTGCAATTCATTATTCTGAAACAAAACGAGAGCAGCTCCTGTACAATCAAGAGCATGAAATGTACTTTTTACAGAATTTATTACTTTTTCAAATGAATTAGCGAACATTCAACACAACACCTTTCTATAGGGTTTTAAACTACATAATAAGCTCGTTTACATCAATCCAACTCGGAATCTTTACGGAGTTTCACACTATAAAACCTCATTGCTTTCGGCACCCCTTCTATTTCAAAAACTCCTTGTAAGATTAAATGAATCAATCTATAGTCAAAATATTGATCACCAATAGCCTGATTCAAATGACCGATAATTTCCCCTATTAGTCTTGCGGATTTTAAAAAATTCCTCTCAACATGTAATCTTTTCGCTGTATGTATTATATAGTCGTCGTAATAGTCTTCATCTACATTGCAAATACGCTTATTTTCCCATACTCTGAGATTGTCTCTGTCATTAGATAATGTTAACCAATCATGTTCGTATTTTTTTCGTTCTTCTTGAGATAAGGGCTGACTCGATCTATTTCTTTCATATATTTTTCTTAACTTATCTGATGCAACTTCTCCTGTATGTTTAGGCGGTAAAGCTAAATTAGTTTTTGTAAAATATTTATTATAATTTGTAGTTGTATTGATAAAAATAATGTTGTTTGCTCTATCTTTCAATAAATAAAGAACATATCTTAAAGCAGTTTGTTCATCAGAATTTTCACCAGCCCAGATTATAATTCTTACATGTTCAGGGATAGCATGTATCTGTAAAAGTGTATTTTTAAATACATACTGATATTTAAATAAATAGTCTTCGTCGATATTGATATGATTCATTAACCATTTATGCCTTTGAGCAAGCCCCTCCTCTTCCTCTAATTTCCATATAGGACCAATTGAAAAATTATCCGATAAGCAAATTACCTTTTCTTCTTCCATATCCTTAAGTGCCAATTTTAAACTACCCGATGAAGAATCGCCAAATACAACATGTACAGCTTGATAGTCTTTTTCATTTTCGAGTTTATTTTGCTCTTGTTTAAAGATTAGAAAATCGCGATAAAACTTTTTTAGATCTTTTGCAAGGTCTTGCTCATTCTGTTCCTCTATACTTATTCTAAGTAGCATTTGAAATAATAGGGACTTCACTTCATCCTCGCTTGACTCTAACACAAATTCTTTTAATTCTCTTATCAACTTACCTGCCTCCTTACGTAAATTTTAACAAAATTTTCTAGATGTTAGGACATAGCTTTGTATGTTAAATACATGCAACGTTTATTCGAAAAACCACTTACCTATTGTAGATGTGCCTGTATCACCCTAACCAAATCTCAGCTGTAGCGTAGCTGCAATTTGCTTTTTAGGAACATTAAAATTGAGAATTCATAATCGTGGACAAAGCCTTTTTGAGAACAACTTGTTCATCGTTTGACAAATTTTGAAGAACTGTTTGATTTAATTCAGCTGTTGCTTTTTCTATTTTCTCCTTCAGTTCATTCGCTTTTGGAGTAGCCACTACTAAAACAGCTCGACGGTTTTCTGGATCAATTGATCGTTCAACCAGGTCAGCTTTCTGCATTTTATCTAAAATACCTGAAATTGTAGGCGCTTCTAAATATAATAGCTCCCCGATTTGCTTAGGAAAGAGCTGTCCCTCATGCCATAAACAATTTAATACACCATATTGAGCAGGTGTCACTCCATACTCTTCTAAAAGTTTACTGAAGTATTTAAATACTTTATTTTGACTAGTACTCAACAAAAAATTTATGCATTCCTGTAATTCCATATTATCTCCTCCATATTGACAATCACAATCTTATCATGATAACTTTGAACAGAAAACACTTCTGCACCAAAACTATTTTGTAGCAGAATTAAAAGGGGATGTATTAATTGGATTCTTTTAAAGCAATTGTTGTGAAAGAAAAGGATGAACAAATTATTTATGAATTAGAACAGATAACTTTTGATAACTTATCTGAAGGAGACGTGCTGATTCAGGTAGCTTATTCTTCCATCAACTATAAGGATATGCTAGCAGTTCAGAAAAATGGTGGTGTTATTCGAAACTATCCGATGATTCCTGGTATTGACTTAAGTGGCACAGTTGTTCAATCGAAGAATACTCAATTTGAACCTGGACAGCAGGTCATTGTAACTGGCTTTGCTATGGGAATGAATCATACAGGCGGATTTGCCGAATATGCTAGAGTCCCTGCCGAATGGATCGTACCATTGCCAGACCAATTAGATTTAAAGGATGCCATGATTTTTGGAACAGCAGGTTACACTGCTGGGCTTTCTATTATGGCTTTAGAACAAAATGGAATGAACGTAAAGAATAATCCTAGTATACTTGTGACTGGATCGACTGGTGGCGTCGGAAGTATTGCATTACAAATCCTATCTAAAATTGGCTATAAAAACATCACTGCGTTGGTAAGAAAAGAGCATCAAGTAGAAGTAGCAAAATCCTTAGGAGCAACTGAAGTCATTTTTGCTAGTGGATTGGGTGGAATACAAAAACCATTAAATAAGCAGAAATATGACTATGTATTAGACACTGTAGGTGGTGAAGTGGCATCTGCATTGATTCCACAAATTTCTTATGGCGGAAGCATGAGTATGTGTGGAAATGCAGGAGGCATTCATCTAACAACAACAGTATTGCCATTTATCCTTAGAGGAATTAACCTTTTAGGAATTGATTCAGTGAATGTACCAATTGAAAATCGAGAAAACGTATGGGTGAAAATGTCTAAAGAGTGGAACGTCAGTAAAGACGCACTAACTAATGCAATTTCACTTAAAGATGTGCCTAAAACAATTGATGCTATCAAAAATGGTCAACATTTAGGAAGAACGATTATAAAACTTTAATAATAATGAAAGAACACAAATGTTACATTCCATTTGTGTTCTTTTTATTGCCCCTTATTTCATCAGACAATTTATTTTTTTCACTCTACCCTCGCAGAAATCCGCCTTCTGAATGGAGTATTTGTCCAGTTATCCATTTAGCCTCATCACTTGCAAGGAAGCTAATCATTCTTGCTACATCATCTGGCGTTCCGATTCGCCCCATTGGAAATTTTGGTAACAAATAGTTTCTAATCTCGTCATTCATCCAAGTGGAGTCTGTTGGTCCTGGATTAACAGCATTAACTGTTATGTCAAATGGAGCAAGCTCTTGTGCTAATGATCTAGTAAAGGCTGAAATAGCTCCTTTTGTAGATACATAGGCGAGTTCCCCAACCATGGGCCCTAAATCTTGACCCGATGTCATATTAATAATTCTACCCGATTGTAAGTTGGAATTTTGAAATAGACGTGCAAATTCAACACAAAGAAGAAAAGTTGATCTCATATTCACTGCGTAGTGTTCGTCAAGTGTTTGTGCGTCTAACAGTAAATAACCATCCTGCGTTGAATGAGCTGCATTATTTACTAAGATAGAAGGTATACCTAGTTTTTCGACGACCGTATGAAGTATTGTTTTTGCTGCCTGTCGATCTGATAAATCAATCGTCATTTCTTCACTAGAAACACCCATACTCAAAATCTCATTCTTGAATTCGTCAATCCACTCAGGATTCGCATGCCAGTGTGTAAAAAAAATATTTACACCATCCGCAGCTAATTTTCTACAAATAGCTGTTCCTATATCACTTGGATGACTTGCTCCTGTAATGATTGCGATATTATTTTGGAAATTACCCATCTATTTACCCCCGTTTAAAAAGAGATGTTATGTAGATAAAAAAGAGCATAACCACGATGGTCTGCCCAGCTTTTGGAAATTACCCACCACTGTTATACTCATCATCAACCCCCAACAAATAGACATACTGCCCCATTAAGTGGATAAGGTTGTCTCATTATTTTCATTGAACAAAATTTATAGATACTTAATCCACTTTCTATGTCTCTTACCCCATCATACGTGCCCCATTTGACAAACCATAGCCGCTAATTAGTATTTTTTATGTTACGTTGAACTTCAATAGTAAACCTTTGTAAATCAAAGTGATGTTCCCTAATTGTGTCTTCGGCTAACTGTTGAACCTGCTTTTGTAACGCTTCATTTTTCTCCTCTGTCAAATTGATTAGTATATGAATATTCTCTGATGTAATACTGTGATCGATGCTGAAGGTATCATAATTTTGTTCAATCATTGCTTCAAATAGATTTGCCATGACATCATTATAGCTGAGGCGAGTCGAAAGAGTATCTGAAGGCTCATAGAGACTCTTTAGCGTTAGTTGAAAAGAAATCTGATGTAAATCATGTTCTTTGATAACAGCCAGCATCGTTTCTTCTATATTTTGCTTTGTCATGTTATCGACCTTGTCGGGTAATGACACAAGAAGTTCGATTTTCCCATTCGGCAGAACACCATAGTCTACTAGAGAATGATAGGATTCTTTACGTAAGGCATTAGAAATATCACTGATTAAAAATTGATATTGCTGAATATAACTCAATAATTCATTATTGCTCGGTCGTGACATTGGCACATTTGATTTTTCAGCATATTGAATAGGTGCATTTGCGAAAAAAACAAATGCCCCACATACAAGGAATGAAAGTAGAAACCATAACGTAAATATCCTTTTGATAAACATCTATAGCCCCCTTATTCGGGACTATATGCGACTCCTGTTTCGTAAATTACTGTATAATTTTATAGAACAAGACGCGGTCTTGATTTTCTCCACCATAATTGCTATGGATGGACATGGCATTCATTTCCTTGTCACCTTTCTCCATTCTAAATCCCATGTTCGTGTGAAAGGCAATCGAAATTTCGTTAATAGGTGACGTGACACATTTAACAATATTACGATGATACTGCTTCACTACATGAAAGAATACGTCATACAACCTTTTCGCAATATTCTGTTTTCTATAATCAGGATGAACCCCAACAAAATGGATAAATGCTTCATTGGAGTTGGACTGAGATAAAAATCCTACAAGAAAACCGATAATTTCGCCATCCTTTTCCATAATAAGGCTTGTATTTGTAAAGTGATCAAAAAATAATTTGGGTAACTTATCTGACATTTCCCTTCCACCCCACCACTCATTGATTAGTGGAGATAAAGTATAATAATCTGAACTTTGTAAGCTACGAATGTTCATGGAATCCTTCCTCCTTTTCTACTCATACGTTGATATTTGGCAACGGCGCTGAAGGGGTGAATGCATGCACAGCTACCACAATTAAATAAATAATTACAATCACCAGTGCAAACACGCTACCAATACGTATGAATTTAATTTACAAATCTGATAACTCTGGTGTTTCTTTATAACGCCAGCGCTCAAAAAAGAGATAACTTTCCTCTGGATTATACAAGCACCACATACAATAACCATAAACGGGTATGGATAAAACAATACTGATGAATAACATCTACATACCCTCCATCTAGGATGTTTAATCATACTATTATTTTACCCTACCATTTATTTCAAAATCAATGTTTCAATTAAACCTTTGCCATCACTAAAGACTTTAACGTATCGCTTAAAGTCTGAATACGATTCGTTGTTTCTGTCATCATCACCAATAGTTGATTTTCATCCTCCACTGAATGCAATATGTCGCCAGTGGATGCTGCATTTTGCTCTGTCATTTTATTAAGCTTTTCAATTTGCATTTGTATCGCCTCGAATTGTTTAATGGCACTGCTTAATTCGTGCATCCCCCTTGTCAAATCAGTATTCGTTTGCGTAAATGTTTCTTTCAAAATAGTAAAGAATTGACTGACATCCTGCAATAGCCTTTCACCATGCTGTAATGCTTGTTCACCTTCGTCAGAACGGTGATGAGCCTCTGTTGATTTTTCAAATAAGGTTTTCGTTACATTAGTTATGCTCACAGTAATGGCAGCACTTTCCTCTGCTAGCTTACGCACCTCATCTGCCACAATGGCAAACCCTTTTCCATGCTCTCCTGCCCTAGCCGCTTCAATAGCCGCGTTTAGTGCCAATAAATTTGTCTGTTCTGCAATATGTGTGATTCCCTTTAATAAGCTATCCACCGTTTGCAAACTATGCTGAAGCTCGTTTACGGTTTCTGCTGTTGAGCTCATCGCATGACTCATTACACTTATTTGGGCCATCGCGTCCTGCATTTTGTCCCACCCTATCAACACTTCATGCTGAAGATCGTTAGATTTCGCTACTGTGTCCTTCGAAATCGTCAATGTTTCATTAACAAAATGAACAGAATCGCTCATTGTTCCGTGAATCATTTGTAAACTGGAAGCCTCTTGTTGAATACTGGCAGAAATATCTTCTGTCGCTAACAATATTTGCTTGCTTGAGCCTGAAATCCTTTGCATAGTTTGCTGGAATTGCGTTACATGCTCGTCCAAGGCACGACTGCTTTTTTCGATTTCTTGAAACGTATTTTGTAATTGATTGTAAGACGCTCGCACTTCATTTTGCTGAATTTCCGCATGTTCAATCAGCTCATTACCCCATTTTGCAAGTAAATAAAAGGCAATGATTACTCCATTCATAATCGCTAAAAGCGTCACAAAGACAATAATGTCATCAAATGGCCCCAACAAAGATTGCGAGTTGACCAAATATAAAATGAAAAAACTAACGTTTGTCAGTATGCCAAAGAATACGATCAATTCTTTTTTAAAATACAGCGCGATAATGGCAACCGTACACAGTAAAATATAATGTTTATTTAATGAAAAACTATCAAGCAAAAATAATGTAAAGACTACACTAGATGGAATTAGACCAAAGATAAAACCTTTAACATAGGTTTTAATGGGTAATAAATAATTGCATACTGCCAATGTGATGACAGCTAGTCCGATAAATAAAAATAGTATTCCTTTCGATAGAATCATGGGCCCACAAATTAGAATGGCCAAAATTGAAATAATAGCCAAATTGACACGGTGGACTTTCCGTGTATCGTAACGAACTTTATTCTCCATTGCTATCCCCCTAAAAATGAATGGACATTCAGTTTGATTTTCTATTATTATATAGTATAACTACTACTTTTTGTAGCTAAATATTGCATGTAAAAGCATATTTTGTACATTGAAGAAATAAAAGGGGAAATTGAATTGAGTAGAGTCCAACAAATCGCACCAAATTTTTATTGTATTGATACACATGATTTAAATCGGGAGCAGCGAACAAGCTCCTACCTACTAATAGATGAAAAAATCGCCTTAATCGAAACTTCTGCCAGTCCATCTGTTCCTTACATAAAGGAAGGATTAAAGGAATTAAATATTGCTTTAGAGGATATTCACTATGTCATCGTGACACATATTCATTTAGATCACGCTGGTGGCGCAGGTTTATTTTTGCAAAGCTGTCCCAATGCCAAATTGGTCGTCCATCCACGAGGTTCGGCTCATATGATTGATCCTAGTCGTCTTATTTTCAGTGCAAAAGGAGTCTATGATGCTGAATTTGACCGACTCTTTGATCCGATTGTGCCCATTGATGCTAAGCGAATTATAGAAGTTAGTCATGAACAACGTCTTCAGCTAGGTCAACATTATTTAACGTTCTATCATACAGAAGGCCATGCAAAACATCATGTTTCGATGTTTTATTCCGCTACAAATGGCTTGTTTGTAGGTGATACTACAGGCGTTCGTTATCCAGAAATGGATGGAGAAGCGATAGATTTAATTATCCCATCAACTTCGCCTAACCAGTACAATCCTGAAACAATGGAGCAATCCATTCAATTGTACGAAAAGCTACAAGCAAATGAATTATATTTTGGCCATTATGGTGCTTATAAAAATCCACCAGAGGCCTATCGTCAAGTACGCTATTGGACCCCTCTCTTTTTAGCAGAAGGTAGAAAAGCACAAGCAGCATCAAGCCATTTCCAGGAACAAGTCCAATTCTTAGATGCTCGCTTAAAAGAGCTTTTATTTAGCTATTTACAGGAAAATGGTATTTCGGATAATCATCCAGTCTATCAAACGATTCCATTTGATACCATTGTATCGTCAATGGGGATACTGGATTATTTAGAAAAAGTAAATGCGGAGGTGCCACTATAAATAGAAAAAGAGGTGTCTCATCAGTCATTTGCAGACACCTCCTTGTTCGTTTAATACCTTAAGATTAAAAATAGTTCAGGTCAGCTTGAAAATCCTGTTGCTTCCCTACCTCTTGAAAGTATTTAATGGGATTAATCACTTTTTTTCATGCGTTCCATTACAGCAGGAATCGTAAAGAACTCAGGTTTTAAACGACCATTGACCCCATCCCAATCACAGTTGAAAGAAAAAATCTTTATGAAAGAACATTAAAATCTTTATAGTTGTTAATGCTAGCTATAAAAAAGGAAATTACTATGACAACAATAAAGCCTATCAAACCTTTTGAGCCGATGACTACATTGGAAATTCCTACAGCGGACAATTGGGTTGGACAAGTTAAGTGGGATGGAACTAGGATTTTGGTGTACTCGTCAGATAACACAACGCAAGTTTTTAATCGTAACTTGAATGAACGTTCAAAGCAATATCCAGAATTACTAATCCCAGAAGAGTATTCAAAAACTAATAAATTTATTATTGATGGTGAAGTAATTGCTTTTAAAAATGGTGTTCCCTCATTTTACGAGGTAATGAAACGAGACAGAATTAGAAACATAGAGAAAAACAAAGAAGTCCTTGAAAATGTTCCCATTGCCTATATGGTTTTTGATATTCTTTCAATTGATGATAAATGGATTACACACTTACCCCTATCAGAACGACAAAAAATTTTAAGAGAAATGATTATTCCTAATACACATATAAATGTTGTTGAAAATTTTACGGATACACAAGCACTTTTCGATGCATGCATTGAAAATGACCTTGAAGGTGTTGTTTTCAAAGATTTAAATAGTACTTATACTATTAATGGCAAGGATAGACGATGGCTAAAGAAAAAGAAAAATCAAGATATTATTGCAGTAATAGGAGGAGTAACCTTAAATAATTCATTAGTTAAATCATTACACTTAGGCTTATATAATGACCAAAACCAGTTAATTTATATAGGTAGCGTAGGTTCTGGAAATTTAACGAAAGAAGATTGGTTACATTTTACGAAAAGTATAATTTCAATTATAAGAGAAAAATCACCTTTTGAAAATTTCGACGTTACAGATAATGTTTGGTTAGACCCTCTTTTTACAGTGAAAGTTCACTTTCTTGAATGGATCAATTGTAAAAAGTTAAGACATCCAACCATCGAAGCGTTTGTATCAATAAATCCAGAAAAATGCAGATTTCACCAGATTTAAGTACATTACACCGAAAGACATATTGAATAAAACTAAATTATTTAATGATTAACTAAACAATTTCACTAGAAATATAAAAGACAGAGCCATTTATTATGGTTCTGTCCCAAACTGTCGACAAAAGGAATCGAGAAGTTCACACTCGATTCCTTTTGTCATTTTTCTTCTTTGAATATGTTTAAAAATGGTGATTTTCTACCCGCTTAAACATACTCTTCAAGCATAAGAACTCTTTTTACCTGCCACGTCCAAGTAGCCAGTTTCTTTAGATTCATGGCAGCAAAAGTAAGCATTACCTGCATAGAAAATTTTTTCTTTATATACAATAATTTTCAATTTAAATGGAAAGGCATTAATGACAAAGGTTGCCCCTTCATCGTTACTGCCCTTTTCTGTTGTTATATAAACTTAAAATGTTTGGGAAACATTTTTTTGGAAAAGTGGTTGTTAAATTGATTCCAAATTTCCCTTTATTAAAGAAAGGAGGGACTCGATTGAGGGAATATGAATTCTTAATTGGTTTGATTAGCAACACAGGATTTGCAATTGTCGCTTTTTTATTGACCTTTTGGGAGTTTGATAAATTACTTGGATTGCTTGCAGAAGCTGTGGTTGACCCGATCCACATCGACGTTCTACTACAACTCCTGGTACTTCAATAGGCAAATCAGCGATTAACGCTGCTACCCTCAATATATTCACTCTATGAATGAGTAGAGTAAATGTACGTAAATTGACAAATTTTAATAAAATTGAAGATTTCATTAAAATACATAGCATTTTTAATAGAAAACAATACGAAAACTAATATATTTATTCAATAAAGGACTATATATCTAATTATTTTTTAAAAACTACATTTGTATAACTAGACTTTCATCCTACATATGCATACTTTGAATAATTATTAATATATTGCTATCATACTAGTTGCAATACAATTTCAATATAAGGAGACTAGTTATATGCAAACTAAATTCACAAAATTAAGCAAAAAAGGAATAAGTGCTGCCATATTAGCAGCAGGAATCATGGGGACTTCAATGGCTCCAAATGCATATGCCCATGGGTTTGTTGAAAAACCAACTAGCCGAGCCGCTTTATGTAGTCAAAATTTTGGCGCACTTAACCTAATGTGTGGAAACATAATGTATGAACCACAGAGTCTAGAGGCACCAAAAGGATTTCCACAAAGTGGACCGGCTGATGGTAAAATTGCATCTGCAGGAGGTCTGTTTGGTGGCATCCTCGATCAACAAACCGCAGATCGTTGGTTTAAGAATACGATTACAGGAGGTTCAAATACCTTTACATGGAAGTATACTGCGCCACATTTAACAAGCAAATGGCACTATTATATTACAAAAAGTGGATGGAATCCAAATAAGCCTTTAACCCGTGCAGATCTTGAGCCAATTGGAACTGTTGAGCACAATGGTTCTGCCGCGTCGAATAATTTAACTCATACAGTTTACGTACCAACTGATCGTAGTGGCTATCACATTATTCTAGCTGTTTGGGATGTAGCTGATACTTCAAATGCATTCTATAATGTAATTGACGTTAACTTAGTTAATAATGGAAACATTGATATAGAAGCTCCAACACAGCCAAATGAATTACATGCAACGAAAGTTACTTCTAACAGTGCCGAGCTAAAATGGAATCCTTCTACAGACAATGTGAGTGTAAAAGAATATCAGGTATTACGTGATGATAAAGTAGTTGGTGTGGTACCAGGAACAACATTCACAGATAAAAATTTAAAAGCGAGTACAAAATATACATATACGGTTAAAGCGGTGGATGCAGCTGGAAATGTTTCTAAAGAAAGTGAGTCTGTAGTTGTAGAGACAATGAATGCTGTTCCAGATACAGAAACACCAACGCAACCAACTGCACTACACACAATGGGCGTAACATCTTCAAGTGTAGACTTAATGTGGAGTGCATCAGAGGATAATGTAGCAGTTGACCATTATGTTATATATCAAGGAACAAAAGTAGATCAAATGACTGTTGTTGGGACATCGAAAACTACATCATTTATGGCCAAGAACCTCCAATCAAATACAACATATATGTATGCAGTAACTGCCATGGATGCAGCTGGAAATGAATCTAATAAAAGTTCAATTTTAACTGTGACTACAAAAGAGCTAGGGGCGTCTTATGAGCAATGGAGTCCATTGAAGGCGTACACAAAAGGAGATAAAGTAGAGTATCAAGGTAAGCTATATGAAGCTGTCCAAAGCTATCAAGGATACGGAGATCCAAATTGGATAAACGCATTGTCTTTATGGAAAGAAATTCAATAAAAAGAAGAGTCCTAATAAAAAATTTGTTTATGTCGACTTTTTAAAAACTATGCAGCCATCTGTTGCGAATTTTACCCATATAATTTAGTAAAAAAAGAAGAAAGGGCCAAAGAATGGTCCTTTCTTCTTGAAATATTCTATCAACCTGTCACTCGGTTATATTTTTTATAACTGCCATTTCCTTACCGAACCTATCACCATCATCAATAAATCCCAAACTCGAGTATAAATTATGTGCTCCCAAATTTTCAGGATGATAACCTACAACAATTTTTTTTGAATTTGGTAATTTAGCCATCTCTGAAATCATTAACTTAGTTGCTGCTTTACCTATACCCTTGCCTTGGTATTCCTTATCCACCATTATTCTATATACCCAATAACCATCAAGTTCTTCTCGAACAGAATTGTACATCAAAAAGCCAACCACTTTTTCTTTAAAATAAATAGCGTATGGTTTTAACGTAGGCTCAAACTTTGACTGAGCTATTGATATGGCATTGGGTTCCATGTATTCTTTTTGTTCTGTTGATACCTCTAATTCACAACAGTCGTACCAGTTTTCTGCATTTAATTCTACGATTTTCACATTTTCTTTAATCATAATTTTCCCCTTTCAAAATTCGGGGAAACGCTAAACAACTTTGTTAATTAGTCGTTATCCCCTTGCAATCATTAATAATGTAATATCTGTTATCTGTCATCATGAACGCCTCCTCTAACAACTATTGCCTAAAATTATATCAATTAATTTTAAGACTTTTCAATTATACCATTTTTCCTATAATTTCCCTACTTAAAATAAAATGAAAGATGATTAGGTTCTTTCATTGAGTATAAGAATACTTTATTCATTTGGTTTAAATTCGATTGATTTTGCTTGATACATTTCATCCTTAAAAATATAAGTAATTTGAATATCACCTATACTTCCACTTGCTTGAGAAATTTGACCTCCTATTTTCGCAATAAGTTGCTTATCGTTTATTTCAAAGCTGATAAGATTGCCAAAGTATATATCTGGAAATAAATGATTCGGCTCAATTTTTAAATGTTTGGTATCAATTACATCTTTCTTTTCACCAATACTAATAATTGCTTTATTAGATAATAACTCGGTCTTTACGTTTTTTAACACTATTGCTATTGGGTCATCAACAAGCACTTCAACTGGTACTTCAACAAATTCCTTATTTATTCTTTGATCTTGGATATGGAAAACGTGAGCTTCTTGTTCTAAAATTCCAGTACCAATACCCTTGGTCAAAATTATGATTAACTCATTTATTCCATCTTTATTGATGTCCTCATATATCTTGTTGTATTTATCCAATAAGGTCTTGTAAGGTCACCACCTTTAAAAACAATATTAAAATCTGTCTGTATATACTTCATTCATCTTTTTAGCATAAAGGGTAACATCTGTTTTATCAGATTTTGTAATTTCTTCATATTCATTTATCATTGCTTTAGTTTTTGATAAAACGATAAAAAGAGAAATCGCAATAATTAACACAATAACCTTTTTCATAAAAAAAACACCTCATATTTAAGTGTTCGCTATAACTGACTGTTTATTCCACTAACCTGCACCGTTAGTAAAAAAGCAAAGTGGAAAGTTTCACAAATGATAGAAAATAGATTATACTGGACTAACTACCATATTCAAAAAAGGAGCATTTCCTATGACTGAGAATAATCATTCTGAAGTACCTCAAAAAAAAATGAGCCTGCAAGAGGCCGTGAAACAGCAGCTTGAAAACAAAAAGAACCATTCCTCTTCTAATAATAAAGGAAAAAAGAATGCCGACCTTTCAACAAAAAAAATGAAAAGCCAGCAAACGAAAAAAACAAGCAATACTCGTAGAAAAATGGGTGTCTAACATACTATACGGGCAATAGTGGGAAGCAAAGCTGTTGGTTTTGTTAAAAATGATTAAAAAAGAGAAGATTACCAAAGATATCATTTAAGATATCTTTCCCTTAACGGGCACCCTTCCCCACGGAATTAAAGTTGGGCTTACAGCTGGACGAGGAAATCAACTCTAAATAAAAGAGGAAAAAAAGCATTCAAGGGTGAACGAGGGTCAGTCCCTACTTTCCCTGAATGCTTTTTTTAATTATTTTATTCTTTTCAATTCTTTTCATTATTACTTGTTTAGCTAAATGCTTCGTTAAAAAACTTTTTTTATGACAACTGCCTCCTTCAACTCTTGCTACCCATTAGCTAAGTAAAATTCTTCACAAAGTTCGTTCCTTTCATCAAGAATTAAAGGTAATATAACTCATCAATACTATGAAGAAAAATAATGTTTCAAGATTAATAAGAAAAGTATTGGCTTTTGCCTTTGAAAAAAACTTGATTCGCTTTACTAAACTTGTGTCCAGTACAATAAGTAAATAATAAAAAATTAGTATACTGAATAAAAACATAATACTTGCCATTAATATTTCTCCACTATTCCAGAAAGTAATTCCTAAAAATAATGCCCAAATACTTTTGAAAACATTTGCCAATCCCTCGAAAGGATTAGATAATGTTGCCATCATATAATCTCCTTGTTTATCTGTAATGGATTTATTACCATTATGTTTTACTATATATGTAATGTGACCTGTTTGAAGTGTCATTGTAATCACTAGCATAATTAAATAAACTAAGCCAAATAGTGTACCAACTTGTAGAAATTCCGAATTTAATAATCGGTACAATGCCAGTGGTAAAGGAAACCACATTGCATACATTAATGCCATTAAGTTATGCATAAAAGCAAACTCGTTATTTTTAACCAGCTTTTGAAATGTAAAAACAATAATTAAAAATATCAATATTCCTATCCAACCCAAAACTATTGTAGAAATTGTCATAATTCCCCCCCTAGAGTTACTTGATTATTTTTGTTTTTGTTAACTTCCTTCTTTACTTAATACGTTCGAAAATAAAATATTCTAATTTTAACTAAGTTTTATTTTTAAAACAAACCAAAATACATTTTGCTTGTTCTACTACCCTGCCCCATTAGTACATAACATATGGATTAAAAGGAAAATTATTAGTACCTTCATGATTATTTTCAAATATAAAAAAATGGATTTCTTGCCTTTTCTTAAATCTATTACGTCATTTATAAGAAAACTTATAAATATTAAAATGAATGCGGCTTCTGTTAAATTATCATAAGCAAACCCAAGTATGACTAGTAGTAATGCGATACTAGCAATAACAATTTGTATCTTATCTAACTTATTAAAAGTTTTTTTCATCGTTTCTCCTTTTCACCTTCGTTCAATACAAATTTCACCACAAGAAACCATTACTTCTTGCACTACCTTGCTCCGTTAGTTTAAGTAAATTTCTTCATAATCTTTACTAAATTAATTTTGTCGGAGGTATCCAGTAAAAATCAAAATAAAAAAAGCCAAACACTCATAACAATTATGAGTAATCTCAGCTTTTACACTAAAAAGTTTAGTTTTTTCGTTTGTCCGTATCTTATCCTGTGTCTTTAAAAATTTTGGTCGTTCTCTATATCCTTTTGCAGAAAGAAGTAAAAATATATTTTTTTGACATTGGACCAACTCAAAACTGCTCCCACACTTAAATAAGGTACGCCAAAAAATTTTTCAAGGTAAAGAACAATTCCAAACAACGAAATGAAAAATCCAAATAGACCGATTGTTGCAGACCCTATAATTACAATGAACCTAAAAATACTTATCGCTTGTACAAAGGATTAATTGACAAGTGTTAATGCTGCAATACTTGAAACAGCGATAATCACAAGCATCGGTGCAGTGGTTAATCCAATCTTAATGGCTGCATTGCCAATTATTAAGCCCCCTACTATACTCAGAGTTCCTCCTATAATAACAGGAAGACGGAGATTAGCTTCACGTAATAATTCAAACATTAACAACATAAAAATTATTTCAAGTCCAACAGGTAATAACCTTCGTATTCTTTGATGTTGCTCCCACTAATTTGACTAAACTATAAACAAAATCACCAAAAATAACCTCTTTAGTAATACTTTAAAGAAGTTACTGTCAAGATATCCATTGGTTATCATTTTACAGATGACTGAATTTTTTACGCGTATTGAATCTTTGTATTCAGTAATGTGGAGCTATCCCTTATCTTTTACTAATAAAATCTAATACACGTTTAAATGGCTGAGTATTATTAGTAGTACTAAAAAATTCATCAAAAGGGTTTCCATAAATCCCTATTTTAGAAATAACCTCATTTATAGTAAAAATATCCGGACTTAAATTGTCATTTACTTCTTCCCAGTATAGAGGACATGCTACTGTGCCACCATTATTTCCTCTAATAGAAAATGGTGCAATTATTGTTTTCCCACTACCATGTTGTACGTAATCAATGTATAGCTTATCTGAACGATTTTTCTTTAACCTTTCAATAGTAAAAAGATTCGGCTCAAGTGATATTAAATACTTAGCTATAAACTCTGTAAACAATCGAACATCACTATAGGAAAATACAGTTTCAGATAAAGGAATGTATACCTGCATACCTTTATTGCCGGACGTTTTAACGAAGGAAGTCAGATTCAAGTTATCAAATATTTCTTTTAGCATGTTAGCTGCATAAATTGATTGTTTAAAATGATCTTTTGAGGGCGGATCTAAATCAAACACTATTTCTGTTGGATTTTTTTTAGAAAAAATAGTTTCAAAAGGAACATGGAATTCAAATGCAAGTTGATTCCCTAGCCAAATTAATGCTTCTTCACTATTACATAAAATGTGATTAATACTACCTTCTTTATAGGTTTCTATATATGCTGGGGCGTAATCAGGACATTCTTTTTGATAAAAGGACTCACCAAATAAACCATGCGGGTAGCGAATAACTGTTAATAAACGATTTTTTAGAAATGGTAACATATAAGGTGCAATTTCCTGTAAATACTTTATATAATCTTTTTTTGTCATTAAATTATCAATGAACAACCTCTTATCTGGGTGAGTTATTTCTGTTCGGATGTGCATTTTATTATCCAATAGTTGTTGCCAAGTACACTCTTGCCAGGATTTTTCTAAAGAAAATCTTAGAAAACTTAAGTTATGAACCTTTCCATCTTTAAAATGAGAATATTGCAATTCTACACAAATCCCAGGTGATACTTTCAAATAATTTTTGTCATGAGAAATTTTATTTCCCATAAGTGTATCAAGTAACGCTTTATTCTCTACTTTATTTAGCCCATCTTTAAATGAGCCAACAGTATTTATAATATTGTTCTGGACAACTGCAACGTCATATTCAAAACTTTTAAAACAGAACCCAATTATTGTAAAGAAAGCCGTATAAGGCATTTTTCCTCTCCTCTTTTGGTCGTTAATCCTTAGGATTTTTCTTCATAGTTTGTATATAAACAAAGTAAAAATACGAGTAAATCTTATTTTTAAAAAAAGATTCCTGATAACACTTCATATAGCCACTCATCTCTATTAGGTTTTTATCTACATTGTTTGACGTTTTCAATTTACGATACATAAAAAGCAGCAAATTATATCATAGTAAGAAAAACGAGGTGACAAAAATGCATACAGTGTGGAAAGGCAGTATTTCCTTTGGACTTGTCAATATACCCGTGAAACTCCATGCCGCTACTGAAAATAAAGATATCAAAATGCGACAACTTCACAAAGAATGCCATACACCGATTAGCTACAAGAAGGTTTGTGAAGGCTGCAATCAAGAAGTAAAAGACGAAGATATTGTCAAGGCTTATGAATACACGAAAAATAAATTTGTCGTATTGGATCAAGAGGATTTAGAAAGCTTACGTAAGGAAAATGAAGAAAAAGCCGTGGAAATTATTGATTTTGTACAATTAACAGAAATCGACCCGATTTATTTTGAGCGTACTTATTTCCTTTCTCCCGATTCAACTGGGGCTAAAGCCTATTCTTTATTGCGTAAAACTCTAGAGCAATCAGGGAAAATTGGGATTGCTAAAATTATTATTCGTTCAAAAGAACAGCTTGCTATCGTGCGCGTTTATCAAAATGCGCTCGTGATGGAAACCATTCATTATCCTGATGAAGTCAGAAGTGTTGGAGATGTGCCGAGTATTCCAAGTGAACAAGACGTTGTGCCAAAGGAACTTGAAACAGCGCTAATGCTGGTGGATCAATTGACAACTACATTTAATCCTGAAAAATATACAGACGATTATCGCAATGCTCTACTAGAATTAATTGAAGAAAAGAAAGCAACCAATACGATTGCCACAAGTGATAAACAGCACCCAATACCTGATAATGTCACAGATTTAATGACAGCACTGCAAGCTTCCTTAGATAAAACGAAAAAGCCAGCTACAAGAAAACGTACCACACGCACAAAGAAAAATGCTTAAAAGGAAAGCGTATCCGCTCATCAGGATACGCTTTCGAATTGTCAAAGATAGCTTTCCAAATCTTTTTTGTGCGGAATAACCAAAAATTAATCCATTTAAGAAAATAGAAAAAGTTCGTTGATGCAGGCTTTCCTGGAATATTTAAAGAACCCACTTCTCATGATGAATCCCTACATGAATCCAAGTGTTCGTTTTGGATTATGCTTTGCGAATGATCCTTTTTTAATCTGTCCTTCTGTTAACCAGATCTTATAGGTTTTAGATAATTCCCCGCTAATGTTGTAACAGCCCCAAGTAATATGTATTCTTTGTTGGATTGGCTTCGTCATCTCCTCAACACCTATACTTGTATCTTTGTAGAAATATTCCCTTTATTATACAATGACTCTAGCAATGCAAAATAGGAGGTAGGACATGTATCAACATGAATTCGAAAATAATCTACAAAAATATAACAATCCAACCGAATATGATTCCCTCTATTCACATTATCAAGACGATCTCCACTATATTCTGCACTATCTTGGTACAAAAAAAGAGCCCATTATCGAATTAGCCTGTGGTACTGGTCGCTTAGCCATCCCTTTAGCTGCGCAAGGAATTCCTGTTTATGGGGTGGATCTTCATGAAGGAATGATACAGCACGCAATCGAAAAAGCACAGAAAGAAGATGTGAAAGTGCAATTTAAGGTACAAGATTGTACACAGTTACAATTACCTATCACAACAACATTCATTTATATGACAGGCAATTCCTTTCAACATTTTTTAACAAATGAAAGTCAAAATGCGTTATTGCAATCTGTCAAAAAACATTTACAACCAGGTGGCGAATTTCTTTTCGATATGAGAAATGCTATTTTAAGTGAGCTTTCTATCATTGATGAATACGAGGAACAGACGGTCACTAGCAATGGTGTGAGACGAATCACCTTCCATCGTGAAGAATATGATCCAGTGACGCAAGTCCTATCATGTCAGGCTGTTCATCACCAAGACCATACAACTTTTGAAGATTCCATCTTACTGCGCTATACATATCCACTGGAAATGACTAGACTCTTACAGCAAAACGGCTTTGAAATACTACATCTATACGGTTCTTGGCAAAAAAGTGACTTTCATGCCCAAAGCCCCTCTATGATAGTCCATGCACGTTTATCGCAAAAAAGAACGTAAGTTCCCTTTCGTGTTATAATAAATAGAAAAACACTAGGAGTCCATTAAATGATTACTATTCATGAACGTATGTCGCAGCAACAAATAGTTGGGCTAAGTTTAGCCTATATTGAAGATGGTGTGATTCAGAAAACAGAGTGCTTTGGCGAGTTAGAGGTCGGGACATCTAAAGAAATAAATGAAGAAACCATTTTTAATGCCTGTTCTATCAGTAAATTGCTTACAAGTATTTTAGTACTGAAGCTGGTAGAGGGTGGGCTATTGGATTTAGATGAGAATATTAATGATAAGCTTGTGTCTTGGAAGATGCCTGATAATGACTATACTCACGTAAAAAAAGTGACTTTACGACATTTATTAAGTCATCAATCTGGTATTGTTGACCCTGATAACAGCTTTTCGCCCTTATTTTCATTTGCACAATGGCCCTCAATGAACGATTTATTACAAGGTACTACGCCTTATTGTCCCACACCAATCAAGAGTTCTTTTGAGCCCGGGCTAGAATTTCATTACTCCGATGCAGGCTTTTGCATCGTTCAATTGCTTGTCGAGGAAGCCACAAACACGTCATTTCCATCACTAATGACAGATATTATTTTTCAACCATTAGCCATGACGAATAGCTTTTTTTCCTCGAAACTCCCAACCGTCAATACGGCTTGTGGGCATAACAAAGATGGCACCTTAACACCTCAAAAATATCCGTTATACCCGTACCCTGCAGCTTGTGGGATCTGGACAACACCGTCAGATTTAGCCAAACTGTTAATAGAGGTGATGCAAGCCTTAAAAGGAAAAAGTAAATTAGGATTGACTTCGATTCATGAACTAATTCATCCTCAAGGCTGCAAGGAATGGATGGGGCTTGGCGTATTTCTTGATGGCACTAGCAAGAAACTTGAAATGTCCTCGCTTGGTTGGGGTGTTGGGTATCAATGTATGCTAGTTGCTTACCCCTATTTAGAAAAAGGCTTTGTTGTCATGTCTAACACAGATACAGGTGTCCATCAAATGCAAGGATTTATAGGTGACATCTATCGCTCATTTGTTAATCAAATCAATTACGCCTAGACGTAATCTTACTTAGTTAGCCACCGGAGGCTGTGGGGCAACATGATGTTGATCATACCGTCATTGCCACAGGACATAACGCTTTTTGACGGTGTTCCTCTATTTTAAGAGGGTGTTTGATCATTCATTGAAAAAGGCAATACAAGCGGTCAACTCCTTACCAAAGGATAAAAAAGAAGCTACTACTTTTTTATTAAAAGTCAAGTTATTTTCACCGTTATAGATTTAACAACACGACAAATAGAATGTTACACATTATAATAGTTTTTTGCAGAATTAGTTGAAGGACTAGTTCTGCTTTTATTTTTATATAGAATGTAGCTTTTTAATAAAGTTCAATTAAAAGTAAGTTGCAAACGCTGATTTTATACAGAAAGAAACCAACTGTTTTGAAACAAAGGTTGATCAAAACAGTTGGTTCTTTATTTATCTAGTTTGGTTTTTATAATAAAGATTGATTATTTCTGGATGCGAATCTTCAATTAAAGGACCCGTTAGTTGAATAACTGAACAATCAGTTGTTTGGTATAGTGTAACATGTTTACAAATGTTGGTGTAGAGAAGTATAAGCTTATAAAAAAGTTATGATGAGATTGTGGTAGCACATCATTAGTTGGTGTGCTTTTTCTCTTGTCTATCTTCTCGGAACAGCCCTGAGACGAATCGAGTATTAGATAGACGTACACTTAGTTACATGGACTGCTCTCAGGTCGGTTCTCAGGGCAAATACATCTTCCGCAGATGCGGCGTAGATATAGATTTGGATTGGGCTTGGGCTTGTATCAATGGACTTTAGGAAGCTTACTTATTTCACAAAAATCCAACAATCACTATTTACACCCTTTCACCGAATCAATATATGTTAGGGCTATCATTTATCACTCAACCCTGTTAAATGAAAGAAACATTGAAAATTACCCCTATCCCAAATATTGGGTTTATGATAACATATATCTGAATCTTTAAACTTTGGAAAATATGAAAGGAAGTGTAATAACCAGATATGAAAAAGATATTGAAACCATTGATTAGTGTTATTGTCATTGGTGCCCTCTCTCTAACTATAAATATAGATAAAAATGTATTAGCTAATGATATTGCAAATACATGTAAGTATGATTCGGCATCGAAGGTCAACCCTGATTATTCCACAATGAACTGTTTGTTAACGGAAACAGCACTGAGTTATAATGTTCCTCCTGAAATTGTGAAGGCAATAGCGGAAGGTGAAAGTGGAAATTGGCGTCATTTCGATAGTAATGGTGAAGCAATTGTGACAGCTGATAATGGAATTGGCATTATGCAAATTACAAATCAAGCTGGCTACAATCAAGATAGACTAAAAAGCGATATTGTCTATAATATTCGAGCTGGTGTAGAGACCCTAGATGATATGTTTAAGCGGAAGGATTTGCCTAGCATCAACGGTGAGGAAAGAGATGTATTAGAACATTGGTACTTCGCTATCATGGCTTATAACGGTACTAAGCCAGTAAATAGTCCATTTGTCCAAGCAACTGGTGAAAGAAATGCAAATGCCTATCAAGAAAGAATTCTCCGAATTATTGAGAAATTGGAATTAATAGACTTAACAGAGCTGCCTTTTACACGCAAACATTTTCAATATGACTCTAACAGCAGGGAAAATATTAAATTTTCAGCGATGAACTATGATTTTGATTTACCATTAACAAAATCAAAGTACTTTTTTAAAACAAATCAAAAAGTTAGTGCAACAACTGATGTAACAGTTAGGACAAGACCTACTACGGATAGTCCTTCTATGGGTACTTTACGTAAAGGCGAAATTGTTACCATTACGGGCCCTTTTGAATATGAAGCAGTATCAACGAAGAAAAACCATTTTGTTTGGTATCCTGTAAAAAGAAATGACGGGACAGAGGGGTATGTAGCATCAAGTTATTTAAACTACTCAGCTTCAACACCAACACCTACAACTCCAGTAGGTAGTATAGATGTATCAAAGTTCGCTGATTACAAGGCAGACCAGTACTGGGCAGAGGATTTTCAATGGGCAGTAAACAAAGGTCTTATCAGTGGTTATCAAAACGTATACAACCCTGCAACAAAGAAATACGAAAACTTACTGAAACCAAACACAAATTTAACAGAAGATCAGATGTTATCTGTACTTTTTCGTTACTTTAAGTCTGATGAATTAGCTTCAACAAAACCTAGTTCTTCATGGAGTGCAGATGTAAACTATCAACTAGCAAATAAGTACGCTCTACCAACGCTTGGTGGTAAATCAGCGTCTAAACAGGTATATGCAGTCAAAGACATCACACGTGGTAATTTTGCTCGTTTCCTAGCATCTATGCATTATGGAAAAACAGTATCTCAGCCAGAAGCCATCCAGTTTCTACGTGACTTCGACTTAACAACTACTAAAACGGATGCAGAGTTTAAACCAAATGATTCTCTAACAAGAGCGCACGCAGTGGCATTCTTCCACCGTTATGAGCAAATATTCAATAAATAAATTGCTACATATAAGTGAAAAGGTGACTATAAAAGTCACCTTTCTTTTATATGGTTGTCTAAATGGTGCTATAAAGCCATATGTGGAGTTACGGGAGAGGCTGTGAAAGCATAACAAAAGGACTTGCATATTTGATAATCAATCATAAACACAAGTCCTGTTCATATTGAAAGAAAGCACCTGTTAGTTTAAGTAAGTGCATTATTTCACAAACTCGTCTGGTACAACTTCTCATTCGCTAATGCTTAGTGTTGAATTACTAGAGTTACAAGCTGTTAAAATAATTGATGTGAATAACATTAATACTATTTTTCTCAAACTTTTATCTTACGCCCCTTAAATTAATGAAGACACCTTACCTTCTTTTTCATTAATACCTTCTTCAACTAAACTGCCCAGTTAGTTTAAGTACATTTCTTCACAATCTCCAAAGTGATACTGTCATAAATTTCTAATAAAAAAACCTCACCTCTAAAAATCTATAGAGGTAAGATGTTTTTAATCAAACTTTATTACAAATTATCAATCTTTATTATAAAAAGTGAAACACTATTAAATAAGACATAATGTACAATTACTTGTACTTAATCTTACAGAGTAAAGCCTCTTTCCTTACTTGATAATGCATTTGCACCATTTGACCATATCGCTTTGTCTCTAGCAGCTGTAAATCCTCGAACGGACGTCGGGATTTAAACAATGGTATCCCTGAGCCCAGCAAATGTGGTGTAATAGTAATAATCCATTCATCAATTAACTGTTCTTGTAAAAAGGCATCCAGTATGCCCGCTCCACCAACCATCCAAATTTTTGCACCATTTTGTTCTTTTAATTGTTTGGTAAATGCGACAACATCCTCTTTAACAAACGTCACATGCTCATCTTCACCAATTTGAGATGTTGTGAACACATAGCATTTCTTATCAGGATACGGGAAAGTATCGCTATGATCCAAAATGTAATCATATGTTCTTTTTCCCATAATAACGGTATCAATGGTTTGATACATATCGGAATAGCCACCATCTCCTTCCCCCTCTGTTTCTTCTAGCCACTGTAAATCATCATTTTCCTTTGCGATAAACCCATCTAAACTCATTGCGATAAATACCACTATTTCTCGTGACATCTCGTCAACTCCTCTTCTTTTGAAAATCACTTACACAATCTCTATACTAGACTTAAAACATGACAACTATTGGCATGATTAAATAAAAAGGTGAAAAAATATGTCCAAAGCCAAACGATTAATTGATATCTTGTTATTTGTTAGTGATAAAAAGAAATTTACTGCACAGGAAATTGCCGATACATTCAATATTTCGGTGCGAACGGTGCATCGTTATCTTTTAGATTTAAGTGATATGGGGTTACCAATCTATGCGGAACAAGGGAGGAATGGTGGTTACACAGTACTTTCAAACGCCATTCTCCCTCCTATTTTATTTACTGAGGAAGAAGCGGTTGCTATTTTCTTCGCATTCCAATCTCTGCACTATTATCGTGATTTACCGTTTAATGCCGAAATCAAATCTGTATCGCAAAAGCTTTATGACTCCTTGCAGAAGGAAGCGAAGAAAAAAATAGATTCTCTTCAATCTTATATTGCCTTCTGGAACCCAAAAAGAACTGTTACAACACCATTATTAACAGACGTTTTAGAAGCCATTATTAACCAATCTCAATTACAAATCCAATATGATTCGAAATCGGGAATCTCGACCAAGCATGTCCAGCCGATTGGCATGTACGCTCATGATGGTTTATGGTATATGCCAGCACTTCATTTACAAAATAAAAAAATCTTACTATTTCGTGTAGATCGTATACTTTCCATTTTAGCCAACGACAAAAGCAAGGAGACTACGATTAATTTGCAACAATGGCTAGAGAGTGCTTTTGAGCTTCAACAGCCTATTCGTTTATATGTTGAATTATCAAGAGAAGGTGTTCGACAATGTTTAAGTGAGCCCAATCTTGAAAAGGCTGTTGTTCGACATAGCGATGGTACTGGCCATATTGATACTATGATCGATAAAGGAGAGCTTACCTTTAATAGCTCCCTTTTCTATCGCCTTGGGCAACACGCCATTGTCAAAGAACCTCAAGAATTAATTCAACTTTTACGTAAGCATGCGCACGACCTATTAGCGATATACCCAAAGCAAAGCAATAGCTGATTTCTCTATATGACAATTTTGTCAGATTCACGTAACCTTCTTCGCTACTACTTTTTAGAGAACTTCCTTATACTTGGTTTTGAAGGAGGAGATGACCGTTGCAACCAACTGACAACAACAAACGAATTGATACATTAGATTATTTAAGAGGGTTCGCCTTACTCGGCATTATTTTAGTGAATATCCCATCATTAATGTGGATTGATCCACCTAAATTAACGAGTGATATTACCTATAGTCGCTTTTTAACACTTTTTGTAGAGGGTAAGTTTTTTATCATTTTTTCATTTTTATTTGGTATAGGGTTTTATCTCTTTATATCACGTGCAGTGGCTAAAAATAAAAAAGCTTATGCATTATTCAGCCGTCGACTTTTGATTTTATTACTCATGGGACTAGTCCATGCCTATTTTCAACCTGGAGAAGCATTAACCATTTATGCTATCTTTGGTTTTGTAGCCATGCCTTTTTATAAAGTACGAAAAGAAATCAATCTAATCATTGGTTTAGCCCTATTAGCCATTACAGCTTATTTTGGCATTAAAATTGCGATGCCATTTCCGCTAATTTTACTTGGCCTAGCTGTTGGTCAATACCGCTTATTTGAAAATATTGATGTTCATCGTAATAAAATCATGCTAGTGACGATTGGTATGTTCTGTATTAGCATTGGTAGCTGGCTTTATCAATGGCAATATGTCCCTGAAGCCATCGACAATCTGAATAATTTGTCCAAGGAACAAATGGAAGAACATATCACCAATATAGAGCAATTTGCGTTAATTGGCCTACAGTTTAGCCCAATTGTTTCAGTGTTTTATATGGGAACAATCATCCTATTCCTACAGAGCTCACTATTTCAACGACTATTATCACCGTTAAAAGCATATGGGCGAATGGCTCTTACCAATTATTTAGGGCAAACAGCACTCATTCTATTAATTGGTCATGCATTTAATCTAATTGGCCACCTTCGTTTTATCGAATCTCTGTGGATTTGTCTAGGTATTTATGTTTTCCAATTGCTATTTAGTAAGCTATGGTTACACTTTTTCCGCTTTGGTCCTATGGAATGGCTCTGGCGAATGGGTACCTACTGGACAGTCTCACCCCTTAGACAAGGTAAAAAAGGGCACTAATTATTTTAGTCAATGATAAATACCTATCAGCATGGCGTTAAACGTCATATATTGGTAATGTACCCTACTCGCTTTCCATCTTTGCTCATATCTTCAGCAAGAAACATATCCCCATTTTATTTGGTCACTTATCGAAACATAAGTGACCTTTTTATTGTGTGCCAGTAAAAATATTCACCTGCCTCTTACCTACCTATACGAAAAAATCGACAATACCCTCTTGGATATTATCGATTTTTTTATTTTATTTAGCCGCCCAAATTTCAATCTCTATTTTAATGTCTGGTAGTCCCAGAGCTGACACGTAGGCAATGGTCATAGAGGGATAGGAATCACCAAACATTTTTTCCCACTCATGGTAAAAATGACTCCAATCAATCTCCTCTGTCGCCCAAATGTTAGCCTTTACCACATGAGTGGCATCCAATCCCTCAGCTGCTAAAATCGTTTCAATATTTTGAAATGTATTTGTAATTTGTTCCAATAAAGTCTGTGGCAATTGATCATCTTGACCAACACCAATTTGTCCAGAAAATGCATACATCGTTGCATCTTTCGGAATGATCGTTACATGACTATATTTTCCAACAGGGCTAGGTGCCTGCATTGGATTTTTACGTACTAATTTTGTTTTCATAGTTCTATTCTCCTTTAGGCTACTGTTTTTCTATAAAAGGGCATACTTATCCCTTGAAGTATAGATTTTAGAAAAAAACAGCAGTGGAGAATCCAATACCCATGCTTAAAAAACGAATAGATCTTTTTTTCATGTAAATTCTCCTCCTTTTGCCAAAAGTTATTTTTACTTTACCATTTCTATCCTGAACAATCAATTAAAAGCCGATACTATTTATGTTCTTCTTATTTTTATTTCTCAGGCAATTAACTATTTAACAATAACAACACAGCATATACATAATAGTGTAAAGCTAAATTAGCCTTACACCTCCGAAATTGTTACTAGGGTCACTTCATCCCAAGTGGCCCTTTTCATTTTTCAACATATGCTTCGTCCTAAAAAACTAGGCATCCCTAATTGGATTACCTAGTTTTTCGGTTACTATGCGTGTTCATTACTAAGATAACATAGTACTTTAAACAATTTCTAAACAGATTATCTAAAGTTATTGTGTTCGTATTATGCACACATTAGTAGATAAAAAAGGTGACTAAAATAAAATTGAATTCCGTTCATAGAAATATCTTATCGTCTATTACTTTAATCTTCCAACGAAACACAACTTTCATTTATTGATCAGTTCGCTAAAGAAGTGATCTTTTCATGTTTGATATTTACAAAATAAGTAAATAATTATTATAGGAAATCGCTATGTTCATA
Organism: Lysinibacillus cavernae; assembly: GCF_009724685.1. Taxonomy (GTDB): domain Bacteria; phylum Bacillota; class Bacilli; order Bacillales_A; family Planococcaceae; genus Lysinibacillus; species Lysinibacillus cavernae. Next base: position 33,926 of record NZ_WMEF01000005.1, read on the forward strand.
AATGTGACTAAACCCATTTATTCATCACCTGAAGTTCATAGCGATTATCCTTTTGAGCGATTTCTGTTGCTTTGACCTCCACTGATAAATTAAATACATAAAAAAACAAGACCACTCAACACAGAGTGGTCTTGAAGCTTTCTATAGGTCAAAACAGAAATCACTACTTGTTAAAACATTAATATAAAACAATTATCGTAGGTGTGTTATCCATTATATTGAGATGTAGAGGCTCTATCACTTTAAATCGATTGGTTGTTGTTGTGTGACACAATGAATCATACCACCATCTTTATAAAGTTCCCTTACATCAATACCAATCACTTCTCGATTAGGATAAAGCTTTTGGATTATATCGTTTGCTATTTTATCATTAGGGTCATTATAATTCGGAACTAATACAACTGTATTGCCAATATAATAATTTACATATGAACCTTTATACCCTAAGTTCTTTCCGTTATCTAAAATTACATTATTTTTACTAATTGGTAAATAAACATACTCATATGGCTCATCGAAAGAATTCTTTGCATTCATTAATGTTTTAATATCCCTATTAGAAAGACCCCATTCTTCTAAATCATCCTTTTTCATTGTAATGATAGTGGACTTATTATGGAATTTTGCAAAACCATCAATATGAAAATCTGTAATGTCTAGGTTTGGTACACCATCTAACCAAATAAAATGACTAGCACCGAGATTTTTACTCACATAGTCTTCAATTTCTGATTCTGATTTTTTAGGATTTCGATTTTTATTGATGACAGCGCTACGTGTGGATAAAAAAGTACCATTACCATCCAGTTCAAATGCTCCACCTTCGAGCACCACACTATTCAGATTGATTCGTTCCATACCTAACTGCTTACTAAGAGCACTTGGTATTAATGCATCATTTTTATATTGTGTTTTCTTACCCCATCCATTAAATCCCCAATCCATGAGCTTTAAATTGTTATCTTTATCGTATACAAAAATCGGTGCCGTATCTCTTGCCCATACATCATCAGTAGGTACAATATAAAAATCGATTTTGTTCATATTTACCCCCTCATCATACAGAAGGTCATAAATATAATTCTTTTCATATTCATCATACGCGATAATATGGACATTTTCTCCATCGCTAAGCGCTGCCGTCATTTCAATCCAAATGGGTTCAATCTTTTCCGCATAGTCCTTACCATATGTAAAGGAATGAGGCCATTGCAACCAGGTACCTTCATGTTTGCTGCTTTCATCAGGCATTGTATACTTACCTACAACTTGATTTTGCTCAAATTGGCTCCCCTGTACTTTACTTGGATTACAACCTCCCATAATAAACCCTGCTGTTAATACAGCCCCTGTGCAACATGCAATAATTTTTTTCATATCCAAGATCTCCTTATGTTGTGATAGTTTTCTCTTAGAAGTAGCATAAGGTTTGACATAATGTGAAGGTCAAGCAATTATTACATTGGCTTTTTAATGACGGGAAAATTAATTTGCGTCACGTACTCCTCAATATGACAGTCACATTCCGAACCTTTCAAGTAGGTTTCATATGGTGGACCTTCCAAAATGTAGCCATTGCTTGCTACCCACTCTTCAAGTGCCATATGCGCATATCCGATATAGTCATAGCTTCCTATATGCAAAGTAGTAGCAACCATTTTTTGGGGGAGTAATTTTATTTGCCATTCGCTTGATATTTTTTCGTCCTTTCTACAAATAATTGGAATCATTAATTCAACATCACATTGTTCAGGAGAAAACTCTTCATCAAAAAAAATGGTGGAGGGAACACCAAGTAACTGAATATTACTTTCTTCTGCGCTATCGTAAAGGGAATCAATATACCTGTCCATATCATCTAGATTAATATGCAATCTTTGACTTACGACACTCGTCTCGTTTCGCATCCCAAGCAATATATCATACGACCTTCCTATACCCTGTAATAAATCCACTTTCTTTTCAATCAATTCTTGCATCTCTGCAATAATTTGTCTATTCTGACTCATTTCGTTTGATATTTCATCTATTTTCGTTTGTATCATTCCTGTAAATATTGTACTGTCTGATTGGAGAATTGTTCTAATTTCGGGTAAGGAAAACCTATATTCTTTAAGTTTCTTGATTCGTAATGCCTTATCTAATTGACTCGGGTCATAATATCTGTAACCGTTTGTTGTATCTACAAGTTCTGGTTTCAAAAGTTCTTCCTTGTCATAGTGTCTTAACATGCGCGCACTCATTTTGCAAAGCTGTGAAAATTTGCTAATCGTATACATATTTCTCCCTTACTTTTTGTAATTTTTTAAGTAAAATCGCTAGTAGAATGTCTGAAGCCTATGATAACAATAGCTTCTCACAAAAAGCAAGAAAGCTTAAAGAACATAAAGATCAAAAGACAGATTTGAGGATAAGTTACTGTCAAAATAGACTTAGAAGGAAGAAATTAATTATAAAAAAAATTAAAGAGGTCATCTAAACTTATGAAGAAGGACTAAAATTCCCCCTGCCCCATTAATACAACCTAATAATCCAAAAACTAAGTACTCCTAATATCATTGTTGTTTACTTTCTGTCATAATCACAAACTCCAAATATCTATTTTTTATCGAAAAACAATAAAATTTTATTCTTTATCACCTTTTATTTATTGACATTTTAACTTTCTAATTATAAAATGACCAAAACCTTAACTATAAATATGGAAGGGTGATTTTATGAATTATGAGGATTTAATGCAGCAGGAAGGTTATATTTTTTTAGATAAGATAATGGAGCCAGGCACAAACTCATTGAGAGTTTCTATAAATAGGGCAGTCTTAAGTTCCAAAAGCGAGGATGTAAACTTTGCTGAACATACATTATATAATGTCTATCCAATTGAAATTGATAAGACATTACCAGTATTAAATATAGAATTCGATTCTTATGTATCCTATTCTGTTTCCGATGAGTCCTTTCATTTTGTAAATCAAGAGGATGAATTTACGGGACACGCAGTACGTTTATTTACAAAATCTAGTTATTTAGATTTTATAAGTAACGGAACTATCGCTCAGGAAATCTATTCCTATAAAGAGCTATTCCACTATCAGATTGTTTGTTTAGATCATATAATTGATATTGTTTCATTCGATAAGCCTAGTATTATAGAGGAATAAATAGAGCCTCAAACGTTTTTATTTTCATCAAAAATAAACGTATAAAAGCGTCTTTAAATTCTTCTACTCTACAAGAAAGCTAGTATAAACTGATTACAGGGCTTAACGTATTATTTGAGGCTTTTAATAATGAATTATGGCATTTAAGTGTTTATTGAAACATTGTACTAGTTTTGACTGTTTGACGAATTAGGTCAATAAGATTTCAGTACCTTTTGAGACCAGATGTACACCGTTTTTTGCAAAATATTCTGGATGGCATATAGAAAATGTTGTTTCCCCCTATTTTAAACTCTATTGATTGATTCCTATAAAAACGATACCGCATGGTCACGTTGATTTGATTAGGTACAATACCCGTTTTTCAACGAAGTCTCATTTTTTAGGTCAGCGCATGGAAAAGGCATTAACAAAAAGGATTTATCCTTTCTTGTTAATGCCTATTATTTTAACCTAGCTTAAATAGATCTTTTATAAGCATGCATTGTCGAAGTATATTGGAATATTTTAGGGTTGACTAGTCCCTCACGTAAATCTATCATTCCTAATTGTCCCATTCTATTCAGTAAAGGAATCAACCAACTACCACTTGGAGAACCTTGTAAAACTTCAATTTGATTGGATGATAACTTTGAAACTTTACTAGTGTCTATCGGTTCTTTTGCATTTTCTATTGTTTCTTGAAAAGCTTTCAAATCAGTTTTATACATATTCTCGCCAACTTGTTCAGTAAAACCTTTATAACCGTAAGCTCCTCGAAGGATAGTTAACCTAATACTCATATCTTCCATAGAAACCATTTTTAAATACACCGCCCTTCATTGGATTCCTAAATTATTAATGAAGAATATTTATAGTTTTTTCAATGGTGATCCAGTGATCCATGGGGAACTTTGTGAAGTAGAATTAAACTTATAAAATGCATATCCTCAGTTTGTTGATTGATTGTTCCAACTTGAGATGCTACTTTGTCAATATAAACAGATGTTAATGGTGGTGCTAGACCTCTTAGGACTGGACTAATTTTTACTTCTTCTTTAACTTTATCTTTTTCTACTTCTCAGGCTTTAGCTGTATTTAGCCCCAACAAGCCACTTGTTAAAATTCAGTTAGTAAATATTTCTTTATACGCAACATCTCCTTTTACATTATTTGTAACACATTAATAATTATCGTATAAAAAATACCATTTTTAACACTATTACTATTTATTTATAATAATAAACAATAATATTGAGTGCGTCCCATATTTTTTATTACAATGTTGATAGAACGCAAGTGTTCCGCCAAGCAATACATAAAATAGTGTAAATATTCCTCTATAAAAAAGCACCATCCTTGAAGAGGAAAGAACCGAATTTATACCTGTAGCTATCATGATAATAATAACTTTTCTAAGAAATTCAAATGTTCTTTAAAATAGCACCTAACTACTATTTATCTTTATTTCGTTGATTTACATTTTTGTAGAATTTATCTCTGTCCCAATATATTAAAAATAAAGAACCTATTAAACTAATACTTAGTAAAACTAAAAATAATGCAGATTTATTAGAATAATTAAATAGTCCAATTAATGAAACCAAAGCGACTAACATATAAGAATAGGGTACACTGATCGTTTTCAAATTGAATACCTCCTAATTGTTATATTTAATATATACTAATTTTCTAAATTATGTAAAATGAAAGAAGTTTTTATGTAAAGACCTCGCCTCTTGCATGATGTGAAAGTAAAAAGCCTCCAAACAATTGAAGGCTTTTAATAATAATTTTATTGTATTTAACAAATCTATCATTCTTACATTCTTAAAATGGATTATGATTGTTCCCAGTCCTTTTTGAAACATTGCCACGCGTGCTAACCCATCAATTATTTTTTAATTGTTTGGCGAATTAGGTTTGATAAAATTTCAGTTCCTTTTGATACAAGATGTACTCCATCTTTTGCAAAATATTCTGGATGACCTATAGCAACAGAATACCAATCAATCAAGGTTACTTTATTATTTTGTTTTGCTTTTTTAATTAACGCATCATTTACTTTATCTTCCCAGGGGCGTGGTACACGTGTATTTACTAGATAAACATTTGCATTAGAAAAAGTATTTAACAATGAATCAAGTTGAGTGTCAGTAAAATAACCATTTGTCCCCAGTTGGATGATAACTGCTTTATCTTTATCATTGTAATCAGAGTAATTGGAAGCTATTTGAGCAGCTTGAGACATTTGTCTGCCAACTTTCGCATCAATGGTTATATTTGGATAAATTTCAGTTAAATTAGGTGCAATATTAATCATAACAGAATCCCCAATGGCTAGTATTCCCTTAAAAGTTTTTGCACTTCTTTCATTTTGCTCCAACTTGGATGATTCTTTATCCTGTTTGTTTTCTTGCGCTATTTTATTTTCGCTATCTTGATTAACATCATTTTCTTGCGTTATTTTTCTACTTGAATTTTCAATAGCATTCGTACTAGCATCAGTTTTCCTATCACTATTTATTTTTACTACTTCTTGAGATGATTTTAATGTTTCACTTTGTTCATTTTGTATCAAACCTGTAATGCCCGCAATAAACATAATAGAAATTAGAACAAAGAATACTGTTGATAATTTATGAACTATTGAAGTATCTTTCCATTTCAAATGGTTTATTATCCATCGTATATATAAACCGAAACCGTTTTTTTTAATAGGCATTTCAATATAACGATATGAAAATTCTGCGATGATTAAAGTTAAGGCGATCAGCAAACCGAAGCGCCAAAATACTAGATTTCCTATTTCTTGAATAGGTGTACCCAATACTATAACTGGATAATGCCAAAGATAAATTCCATAGGATCTTGAACCAATCCAACAAAGCGGCTTAAATGATAGTAGTTTACTTAAAAGGCTGGATGGATGACAGACACAAGCTATTAGTATAGCTGCATTTATGCAAAAAAGGAACATACCCCCTCTATATAAAAAAGTTTGATATTCATCTACTAAACATATCGACAAAATTATAATTGTCAGGGATATGAAACTTATGATATTTAATTTTTTTATATGCCCATCAGATAATTTTTTAGATGAAAGTCTTTTCATTGACCATATCAAAGCAAGCCAACAACCTATTAATAATTCAAATACCCTAGTATCTGTACCATAGTATATCCTACTCGGATCATTTCCTGGTACATAGAGTAGACTCATTAATATTGCTGAATATATGGCCCCCATCATAACGAAGATTGAAAATTTACTTTGTTTTTTTAAAATGAAAAGTCCCATTAACAATATGACTGGCCATAGTAAGTAAAACTGTTCTTCAATCGCCAATGACCAAAGGTTTTTTAAAGGGGAAGGAGAGCCAAAACTATCAAAGTAAGATGTTTTATGGAAAATAAACCACCAGTTACTAGAATAAAAAAATGAAGCTAGAGCATCTCCCCTTAGTTTATTTATAAGTTCTGGGTTAAACAATATCACCCATATAAAGATTGAAATGACCATAAAATATACCGCAGGAATTAATCTTCTAAATCGATTAATCCAAAATTTCCGTAAATTCACGGTTATCTTATCCCCTTCTACTGGCAATATAGTTGATGTTATAAGATAACCCGATAGAACAAAAAAAATATCAACTCCTAGGAATCCACCTTTGGCCCACTGGAAGTTAAAATGATAAAAAATGACAGACGATACTGCTAAAGCTCGAAGTCCGTCTAAGCCAGAGATATGACGGTGATTGTGTGGCTGTCTACCCATAACAATTCCTCCAAAAATTTTTGCAACCACAATCTTGTTTTCAATAGTAGTTTAAATACTGTAATTTAAAGTAAACTACTTTTCTACAAGCCTTCATAAAAAACATACATATTAAATTCGATGGAGCAGTTGTCTGTTAATTGTTTTTAAGGCTTTATACTCCCATCCACTGTCTTTTCATATAAGAAAATCAGTGGATGATGAATATATTTAAAAGTTTTAATATCTACTCTTTATGAAGGTACAATGCTTTCCCATCTTCCATATCCTTCAATAAATCATTGCTTATAATTGCTTTTCCAGTAACGCCTTCTAGTCCCTGAATAACAGTTCCTTCATTTACAGCTGTATAACTATCACCTTTGGTAGAAAGTACAACATAATTGCCTTTTGCTCCTCCTCCAGCGTTCATCACAATGATTTCTTTGTTTCCATTTGTAACTTTATCACTTATAATGATCGGTGTTTGAATAAGTGTAAACTCTTGTTTCACTTGCCATTCACCAGTATCTTGCTGTTTCAAGAGTAGTGCAGTACTACCGCCTGTACCACTTGTATATGGTCCCATCAATACAGTAAAGATTTCTTCATTTCCATCTTCATCTAAGTCCACATAATTGTAGTAGTATTTTGTTGTTTCTAAAAATTCATTTGGAATTTGTAAATATTCAACAATTATTTTCTCTAATTGTGCATTGGGTTGTGGTTCTGCCAGAATACCTACAATTTTCTCGTTTATTTTTTTAGTTTCTTGCGATTCTACCTTTCCCTGCTCTGCTGCCTTGACTTTTAATGATTCATTATCGATTATTTTTCCATCTGCACCGAATACTACTAGTGAACTTGATGCCATGCAACAAACTAAAAATATAGCTAGTACTGTAATACCTTTCTTTTTATTACCACTAAATGTAATGTTTTGAAATCTTTTTTTCACTATCTTTATCCCTCCATTAAAATTGGATGTAAATACACTCTTTCTATTACTTGGTTGTTTAATAGAGTGTAAAATGGTTTCCATATACCTTTTTTTATAAATACTATCTTTTCCACTTATTACATACTCATCACAAATCATTTCAATTGTTTCATCAAACTTTTTGGACATGAGGTGAACAAATGGATTAAACCAATATAATGTCCTTACTATAAATAACATCACTTTTAGTTCAATATCATGTCGTTTATAATGAATCAACTCATGCTTCAATATTAGATATAAGTCTGTTTCTGAATACTCAATACAAGGAATTACAACTGTTGGTTTAAACATCCCAAACATCATAGGAGATTGGATCTTTGTTGATTTACGCAAACTAACTTTTCTTTTTATTCCCAGACTACCTTTTAACTCGGAAAATATCTTCCTCTCATTAGGACCTGCTTCTATAGACCAACGTTTAATGTTCTTAACAAAAATTATATAACCAAATACATGGTAAAATGAAAATAGTAATGCCCCTACAACCCATAGAACTGTACCAATATGTAATAGTGACATTTCATCAAAAAAACTTTCCTTTTTTTCATTTTGATTTTCTATTACTTTAGGACTTTGTATTTCATCACTGATAATATCGTTTGTTAACAACTCATTTAGGTGATTGGATTCAGGTGAAATTTGTACTGCACTAACATGGAATGGTGCGTCAGGAATCGTATATGTAATTGGTATTAACAAGCGAATCGTAATAACTAGCCATACATAATATTTCCATCTAGCAACATACTTTTTGTCCAGTATAGGGGTTATTGCATACATGATTAGGATAACAACCGACATTATTAAGGAAATTTCTAAGATATTCAAAAATAAATTTTGAATCATTCTTTTTTATCCTCCGAAGGTAAATCATCTAAAAAATCCTTTAATTCTTGTATTTGCTCTTCATTTACTGATTTTGCATTATTTAAATGCACAACAAAATTTTTAACTGAATTACCAAAAAACCTCTCCAATATTGTCTTACTTTCATTGTTTGCATATTCTTCTTGAGTAACAAGGGGACTGTAAAAGTTTACTTTGCCTCTTTTTTCAATTTTTAAAAAACCTTTTGCCTCTAATCTAGACAAGAACGAGAGAATAGTTGTGGGTGCTAGTTCTTTTGTTTTCTCTAGATGTTCTTGAATATAGATTCTACTTACTGCTTCAGTAGCATCCCAAACAATCAACATTAATTCTAATTCTGAATCTGGTAATCTTTTCATTATGACTCCCTTTCTTCTACAAATGCAGAACGTTCTGTTTCATATTCTGCATTTGTAGAATATGAAAGTCAATAGATATTATTCTTTAAGAAAAAAATGGTCAAAAATACCCATCATCTGTATACCTCAAATGAATTTTCAATCCAAATGAAGCAGGATGAATAATGTCATTTTAAGCGTTATTACATTCAAAAAAAGATTAATCAATATGCAGTTTCTTTTAAATTTATACTTGAAAATATAAAAAGCCTCCATGTAATTGGGGGCTTTTAAAAATTGGAATTGACTTGCTCTTGCAAAACTAACCAACCAACGTCAACTCATGTTATATTTGTATCCATTCAACATTACCAATGTATCTCCAGCATTTATTTTAAATCAAATACATTTTGATTGATCATTTTATGAAAGTAATGATCCATTTCTTCAGCAGTTACCCTTTCACTATTCTTTAACCACCAAATGTATAACTTTTCAATAATCCCTGAGTAGAATTCAATCACTATTTCTTCAGGGATTGAAGAATCATTGAAAAGTCGATACAGTTCATGCTTCTCTTCTTTTTGGTTCTTAACATTTAAGGTTTGTATACATGCCATAAATTGACTATCATGCATTTGCACCTGTAAAATCCCACCTAATACTTGGTGATTTAAAAGCTGTTCCAGTACTTTAAAAGGTTTTGTCAACCTATCATTAATAGGTATTTTTTCCATCTCTTCTCCTAGTTGATAAATTCCAACCTTCAATAAATCATTTTTATCCTCAAAATGTTTGTAGAAAGTTGTACGATGAACCATAGCACGGTCACATATTTGATTGATTGTAATCGTACTATATTTTTGTTTACAATCAGTCATCAGTTCATACAATGACTGCCATAATAATTTATGTGTACGTCTAATCCTCAAATCAATTTGTTCTTCATTCAATTTCATCTACACTTCTCCTAATTTGTAGTTTATTTATACATGTTAACTAATCTGAATCTTCCTAAATATAATCTACATATATATATTAATTTACATACAGTAGTTTATCTATAGTGTATAAAATTATATGAAAGCGAAGGTAAACATTCATGAATCTGTCATCCACGAGTCCTACTAACCATCAGCTTAATCTTACAAACTTAAAACAAGGTCCGATCATATTCGCATTAATTTTGGGTGCATTTGTTTCCCTTTTGAACGAAACATTGCTTGGTAACGCTTTACCTGTTTTAATGACAGAATTGAATGTAACAGCGTCTACAATTCAGTGGCTTACAACAGCCTACATGCTAGTTGTTGGTATTTTAGTACCTATCACTGCACTGTTACAGCAATGGTTTACTACAAGGCAGATGTTCTTATCTGCAATGCTAACATTCTTAATAGGAACTATAATAGCAGCCCTATCACCATCTTTTTTCTTTTTATTAATAGGGCGAATAATTCAAGCATTTGGTACAGGGTTAATGCTTCCTCTATTGATGAATACGATCTTAATAATTTACCCATCTGAAAAACGTGGCGCTGCGATGGGGCTAGTTGGTCTTGTTATGCTTTTTGCACCAGCAATCGGTCCCACATTATCAGGTGTTATTATTGATTCATTGGAATGGCGTTGGTTATTCTATATGGTCATTCCTTTAACGGTCATATCAATCCTTATTGCATTTAAATATCTACAAAATGTTACAGAGCTCAAGAGACCAAAAGTTGATTATTTATCAATTATATTATCGACATTAGGTTTTGGCGGTATTGTATATAGTTTTAGTGCTTCTGGTGACTTAGGCTGGTCAGATTTAAAAGTTTTATTAGCAATAATAATCGGCGTTTTATCATTATTGTTTTTTACAATACGGCAATTAAAAATTGAAAATCCCATACTAGACCTTCGAGCATTTAGCTTTCCAATGTTCACTTTACCCGTAGTGATAATGTTCATCGTTATGATGACTATGTTTTCTACTATGGCGTTGTTACCTATGTTTTTACAAACAGTCTTATTGGTAACAGCTTTTAAATCAGGATTAATCATGCTACCTGGAAGTATTATCAGTGGTATAATGGGACCTATTGCTGGAAGCTTGTTCGACAAGTACAGAGCCAAGTCAATTATTATTCCTGGTATTATTCTAGTAGCGTTAGGCGTATTTTTATTTACAACTCTTGATAAAGATACATCCGTTTTGCAACTTATTGTTATGCACAGTTTGCTAATGTTAGGTATTATTTTTGTCATGACCTCTCAAACATTTGGTTTAAATCAATTAACACCTAATCTGTATCCCCATGGTACAGCAATATTCAATACCTTATCGCAAGTAGCTGGCGCAATTGGCACCGCTTTAGGGATTTCTAAGATGTCCTCTGGTACATCCGCCTATATGGAAGAATCAAACCATCCTTCCAATCCAATTGAAAAAATAAATGGATTAACATCTGGCTTCCACGATTCATTTATGATGGCGTTATATTTAATAGTAATTGCTTTAGTAGTATCACTGTTTATTAAAGATCAAAAAAAGAAAAACTAATATCAAGATAACTAAATTAAAAGCCCAGGCTCAAAATTTTGATATGCTCCCTAGGTAGACAAATTAAAAAATTAAATTTGTTTATCTAAGGGGACCATATCATTAATGAGTGCTTGGTTATTTGAATTTCAAGGCGCTAAAAATAAAAAGCCACTCGAAATGAATGGCTTGATCACTATTTTAACTTAGATCTCTATCTAAAATTAAAGAGCATCATTCTTTATTTGAATGATACTCCTCTAAAAACTGCACTTACTTATGATACGATTCTCCGTACCACTCCAAAGTGTGGTTTTAAATAAACTAAAGATTTTTACTTATCTTTCCAACATTTGTTAGTGGCACAACGATTTTTTTATAATCGCTCTAAATCCTGGTATTCTTTCATATAAGGACCATCCTCTGCAACGAATGAATGATACAATGCCTTTACTGCGTAATTTTTCTCTAAACCCATTTCAGATTTTAGCTTTTTTAATTCATCATGCAACGCTCGATGTTCATTGATAAGCTTTAGCATAATTGATTTATTATATTTCATTAGATCCGTCCTTTTTGTTTATAACTTGAATAATTACAACTTTAAAATACTAAAATTCAGGAGAATTATGCAGAACTGCAAAATCCTCAGTCATCTGATGTTGTACTATTTTGTAAAGTGTAACTGTCCTATTAATGCTTAACAATTAACGTTATTAATTTTCATGTCAAAGCTCGCGTTATTTGTTGAAGCTATATTACACCATTATCACTCATAATCGCAAGAATATCCTTTAAAGATGCAATAGATACTATGCAATTTGTACCCCTGAAATGTTGTTATATAAGTATTTGTAGTACTACCTAAAGTGTTCATAAATGGCAATTTTGTTATTAAGGTTTAATGATTTTAAAAACATTGAGAATATAGCTTTTTCTCAAAAAAACTATATATCCTACGATACTCATTTAAGGTATTAAAGGAAAATGAATTGGGGTACATTTGTGGTACAGTAATTTTTGCTGTTTTGTACCACTAATATAAATCAAATCCGGGCAAGTGTATGTTTCTTCACCCGAAGTATTCATTATTTTTAACACTAAAATTATTAAATAAATTTATGTATATGTCACTCATTTTTATGAATGAGTGACTTCCTTTTTTTATATAAAACTGTTCATTGCCTCTAATTTCAAATTTCAAATTAGGTTAACTATGACACATACAATCCCAGCAGTTACAATCAAACATACTGTTTAAATGAAACTAGGTGCTAGACATTCGTATAATCTTTGAGCTAACGTCTAAATACGCATTAATACACCATTAGGTTTTGGTAATTCTTGAGCTGAAATTTGATTCATTTTACAAAAATGTTTAAAAAATTGTTGTGCCAGCTCTCGTTCATTTGGGTCAACTTTCAATGAAACTATATCAAGCAATATTTGAGCCATCCATAAATTTTCAAAATAACGGTATTTACCTGTTTTCCATATCATTTTTTCAGGGGATTTTTCATTTGTATAATACTTCCAGAAAAATAACTGATCCGATTCCTGTTTTGTAAGTTGAATTCTGTATATTGAATGAGCAGGAATATATCCATCTTCACAAATTTTACCGACAAAATCCTCTTTCACCATATAGACACCTAAGATACGTCTGTCTTTTTCAGGCATGCCGGAATCTATTGCTGTTAATAGTACAGCGCTATTTGGGTGCAAGCGGCTCGGCTTGTTTGGCTTTCCTTTGTTATTACCACTTTTCAATATTCCTGAAAAAACTTTCCACTCTGAAAAAGAACTATACTCTTCTTCCGTGTCACACCAAAAAACCATTTGTGATGAGGGATGAAGTTTATGGTTTTTCATAAGTTTTTCATGTTCCAAGCGAAGTGCCAGTTTTTTTCGTTGTAGTTTTTTTTCCTCTTCCTTCTTCAATTCCTCCTCTTTACGTTCATTTTCCTTTTTTTGTATAATTTCTTCAAGTGACTTAGCATCACTTTTATCGTGTAGTTTTAGATGCTTTCCAAATACATCAGGGAAAACAAACTTTTTATTTTCCGATGCGAAATGTATTTCAATACTAGAATCATTATGCTTAACTATACTACCTATGCCAAAACGCTTGTGAGTAACTTTCTTATTGATTAGATTCATTATTCTAGTCCTCCTTAAGGAATAAAAGCCCGGTTACAATTAGATAGTAAATTAATATTTTTATTCAACTAACTTCCTTAAAAGCTCATAACTTTTTAATTTTTTCTTTGGCTTATAAAAGGATATTAAAAAAACGTACCCAAATTCTATCTGCAAAAAAGGACATCGGAATTCGAAATACGATTTTAAAAAATAATTGTAAGACTATTATAACATTTATTTATAATTTCACAAATTTATTGTTGACAACTTATTTTTCCATAGGGTAAAATATAAATTTATTCTTTGAATTCACTTTGATCAGATACTATGAAAATCGGTGAAGAGAATCGCTCTTTCATGACTGAGGATGCTGCTAACACCACTACCTGGTTGATTAAAATTGGCAACAACTGTGATTGGATCTTTCAGTATATCTAACCCTTCTAACATTTTTTCATGTCTATACAAATGATTGATCTATCTAGCATGCCTTCGTAGTTCATACAACGCCACGCTGCTTATAAATAACTGGAACAGCAGAAAGAGCATGACTGATTAAAAACGTAAGCTTTGTTTGTCTCATGTAACAGAATGCTTGCAATGAATCGCCAACGATTTTTATGACCTTTATTTGTCTTTTTGTTACAGATCCATTTTTAGAACGTCGCATTTCTTTAATCAGTTGTTTTCTCATCTAAGTTCCTTCCTAATACGTGAGATGTTAATTTACACAAGAACTTTGTTTGTATATTAATTAGAAAAAATAATTGTATTTGGACAAGATGAAATTTATGGAAATAAAAAAAGACCTGGTACTCACTTTCAATTGAGCGCCTGGTCATTTGTTCATATGGCTAATAAGTAATTCTTCTACCTGTGTTTTTAGTACTTGATTAGCGTACCTTAACATCGGGTACCTCTTTACATTTCAATTATTTACCTATAGTATATTTAAACATTTTTTAAGGAGTGATGAGATGACTAAAGAAGGAGCTGAAAGGGATCTTACTCAAGAAGAAATCGAAAGAATATTAAGCGAAAATAATAACGAAACAATTGGTCGTATTGCAACTGACGAAGATATTCAATTTATTAAAGCAGAAATAATTAAATTCATACAAAAAGAAATGTATTCTAACCCTACTGATCAACAATTTATCGTAAACTTACAAAAACTACTCCATCACATTTCCAGTTTTGATGTAACAATTAATGATACTTTCTCTGACAGTATTATTTGTACTTTTAAACCAAAAGAAAAAAAACTCATTACTAATGATTTAAATGATATTCAATTCATAACTATCCATAAAGAATGAATTTACTTTAAAAAAACCCTAAATAACAACTTTTCCGAGTTATTATTTAGGATTGGTTTTAGTTTAATTCGCATAACTATTCGTAATAGAAAGTCTCATCAGCTTTACTTACAATTCCTTTTGATGCTGTATCAATGGCTTTACCATCTCTTATTACTGCTTCTATCACCATTTTCGCAGGGTTACCAAAATGAACAACTGATTTTAATCTGGATATTTTGGTAATACCATATTTAACATTAGATTCATTAAAGGGCTCTGAAAACATTAAAATCCTCTTTGTTGCACCTGGTGATAAAGACCACCCCTTTATATTTCCTCCAATTTTTGTTCCCTTGAATATATTTTGTTGTATATGGATTTAGTAGATAAACAGAAGACTAACACAGTTGTCTATTTTTTGTATATATTATTATAATTATTTTCCATGAAAAAATTACATATATAATGTTCCATAGTTAGGCGCTACCCCATTTACTTAACCATATAATCCGCCTTCTGCACCTCTATATCCATTTGATAAGAATCAATCATAAAGTTCTACATAAGTTACACTTTCATTCAAGCCGTTTTGATAAGCCCATTAAGGCTTTGTTTTACCAATGAAAATTTTTCATTTTTTTCAAAGTGTAAAGAAAGTATTCCCAATTTTGTATTGTTGAAGGAATACTTAAATGTTCATTAGGGGTATGCACATAAAATATATCAGGACCAATAGAAATGGCATCTAAGTCTGGAATTTTATCTACTAAAATACCACATTCTATCCCGGCATGTACTGCAATGATTTCAATATCTGTACCATATTTCTCTTTATAAGCTTCTTCAAATACGTTTCTAAGTTTTGATTCAGGACGATATGGCCATTCTGGATAATCTGAATCCGTAGATAAATCACCGCCAAGCATACCAGCGATTATCTGTGCCTGATTAATTATTGAGTCCTTTAGGCTTTTAATCGAACTTCTTGTTTCACTTTCATACTTTATCACTGTGTCGTATGTATTTACGACTCCTAAATTTGTTGAACTCTCAACTAGACCTTCAACTTCCATACTTCTACTTTGAACACCATTTGGTATTAACATGAGAGCAGCAATAGCTTTCTCCTTTGTTGTTTTTGAAAAAACTTTTCCCACAGTAGTATCAATCCGTTCAAGTCTAATACTAATATTTGGATCGGAAGTCTGTAATTCATTTTTTAGCATTCTATTCCATGCTTCTATTTTTATGAAAAATTCCTCAACTATATCTGGATGAAGTTGTATTATGACTTCTGCTTCACGGGGAATGGCGTTTACTTTTACTCCCCCTTTAATTTCATGTATAAAGTAAGGAAAATCATTTGATAAATCATATAGGACTCTCCCTAATAATTTAATGGCATTGCCTCTTCCTTTATCAATAGATATACCAGAATGTCCTCCTTGTAGCCCACAAATACTCAAATAATACGTTACAGCATTTTCTGGAGAATTGTCCCAAACAATAGGGATTTTTTGAGTAACAATAACTCCACCTGCACTACTTACTAACAACTTTCTATCTTCTTCTGAATCAATATTAATAAGAAATTTACCTTCGAGATGAACTGGGTCGACTGCATGAGCCCCTCTCATAGTTGTTTCTTCTTCTGTCGTAATAAGTATTTCAAGAGAAGGATGGGGAATGTCAGAAGAATCCAACAAAGCCAAGGAATAAGCGACGGCAATCCCATTATCTGCACCTAAAGTAGTATCTGTAGCATACAGCATTTCCCCTACAATTCTTAACTGTAAAGGATCTTTATCAAAATCATGACTGTTGCCTTTATTTTTTTCACAAACCATATCCATATGCCCCTGAATAATTACAGTCGGTACGTTTTCATAGCCTGATGTGGCTGCTTTTTTGATAATTACATTAAATGCTTCATCTTGTATAACTTCAAGATTACGTTCTCTAGCAAAACGAACTAAGTAGTCGCTAATCCCTTTTTCATTCGCCGAACCACGGGGGATATTAGATATCTCCGCAAAATAATGAAACACAGGATGTTTTGTTAATTCAACCAAGCTATTATACATTTTACTCACCCTTTTCTATTTTTTTCGACCAATAGATAATGACTACTTCCATGATTACAAATACAATTTCTAAAGTAAACATAAATATGCAAATATGTGAATATCTTTTACTCTTGCTGTAAAATAGATAATAGAATCAATGCCCTGCTTAGAAATTTCTCCTACAATGAGTCACCTTAATGGCTATCCCTATATGTAATTAATTTGACTATATAGTAACTATACACTCTAAAATCTTTATAAGAACAATCAATTGTTTTAATTATTTATTTTGGAGGAAATATAAGATGAAAAAATGTATAAAGTTACGACCATTGGAGAGAGAAGATTTAAAATATGTTCATAAATTAAATAATGACTCTAAAATTATGTCATATTGGTTTGAAGAACCTTATGAATCTTTTGTTGAGTTGCAAGATTTATTTGAAAAACATATTCATAAACAAAGTGAGAGACGCTTTATTGTTGAAGAGGAAAAAAATATTATTGGACTAGTCGAACTAGTAGAAATTGATCTAATACACCGTAATGCTGAATTTCAAATTATCATTGATCCTAGCTGTCAAGGACAAGGATACGCCTACACTTCTACTTTCCTAGCTATGAATTATGCATTCAATATTTTAAATCTACACAAATTATATTTATTAGTCGATAAACAAAATGAAAAAGCCATTCATATATATAAAAAGGCGGGCTTTAGTATTGAAGGAGAACTCAGGGAGGAATTTTTTACTGAGGGTTCTTATCGAGATGTTCTCCGTATGTGTATTATGCAATATGAGTTCAATGGTGAAACAACTCCTACCTAAATCAGTAGTACTAGGAAAAAATATTTGATATAAAAACAAGGCTGCTATTTTTTAAAATTACTGATTTATAAAATCCGCCACACATTTGGAAATATTCAAATTGTTGAGGGAACTGCTGACACAACAGTTGAAAAAATTATTGGGGATACCCATGAAAAGGTTATGAGGGTAAATGCGTAATCCTTCGCTGATGAGGAAATAAAGGCAATTCGATTTTTTTCATTATTAAAGAACGATTTAAATCACTTTAATCTTTAATTTTAGGGTACAAAGTGGGGTACAATCAATGATTATACCCCACACCCTTAATAAATAAGGGTTTAAATGCTTACCTAAAAATACTGTGCTCATAAAGATAATCATAGGAAAGGTCAACAAACAAATATTCATGTTCGTTGATGGCGATGGAGAATGTTCTTGTTATTTCCCCTGTTTCAATATCACGATATAATTCTGAGATTTCTCCACTTTGATCATTACGCATTTTAATAATCGTTTGTAGGAAATAAGGGCGCCAACTCCAGTTTTTATTGATTGCTCGAGGCTGTAATTCCCAGTTCCCCTCTATTCGCATAACGTTCGGTGTTAATTGGAAACCGTCTTCATTACAAATATATAGTCGGAAGGAATAGTTATCCATTAATTCAGCCAAATATTCTAAATGTGGGATATTGTCACTCGTTGGTTTCACACGGTGAACTATTGCCTCCAGTTCCTCTCTTAATTTTTTCAACTGCAAATATTGCGCCTCCAGCATTTTCTTTTCTGAAGTAATAAATTGCTGGCATTCTTTTTTAAAGCGTTCCTTTAATATGTCTTTATCGACAAAGGTCATCGCTGGATTAGCTAGGTATGGGCCTTGATAGAATCTACCGCCATTTTTCCAGGCAAATTGTAGCTGATAAACCGTTTCGATATCTTCAAATAAAAGATTTGCCCCAATTTTATAAGCAAGGCTGCCAATTGCAGAAATCATGTCGGATTGAGCTGACCAAGAATCATAATTTAAATCACGTGTATTGACCTTTAAAATTTGCGGCGCCAATAAAGCAATATGCTCTAAATGACTTTCCGCCCCTACTTCCTGAACAGCAATTTTCACCCCAAACGTTGTAAAATAACGTAGGGCGTGATGTAATTTATTAATATCTCCCATAAAACGATGCTCTGATACGACAAGTACGATACGGTGTAAAGCTTCTTCACCTATATATTGTTGAATAATACTAAAATGACTTTCACCAAAATCTTGCATCAATATATTTGGATTACTTGGAATGTAAATATCAACATCTGATGCAATCTCATCAATTTTGGTTAATGCTGCATGTAAAATTTTATGTTCCATATCAATTCGATATTCTTCTGGGATATCTTCATTGTTGACGAAATCCTTTAAATTAATTTGTTGCCCTTCAATTTGTAGATGTCCGGAAATTTCGTAGGCTATCACCGTATGCGCGTCTGCGCTAAATATCGGTTGATAATACCCATGTATTTGATCTAAATTCGTTAACACTTCAATTGCATCCATCTTCGAAACCTCCATTATGAATAACCTTTTTATTGTTATTCAAAAATAACATTACATATACCATCAATAACTTTAAAAAAGCTCTCTGACTGTATAATAAGTTGTTTAAAGTAAAATCGCAACTTCACTCACCATAATTTATGGCAAATCTGTCCTAATTTTTTTACCTCGGCTTTCAGACATTGTCGGTTGCTTTTTACTCTATCTGGTCATTTTTATGCTTTCGCACTAACCAACATGTCATTTATGCAAGGCTGTTCTCTCACTATAATTTATGCAACATGTTTCCGTGACGGCCATGACAATTCGTGATAATGACCCTATCCATACAGAATAATTCAGTCATTTACCCATTACTTATGGACAATTCCATGAAAAAAACAGTATACCAAAAAGACAGCTCTAGGCTCCTACTGGCATACTGCTTATTATTATTCAAATATAAAAAAATACCAAATCAATGCGATTATTATTAAAGAAAAAATAACAGCTATTGTGACGCGTAGTGGCGAAATAGGGGCATCTCCACCTACTCGACCCGTTTGTCCATTGACCATGAAGCGATAAATCTTCTCCTTATAACGGAAGGCGGACAGCCAAATCGGTAACATTAAATATTTGTATGTAATATCATCATGGTTTGTGGAAAAACGTAAATTTGATACTACATCTGCACTGTTTTCCCACCGAATTTTGGAAGTGATCTGCGCATTAAGATGATCATGGATTTCACTTTTTGCTTGGCTCCATCCATTCTGCAAACCAACACTGTAACGCTCTGACAAAAAACCAGCTACATATTCTGGTTTATAGGCCTTATTATTTAGGAGATTAAAAGGTTCAATCTTCCGCATCATGTCTCGATCGTATCGTGTCGTTGCACTCACTAAGTGATCGTCGATAAATTCTTGATAAAAGCCACTTGTCGAATACCAATCGGTTTCCGTATGCGTATTACCATCTTTATCTGTAACCGTTCGATGACGACCATACCTCGCCGAATATCTAGAGCTTGTTTTGGAATCAAACGTCCAATATGGCAGATATACGCCTTTAAAGGCATCAGGTTTTGCACTTATTTTGGCAGCTTTCGGCGTAAACCATCTTCCTTTAATCCATTTTTGAAAATGTTCCCCAGCTTGCTTATCCGATATTTCAAATGCACATACGCCGTTTGGTGCAAGCGTATTTTCAGCACTAGCCTCCATGACTTGATTGGAACCACAGTAAGGACAACTATCAGCAACCTGCAAGGCATCATAGATCGTTTCAGCCGCACAAGCTTCACAAATGACCGTTTTTTTCTCCACGCCCCAATTGAAATTCCCACGTTCTTCTGCTTGTAAGAAGTTCATTTCCTGCGCAACTTTTTCCTCTTCTTGCTCCGGCATAGCAATTTCAGTCTCAAAGCCACAATACGGACAAGTCAACTTACCTGTAGCAGGATTAAATTCAATCGACGCACTACATGACGGACATTCAGCATCAAAGTCAAGCTTCACTTGTTTGACATTTTCAACTTCTTGCGTTGACATGGGTTATCATCTCCTTACTTGACGTCATTCTCATCAAAAACATCGCCGCATTCTGGACAGAATTTAGGAGGATTTGCTGGGTTCTCTGGTGCCCATCCACATTTATCACATGCATAGAGTAAAGCTTCTGCTGGTTTTTTTGTCCCACATTCGCTGCAGAACTTACCTTTATTCACTGCTCCACACGTACATGTCCAGCCCTCTTCAACTGGTTTTGCAGCACCACAGTTTGAACAAAATTTCCCCGTATTTTCATGACCACACGCACATGTCCAAGCGTCAGGAGCTTTCGCTGTTTGACTTTGCATCGCAGCTTGTGCCTTTTCAACTTGCTTATTTTGCTCGTTTATTTGATAGAGTTGACTAGCATTGACACCACCAGCTTGTGCAGCCATATTCATTCCCATAAATCCTGCCATCGCTCCACCATCATTGTGAGCAGCTGCAATCATTGCATCTGCCTGTGCACTGGTTAAATGAGCTGCAGCCATTCCTGGATCACGCATTACAGCATTGCGTTGTAATTGTTTAATCATTGCTTCATCTTCTTCAGAAGCTTTAAGCGTACTAATGCCAAAAGATACAACAGCCAAACCACGTGTTACAAGCCATTTTTCTGATAATACCTTATTAAGGGCGTCAGCTAATGCAACCGTATGTGCAGGTATTTCACTATAACGAACGCCACTTGCTGAAATTTGTGCGAAAGCTGGCTGTAACGCTGTCATTAATTCTGATTTTAACTGACTATCAATAAGATCACGTGTATATTCACGCTCAACATTTCCACAAACATTTGTATAGAATAATAATGGATCGATGATTTTATAAGAATATTCCCCATGACAACGGATAGCAATATCAATATCTAACCCAATATTACGATCAATGACACGGAAAGGAATCGGTGCAGGAGTTCCATATTTGTTCCCAACAATTTCCTTCTTATTAAAATAATAAACTCGCTGATCTTTCGCAGGTTCTCCTCCAAATGTGAAACGCTTCCCTATCTGCTTGAATGTCTCCATAATCCCCTGTGATAAGTCTGAACCATACATAATCGAAGGTTCTGTTGATGTGTCATAAACATATTCGCCAGCTTCTGAAGAAAATTCTACAATCTTTCCCTGCTCAACAATCATCATACATTGCCCTTCATTTATAGCAATAATAGAACCGTTGCTTATAATATTGTCATTCCCTTTATTTGAACCTCGTTTGGAAGTACGTTTAACACCTTTTGTCACTAGAACATCCGCGGATAATGCCTCACAATAGAAATATTCACGCCATTGATCCTCTAAAACGCCTGTTAATGCGCCAACTCCCGCTTTTAATAAACCCATAATCGTTCCCACCTTTACATTGATGTTTAGCCTATTTTATCATCGATAAACAATAGGTAATACGTAAAATCAGGCAAATTGTTTCATTTTTCTTCGTATGCTTGTAAAAAAACGAGAGGCCCCTCTGGCATAAATCAGAAGGAACCGTCTCGTTTTATTCCATTTATTAAGAGAATGCTGCTATCACAACAAGCACCCATGCCACGATAAATAACACCCCACCGATTGGTGTAATCGCACCTAACTTTTTCACACCTGTCACAGCTAGTACATATAAACTACCAGAGAAAAATACAATCCCTGTAAACATTAGATAACCTGCCCAAGAAAGCAGACTAGAACTTCCTAAAAGTGCCTCATTGGATAGAATACCAAGCCCAATGATTCCTAGAGCATGGTACATCTGATATTGCACAGCAGTTTCCCAGATGGCAGCATAATGAGGTGATGCAAACTTATCCTTCAAGGCATGTGCCCCAAAAGCACCTAAAACAACCCCAAGACATGCCAAAATCGCGCCTAATGCTAAAAATATTTCCATCTATTGCTCTCCTATTTTGCCTCAACGGCAATTTCTTTATATTTGGCATCCCAAGCAGGATCAATTTTACTCAAAGATACCGGACGCAATGTATCCTTCTGCGCAAGAATATGTACGGATTGAGCTGTGGCTGCTACCGTGCCGTCCTCATGTAAAATTTCATAACCATAGGTTGTCCGTAAACGGTCATGCTTTTCTATCCAAGTGCGCACCGTCGCCACCTGACCATAATGCATCGCAGCTTTATAGGATATCGATAAATCCATTACAGGCGATACATAGCCATCTTTTTCTAATGCAGCATACTCAAAACCTGCATCACTCACAAGCTGCGTACGTCCAATCTCCATCCAAATGATGTAGTTTGCATGATAGACAACGCCCATTTGGTCTGTCTCTGCATATCGAATTTCAATCTGTTTCTCACTCACAAACATTTTCTTCACCTCGTCCTACATTATAGCGTAAAAGTGTTGATTTGGTGGGGTTTTTGCTCTAAGGAAACTGGAACGGTGAAAAATAGAGGGATGCTTTTCTTGATATTTAAATTAAAATGGATTTTTCCAATGAGTAACTTAATTCCATATAAACTCATATAACTACTTTTAAGTGGGGTACCACTTTATGAATAGTTAAATAAACATACACGAGCATAAGTCACTCGAATGAGTAGCTTTGACTCAAAAACATATTAATACCTACATTACCACTGACTTCTTATTTCTAAAATGTTCAATTATTGTAAATTCCAATGCTTTTATTTGTACTAATAGAAGCTCATATTTTAACACAAGAAGAATTTGATGCAAAGAAAAAACAGCTTTTAGGCATATAAACAATAATAAGACCAGGTACTCAATCGAGCGCCTGGTTATTCATCATATATTTTAGCTATTTTTCATATTTTCATACCTGAATTTAAAATACATATGTAGAATAACTGAAATTATTAACCCTACTCCACAAACTATGTAATTGAATGTAGATGTTAAAGAAAAGATTTTTGAAACTATAAAAAAACCAAGAAATATAGTAATATAATAATTGAAGTTATTTGCCTACCAGTACTCATAGAAACCACTCCCTAAAATTAATTTAGTTCAAACTTCTAAATTAAAAGTGAAATTTTTTTCGTAAAATGACTATTTTTATCTATTCCATAGTCAATTTTATATATTTTGTATAAAAGTTCTTTTGAATCTATAATTTTATTTCGGTGAATTAGCAGAAAAGGTCCAGATACGTGCTAATAATTTCGGAGTAATTATTAATCCTGCATAATAATCTCGTTCACCAATTTTTTTATTCCTCATTAAGTATTCACAGTCCACAAAATGCAATTTTCCTTCTGGGTTAAAGCTGAATCCTCGGTTATATTCTTCAAATTTGCAGTATAACAAATTGCTGGATCTAAGTTCGAAAAAGCGCCTGTTTTATTTACTACTTCGAAAGAGTTATTATTCAAATCTTTTCCTGTCCTCAAATTGTTTACAACCACTTTATTTAGTTGCTTGGTTAATAAGTCTTCAATATGTGAAAAATTCATCTCATCAATAATTGAATACGATAGTAGTTAGGATCACAAACCCAAAATTGATCATTAATAATAAAAGAATAGTATTATAATATTATACATTTTTATCTTTATTAACAATAAATTTCTAAAAGAAACAAGTTGACTAGAATCAGCAAGCTTTATCACCAACCAACATGTATTTCATAGTCTCACACCCTTTCGATCAAAAGAAAAAGCATCCTCAAAAAAGAGGATACTTCGTTAAATATTTGATATTTCATTTTCAATGGCTTACTGAACAATATGGAACTCATTATCTACATATCTATAAATGTTGATGTATCATTATTTGTAGGTACTTTTAGATATTTCTATTTAAAAATGTACAGTAAAATCACTAAATTCCAGTCCAGTCGATTGCTAATATATCAGCTTTTATTCATTATATTCCCCACCCCTTGCGTAGTAACATTTACTTCTACATTCACTTTTAAATCTTGGAATAATGTTTCCCAATCATTTTTAATATTGCTCCATTCTTCGGGATCTGATCGATGGAGAATTTCGCCATAACCAAAAACATCCGTTCGGTATTTTTCTTGTATGGTAAGGATTAATTGCTCTGTCTTATCTTTAATCAAATCCCTTGTTTTATCATTTATCTTTTGAATAGTGCTGTTTTTTGTTAAGTCAATTTGGCATTGTACTTCAGCGACATTTTGTTCAATATTTATACTTACATTCATAACAGGAATACCACTTTCAAATTTCCCTGTAGTTTTTGCTACCGATTTAGTTATTTCTGTTGATAACACGCCTTCTTTAGGGCAAGATATGACTTCAGTAGTACTTTGCATTTTATTATTTAAGTAACTAAAATATCTGCTTTCCTCATCAGATAAAATACCTACGAGTCTATCTTCATTAAATATCGCCATACCTGAATATTGTAACAATACAGGAGTATCAATTTTTTCAACATTTGTCTTTCCAATACCTAATTTCTTTTGTCCTTTAATTTCTATAGCCGGTAGAACTGCGCTTTTAGAATTGTTATTTAATAAATTCACAAAATCATCTAATATCACAGAGTGAATAGATCCCCATGCTTTTTCTGTTCCTTTCATTGAATTAATAATTTTATTAGCAGGTACATGTTCTAATGGCGTTAAAACATTTAAAATATCTTTAGCAGTTGAATTACGTGCTATAAGAAGGTTAAAGTCACCCCTAGTTTCCACATTTCTAGTAAACAAATCTAATGAGCCTCTAATTCCTTCAGTAGCTAACTCTTCGCCAATAACTATTACCTGTGTATGTGCATAATAAGGTAATCTAGGTGTCAAAGTTGTCAGTTTCTTTCCTGCCTCATATACAGATTCTCCTTTTGTATTATAAGTAACAACAGGAGTACGCCCAGAGGAAGGTGTATTTGAAGATATTTCATTAGGATCTATTAGCTGTACCGAAATTTCGTATTCATCATCATCTACTTTATCAATCCCAAGTGCCATGACGATAGCTAGTTCGTTTAATTCACGTTTACTCCAACACCCTGCTAGAAGTAATATGAATGGAAGTAACAAAATTACTATTAAGGGACGTTTGATTCTGATTACCTCCTATACAGATTTACACATGTTAAATAAAAGGATAATCAAATTTATAATTTCCTATTCAATATATACTATCTCCGAACTTGAAACGCTCAGTAAATTCAGATCCATAATAAAAAGCACCGCATTAACGGCGCTTTCTCTACTTTGATTCTTTCGAGTTCCTTTTAATCTTCTATGAACACTTTCATTTGTTGGTTTACCCATGTTAATACTTTGATGCCGTGCTTGCCAGCATGGTCGTCGGTCTGACTTTCCCTAATATTTAGGATTTTATAAATCCCAAAGAAGGAAAACATTGCCGCACCGACCTACCTCCGAGTTTACATCATATTTTTCTCTTACAAAACATGCTACATGTTTTACATTTGTTCCTTTTGTTTCATTTACAAATTTAACATTAGATGTAATTTCAAATATTGAATGTTAATAAAGTACAGGATAAGTATCTACAAGGCAGTTTACCTGTGATTTTTCATTGTGACTTATTATTGTTAAGGTAACATTGCAATTAACATTTTTTTTATTCAATGTTCTTTCAAATGATTCATATCCTTCGATTTCTTCTCCATCTATCTCTAGTATAATATCATCAGATTTTATTCCAGCAACTTCAGCTACCGAACCTTCCTTCACCTGTAAAACTCTTGTTCCACTACCCCCTTCGTTTGTTGTGTGTGCAATACCAATCCATGCTTTCCAAAACGTTGAACGATTATCTGTACCTGTTTCATAAACGCTTTTTAAATTTTCTAAGAATTGACTTGTACCAAATAACATATTTTCCTTTGTAGATTGATCCATTTCGCCAATAAATGAAGCCTGATATTCAATACTTACCTGAATACCTTTTCCAACTTTTTCTAAAGTAGTAATGGTAGTAAAATCCCCATCAATGCTCTCAAGTACAAAGCGTTTCATTGTATCTATTTCTGTGAAAACACCTTCAGATGTTGCCCCCCAGCCATGATTCATATAACCTCTTCCACCTATACGAAATTCTATCTCAGCATTTTTCGTATACCAAAGATTTAAATGCTCAGGCTTAGTCAATGCATCCCAAATTTGCTCCAAAGGTGCATTAACAACAATTTCTCTTTTTATAGAATCCTTAATTTTCTTCATCTCGAAACTCTCCTTTTTCTACATAATTTTTTAGACTTACGAGTTGATCATCAAGTAGTTCACCGATGTATTGAATCATTTCACGGTAGCCAATTTGGAGCGTGTTGAGATTTATTGAATAGATACGATACTTCCCATTCAAGCTCTCTGAAATAATTCTTTCCTCCAATAAAATATTCAAATGCTTCTTAATTGCTGGTTGAGACATATCAAATGCTTCAACTATCTCCTTTTGGGTTTTACTCCCTTGTTTAAGCATACTTAAAATATGGCGTCGTGTTGGATCCCCTAATGCTCGATAAACATTTGGCATTATCATTCCCTCACCTTTCATATAACCATTAGGTTATATATAATATAGATACACGTAAACATAATGTCAATACTTTTCTGTAAAATGCAAATAATTATCCTTATTCAACTAACCTGCTAGTTAAATGAATAAAAGAATGAAGCAACCATGATGCTGTTCTGACTATAGCATTTAATCTGATCAGATGCTGCATAGTACTGATTGGCCCTACTTTTCATTTCAACGACTTTGGGATATACACCATCAGTTGAGAAGTTTTTGAAACTCATTTTCTGAAACGCTTCTGTAATTTCACTAAATTTGGTTAAGCGATTAAGTTAGCGCATTCGCATTGCCCCATTCTGTCCCCCATTTTTTTGCATCGACTTTTACCTGCCAATCTGCGTATAAATTATCTCCTTTTTCTAAGAACCAGTTACGTAGTATTCCTTCGATATACTCGACACTTGATTTACCTAAATCAGCAGTCAGTTTAATCGCCTTAATGATTAGTATGTGGTCAGGATACAAATCAAGTAACTTGTCCTTCTTTGGGTGATCCGTAAAGTTACTTGGTACAATCAGCATGCTTTATCACCAACTAACATGTACTTCAAGCCTCACATTCTTTCTGGCAAAAGAAAAAGCATCCTCAAAAAAAGAGGACACTTTTATATAAATTTATTCTTCGGTGTTCCTTGTTATTTGGAGCTTTGGCATATAAGTATTTCCGCCAGCTACCATTTCTTTTGTTTCAACATCATAAATTGCATATCTACCTCTAAATTCTTTTTCTGTATCTTTAAAGGAATAAAAGAAAAAAACTTGCCTATCAGGGCTAACAGCCTGATTGTATTTAATATCCATACCAGGGTAGGAACGAAGAATATTGCCATCAGAAGTTATATAATTTAATTCTTCTACCTCTTTAAATAATATTTTTCTTCTAATACTTACAGATGCATCAGGCATTTCTTTAAAAAGAACAGTATCTAAATTTCTTTGCTGTTCCTTTGGTTTCTGCTTAAATCTTTGATAAAACTCTTGATGTACAGGATACTTTATGTCTCTTAATGCCTGATAAAATTCATCGACAGTTTCATCAAAGACTTTCTCCTTATTTGCAGGATATATATATTCTATTTTATCTGAAGGTGTAGTTTGTGCATAAATAGGATTTCCCAATAACAAGGAAAGACTGAACGAAAATATAAAGGTAGATAAATTAATTATTAATGGATTTTTCATATAGGTTACTCCCTTTTAAAAGTAATGTATCCTAAATGCTTTTTTAACTATTCTGTACCGTTAGTTGAATTAACGATTGGGGTTACGGTCAATAAACTCATCGATTTCATCTGATAATCTAAAAACAAGGTCAAAATAATCTTTTTCTGTCATCGGACCTTCGCCTCGCCACTTTTGCATTTCTCTATAATGGAAAGCACAAAAATAACCAATTAATTCATGTCTTGATATCCCCTGTTTCTTTGCCATATCTGCAATAGAAAGTCCTTTTTTCCAATATTCCCTATATTCAACAAGACTTATTCCTAAAAAATTGGATAGTGCATCATAATCATATTTGACATGGTAAACTACAGTTCCTTCGTCACTTTCTCCTTGTTTTTGTTCATTTTTTTCTGCATGGACAACTAAAGAAAAAAACAATGTCAAAGTAAAGAACATAAGTATTCCTTTAAAAACATACTTCAATATTGAACCTCCTTTTTTCTTTATTGTGTGAGGTTTTTAAAATGTTATGTCGTAGTAGTTTTAAAAGTTTTTAATTAAGCGATAAAAACAAGCCTATCCTGTTAGTTGAAGAAGGATCCGATCCATAACTCTTGAGTTAGAACCATTTAATTAGAATCCTCAAACAAATTAATTACTATCAATATCGCGTTTCGCTTATAAAGCAATATGGAACAATGTTGTAGATATGGGAGTGAATTGAACAAAAATAAACCTCACCAAATGAGCGAGGTTTATTTTTATGGTTTAACTTAATAAAATTAAGTTTTTTTTGCCCAAATCCATCCATTACTATTTGGGTCATCGATATTTTCTGCAGTCGTAGCAATAATTTTATTTCCTGATTTGTCAGTAATGGCATTTTTTAATGTAACCGTATGATATCTAGTTGCCTGACTTAATTTTATTAGTATTTTATGGTCATTACTATTTTAAATTTATAACTATTTTAGTATACATTAGGTAATAATAAGACCACATTAATTTTTGGTATCCTTTAACTGTGTATCCAGATAAAATTCTTTGTCATTAATATTACCTCTGTTTAGCGTCTACTGTTATATGTGTATTGCTATATAGAAGCATATTAATGTTTTTCACATTCCACAATTTCCTAAATTCATTAATAGGAACTCTTCGATTATAGTTATTGTTATCATCATTACAATTCACCAGCTGCCTTAATGATTCTGAAAGGTAGACATACTCCTTGTCATATCCAACGACTGGGACAAAATGCAAATTATTACGATCCTTATGTACTTTAATAAAAACAATTACGGGAAATCCTTTACTAACTTCGTACTTTAATGTATTTATATTTCCTTTATAATAGCTTGTTTTAAATCCATTTTTTCTTAACACCGTACGGATTCCCTTTGGGTATACATTGCCTGACTTCATTTTACTTGGGAAATCAGTATATAGCTCTTCACCATCGGCCTCCATTCCAAAATGACGCAACACATATGCTGTTGAAAATGCTGCACATTCCCTTTTGTTTTGCATATCTATCCTATTATTTCGTTTAATAAGATAGTTAGTAGGATAATCTCTTTTTCGTAATACAGGTATGGGTAATGTCATTAAATATGCATTAATGATAGTTGATATAATAATCCATAAAATAGCTGTTCTAACTATAAACATACTTCTACCCCCATTGCTTTGAGTCCATATCGCAACAATTTTCTAAGTCCTTCTTTCACTACCCTGCGCCGTTAGTTTACATGTTTTACATCTGTTCCTCTTGCTATACTTACTCATACTCAACTAAATCAACCTTCACCGATAAAGCTATTTCTATTGGAGGTTCTTCATCTGTAACTAATGTAGAAATTGAGTAAAATCCTTCTGGTAATTGATCAAATACCTCTTCAAAACTTTCATCCTTATCAAGGAATCCAATGGAGATGTTTCCATTGACATCCATATTCCGGATCTTATATACAAACCTTTCCGTACCCTTATTTAATAAACGTATCTTAACTTTCATATCGCCATACTTTTCGAAATATGTTTTACTTTCCCCAATCGGAGAAACTATCTGCTCATCAACCAAATGACCACGAACAATTTCGATTTGCTCTTCCTTTAAGTTTTCCTCTTTTGTCTCTTGAATGTTGCCCGTCGTAGCTACTTCATTTTTGATTACTTGTGACACTTCTTGAGTAGAAGCTCCCTCTGTTTCAGTTAAGAACGTACTGCATCCTGATAAAATAATGCAAACAGAACAAATCAGTGCAAATTTAAAAATTTTCATATTTTCTCCTATGTAATATTATTGTATTTAATGGTAATTATACCAAAATGACAAATTAAAAAGAAGCAGCCTTTCAGCGACCTCATCATTTGTCTCAATATGTTGTTCCTAATTATAAATATTGTTGTACTTGATAATTTCATGTGCTTGCCAATTGCTCTCATGCTATTTAAGTTAGCAGTCTATGAAGTACCTCAATTTCTCTGTCACTATGGACAAGCGGAATACGCTATGATGAATGACATTAATAAATATGATGCTATGTTCCTACTTGGTCATGAATCGATCTGTAATTCTGATGAAATGACTATCTATTGGGAAGAGTTAACAACAGCAAGTTGAGTTTTAAAATCTACCTCACAGGAAAAAGCTATTGAGCGATTTAAGGTAGAAAATAAAAGAGACCCTAATGATCATGAATTATTTTTCTTAAAGGCATTTGTTAATGACCGTTTAGTTCAATCATAATGATTCTATAAATTAGTAGCCACTTCAAATTGAGGTGGCTTTACTTTTTAGTTTTACTGCACATTTTTCAATTTTTCCACTTTGCCCACTCTTACTTAGTTAAAAAATGTTCATTAGAGGTGAAACAGCCATATCCATCTATTACTTGATATCTATACCCCCTGGAATCTATGGTCATATCTCTCAGCCCATTTCGCTCGCTCCACCAAAATGCTGTTCCTTAATTTCTCCATACTCATCAACATCAGTATGACCACAAACATCTACCCAATCAATTGCAGCAACATCTTAAATTTCGTTCTTAAATTCGTTGTACCTTCAACTTGTAATTTAGGCATAATTTCTATCCTCAATCTTCAAATTTTTTAATCAAACATCATTTAAATATTTGTCTAAAAATATGGTATAATAATCAAAAAAGGAGTTTTATATACATATATGGAAATACTATTTGGAGTTCTACCTGTTTTTATTCTATTATTTTTCTATCTTGTACCAGTAGTGTTTATCGTCTGGTTCGTGTTCAAAATCATTAATTCACAAAAAGAACAAACTGAAATTCTATTAAGAATTGCTGATAAGTTAGAAAAGTAATGTAGTAATTGGAGAGCTTCTTTAAAAAGTTCTCCATTTTTTAGGAAAAGAAGAAACTGCTTTTAGGTATATAAACAAAAATAAAACCAGGTACTCTTTGAGTGCCTAGTTATTTTTTATTGCTTCAAAAAGCTCTCAAAATTAATACCTTTAACGAAACAATTCTTAAGTATTTAGTTGCTGTAAGTTACCACTCAAATTTTTGACTACAATTCTCTCACCATTTAAACTATCATTTACTATCAAGATCACTTTTGAGTATTGAGTACATATATAAATTGTCAAATTTACCACAAGTGTATTCATAATGCCTCAGCAAACCTTCTTTTATAAAGCCCTGTCTTTTAATAAGTTTTTGTGAAGAAAAATTTGCCGGCTCAATCAATGCCTAGGTTTTTTCTAACTAAAGATTATGAAAACCATACTTAACAACTGCTTCTAATGCTTCACTTGCTATCCCTTTCCCCAGTAAACTTTGCTTTATAGAACAGAACATTATGTAACCTCTTTATCAGCAATGAATTGCCAAATAAAAGTAAAGTTTAATTTATTTCGTTCACTAACACTGCAGTATTTGGTGCAACGATTGCTTCAATTCCCACGGCTTTGTAACTAACTCGAAATTGGTCTTTTTTGAATGTATTCGAATTAAAAACAAATTCCCCATTCTCATCTAAAACTGGTGAATAGATGATATCATAATGGAACTTTACGTCCTTTGCATCGCTTGGCATATCTGGCTCAGGTTTATAATCTGCTGGAACTTCAGTTGTTACATATCTAAAAAAAAGTTGTATATCATTGCCATTTATTTTTTTCAAAAGGTCATACGTATTCCCTTGCGTCCTCATACCATCAAAATAAGTCGTTTCCTTTTCTTTATCTGTTAGGGGCAGATATGGTATGGCAGATTTCGCTAATTCACTAAGCTTTATTCTTTTTGTTTCTTTTCCTGAGGAATCATATACCAATAGAGTTTCGTCCATGCTTCCAAATATATCATTTTTGTCCGTAACTAAAAGATGATTATCAAATGTTAAAAACACTTTATCTGTCTGCAATTCTACGTTATATTGATTGACAACTTTTTTAAGCTCTTTATTAATTAGATGATCTTCTAGGACATATTTTAAATTTCCAAATCCCAATAAAGGAATAATCGCTGCTATAACCATGCTTAAAAAAACAAACCAAATTTTTTTGATAAACTAATCTTGTTTTTAATAAATATGATTGGCATACCAATTACAAAAGTAAAACCTAATAAGCCAACATATGCAAAAAATTTCATCAACCCTAACTCATCATTTTGGTACATATCAATATATACCCACATTCCTAATAGAACGATAGCGATTAACCGTATCAATTGGTTTTTCATACATTACTTCCTCCCTAAATCGTCGTCATCATTCTATCAACCATTTTGGAAATTTTATATCTAGTTTTTCATTCAGGTAATTGAAGCATTTCATTAGCACTTGTAATTACTTCATTAAACAATGTGACGCCTCCATACAATTAAAAATATCTCCTTCTTCTTTACATAATGTTCCATTGCAATTTCATTCCATAGAATACTTTACCTATCAAATCTTAACAATGAATTACCTTGTTTTATATATGTAATTTTTTCCTCTTTCAACTAGATACCTTCATTGCATACATAGCTACAGCAAAAATTTCTCTTTAGTAACTGCGGTTTGCTCTTTTAACATAGTTTTGCCCTCCTATGTCTCCACTACTTATTTGACAGCCATAAAAGGGCATAAACCAATTTGAGCTGTAGTGCTGCAAATGCTGTGGCTTTTCTTTTAAGTTAACTTAAATATTTACCATGCTTTGGTTGAGCGATTTGTTCAAAATTATCTACAAGTTTTTTAAGATTGCTAGTAAGTTCTTCGCCTTTCATTGGTAATCCATGCCCTGTGATAGCAATAAGAGGATTTAACGCTTCTAATTTTTCAATAGATTCTCTAGCAGCTAACCAATTAGTCGTTAAATATCTAGGTGGACCACTGATTTCTTTTGTCTGTGTAAACACTTTATAAAGCGATTCTTGTTTGACAGTTACAAATGCATCCCCGACAATAAGTGCTCTATCCTTCTCACGAAATAATGATATATGCCCTGGTGTATGTCCTTGTGTATGAATCCATCGAAAATCTGGCATAAATGGAATACTACCATCAGAAGGAATTTCTTTGATGTGCTCACCTAAATTAATAGCTTCATTTGGAAAAATAGGAGACATTTTTGCAACCAAACCGTCACTTACAGTAGTGTCTGGTTCTGGGTAATTTTGTTTTTCTGTTAAAAATGGTATTTCCAATGCATGTGCATAGACAGGAACATTCCAATATTTAATTAATTCTATAATTCCTCCCACATGATCAAAATGACCGTGAGTCAGAATGATTGCTTTCGGTCGAGAATTAGGACCAAAGCGTTTTTCAACTACCGAAATTATTTCCTCTGCACTTTTTGGCATTCCTGCATCAATTAACACAAACTCTTTCGTACTTGTATCGCCATAAAGTACAATATTTACAATTTGAATGGTGTATTGATATAAATCAGGCAATACTTCTATACCTACACCACTTCCAATAGAAGTTGCTGGGATAAATTTATAGTCTTCACCATAATTCAAATCTTTGTCCATAATCAATCCTCTTCTTCCTTGAATGAAGTCATGGGCGCTTCACACATTACTGAATTTAATGAAAACGCCACAACCCATAGATTGTGGCCTAAGTATGTTTTTACTTTTTTTCTTTTTGCTGTTCTTTCTTTTGTTCTTTTTCTTCTTTTACTTCTTCAAATTCTTCAGGACTAAATTCAATAGCAACTTCCTCTTGCTCTAATTCATTCTTTTGTTTTTCTTTTGTCAAAACGCTCACCTCCAATAAGCATTAAAGTGTCCTTATTGCAGTGATCTATACTATTAATTACATCTGAAGTATAAATAGACGATAAACAACCACAATAAAATCGCGTAGTGTCTCACTACTTAAAGAGCTGCAGAGATTTCACTCGCTGCGGCTTCTTTATACGCTGGAACGCCTAATTGGATTCCAAGTAATACATAAATTAAAGTAACCTGTCCATTTGAGATAAAACACTGGCTAATCCCCTATGGAAACCGTATTTCACAAGCTACTGTCCCTCCAAGTTTCTTTAGATAGAAAGTGATCAAGTTTATTATGGTAATACTTAATAATTTACTTAAAAGGGAATGGTATTTCTTATTTCACCCATACTAACCTTGCTTTAATGGCGAAAACAAGAAAAGGAAGTGAATGTATGGGTATTCTTGGTGGAAATCCAAAAGACGAACCATTGCATTATGGTGAAGTATTTAGTGTTTGGTCAAGCTTAATTGCAGACTATGGTATGATTTCTGGCTATCAAACGTTTTATAATCACGCTGGTGATGAAGATCTTAAAAAAATTATTGAAGATATCATCGATACATGTAGAGAAGAAGTAAAACAATTAGAAAAAATTCTAAAGACGAATGGAATTGCTTTACCTCCAGCATCACCAGAAAGACCTGTAGCAAGACTAGAGGATATCCCTCCAGGAGCAAAGTTTAATGACCCAGAGATCAGCGCTGCGCTAACAGCCGATCTAGCTGCTGGATTAGTTGCATGTAGCCAAGCAATGGGCACATCTACACGAGAAGATATCGCATTAATGTATGGACAATTCCATATGGCAAAAGCTCAACTAGGTGCCAAACTTTTACGTTTGAACAAAAATAAAGGTTGGCTTGTACCACCTCCATTGCATGTAAATTATCCTGAAAAATAAAGTCTATTTCACCGAATTGAGGAATGAAAATGTATTATTACAAAGAAGAGTTAATTAACATTATTAAACCTGACAAACCGGATCCTCAAGCAGCACGTGTCATGCAAGAAATACTTGGTGGCCATTATGGTGAAATGAGAACCATGATGCAATACTTTTTCCAAAGCTCTAATTTTAGAGGCAAAGAAACACAATACCGTGATTTACTTCGTGGTGTTTTCTTAGAAGAAATTGCTCACGTGGAGCTTGTACAAAATACAATTAATCAATTACTAAATGATTCTGGAGAATCATCTGCACCTGGAAATAATGGTATGGATCAAGCACCTTTGGATGATGCTGTTAGACACGTAAATCCACACCATTATATTGTGGGAGCACAATCATCTTTACCTGTAGATGCTGCAGGTAATCCTTGGAATGGCTCGTGGGTGTATGCACATGGAAATCTTATCGCTGATTTATTGGATAATTTAGTACTTGAGTCAACTGGTGTACTTCAAAAGACTCGTATTTATGAAATGAGTTCTAATCAGACTTTCAGGGAAACCCTTGCATTTCTAATAGTTCGTGACAATGCTCACCAAAATGCATTTGCCAAAGCATTAGAAACTTTAGGTGTAGATTGGGGAAAACTTTTCCCTGTACCGAACTACGATATCAATAAATACCCTGAGTGTAGAAAGTTTGTTGATATGGGGTATCACAATGCTCAATTTAACTTTAGATTAGATCCAACACGTATCGGTGAAATCTTCCAAGGTCAAACTCCAAGCAGAAATGGCGGAGAACTTAATGTAACCCCTCCTCCAGAAGGATTCCCTGTACCACTTATGCCCGAAATGCCAAATGAGCATAGTCCGGGTCTCAAAGACATGAATAACTAAATCTTTTTTGAATTAGCTTCCTGTGTAATAAGGGAGCTTTTTCTTTTCCAACTAAATAGGAAAGCTATTTAATTGGAAGGGGCTTTGCAAAAGTAGCGCACCTAGTCCTTTTAAACCACTGATAAAATAGTATATACACAAGTCCAATTTCAATTACATCTCCACCATAGTACATAATCATAGCACCTTGTTCTGCTTGTTCAGAAGGTACATGGTTAGGAGGATTTGCATAAATGTATTTGGACAATATCGAATGAGCTGTTAAAGCTACTAACAAAACGATTGAGCGAAAAACATATGGTCGTTGATGAGGAGTTGGATCGATATAAATAAAGGCAATGGTAAACAAATAACCTGCTAGAAAAATATGAATATGAATCAAAATATATAAAAAAGAGTTTTCATGCATCATGTTAAATAGTGGTGTAGTATAGAGCAACCATAAACCACCTACATTCAAAATAGACGCTGTAATAGGATTGGACAAAAATTTAAAGTAAGAGTTACGTAGTATACATGAAACAAAACGAGCCATTTTCACTGGGATGGTTCTTAAGAATAGGGTCATAGGTGCCGATAGGGCGATAAGGAGTGGTGCTAGCATTCCAAGCAATAGGTGGCCAACCATATGTGCTGAAAAATTAACATGTGCAAACTCTGCTAATGGACCGATTAATGTTAAGATGGCACATAAATGCCCGAGTATCCAAGATAATGTACGAAAATAAGGCCATTGTTTTTTTTGCTGATTGGATATAATAACGGCAATGATATAGGAGATAAAAGAAATAATAAACGGGAAAACCAATATCAACTGTACAATGATAGAAAAATTTTGGGTGTGAGCTTCATGTGCATGCAAAGTTGGTACCTCCTACCGTTTGTATTGATTAGTTTTTAATAATAAGGCAATACCAATTACGATTAAAATTGCCGCCAACACATTCCAAACTAAATCATAGGGAACAATGTCGACATTATAACGAATTTGATGCAGCCTCATAAACTTGTGTTGAATGATACCATCGTATAGTTGAAACACCCCTGCGCCTAGCAAAATTCCTCCAAGCCATCTTTTAAACCAAAATCCATGTTTTCGATGAAGATCTGCAAGTAAAAAGGCAGAGCCAATCGTAGCAAAAAAGCTA
Source organism: Lysinibacillus cavernae (assembly GCF_009724685.1). GTDB lineage: Bacteria > Bacillota > Bacilli > Bacillales_A > Planococcaceae > Lysinibacillus > Lysinibacillus cavernae. The sequence goes on from NZ_WMEF01000005.1 coordinate 71,841, forward strand.
AAAGCATGAAATAATCCATCAGAGACTAATCCAATATTAGCAGTAGATTTATCATAGAAATGATGCCAATGTAATAATTGATGAAAAATTACCTCGTCTATAAATGCCACTACACCGAAACCAAATAATATGCCGGTCCACATATTACGTTGCCCATAATGAAAACGATTTTCGTGTTTATGATTTTTCTCCTCATACATATTTGATATGCCCAACCCAATCACCTCAGTTTAGATTTTTATTAGTTTATCCATGATGTAAAAAGATTTAAACAATTTTAGGGAATCTTACATTTGCCTGCGGTTTCATCCAAGGTAGTACCGAGTGTTATCAAAAGAACCTATTATCTTTATTATTTTCATTACTACACATAAAAGGACCAGGTACTCATTTGAGTGCCTGGTTATTTGTTTATATGATTAATTTGATGAATTAGGGTTGCCATTTCTTTTCTTCACTCGCCCATTATTCTTAGGAGGCTTGTCGTTTATGACTTCTTCTACATCTATATCATTTGTAGTACTAAATTCCTGCAGCTTGTCTATTAATCAATATATTAAATACTGATTGATTCTTTCCAGCTATTTTTTTATTTACTTGTGCGCCTCATGTGCACCTACCGAGTCCTCTAATGATGCTGAAAGACCACGTCTAATTAAGTTTGCTGAAATAGGCTCTTTCCCCATTTCCCTTGCCCAAATTGATAATTGTCCTATATGGTGGATTTCATGTGCAATAGTATGGCGAATGATTTCACCCCATGTATGCGTCTCAATCCTTCCATCTGCTAATGGATTATGAAGTAAACGTTCTTCCATACTAGCATCCCAATTGTTGACAAAGTCTTCTACTTCTAAATGAAATTCCGCTTCCAATTTACGAACCTTTTCCAAGCTGTTATATTGGTCAAAACTCTCTTGAAAATCAGTTTTACCTTGTAAAAGACGTATCCAACTCCATTCGACATCAATAATATGGAAAAGTGTATGTAAAATACTTTCCATTCCACCAGTACGGTTTTGCAATAGCTCATCTTCACTCAACTCTTCACACCAACGAAACCAGTCTTCTCTTACCATCCAATTATATTTAAAAAATGTTTGCAAAAAAGTCCCTCCTTAGTTGTATAAATAAATTAACAAGTTACTACTTCTTCATATAAAGTTAGGATTCCTTCTTTCCTTTCTCTCACAAAACTAGCTCTCAATTTAATACTGACAACGCCTAGCCATATTGAAAAAAGCACTCATGAAAAAAATGAGTGACTTTTATAATTTCAATATTATTTGATTAGCCAGTACTCTTTTATGATTGAAATAATCGTTTCGAATGGCTTTTAGTAATTCATACAGTAATGGCAGCACTTTTACTAAGTAGTTTGTCTATTTTATTTTTTAATATCTAAAATCAAAAACATCAACCTTTATTATTAACTGATTAACTATTGAATCAACTTTACCAAATACAAACAAATAAATTCATTAATGGTTGACATTAAAAAGGATGAATTATACAATTTTATTATTAACCGGTTAACAATAATGGAATCGCATTAAGGATAGGTGAAACAAGTGGATAATAAAAATGAAGCTATCGAAGCTTTGCAACGATTAATCACAGAAAGAGAATCAGCTGACAGAAGAAGAAAAGGAATGAAAGGAAGTCAGGAAGAAGCAATTGTTTCAGATTGGACACTGACACAATTACACATCGTTGCAGCAATTAAAGAGATAGGAACGGCGAATAACATCACACTCTCTGAAATGGTAAATGTATCTAAACCAGCGATTACAAAAGCCGTAAAGAAGCTATTAGAACATAATATCCTTGAAAAAGCACAACAAGAAGATAATAAAAAAGAAGTATATTATTTGCTAACAAAATCAGGAGAGATGCTTGCACTTATCCATAATCAATTACATGAGCAGGCAAAAAATCGTTATTTACGTATCCTTAACGATTTTAATACAGCAGAATTAGAGACGATTATTCGATTTTTAAACGCTATTACCGAAAACATGAAGTCACGTTAAAGCTATAAAAGGAGAATGTGTATGTTTCGACTATCTCAAACGAAAATACTAGCTTTGTATTTGTTAAGTATAAGCAGTTTCTTCGCATCTTTAAATCAAAATATTTATACACCAGTACTTCCGCTAATTCGAGATTCTTTTAGCGTATCTATTAATTGGGTGAATTTCACAGTCAGTAGCTTTGTTTTTATCATTGCAATGGTTCAAATCATATTAGGAACGGTAATCGATACTAAGAATCAAAAACAGTTGTTAATCTTTAGTTTCGTATTAATTAGTATTTCAACCATCGTCTGCTCATTGACAACCAACTTTTTGCTCTTTATGGTTTTTAGGATTGTTCAAGCGATTGGTGCTGGAATTATTCCCTTGGTTACGATAAATATGATTTCACACTTATTTGAAGGAGAAGCAAGAGGAAGCGCAATGGGTACCTATCAAATATTGCTTACACTTGCCCCAGCAGTTTCTCCAATATTAGGAGGAATAATAGCCGAACATTATGGCTACCAAGGGATTTTTCTATTCCTTTTTCTTATTGCCACTGTACTACTTATGTTTATTATGTACGCGTTTCCTAACAACGGAAAAAGAAATGAAAGTCAAGTAAATTTTAGTAGCTTTACCGAAAACTATCGAGCTATTTTTTTGAATCGTATAGGTTTTATTACGATGACAGTAAGCTTTTTTGTCTTTTTTATATACTTTGCCATTCTTGTCTTTTTACCGATATTACTCCACGATCACTATCATATATCGTTACAAAACATTGGGTTATTATACTTACCCTTAACTGTTAGTATGATTGTTGGGAGTGTTATCTTTAAAAAAATACAGAAGAAAGTGGCGTTGAAGAAGCTGTTTATCATTGTTTTATTTTTTATCCCCTTGTTAATTATAGCTTTTGGTTTCTTGCATACCCAATCAATTATTGGCTTAAGTATCCTGTTGTTTGTGTATGGCTTGACAATGGGGTTTGCACCTCCACTATTTTCAACTATTATAAGTAATGAATATAGCGAACTTAGAGGAGCTGCCTTAGGACTGTTTAATTTTATCCGTTATACCGGTATGGCAATCGGTGGAATGTTTACAGGATTAAGTCTTATTCTGCCAAGTACGCTCATCTTTATTTTTTTGGGAATTCTACTTTTTCTCATTTCTCTCTCCCAGTATCCTAGTTTAAAGAATAGAACTATGTAACAAAAATATATATATGACTACTAGATAAATAGCGGAACGTTCTGACTGGTTCTATCTAATCTAAATGAGATGGTACTTGGATCACGTAACAAAAGCCCATTACCAATTAAGGTAACGGGCCTTTAAATTACGATGACATATATAAATTAATACACTATACTATACAATTTCTGAGCTGTTTCGAAATAAGTACCAGATCACTTGCATCCTCCCCTTCGCCTAATCCTCGTTGTCCTCCTTTCTTTCACAAATAAAAAATGTATAACTTTAATACACTAACAATAATAATAGGCACATAAAATTTGCATTAATAAACATGTTCTTTTTGTTATTTTACTTGTTTAAAATCATTTGTAATCATATGCAGTAGATTTTTTAGATTGTCGACAAAAGACACCGAGATTTCTTCTCTAGATGCCCTTTGTCAATTACACTATCATTTTCTGATTAGTACCAACAAAGTTTGTACGATTAGCACGCTTTATCACCTACTAACATGTTTTTCAAAGCCCCACAACCTCTCAGGAAAAAAAAAGCATCCTCAAAATCGAGGACACTTTTATAAATATTTGATACTCCACTGATGATTTTAGGACATTGCAAATACTGTCCATACAACCAAGTGATTATTTGTTAAAGCGTACAAGGCGCTCAATTGGCATTCGTGAAGATCCATAAGCTGGCGCCGCTGCCTCACCAATCGCTAGTAATAAAATCGGTATTTCGTTAGATGGTAACTGCATGTACTCAGCAAATTTTAATTTATCGAAACCACCCATTGCGACCGTATCATAGCCCATTTCTTTCGCTAATAGCATTATTTGCATTGAAATTAAACCTGCATCAAAGTGAACGATGTTTTGTAATGCCTCTTTTGAAGATGCACTATACATTTCTTTTGAGTTCTGTGCAAGATTACTTGCAACAGCTTCTGGCATATAGCCTAATTCAACATTTTTTGCATAAATTTCATCTGCATTTAAATACATTTCTGTATCACCAATAATAGCAATTATCGCAGATGCTGTTTCGATTTGCTCTTGATTAAATGAAAAGAAATTTATATTTTTTTGGATATCTTTATCATCAATCACGATAAAACGCCATGGTTGCATATTACTTGAGGATGGTGATGAAGTTGCATCTTCTAATAATTGCATTATTGTTTCACGAGAAATGACTGCATTAGAGTTGTATTTTCGAACCGATTTGCGCTCAAACATAATTTTTTTTAATGGATTTATTACTGTCATATTGTCTATCTCCCTCTTTAATTAACTATAGACTAAACTGCTTTAATTGTTACGTTAATATTGCCCATGGTTGCTTTTGAATATGGACAAACAGTATGTGTTAACTCTAATAATTGTTGTGCTTCTTCCACTGATACTCCTTCAATATGTCCTTCAATATCAACAGCAAGAACGTAGTCAAATGCAGCTTGTTCCATTAATTTAACTGTTGCTGTAATAGTAGATGCTCCTTGAATTTTCTTTTGGCGTTTAATTAGCTCTAACGCACTATTGAAACACGCACTATAACCAGCTGCAAACAATTGCTCTGGGTTTGTCACACCCACTAATTTTGATCCAGGAGGTGCAATATTTAACGATAACGATTGATCTTCTGCATACGACTTACCATTACGTCCACCATCATTAATCATTGTTGTCGAATATAGTTCTTTCATTAGATAAGGCTCCTTTTCTATGTTACGAATAATTAAATTGTGCACAATTTAATAGCACAAAATATATTGTATACAATTCAATTGCATTTGACAAGTAGTTAACTTATTTTTAATATAAAGAGTATCAACAGTATTACTTATAGAGGGGATTCCTATGCCGAATCAATTAGACAATCAGCTTTGCTTTCTTTTGTATGCGACATCAAAGGAAATAATTCGACAGTATACAATGTTATTAAAGCCATACGATTTAACTTATACGGGTTATATCACCATGCTAGCCCTAGAGGACAATGAACACATTACAGTTAAGGAATTAGGGAAACGTTTATTTCTAGACTCCGGTACATTAACACCTTTACTAAAAAAGTTAGAGACAAAAGGTTATGTTTGTAGAGAGCGATCTAAAGATGATGAGCGACAAATGCAAATTTATTTAACTAAATCAGGAAGTGAAGTACGCCAAAAGCTACCTGAGGTATCCAAACAGGTGATGAAACAATCGAATATTTCAGCGCAGCAGTTTTTACAGTTAAAGGAAGTTCTTCAAGATATCTTACAAAACGACTAGTCGAAAAAAGCATGGCATTTGATAATTTATTACAAATCCTAAAAATTCAAGGATTCACTTAAAATTAGGGATTCCTTGAATTTACATCTAATTAGCTTTCCGTTGATGCTGAATTTGTAAAAAAATAAGTTTGTAACGATAAGCATGCATGATCACTAACGACATAACCTCACATCCTTTCAAGCAAAAGAAAAAGCATCCTCAATAAAGAGGACACTTTTATAAATTTTTGATATCAAGCATTCAAGTCCGTTATCGCAGGGATATTAATTTCCTTTACACATGAAGCAGGGGATAAATTAATTACACATTGGACAATAGATACAATATCTTGTACAGGAATACGTGTACCCTCATATAAACGGATTGCCTTTTCGGCACCTTCCTCATATGGTACTTCTGCCGCTAGTTCCCCTGGATTTATACAAGTAACTGAAATTTTATCTTCTCTTAAATGTTCACGTAGCGCATTTGTAATGCCTCGTAAGCCGAATTTAGATGTAACAAATGAAACTTGTGCATTATTTGTATGATCTAAGCCTGCCGTTGAACCAATTAAAATAACTTTTCCATTTTTCGCTTGTCTTAAGTTAGGTAAAAGCGCCTGAATATATGTAATAGTCGATGTGAGGTTAATATTGATTAAGTTTGAAATAGCTTCTACTTCATCGTCATCAAATGTATAGTCATCCTCAAAACCACGCTTTTCCCATACCCCCACATTATAAATTAATACATCGAGGGGAATATCTTTTAACATTTCTTTTAATGTTGTAATTTGTTGTTGGCTAGATAAATCAATTGATAGCCACTGACGATTTACCCCATCATTAAGATCTAAACTTTTTGGGCGTGTACGTGACACCATCCATACAGTATCCCCCACCATGGGTAAACCCTTTACAAACGCATCCCCTAGTCCTTGGCTTGCTCCGAATATAATAAAATTTTTACTCATTTTACCATCCTTTCTAAATTACTAGTATTTTTTAATTATAATAATTAGTAAGGTAGGTAGCAATGAAAATGGTTTATTGCATAGTTGTTCAGTATAGAAACATCAACTGGAAAGCTTCACCCCGAATAAAAAAGAACGTTCCCTTTTATTCATCCTTATTATCCTGTACACTATATATTATTATCATTTTTTTACATAAAAGGAAGTTATGTCATAGGTCCCGAACAAATTACACAGATTTATTCATTTTTCTTAACCACACCGATTATAGCAAGGTTATTTTTATTTCATTTTATTTTTAAAGCCCACAATCATTTTATGATTATATTAATGGATTCAATTGTTTTAATAGCAACAACGATTTGGTTAATTTTAATTAGAGATGTAATTTCACCTCCACCTTCACTCATTTTAAACACTGCTATTGTTCTATATATAATCTTGATTATTGATATTTCCTTTAATTTTTATCGATTAAAAAAACCTCACTTACCCATTAAGTGATTCGAGTTGCAAAAATATACCAACTACATAACGGAGGTTCCCATTTAGATGAAGAAGTATGAAGAAGTTTTTATTTTAAGCTATGGATGTGATTTAGATCATAGTAATATTGATTACTTAGTGAAAGAACGTTTGTTACCTTTCTCTCATTGGCACAATAATAAAACACCTAAAGAAACAGCTATCTGTGTTCGATATGAGGCATTTGATATTAACCCAAAGAAACACAAACAACTCTACTTGGACATAAATTTTATATTAATAAAACAAGATTAGAAGCTTTTATATATTCACTCTCTAAACTTAAAGGAAATCATATTTATTTAAACCCTCGTGCTAGAGGACATGCTTCTGCCTATATTCATGATCTAGAGTATACAGGTCGAGTATATAAAACGATAGATAATAGTCATACATTAATTTTTATAGATGAAGAATCTGAAAATAATATTCCATTAAGAGAAAAGTTGCCAAAGTTACCAAAAGAATTACATTATCTAAAAATAAAGAGTGATGTAACTTTTGAAGAGAGAGATTTATTAGTTACTAATTGGATAAAAAGCATACTAAATGAAATCAAATAATAAAAAATTAGAAACAATGATCTAGGTCAGTATCACTGTACCTAGATCATTTTTTATTTTTTACAACAGATACTACCTTTCACATATTATCAGAAAGCTTACATATTTATTTTCATTTTTCTGCTTATACTCCCCATCCCTATATGCTCATAAAACTCGATTGCTTTTGTATTGAACTCCCAAACATTTAATTGTATAGATGCTGCTCCACTTGCAATTGCCCATTCTTTACAATGTTCAAATAACAATTTACCAATACCTTGCTTTTGTATTTCTTTTTTCACACCAAAATCATGAATATAAGCATATTTACGCTGTACCAAAGATTGAAATGGTGGTGAAGTTTCAATGCTCATTACAGCAAATCCTACTACTAATTCACTGCTCTTTGCTACAAAAATATGACTGTTATTATCTTCTAGTAGTTCATTAAAATAAGATTCTGGCATAACCGTTTCAACACTTTTGAAAACGGTTGGTTCTTCACTTACATGTTCTTCGTGTCCTTCTCTTACAAGATCATTAACTGCTAAATAATCCTCATTAGTAGCCGCACAAATAGAAATGATCACTGTTTTCATCCCCTAAAACATAATTTTCCATATATTGTAACACCAAAATAAAAAAGGTTGTAGGCTCAATTTTGAAAAAAACTGCAATCTACCCTATGAAAATCTTAAGAAATCTTCATAAATATTCTCAATAATTATTAATAATTTCCAATTAAAATAATGGAGGTTGACAGTATTACTTCGTATAGAGCCAAAGAGGACTCTATTACGTATAGTGTTTAAAACATCTAAATAAATTAGTTAGGAGCGTCTTATCTTGGGAGTTACAGAAATGATTCATACTATTCGGTATTTAATGATGCCAGTCATCATTATTATTAGTGTTGAATTCTTACTTATCGCACTCTATTATTGCTTTTATTATCAAAAACAACCATCAGATCGAAAAAAAATTCACATTATGAAGCTTATTCTTGGCGCACTCTTCATCGGATATATTGTTTTTGTGTTTGAGCTAACAATTTTTGGCCGTGGCACTTCCCATTACTTGGAGATGAACCTACATCCGTTTAGTGGCTATATTGATGCATGGAAAAAATACTCTTTACGTGATCTCCAAAATTGTATATTTAATATAGTAATGTTTGTTCCACTTGGCATTTTCTTGCCCTTAATTATGCCAAAATTTAACGTGTTTAAATGGCTTCTTCTAGTAGTTGTAGGTGCTACAGTATCGATTGAAACGTATCAGACACTTACAGGAGCCGGAATTTTTGAGCTTGATGATTTAATAAATAACACACTGGGTGGTATTATTGGCTATCAGTTATACAGACTAGGGGCTTCCATTGCTCATCACAAAAAAATAAAATTAATAAGCCTGGTCGGAAATCTTGCTATACCTCTCTTGATGGGTTTGATTTTTATTGGGATGACTATTGTCTACGCACAGCAGGAATTTGGTCATTTAACAATAAACGCCTATACAAAATCGAACATGTCAGGTGTTGATGTATCCACTTCATTGGAATTAAGCTCATTACCCGTAGTTGCTCCAGTCTATAAGAAAATAATTAATAATGATGAAGTTGAAGCCCTGTTGCAAAAGAAATTAGGTTTATCTGAGGTGAATGTTCAGGATGGTGGAGACGATCGTGAGATTTTATTGAAAGACAAAGCAGGAAACCCATACACATTATTTATAAGTTCAGAGGGAAATTGGACGTTAACAGAAAACCGTTATACAAATGAGCCAGCTACATTGGCGAAGCAAGAACCATTGGTTGACAAGGCAAAAGAAATAATAAATGAACTTTCACTACTTCCCCAAGATGCTGAATTTACTGTATTAGAGAGTGGAAATTTTGAATGGAAGCTTCCAGATCGTACGAATTTAAACAAAGATTATTGGCTTGGTGAATTAAGTCTTGGGCTAAAATCCGATGGCAGTATTTATTCATTAGCGTATGATTTTCATCAACATCAATTTATACGAGAAGTGAACATCTTATCCCCATCAGAGGTGTTTGAGCGAATTAAGAATGGAGATTTTCCGCAAATAAAATATAATGCACTGGTAACGGAAGAAGAATTAGTTATAAAAAAAGGAGATCAACTTACTATAGACTTAATGGAACTTTCGCATATGTATGATACAAAAGGTTTCTACCAGCCCATATACAGAGTTTCTGGAACGTTTAATGGAGAAAGCTGGTTCACCTTGATTCAGGCAAGAAAGTAGTCATTCTACTCGTAAGTTCATGTCCTCTACTACCACCATAGAAAAATTTTGTAACACTCTATAGAAACGTATCTTCCTATACTATTTTTGAACATAAAAAACTGCCCCCCATGGTTAGTGTCTCTACAATGGGGGGCAGTTCAATACTGGAATTTAACAACTATTGTTTATAGTGGGGAATTCTCGCTTTTCTTTATTGCCGGATAACCGATGAGAATAGCTATAATCCCGCAAATGCCAATAAGGATTGGATAGATAGAGTATTGCAGAATACTCACTGGTGATATTTTAGCTACGCTTGCAGCTGCCAGAAATTGGGCTCCATATGGCAGAAGACCTTGGACCGTACAGGAGAAAATATCTAATATACTTGCGGACTTTCTCGGTTCAATCTCATACTGTTCAGCAATATTTTTGGCAAGCGGTCCAGCAATTAAAATAGCAATCGTATTATTGGCCGTAGATAGATTAGTTAGGCCCACTAGGCTGGCAATACCAAATTCAGCTCCCCTTTTCGATTGAATCTTTCGTGTTGCAAGTTGAAGCAAAAAGTCAACTCCTCCGTTAAACTTAATTACCTCCACCATACCAGCAATTAATATTGCTAGAAAGGCGATTTCATACATGTCTGCCATACCCTCGCCAATCTTTTGCAAAAGGCTCATGAACTGATAGCTGCCATCTGCTAAGCCAACAGCACCGGCGAGAACAATTCCGAATGCTAGAACAAGAAAAACATTCAGACCAGATAACGCCAAAATAATAACTAAAACATAGGGAACGATTTTTAGCCAACTATAGCTTAAATGCTCCACTTGTGCCGTTTCACCCACTGTAATAACTCCTAAAATAATGCTCGTTATAATGGCGGCTGGCAATACAATCCAAAAATTCACCTTAAATTTATCCTTCATTTGTGCGCCTTGAGAACGAACGGCAGTAATTGTTGTATCTGAAATAAAGGATAAATTATCGCCAAACATCGAACCACCAACAATCGCTGCCATTACTAAAGCGATAGAAAGCTCCGTAAGTTCACTTATCCCAACTCCAATTGGCGCTAGGGCAACAATCGTTCCCACTGATGTACCCATTGACAGGGAGATGAAGCATGCGATGATGAATAAGCCTACGACAAGCATGTTTGGCGGAATGACCGATAAAGCAAAGTTAACAGTTGAATCTACAGCTCCCATGCCTTTTGCTACCGAAGAAAAGGCACCCGCCAAGAGAAAAATAATAACCATCAGCATAACATTTAAATTTCCTGCCCCCTGGCAAAAAATATCAACCTTTCGCGAAAACGATTCTTTTCGATTCATTGCCAGAGCTACAGCACCTGAAATTGTAATGGCTACAATAACAGGAAAGGCATAAAAATCACCGGTAATAACTCCCGAACCAATAAATAAAATCATAAAAACAACAAATGGGATCAACGCCCATGGATTCGCTTTCTTCACTGTTCTACCTCCAAAAACTAAAATCGGATACATTTTTCCATTCCTACTCCAAAAAGGCCTCATCTTGAAATTACAAGAAGAGGCCTTTTAAAACACTCCTCTTATCTATCAAGACATTGCCTGCTGGATTTGGCACAGTAACTTAGTAACTAAGTTCCGCTGCCGAGATTTCATCGGGCCAGTCCCTCCATCTCTCTTGATAAGAAGAAAATATACTATTTTTTTGACACAATATTAAAAGATTAAAATAAAATAGTACTATTTGCAACATGTTTTTAATTAAACTTTTTTTCAAGGCAAAAAATAACTCTTTTTTTAGCATAAGTACTTGAATTATTTCCTTCAATTCAAAAAGATTATGTTTCCATCCTACCTTGTAGTATGCTCATATCCATAACATTTTAAGTACTCCTCTAAAATATATTGAAATTTTCATACATACACCAAACAGCACTACAAGTAGTGGCCAAGTTAAAAATGTCTGATTTATGGCAAGGATACCACTGGAATTTCAGCTCCCCTCTGCGCGTATTATCACTGTCTACCCACCATTACTTATAAGTCTTCATTTTTTTGTCAAAACTAGCTTAAAGTAAACCAAACATAAAAAGTAGGGACATGATGACTAGAAAAAACATAGTATTTCTCCTATTCGTTTTAACTACTGCACTCTTTACGTCAGGTTGCTGGGATGTTACGGAACCTCAAAGAATGTATTATATCAATGCCGTTGGGGTGGATTTTGAGGATAATCAATACAAAGTCTATCTACAAATTATTAACTTTGCCGATGTAGCGAAATCTGAACAACCTAGTGGAGATGTCGCACCCGCTGAGGTGGGTTATGCTGAGGGAAAAACCATTGAAGAAGCGATCTATAAATTGTATCGTTCTTCTGATCAGGAAATTTTTTGGGGGCATATGAGGTATTTGCTCTTTTCAGAACGAGCCATGGAAAATGAACGAAGTGTCCCTGTTATTGATACGTTTATTCGTTTTCGAGAGACAAGGTATCATATTTGGGTTTATTGCACAAAGGACCCTATTAAGGATGTCATGCTCGTCACACCGATATTAAAAAATTCGTTGACTTCTTCAAAATTAAGTAATCCGATCAATACAACAAAACAAGAATCATTTATAGAGCCCCAAAACTTAAGAAATGTAATTATTGCCTTGAATGAACCAAGTCATGAGGTAAGTATCCCCTATGTGACCATCATGAAAGATTGGGAAACGGCGGAGGAACAAGTTGATGAAACTACTTTCTCAGGTGTAGGAATTCTCACAAAGGACGGCTTTAAAGGATTTATTAAAAATTCCGCTGCAAGAGGCAATCAGTGGATGAATAATGACACTAACCGTGGAGAAATCACATTTAAATTAGAAGATGGAGAAAGAGATTATCTAACCGTTGATTTAGATAAATTAGATGTCAAGGTGGAACCAATCGTTAAAAATAGCGACCAAGTGACATTTGATATTACTATTCATTTACATGCTACACTGAATGGATTTAAAGGAAACATAAACTCTGATGAGGTTCGAGCCAACATAATCAAACAAGTTAAAAAAGAAATAACCGAAACCTATGAAGAAGGTTTAAAATTAGACGTCGATATCTATCGTTTTTCAGAGTACCTTTATCGATCAAATGTAAGGACTTGGAAAAAAATAGAGAAAGACGGGAAAATCCCGTTAACACAGGATTCCATTGGTAAAATAACGATCCAAGTAACGAAAATAAACCCTGGTCGAAAAACATATGAAGAAACTATCGAAGAATAAGAAACAGTCTTCCTAGCGTAAGCATAGGAGGACTGTTTCTTTCTAACTTTCTGTACTTTTCAATATTATTCCAATAAAATGGTAATAAAAGGAGGTCGAAATGAAAGTTAGAGCATTAAAAAAATTTCAATGAGCTTAGAAATGACTGGTGGCATACTATTCTCTGTAGAGATTGTTAGTTGTCTATACACTTACTACAAATTAAATTTATTGAAGGCCCAGATAAAACAAAAAACCAGGCGCCCTTTTAAAAGAGCACCTGATTTTATTGTGAAAGTGAATCTTACTAACTTACTTAGTTTTGATTCGTTTTAATACTACGATAAGTTGACGCTTTGAACAAGTTAAAATATTTTCCAATAAAATTATTGAGGAATTTTTATGTATTTTAGAGAATAATAGTAGCCCATTTCGAAGTTTTATTGTGATCTTTAATTTCTTTGAAGTAGAAATGTCTAACAGCAGATGACAAGAGGTAGGTGAAGTTTGATGATAGTGGAATCAGATAAAGCTGAATATAGTAAGTGCAGGAAATTATTAAATGAACAGGGGCAATTGGAAGCAATAGCAGTTGTTGAAAAAATAAATCCAGGTCGTATATTTGTAGATAATAGTAATCAGCCAACATCTGGTTTGATTTGGTTAGGAAATAATGATGGATTTATATTTTTTGGGAATGAGCAAAACGAGGGGTTTAATAACGAGTTAAACCATTTTATTGACAATGTAATCATACCAGAAGCAAAAAAAGTCCAACTAAAATGGTTTGAAGGAATTGGTAATCATGAAAAATGGGATAACATTATTGCAAAAGTTTTTGAACATCGGAAATTAGGAAGCTGGAATCAATGGGTTTACACCTTACAGCAAGGTAACTATAAAGGTCAGTCTGAGCCTATAATTGATCAAGGTTATAAGGTTATTAAAATCTCTAATACCCTTCTTAAAAATAGTGATTATTCAATAAAGAACATTGAATTTTTACAATCAAAAATAGTAGAATTTTGGTCCTCAATGGATACCTTTCTTAATAAAGGTATGGGCTATTGTATTATTTATCAAAATGAAGTTGTGAGCACATGTTTTTCAGGTTTTGTTGTTGGAAATGTACACTGTATAGATATTGAAACATTAGAGGCTCATCAGGGGAAAAAATTAGCTCAAAAATTAGCTCACAGTTTTGTTAAAGATTGTTTGAGAAATAATATAGTCCCATATTGGGATTGTATGGAAATGAATAAATCTTCTGTTGCAGTTGCAGAAAATATTGGATTCGAAAGAGTATTTAATTATGTTGGCTATGAATTTTTACTAGAATAATTAGATTGAAGAACCATGGATTAATACGTAATCGGGTACAATTGTCTGCGGATAGGCATCCATTTTGATCCATCTTTATTCTGAAGCAACAGGCCATACAACGGTTAGGTAAAGACGATGAAAATCATAGATTACTATCTTTCTGAACAATTATACAAAAAAGACTAGATCCCTACATCACGATGTAAGCCCTAGTCTTTTAAGTGAAAGTGAATCTTACTAAATGTTTGCTTAGCTTTAGATTCAAATAAGTATACGAATGAACAACTTAAAGGTTTCATTATTTTTTATTTATTTCATTTAAAATAGGACTACGAACACAAAAAGACCAGGAAATCACGAAAAATGTGAATCCTGATCCTTTTGTGAAAAGTGAATGCTACTAGTTTGCTTTAGTTCTTTTGTATTCTACTAGTGAGTTAGACGGCTGATGTTTGAATAAGTTACATTTATTTTTTACTCCATTAATTGAATGGAATAATCAAGGTCCCCTCTTTGCCAGTTGTTTCATCCACATAACTTACAGGAAGTTATGGCGTTCTCCAGTGTTACACGCCCTTCTTTATTTGAAACGTTAGTCTCTTTCGTTGCTTTTTCTAAAATACTAAAAAAATCGTTATCGTTTACTATGACATAGTGTTCATTTTTACTAATGATCGTGAGTGTTTTCTTAGCTGAATCAAGCCACATTGCATAGCCTGTATTCAATGTAATATTGATTCGGTAATCGTAATCAATAGGATTTACTGTTGTTTTTTCAAATTTTGCGTTTTGAAAAGCCTTTATAAGTTTTTGTTGTATTTCATTCGAAATGTCAATTTCCGTAAATATATCTTTTTTGTCCGGATTGATACTATGAATGGTTATACTTGGATTTTCTACATTAAAATGAACGCTTTCTAGTATATCTTCTACAGAATAGTTTTGTTCTTTCAGTGCAATAAAAAAAATAGCAGTTATAACGACTATGAGTAAAGTTACTTTATTTTTAGTTTTTTTCATATTGCCTCCTACTAACCTCAAATTTCCAATTTAATGATTTATATCCGAGCAAAAAAAATTGAAAAAAATGTTTTTTATGATAAAATTTACATTTAAAATAATATTTTATATAATAGAATTCTCCTGGCCAGGAGAATTCTATTTTTTTGTTAAGGAGTGTTTTTATGAATAAGCAGGAATCTAGTATCACTTCATTAATAGCTGCCTTTAGCAGAGCCTATCATAGTCAATTCGATACACCGAAAATTTTTGACGATTATGTCGCCAAAGAGTTGATCTCACAGGTAGAATTTCAAAATATTCAGGACAACATGATACAAGGTATTGCCTTTTTTAATAAGGACATCGCTCAACAATATAAAGGCAATGAAAAAGAATTAATAAAATGGATTTCGCAAGTTCAACTCTCTCCAACTCCCTTGGCACGAGCTGCATACTGTGAAAGGGTTTTGCATAACGAAATACTGCTAGGCGCCCAACAATATTCATTTTAGGTGCTGGTTTGGATACTTTCCCTTATCCCACCAACAGTTAAGAACGGTTTTAGAAATTTTTGAGGTTGATTATCCTGCAACACAGGCATTCAAAAAGAAAAGATTACAAGAAACATCATTTCCCCTAATGGGCCATCTACATTTTGTGTCGATGGATTTTACTAAACAATTTCAACCTCAACCACTATTGGCGGAAGGTTTTCAGCATAAAAAAACCTTTTTTAGTCTCTTAGGTGTTTCCTATTATTTAACGAAAGAGGAATTGGCAAGCTTACTAGATCATTTATTTGCCTTAGTTCCAACTGGCAGCTCAATTGTATTGGATTATGCTGATGAATCTCTCTTTCAAGAAAAAGGCTTCTCTAATCGAGTGGAAAATATGGTGAAAATGGCTGCAGCTGGTGGTGAATCAATGAAATCGTGCTATGCTTATGAGGATATGGAGAGAATGTTAGATCAATTAGGTTTACTCATCTATGAACATCTATCCCCTGCGGCAATTCAACAGCTTTATTTTCAAAATCGTACAGATTACTTACGTGCTTTTGAAACCATCCATTACATGCATATTGTAAAAAGATAAGACCGATATAGCCCACTTTTAAAAAATTCTTAATTTTCTTTCTATTCCCCAGGCAATTAACTATTTCAATATAGAAAATTAGTATACTATAGTAGTGTAAAGCTAATTAGCCTTACACCTCCTAGATTTGTTACTAGGGTCACTGTGTAAAACAGTGACCCGCTTATGATTGACAAACGCCTAAAGGATTTCCATCTGGATCATAGAAGGTGAAAAATCTTGTATTCCCTTCTCCATCTAAAGCTTTTACTCTAACATGATGATCCACTAGAAATTGATAGGTTTCTTCGATATTGTGAGAAATGAAATTAAAGTATTTTCCAACCCCAAAATGATTATCTGGAAAATGTAACGGCTGATGCTGATTTGCTTTTACTAAACAGACGACTGTTGGTGATTGTTCATTGATTTTCATGACCGCTGCTCCCTCTTCTATGTAGAGGAGCTTAAATGCCAACATTTCTGCATACCTTTTAGCCGATAATTCGGGGTCTTTTATTGGAATAAATATAGCCTCTACGCCCTTTAATAATGATTCTTTCATTCCTATTACCTCCATTTTAACAGTTAACTTACATAAAAATGTTCTGTTTTTATACTTTAATCTCCTCTTATAAGATTCATTTTGATTATTTTTCTGGTCTTTTGCTTATCCTACATAGTATCGGAAATGTCTTAGTCCTTTTCTAAAGGAGGTGCCGCTCATCAAACATACACTGTCATGCATCCTATTGCTTTTAGTAATCCTTTTATTAGGTGGCTGCTGGAATAAACGGGAGTTAAACGAATTAGCAATCGTTACGGCTGTTGGGGTCGATAAATCGGACGAGCTTATAGAAATTTCTGTACAGATTGTTAACCCTAGCCAAGTAGCATCAAACAAAGCATCAAGCTTTCAAGTCCCTGTTTTCACCTATCATGCAAAGGGGAAATCCTTATTTGATGCTATCCGAAGATTAACAACGCTGACGCCAAGGAAACCCTATTACGCACATGCCCAGATTATTATTATTGGTGAAGAGATGGCTGAAGATGGGATGAATAGCATTTTAGATTTATTTCAGAGGGATCCTGAGGGTAGGAGTGAATTTAACATTGTCGTTGCCCATGAATCGACTGCACAAGAAATTTTGAGTATTTTAACACCGTTAGAGGACATTCCCGCTAGCAAAATGCTTAAATCCCTAAAGGATTCTGAAGCTGCATGGGGAACTACAGAATCTGTTACTTTAGATGAATTAGTCCAATCGTTAGGTAGTATCGATAAAAGTGCCGTATTACCTTCTATTCATGTACATGGCGATGCGGATGCCGGAGATAATAGCTTAAATGTAGAAAAAATTGAGAGCCCTGCACAATTACAATATGGAGGACTAGCTGTTTTTAAAAATTATAAGCTTATTGGCTTTTTATCAGAAGAAGAAAGTAGGGATTATAATTTTTTAAACAATAATATTAAAGGCTCGTTTGAAATTATTGCCTGTCCTGAAAATGGAAAGATATCAGCAGAAATTATAAATTCTTCAACTAAAGTGACTGGCGATTTTCAACATGACAAACCTTCCATTACCTTTCAACTTGAGATTGAGCAAAACGTTGCTGAGATAAGTTGTCCTCTGGATTTAACAAAATCAGAAACCATTAATGCTTTAAATAAAGAAACGAGCAAGCAAATCAAAAAAAGATTAGAAGACACTCTCCATACTATTCAAAAAACCTATCAGGCTGATATATTAAATTTTGGTGAAGTACTCCATCGAGAAGACTATAAAGCATGGAATCGAATTAAAAAAGACTGGCCAACCCTTTATCCAGAGCTAGAAGTTAATCTTGAGGTCGATGTCATAACAAAAGGAATAGGGACCGCTACAAAATTAAAACTAAATTAAGCAGTAGAAAATGACCAGCACTCTAGAGAGTCTGGTCATTTTTTATTAGCGAACCGCTTCGAATGTAATGAGTGACGTTTCTTGACTTGGTTGTTTAGTAAACGTGTAGTTGGCTGAACAAGTGATGTCAGAATAACCGATACTTTGCAACAGAAGTTTAAATTCCTCTATACCATACCAACGTAATAAAAACTTTTGCAATTCTGTATCCATTAATGTACCACGCTGCCATTTCTCATATTTTAAAACGGTTAACGTATACTGATCGACCCAGTTTATGTCAATCGCTTTTCTTTCAAGAGCAATCCCTTCATCATGAGCAATTTGATAGTAGGTCGACGTTATTTCTCCCGTTTTCCAGTCTGTCGGAAATAGTAAGTCTAAGATGATTCGTCCACCTGGAACTAGATGACGATACATACTCGTTAAGGTAGAAACGGCTTCTTGATAGTTTTCAATTAAGCAGAACGATCCTGTCGGCATGACAATCGCTTCATATTGTTCGTCTAATGAAAAATTACTGACATTGCCCTCATAAAGAGTTGGTGTCAGTCCTCTTTCTTTACATTGTTTGCGACAGGACGCTAGCATTTCTGGTGAATAATCAATCCCCTCTATATCAAAGCCCTTCTCCATTAAAGGAATATAGAAACGTCCAGAGCCAACCCCTGCCTCTAGAACCTTACCTGTAATGCCTTGCAATCGTTCTAGATAATATTCAATATCTCCACCAAGTGAATGTCCTACTGGTTTTGTCAAATCATAAAGCTCCGTGCTTAATGGTCCGTAATTTTTGTACATAAATTTCTCCTCCGATTGGTTGCGGAAGAATCAAAATGTTTACTTCTCCCACACCTTCATTTTATTTAATGGGAACAACATAGAGCTGACTATCATCTTTTATCACTCTCTTTCTTGTAAATTTAGTTAAATTATACATTTACTCGTAAGCAAGCTCAACTTTTCTATTGATTTCATGTTCATTACAATTTAATGTACAAATTAGCACAAATTATCAAAAAATACGTCTATTTAAACGGTACTATTGGGTTGAGAAAGGAGGCTGCTATGGATTATTTTGAAAGAATTCAAAACGCCATAGAGTTTATTGAGAAAAACCTACAGGACAAGTTAGCGATTACGGATATTGCTTCCCAATCTTACTTTTCAGCTTTTCATTTTCAACGTCTTTTTCAAGCCATTACAGGTTTTTCTGTACAGCAGTATATTCGCAACAGGAGGCTTTCTGAAGCTGCTTCCCTATTAGTAACAACCTCCCAAAATGTACTTGAAATTTCTATATACTTTCAATATGGCTCTCAAGAAGCATTTACACGGGCATTTGTTCAATATATTGGGGTCACACCTGCTAATTACCGTAAAGGAGCCATCTCCATGCCACTTCAAACCAAAATGAACTTTTTGGATTATAAAATGGAAGGGGAATTCCCAATACAAAGACCAAAAATACTGCAACTATCAAAAAAACTAATCACAGGCATTGAATACAAAACAGCATTACAAGACGAACAGCATTATAAAGAAATTCCAGGCTTTTATTTGGATTTTGGACAACAGAAATATTATGAGCGAATCTCACGTAAAATGGCCCCTAATTGGGCGTATGGTATTTCTACAAGCTTTCAGGAGAATGGTCAGTTTTCCTTTATTGTAGGAGAGGAAGTCCAAGCTTTTGAGGAGCAACTAGAGGAAGACTTTATCGATTTTGAAATTCCTGCAGGTAAATATGCAGAATTTACAATAAATAGCACTACCGAAGGAATTCAAAATACAAGACGTTACATTTACGGCGTATGGCTGCCAAACTCTAATTATGAGCGAGATGCTGGTCCTGATTTTGAAATAACAGATGTCATGCAATCTACCTATCCACATAATATGAAAATAAAAATTTACATTCCCATTAAAGATTAACAAAGGAGCAAACACGATGAATATTGAAAAAGTATTTAATCAATTTCCTAATTTAAATTCCCCTCGTCTAGAATTAAAAAAGATTGAAGAATCCCATGTACAAGAGCTATTTGCAATTTACGATAATAACAAGGTTTTTGAATACTGCGGGATCATCCCCAAACACAACCTATCAACAGTTCAAAAAATGATTGGTCACTTTGAACGAGATTATTCGAAGAAAAGCAGAATAAAATGGGGTATTTTCGAAATAGCTAAAAGTGAAAAATTAGTTGGTATTATCGAAGCAATGGACTTCAATCAAAAAGTAAGTATGGTGACAATTGGTTACTATTTGGCTGAGACATCATGGGGAAAAGGCATCGCAACTGAGGCAGTAGAAACCATCGTAAAATTTTTATTGGCGGAAGTTAACGTTAATCGTATTCAGGCAGAGGTCATGCCTTTAAATGAACCATCTAAAAAAGTTCTGTTAAAAAATGGATTTATGAAAGAAGGTCTTTTACGACAAGCTACATTATGGTCCGGTAAAGGGATTGTTGATTTAGAAATCTATGGTTTCTTGAAAGAAGATGATGTAAATAATCTGCAAGGCTAGACTCTATTTATGTGTAGGGTCTTTCTTTTATTCTACAGACAAATGGACATTTTACCATCTCACAAATTGCTCTTTTACATAGATTAGAAATAGATGACTTGCGCTAGCATGACATTCAAACCATAAAGGAGCGTTAAAGGAATGGATGAAAACAGATATTTAACACGAATGAATTGGGGATTTAATAATTATCATAAATTTTCTAAATGCTATTGTGAATCGAAGAACTATTATTCAGGTTATGATGATAGCGTTGATCATGAGGTTGAAGAAGATTCATATAAAATCAAGTATTTCAATAGCCACCAATATGAAAAAAAATATCATGACAAAGACCAAGTAAATAACGACAGTAAGAAACCTTGTGAAAGCTGTGTTTGCAGTCACTTAGAATGCTTTGAACCAGGAACGTTAGTAGATGTATACCTTTCCAATGGCAGTCAATTTTTAAGTATTTACTTTATTTATCTTGACCCACAAAGCTGCTGTTCCTACTTCCTTCAAATCGATGAAAAAGCCGTACCTGTAATCATTGACTGTCAACATATTGATGCGATACGTAGAACCTGTTAGGCAAGCTAATTCTTTGGCTCTTCCCTGTTGGAAGTAGCCTTTTTGTGTTTCATTGAAATAGGCTGGTTATTTGCTTTAATGCATAACCAGCCATTAACGACTATCCTTCGTTTATCCACTCTATTAGTTGTTCATCAAAAGACTCAGGTTCTTCAAACATTGGGTTATGACCACTTTTTTCAAAAATGACTTTCTTTACATTGGGAACACATTCTACTGCCTTCCATAATGATACAGGTGCAACTAAATAATCATATTTACCCAGTCCTACAAAAATTGGCTTATTCAATTGATATATTAGTTGTATAAGATCCTGTTCAGCAAAGGCGACTCCCCAAAGGTAATCAATAACTTCCATATTTGTATAAACACTGTCCCACATAGAGGCAGCATTGAACGTAAAATCATAAAAGCTATGTGCGCCCATACGAATACACATGTGCACAAAGCGTCGTTCAGGTTCCTTCTTAAGATCCTGCTCTATAAAAGCCATATCATGCTCAAATTGTTTTTTACGTTCAGCACTTGCATTTGTCTCAAAATAAGACAAACTTTGTTGCTGTCTTTCTTGGCTATTCGTTGTTGCCGTATTTAATAGGATCACTTTCTGAACATGCTGAGGGTATGATTTCGCATACGCCATCGCCATAAATGCATGCCCTGAGTGCCCTAATATAATTAAATCATCCAGCTTTAGTATTTGTCTAGCTAGCTCAATATCCTCCACTATTTTGTCTAACGTATAATCAGCTTGTTTCAAAGGTCGAGGTGGCTTAACAAATCCTCGATGATCTATAAATATAAGCTGAAAATGTTGAGAAAAATTTTCAGAGAACAGTCGTGGATAATAAATACTACTTCCAACAACTAAAATCGGCTGACCGTGTCCCTTTACACTATAATTCAATTCAAATCCATCGCAAACGATTTTTTGATATGTCTTCATTTTTATCCTCTTTTCTTTATTGTTTAATCACTCCCCCTTCCTCTTGATGTTCCCGTGTCTTTTCCATTGAACGCTTTAGCATTCTATTCACCTCAATGCTTCTGCTTTTACACAAACAATACCATTGTTACAGATTCCTAGCAATTAAGTATTGTGTATAATTAACAAAAGGAGGAAGTATGTGAAAAAAGTCTAATAGAGCGATTACAGGCATTTCTCCTCAAGAAGGAACAGCAAACGCTAGTAGGTAAACCAGCGATTATAGACGAACTGACTCAGGCACAGCAACTGCTTCACGTACATTTTCATGAGGATTATGTACAGTTCATTGAGATGTTTGGTGGAGCATATGCAGGATTAGCGATCCATGCTTTTTCTAATGGTTCCAGTATAGGAAATGAAACTGTTGTCGATTTAACATTGGATTTTCGCCAACAATACAAAGATTGGTTAGCTCCAACTATCTTAGACACCAGCTATGTCATTTCAATGGATGGTGGCGGCAACCCCATTTTTATTGACTCATTAGGTAAGGTATTCATTTGTTATCATGATTCTGGGGAAATCAAGCAATTAGCCAATTCATTTGAGCTGTTGATTGAAGAAAACTTTTGTGAATGGTAATTAACAAAATTTACTAAGAAGAGGATTAATTAAATGGATAAACAGTTAACACATATTATCGCGTTAAGAGAAAATGGTCAGCTTGTAGAAGCAAATAAGTTAATGGTAGCACTAGTCAAAGATCATCCCGAAAATGCATACTATCAATTTCAATGTGCTTGGACATACGATTCTTTAGGACAAGAAAAAGAGGCAGTTCCCCACTATGAAAAAGCGATTCAATTGGGGCTAGAACCAGTTGTTTTAGTAGACGCCTATCTCGGTTTAGGTAGCACTTATCGTACATTGGGACAATATGAGCAAGCCAAACGGATACTTCAACAAGCCATTGACTTATTTCCTGAAGCCGAGCATGTAAAAGTCTTTTACGCCATGACACTCTATAACCTAGGCGAACATGAAAAATCAATGGAAACATTACTGAATACTTTATTACTCACGACCAATCATCAGGGCATTAAAGATTACAGAAAAGCCATTCACTTTTATAGCGATAAACTTGATCAAACATGGTCATAACTAAAAGAGGCTGGGACAAAAAGAAAAAATGTTAGACCGATTGTATTTCGGTCTAACACTTTTTTGATTTAGGAAGGAACACTCTATTCATTGAAGCGAAAAAGTTATTATCTGTTTTTGCTATTTTTCAAAATAATCGAGTTCTGTCCCAGCCTCTTATCATTGTTTTGCGATATTCGGCTTTTTGATTGTTGAAAAAAGGGCCATAAACAAGAATGTCAGAATACCACTAATGAAAAATAAATAACTCAATGGGATTAAAAAGAAGTTCTTCTCCACAATTGTTCCATCTGGCAGTAACTCATCGCCAATAATCCCCTTTATAAATAAACATAAAACACCTATCATCATTGGAATTGTAGCTAATAAATATTTTTTCATCATTTCTTCCTCCATAAAATCAATCTTATCCAAGCACCTTTGTAAAATACTTGTTATCGTTATATTAGCTTCAAAAACATCCTAAGTCAACAATTATTTATCGAAAAACAATAAATTATTATTGTTTTATATAAAATTCATTTTCCTCATAAACATGTAGTGTATGATAAAATAAGAACATATATTCCCCCTCTCTTATTTTTTTACGTAAAATGTTTAGTTTTTAAGGTAATTTTGGTGCGAGTGATAATAAATAAAATATAAATTGTTAATGTCGGATAATCTGTTATAATTAGGGTTTAAAAAAACAGCTACTTTGTAAAAAGTAACCGTTTGAATGATTTATATCGACTTTGAAGCCTGTTGTATTAGTGCAGTAACCATTTTATCCATTTGAGCAAAGCGATCATCCTGTGTTTGCCCTTTAACATAGCGATAATAGATTTGCTGACAAATGACCGCTAATTTGAAATAGGCAAAGGTACAGTAATATTGAATATCTTTAACATCTCGCCCGCTTTTCTCCGCATAGCGTTGAATAAACTGCTGTCGGGTATAAAAGCCTGGTAATACGGTTATTGGTGGTTCTCCAAGCGCATGTATCAACATTTTTGGATCATCCGCTTGCATCCAGTAACTCATCGCCACGCCAATATCAGCAAGTGGATCTCCTACAGTCGTCATTTCCCAATCAAAAAGACCAATCATCTCGGAATAATCCTGAGAGAACATGGCATTATTCAATTTAAAGTCGTAATGAATAATAGTTGCCTTGGAACTTGAAGGTAAATGATTCTTTAACCACTCTGTTAATGCTGATACTTCCTCATGCTCTGCTGTTTTCGCTTTTTCATAGCGCTCTATCCAGCCATGTACTTGACGTTCCATAAATCCATCAGGCTTCACCATATCCTTTAATGGCGTTTCCTGATATGGGATTGCATGGAGTGCTACTAGAGAATCAACCATTTTTTCCGACAACTGGCGTGCAAGTTCTTCTGTCGCATTTGTACCTTTTGGAAAGTGCGTATCAAGGACAATACCTTTTTTTCGTTCCATTAAAAAGAAATCACTGCCAATGATATCTCGATCCTCTACATAGACATAGGGCTTTGGAACAGTTTTTAAAAATGGATGCAATGCTGATAAAATGGTAAATTCTCGCTTCATATCATGTGCTTTCTTGGCAACTGGCCCAAGAGGAGGTCTGCGAAGAACGACTTCAAAATCACTTATTTTTAAACAATACGTTAAATTGGAATGACCCGCACTAAATTGTGAAATTTCGAGGTTACCTTGGGGTAGCTCAGGAAAATGACTTTCTAAAAAGTATTGTAATTTGACAACATCCAGACTCTCACTTGCCCTTACTTGCATTGTCTCCATTGTATCTCCCCCTTAAATAATAGAGCTCATGCCCCCATCTACAATAATGACATCTCCTGTCACATAATCTGAAGCTGGTGCCGCTAAAAATAATGAAACTCCCTTTAAATCATTTTCTGCACCTAATCGTTTTAACGGTGTAACTCCCATCAAATAATCTTGACCACGTTCGATTAGGACATTGGACATTTTCGTTGGGAAAAATCCAGGTGCAATGGCATTGACATTCACACCATATGGTCCCCATTTGACAGCTAAATCCTTCGTTAAGGTAATAACAGCACCTTTACTCGCATTATAGGCAATGGTATCCATAAATGCTGGCAATGTCCCTCCCAGCCCTGCAATGGAAGCAATATTAATTATTTTGCCGCTTTTCTGCTCTAACATAATTTTGCCAACTGCTTGGCTCATCAAAAATGTCCCGTTGACATTGACATCAAATACTTTTTGCCACGCTTCATATGGCATATCAATGGCAGGCGTTCCCCATGATGCGCCACTATTGTTAACTAAAATATCGATTTTGCCAAACGTTGTAATAGTTTGGGCAACAACATTGGCAATATCCTCTGGCTTTGTAACATCACAGGCTAGCGCTAATGTTTGGACACCTAATTTCTCAAGTGCTGTAGCAACCTCTTCACAGGCTTCCACTTTTCGTGAGCATAAGACAACATTTGCCCCTGCCTCTGCAAAACCATGGGCAATTTGTGCACCTAGTCCACGCCCTCCACCTGTCACAATGGCTATTTTACCTTTTAAGCTAAATAACTCTAGGACAGTCATTTCACCAGCTCCTCTTGTTTTTTTACATGCTTTTTCAATTCCAGTTTGGCAATAGTATTACGATGTACCTCATCTGGCCCATCTGCTAAACGCAATGTTCGTGAATTTGCCCATTGTGCCGCAAGCGTTGTATCGGGTCCTACACCAGCCGCACCAAATGCTTGAATCGCACGATCAATGACCCTGAGTGCCATATTCGGTGCAACTACCTTAATCATTGCTATTTCTGCTTTAGCCTCTTTATTCCCAACAGTATCCATCATATAAGCTGCCTTCAATGTTAAAAGTCTTGCCTGTTCAATATCAATACGGGATTCGGCAATACGCTCACGCATTACCCCTTGATCTGCAAGTGGTCGATGAAATGCCTGTCTCTCTTGTACACGCACACACATTTCCTCCAATGCACGTTCTGCTGCACCGATTAGACGCATACAGTGATGGATTCTTCCTGGTCCAAGTCGACCTTGAGCAATAGCGAAGCCTTTTCCTTCTCCCCATAAAATATTGGCCACAGGTACGCGCACATTCGTAAACGTCACCTCACCGTGTCCCTCAGGTGCATGATCATAGCCAAAAGCCGTTAGCATTCGCTCCACCTTTACTCCTGGTGTATCCATCGGTACCAGAATCATAGACTGTTGTTCATGGATTGGGGGCGTTGTATCCTTATGTTTACCCATAAAAATGGCTACTTTACACCGAGGATCACCAGCCCCTGTCGTCCACCATTTATGGCCATTTAAAATGTAATCATCCCCATCTCGCTCAATGCTCGCCTCGATATTCGTAGCATCGCTGGACGCAACAGCTGGCTCTGTCATAGCAAAGCAAGACCGTATTTCCCCTCGTAATAATGGTTCAAGCCATTGCTTTTTTTGTTGTGCTGAGCCATAACGTACAAGCACCTCCATATTTCCTGTGTCCGGTGCATTACAATTAAATACTTCTGGTGCCAGTAGTGAACGTCCCATAATTTCACATAATGGTGCGTATTCTAAATTGCTTAAGCCTGCACCGTATTCACTATCTGGTAAAAATAAATTCCATAATCCTGCTTGTTGTGCCTTCTGTTTTAGCTCCTCCATAATAGGTGGAATCGCTCCCCAACGATCCTCCATTGCCTCGACCTGTGTAGCATAAACAGCCTCATTTGGATAAATGTATTGCTCCATAAAATTCGTCAGCTTGTCCTGTAACTTCACAACTTTTTCACTATAGGAAAAATTCATTGGAAGATACCCCCTTTGCTTGAATTTTTAATAATGAATGAATGTTCATTTTCATTCTTACATTAAATGTTACCGCTATGTTTTTAGGAAAGCAACGCTTTATTTTTATAATTTTCTAATAAAACAGAAAATTAATCTATAAGGGACTATTCAAATATTAGAGTGTTTTCATTTCAAAAAACTGTAAGATATCTTTTAGCAATTGCCCGATTGCATACGGTAAATGGCGATTTTTTAAGTACACCAAATAAACATTTCGGCTCAGATTCGCATCCTCAATTTCTTTTTTCACAATCGTCTTGGCAGTTGGTCCTTGTAAGTAATTTTCAGGTAATATCGTCACCCCTAAATGTTCACGTACAAGTGACACAGCTGTTTCAAAACGTTCGATTTCAAATTGAATATTGATTTTCTTGCCTGCCTGTTCAAATGTAGATAAAATATCACGTCTTGTTTGAAACCCTTCCGTACTAATAATAAAAGGTTCTTCACTAATATCTGAAATCGTTAATGTATCTTTTTTGGCTAATGGGTGACCTAAAGGTAACACTGCGACTAATCGTTCTTCATATAAGGTTTTTACTTCAAGCTCTGAATCATCCATCAATTGGTTGGTGATGATTAGATGCGTTTTATAACTTTTCAATGATTTTTTTACACGCTTGCTGCCCAAAATATCGACTAAATGAATCTTCATTTGTGGATAGGCTTTTTTATAATCGGCAATTATTTTAGGTAACCAATGCTTGATGGATTCCATGACACCAATGGTGATTTCACTTGTGCCATGTACAATGACTTCATCCATTTCAATTTTTAACACTTCCATATTTTTTACAATAACTTTTGCCCGTTCAAATAGTAGCTCACCGGCTTCTGTTAACTGCAAATTTCTAGTATTTCTCTCCAATAAGGGGGAACCAATCTCTTGTTCAAGTTTTTTGATGGCATTACTTAAGGATGGCTGCGAAATATGCAGTTTTTCTGCGGCTTTTGAGAAATTCATCTGTTCTGAAACAGCGATGAAATAGTGTAATTGTTTAATATCCACCAGTCATATCCTCCTTCATTTATAGCTAAAAGCTATAGATTAATAATAATTATATATTAGTAAATATAATTATGTGAATATATAATGAATTACAACAATACTTTTTCTACAATAATATTAGCAATGGGGTTGATAAGGTTATGTACACAATGACAGATCAAAAACAATGGAAAGGCCGTATAGATTCAACGACAAATAAAAGCAGTTTCCGTTTACATCAACAAGTAAAACGATTGGCGATTAATGATGTAAGCGCTTCAGATAAAAAAAGTGCTGCACTCGTTGGTTTTATCTGCGATGAAGGGGTTCGTCGAAATCAAGGTCGTGTAGGAGCTGCAAATGGACCAAATGCACTGCGAGAAGCGCTCTCTAGCTTACCGTGGACCTTTGAGGACGATCAGCAAATTACCGATGTTGGTAACATCGTTTGTCTCAATCATGATTTAGAGGAAGCACAGCGTGAACTTGGTGAAGTTGTCGGAACAGTATTGCAAAAAAAATTACAATGTGTGGTGCTAGGCGGTGGTCATGAAACACTGTATGGCCATTATTTAGGCGTTCGTTCCTCGTTACCAAAGGATGCTAAAATCGGCATTATCAATATAGATGCTCATTTTGATTTACGACCATACGATGAACAGTCTTCTTCCGGTACAATGTTCCGTCAAATTTTAGAACAGGATTCGCATACTGATTACTTTGTTGTTGGCATACAACGCTACGGCAATACGAGAGAGCTATTCGAAAAAGCAGATGAATTACACGTGAAGTATGTGTTTGAAGATCAAATGACATTAGCGAACAACCAGCAATTAATGGATGATCTACAAGACTATATGAATCAACATGACTATATTCTTTTAACACTATGTATGGATGTGTTGAACGCTGCATTTGCACCAGGAGTAAGTGCACCTTCACCGTTTGGACTTGATCCATCAACTGTACGTACGATACTACAAAAAGTAACTGCGCATCCGCATACACAGTCATTTGATATTTGTGAGGTCAATCCGTTATTAGATGAAAATGGACGTACGGTTAAATTAGGTGCTTATTTCGTTTACGAAGCGCTGAACAACTTACTTAGGGGGCAAGGTTCATGATCGAAATCAATCAAATTACAACGGTTTTTTTAGCCGTTGCACTCTTTGCATTAGGTAGCTTTCTTATTAATAAAATAGGATTTTTAAAACGTTTTTGTATCCCAGCACCGGTAGTTGGTGGCTTACTGTTCGCTGCACTTGCCACTATTTTAAAGACAACAGGTACATTAGAAATATCGCTTGATACTTCATTACAAAGCTTATTTATGATTACTTTCTTCACAACAATTGGCTTAGGCGCTAGCTTTAAATTAGTGAAGCTCGGTGGAAAATTACTCATTATTTACTGGCTAGCTTGTGGCTTCCTTGCATTAATGCAAAATGTGATTGGTGTATCTCTCGCATCACTTATGGGCATTCATCCTTTAATCGGTATGATGGCTGGTGCCGTTTCTATGGAAGGTGGTCATGGAGCTGCAGCAGCATTTGGACAAACATTAGAAGATTTGGGCATTTCTTCAGCAATGACAATTGGTGCCGCTGCCGCAACTTGTGGTCTTGTTGCTGGTGGTTTAATTGGTGGACCGATTGTAAAATACTTAGTTGGTAAATACAATTTAACACCAGATGAACAAGAATCTGAAGAAATTGACTATGAAAATAAACATGAACAAATTACATCGGATTCGTTCTTTACACAAGTTTTATTAATTACATTCTGTATGGCAGTCGGTACGTATGTTGGTACATTATTCTCAGAAGCAACAGGTTTCGTCCTTCCAGGCTATGTGGGCGCTATGTTTGTAGCTGTCTTAGTACGCAATATTATGGACAAAGTAAAACCAGAAGCAGTTAATATGAAAAGCATCTCATTAATTGGTGATGTAACATTAGGTGTTTTCCTTTCCATGGCACTGATGAGTATCAAGCTATGGGAAATTGCTGATTTAGCTCTACCGTTATTCATCATCGTCTTTGCGCAAGTATTCTTTATTGTTGTATTTAGTATTTTTGTGTTGTTTAAATTACTCGGCAAAAATTACGATGCAGCCGTAATGGTAGCTGGATTTGCTGGACATGGCTTAGGTGCAACACCAAATGCCATGGCTAATATGTCTGCCGTTGTGCAACGCTTCGGCCCTTCTAAAAAAGCTTTTCTAGTAGTCCCGATTGTCGGCGCATTTTTAATCGACGTGTTTGGTATTCCTATTATTATTACAACGATTAATTTATTTAAATAACAAACAAGCCGTGCAATCGTCTTTAGAAGACTATCGCACGGCTTTCTTATTATTGTAATATCTCACTTACAGTAACAAATTCATAGCCTTGTTTTTGTAAGTAAAGAATGACATTTTCTAGGCCATTCGCTGTTGTTTGATGGATATCATGCATTAAAATAATACTACCATCTTTTACAGAAGCTTTGACATATGCTAAAATCTTATCCGCATTATGATGTTTCCAATCCAGCGTATCAATCGACCATAAAATCGAAGGAATGGTCATGACAGAACGCACTTGATCATTCATCGCTCCATATGGTGGACGGAAAACTGTTGGATACTGACCAATGGCTGCATAAATAGCATTACTTGTGCCATTGACTTCTTGTTTGACACCCGCTATTGATAAAGTCGTTAATTTCTTATGGTCAAAAGTATGGTTGCCGATTTCATGACCAGCCGCATAGACTTGATTGACAAGTGTAGCATTTCTTGAAACATTTTTCCCTACCATAAAAAATGTAGCCTTCGCATCGTATTTTTTTAATGTAGCCAATATTTGCGGTGTCACTTTGGCATTTGGCCCATCATCAAATGTTAAAGCCACACGTTTTTTTGCGCCTTTCGCTACTGGCACACCTTTATTATAAACTTTGTTATCCGTAAGTTGGATATTTGCTAGCTCAGAAGCTTTGACATACCCCTTTTGGTCGCCTGCTTCTATATAGGCCCAGCCTGCAAGCGTTATGTAATACTGGACGATCGTTTTATTAGCAAGTGTACCAAGAACTTCTCCGTTTGGGCTAGCTGTTAAACGTAGTTCAGTGCCAGCTTCAGCATTGATTTGTTTCTTTGTTGGGACAGGTTTTTTTAAAGCGTTTGTTGCCACATACCCTGTATCTTCACCATATTGGATAAAAGACCAGCCACCAGGCGCAGTGCCATACACATAAATTACTCGACCTTCATATAACTTTCCAACCTGCTGTGCGTTTTGGCTTGGCGCTTTAAATAAAGTCGTGCCACCCTTTTGAATCACTAAGTAACCTTCAGACTTCAATTTGACTAAACCATCAGATGTCACATAGCCTGTCTGATCAGACGTTTGAATATGAGTCCACCCTTTACTTGCTTGTGTTACATTAACATAGGTTCCTTTGGACACCTTACCAATTTCCGCGCTGTTTGTGGTTGATTCTTCATATATGACCAAATCTTTGATGACCTTTTGAATCACCACGGACCCTTCAGCATTTGCAGACAGCTGTCCCGCAAATAAGCCTGTCAGAAACGTCAAAAATATAGCATAAGGTAAAATTTTCTTCATTATTCTACACCGCCCTTAGATGTCTTTCCATGTCTGTTTAATAAAAAATGCTACGATTTTACTTTCATTATAGAGGAATAGTTCATACCAGAAAATAGTAATAATCAACTAGATTCAATGTTTTATATTTGACAATGACTGTTATACCTTCTCTTCCCCCTTTTCTATAAATCTATGCACAGATTATGATTATTTATTTTGTAGCACCTCCTGAATATGCGTAGTCTTAGGTAATGGGACAGCTAGTTTCAATTAAAATGGCGTGCCTTGCTCGAATTATTGAGAAGGCACTTCATTCGATTGAACACTTTGTTCAGAGGGGCTTCGAGAAGTGATATTCTGCTCATAGGATTGAGCGAATATCGTCATAGATGGAACGCTTTGAGCGATTCTCCCCGTGATTGAAGCTCCTTGCTCACTTTTTCAAGCTGAAATGTCCCTTTATTTTAAGACGATTAAACCTATGAAAAAGTTGAGTTTTTTTCATAGATTTTCCTCTTAGAGGGCTTTATAAGCCGTTAAAGCATCTTCGATATGTGGTGGTGGTGTCCAAGCAAAGCCTGGTGCATTTGTCGTAATGAATAGAAATTGTTGATCCCTTTTTTCAATTAATGATGCGAGACATAATCCTGCCTCGGGTGTATACCCCGTTTTCCCCCCTACTATGGTTCCTTCCATGCCAGGCATTTTTGTAAACAAGGAGTTCGCTATTGTTAATTCATTGGGCACATGCGTGGTATACATTTTCGACGTAAACATTTGATAAAAGACGGGGTTTTCCAAAGCATAACGTAGAAGTTTACTAATATCTCGTACACTCGATACATGTGCCTCATCATGTAGGCCACTGGCATTGACAAAATGCGTATCATTCATGCCCAGCTCATGTGCTTTGTTATTCATTAAAGTGACAAACTCATATTCGCTCCCTGCAACAGCATCGGCAAGTGTTCCTGTTGCATCAGCTCCTGAAGCGAGCAATGTACCGTATAATAAATCCTCAATAGTTACAAAATCACCTGCATTAAAGCCTGCCATCGAGGCATTCTGAGCAGTATATTTAGCAATCGTTTGTGGTTTTACAATTGTTTGTATTTGTAAATCTTCCGTCATCTCAATCGCAACGATAGCTGTCATAATCTTTGTTAAGGAAGCCGGATAAATGATTGTATCAGCATTCTTTTCGTATAACACTTCGCCCTGTTCGTTGAGCAACAAAGCATTTTTACTATGTAATGATGGCAGTTCTAGTTGAGCCAATTCTTGTGTTTTATTTGTGAAATAAAATAAGAAAACCACTATACAAATACAGCAGAACAACAACAAATTTTTCATAAAAAACGCCTCCTACACATTATAATAGGCGGCAATTCTGATTATTCCTGCGGTTAAGAACAACAGCGTATGAGGATTAAAAAACTCAAATACGCTGTTAGCATGACTATTCATCTTCAAAATCAGAACAAATTCTTGTGATTTCTTTATCTGCTAATTTAAAAAATACATCTTGAGAAACCTCTAGTTTGAGTGCATCTTCCTTATTGAGACCCGCATAAATGCCTCTCAAAATACGACCTGTCAAACCATGTGAGACAACAATCACCTTGGGCGTTTGGTGAATATCATTTATAAACGAGGTTAATCTGCTTACTACGGCTTCATAGGTTTCTCCACCTGGCGCACGGAAATACCAATTAAAAACATCCGTGTCTGTTAACAAATCTGGCCAAGTTTGCTGTATTTCCGACATGGTTAAGCCTGCCCATTGGCCAACTGCAACTTCTGTTAATCTATAATCTTGCTCTACATTGTTCACATCATAACCAATCGTTTCACAAAGTATGGCTGTGCTTTGCATGGCTCTTCCTAGTGGACTTGATACGATTTGCCAATCATTGGCATTGCCAATTAGTGTTTTCAGCATGCGTGCATTTTGTTGAACTTGCTCCCTACCACGCTCAGTTAGTGGTGAATCAAGCTGTCCTTGATATCTCCCTTGTGTATTAAAATTCGTCTCGCCATGACGAAGTAAGTAGATCGTTTGCCGCATATTTTTCCCCCTATCCCTCTCTTACATTGATCATGTTAGAGTATAATCGCCGTTAAAACAACAACATGAGATAGACGAAGCTCAAAAACAAACATAATGGGCTATATAATGTAGAATCGTTTTTTGCAAATTGAGAATGCTTGATGCTTTTAAAAAACCCTACATATTTAAAATCACCTATTGCTCGTACAAAAAATACAACAGCACAAACGATACTTCCTACTTTAGAAAAACTGGACGGCTGAAAATGGTCCATAAAACCTTCTTGGATTAGGATAATAATACTTGCCAGCAGCACAAGCACCGCTACACAAAGCGTTCCCCATTTCCTCGGCACGAAAACGGCTTGTTGTCCTCCCTCTTTGACAGGAAGGACTGCACCAGTTCCCCATCGGCCTCCAAAAGCCCAATAAACATGTATGATACTGATTATACATAAAAGGACAACTGCAACTATCGATAAAATATACATAATAGATACCCCCATCCCGCAAAACATACAC
The DNA here is from genome assembly GCF_009724685.1 of Lysinibacillus cavernae. Lineage (GTDB taxonomy): Bacteria > Bacillota > Bacilli > Bacillales_A > Planococcaceae > Lysinibacillus > Lysinibacillus cavernae. The sequence continues at coordinate 106,362 of NZ_WMEF01000005.1, forward strand.
TACCGTATGTTACGGTGATAAATATGGTCCCCAGAAGTTTGCTACAGCTTACTTCCTAGGGACACTTGTATTACTACAATAATAGCTTTACCATTTTTTCTAATTCAAAATGAGGATTAGCTTCAAATCGAGTCATCCAGCCTATATAGGTTAAATAAGCCAATCTCGCACGATCCATAGACTCCTCTATACCTACGCCATTTTTTTGGTAGAGCTTTGCAACACAGGCAATTCGCTGCTCTTCGATTTGAACAATTCGTGCAGCGATACGGGCATCATATTTAGCCCAAGCATAAATGCCAATTTCTATCTTTTTATCTTTGTGAAAGCTTAATAGCAAGAGCTGTTCTAAAGTGGCTTCCTCCTGCTCCATACTTTGAACAATGGCCTTTGTTGCATGTGTTTCCCAATAGTCAAACATGGCATCTAACAGCTGTTGATGGTCACGAAAATAATGATAAAAACTGCCTTTGCTAATTTTTAATGATCGAGCAAGTGCTTCTATGCGTACTTTATGTATGCCCGTTTCGGCTAATTGTTGTAGGCCAGCTCTTATCCAATCATCTTTCGTTACTTGCATGATCATCCTCCAAGATACGCTAGCGTATGTTTTGTCTTATATTACCACTTCATTTACTTCCCATCAACTCTTATCTTTTTTATGATGAACATTAATATTATTATTGATTGTAAAATTAATCGTTATCACCCGGGGTAAAATACACGCACACACTAAAATAATGGCAATGAGCTTTTTCATTACTCTACTCCTTGTCTTAAAAAGTATTATCAAATAAATTTTCTGAAATGCCCTGTAAAATATCTTGTTCCTCAAACATCATCAGTTCATCTTTTGTAATCGTTGCCTGTTGAATCAGTCGGTTTGATTGAATGGTTACTAGTTTTTCAAACAAGTTTCGTATATAGCGACCATTTGAGAAATTAGGAATCGTTTCAATAGGCATTTTGTGTAGCTGTATCTTCATATGGAGAGCAAACGCTTCTCCAAATCGATAATCATTTGACTGACACAACATAGCAAAAATGGCATAGAGTTCATCGGTGCTAAAATTATCGAACTGTACAAAATGATTAAAGCGAGATTTGAAGCCTGGATTTGATTGCAAAAATTCTTCCATGAGCTCTGTGTACCCAGCTACTATGATCACTAAGTCATCGCGTAAATCCTCCATTGCCTTTAATAAACTATCAATCGCTTCTTTGCCAAATGCATCTTGTTTATCATTAATCAATGAATAGGCTTCATCAATAAAAAGCACACCACCCTTTGCTTTTTGGACGACTTCCTGAACCTTTAGCGCTGTTTGCCCGACATATCCTGCCACTAACCCTGCACGGTCTGTTTCTACAAAATGCCCGTTTGATAGCACGCCAAGATGCTTGTAGATTTGGCCAATAATTCTTGCAACTGTTGTTTTTCCTGTGCCTGGATTGCCCGAGAAAACAAGATGATAGGTAATAGGAAAGCTAGTTAAGCCATGATCCACACGCAAGCTTTGGATTTTAATAAAGTTAATTAAATTATGTAATTCTTTCTTTGCATTCGGAAGACCTACAAGGCTATCAAGCTGTTTTTGGAGTTTTGCAATCTCTTGTTCGCTTTCGGGTGTAATGCGTAATCGTTCATCGTCGATAAATTCCCCACTATAAATAATTTTGCCATCTTCATTAAAATAATCACCTCGTCCTTGTTTTTTACCATGAACAAGTTCTCCAATATAAGAAGGCTGTCCATTCTCATAATAAAGCGTCCCTTGACCTGTCATTGCATCCTCTTTAAATTGACCTTCCGCTTCAAGAATACCCTGCCTAGAATAGACTTTCCCTTTGCCATGCTTCATATCTTCAAAGAAATAGCCTTCATATTGGCATGTTGTTATACCACTTGCAAGTTCCTCAGGCTTTGGTAATTCTGAAGGATAATACAACCTACCTGCTCCCTGCATATGATGCCAAATAAAATCACCCTCATATTGTAAAAATCCATTCGGGTAATATTGCTTTCCTTTTCCTTTTTTCATGCCATGAACAAAATCACCTTCATACTGAGGTTGATTTAAATGAGGGTTTTGTGCACGCAGAGCTTGATAAGGAGCAATCACATCTTCTTCATAATATAAAATGCCATAGCCATCCATTAAATCATTGCGAAAATGTCCCTCGTAATGGATTTGACCGTCTTTATATAAAATACCACTGCCTTGTTTTTTATTTTGAATAAATTCACCCTGATAGATGAGATGTCCTTTTAAATACATAATGCCGTTTCCTTGCTTCATATGATTGACAAATTCACCTTCGAATAACAACTCTCCTTCTTGATCAAATAGGATGCCTTTGCCGTCATAAATATCGTGGCCAAAATCATTTTTTTTGACGCCACCTCGATACATGATCGTTCCATCTGGGTAAAATAGTTCTTTTTCTTCATGATTATGTGCCATTTGATTGCCTTCCTTTATCGTTTCAGTATATGCTCAATTATAGCGTGGAAAAGAATACATATGTGCGAATTTTTAGAATTTAAGGAGACGAGGATGAAAAAAAGATACAAATTATTTCTAGGCATTTTACTACCAATACTTATTCTGTATATTTCAACAATGCTGTTGACGCGAGACACTGATTTTACAACAGAGGTTACAGAACGTTTGGAAATAAAGGAGATTTACGAAATTGAAATTATTCGTTCATCAGATGAAAAAACCATTACTATTACTGAACCATCCAAAATGAATCAAATCATGAAACAATTGGACGATCAACCAATAAAAAAAGTATGGTTTGCTAAATCTGATTTTAAGGAAGCTTATTGGCTAACATTATCAATCAATGATGACAGAGAAATTGGCTTACGTTTAGATGATGACAAGCATTTATTCGTTTATTTATATGAAGAAAACTACATGAAAGATTACAAGCTTGCTCATGATTTCGACATGACATTTATCGATCAGCTTTTTCGGTAAAGTAAAAACCCGTGCACTAGGCACGGGTTTCTACATATAACGATAATTTTGTTGCATAGTCTGTATGGCTTCTATGATCTCTTCTCTCAACTCAATTGGCTCTAATACCTCAATTGTAGCCCCCTGGCTCAGTAACCAAGATTTGATACCCATCCCAAATACCTCTGCCTCAAAAAAGTATTCACTCTCTTTTTGTGCTAGTAATTTAGCTGTAGGTAAACGTTCTAGAACTGTTTGAGGAGACTTGCCTTTGTAGAAGAATCGTATATGTATGAGTTCTCCAGTATGCATAAACTGCATGCGCTTGCGAAACTCTTCTTCTTGAAATTGTTCTGTATACGGGATTTGAAATCTTTTATCCAATTCACGAAAGTGTCGGATACGATCTATTCTATATACAATTGGACTGTCTTGTTCCTCTGTAATTAAGTAAAAATGGGATTCCGAATACATAACAGCGATAGGCTTTAAGATCTTCTCAGTCGGTGTATCTTCACCCTCATATACATAATCAATTGTAATGACCTTTTTCTTTTGGATTGCCTTTGAAATACGCCAAATTAAAGGCAATAATGATTTTTTATGATGTACATCTATGTATAAATGTTTTTCATTTAACATCATATGTTCTTGTTCATCTGCTACCACTATGGAAATGAGTTTATCGATAATATCACTCATCTCTGATTTTATAAGGGCTCTTGAATCGATAAGTATTTTAACAATCGCTAGTACTTGTTCTTTGGACAAACGATTGTTATTCGTTTCCATCAATTTGTACACCTTTTCCGTACGCACATATTGCAAATAACAATCCAATTTAGCTTTTTCAATATACACTCGAATTTGATTGATATCCCGTTGTATGGTTTTTTCACCAACTTGATGTGTCAATGCTTCCTGCTTCTTGTTGATTCCTTGGCCATCCATCAATCGATCAAACATCGACAGAACACGATAACCTTTACTTTGTTGTGAATCTACCATATATCCCACTCTTTCTTCTATCGTGTCCAACTGAATATAAACTAGACATGATTAGCCATTACTACTATAAAATTTCTATTATATTGGTATAATTGGTACTATACGCATCCTACAATAAAACACCATTCAAGAAACGAAATAGACTGTATTCCTGACATAATTAACTAAAATTTTACATTAAATTAAATCAAAGCGTTATGGTTATGTGACTCTCTAGCCAATAAAAAAGGACTTCAATCAATGGATTAAAGTCCTTTCACTTACTTATTTAAATCTTACAGCTGTCCCATATACTAATACTTCTGACGTGCCATCCATTACAGATGAAGTCGCATAACGTACTCCTACAATCGCATCTGCCCCTAATTGTTGGGCTTCATCTACCATTGCCTCTGTAGCGATTTCGCGGGAGCGCACGAGCATTTCCGCATACTCCTTCATCTCTCCACCAACAATATTACGAAGTCCAGCTATCATATCGCGACCAATATTTCTTGATTGAACTGAATTCCCTTTCACTAAACCTAAAGTTTCTGTAATATTTTTACCTGCTACAACGTCTGATGTAGCTAATAACATTATTATGCCTCCTCTTTTTTCAATCTTTGTACAGCTTCCACTGCCTCTTCAATGGAAGATGTTATGACTCCATTACGTTTAATTAAACCAATAACAAATAAATTACGGTAAACAAATTGATTCTCCAGCCCGTCTCGAATTAGGGCCTCAATTTTTTGCATATTGTCTCGACCTTGCTGACGAACATCTGTCAGTACACCAACAATTGGACGATTTAGCATAGCAAACGCTCCAATTTCAGCGGCTACACCAGAATCAATTTCAACTCCATCTAATACAGCAATCAATACATCGCTTCCTTGCAGCATCTCTAAATCTGCTTGGGCGATCGCTAAACTATCTGCATAGGCCGATTTATCGTTGATGGCATCGTTCTCCTGTGGCACATATAATGCTATGCCTGGCACTGCCTCGCGAATAGCTATTGCCAGTTGTTCATTGACTAAACGATCTCCTAAAGAAAATAACCCATTTGCTAAATATGCTTTCATGTTCAGAACTCCTTATTCTACTGGTTTTTCAAAAATAATTTTATGCCTTCCTTTATCATCAACAAATGTTGACACGATATCAAAACCATGTTTGAGATTTGTGATAAGCATGGCTTTGCGTGCATTTCTACCATATGTACGAACGTTGTGAAAACCTAAAGTCTTGATATGTTCATGCTGTTGTTTCATTAATTGACTAGCAATCCCTTGACCTCGTTTCGTCTCATGGACGCCACCCAACCAACTATAAAAAACACCATCTGGATGTGGATAGCCTAGTTTAAAGCCAATTAATTTTTCACTTTCAATTGCCAAAATACAAAGAAGGCCCTCTTTCGTTTCTAGCTTTTCGAGCGGCAAATTCGCACCGTTAAAGACGTGAGCATGGATTTCCTGTAATTGCTCAAGCCATGCATAGGGTATGCCTTCAATCGTCACAATATGCATGTTCATCACCTCTATCTATATGTCATTATAGCAGTTCTAAAGCCTGAATAAAACGTCGGGCATCTGCTCCGAAAGCAATCGTTGTCGTTGCGTGACAACAACTATTTTAACCATTTTTATCCTGTACTATTTTCTTCACCCGTCAAATTCAGTATACTTGACCAAAATAAGAAACAATAACTAGGAGGAATTTCATTTGGCACCATTTTCTAGTTGGCTAACGAATTCACTACGACCTTATTTCGGCCTACATATGTTAGAAGAACATTGGGACACGCTTCAAATTCGAGAGGATTATTTTATTTGTCTAGAAGGTGATCTCATTAAAAAAAGAATATTTGTCAATGAGCATAGCTACCAAGAAACTGACGTGGACATTTTAACGCGTAATCGTGAAATCATCGTTCCTCAAACCGCCCGTGGCAAAGAAAAGAAATTAAATTACACAAACATCTCCTCAGTGAAAGCAACAGGTGTTGTCTTTTCTGCTGGGCTAGGCAATGAACACCATCCATCTAGCAACATTACCATTCGTAATACGAAAACCTATTACCAGCTCCCTCTATCAGGTTTTGAGCATCTTACGACCAAATCGGCTATCATTAATTGGCTAGAACAATTTCCATCCAAGCTACCTTCAGACTACTCAAATAAGCTAGAAAAGCTGACAAGGATGAAAAGTCTACGTTATAAGGCGGTGCCAGGCGATATTTTTCGTGTAGAAATCGATTTACATGTAGATGGCTATGTTCTTGTCATTGGGGATTTACGTCAAATGCAGAAGGACCATTTATTTGCCGAAGATAGTATTTGGCATAACGTGATGACGATGCCTTTGTTTGTCCGTCCCTATTTGTTGACAACGATAGAGCGTTCTCCTTCTCTTGAGAAAATCATAGCCGCTCCATTGTCTGCACAAACGCATATTGTCATGGACGACCATTTTATGCGCGGGTGCTATGAAAAAGTTGGGCATAAAACGTTAACGGAATCCGATATTTTATTTCCGATGGGATATGGGCAGACCCTAAACTATGGTAAGGAACCTCGATATCGTCTTTCATGGGGGCCGGGTACTATTAGCAAAGCTGCGTCTATGATCACATTTCAAACAGCCAGTCGTTTCACAAACCATGGTGTTTACGCAGGCGTTGCGAGTGATTGGTTGAAGCCAGAGGAAGGATATGTATCGAAATCACTGGACCATCCACACTTTCACAAAGAACGTCAGCAGGCGCTAGCTGAATTCGGTTTGCCAGACGATATCACTTATGATGAGTTTAATCGTCAAACTAGTGGATTGACACGCAAAGAATATATCCATTACATCAATAAAACTTATAATCGTTCACTCAAAAAGTAGCAACTAGGAGTATTTCCATCATACTCCTTTTCATTTTGCTAATGGTTGATTTCATCCAATAATTATTTATAATAAAAAGATATCATCATCCCACTCCATCACTAGAGGTGCATTTTTTATGTTTTTTGGCATTATTCCACTTATTCTTTTCATCTTTTTTCTCATTTCTTATTTGAAAGATCCAAGAAAGATGATTAACGGACTATTATTTAATCTGTTTGTTTGTTCATTTCTATTATTCTGTTTCATCGCATCTTTCACATCTGACCAATACTTTTTAAGGCTTATTGTCATTATTCCACTGATTGCTCTATTCCTCATGATTCCCTTTGGCATTATTGCTTTAATGTTTGGTTTATTTTTAAATGCAAGAGTATTAATGAAGCGCGAGGGTAAACGTTTGGCCAATTCTTTAACGCTACTTGTGGCTATTGGCATTTTACTCTTTATTCTATTACCAATTATTAATCCGGCTAGTTTATTTTCAAGCCACCTTCAACCGATTTTTGGTGGGATCTCACTTATTACGTTTTATTTCTTTATCCATTTATCCAATTTTTTATCGGCCTATTTTCTCTATCAATTCAATCGCCCAAAATTGAATCAAGATTTTATTATCGTACTAGGTAGTGGGTTAATTAACGATAAGGTGCCGCCACTTTTAGCTAGCAGAATTCAGAAAGCGATGGATTTCTATTATAAGCAAGCAGCCGTTACCACACCACCGACCATTATCTTCTCTGGTGGACAAGGCTCTGATGAGAATCTACCAGAAGCAGAAGCGATGCAAAGATATGCAATTGAAAACGGCATTCCAATCGAGCATACATTGCAAGAGAACCAATCAGTCAATACGTATCAAAATATGTTATTTTCTAAGCAACTTATGGATGCTCTGAATCAAGACGGGGTATATAACAGTATTTTTACTACAAATAATTTCCACCTTTTTCGTGCGGGTATTTATGCAAGACTTGCGGGCTTGAATAGCCAGGGCATTGGATCGAAGACGGCCTTTTATTACTGGCCAAATGCGATGATTCGTGAATATGTTGCGATTGTTGTGATGGAACGAAAACGACATATGAAGTTGATTGGGCCTATTCTTGCTATCTCCATTTTTTTATCTGCCATTAGTTATTTCATCGTATAACTTGTTATTGAATCGTGGTACTTTTATAAAAAGTATCACGATTCCTTTTTGTGATTTCACACCACGTACTTCTTCATTTGGCGGGGATAGTGTTCCCCTTGTAATACTTTATAAAATGGTCTGGATGGATCAAAAAAGTTCCTAGTACTATACGTACTAAGAACTTCCCAAGTAACTTACCTCATGAAGGAAATAGTGATCCTTTTCCTCGTCTGACTTTTCAATCGGTTCGATGATTAAGACCATTAAATTTCTTGTTCCAATCTTTGAATAAGGCAGGTTAGGTTAGTTTGCCATTCATCCCACTTGTTAGACTCCTGCCATAATTCTACAATCTCTCTACTTCCATGCTGATCAGGAATCTCGTCTCTAATGTCTTTTAAATATCTTAAAATAAATGTCAATGAGCCTTCATCTATTGTTATTTGAATAAGTGCAGCACTACTTTCATTACCACAAAATGTACCTGTATCAAGATATTCGATAGATAGTTCTGCTAGCGCCATGGCACTGACATCATAGAAATAATCGATATCATCAAAGGTTTCCCCAAAAAAGCCTTTATTTTTCATAGCTTGTACAATGTTAGATAATGTTATATGATTCGAATTTGTTTGTTTTTCGATATAATCTCGTAAAAAGCCAACCACATCTAACCCTTCATCACTTTCCAACGCTTTGTATCCCCATGCCCCCATTTCACTGCCTCTCTCCCTTTAATTATTCAATCTAATAAGTACAGTTCAAATTGTTGTGCTAATGTAGCGGCAAGCTCTTCCCCCAGCAGCTTTTGCTCTGACTCAATAACTCCTTGTAAAGCGGAGGTAATGATCAACACATCAAGCTCCTTAAGTAGTCAAAAGCGGTTTCTTTTCCAACAGGTACTACAGGTAGGAGCCGAAGTAGAACTCCATCATTTCTTGTGAATAGCCGTCTTGTCCTCTCCAAGTAGCCATTGACATAAAATCCGTTCCTCGTCCGCGTTCCTTGCGAAAATCATCCTTCGATACTAGTAAACCCGCATAGCCCCATATTTCCATGACGACATCCCGTTCATGTTGATTGGACTTAAAAACATCCTTCCAATGTTTCTCAAGCTGTCTAGCTGCATCTGTGTCTTTACAGGAATTTATTGCCTCAATCAGTTGTTTTAAAATAGCTACATCTTCCTCACATACTGTGAAAGCCTCTTGTTCTTTCACTAAACATTCTAAATCAAGTAAACAATACAACAGCCAATTTAGACGAATGCCTCCCCACTTGATTCGTTCAAAATTAAGTACATTTAAATCTTCATTTAGATAGTCTTCATTAGACATGATTTTATGCTCATTACAGTAGCCACAAGCACTATAGGATACTAACTCTACAGGACGCTCATGATACGTATGGGTTGGTAGATTAGATGTAAGAGCCCAGCTTGATAAAGCACTGCGTAAATGAACTTTACGCGTCGAGAAACTATGCAAAAATGCCTGTACTACAAGCTCCTTTGTTAAGACTTCCTCATGGAGCTGTCGCAATCTTTGTACACATTCATCATGTGAAATCGTTAATCGATCAAACATCAACCCTTTACTTTTTGCATACTGAAAATCTTCTTCTGTATAGGTATATCCCCCTGATCTCCATCTACCTGATTGCCAGTAGGTTTGCATTAAAATTTTCTTTGCTTTCTGATCCATTGAACAATCCTCACCATCTCTCTATACCTAGTTCTAATTTTACCTTTAGTTGATCCGCCATCTCTCTCCATGGACGTTTCCAACATGAATTCTCTATTTCTTCCTCTGTTTGTGCTAGCCAATAATCGCCTTCCATCAGTTCAAACATATCCATGAATGTAATAGGTGCACAAACTGGATTGGTTAGCGCTGCGAGCATAGGTTCTGGGCCATCATCCCAATTATAGTCATTGACAATAGCATGCAAAATGACATCGGACGACACCTTGCTGATTTGAAGGCACATCGTATTTAGAGATTCCTCATATAGAATAGACTCCACTTGTTGCTGTTCTGCTGCATTCAAGGTCAATCGGATAGCACCAGGCGTATCCAGCAATAAATCCGCGATCCCTTTATCCGCTCGTGCTGCATACCAAGCTGTAGTGGCAAGTCCTTCTGGAGCCTGTAAAGTAGCGCCACTCGCTATTAATAATGAAATAACCTCTTTCTGCTTAAATTTCACGGCTTTTTTGAGCGCAGTATCACCCAGCTTATCTCGTACTTCCAGGTCAACATTTTGTACAAGAAGAAGTTTAATCCCTTCAAGCGGCATTCGATTTGTAATAAATAGCATCAATGGTGTTCTTCCTCGCTCATCCCGTTCATTTACATCAAGGTTGACCACAGCCTCCCTTACGCTTTCGAGATCTTTGGATTTACTCACTTCTGTCCATACCAACTCGCTCGCCTCCTTTGATTACTTCATCCATTGCAGTAATTTTTCTAGCTCATTCTTAATTGGTGGTGCTTCTTGCTTCATATGCTGTGCCAGCTTCTTTTGACTGCCAAATAGTCGATACAATACAAATTCACGCTGATAGTCTTCTTTATTTTTCAGCTCTTGCACAAGTGCCGTTAGGAGATTTGGTTCCATTATTTCAATACCCTTCAGCGGCTTAGCCGATTCATTAGCGCCAAGTAGAATTGCTACAAATACTGGCATCAGCCCCTCTGATAGGCCATGAGCTTCAACAAAAACTTCCGCATAAATGTCCTGTACAGACTGATGCTCTGTATCAACGAGTGTCATATAGTTTTGGACGAGTGAGAAATAGGCATTACTATAAAGCCCTAATCCGAAAACCGCATAGGTTCCAGGCATTGCTGATTTTTCACTTGGCTCAACATCCTGATACCACGCAAATTCCTCCATAGCTACTTGTACATAATCTGCTAACAATGGAAAAAGATTAGGATATGCTAGGCAGTTCGCAAAAAACTGATGCAATTTTGATTTTGCTAACTTTTTAATAGGGAGATAATTTTTCACTCTACTTTTCAAGGTCAGTTGATAACCTTTCGGAAAGCCTTCTTGTAGCAGTTCAATGATGTAATGAAGTGCTTCACGATAAGCCGCTTCCTCTTCTGACATCACTCGTAGATCTATCGTTTGCAAAATATCATTTGCATGTCCTTGGAAAACATCACTCTCCCGAATGCTTTCAAAAGAGCCGCTGCCTGTTTGTAAATAATCAGCTGCCCGCTGAGAGCCAAGCTTCTTAGCAAGTTCAAGATACTGCAAACGAGTAGCAGGCTCTTTCTTGCCAATTTTTAGCGCAACATAAAGAAAGAAATTTAGTTTTTCCTGTTCCAGTTGTTGTACTGCGTTCTCGGTTTTGGGCACCCACTCTTTGATGTAATCCCCTGTTTGTTCAAAATAATGCGTTAAAAATTGCTCCTCAGCCCAATGCTTAAACGCAATTGTATAATGATATATCCATTGGTCTAAGCGCTCTTTATTGGCACGATGCTTTTCTTGTAGACGATGAATAAATGGTTCGATTTCCTCTGCTGTTTGGTGAAAAAAGTGCGGATTCACCAAATGCCGCGCAAAGAAAAATTCATCATTGTCACTTGGCCTTACAGGCAGCTCATCCATCACCTTTGATTGGATAAATGTTGCCAGCTCTTGTTTTATTAATGCCAACTTACGTTCATGGAGCAGCTCCACTTGATAACATAACATCGTCTGATCGTACTCAAATTCAAGGACTACCTGAAAGTGATAATCAAAAAAGCGAGGACCGTATTGCTCAGATTGAAACATGCGCTCTATTTTGGTACATAAAGCCGAAAAAAGCTCCTCAATATGATTCAATTCTGTCATTTCCTGTATGTATGGACCTGCCTCTATCTTATAAGCACTATCACTCCAACTAAATGGCTCAGAGACGTCGAGTGAGATTGTGCCGTAATGATTTCTCCCTTTTTTCCATGTGACTTTTAAATAGTTAAAAACACCTGCTTGAAGTCGACTCTGGCCTTTCAAGGCACTTATTCGTTTACTTTCTTGTTGATAAACGCTCGTGATTTGTTCCCACACATCTGCTAGAAAATGTTCTACACACTGTTTCAAAATGTACATCCTTCCTTTCATGCTTAGTGAAAAATCTCCCGCTAAAAGCCTTAGCGAGAGATCAACCTTATCCGATTGTTTTCTCAACCGCTCCTTCTTGATTTTTAATATGCGTTTTCAAAATTTGAAAGCTAACACCAGCTAAAGAAGATAATTCAAATTGACTTTCTTGTGGCACTAGCTTTTGACACAGCTCTTCAACTGCCGCTTTGTTCAATGTAATCGTCATTTCCTGTTCATTCTCACGATAGCCTACTTGTTGATCTGCTTTAAAAATAATCGTTATTTGTTGACCCACTAAGCTAAGATTCTTGCCTTTTAAAATGCGTCCGCGTAGTAATTTGCTAATGACATCTGCCTGCTTGGCCCCAAGTTGAACGGTATTGGATTGTTTATTAAACCAACCCTTTTTTTCCACTTGCCAAGCTAATTGGTCTACGAAAAGAAAGCCCGTATTTGAGCCGTCCTCCTCCATTCCTCGCTCAACTTCCTCTGTAATTTCAGGATGTTGTAGCAGAGAAGTTCGTGTCAAATCAGTGATAAAACTTGGTATTTGCTCGATACCTGCCTCTAGTACTCCCAGTGTATTCCACGTCTGCATCGCTTCTAGCTCATCCTCTGTAATACCAACCATTTGGATAAACTCCAGCTTGCCATTTGGCGTATTTATTTCACTAAGCTCTGGATCATTTGTGAAGGCTAGTGCGGTTAATTGCGTATCTGCATCAAGACAAATGGGACCATTTGCATCCAAATAATCGCCAGCTCTAAAAACATTGCCACTATTGAAAACATATCTGCCCATATTTTGTAGTAAATTTAAGGCCCAAGCAGGTGGCTCTTCCTCGTCCTCATTGCGTACCAAACGGAATGTCAATTCAAATCCATACCCGCTGTATTCCTCATTTTCAAATTCTTTTTCATATAATTCAGAGAACCCATATGTAACAAAATGCCAGTGAGGAATAGGTGTTTCACTTTTATAGGCACTTATCCCATCCAAAGGATCTTGTCCCCCTAATGAATAAGGAATCATGGTTCCGTAATGCTTTGGTTCCTGTTCACCATACAATTGGGATAATTCTTGGTCAATCGCATCCCAACCAACCGTTGCTACTTCTTCACTCATTACACATCCTCCTTACTGTTGACTCAATTGTTGAACATATTAACCTAGTATTTATGATACCAATTTTATGGTAGCACTTTTAACAGGAATAGGACTCATTTTCTTTTTTTCCATAACTAGGTTTATTTTCATTCTTCATGAGGTAAATATTACTAACAAAAAACTCAGGAAATCTTCTATTTAGCATGAAACAAAGCTAGAAGATTTGCCTGAGTGACATAATATTTTGACATTTAAACGTATTGAATAACAAGGCATTCAATTGGAGCTATTTCTTCGTTAACCATACAGCATAGCTGGCTCACGTACGTCATGTAAATAGTCTGCCAATTTCCCTGCAAATACTTTCTCTAAATAAGGTAGTTGCGCTAGGCAGTGAGGCGTCATTAATGCTGGATTTTGATATATTTTTAAACCTCCCACTTGTAATAGCGTCGCTACAAATTGGGAACAAAAATATGCACGCTCTCTTCTCACTTCCTTTTGCATCACCACACCAAAAAGACCGATAAAGTTATATTTATAGCGATCACGATTCCAATACATATAACGAATAATTTTCATCATGTCTAAATATTGATAATGGGAAATTCTACAACGATAAATGACACAATCCGCTGACTCAAATAGCCCTCTTTCCGCATCCTCTCGTAAAAAGCCTCCACTTAATGGATTGTTTAATTGCCTTCGACCAAAGCTATACATCTCAAATAGCCTCTCATCAAAGGCTATGGATGCATGATTCATTTCTTTGCCCGTGTACATACCAATCGCTTTCGATAATAGTGTCCCTGTTTTGGTTAATACTATGTAAATCGTATGTGCCATATCTTCACCTACTCCAATATTCTCTCTCCTACTACCAATACGTTTTAAATCTTCAAATGGTTTCGTGAATTTCCTTTTTTTATAAGTATACACGGCGAATCTTAAATATTTCCTAGTAGAACCTGAAGATTTTCTTAAGATTTAGCATATAGAGGTGTATTTAGACTTTAATCCTTACATAAAATTCATCGTTTCTATCATTATAATTTTTTACTACCTTTATTTATATGAATTTAATTGTATTCTTATGTGGGGTACAATAAAAATCTGGACAGGATCATTAGAAAATGATAAAAAATAAAATCACTTCTTTGTTTATAGTAGTGATTCAGACTGTCGACAAACTCAAAAGATTTGAGAGTTTGTCGACAGTCTTTTTTTTTTACAATGAAATAAAATAAAGCCGTTGATTTCCACTACGGGTGGACGCTTTCTGCGGGAGGGGTCGAGGTGATAAACCATGATGACGAAGAATCAAATCAATGAACGTGAACAATTAGAAATGTTAACGATGGATTAATTGGTACCTGAAGATCATTTAGTACGAAAACTAGCGTCCATGCAGGCAATGCTTACTTTTGCTGCCATGAATTTTAAGAAACTGGCTACTTAGACGTGGCAAACAGCTTAAAAGATTTCTTATGCTTGAAGAGTGTGTTTAATTTGGTAGAAAATCACCATTTTCAAACATATTGAAAGAAGAAAAAAAGACAAAAGGAATCGAGTGTGAACTTCTCCATTCCTTTTTTCTACAATCTGAAATCACTTCTTTATTTATAGGAGTGATTTTTTACTATTTCAATTCTAAAAATTGTTTCAGTTGATTATCTATCACGAGAGAGTCCTGTTCGTTTTGTCCGATTCCAAAGCAATGTCCCCATTTGGATTCTATTGCTTGAAATACTGCATTAGGCATGTGTTTCACTTCATAGGCATTATCCTCTGGTGGAAAAAACAGATCGGAGGATCCTGGCATAACAAGGGCTTGAGCAGTGATATGGTTTAACGCCTGTTCAAAATTTCTGTTATCTTGAGGATTGGCACTAATATCCCCACTAATCCCTGTACGTAGCATAGCAATTAAGTCGTTCGCATCAAAGGTAAGAAACACTTTATCCCAATAATCTTCTAGATACGCCTTTAACGTCGAGTATCCTTCCACTTGATAGAGTTGCTCCAAGTAATAGGCTTGAGAAAACCCCCATGGAGCGTAGGCGCGTCCCATCGCCGCTAGTCCTGCTGTAGGCTGATGGGTATAGAAACCTTGCTTCCAGTTGGCATCTGCTTGCAATGCTGCGATCAGCCCCTCAAAAACAACCTGTGCGTGTGGCCTTGTTTTTGCTGTTCCACCAAACGGGGCAATCCGCTCAACCATCTCAGGATAACTTCTTCCCCATTGAAAGGTTTGCAATGCACCAAGTGACCAGCCAACGACTAGCGCAATTTTCTTAATACCAAATTTCTCAGTTACAAGTCGATGTTGTAGCTGAACATTATCATAAATCGTAATAAGTGGAAAATTTCCTTTATTAAAAGGGGCTTGTGTATTACTTGGGGAGGAAGATAAACCATTTCCCAACATATTAGGCACAATGATAAAATATTTGTCTGGATCAAGTGCTTTGCCACAACCAATTAACCACTCATTATCTGTGTGCTGGCCAGCAAACCAAGTAGGGTAGACAATGACATTTGACTTCTCAGAATTTAGAGTTCCATATGTTTTATAAGCAAGAAAAGCTTGAGGTAGTTTTTGCCCGGATTGCAACAAGACATCTCCAAGTGAATAAGTTTCGTAATCTTTCATGATTCAAATCTCCTTTATTAAAAGAATTTACAGCAATGCTTGATTTTTACTCTACGCTACTGTTACCATCAAATCAACGAAACGTTTTTGAATGTAATATTCATTTTTTTTGAACTCAGAGGTGCTGTATTAATGGAAATTCGCCAGCTTAAAACATTTTGGACGCTTGCTTCCACACGAAGTTTTAGTCGTACTGCCGAAATATTGAACTATGTTCCGTCTACTGTAACCATGCAAATCAAGGCTTTAGAGGAAGAATTGGGCGTCAAGTTATTGGATCGTTTGGGCAAAAGCGTCGTATTAACAGACGCTGGCCACCAGTTGTTGCCTTATGCTACAAAAATTTTAAATGATATAGAGGAAGCTCGTTGTGTTTCAAGCCAGAACGGAAATTTAACTGGTACAATTATTATTGGTGCAGACGAAGTACTCTGTACATACCGTTTACCTGCTTTACTCCGGGTTTTTCGTGAACAATATCCACATGTTCGTCTTTTGTTTAGACCTTTATCCAGTCAAAATTTGAAACAGAGTCTAAGAGAAGGGAATGTTGATGTGGTCTTTATGCTGGATGAACCTGTCGTATCATCGGATATCCATACTGAACTTTTATTGGACGAACCTTTTCTTATGGTCGTCTCTCCCGACCATCCATTAGCTAATCGCTCTACATTAAGCATAGAAGATTTTAATAGAGAGCATATTCTATTAAGTGAAAAGGGTTGCTCTTATCGGACTTTCTTCTATCGTACTTTATTGAGAAATGGGGCTGATAGCTTGACCGAACTAGAGTTTAATAGTGTAGAAGCCATTAAACAATGTGCAATGGTGGGACTCGGTATTGCATTATTACCCGAAATGGCTCTAAAAGGAGAAATTGAGCGAGGTGAACTAATCCCTTTACCTTGGGATTTATCTGAAATACGATTTACAACTCAAATGTTGTGGCATCAAGATAAATGGATTTCTCCATCGATAAAAGTCTTTATAGATTTGGCACGAAATTTATTATAGGAATACCAAAACACCTTTTACTTTCAGGGTGTTTTGGTTCGTCTTTATAGGATTAACTCTAGTTTTCATTTGGATATGTTGGAAATCGAATATTTAACTTAATTCTTATAATCTATTTAAAATAGATAACTGATTAATAAACCAATGGATAACAAAAAACAAAAAATTGTATTTGTCATTGCTGTTGATTTCATTGCTATACGCATAAATTGAGGTTCTTTTGTTCCTTTTCGAAAACCTTGTATCGCAGTGATTGGTTTTTTCAAACCCAAGAATAAAACTAAAGACCAGGGGCTTATAAAGCCCATCAAAACAATCACTAAAATCCACAAATAGGAAAATAAAAATGCGATTGCCAGATACTTAACTGCTTTCTCTCTACCAAGAAGGATAGCTAAAGTTTTTCTTCCACCTTTAATATCTTCGTCAATATCTCGAATATTATTCGACATGTTGATTGCCCCTACTAAAATGCCAATCGGGATGGATATCAATATACTTTCAACCGTTAAAGAACTGGTTTGAATAAAGAAAGCAATTAATACAAAACCCGTTCCCATTGACAATCCGGAAAATAACTCTCCAAATGGCGTATACGCAATTGGTAATGGACCCCCTGTGTATAAATAGCCAATCGCCATACCACATAAACCGATCACTGCTAACCACCAAGTACTATTCATACAAATATATATACCGATAAAGGCTGCAACGATATACAATAAAATAGCAATTGTTATCACGTTTTTTGGCTTCAATCCATGGCGGACAATGCCACCACCAATTCCTACAGAATCAGCAGTATCTAATCCACGTTTAAAATCATAATACTCATTGAATAAATTTGTTGCAATCTGCAATGCTAAACACGCAATGATCATCCCAATAAATAGAAACCAATCAATCTTAGTTTCAAAAAGTGCTACAACAGTCCCTA
The DNA here is from genome assembly GCF_009724685.1 of Lysinibacillus cavernae. Lineage (GTDB taxonomy): Bacteria > Bacillota > Bacilli > Bacillales_A > Planococcaceae > Lysinibacillus > Lysinibacillus cavernae. The sequence goes on from NZ_WMEF01000005.1 coordinate 124,170, forward strand.
AGATGACAGGTGCAAACGTCGCTGTTAATGTATGAGGTCGCGTCATTGTCCACATTAACTTAGCTGAACTAATTTCTTTTTTACTTCCCATAACGTGTTCTATCTCCCTAGATTTTCAATACTAGAAGTATTATTTTTATTTACTTCCTTTTTCCGTGATAAATTATATCACATAGATCAGAAATTGAACGATATTGTGTTTTTTGTTGCACTGTAAGGCTTCTTTAGAAAAAAACAATTCTTACTTTACTACGAACCATTATGTTGCCTTTAATGGGAAAAGGTTGCAACCTCTAGCTATCTAATTATTATAGTGAAATTCTACTTCGCCTTAAAATCATTAATATTTTTTATTTTTCCCTAATTTCTCATTCCCTCGTTTAAAATTACCTGTAATTTTAGCTAACAATAACTGTACTTCTGTTACCTTATCTCCTACTTCTTTGATTCTAGCTATAAGGCGCTCAGCCTCTCTATTCTTAACAATTTTAATTTGTTTACCTTCGTAATATATAACGACCGTTTCTTTCTTCGTTATTTGATAAGTAAATGGTTCTTCGTTTAACCTGTTTCGTTTATCTATTTCGCTCACAACACGACCTCCCTATTTATTATAATTATCTCAATTACAAAATCCTTTTTATCATTACCATTAACTTATGATAAAATAAATTGGAAAAAAGGCGGTACTGAATACAGGTGTTCAACAAAAAACCTAGAAGGAATGATAGTATGGAACAAATAATCCTATTTATCAGCTACATGCCAAGCTTGTAGGGAGTGCTACCACATCCCTTGACCTCCCTACAAGCTTGGGTTTCTCAAGGGAGCTGATAGTTGATGAAAAATCGGTCAAAAACCTTAATTCGCCACCATAGAGAGCGAATCATTCGAAAGAAATGGGCTATTTTAAAAGATGTTATGCTACTGGAAAGTCAGTACATGCCTGTACGTGGTACATTAAGCAAAGGAAAAATTCATTGCTCATGTAGAATGTGTCGATACGAGCAATATCACAAAATTCCTAAAGCAAAGTTTCAAGCAAAATTAAAGGCCATGGAGCAGGAAATAGACGAATATGTCTATTTCCTTTTTGTAAGCCTTTTTTAACTACATCCGTAAATTGTTCGAGTGAAGGGAACTTCTTCCATACAGTAGTCATAAGCTGATACTATATGTGTATTTGAAAGGATGTCTTGATCATGATTCCTTATCCCGACCATAAATTTACACCCCATGGATATTATTACTCTCCTTTTTCTGTAGGAACTTGGCACTGGAATAACTGTACCCCCGAATCAAATGAAAGCCATTATTTATCCGCACAACAACGACTCATCTTCGTACTTATTCACGGCTCATGGGCTGATTCTCACTTCTGGGACAGCGTAGCAGCGGTGTTACGTAGTCAAGGGCATACTGTTTATACACCTGAATATGCTGGTCACGGCAACGATCCGAATAAAAATGTCACACATGCAATGATTACAAAGTCCGTCGTTGATTTTATAACGAAGCTCAACCTGCACAACTTTGTTCTCGTTGGACATAGCTTTGGTGGAACTGTGATCCAAAAGGTTGCAGAACAGGTACCTAATCGGATCAAACGTCTAGTTTTCTTTGACGCATTCGTTTTGAAAGACGGGGAATCTGTTGCTGATGAGTTCCCATTGCAAATGAGACAAGGTTTTGAGCAGCTTAGAGCCATGTCAAAGGATGATACTATTATGCTTCCGTTTCCGCTATTTCGAGATATGTTCGTCAATACAGCGTCTTTGGAGGAGGCCAAACAAATGTATGCAGTTGTCACGCCAGAACCCGCTAAGCCGCTTTTCGAAAAGCTAGATTTGAAAGTGTTTTACTCGTTACCTATGCCCAAAAGCTACGTCTATTTCTACCAAGACAACACTTTACCGCAAGGAGAGGGCTTCGGCTGGCATCCACATATGTCCAGTCGTCTCGGCCAGTTTCGTCTGATTGTTGGTGATGGTGATCATTTTACAGACACACGTACTAGACCCGCTATGGTAGCACAAAAGTTTTATGAGGCGAGCCGAGATTAATCATTTTTACTGACTGGAGTAGGAAAGAACGTCGTCTGATGATGACATCGTAACTATGTAGAAAATCATTATTTTCTAATTTACACATAGTGGTAATGCTCGCAAGGATTTAAACATACATTAATTGCGGGATAGCACCTTTAACATCGCCCCCAAGATGTTTTTGTACAATGCTATCCCTTCTTTATATAGTAATAAACACACACCGCTCCAACTGTTTGCTTTACAGCATCCTCAATGAGGCTTGTTATTTGGCACCCATCATTTCTTCGAAAACTCTGTATGCAATAAAGAATAGATCAGCATATCTCTACATTCTCCTGTTACACTATGACATTCATATTGTTTTAACTTGCCCTCTTCGTTAAAATTGATTTTTGTTAGTAACCTCCTTGATGCGATATTTTCTTCTGCAACAGTTGCCTGTATCCTTACTAAACCTAATTGATTAAAGCCAATTGACAATACTTCATTCACGGCCTCCGACATAATGCCCCTATGCCAATAGGTTTCTGATAACTCGTAGCCTATTTCAGCTCGTTTGCCTACAAATTCACTTAAAAAAATGGTTCCAATTACTTCATCTGTCATTTTGTCAGCAATGGCAAAACGGATAATCCACCCCTTTTCATAGCCTCCGTTCCAAATATTTATAACTTCATAACTTTTTTCTATGGACCCTGGTCCATTCCAATCCAGATAACGATAGACGTTTTCATTGGTATAATAATTGTATAAGGCTGGAGCATCCTCTTGTTTTAACTTTCTTAATTGAATTTGCTCCGTTTGTATTGTCGGAAAAGTGGCTCCCAATAATTTAGTAAAATTCATATTTCTCTCCTTTTTCATGAATAGTTGTGATCCTTACTTAAAACAATAGCTGACTGTCATGATTGATAAAACCTCATCGTTACTTCATAAAAGAAAATAAGCCACTACGATTTAAAACCGCAATGACTTCATGCTTATTGCTTTTCTTTTTTCTTTCAAAATGATTCTTTGAATACTCTTTAGTGATAAATAATATTTTTCACTTAACGTCACACTATCTATTCCCGATAAAAAATCGGTATAAATACTAGCATTTCTCAAATCTAATTCCGTTTTCGTACTCGTATTAGATCCCCAACTCTTTTTATGTTCTTCTTTCCGTGGGATATAAATATATTCACCATCAACATATTCTTGAATTAACACTAGCAACGCTGCAGGTAAAATATGCTTTGCTTTTTTATAGCTCATTTTGCACTCCTAAATGTTTAGAATGATTTTAGGAAGAGCAAAGACTATTTTCGTTTCTCTTATATTGCAATAGCCTTTGCTATGCAAACATACTATATCTTCTCATTCGACAATCCCCCCTCACAAACTAATCCATATTATACCATATGCACCAATACCCAAACTTTTTAAAATCGTTTTGATTAAGAAATAGAACTACTAAAAAAGCAACTAATGGATGAGATTGGGCTTAAATACGGAAAACACAGATATCCTAATGGAGAAGTAAGTATTAAAGAAGATACGCTTTAAATTAGTTCGGTTAAAAAAGGAACTATTTACGTTGTTGCTAAGAAAGCGACCTAATAGGTTCTTTTTTTAGTTGTAGCCCTCTGTAGGCAAGAACCTCTAGCTCACAAATTCATATATTATAGGGAAAGGAGTGACTATTGTGCCTTGGCAACATAAAATCCCCTACTTAATCGGGCAACCCGTCGGTGTTTCTTTTACAAATGGTCAAGGAACTTCTGGTGTTCTCTGTGGCGTTTCAGGTGGAAAGCTTCTTGTTCTTGAATATTTGTATCAAAGTCAATTTGCCTTAAAGCAATACGATTTTCATATGATTCAAGATGTGAACGGCTTCCCACCTTGTCATACGCAGCAGCGCTTATACTAAAACATCCGTCCAGGATGTTTTTTTCTTGAGTCAACAAATGATTTTTGTACCGAAAGTGAAATGTCAGGTACAGAATGGTTTTAGGTTAACTTCTACTCGTCCGCTCGAAATAATTGTTTATCTGCGTGAAAGCGTTGCGTCAAGACGTAATTGATTGGCATTTTTTAGTACTGCACAGGCTATCAACTAGATCGAGCTGTCATATCTTCATAAGAATAGAGTAAAGCACCACTTTATTCCATATTGAAAGGTTAAACGCAGTCAATGGTTTCTTTTGTATTGTTTTGTTCAAATTTCTCTACTTGTTGCTTGGATAAATAACGCCCCTCTTTTTTAGCGCTTTACATATGCTATATGGAAGAAGGGAGGTGTGTTTAATGAGTTACTATGGCGGAGACTATGGTAGTAACAACAGCTCAACTTTCGTGCTTATTGTTGTACTATTCATTCTTCTTATCATTGTTGGCGCTAGCTTCATTTACTAATTTTTAGCCTTAGGCTTTAGCTCTGTTCATTTTCTTGTGAATAAAGGGGCTAAAGCCTTCTTTGTCTCCTCTAAGTGGAACAGCTATTCAAATCAATTCCTCTGACTCTATTCCACCTATTAAATTTTCTCAGCTCAAGCTTGTTCAAAGTCGTTTATCTTAACAATTTACGCAATTAATAGCTATCGTTTGAGATAGATAACTATCTTAATTAGCTAGCTCAACATAATAATAGTAATGTAAAGTTCTTTCAACTTTACGTTACACTCCTTTATTGGTATAGGGGTCACTTTCGTCCAAGTGGCCTCTTTTTGTTGCTATCACTATTATTTTTTTACCCTATCAAGTGAATTTATTGGAACATAGATACTATGAATTCGTTTTAGTAGGAGGGAGGAAAACAATGGGAATTAATTTGAATTTCTGGTCTTTTATTTTGTCAGTAGGCTGTACCCTATTATTTTTTCTGTCAGGCTCATTAAAAGATTTTTTTGTTACTCACCTTCATTTTCATCCATTGATATTGACATTACTCTTGTCAATTGTCTGTTTCTACCTAAGTCTTGTAGAAATGAAAGATGTAAAAAATTTAACGACCTTGCTTCGAGGTATATTGACAATGGTGGTAACGCTTATTTTAATTGTCAGTATTTCTTTCATTTTATTTTTCGGTAACTTATTAAATTAAAAAGTCTCAACTTTCATTATTTTTATACAAGCCTCCTTGACGAACGTTTGTTCTATAGTTAGAATAATAGAAAAAAGGAGGCTTTTTATGCAAAAAACACCAAACATTGAACTAGTACACTTCTCTGAAGATTTTGTGGAGCAGTTACATGGCTTTGAATTACCTGCAGAGCAACATCAATTTACAGCCCTTCCAAAAGATATTGCGTTAGAAAAAGTCGGACAGTATCCAATTGTTATTTTAAGTGACGACGTGCCTGTTGGTTTTTTTGTTCTTCATGCAACAGAACGAGTCAAAGAGTATTCTAGCAATCCTAACGCTATGTTACTAACTGCTCTATCCATCGATCATAAACAGCAGGGTAAGGGTTATGCAAAAAAAGGAATGCTTGTCCTTGCTGACTTTGTGAAACAAGAATTTAAAGATTGTAATGAAGTGGTGTTAGTAGTCAATCATAAAAACATGGCTGCGCAGAATTTGTACTTTAAAGTAGGCTTTGTGGATAACGGCGAAAGAAGAATGGGGCCAATTGGTGAGCAGATTTTGATGCATTTATCACTTTAAAGAAAAAGGTCACTCATTTGCTTTGTTCAAATGAGTGACTTTGTAATTGTTTTAGCAAAAGCTCTTCCACCTGGGTTTTCAATGCTTGATTGGCATAACGCAGCTCCTCATCATTACCGACTGTAGCAACCTGCACATCGCTAAAATAGTCATCTATCCGATGCCAGCTGACTAAACGTATCTTTTGTTGGGCGAGCTGACGTTTAAGTTGAAAATAATCTTTGTGTAATTGCTTTAGCAATGCATCCATGGAGGATAAAAAAACACGCTTCATTTTAAACCGCTCTGCCACTGTCATATCGTGCTGTAATGATTTTACTGCTAAATCGAGTAGTAAATATTGAGACAATAAACGTCGTTGCCCCCCATTAATCATGTCCAACAACTTCTATGCGAGCAGCATAAATATATTTTAAGGGGATATGCTTCGTTGTGGTGATGGTTTCTAATAATAGCTCCCCCTCATTGATGGTTTGAATGACACCACCCCATTGCACATAGTGCGCATGTTCCCATACAGTTAACATAACATAGTTATGCTGTAAAAATGCACATCTGATCGTTTGCTGTAATTCTTCAAGCTCCCTTTCAGCATTAATCTCAAAATGGAGTGTTTGTGTTTTGCTGATAAATAAAGGTTGAAGAAAATTTTTTAATCAATCTTTATTTTAAAGCTACACTTATATGATTAATCAACAACTTTTCCACCTGTGATTTAAGAGCTTGATTTGCATAACGGAGTACTACATCATTACCTGCAGTGGCAACTTGCACGTCACTAAAGTATTCATCTACTGATTGCCAACCTACTACTCGTATACGTTTTTGTGCAAGTTCTCGTTTGAGGTTAAAATATTCTTGTCTTAGATCCTTTAGCAATGAATCCATCATTGGAAGAAATACCATTTTCATTTTAAACTGCTCTAATTTACGATAGTCAACCTGCAATGATTTAACTGCTAGTTCTAGCAAAAGATACTTATGAAGTAACTGTCTTTCGTCGGCTTTAATCATAATAATCAGCATCCAGTTGGGCTGATTGAATACTTTGGATTGGAATACTTTTCGTTTTAAGTAGTGTTTCAAGTATGAGGTCATTAGTATTAATTGATTTAATTATTCCAGTCCATTGTGTGATTTTGTAGTTCTTCCACACTTCTAATTTTATGTCCAATTGCTGATTAAAAGCTTGATTAATTGTTTTTTGTAGTTCTTCCAGTTCCCATTCAGTCAATTCTTTTGGCTGTTCTGTACGCTCTTGTTTATACTCTCTAAGAAGCTCTAAATGCTCCGGCAGCATCATCGACGCCCATTTAATAGTACCTCTGTCTTGTATCATTAATAAATCACTCCTATGCCAAATGACCACCAACTAAGCGATCTCGATTAATAGCTGTACCAGCTTTTGTGAAAGAAACTGCTCTTAATATTGAGGTCGCTCCAAACCTGTTGCGTATTGCATCCATTGTAGGGCCGATTATTTGACGCTGTGGCTTGCGGTCATCAAATAAATCTAATTGGATACTATGCTCTCTTTCCAGGTTGGCTATTCTAACTGATAACTGACGTGCAGGCTCTCCTGCAAAGTGTTCATCCAGTAATTCAATACAAGTTTTATACATCACAAGCGTTTCACTTGTTGGCACTGCAATTGTTTTAGACCGATGAAACCCTTTAGTCATAGCATTATGACTGTATGAAAGACCTAGGCTGATTGTACGGCCAACAAACCCTGCATCACGTGCGCGTTTCATTACGTCTTCACACATTTCTAGAAGCACTACAGAGATCTCTTTTCGTGTGTGATAATCCCTCATCAGCATTTGACCCTTACCAAAACTTAAAGCTCCGTTTGTTATTAACGGCTCCCCTAATTTGGATAAATCTATTCCCCATGCATGGTAATAGAGTTGATTGCCGATTATGCCAAAGCGCTTTTCTAATTCTGCTAAATCTGCATTAGCCAAACCACCAACTGTTTGTATTCCCATAGCATTTAGATTTGCTTCCATTCGTTTTCCTATGCCCCACATTTCGGATAGGGGGCGTACAGGCCATAATTTCTCTGGAATATCCTCATAAGTCCACTTAGCAAAACCAGTTTTCTTTGCATCAAGGTCTAAAGCTAATTTGGCTATTAGCATATTTGGCCCCATACCTACCGCACTAGGTATAGTAAATTGGTCAAAAATAGCCTTTTGTATTTCCTTAGCCGTTTCTTCAGGTGAACCCCAAAGCTTTTCAGTACCAGTTAAATCAACAAAACTTTCGTCTACACTATATACATGTATCGCATCAACCGGAACGTAATTAGAGATCAATTTTGTAATCGTCATCGACATTTGAATAAAGAAACTCATTTTAGGCTCAAACAATTTAATGTCTGGATGCTTTGGTATCTCATAGCGCCTACTTCCAGTTTTGATTTTAAATTTCTCTTTCATCAATGGGGATGCTGCAAGTACTACGCTACCTGGTTGGTCAAAATTCGCTACTACTGCAACTGGCGTTTTTAAAACATCTAGCCCATGTAACATCGCGACAATACTGGCATAAAAGCATTTCATATCGATACACATAATAGGTCTATTGGGCATACTCTCATAATTCATACAACTTCACGCCCCTTACTAACAAAAGGAATAACAGCTAGAACATTCCTGATCAAAAAAGTACGTTTTGCATGTCTTGTAAAACAAAATGCTTGAAATGAATCACCAACAATTTTAATGATTTTTACACGCCTTTTTGTTATGGAGCCATCCTTTGCTATATACATCATGCTCATTAATTGTTTACGCTGCATAGCTTTAATCAGTTGTTCTCTCATCGTAGCTTCCTCCCATTACCTCTCGTAATTTTTTGAAATAACTATTATTTATTATAGACACAATAATTTTCCCTTTTACCTATCCTATGTAAGAACGTTTGTTTGTATACATATTAGAACAAATGTTCTTTATTTGGCAATGTTCAATTTTTGGAAAAAGACCAAGTACTCAAATTGTAGACTTATTCCTGTCAAGTAGACTGTTGTAAAAAAGACTACGCAGCCATCCAGTATTGATATTCTATCGGTGCCAATGAGTCATTTTTAGAAGCTTTGTAAACATACGATTTTTTCACGACATACATTTAATGCAGCAGCAAACGGTACCCAAATAAATAAAGGTAAAAAATACTACTTTACAACTAATAAAGAGCAGCTAATTTGTATCAAATATGGCAAGAAAATCAGAAAGAATATGTACAGTTAGCTTAGTAGGAGATAATCTTTTTAAAGGGATTGCTTTATAATAAATACCAAAAAGAGAAATTGCACTGTGCAATTTCTCTTTTTACTTGAACTGAAATTAATTATAAATCATCCTCGGTGACTTCATTATTACTTCATTACCATTGCCATTTCTGTTGCCATTGCCGTTGCCATTGCCGTTGCCATTGCCGTTGCCGTTGCCGTTGCCGTTGCCGTTGCCATTTCCGTTGCCATTTCCGTTGCCATTTCCATTGCCATTGCCATTTCCGTTTCCATTTCCGTTGCCGTTGCCGTTTCCGTTGCCGTTTCCATTTCCATTGCCATTTCCGTTTCCGTTTCCGTTGCCATTTCCGTTTCCATTTCCATTTCCATTGCCATTTCCGTTTCCATTTCCGTTGCCATTTCCATTTCCATTGCCATTGCCGTTTCCGTTTCCATTGCTATTGCCATTTCCGTTTCCGTTGCCGTTTCCATTTCCGTTGCCGTTGCCATTTCCGTTTCCATTTCCGTTTCCGTTGCCATTTCCGTTGCCATTTCCGTTGCCATTTCCGTTGCCATTTCCGTTTCCGTTTCCGTTTCCGTTGCCGTTTCCGTTTCCGTTCCCGTTGCCATTTCCGTTTCCGTTGCCATTTCCGTTGCCATCACCTTGCTTTACAAACACATCAAATGTTAGTGTGTGCTCACCATATGTTACCGTAATCGTTGTATTACCTTGACCTTTTCCTTTTACCACCCCTGCTTTTACAGTAGCTATTTCATCATTCGCTACTTCATAGGTTGCAAGGTTTGTAACATCTTTTTCTGTTGTTTTCCCATCAAAAGTAGTTACTTCAGTAATCTTAACTGCAACTTCCTTACCTATACTAGTTTCAACCTGAGCTTGGTCAATTTCTAGTGTTACTATTGGTACTTCTACAACAGGTGCTTTCACTGTAACATTTACAGTAACTTTATTATCACCATATGAAATAGTAATGGTCGTCGTGCCCTCACCTACCGCCGTTACTAATCCATTCACTACCGTTACAATGTTTTCGTCTCCAACAACATAAGTAGCTTTTGCAGTTACGTCTTGCTCTGTTGCATTACCTTGTGCAGGCGTTGACGTTTTTGTTACCGTCAGTTGTGCAGTTTCTCCAGCTGTTAAGTCTAGCTCAGTTGGATTTACAGAAAGTGCTGCTACTACTTCTTTTTCATATATCTTTGCTTCACCAACATTCCCGGCAGCGTCTGTAACTACTACTGATACAGCATTAGTTTCCGCTGTTACTGGGAATGTGAAGCTACCGTCTTGATTTAATTCAAACGCAACTGGTGCTTGTACTTCGCCATTTACCATCGAAATATAGGAAGCTTTTAATTTATCATTTAAATTGTAATTTAAACCGTATAAATCTAACTCTTCATTGTAGTCGATATACTTATCTGTTACCTGTCCTGTAGCGACACCTTCAGCTACTGAACCAGTAATTTCTGGTTTAGTTGTTTTCACGACAATTGGTCCAACATAATCGGAAACTGCTCCTGATGCTGCAAGACCTGTGAAGTCAATTGTATACAGACCATCTGGAATCTTTGTGGCAGGTTCTGTTCCCCATGGTTTGTACTGCCCACCAACATTCAGCGTATAAGAGCCTTTTCCTAGCGCAGTACCTGCATGTAGATAACCAATGTAGCCGTCTCCGTATTCTCCACCTTCAGGATTCATAATATCCCAAAGCTCGATATAGTTAGTTGTTACATCTCCAGTTAAGGTGAACGAAAGTACAGCTGAGTCTTTCACGCCATCTCCGTTAAAGGATAGGTCTGTTTCTGTAATCTTATAATCTTTAATTTCGGTTACTGCCTCGCCGCCAAGGTCAGCTGCAAATGGTAATGAAATTTCTGTAGCTCCTCCATTGATGTAAATATACCCTAGTATTTCAGAGCCGTTTGGTGCCGTAGCTTGTGAAGCCGTTAATGTAATATTTAAAACTTGCTCACCAACTAGATTAAATGTCGGCTGATCTACTGTAACAGTTGCATCACCAAATGTTTTTGTCACATCAATTGATACGTTATAATTGCCGCCGTTCCCTTTAATATCTTTTACTAAAACTTGTTTCGTTACAGAAATACCCTGGTCTTTCAGTGATTGTGGACCGAAAGTGACTGTACCTTTCAAGTTTTCTGTAACTGCACCAGTTCCATCTAAAATTGCGCTATCAAGTGCATAGGCAAGAATTTCTGGATGAGCTGCTGCATAAGCATTTACGCGCCCTGCTCCCTGAGAAAACACATCGTATTTTGTTTTATCTAAAACCTGTGCTGTATTAGAAAGCGCCACTTTTACATCGAACGCGTTCCAACTAGGATTTGCTTGCTTAATTAATGCAACAATACCTGCAATATGCGGTGTTGCCATAGAAGTTCCTGTTTTACGACCATAAGCTTCCCCATAATCTGCATCAGGAAAATCTTTTTTATACATCGGAATCGTTGACATAATGTTTGTACCAGGTGCACTTACATCTGGTTTAATATCAAAGTTTGGTGTAGATGGTCCGCGTGAACTGGAAGAGTTTACATCATCCCCCAGTGTCTTTGTGGAAGCGAATTTACTAAAGCTTACTTTTCCGGTTCCGCCTGCTAATGCAGCGCGAATTGCACTGCCATCCGTTTGGGACATATCAAATGTTGGCAGATAATCAAACGAATCGCCTAGGAATGTGCCTGAAATGTCTGGTGCATTCGTTCCGCCAGCAAAGTTATGAATAATTGTTGCGACAGCTCCGTTTGCCTTTGCATTCGCAATTTTATCAACGAATGCGATACTGCCACGAGAAATCAATGCCACTTTACCATCTACATCAATTCCTTCAAAGTCTTTTACTTCTCCATTTCCAGGAACAGCAACTAGGTCAAATTCTCCTTGAAGCTGTGTTGCTACATTTTTCCCAAAAGTCGTTCCCATTAATGGAAGCTGTTTTGTTAAGTTGTAGTCGCCAACTGTAATATTTACTTCCCCGTTATACATTGTTTCAGGATTTGTTGTGTTACCAACAGCAATTCCTAAACGAGCGGTTGCAGGCGTGCCCATTGTTCCCCGATCTGGACCATCGTTCCCTGTTGCAAGTACTCCGATTGTTCCAGCTATCATTGCATTATTTATAGCAAATGAACCCGCATCCGTTTCAGTGTTAGCTCCCCCGCCAAGTGAAAGGTTGATAATGTCCATTTTTTCAATTACAGCAGTTTCAATTGCTTTCACAATACCAGATGTAGCGCCACTTCCGTATGCCCCAAGAACACGGTAAGCATAAAGGTCTACTTTTGGAGCAATTCCTTTAATACCAAATTCGTTAGCTCCGATTGCTGCAATTGTTCCAGCAACATGTGTACCGTGCGAGGTATAGAATGAGCTTCCTTTTTCATTAAATTCAGGTGTCCCGACTGGACGCTCCGAAGGCAATGTTTCCGATGCATCATCATCTGCCCGAGGTTTTGTATAAGTCGCTGAATTTGGAATGAAGTTTTTTCCACCTTTATAAATTCCAGCAAACTCAGGGTGATCTGCATCAATACCAGTATCTAATACTGCTACTTTAATTCCTTGTCCTTCAAGTCCTTCTTTCCAAAGCTGTTCGATGCCAAGGAAAGAATTACTTGTATTCATTTGAGCTTCTAATTGATCGTCCTTAATAAGTTCCGATGATTTCATCGGATTATCTTCCGATGCGTAAACAATTGTATCAGGTTCGATTAATGTAATTCCTTCTACTGTAAGTAGTTTCGGGAGATCATTTGCTTTCACAGTTGCCGCAAAACCGTTTAAAACAGTATCAAATGTGTATCCTTGAGTCATCTCAACTTCTTTAGTAGCTAACTCTTTTTTAACTTGCGCTTGTTGTACTTTTACATTTGAGCGAACTTCATTTGCTCTTGCATTAGAGAATTTTTGGCCTTTGATTTGGCTTATTCCTTGCTCTAGTACAACAGGCTTTTCAGATAAATGAACAATGACTGCAACCTCTTGATTGCCTGATATATTTTGTAAGCTTTCATGGAGAGTTGGACCATCTTTAGACAAGCTTAGCTGCTCAGCGATAGCCGCCTTTAGTTGGATAATACTTTCACTTTGACTATCCTGCTTGAATGGTTTCGATTCTTCAGCACTAGCACTCGACAATGGAACCAATAGAGAAAGCACCATAACGAAAACTAGAATACTACTTAAAAACTTCATAAACTTAAAATTTTTCAAATCTCATTTCCTCCTCTGCCTTTAATTGTCGCACTTTTCAGTTTAGTGCGATGTTTCCAATTTATCACAATAAAACTAATTCGAGTATCGTAATATTTAAATATTCTGAAATATTGATAATTAGTATCAATTTATGAAATATAGATTAAATCTATCTTCCTAGTAATTTAATAAAAAAATAGAACTTTCAAATGAGAAGTGACTGGCAATAATACATTACTTTTTTCAATTAATCCTATCGAGGCAGCAGTTGTAGGTACAGTCGGTGGTGTAGTTGCTTATAGAAAATTAGGGGGCAGTAAGAGATTTGATAGGAGGGGAATCGGTTTAGTATGTAATCTGTCATATGACCACAGACTCTCGCTGTAAAACGGGCAGAATGGAATGGCTAGAACATTGTTAATAAGAAACGTACACTTCTCTTGTCTCGTAAAGCAAAAGGCATGTGAAAATCACCTTATGTTGATGATTTTCACACGCCTTTTCGTATGGCACCTGATTTCGCTACCTACATCCGATTTGGTGACACTGCATGGCTTTTATTCACCGTTCTTCATGGTGAATACCCCTTTACTAACTCTACTCATGTCCGTTACATGGTGACAGGGTTTTTCACAATCGAGAAAGAATGTTTGTTTTTATACGCACGTACGTTCTAAATCAGCGGTGGTAACTTTAGCTTTTAGAAAGATGCGTTCCATAGTGATTTCTAGGCATATGCGTAAGCCTATAAACCGTTGAAACATAATCTATGATGATGAATATCTCACTTTATATGAGAAAGGATGTAAGTATTAGCTCAAATATCGACTATACCTCCCCATCTGCAGAATTCACTTTTGATGTCAATAAAAGTACGCTTTTTAAAAAAGATTCACGAAATTACATTAACATTCTCGGTGTGGAACAATTAAATACATTAGAAAATGTATCTTTACTCGATATTTTTCTGAGCAAAGAAAATGTCGTCGAGCCACACTACCATCAAAATGCCGCTGAGCTTGTCTATTGTATTGCCGGGGCAGTAACAGTTTCTATCTTGAATCCCTTTACAAAGAAAATACAAAACTATCCCATTAAGCCTGGGCAGGTTGCCAATGTACCGCAGGGCTGGTGGCATTATGAAATAGCAACAGAAGATAATACGCATTTACTTGCGATTTTTGATGCACCAACGCCAGAGGTCATTTTGGGTTCCGATATATTGAAATTTACACCAGCTAATATTATGGCGCATACGTATTGTTTAGATGAAGAACAATGGAAGAAAACGATTGCACCGATTGTTCCATCCACTTATATCGGACCACCAAAGGGCTGTCGTCGTGTCCAGTCATCAACCGATCAAGCTCCGTCAAAACAAACAATGCCACCGCACTACATGAAGCCATGTCCATACCCTTATCCATATCGCTATCCTAATTCTCACATGTATCCTTATGGCACATATTATTAAAGGCTCTTTTATTAAACTTTTATTGTAAAAGATGAATAGAATGTTATTTCCTGTCCATCCTAATCTTAGATAAACTAAGAGTTAGGAAGTGTCTCGATGACAATGTTAAATGATAATCTATCATCATTACGATTTAAGGAGGTTTTTAAGCTTTGGTCACAGCTTGGTGTCAATCAAGGCTATATTGCTTCAAGCCATGCATTTTTCAAGCATACACGCGATAAAAAATTAAAGATTATGATTTTGGAATTTATTCAATGTTTAAAAGAGGAAAATAGACAGCTGACATTGTTATTACAGGAAAATGGCGTGCTCGCACCAACCACATCGATCGAGTACAGTAAAATAAAAATAACGGATATTCGTGGAAAATCGTCCATTAATGATAGTGAAATTAGTGCTATTTTATCTATGAATATTGCCTCCTCTTTGATTGCCATAAGCCAAGCGTTGGAAATGGCAGTGAAGAAGACACATCTAACAAAATATGGTGAACTTCATATGCGTTATGCCATACTAGGTGCCAAGTTGATTGACCTTAGTCAAAATAAAGGCTGGCTACTCGCGCCTGCACGCTAAAAAGAAGCATCCGTTTTACCAAATAACGGAAGCTTCTTTTTTTTGATCTACTATCGACTTCTCACGAACAATAGCTTATACCATTGATTTACTAAGAACGGTAACACCGATAAGCTATAAATAAGCCCTAGTTGTGCTGTCGTTAACGGCGCAACCTCAAAGACCGTTGTGAGCATTGGCATAAACAAGACAGCGTGTAAGCTTAGCACGCCGATTAAAAAGGCAAGCCAAGTATATTTATTTGAAAATACCCCAATAGTAAAAATCGATTCTTTGGATCTAGAGTTAAAGCCATGCACTAATCGCGATAAACATAGTGTTGTAAAGGCCATTGTGCTTGCGGTTAACGTATCACCTGTCGATAAACCGATTTGAAACGCAATAATGGTGGAGATTGCAATTAATATCCCTTCAAGCACTACTTGTGTAGTAAATGCTTTATTTAATAAAGGTGTATGGATATTTCTAGGCTTGTCCTTCATTGTTTTCTTATTATTTGGCTCTAAACCGATAGCGATAGCTGGAAGACTATCTGTTAACAAGTTGATGAATAATAGATGTACTGGTGCAAAAGGAACAGGTAAGCCTAAAACTGTTGCATATAACACAACAAAAATAGCTCCCGCATTCCCTGATAATAAGAACAAAATGGCATTTTTAATATTCGTATAAATGCTACGACCATTGGCAATCGCCTTCACAATGGTCGAAAAATTATCGTCCGTTAAAATCATAGACGAGGCATCTTTTGCGACCTCTGTGCCCGTCACCCCCATCGCCACACCAATATCTGCTTGCTTCAAAGCAGGACCATCATTGACACCATCCCCTGTCATTGCAACAACATGCCCTTTATCCTGCCATGCTTTGACGATACGAATTTTTTGTGCTGGTGTAACACGAGCATACACAGAATAATCATGTACTTTTTCTTGTAGTTCTTGATCTGTTAATCCTTCAAGAGCATGTCCTTCAATGGCTTCTGCTGGATCTTGTAAAATACCAATTTGTTGCGCGATAGCCGTTGCTGTAATTTTATGGTCACCTGTAATCATGACGGGCTTAATGCCTGCCTTAATACAGCTTTCCACTGCCTCTTTTGATTCTTTTCTAGGAGGATCCATCATTGCGACTAAACCGACAAAGATTAAATCTCGTTCAGCTCTTGTATCAACTGCTTGTTGAGGTAATACCTCCTTGTAAGCAATCGCTAGCACCCTTAAACCGTTTATAGAAAAATCACGATTAACGGCTTCTATTTTTTGACGATGCTGTGCGGTCATCTCAAAAATGCCTGTTGATGTTTTTATGCGTGTCACTTTTGGCAAGAGCACATCTAAAGCTCCTTTGGTAATCATGACTGATTGCTTGTCTATCTGATTGACTGTACTCATAAGCTTTCTCGCCGAATCAAATGGAATTTCAGCTATTCTTGGGTATTGCTCGCGCATTTTTAATTCATCTAAACCGTACTGTTTTCCTAATTTCACGAGGGCAATTTCTGTAGGGTCACCGATTTCTTTATGATCACGCTCTACAGCGTCACTACATAAAAGTGCCTTCACCATCAGCTCTTTTTCCACAGAATTCGTTGGATTGAGCCAATCATGTGGAATCTTTTTCTGATCTACAAAGACTTCCTGAACCATCATTTTATTTTCTGTTAAGGTACCTGTTTTATCGGAACAAATGACCGATATACTTCCTAAGCTTTCAACGGCATAAAGCTTGCGAATAATCGCATTTTCCTTCGCCATCTTCTGGGTGCCAAACGCTAATACGATCGTAACAATGGAACTCAATGCCTCAGGGATAGCCGCAACAGCAAGCGATACCGCAAACATAAAGGATTCAACTAAGGCACGTCCTCGAATAAGGTCAATCGTAAAAATCGCTAAGCAAATTAATGTAATACCTAATGCTAATTTTTCACCAAATTGATCAAGACTAATTTGTAAGGGCGTTTTCTTCTCCTTCGCCGTATCTAGTAAATTAGCAATTTTTCCGATTTCCGTCTGCATCCCGATCGCAGTAACCATAACAATGCCACGTCCATTGGTTACAAAGCTTCCCGAATACACCATATTTTTCTTATCTGCAATCGTGACATTGTTTTTTCGAATAGGATCTGTGCTTTTTGCCACAGCAATGGATTCACCTGTCAGAGAGCTTTCATTGATGTGCAAATTATGACTTTCCAGTAGCCTACCATCTGCATTGATGTAATCGCCAGCATCCAGCAATAGAAGATCGCCCACCACGATTTCTTCTGAAGGAATCTCCATTAGCTGATTATTACGCATTACTTTGGCAATTGGGGAGGTCAACGCTTTCAGATTGTCTAGTGACTGCTCTGCCTTGACATGCTGTACCGTGCCTAAAATAGCATTTAAAATAACAACAATCATGATGACAATGGTACTTTCTACTTCTCCTAATAGAAAGGAAACGAAGGCAGCAACGAGTAAAATAATCACCAATAAATCTTTAAATTGACCCATGAAAACAGCCCACGTACTTGTTTTTTTCCCTTCCTCTAATACATTAAAGCCATAGACCTGTTGCCTTTTTTGGACGTCATCATCAGTCAAGCCCTGTGTGGTGACGTTCAATATCTTCATGACTTCAGCAGATGATTGTTGATGATATTCAGTCATTGGGTTCTCCTTCCATTTACAAGATTTGAAGGACTCCTACTATTTTTTAAAAAATAATATTCGCTCTTAAAATCTCAAACTCTTTAAGTCTGTGAAATTCATTAACTACAACAATCTATTCCATAGGTAATTAGAGTATGCTAAGAAAATCATAGAGAATTGAATTTTGAAGGGATACGGAAATAGATTCAATAAACCAAAATCAATTACGCTTCGCTTTCGGTACAAAAAAATCTGCTGAAACAAGATAAAAAGGTATCAGGGATCGCTTCCCCAATACCTTTCAAGGCTGTTGTTATATTATGAGTTGTGTTGTGCTGATTGATAATCTACGTGCTGCTCTTGTGCAGTGGGTGCTCTTTTAATAGAGAAGATGGCACACCCTAATGCACAGAGAACTAGAATAGCCCCAAAGCTTGCTAAGTGCATAACAGACCCTGTTAAGGCAAACATTGCGCCCCCAACAGCTGATCCGATAGAAATCCCAAGTTGGAGAGCAGCTGTATTTAAGCTTTGTTGAATATCGGATGATTTAGGGTCCGCTTGAATTAAATAATTTTGTAATGGCGGTGTTAATGCCCAGCTCAGCGCACCCCATAAAACCGTAAACACTAAAAACAATGGTAGCGCGATAATTGTATATGGAATACTGAATAAGACGATGGCAAATGAAGAGACGATTAAAATGATGGCTTTACTCGTTCCTATTTTATCACTCACCCAGCCACCTACAGCATTCCCACTGACAGAGGCAATACCAAAAATCAAGTAACAAATACTAATCCATGAGGCACTCAAATCAAATGCTTCTACTAAAAATGGTGTTAAATAGGCATAGAGCATATAATGACCAGCTAACATAAACAATGTTGTTAATTGAGCTGTAAGGATTTTTAAATTAGCCAATGATTTGATTTGCGTCTTCAGTGGCACCACTTCTCCAATTGGCATTTTTTCAAGACATAACGCAATTAAAATCATCGAAATCGTTGACAGCATGCTAATGCCTAAAAATACTGCTCGCCAACCAAAAGCTTCCGTAATAAAAATACCCATTGGCACACCGATAACAAGCGCAGAGCTTACGCCCATAAAAACAAGTCCTAGCGCTTTTGCACGATGGCGAGGTTCTACAATTTTAGTTGTAATGGTTAATGATAAAACGATGACTAACGCTGTACTCATTGCTGTGAAAATACGAGCGATCAGCACAATGATGAACGTTGTACTAAAGAAGGTCATTAAATTACCTAATGTGAAAATAAATAAAGAAATAAGGAATAGGCGCTTCCTTTCCACCTTGGCTGTCAAGGATAGTAGGACAGGCGCAGAAATAGCATAAACGAGTGCGAAAATAGTAATTAATTGTCCCGCTGTTGCTAAAGAAACATGTAAATCCTCTGCAATATTTGGCAGTATCCCACCTACGATTAATTCAACTAATCCGACTGCAAAGGTAGTCACCGCAAGAATATAAACTCTCCAATTCATTGTAATCTCCCTTTCGTTACACGTTCATTTTTGTAGGAGATTTTTTAAATAAAGATAAAAAAATCCTGACTACAAAAATGAAACAAAGTTTTGTAGTCAGGATTTTATGGTTCCTGGTAGAGACCCTCAATCCATATTATTGAGGTTATACAGATCAAATATTTACTTTAGCTATAGTAGCACATCAAAATTTCATTGACAATAGCTTTTTTCATAGAATCGACTACATAAAAAACTGTTTAATAGAGAGGAAATTTTGATTTTCTGCTTATATTTCCACGAATTTGACCATACATAATAACATACAATAACTATTTTACGAGGTGATTGTTTGCGAATAGTAGGATTAGTATGCTATTTTTTAATGCTATTTTATGGCGTAGAATTAGTAGTAGAAGAGCTCACAATCGAAGAACCAGCAATCAGTTCTCCAACAAAAAGTAGTCCATCGCCCATCAAAGAAACCGTTGAAAATTCAAAGATTTGTGTCTATTATCCCACTTATAAAAGCTGTACGGACTTACCCACAAACTAAAAAGAGGTCACTCCAAGGAGCGACCTCTTTACTATCATTTTGAGCCAATATGAAAATGTTTAAAGGGATAAACGATTAATTTTGATTCGCCGTAAACAGCATCCTCTGAAATTAATCCATAGTGGCGACTATCATAGCTTTTTAGGCGATTGTCACCAAGGACAAAATACATTCCTTTTGGCACTTCTTGTTCATTCACTAATTGTTCCAACGTAAAGTTTTCCGTAATGCGTAATTGATTAGGATCATCTGTTTGACGATTCACATAATCTTCTTTGTATGCTTTACCATTGACATACAATACATCATCTTTCATTTCCACTTTATCGCCTGGAAGACCTATTACTCTTTTAATATAAAGCTCATCTTCTGTAGGAGATTGGAAAACAATTTGATCGAAACGTTCAATTTTACTTGTTTTACTTACAATAATAATATCCTTATCATGATAAGTCGGGTACATCGAAGCTCCCTGTACCTTAATAGGCGCAAATAAAAATTGCTTACAGCCAAAAACAATAACCGCTGTAATAACAATAATTTTGATGTAGGATAGTATTTCTTTTTTAAAACTTGATGTTTTTTCCTCTTGCATGTTCATTCCCCGATACTGTTTTTTTAATAGTATAACATTTTCTATACACTATTGACGAACGAATCACACAAATTGTTTCCTATTCATCAAAAATAGACAATGCTACGAGGTAACATTGTCTAGAAATATACGATTCTGTTTTTTTCACAGTGATGAATGGTTAGTTTGCATAGCAGAGTGATGCTGTTCGTTTAATAAATCTGCTACTAATACGATACCAACTGGTAATGCAAATGCTAACAAAATTGTGCCTATAATCATCACGATCACTCCTTAACCATTTCTAATGTCAGTATACACTTAATTTTCTGATATTTCAAGCAATATTGAAAAATGCTATGTTCCAACAACAAAAAAATCATTCAACTAGGCATGCACCCTACCTGAATGATTTTTTATCCTTTACATAAACAATTTTAAACACAATACTTGTAGGCCTCTTATAGCTGATTGGACTGGATTTCTTCGTACTTTGCGTTTAGGTACATAGCTTTGCATGCAATGATTAAGCGCTGTATACCTAAGCACCTGGGTCCTCCCATTCATTCATCTCCCTCCCTTCATGGCCTCAAAATTCGCAGCTATTTCACTATAGTTAGAGTAAGCAACTAGCTTACTTGCTTTGTAAATGATTATTTAAATCCGTTTGTATTTCTTGAAGCTCTGCCTCATTCGGAATGTAGTACCAAATATGGTCAATCCTTTGACCATCTCCCGCTTCAAATGACAACTGTTCAATATTTGCATTCATCTTCTTATAAATGCCTTGTAGCTGAATAAGATCCTTCATCGAGAAGTTCATGCGAACATTATCGCCTAGTACATCCAGCATATCTGTTGCCTTTAATAACGTAGACGGCGTGGAGGCTTTCTTCATAACGGCTTCAATGATTTGACGTTGACGAATTTGGCGACCAAAATCACCACGCGGATCTTCATAACGAATACGAGAAAAAATAAGTGCCTCATTACCGTTTAACGTTATTTCTCCCTTTGGATAATGGTATTCGTCATAAGTTAAATCCATATCATTATTGATTGTGACGCCACCAAGCGTGTCAATAATTTGTAAAAAGCCCTCCATATTAATAAACACATAATAATCAATCGGTATATTTAGAAAATTTTCTACCGTATCTACCGCCATAGGTACGCCCCCAAAGGCATAGGCATGATTAATTTTATCTACGGTATCATGACCAACAATTTCCGTACGTGTATCACGGGGAATACTAAGCATTTTCATCGTTTGTTTTTCAGGATTCACAGTGATCACAATCATGGTATCTGAACGACCACTATCATCTTTTCGTTCATCGACCCCAAGCATAAGTACCGAGAATGGTTCTTTTTTGATCACCGTTTTGTCTTCGGGTTGTGCAGCATCTGTTGTTTGAATAAGTGGTGTATTTATTTTATTCATGGTTTTTTGGATGGTAAAGTAGGCAGTACCTATGAAAATTAAAAAAATAGCTAATAGGCTACCAACAATCCACAGCCATAATTTTTTCTTGCTCTTTTTCTCTTTTGAGCGTTTCATGTTTTTTTCCATACATAAGTCCTTTCTTGCTTAACAATTTTGCCCCTCTTTATGACGTATTAAGTTGGAAAAAAGTTTATCTAGTCTACTTATATGCATAATGGACGAAAAAAAGACGTACACTAGTATTTACTAAATTTACACCATACTATTCCCTTATTTGTAAATTACCTTCCTTTTTTATATCCTCCTATCAGCATGACATCATCTTAATTTATTGAAAATTCATTATTGTTGATATATACTATTTTTCAGATACAATGTCTCTATAATAGAAACAAATTTATTTTTAGGAGGAACCACCTGATGTTTCACAATAGAAGAGAGAAACTAATTTCCCGTATGCAGCAACAGCACATTGATGTAGCAGTACTAGTGCCTGGATCAAATATGTATTATTTTACAGGTCTTCATTTAAAGCAAAGTGAACGTTTAACATTAACTGCTATCACGGCTAACAATCAGTTGTATTTTCTATTACCACAAGTAGAATTAAATAAAGTAGATGCGAGTAATGCTGGCACAATCCTATCCTATTCAGATGAAGAGGGACCGGCACAGGCCATCCAGCAACTGAAAAAAGAACTAGGCACGTTACAGACAATGGGTGTCGAGTTTGACACCATGCATGTAAAGGAACAGAAAACCATCGAAAAACTTACATATGACAATTTATGTGATATTGGAGAATCCATTCATGAATTACGCATGGAAAAAGATCACCTTGAAATGGATTTCATGCGACAGGCTGTACAGATTGTGGAAGAAAGTCTTGAAGCAACATTACCAACTATTCGAGTTGGTGTTTCAGAAATGGAGGTTGCAGCACGTTTAGAATATGAAATGAGACGACGAGGATCCGAAGGGACCCCTTTTGGCACCATTGTTGCATCTGGTTATCGTGGTGCACTCCCACACGGTAGAGCGAGCACTAAAAAAATAGAGGCAGGCGAATTAATCGTTATCGATTTTGGCGCTATTTATAAGGGATATGTGGCTGATATGACTAGAACAGTAGCTTTAGGGGATGTTTCACCGACATTAAAAAATATGTATAGCATTGTGAAACAAGCCAATGAAGCGGCTATAGCAGCTATAAAGCCAGGCATGACGGCTCATGACATCGACAACATCGCAAGAGGCATTATTCGTGATGCTGGCTATGGCGAGTATTTCACACATCGCCTTGGACATGGCATTGGTTTAAGTGCGCACGAAGAACCTTATTTAATGCAGCGTAATCAGCTGGTGTTAAAACCAGGTATGGCATTTACAGTGGAGCCAGGTATCTATGTTCAGGATGTTGGCGGTGTTCGTATCGAGGATAATCTGATTGTCACAGAAAATGGTTACGAAAATTTAATGACCTATTCGAAAGAATTAATCATGTTATAAGGCTGGTGAGTGCCATGATAGATATGATGAAAATACAAAAAGATATGCCACTACTTGAGCAATATATTTATCTAAACACAGCTGCCGCTTCTGCCATGCCTCAGCCAGTAGTTGATGTTATGACCAGCTACCTTCAAAAACAGGCGAGTATTGGTCCCTATTTACCATCTTTTCGTCAAGAAACATATGAACAAGTGGAGCGTATTCGAGAGAAAACGGCGTTGTTTATCGGCGCAACGAAAGAGGAACTTGCCTTTGTGCCTAATGGTTCAATGGCTATTAATTATGTAGCGGGCGGCTTGCAATGGAAACACGGTGATGAGGTCATTGTACTAGATACAGAAATGTTAAGTAACTATGTACCTTGGCTTGCCCTTCAGCAACAAGGGGTTGAATTAAAAGTTTTGAAAACAAATGCAGAATATATGGTGGATTTACAAGCGCTTGCGCAACTTATCACGCCTCAAACTAAATTGATTGCCTTTGCCCATATGTCAAACGCTGCTGGTGCACTCCAGCCTGCAAAAGAAATATGTCAGCTTGCACAGCAACACAATGTACTCACATTGATCAATGCCAATCAAACAGTTGGTTTAACGCCGATTAATGTTGCAGAGCTTGGTTGTGACTTTTTAGTTGCTTGTGGGCGAAAATGGCTACGCGGTCCTGAAGGGTCAGGTATTTTATATGTACGCCAAGCGCTCATCTCTTCCATTACTCCGATTATGATTGGTTGGGGCAGCACCAATTGGGACTATCAACGCAATGAATATTCCTTCTTACAAACAGCTAGACGTTTTGAGCCAGGCTGTCCGGTCATTCCGAGTATTTTTGGCTTGGGTGCAGCGATTGATTATGCAAATGATATCGGTATCCATCATATATATAAACGTGTACAACAGTTAACAAAGTATTTAATCGACCAACTTAATACGATTCCAGGTTTAGTCCTATATGGTCCTCAAAATAGTGCACACCGATTATCGATTACACCGTTTACTATCGAAGGGCTTTCTCCAGACGATGTAACGAATTATTTAGCAGACCGTGGTGTCATCATTGAAGCCGGTACATTTATGGCCAATACCATTATGGAACGCAATCATATTCTTAAAATGGCTCGCTTTTCTCCTCATTATTTTAATACTTTCGATGAAATCGATATGGCCGTATCCATCATAAAGGAATTCATTGAATGATCAAAGCAAAGGCTCGAGATAGTAACTATCTCGAGCCTTTTATACTACTTAATCATGGTATAGCTTAAAGCTATATTGATCGAAATATCGTTGAATATTCATCGCTCCATACTGAAGAACATTCACCATCTCAGGAAGCTTCTCTTCTGTTGGTTTACGATAAATAGGACCTGCGATTGTTAAAGAAGCAATCACTTCTCTTTTGCTATTAAAAAGAGGTACTCCAAGCCCAAATACAGAATGGGAATATTCGCCCGTCGTAAAACACCAGCCTTGTTGTTGAATTTTCTCTAAATCAGCTAACATTTCATCAGGGTCTGTAATTGTTTCAGGGGTTAATCTTTTCATCCCATGATCCACAATCTCTTTCTTCCTCTCTTCAGGAAGAAAGGCCATAATGGTTTTACAAGATGCCCCTATATGTAGCGGTGTTCGTGTACCAATCGACACTGAAAACTTAATCGTTTGAGAGCTCTCAGCTATTTCGACTGTGACGCCATCTGTTCCATCTAACCATGTCAGAAAGACCGATTCTTTGATTGCTTCTGCAAGATTTTTCATAATGGGTAAGACAAAATCTGAAAGATTCAATTTATCTTTGACCATCTGACCGTATTCCAGAAAGCGAAGCCCTAACTCATATTTTTTCGTCTCGGGATTTTGAATAAGAAAGCCTTGATTTTCGAATGTTGCCAAAATCCTATAAATAATAGAATGGCTAATATTCATCTCTTTTGCTAATTCACGCACACCCCATGTAGGATTTTCTTTATTAAAATATTTTAGAACCTCTAATGAGTTATCTAATGTTTTTAATGTCATCTTACACCTCATATGTCTCTATAATAGAACCGTAATTTGATTATAAAATGAAGCTCGACATTTTTCAATAAATTCAACTATTTTACAAATACTAAGTTTAACTTTACTAGAGACGCAATAAAAAAGCCGTTTCATTACGTTTTATTAAAAGTCAATAGTCATAGTAATTCAGTTAATACATCAGTATCCTTCATACAATGTGCAACATTATAAAAAGTTATTTTTAAGCTGAACTAATTTTTGTATTAGTTCAGCTTTTATATATGATTAAAGATATAATTTGGAATGCTTATAAAATAAAAGTATAGTATATGTAAATTTTTTTATCCGTTATTCAACTGACCGGGCAGTTTAGTTGAATGAGGAAAAAATTACAAATATGAATTAAGACAATATATTGTTAAGATTTAATACGTTAAATATTCTATGGGAAAATTTCCTGAACGAAGGAATAAATATTTATTTTTAGGAAGTATAAAAATGAAGCGATATATTAAAAAATATACACAAGGTTTTTTATTTATGATATTGTTTCCGATTATGACTGGATTAATGGATGAAATCGGAAATACCAGGGAATTGAAATATTGGATAGCACTGTCATTTTCATTTCCAGTATATTCATACTTTTTTTTGGATAGTAGTAAGGAATTTTATAAAGTAAATAAAAGAGAGAATTTTATTATGTTCTTTTTTGTACTTTTAGGAATGATTTCGTCTTTAATATGTATGGTATTAGTTGGTTTAATTAAGTAAAAATTTCATTTTGTCAAATTGCTGAGAACCGTATCATAATAATCCGTTAATGGTAGAAATGGCTGATTTCCTTTGAATACAAGTAACTGATATTTACTTTCGATATGTTTCTGCAATATTCATACCAATACATTTATTAGCACCTCACAGGATAGAACGTTTGTTCAATTTTATCTTTTCCCCAGTTTATTGTAAATTATTTAACCCTTTATTAAATCAATAGAAATGAAAGTAAAATAAAAAACGTACACCACTAAAATTGAATTTAGTAATGTACATTTTTATAAGAAGTTATGATGTAATAAACTTTTAGCTACGCATTTTTATGTTGAATTCCCTGTACTAACTTTTCTTGAATCCTTAAATATTGTGCAATTTCTTCTTCATCTAATACTTCAAAAAGCTGTACAAAGACCTCTTTCCCTATGGATTGCGCCTTCACCAAGGCCGCTTGACCCTCATCTGTAATTTGTAGGCGAATTGTGCGACGGTCAGATGGATCGTAAAGTCTTTCTGCTAACTCTAGCTTTACCAGTTTTTCGGCAATACTTGTCATAGCACCTTTCGTATAGCCAATAGTTTCAGCTAATTCTGCTTGCTTTTGAGGGCCTTTGACGTGTAGCTCATTTAAAACTAAAATTGGTGAAATCCCTAATGGATAAGGAAACGCTTTTGTAAAACGTATAATATTGGCATTATTTACTTGTTCAATCATATGAATTAGTTTAAAAATATTTGTTTGTTTCAAAAAAATCCTCCTCAAACGCCGAGAATTAATGAAGCATTAATGAACCTCCATCCACCATTATCGTTTGACCCGTAATGTATTGTGAATCGTCGGAAGCTAAGAAAACAGCTACTCGTCCAATATCTTGCTCAATATCACCAAAACGACCAAGTGGAATTTTATTTCTAACAGCTTCATAATATTCTGGCTGTGCTTTTGCCCATGCCTGTACACCTGGTGAATCAGCAAGTGGACTAATGATATTCACATTAATACCGAAACGTCCCCATTCATTTGCGGCTACACGAGAAATACCTCGGATTGCTTCCTTAGCTGCGGCATACGCTGCCTGTGTCTCATGCCCTTGAATGCCTGCACCAGATGCAAAGTTAATAATATTGCCTTTTGTTTCTTTCAAATGTGGGAGTGCTGCCTGCATTAAATAGAATGTTGGATAAAAACCTGTCCCAAATGATAAGTCTAGATCTGCTTGTGTTGTTTCTTCTATTGTAACTTGTTTGGCAGCATGAGCGTTATTAACTAGCACATCTAGTTTACCGTATTTTTCTACGACTGTATCGATAATTTTTGGTAATTGTTCACGTTCCATCAAATTTGCCTGCAAAAACATAGATTTTGGAGAGATTTCTTGTAATTCTTTTTCCATTGCTTCGCCCGCTTCTGCTTTTAAGTCAACAATTGTGACAATAGCCCCTTCCTTTGCCATTGCTTTTGCCATTCCACTACCAATACCACCTGCACCGCCAGTAATGATAACCACTTTGTTTTGTAGTTTACCCATTGCTAAAACATCTCCTTATTATTATTCATGCGCATTTAGTTTAACATTAAACTATTTGATTTTAAACTAAATTGCTTCTCATTTTCTTATCCGTCATTCTGTTATAAAAAAATCAGCAAACTACATTTTTTTTCAAATATATACAAGCATCTTTTTTATTTGACAAGAATATACTGTAGCAGCTAGCTAAAATCACTTTCAGGAAAGGAGTTGTTGATGATGGGTGCTAAATGGATAAAGATCTCAGTCATGTATTTATTGATTGTTTTTGCGTTTGGACTGTTTATGCATTATACTGTTCAACTTCAATGGAAAGCGACACATGCTCATATTGGTGTGGTAGGTTGGCTGACTACTGGATTCATTGGTTTAATTTATTCGACTTATAAAGATGCTGCGGAGACAGGTCTGGCTAAAGCACAATTCTGGCTTTACAATCTTGGTTTACCCTTCCTTTTTGTCGGAATGATGATGGTCTATCTCGATGTACCACGTTGGTTATTTGAGCTCTTCGTATCAGGTGGTGGCATTGCTGTAGCTCTGTCCGTACTCTTATTCTTTGTAAATGTCTTTAAATATGTGAGATAAACATAAAAGCCCCGCTTTTTATGAAGCGGGGCTCAGACTGTCGACAAAAGGAATCGAGAAGTTCACACTCGATTCCTTTTTTCTTTTTTCTTCTATGAATATGTTTAAAGATGATGATTTTCTACCCGTTTAAACATACTCTTCAAGCATAAGAACTCTTTTAAGCTGCCTGCCACCTCCAAGTAGCCAGTTTCTTTAAATTCATGGCAGCAAAAGTAAGCATCGCCTGCATGGACTCTAGTTTTCGTACTAAATGATCTTCAGATATCAATTGATCAATCGTTAACATTTCTAATTGTTCACGTTCATTGAATTGATTCTTCGTCATCATGATTTATCACCTCGAAAGGTTACTTTTTATCAGTAACAGAGCGAGGGAAGTAGCTCGACCCCGCCCGCGGAAAGCGTCCGCCCGTAGTGGAAATCAACGGCTTTACTCTATTTTATTGTAAAAGTAAAAAGACTAAGGCAAACGCTCAAATTTTTTGAGTTTGTCTACAGTCTGAGCCCCACTTTTTATGAAGCGGGGCTTTTAGTCTAGATAAAACGTTATGTTCAATTGTAGCATCTGAATCTCTTAATAATGGCGTGATTGAATGATCATATAGTTTATACATTTTCTTTTCCCATCTTACCTTTTTTCCACTTCGCATATTCTTTTTGCATACATACAGCGCATGGTCTAAAGCCTGCTGCAATTGCAGTTTTTTCATCTCTAAAAAACACTCGATGTTGAATATAGCCACCTTTAGCTATAGCTCTTAGTGCCGAGGGGCAATCTAATTTACCATATATTTTTCCTCTTCTATGTCCACCTAGAGAGCCTGGTTTATCACTTTGATATATCTTCAAATCAGCGTTTAACAGCTTATAGGTCTTTTTATCTATTCCATTCATTAACTGTATCCACCTTATGGTTCAAAGCCAGCTTGACTAACATAAATTTGATCTTTTGAAAATACATCTAAGAACCTTCTATATACTTGTTGATAGGCTTGGGGATTGTACCATTCCTCTAACCCCATTTCGATGTATTTCTTTTCAATTCCTATTTTTTTAGTTCGTTTTCCCTCACTACCATCACCCATAAAATAATCGTCTATACATATCCTATTTACGAATTGCTTTAATTTATGCGGAAAAAATTCTCCACTCGGTAATACTGGCGCAATCGCCACTTGAGATGGTATTCCAGCAGTTACTAATTTTTCTAATGTTTTGAACCGCGCTTGGATAGATGGTGCTTCAGGCGTAAAGTGTTTACGAATAACTTCTGAATCAGTCTCAATGGTCATACTAACTCTCACCTTATTTTTTAATTGTTGCAATAAATCAATATCTCTACTAACAAGTGGGCTCCTTGTCTGTATTAGTAAAAAGTCGGGAGGGTCTTCAACCATAACCTCTAATAACGACCTTGTTATCTTTTCTTTATATTCGATAGGCTGATATGGATCCGTGCTAGATGACATAAAAATGGTTACATTTCCTTTTGTTTTTGCTTTTCGAAGTTCTTTAGCGAGTAATGTAGCAGCATTACTCTTCACATCTACCCAAGCACCCCATTCACCTTCTCTAAAAAGAGATACAGGCATTTGACGTACATAACAATAGGAACAACCAAACGAACAGCCTGTATAAGGGTTTAATGAATGAGTGTATCCTGAAAGAAAACCTGTTCCTTTATTGAGAATTGTCTTTGGATTTTTATATAGTAATTTATGATTCAATTAAAAACACCTTCTCTTTCCGATTTCCCCTAAGTAACTTACTTTTGGTTTCTCGAATTCTCTAGCTCTAAAAGACTTTTCTTCATTTCAAGTCCACCACGATAACCTGTTAAAGTTCCATTTTTACCCACTATACGATGACAAGGAACAGCTAGTAAAACTGGATTTGCCCCAATTGCTGTGCCGACAGCACGAACAGCGGATGGTTTATTAATATAATTCGCTATATCCGAATATGTCTTTGTTTGTCCATATGGAATTTCACTAAGTGCATTCCAAACTGAAAGTTGGAACGGTGTTCCCTTGTAATCGATTGAAAATGAAAATTGTATCCGGTCCCCATCAAGATATTCGACGATCTCATCTAAATAAGGGGCTAGGACTTCTTTATTTTCAACAAGCGTATTTTTAGGATATTTTTTCTTAACCCAATTGCTTAATTCTTCGAAGGATTGGTTTTGTGACCCAACGAATAGAAGATTATTAGATGTTGATGCAACGTAGATATGCCATTCCTTGTGTACAAGTAAAGACCAATAAATGATTTGTTCTTTGTTTGTATTCATTTGTCATTCCTCCTTATTTTTCATTAATCGATGGAATTTACGATATTGTACAGGTGTCTGACCAAATTTATTTTTAAATAGGGTGATGAAATAAGTTGAGTTAGGTATACCTACACATATCGATATATCAGTAATGGATTTGTCTGTTTCAATCAAATAATTTCTAGCAGCATTTAATCTAATATGTTGTATATATTCAACAGGCGTAATCCCCTTAATTTTCTTAAATGTTCGATGTAAATGAAATGGACTCCCATGTGTTATAGCCCCCAATGATACAAGATTTAACTTTTCTGTGAAGTTTTTATCGATGTATTCCGTAACAAGGTTTATCCATTCGTTATCAGGTAAGTTTTCATTAGTAGGCTTGCAACGTTTACAAGGGCGAAAATTTTCATTGAGAGCTTGCTGTGCTGTTAGAAAAACACGAACATTTTCTTTTTTTGGTGCACGTGATTTACATGAGGGTTTACAAAAAATCCCTGTAGTTTCAACAGCATAGAAAAACTTATTATTGTAGGTTGCATCATTGTTAATGATTGCTTGCCATCTATCATCTGTCATTCCTTCTACATTACTTGTCATGCCATAACTATTCTTTTGAATTTCGTTATTTTTTTTATCTTTCATTACTTTCTCATCCTTTTCTAAAACTAACGCCCTTCTATACCTGCACTATTATTTGGAATCATGAAAAATAATTCCAAGACCATATCGTTCGCCTGAAGTGATAGTACTTACCCCGTGGCGAACTGTTGTTTTGTAATATCCATTTTTCCCCAAAAAAGGTCTATTGTTAGTAGGAAAAATCAACGCACAGCCTTGTTCCAAAGTAATAACATGACCTCGACTTTGAGCTCGAGGAATTTGCTCTACTAATAAGGATTCACCACCTGTATAATCCTTACCTCTTTGACTCAAGACAAATACTACTTGGAACGGAAAAAATACATCCCCATATAAATCTTGATGCAAACAATTAAAGCCGCCTTCTTCGTACTTTAAAATTAAAGGAGTCGGTCTAAGTTGCTCATGTGTTTCACATTTTTGTAAAAACTCTTTATGGCTAAGCGGAAATTCGACTGGTTTCTTTAAGTATTCTAGCCATCTGTTTGCTGCTTTTGCTAACTCTGGATAAAAACCTTCTCTCAAGACCTGGATTATATTAGGTAATGGATATGCAAAGTATTTATACTCACCCTTTCCAAAACGATACCTAGACATATTTATTGTTGTTCTATATGGCTCCTTTTCGTTATAAAGTTCTATGAAAGATTCACATTCATCTTTCGTTAACATAACTGGAAGTTTCGCAAATCCATGCTCATCTAACTCTTTATGAATAAATGGCCAATCTAAATTATTAATACGTGTTTGTATAGTCATTTACTTTCCTCCCTGTTATTTTTTGTACAACAAAGTATAACTGCATGCGTACGAAAAAATAAGCCCTTTCCAACGTAATAGCAAGATATTGAAGTTTTTGTGTGTCACTATATGGTAATATACCAATCTATACAATAATTCTAATAAACGCAGACTAAAGAAGGAGAATTCGTAAATGACATGGGATAAAGTAGAAAACGACATAATTCTAACGTTGCCAAGTGATTTTAATTTAGAATCAAATCTTGGATACTTAACTAGAGAGAGAAATGAATGTCTGTATGAGGTTGACAATCATACCATCACAAGAATAATAACGATTGAGGATATTTCATTTTTGACACAATTAAGTTTTACTGAAGATAAAAAGTTGATTATTCATTTTCTAAATACAACCAAAACTGTTGAGGACAGACAAATAAATAAGATTGTCCAGTATATTCGAGATTGGTTTGACCTAGATAATGATTTAACGCCATTTTATGAAATGGCAAAAAAGGACTTCATTCTCAATATGCCAGTAGAAAAATTTAAAGGATTACGGGTTATTGGGATCCCAGATTTATTTGAGGCTTTATGTTGGGGTGTGTTAGGTCAACAAATTAATTTACGATTTGCCTATGCATTGAAAAGACAGTTTGTAGAAAAATTTGGGGATCATATAGAATACGAAGGCAAAATATATTGGCGTTTTCCATCTTATAAACTAATTGCACAGCTAACTCCGGATGATTTTTCCGATATTAAGATGACCATAAAAAAAAGTGAATATATTATTGGCATAGCAAAGTTAATGGATAATCATGAATTATCTAAAAACCAATTATTACCCATGAGCTTAAAAGACGCAGAAAAAAGATTAACGCAAATTAAAGGAATTGGTCCATGGACTGCAAATTATGTCTTAATGCGCTGTCTTAGATTCTCATCCGCCTTTCCAGTGGATGATGTAGGGCTTATTAATTCGATAAAATTGGTAAGGCATATGGAAAGCAAACCTACAAAAAATGAAATCTTAACTTTATCTACTCCATGGGAAAATTGGCAGGCATACGCTACTTTTTATTTATGGCGTTTACTCTATTAAAATTCTTAAGATAAAGTGAATTTACTCAACCTTATTGTCATTAAACATTTAGCCCCTAATCTATAATGTGCACATTATAAATTAGGGGCTACCTTACACTAAATAAGCTATTTAATGACTTTTAATACAATTTGTGAAATGAGACCTTCTCATAGACATTACTGTAAAGAGTTGGCTTGCATTTGATACATCTTGTCATAAATGCCACCAAGTGCTAGCAGCTCGTCGTGTGTACCATTCTCTACAATCTTTCCTCGATCAAGCACAAGAATTCGATCTGCATTTTTAATCGTAGACAGTCGATGGGCAATAATAAACGTTGTGCGTCCTTTTTTCAGTACATCCATCGCATGCTGAATAATTTCTTCTGTTTCCGTATCAATATTCGAAGTCGCTTCATCTAGTATTAAAATCGCTGGATCGAACGCAAGTGCTCGTGCAAAAGAAATCAGCTGACGTTGCCCTGATGATAAAGTACTGCCCTTCTCAATTACAGGTTCATCGTAGCCATTTGGTAAATTCGCTAAAACACGTTCTCCACCTACTGCATTTAAAGAAGCATGTATTGTTTCTCGTGAGATCTTAGGATTGTTTAAGCCGACATTGGAAGCGATAGTCCCAGTAAATAAATAAGGGTCCTGAAGCACAATTCCCATATGCTCACGCATCGTTTGACGAGGAACTGATGTAATATCAATGCCATCAATGGTAATTTTGCCTTTCGATGGATCATAGAAGCGGAATAATAAGTTCATAATGGAACTTTTCCCAGAGCCAGTATGACCAACTAAGGCAATCGTTTCGCCTTGATGTGCTTCAAACGAAAGGTTTTTCAGCACATATTCATTGTCTTTATAGGCAAAGGAAACATCTTCGAAAACGACATTGCCTTTATATCTTGGTAGGCTTTTTTCAGAGACAGGCTCACCATCCGTATCTAACACCTCAAAAACACGCTTACCTGCAATTAATGAACGTTCAAGTTGAGAAAATTGGTTCACGATATTTGTGATAGGATTAAATAATTTTGTTAAATAATCAACAAATGCATATAATGTCCCCGCTGAAATCATTTCAGTTGCCGTAAATGACTGCGTACCAAAATAGAAAATAAAGACCGTAAACATAATTAGTCTTAACGTATTAACAAGGTTAAAGGAAGTGGCTGAATCAAGCACTAATAGCTTACGTTCATAAGCATAATGCTCATTATTCATGTCATCAAATTCCTTCGTCATTTGCTGTTCACGACGGAACGCCTGAATAATTGTCATGCCTTGAATAGATTCATTGATCATAGCATTAATATCGGCGATTTTTGTACGAATGACATCATTGTATTTTGAGGCGAATTTTCTATATAAAATCATCCATAAGTAAATAATTGGTATCATCGTTAAAGCAAGCATGGCCATTTTCCAGTTTAAAATCAAAAGTGCTACATAAACACCAATGATGGAAATAAAGCTCGTTACAAAATTGGAAAGCACCTGTACATATAAATTACGAACCGCTTCTGTATCATTCGTTACTCGCGCAACAATTTTACCCGCAGGTAAATTATCGAAGTATTGAATCGGTAAAGTTTGGATATGCTCAAAAACATCCATACGTAATTTTTGGATAACGCGGTTCGCACCAATTTGCAAATAAATATACATAAAATAGCGCAATATGGCTGTAGCAATAGCTAACAGTAAATAAACGAGTAATAACCATGTAATTGGTTTAATTTCTATATGACCAATCGTCATGTAATTATCAATAATATGTTTAGCAATAAATGGACCTACAAGCTCCGTAAAAACGGCGATTGTTAGGAAGAACAAGCCTAGTAGTATCGGCTTTTTAAAATACATCGCATAGCGTGTTAAACGTTGACTCGTACTCATGAGGCACCTCCTTCTAGCTGTTGACGGTCAAATTGTTCTTTATACCATCCTTGTTGAGAAAGAAGTTCCTCATGTGTTCCCTGCTCTACGATTTGCCCATCATCCAACACGATGATGACATTAGCATGCTGAATGCCCGATAGACGGTGCGTAGTGATAATTGTCGTTTTACCGTGACGTTCACGCTGAATGTTTTCAATTATTCTTGCCTCTGTCTTGGCATCGACAGCGGAAAGGGAATCATCAAGCATTAAAATTTCAGGATCCTTAATAAGCGCACGAGCAATGGACACACGTTGTTTTTGACCGCCTGAAAGAGATACACCTTTTTCACCAACAAGTGTTTCAAGACCCATTGGTAAATTTTCTAAATCTTTTTCAAAATATGCTGCACGAATCGCCTGCTGTAATTCAGCTTGTGTCGCATCTTCTTTCCCAAATAATATATTTTCTCGGATGGTACGTGAGAATAGCACATGATCTTGTGGTACATACCCAATCCAATCGAGAACCTGCTCCTTCGTTTGAGCAGTAATATCGGTACCATCAATTGAAAGCTGTCCCTGTCCGATTGGATATTCACGTAATAATTGGCGTAGGAAGGTTGTTTTTCCTGCCCCTGTCTTACCAACAATTCCTAGTGTTTGACCTTTTTTCAATGAAAGTGAAATCTGTTGTAGGTTTTTCACCTGGCTCATTGGATATTGGAATGTTAAATCATCAAAACCTATCGCACTAGGTGTCGCAATCATTTGCGGATTCGGAATATTCCGAACATCAGCCTCGTAGTTCAATGTTTCCTGCACACGGTCCAGTGAGGCATTACCTTGTTGCATAACATTGATTAGCTCTCCAATCGCAAATATTGGCCAAACAGCTAAACCTAAATAAACATTAAATGTGACCAGCTGCCCAACAGTCATGGCCTCCGTTGCTACTAAATGAGCCCCGTAACCAAGTGCTACAACATAGCTAATACCTGTTCCGACTTTCGTAATCGGGCCAAATAAAGCATTAATTTTGGCAGTATGAATATTTTTCGCATAGACGGTTTCACTCATATTCGCAAAATTGGCCTCATCCTTTTTTTCCTGAACATAGGCACGCACTACTCGCACGCCTGCCACAGATTCAAGTACGCTATCGTTCAATTCACCAAAAGCATCTTGGGCCTTCATATAACGTTCATGAACAATTTTCCCTAAATATTGAATCAGAATGGCCATAATAGGAACCGGTAACATCGCAAAAAATGTGAGCTTCCAAGAAATCATATAGCCCATCGCAAAAATGATAAAGCCCATATAAATCGTTGAATCAATCAACGTCATAATACCAAAACCGGCTGTCATGGATACGGCATTTAAGTCATTTGTTGCTCGTGCCATTAAATCCCCTGTACGGTTTTTCTCATAAAACGTTGGAGTCATGCGTAAAAAATGCTGCATTAAATTTCGACGTAATATTTTCTCAAGGTTAATAGCCCCTTCAAATAGTCGGAATTGCCACACAAAATTTAATAGATAGCCCCCAATAATAATTCCAACGAAAATCAACACATACTTTGTTAAAATAGCTGGTGTCATTTCTCCTGCAGTCAATAAGTCAATAATAGAACCGAGTAAATATGGAGGAACGACCTCTAATCCACTGGCAATCATAAGTACTACAATGGCAACTGTATATTGCTTCCAGTATTGTTTAAAGAACCAGCCTAATTTACTTAAAACATCAAACATAAATCATAACCTTCTTTCTTCCGTGCTGTTGTGGCATTACTACCCACTTTCAAGAAATTCCTTTTTGAAAATCATTCGTCGTACTGTGTTTCGCATAAACATACACTCCTTTTTGGGTTTTCACTATAAGCATTTTTGGCACCAAAAAAAGACACGTACCCTACAAAGAGTATGTGTCTCTTATAAAAGGCAGGATGGACCATACCTTTTTGTGCAATCTTAAATAAGCGTTAGGCATGGACAATGTATGTAACTGTAATTGAATATGATACTGGTAAAATTAACATTGTCATGCCCTCCTTTGGTTTATTTGTTATAGTGTTCTTGAAGATTATCACACTATAGAAATATTTGTCAACTATCCCCCTGTTATTTTTTATCATTTCAAGGAAATAGTTAGCGCTTTAAAGCATTAAATTGCTATAAAGAACCACCAGGAAAACATCTTTGACTTTAACATTACAGCAATTGATGGTGTCTTACATTGACCAAAAGGATGAAATGACAGGATTATTTCATCCAATTTACAAGCCAGTGACAGATCATATTAAGATTAAGTTTCGTCATAGTGTTTCAATTTTAAATAACGCCTGAAAAATGATGTATATGCATGACCGTTGTCTTGTAATAGCTTATCTATATCATCATTCACTTAGTAATTTATTATTTAGTTATTTATTATTTAGTTATTTATTAATTAGTAGTGGTGGGTTTTCCGTTTCCGGTTTTATCGCAATAGGTTTTACCGCTAACGGCTTTTCAGTAGACGGTGCTATCTCAGGTATTTCAAGCATTTCTGTAAATAGCTAAAAATTCTTTCTCTTACAAAACCCAAAAGTTATATAATATTTCCATATAATATATAGATATACTATACCTAAAGAACATCCTACTTCTTCCTTTCTTCATACTATCTATAAGTTATATACATATGTAAAGATGATTTAGGGACAAGTATCGTCCATTGAGTTAAAAGTTCATCAGTCTACTATAGAAACATTTCTAAAATTTTCATCTCGTGATACACTTTTCAGTATAGTCATTTTTCGTAAGGGGTCTTTACTTTGAAGTCATTTTTAGCTGTTGGAATCGGTGGATTTTTTGGTGCTATCAGTCGGTACAGTCTTAGTCTTATATGGGCAAGCTCCGGTGGCTTCCCGTATACAACACTTTGCATTAATTTAGTTGGCTGCTTTTGCCTTGCATGGCTTTTCACTACTTTTACAAAGCGTACACCTATTATACTGGGAATTGGTACTGGCTTCTTTGGTGCTTTTACCACCTATTCGACATTTTCCTTAGAGACACTATTACTCCTAGAAAATAGCGAGTGGCTACAAGCTGTACTCTATGTTAGCGTAAGTGTTTTAGGAGGACTAGCTTGCGCATGGCTGGGGATGCGACTAGCAAGGGGGCGTAAGACATGCTTCTTGTAGGGCTTGGCGGAATTTTTGGCGCCATTTCAAGATTTTATTTAGGTAAATTATTCGCACATCCTTATCCATGGGCGACTTTTATCATCAATAGTTCAGGTTCCTTTGCACTTGGTCTATTATTTGCCCTACATCTTAGTGATTGGTTATGGCAGTTGATTGGTATCGGCTTTTTAGGAGCCTATACAACATTCTCTACCTTTGGATTTGAATCATTACAGCTCATTGAACAACAAAAGTGGGGACAAGCCATTAGCTATATCACTAGTACCCTGCTAACTGGCATACTGTTTGCTGCTATTGGTTATATAGTAGTGTAAAAGAGGTGATATTTATTGACAAAGCATTCAAACGAACAACTACAAGAATTAGAAGTTGAAATAGAACAAACACTCTACACGCTCATTGACCTAGAATTAGAAGAAAATTATGCAACAATGAATACACATTTTGCGCAACTACTTGCAAAGGTCCAGGGAGCACAGTTAATTGATTATAAGCTCGATGTTCTCGTAGAACCTCAAGCTTTTGCAACTGAAACTTGTATTTTGCTAGAAAGCTTAATAGAAGCAAAGGCAAGGCCAAATAAAAGGCATAGATTGCTAACACATCGCATGATATTAAAAATATGGTTACGTAAAAATCAACGCTTCATGCGAGAATTTTTACCTCAAATGTTTTAGGCGCCACTTGGTTTCACAAGGGCGCCTTTATTAAATTTGTATTTGCTGCAACACTTCTTTTATTTTCCCCTCAACTTTCAGATCGAATGGGGTTAGATGGTTGCCGCGGCTTTATTGATACCCATATTATTTTAGTGGTCAAGGCACTTTGTTTACAGGGCCACGTATTACTAATAAGGCCAGTAATATAGAGTAATTTACTGACGACATCTTTGAGTTTTTGAAGATTAATGACTACCTCAAATTCATAATTTCCCTCTCTAATTACTAATTTGTAAAAGGAGAAAATTCATCACTTGTCTGATCATATTCTTCCATCCGCTTTTGAACCTTTAATTCTTCTGAAGCCGCTATACCTGTAATCAGTAAATTAAGTAAAGCAAAAGTTGGTGTAATCCCTTTTAGAGAAATCGGAGGAGGGGCAACAACCTTAAATAAAATATCTGAAAGAAGTCCCAAGGGAGACAATTCATCATCGGTTATGGCTATCACCTTAGCTCCTTTTTTCTTTGTTGCTTTTACAAAAGAATTAGTTTCTTTTGTATATCGAGGAAAAGAAATGGCAACAACTAAAGTTCTCTCATCGACTAGTGATAATAAATAATTAGAATCCTCTATTTCTCCCCGATATAAAAATGTATTTCCAACGACAATATTGAGGCTGAATGATAGCCAGTTAGCAGGACCATAGGATGACCGGAAGCCGATGACTATCCTCTTTTCTGAACTAATTAAAAGATCTACAGCTTTTTTATACTGGTTGTAATCTAATTGTTCTAAAGTTGCACGAATATAGGAGCTATCTTTCTCGATTACATGTTGAATTAAGTTTGTATCTTTTAAAGATTTGGAAGTAGATCGAAGGCCTTCAATAGGATCTGTAGTTGATGAAGAATCTTCTAATAAGGCAGATTGAATTTCTTTTTGCAGTTCGCTAAAACCCGAATAACCAAGTGCATACGACAATCTAATCACAGTTGTATCACTTGTTTTACTTGCTATACCTAGCTGCTTTGATGTTTGAAACGCAACCTCTTTTGGGAAGTCTACAATATATTTTGCAACTAATTTCTGCCTTTTTGTTAGTTCATTAAATTGTTTCCTAATTCTTTGATTATAATTATCCATACAGCCAGCCCTTCCAACGAGTTAATCTTGGTATGTTAATGATAAAATATGGGATCACCCAAATGATTAAATATTGAAAAATCAGCACTTTAAACAACTAAGTACCATTTTTTATATCCCACCACAAATTCCCTTATTATACCAAAAAGTAACATGTCATTACTTTGCAAAATCATTCATTTTTTCACTTTGCATCACTTTCTATGTTTAAGATACTTCCAACTTTGTTCAATTATAAACTGGTGGGTTTGATTTATCCAACTGACAATTAATGTAGTGCTGCTCTTTTGTATTTCTATCCACCACTTTGCATCCTATCCGCTACTTTTACATTTATATCCATCACTTCTATCTATCACTTTGCATATTATCTATATTATTCGTATATTTATACCTACATAAAATATGTATCTTTAATCCTGGGGTATTCACCTAATGTGCACAGTCGATACCTTTATGCTACTTACTTATTAACAATTCCAGTTTAAAGGGACTTCGAGTGCTTTTTATGCATGAATTTTTGTGAATACCCCGACATTATATATAAATAAATAACCTAATTGATTGATATAAAAGGACAATTTAACACATACATACCGAATCTTTTATCAATTTGGAAACTATCATGTATAACTAAACAGTTACTTTATTAAGAAAATGATTGTAAGTAACTCTGGATAATTTAGTTATGATACTAGCACCCTCAGCTTCCGTTTTGTTCCCTATAGAAAATACTGTAATGATGAAATTACCTTTGTTATCAGGTAGCTGTACTATCCCTGCGTCATTTACAACACTTGCGAGTGTGCCAGTTTTATGGGCAACAACTGTATTTTGAGGCAATAAATAAGGTATTCTATTTCGAAACTGCTGCTTTGCAAGGATTTCAAACATATCATCACAAGCTTTTTCAGAGATTAATTGCTTATTTGCAATTTGTTCTAACAATAATGCCATATCAGCTGCGGTTGTTACATTGTTTGCATGACTTTCTTGAAACACAATTGAATTATAATCAACGTCACCATTTTTAAATCGGCGGTTAATGTCATTATAAGTGTCCATTGAGAAATTTTGTGGCGGTAGTCCTACACATGAGCAAAGGAGCTCCCAGCAACTGAGACGAATGTAAGTATTGCTTAGTCCAATTTCTTTCATATATTGATTTACATTTTCTTTCCCTAAAATACTTAATAATTTATCTGTTCCGACATTATCACTAACAATTATCATCATTGTTGCTAAATTTTTTATCGTAACGTCTATTCCAGGAATTAACTCCTTAAATATACCTGATCCATTTACTAAGTCCTCTTCTTCCAACCGAATACGTTCTTTTAGTTCAACCTTCCCTATTTGAACATCACGGTATAGAGTTGCCAAAATAGGAATCTTAAAAACACTTGCAGCTTGAAATAAACGATTCTCATTTATTGCAGCAGTCTCTCCAGATTCCAGATGTTTCACATAAACCCCGAATGTCCCAGTAGCTTCTTGTATAATTTTCTCCAAACTCTCCTGTAATCCCATCATCAACATCCTCTCAAATTTCTACATAAGGAGTTCAATATGAAAACCTTGTAACTCACTAGTTAAGTGGTATATTTACGGAAACTTTAGGGAATTGTCTAAAGTGATATGATATTCCATATGGTTCACTATTATCATCTACTAGTATCTCAGCTATTTCTGTAAAGTCGTTAAAATATGCTATAAACATGGTATCGCTCACAAAAGTTATTGGTATCTCAACATTTTGTGAGAGTAGAATTGGGTTTCCTTCTTTGATTTTAATGGACACTTTCGTCCCTTCATTCGATTGATATTCTCCTTGATACTGTTGAAGTCGTTCTTCTGAAATATCATATTCTTCAAAGGTAAGATGATTGGCGTCTACCTCTCTTTCACTTAAAACATTCAATGCAAGTTGCATAATTCGGGCAGCAGGTACACCTGCCAAGTTAGTTAATACAACACCTGTAAACCTTTTCTCTGGTAAAATACTTAATTGAGCTGAAATTCCCTTTAGCCCTCCACCATGTTCAATAAGAGTAGTGCCAAAATAATCGGGAGTAATCATAAAACCGTATCCATAGAATCTTCCAGGTTGTAATTGAATATGGGGTTTAGTCATTTCTTTTACACTTTCTTCAGATAATATTCGCTTACCATTGACTACACCAGCATTACGGAAAATTTCTGCATACAACAACATGTCTCTAGCTGTAGATTTCAAAAAGCCTGCTGCTCGCATTGAAGTAGAATCCCACCAAATTGGTGCAGCAAAAACGCGTTTTGTTCCATCGCTTTTATCCTCTGTATAGCAAGTGGTGATATTTTCATAATCACCGTACTCCTCAATTGTGAAATAGCTGTTTTCCATACCACAAGGAGTGAGGATATGATCATATATATATTGTTCATAACTTTTTCCACTGATTCGTTCGATGATTGTTCCTAATAAGGCATACGATTCATTGGAATAACTAAAATGTGTACCAGGTGTCCCCAATAATTCAATATTTTGTTCATCAATAAACTGCATAAGTTGCTCATAAGTGTCGATTGGTTCGTGATCTTCAACATTAATATTTAAACCTGGATAATTTTTTACAGTTGGGTCAAGATCCAGTGACCTTTTCATTGCGTAAAATAAAGAAGACATTGGAGGCAATCCTGCCGTGTGAGTCATAAAGTGATGAATAGTGATATCTTTGATAGCCTCTTTATTTTTAACGTTGAATTCAGGCAGGTACTTAATAACAGGATCATGCACATTCAATTTACCGACTTCCTGCAGTTGCATAATAGCCACACAAGAAAATGATTTTGTAATCGACCCAATACCAAAAACTGTATTTTCAGTTACAGGTAGTCCATCTTCTACATTACGGAAGCCAAATCCTTTATGGTAAAGAATCTCCCCTTCTTCTGCAATTGCAACAGAAGTACCAGGAATCTTATGTTTTTCCGTTATCTTTTGACCAGCCTCTTCAAATGCTTTTAAATTTACATCTACTTTCATATCTTTTCCTCCTTTAGAGTAGTTGTATATAATAATGTAGATCGAATAGATCAGATCTAACTATTATCCTCACATTATTGTTTCTCAGTCATTATCAGGTTTGAAAAATTATCTACAGGCAAATGTCTGTTTATAAAATCGAGCATCGAATTCAATCTAGCTATTCTTAGTCCGGGTTTGCCATATTGGAGGAGCCCATGACTTGATTGTGGGATACGAACTAGTTCTACTTCCCCTCCTCGACGCTTAATATGGGAATAAAACTGTTCAGCCTGCTCCATTGGACATCGTAAATCATCTTCATTGTGTAGAAGTAGAAGTGGTGTTTTTACATTATCTACATAGGCAAGAGGAGAAAATTTCCAAAGATTCTCCACATCTGTTTTTCCAAGAAATTCCTGATCAATAAAATATGGTGCTATATCGCTTGTGCCATACATGGAAATCCAATTCGAAATACAGCCTTCAGAAACTGCTGCAAAAAATCTATCGGTGTGAGAGATGAGCCAATTTACCATAAATCCACCATAGCTAATTCCATTAACAGCTACCCTATTTTTATCAAGATAATGATTTTTTTGTAAGGCAAATTCCAGCCCGTTCAAAATATCAGTCATATCCTTTCCACCATAATCACCATGTACTGCATTGGTAAACTCTACACCGAATCCTGAGCTGCCTCGTGGGTTCGTATAGATAACTGCATAACCTCGCGCAGCAAATAATTGCAATTGATGAAAATATGTGAAACCATAAGCAGAATGTGGTCCTCCATGAATATCTAATAGAACAGGATATTTTTTCTCAGGATCAAAGTTAGCTGGTTTTAACATAAAACCCTGCATATACCAGTTATCAACAGATCTATACGAAAAAACCTCAGGTTCAACTACGATAAGTTCGGATAATAACTTGTCGTTGCAGTCATCCAGACGAACTTCGGTTTCAGGGAAAATGGGGACATGTAATTGAGGAAAAGCTTCAGTTGGATGCCGATACTTACAATCAACCGTATTAGCTTCATCAATTCTAATGACTGATATCTTCCCAGGGTGATTAACTGTCGAATAGGCCATACTAATCGTCTCTTTTCTATCAAATGAAAAATGAAAAATAGCTCGGTCTCCACCCGCAATAATTACTGGATGATCATCATTTTTATTATTCGAAAATCTAACAATTTCATTTCGTCCTTCACGGGTACTAAGCGCATAAATATATTTATTATTATTAGACCATTGAGGGCGAAGTGCATATCTGAGGTTACGCATATCTGTAAAAGTCATATCAAGAAGTGTGTCTTGATATTTTTTACTTAAACACCTTACATCTCCTCCCTCTGAAGGTATAACTAACAATTCCCTCTGGTCCGCATGGTTTCCA
Source organism: Lysinibacillus cavernae (assembly GCF_009724685.1). Taxonomy (GTDB): domain Bacteria; phylum Bacillota; class Bacilli; order Bacillales_A; family Planococcaceae; genus Lysinibacillus; species Lysinibacillus cavernae. The sequence goes on from NZ_WMEF01000005.1 coordinate 168,560, forward strand.
AAAAACGCTATCCACTTTCCATCAGGTGAGTAAGAAGGTGAACTTGCTTCTGTATCACTGTACAGCAACTCCGTTTCTCCTCCGGAAGCCAGTACACGATAAATCTGTCCTCCAAAAAGAGAATTTTGATCTTCTGTACTTGAACTGAACACGATATATTGACCATCTGGAGAAACGTCAGGCTGATTGACTTCATAGGGTCCTTTTGTTATCAAAGCGGATGTTCCAGTATCTATATTAATAGCAACAATTTGACGTTTGCACGGTTTATGAAACCCAGTTCCATCATTTTTATAATATAGATGATGATAGCGTTTAGCCCCATCTCTCCATAACTTATCCTCTTGTTCCTGCTCACTCTTTGCTTCATTAATTGTTGCATTTTCATGAAAGGTTTCTAGTTCCGAATGTTCAACTACAGGTACCAATCCATATATCGTTTTACCGTTAGGAGCCCATACTATTGAGCTAATTCCTTGACGAAACTTTGTCAGACACAGGGCCTCTCCACCATCGAGAGATAACAGCCATACCTGCATTCCGTAAGCACGGTTCGAGATAAATGCTATGGTTTTTCCATCGGGTGAAAAGATAGGATTGACGTTCCTGGTGCCTGAGGTTGTCAAAACTCTTCGCGTTTTTCCTTCTACATCGCTTACATATAAATGTGTTTCGTAATTATTTTCTTTCACAGCTATGGTTCTTTCATAAACTACCTGTTGTCCATCAGGGGAAATGACAGGGTTGCTTGGCCATTCAAATTTATAAATATCTTCTGGCACTGTAGTTCTTAACATTTTTTATCACTCCTTATTAATTTATCCAAAGCAGATAATTAACTATTGTGATTCTTCAGAAAAATATTTTCGCAATATTCTAACCTAGTCTCTTCTATTAACTTTCACCTATGGTTTTAATAACTTAATGGTAGTCATGGCAAGTATTTTCACACCATTTTGTAATGCATCTAAGTTAAAATTCATATTAGGATGGTGCAGTCCTGGTTGTAAATCTGTTCCTAGTCCAATCATTGTAGCTTTAATATGAGGAAAATACTTTTTATAATAGTGGAAATCCTCCCCTCCAGGAGTAATGACTGGAGCCGTGTTTGCGTCATTCCCTAGAGCTTCAATAATGGCTTCTCCCACGAGTTTCTCAATTTGTGGACTAGGTTCCGCAGCAATCATTGATGCTAGCGTCACCATTTCAACTATTGCCCCATTTGCTGAGCCCGAAGAAAGAACCGCATTTTCTACCTTCTTAAGTAAATCGTCCATCACGTAGTTCTGTTGTGCACGGACATCAATGCCAAATTCAGCATAATCAGGAATGATATTAATATTGTTTCCACCTGCCTGAACCATGGTTATTTTAGCAGATGAGGATAATGTCGGATCCGTTTTAACTGAGTTAACAGCATGAATGATGGCTCCAAGTGAATCAACAACATTTATCCCTAGATTTGGTCGTGAACCATGGGCTTGAATTCCTTGAATCTTTCCTTTAAGCAGAGTTGTCGCACCATGATAGATTGCAGGAGATGCCTGGCCAAATTTTAATTCCTGAATCGGGCGTACATGTATCCCTAGCATATAGTCAACATCATCGATTATACCTTTATCTATTAGAGCTTTAGCACCTAAACCGGATTCCTCGGCTGGTTGAAAAATAATTTTAATAAGACCCCGCGGTTGAAAATCTAATTCTTTTAGACAAGTAATAGTATGGAGAACTATAGTCATATGAGCATCATGACCACAGGAATGATTAGCTTTCCATTCTCCGTCGACTAGCTGCCATAACGCATCAATGTCTGCTCTAATCCCAATGGTTGGACCAAGTTCTTTATTTCCCCAATATCCAACAACACCAGTATGATCTTCAAACCTCTCAAAAGGAATTTCTAAATTTTCTAATTGCTTACATAAGTACTCGGTTGTCTCTTTTTCTTTCCAACTAATTTCGGGATGGGAATGAAAATGACGGTATGTTGATTTTATTAACTCTTTATTCTCATCAACCCAATTTTTGATTTTTTCAATCATATAAAGACTCCATCGTTTTATTTTCAATAACATAAAAATGGATGTTGGCTAAATTTTTTTTTAACATTCCAGTTACTACAAAGCCTTTTGAGAATGCATCATTTACTGCATCTCTCAACTTATACCTCCATGCCTTCGCTGCCTCAAAATCCTCTTGTTTCAAAATTTGAAAGTTTGCTGGGACAGGTAGTAAATATCCTTCTTCATTCTTAATTGATTCCACCTCATGGGGATATGGAATATTTCTATCACTATAAGACAAAAGAGGCTTATAGTGATTAACTAAAGTATCCTTTTTGAGTACACCTGTAAGTGCTCTTGTTACTCGGTTTGAACAAATATCCCATTCTACTAATAAACGATCAGATGGTAGACCTTTATTAAGTTTATCGCTCATTTCACCATAATAAGAAGGAAAGTACGTTTTGGAATATGCCCCTAACTTAGTAAGATTAAAATATGCATTTTTAGCTTCTAAAGGATCAAAAGTCCACACAATTTTTTGATAGCCATAATCAACTGCCCACTCCCTTTGCTTAAGTTTTAGCTGTAAGCCTATTCCGCAATTATGATACTTGTTATGGACGCCAGTCATATGAGAAATTAAATACTTCTTCCCATTCTTAAAACCCGAAAAACCGTATGAAAACCCAATTAATTCACCATCATTAAACGCTCCAACTATGTTTCCTCCATTGTGGGTAGCAGCAATAAGCTGTGGTAGAGGCGTTACAACATCTTTGTCCCAGATTTCTTCTTGAAAACAAACTACATCTTGAATTTCCTTTAAACCAATGACATTTTTATAGACAATTGGTTCTGTTAAAACCATTTGTATATCCCTCCACCCATCATTAAATAAAATCAACTTGAAATCATTTATTAGTACTTTATTTTATCTCTTAGAAAATCCTTTTGTTTAACTGTGAATTGATTAATGAATTCCTGGTTAACCTCAAAACCAATGCCGGGTTGTTCTGGAACAATAATAGTGCCAGGTTTTGAAAGAGTCACTTCTGGTAAAATGATATCTTCATCAAAATAACGGTTGGAAGCAGATGTATCACCTGGAATACTAAAGTTACTTAATGAAGCCATAGCAATGTTATGAGCCCTACCTATGCCAGCTTCAAGCATTCCACCACACCAAACGGGGATGTTTTTTTCCTCACATAGATTGTGCATTTTAATTGCTTCGAAAAGTCCTCCAACACGACCAACTTTAATATTAATAATTTTGCAAGCACTAATTTCGATTGCCTTTCTTGCGTCTTCTACAGAATGAATACTTTCATCTAAACAGATAGGTGTAGTTATTGCTTCTTGTAATTTTGCGTGATCTAAAATGTCGTCATGAGCTAACGGCTGTTCAATCATCATTAAATTAAACTGATCTAATTCTTTTAATAGTTGTAAATCATTCAGGCTATAACAAGAATTAGCATCAGCCATTAGCGGAATTTGTTCTCCGAAATTTTTCCGAATAGCCTCTAAAGGGGCAATGTCCCAGCCCGGTTTAATTTTGACCTTTATCTTTTTATATCCATCCTCTATAAAACCTGCCACCTTGTTTAATAAAGTTTCTATGTTATTTTCAATGCCGATGCTTACACCCACTTCAATCTCTGACCGTGTTCCTCCTAGTGTAGTAGAAAGCGTTTGTCCTTTTTGCTTGCTATATAAATCCCAAATTGCCATTTCAAGTACTGCTTTTGCCATGTTATTTCTACGTATATATGAAAACAATTCCGAGACATCTTTTGGCTCTTGAATTTCGTTTTCTAATAGCTTTGGAATCAAATAAGTTTCGAGCATGTGCCATACTGTACCTGTAGTCTCTTCGTTGTAGATAGGAAAAGGCATCGCGACACTTTCAGCAAAGCCAACTTTATCTCCGCCATGTACCTTAACGATGATAATATCCTTTTCAATCACTTTACCGAAGCTAGTTTCAAATGAAGATTTTAAGGGTAATTTAATTCGTTGTAATGAAATTTTATTTATATCCATAGAGTAATACCTTCCTTTTTATATAAAATTACTTGTAGTCTCTTGATCCATTATTTCAGGTTCAAACAAGTGACAAGCTACAAAATGTCCTGGTTTAACCTCTATATTTCTAGGATTTTTTGTCTTACATACTTCCATACATGCAAAACATCGAGGATGGAAAGTACAACCAAGAGGAGGATTTACTGGATTTGGAACATCACCAGTTAAAATTATCCGGTCTTTTTTTTCACTTTCAGGATTAGGGACTGGAACAGAAGACATAAGGGATTTTGTATAAGGATGAAGCGGTTCTGAAAACAATTGGTTTTTATCAGCAAACTCTACCATTCTTCCTAGATACATTACGCCAATTCTGTCACTAATGTGTTTTACCACACTTAAATCATGAGCAATAAAAATGTATGTTAGTCCTAATTCTTTCTGAAGACGCTGAAACAGGTTAAGTATTTGTGCTTGAACAGATACATCCAAAGCAGAAACGGGCTCATCAGCTATTATAAGTGATGGACCTACCGCGATTGCTCGGGCAATTCCTATTCTTTGTCTTTGCCCCCCACTAAATTCATGAGGATAGCGATCTGCATGAAAAGCACTTAATCCTACCATTTGCAAAATTTCTAAAATTTTCTGCCTTCTTTCTTTCTTACTCTTTCCTATTCCATGTGTTAATAGTGCTTCTTCTAAAATAGAAGAGATTCGAAGACGAGGATTTAAAGAAGCAAACGGGTCCTGGAAAACAATCTGCATTTGTTTTCTGAGCTTTCTCAATTCTTGCTTACTCAAGCTTAGGACATCTCTGCCTTCAAATATAATTTCGCCACTTGTTGGTTCAATTAATTTTAAGATACTTCTTCCAGTTGTAGACTTGCCACAGCCGCTTTCTCCAACAATTCCCAATGTTTCTCCTTTTAATAGCTTAAAAGTAACGCCATCAACAGCTTTAACAAAGTCTTTCTTTTTAGAAATAAAACTCTTATTTATAGGAAAATATGTTTTTAGGTTATGAACCTCCAGCAGTATTTCACTCATGCTAATGCCTCCTCATGAATATATAGCCAACATCTAACTGAGTGTTCGTTATTCGTTTTTATTAGAGGTGGGTTTCTTTCAAAACATTTTGAATGAGCTTGGGTGCATCGAGAAAAGAAAGGACATCCTTTCGTTATCTCTCCGATATTTGGTACATTGCCTTCAATTGGTTGTAGATTATCCTGTTCATCTTCAAGACTAGGAATAGAATTTAATAGACCAATGGTATAAGGATGTTGTGGATTTTTATAGATAGTTTTTACATGTGCTTCTTCAACAATTTGCCCATAATACATGACCATAACCCGATCAGCCATTTCTGCTACAACACCTAAATCATGAGTTATTAATAGTATTGCTGTTTCATAGTTAGTTTTGAGATCATTCATTAAGTCTAAAATCTGCGCTTGTATCGTTACATCTAATGCTGTTGTTGGCTCATCAGCAATTAATAGGCTAGGATTACAAGCCATAGCCATCGCGATCATTATCCTTTGTCTCATTCCTCCAGAAAGTTGATGTGGATATTCGCTTATAATCTTTTCTGGGCGTGGAATTCCAACCTTTTTTAATATATCAACCGTTTGCTTTTTTAACTCATCTCCTGAGGCATCTGTATGTAGCTTAAGAACCTCACTAATTTGTCTTCCAATTCTATGAACAGGATTTAAGGATGTCATAGGCTCTTGGAATATCATTGAAACATCTTTCCCACGAATTGACCGCATTTTTTTTTCAGATAATTGATTGAAGTCGATATCATTAAAAATAATTTTTCCATCAATATTCCCAACACTATTTGATATTAATCTCATTATGGAAAGGGACGTAACGCTTTTACCACACCCAGATTCTCCTACCAAAGCGAGTGTTTCGCCTTTATTAATCGTAAAGTTCACCTGACTCACTGCATTAACAAAATTGTTCTTCCCTGTTTTAAATCTAATAGAAAGGTCCTCCACTTTCAGAAGCGCTTCTTTTTTTACAAGGTTAGTTCCCATCTTTTTCACTCCCAAGCAGTTATTTTTGCCTTGGATCTAGTGCATCCCGCAATCCATCACCTAGCAGGTTAAAACCAAGTACGACTAACATAATTGCCAAACCTGGGAAAAGGGACATCCACCAAGCCTGCCCTAAAAAAGCTTTTCCAACGTAAGCCATAGATCCCCATTCAGGAGTAGGCGGCTGAGCACCGAGCCCCAAGAAACTTAACGCTGCTGCTACAAGAATACTAGTTCCAAATTGTAAACTGGATAAAACAATTATTGGTGATAATACGTTAGGAAATACATGCTTTAAAATTATTTTAAAATCCGAAACACCAAGTGCCTTTACTGCCTCTATATATTCTTTTTCCCTTATTGATAAGACCGATCCTCGAACCACCCTTACATATGAAGGTATAGCCGAGATTGCAACCGCAATCATCGCGTTAGTTAATCCGACCCCAAGTACAGCAATAATAGCAATTGCAAGAAGGAGTGAGGGAAAAGCCAGTAAAATATCCATAACCTGCATAATATAAATATCAAATCTACGGTAATAGCCTGATATCATTCCTAAAATGACCCCGATAACGCCTGCGATTAGCACCGCAACAAGCCCCATCATTAAGGAAACCCGACCTCCATATAATATTCTAGAAAATATATCTCTCCCAAAATCATCTGTCCCTAATAAATGTTGTCCTCCTGGAGGTAAAAACCTTTGTTCGAAATTCATTACGTCAACTGAATGTGGGGCAATCCAAGGAGCAAGTAAGGAAATAGACACGAAGAACAATAAAATACAGGCCCCACTAACAGCACTTTTGTTAGTTATTATTCTTTTCCCCACTAACGACCAGTATGTTTTAGACTTTACCTCAGAATCCCTATTATTTTGAGGAGGATTGAATTTAGTTTCTGAATCTGTAAGCTTAGGAGCTGAACTACTCAAAATACTTGCCTCCCTTTCTAATACTTAATACGAGGATCTACTAAACTGTATACAAGATCCACTATCATGTTAGTTATAATAAAAAGAAATGCCATAAATAGAACTAACCCTTGTACTGTTGGCAAATCCCTTTTAGTAATTGCTTCAATAGAAAAACTTCCTAATCCTGGTAGTGCAAATACAGTTTCAATGACTACAGCACCTGCTAATAGAAAACCAAACTGTAGACCAATTAAAGTAATAACAGGTATCATGGCATTTTGAAGAGCATGCTTAAAAATCATAGGAATCATAGCAAGTCCTTTAGCTTGAGCTGTTCTCATGAAATCTTGTTTAATTACTTCAAGCATACTTGACCTTGTCATTCTTGCTATATTACCAGCTGATCCTAAACCAAGTGTAATAGATGGCAGAATTAATGAATAAAACCCTTGATATCCTGAAATAGGGAAAACACTGAATTGGTATGAAAAAATCCAAATTAAGAATAGAGCAATCCAAAACCCTGGTGCAGATATACCTATTAAGGAAATAACCATAGCTAGTTGGTCGAAGATTGTATTTTGTTTCACTGCTGCTAAAATACCCATTAAAATCCCAACTACTGATCCAATGATTAAACTATAAAGCGCTAGTTGTACTGTAATAGGAAAGCGAGCCGTAATCTCTTCAATCACTGTCAAACCTGTAATATAGGATGTTCCTAAGTCCCCTTGCAACACATTTTTAATATAATCAATGTATTGAATAAAAAGCGGCTGGTCTAAACCTAAAGTGCTTTTCATTTCAACTATGGCCTCTTCAGAAGCAAAGTCTCCTAGAATATAAGTTACTGGATCACCAGGTATGAGGTGCATCATCAAAAAGACTAAAATCGATACACCAATTAGAGTAACAACCATTGAAAAAGTACGATTCAAAATATATTTAGACAAGTTTACATCCCCCCTTTTTTAATAAGGTAGTTAGGGATGAACATCCCTAACTTTTCAGGTTAATTTTTATTTCGAAGTGATATCATTGAAGATAATAGATTGTGAGTAAGGATTTTGTTTAAATCCATTAATGTCACGGTAAGCGGTTACATTCTCACGTACAAATAACGGAACCCAAGGAGATTCTTCCACAAGAAATTGCTGTGCTTGTTCATAAATTTCCATACGCTCCTCCTTATTCATCGTTTGACGTGCTTTAGTGAGTAAATTGTGTAATTCCTCATTTTCATAATGCATTCTTAATGAACTTCCTTTTCCAAAAAGCATATACAAGATATCTGGATCTGACCATCCGTACATATTTAGAAGTGCATCATGTAACCCCTTTGGTGTGTTTGCAGAAATTGACGCTGGCTCTTGAACAGAAATATTAACTAAAATACCAATCTCTTTTAATTGGCCTTGAAGAATTTGGGCAATTCTTTGCATTACTGGTTCATCAGATAACCATAATTCAAATGAGAAAGGCTTTCCGTCCTTCTCTATAATCCCATCTCCATTTGTGTCCTTCCACCCAGCTTCTTCTAGCAACGATTTAGCTTTTTCCACATTTAGAGAGTATTTTTGTTTTGCCTCTCCTTCCACCTTTTCACTATATCCTGGTATACTTTGAGGAAGAGGACCAAAGAGTGGTTTTGCATAGCCTTCCAAAGCAAATTCTACGAGTGGATCACGATCGATACCAAGTGCGATAGCTTGTCTAACACGTTTGTCTTGGAACATTGGCTTTTTATTATTGAAGCCTAAGTAAGTTATGCCTTGTTCCAACATACTATCAATTTTCACACCTTCTGTTGTTTCAAGATCTTTAATATAATTTGGTGGCACATTGGTCATAATCTGTGTGGTACCTTTTTTAAATTCTAGTACTCTAGTATCGTCATCCGTGATAAAACGGAACTCATATTTATCAAAACCTGGTGCACCCTTATTGTCTACAAAAGGAGGACCCCAATTATAATCGTCATTTTTCATGTAAGTAATAGAAGATCCACGTATTCTTTCCCCAAATTTAAATATTCCTGAAGCCCCAGGATGTTTTCCAAAATCCTCTCCGTACTCATCAAGTGATTTAGGATCCATCGGTGCTAAATATGAAGTAGTTAATCCACTGGCAAAAGGTGCAAAGGGCTCTGTGAAATAAACCATTAATTTCTGTCCATCAGCTTCAATTTTGTCCACTGGTCCAGCTAAAAACTTGACAGCAGAATATTGAAGGAACCTTTCAAACGACTTTTTAACTGCTTCAGCAGTAAGCGGTTCCCCAGAATGGAACTTGACATTTTCATCTAAATAAAAGGTCCAAATTTTACCATCATTTGAAATGTCATATTTTTCGGCAAGACCTGGTATTATATTTCCTTCAAGATCCCTTTTTAACAATGTGTCATAAATATTGGCAGTTGAATTATCAACCCAAGTTGTTTTATGGACGTCAATGGTATCCGGCTCACGAACAGAAGAGATTACTAATGTGTTCCGTGATTTGCTATCGCCATTTCCAGAACTTTGTTCATTCGAATTTGGGTTACAGCCTGCTAAAATCACCATGATAATTAACATAACGATTAATTTACATCCCCTGGTTTTCACTTTCACCCCTCCTTTTACTTAACCTTATCTTCCTGTAAAAATTTTGCTTCTTTATTAAAAGGATAAACTTGTTTTGTAAGTCTTGTGTGTTTAAAAGAAAAAAGATTAAAGCTTGATAACCCAGGAGAGTCAACTGTGATTATTTTATGGGCTAATGGTTCAAATCCGGCACGGAAATGCTGGCTTGATTTTAAAGCGACAATTTTGTATGTCTTAATATCAATTCCATGTAATAAAAAGATTTGTTCATCCAGTGTTTGGGACCTTTTGGAACAAACAATAATATCGATGCCACCAACTACTAACCTCGCAGACTTACCATAATCTATTTTTGCACCTTTTCCCATTGGGGAAGACTGGATAAATTGGCCATCAGCTAGTGTTTTAACGTATGCTGTTACCTTAACGGGCTTTCCATGTATGTCATCTGTTTTGCCACCAAGTAATACATCGATTGAAGATCCTACCCCTCTGTCATGAGCAATGTTCACTACTTCTGGGTCATAGATAAAACTGAAACAAGCATTTTCAAGATTTGCCTTTATCATGGCTGAAAGCAAATGAGTACCATCACCTGGTGTACCTCCTCCAGGATTATCTGAGGTTTCGTTAATTACAATTGGTTTTCCCTCTAGTTTTAATGCCCTTTTAATTCCTTCTTCTGGGTTAATAATGTCTGGGAAAAACATCTCTTTTGCATTCCATATCTCTATGGCAATTTCTTCATTGGTTTGATCTGCAAGCTCCTGGTCATTATTAGTGACAGTAACAACCGAAACTCCGACTTCAGGTATATTCGTGTAGGGAAAGCCATGAAAGAATGTACAATCAATAATGTTTTCATTTACTTCACGTGCCCAGCACAGTTCATTGATATTTTTTGCGGGTGATAAATTTGTAGTAGATGTAGGAATCATAAGCGGGAGTTTTTTTAGGCTCATCTTTGGTTGAATCTCACCTGAAAGAATTTTTCGAGTAATATCTATCGCCTCGATTCCTCTGTCATAGCAATCAACATGTGGGTAAAAATTAACTCCCAATAGGACGTCTGCTTCACTAACCATTTGATCAGTAATATTTCCGTGAAGATCTAACGTGACTACAACTGGAATTTTATACCCTACAACTTCTCGAATAGCAGCTAATATACCACCTTCTAGATCATCAACGTCTTCAGCAACACCAGCACCATGAAGTGCAAGACAAATGGCATCATACTCTACTACCGCTTTAATCGAATCAGTTAATTCACTAATAAGCCTATTGTAGGTTTCTTTAGTTATAACCCCGGAAGGCATCGCAAATGCTGAAAATAGTGGAATTATTTCCACTCCTGTTTCTTCAGCGCGTTCAATCATTCCACCTAAGTAATCTCTTACATTACGATGTTTGTTTATGATTTCATCGCCATGAATCCATTCCCATTCCTTAAACGATTCAACAGTTGTTTTCTCATTAGAAAATGTGTTTGTCTCATGTGCAATTTCACCTATCAAGATCTTCATTGTTTTACCCACCTTTTTTGAAGTATTTACTTTAAAATAAAACAAAAATAAAGTGAACGTTTTATTTTTTTAATCATATTGATTTTGGGTAAAGATGTCAATACAAATATTTGATTTTTTGAAAATTTCAGAATTTTATACGTTTCTCTCAATGATTATTCTCGTAAAAGTTTCAACTACTGCAATATTTCTGAGTAAGAATTTGTTGAAAGCCAGCAGTGTAAACATCTAGAATATTCAGTAAAAAACAAAACTGATAATACACTGTGTGCATGATCTTGTTGAGCTGTGTACTTTTAAGATGTGATCGTTTCATTTTATTTTTTAAACCATGATTAATTTTGTGTTACTACTAATAGGTAATTGAACTGATTATAATTGCGATATAAATGAAACATTTAATTACTTACTCTCACTACCATCACCTTTAAAAACGGCAACTGGACATGGCAATAGCCATGTCCAGTCTTATTATTTTGGTTAAATACATTGTGATTTTGAACAATTTCAACGCTTATGTCTTGATTATTTATTAGTGCTGACGTCTAATGTCTTATCACCATTAATTTTACTTTCAGGTAAGTTGTTTTTACCTTTGGACGCATGGCTTGAAATCTTAAAATCATTTTATGACCCTGTAAAAGTCCCAATATTATCACCATTTTTGGTTCTCAATTTTATTATGTTATTCACTGTAACTTGTGCAATACATCAATATCTCCTTTACCAATATAGTTTTTCAACTATTTATTCAGTGCTGTATCTAAAAAGCTAGCTACACCTACTTCGACCATACGTCTGTTCTCTTGTGAACGGTTATCGAATTTATCACTGTTTTATTAACCATTAGTGAGATTGTTTCATAGGCAGCTTTAATTTATTATTCACAGATAACATTCGAATCACCACAATGAAAATAACGATAGCTGACAGTTCAATAGGGCTGCTCCACCCTGCCCAAATGCATAGCGCGCACAAAAATGTCAACACAGCATGAATTTCTTCTCTTAATGCAAGTGGCGTTCTACCAGCTAATAAATCACGAATCATCCCTCCGCCAACACCAGTAAACATGGAAGCAATAATAATGATACCGAGATCGTGATGGAGGCTTTTCGCTAGTAGTCCTCCTTGTATAGCGAAAGAAGCAAGGCCGATAGAATCAAAGAAATACCCCCATCGATTCCAATGATGAATCCAGTTCCTTTTGACGAACAAGATTGTCGTTAGTGTGATTAATACGACTAGTAAAGATTGACGCTCCCATATATCTGCAACAGGTATATCAAGCACAACGTTTCGAATAATAGAACCGCCATAGGACGTTGTGAGACCGAGCACAAATATACCGATAAAAGAATATTTGGCTTGTAACGCAACAAATGCTCCGCTAATAGCGTAAGCAATAATGCCAATGATGTGTAATACGGACCAAGTCACACGATTCAACTCCTCTTTTTTTAATGTGCCTACATAAAAAAGCCCACCATAAAATAGTTGCGCATTAATTACGCAAGCTATTTTATGGCGGGCTAATATCTAAGCAGTTATACCTACTAATATATCCATCTCACCATTGTACGATTTAAAAATTTCATAGAAGTTAAGCAATTCTTACATTACACAACGACCATCAAATTTCCCAGTAAAATTGTAATCTATTTAGTTTTTAAACTCAATATAAAATTTTTGATCACAACGTTTCATACATGACTTGACCCATTTGAGATAGGTCGTAATCACCTAATGCAGCCACTTCTGATTGAAAATCTGGTGCGTTCAAAATCTCCTTCACTGTTTCAATCAGTTGTTGATTTTCAGGTGTTTTAAACAACACAATATCATAACGCTCTTTGACAACAGGTATAAAATCAACATGAATGAGTTTAGCAGTTTTTTCAATACCTATGCCAACATCTGCGTACCCATTTGCGACAGCAGAGGCGACATCGAGATGGCTCATTTCTTCATTGTGGTACCCTTTAATTGTGGAAGGCGCTATGTGATGAATGCGCAATTGTTCGTCTAATAAAGTACGAGCACCTGAGCCTTTCTCACGGTTAATCAATGTAAATGATTTAGTCTTAAAGTCTTCAAAGGATTTAATTTCTAAAGGGTTCCCTTGTTGAACATAGAAACCCGCTCTACGTGATACGACATTGATGAGTATAAAAGCGTGACTTACAAAAATCTTTTTCAAATAAGGGGTATTGTAGTCCCCTGTATCACCATCAAACATATGTAAACTCGCCATATCACATTCTCCGTTATACATCGCCATAACACCATTAAAACTACCTTCATGTGAACGCAATACTTTATTAGATTGTCTTCTCTCGATATATTTTGCCAGTAAATCTAGCACTAAATCTTGCCCACTAATAATCATTCTTTGATTATTTTTTGTTGGAGTGGCTGCAGTTGTCAACGGCACTGATGGAGCAGTACCTGTTTTACGTTTTTGTATATAGGCTTGCAAGTCAGCTCGATCTACACGCATTTGCCGACCAACACGGAAAACTGGCAAATCTTCCTTTTTCACCAAATCATAAATCGTTAATTTCGAAACCTTTAATAATTGTGCTACCTCTTCAATCGTATAGGATTGTTCTTGTGACATGTAAACATTCCCCTCCTATAAACCTCTGTTTATATGGTATCTCATTTATATCCTTATGAACATCTAGAAATTTTCTACCAATAAATCTTTCTTTTTCACTTATAACTAATTATAATAAGTTATGTCTTGTTATAACGAGTTATAAAAGGAGTAAAATCATAATGAAAAAATTTTATAGTTTCTTTGTGACACTGATACTACTAGTTGGCCTATTAGCAGCTTGTGGTAACCAAGAAAAAGAGTTGAAAGCAAACGAACCCGTTGAGTTAACAATTTCTGCAGCGGCTAGTTTACAGGATGCCTTAGAAGAACTAAAAACAACTTATGAAAAAGAACACAGTACGATTAAAATCCTCTATAACTTTGGTGGTTCAGGTGCATTACAACAGCAAATTTTACAGGGTGCTCCTGCAGATATTTTCTTTTCAGCAGCAGAAGATAAATTCGATGCCCTTGTAGAAAAAGACCTTATCGATCAAAAGCAAGGAACTGATCTTTTAGCAAACGAATTAGTATTAATCGTTCCAAAAAATAATGAAAAGCAAATTCAATCCTTTGAAGATTTACAACAAGCAGGAAAAATTGCGCTCGGTACACCAGAAACGGTTCCTGCTGGGCAATATGGTGTGGACACGTTGAAAAGTATGCAACTTTGGGATTCACTAGAATCCAAAATGGTTTATACAAAAGACGTTCGACAAGTTCTTACTTACACCGAAACGGAAAATGTTGATGCTGGACTCGTTTATAAAACGGATGCCCTTGTATCAGATAAAGTCGATGTTGTTGCGACAGCAACTGATGATACACACAAACCGATTATTTATCCTGTCGGAGTGATAAAAAATGGTAAACATGCTCAAGAGGCGGAAGATTTTTATCATTTTTTACAAAGTGATGAGGCAATGACCATATTTAAAAAGTATGGATTTAAAGGAACTCAATAATAAATGGGTACCGATTTTTGGTCTCCACTTTGGCTTTCGATTGAGATTGCCTTTGTCGCAGGAATCATCGCTATCGTAGCAGGTATTATCATGGGCAAATGGATGACCACACACCATTTCAAAGGCAAATTATTGCTTGAAACTGTGTTGCTGTTACCTCTAGTACTTCCTCCTACAGTTGTAGGTTTCCTGCTTATCGTTATTTTTGGAAAAAATAGCGTTCTAGGAAATTTGATTATGTGGCTTTTCGATCAGCCCGTCATGTTTACATGGTGGGCGGCGGTCATCGCTTCTACAATTGTTGCCTTTCCATTAATGTATCAATCGGCTAAAACTGGTTTTGCCTCTGTTGATCGAGATATTGAAAATGCTGCACGTGTTGGTGGGGCAAATGAGTGGCAAGTCTTACTCTATATTTCCATCCCCCTTGCATTAAAGGCACTCGTGTCTGGTGGTATATTAAGCTTCACACGAGCTTTAGGTGAATTTGGCGCTACCTTAATGTTTGCGGGTAACATTCCAGGAAAAACACAAACAATGCCACTCGCTATTTATATAGCCCTTGATGCGGGAAACATGGCCCTTGCCTGGACATGGGCTCTGTGCATGATTGCTATTTCTTTCCTTATGCTGCTTAGCATTCATATACTGAAAGTTTAAAAAGGGTAGTTGGTTAAACCAACTACCCTTTTTGTCATCCCCCACTAATTGGTGGGATAAAGGCGATTGTGTCGCCCGACTTGACCATCGTTGCATCCGTTGCAAATTCCTCATTAATCGCCGTCATCATCTGTTGTAATGACAGCTGTGGATAGTGCTTTTCCAGCCACTCCTTAATCTGAGCAACGGTCACATCCGACAGGTCTACAGTAAGCTGTGACTCACCAACGGCTTCTTGTAAGTGCGCAAATAATAAGATGTTAATCACGGTTTTCCTCCTCAAGAATGGACGGTTTTCCTTGCGGATATGGAACATTTTCTAATTGATCACCAATCCACTCCGTACCGTCCTCCCAATGCTCTTTTTTCCAAATAGGCACAATTTGCTTAATGCGATCAATCGCATACTCATTCGCCATATAGGCTATTTTACGATGTGGCGATGATACAGCAATGACAACAGCAATATCAGAAATATCTAAATGACCTACACGATGGGTAATTGCCACTTGCGCTTCTGGCCACTGTTCTTGTATTTCCTTCGCAATTTGCTCAAACATTTTAATGGCCATGGCAGGATAGGCTTGATATTCCAAGTGCAATGTTTTTTTACCATTTGTGATTTCACGCACTGTGCCAATAAATAGTGTAATAGCCCCAGCATTTCGACTAAGTACCTTTTGTCTTACTTCCTCTACATCAATGGGTTTATCGATAATTTCAAACAACGCTGTAGTCATGATTTTTTCCTCATTTCCTTCCATAAAAACTCCATATACTGTGCTTCTTCATGAATCGAAAAGGCAGGGATAGCGATTGACGAATCGAGTGGATAGCTTGGCCAATAGAGCACACAAATAATCTGGGATACTTGCTGTAATAAAGCTTGATCTTGTGCTGTTCGTAAAAGCACAACCTTCGGATAATGTTCGTTTTTATACCCTTCAATCAAGATAATATCCATTGGAAAGGATGCATAAATCTCTATTATATCAGCAAGTTCCCAGTTATGTTGATGAATACTCAAACGTAAAGTTCCTGCTCCCTCAACTGCTGTGACACCCGCACCTGCAAGCTCATGACGACTACTATCCTTTGAAGCGTCTACTATAGGTACACCACCATGTCCATGATGCTTAATGGTTCCTACTCGAAGCCCTTCCGTTGTAGCTCTCTTAATTAATTGCTCCATCAATGTCGTCTTACCACTATTTTGATAGCCAACTATCTGTAAGATTTTTCGATATTGTCCCAAGGCCACTCACTTCCTTGCAAATCTTCTAACAATAGAACATCTACTTGCATACCCTTTTCATAGCCACGTGAGCCACCTGGTAAGACAATGAACGCGTTCG
The DNA here is from genome assembly GCF_009724685.1 of Lysinibacillus cavernae. GTDB lineage: Bacteria > Bacillota > Bacilli > Bacillales_A > Planococcaceae > Lysinibacillus > Lysinibacillus cavernae. Next base: position 185,260 of record NZ_WMEF01000005.1, read on the forward strand.
CTGTTGCTAAAGAAGAAACTGCACTCGATTTATCAAAACCAGAGGGCTCAACAACTAATTGACCTTTGTCATAATAGACATGCGCCCTTACAAAGCGTGTAAATGGATTAGCCTTTGTGAAATCCGCACCTAAAATAGCTTGTTCTCTTCGTAAATGGGGTTGTGAATTACTATAGGCCGTGCGAATAATCGGGCGTACAAATAGCTCAAAGCCAACATAGCAGGCTGAAGGATTACCAGAAAGTCCAAATAGTAATTGCCCCTCTCGAGCGGCTACAGTTGTCACACTACCTGGGCGCATCGCCACTTTGTTAAACAAAACCTTTGCATTTATCGCTTCATAAATGGCTGGTAAGTAATCATAATCTCCTACGGAAACACCCCCCGTTGTAATTAACATATCCACTTCCTGTAAGGCTTTTTCAACATTCTCAATACATAATTCGAGATCATCGCTTAACTTGCCAAAATATTTGACTTCTGCTCCAGCACGCTCTATTTGCCCCATCATCATATACGCATTACTATTGCGAATTTTGCCTGGCTGTAAAGATTCACCTGGCTCTAGTAATTCGCTACCAGTGGCTATCACACCAATGACCGTTTTACGATAAACAGGTACTTGTTCATAACCAAAAGTAGCAAGTAAGGCCATCACGCCGGGATTAATATATTGTCCTTTTTCAATGAGGATAGCACCTTGCTGCACATCTTCCCCTTTGTACGAAATGTTGGACCCCGCTTCAAAAGTCCGTTTAATCGACATATATGTTTGATGATTTTCTTCGAATGTATGGGTTAATTCTAGCATGACCACTGCATCACACCCTGGTGGGATCGGTGCACCTGTCATAATACGGACAGCTTGTCGATCTCCAACGACTTCGTCATAAACATAGCCTGCACCAATTTCCCCAACGACTTGAAAACGGATTGGGTGTTGTGAGGAGGCTTCTTGGCTATCAATCGAGCGTATAGCATAGCCATCATAAGGGGAACGATCAAAGGCTGGTACATCATGATCAGCTCTTACAGCTTCTGCTATAAAGCGTCCATGGGCTTGTGTTAAAGGCACAAGCTCCTTTTTTGCTGGGAAGGCAAAGTCCATTACACGATGAACAGCTTCTGCGACAGGAATTGGTTGTCTTTTTTCTAACATTTAGTACACTCCTTTAACCTAATAATCGATAGTAAATGCTTTTCGCCTTTTCTATATCTTGTATACCATGAATCACAACTCGCCCATCTTGGAAAATGACTATTCGGTAATCGTCTGCTTGGCAAGATAGCAAATAAGGATTCATTTGAATTTCACCGTATGGACGAAGCTGTTTTGTCAGCTGGTCGAACTGATAGTGAATTGGCTTTGGCGGTCGGATTTGTACTGCGTCTCGTCCACAAAGTATCTGTAATTTAGTTTGATTTTCATAAGATAAATAAGGATATGTCGGTTGATTGCCACAAGATGGACAATCAGCCTGCCATACTTTTTCGACATTAATTTCATAGTGCTGATTTTGCCAAACATCAAACGTTAAATAGCTTTTTCGTAAGGCTTTCTCATCTCCAATGAGCAGTTTTAAAACCTCTGCCACTTGATAAGCTGCAACGATTTGGACCGTTGGACTAATAATTCCTACCGTATCACAAGTCATCCCTGTATGAGGCATGACGTTTAACAAGCAATGTAAACAAGGTGTTTTACCTGGTACAATCGTATAGGTTGCACCATAACTTCCAACGCAAGAGCCGTAAACCCAAGGAATACAGTACTTTTGCGCAAGGTCATTCATCAGAAAACGGACATCAAAATTATCTGTTGCATCGACCATCACATCGACACTTTCTAACAATGGCAGCAAAGACTCTGTACAAGCGTCCATAATAGCCGTATTAATTTCTACGTCCGTGTTGATGCTGTGAAGTCTTGCTTTGGCTGCAATAACTTTCGGTATTTTTTCTTGTGCATCTTGCTCTGTATATAATTGCTGTCTTTGTAAATTACTCCACTCTACGTAATCCCGATCAATGATGGTAAGCTTGCCAATACCAGCGCGCACAAGTGCTTCTGCACTAGCACTTCCTAAAGCACCCACACCAATGATTAGGACGTGTTTTTGTTGGATGGATTGTTGCCCTGTTTGTCCAATTGGGTGAAATAATTGTTGTCTAGAATATCTATTTTGCATAAGTATGAGGCCTTTCTTTCTTTGAATTTTCGTTTGACCTTTTCATTAATAGCATTATAATAAAAGCAATGTTTTTCCGCAAAACACTATCGAAGGAGGTCATTACTGTGCATCCCACACATCACCAGCAACCAATCCAAGTTGCAGTTTTAACGGTCAGTGACACACGCACACAAGCAGATGATCATGCTGGTCAGCGTATACAATCCTTATTGCAAGAAGCTACATTTGAAGTAGTGGACTACCAACTTACAAAGGACGAACCACTAGATATCGCTAATCATGTCAAGAATTGGTGCAGTAGTAAAACAATCAATACCATTATTATCACAGGTGGAACAGGATTTACACCAAGAGACCAAACCTACGACACCATCTTGCCTCTTTTTGAAAAAGAAATGATGGGATTTGGTGAATTATTTCGAACACTCAGCTACGAAGAAATTGGTCCAAAAGCGATGTTTAGTCGTGCCACAGCTGGAAGTCTTCAGCAAACAGCCATTTATATTTTACCAGGTTCTACCAACGCCGTAACATTGGCGATGACAAAGCTTATTCTCCCTACTGTACAGCATTTTGTAGGTGAGTTGAATCGCCTATGAAAATTGCTGGTATTGTGTTAGCTGGTGGTCAATCTTCTCGATATGGTCAACCTAAAATGTTTGAAATATTTGCCGGTCAGCCTTTATATAAGCATAGTCTTATTGCCTTGCAAAAAAATGAGCTAAATCCAATAGTCATTGCTACGAACGCTCATTTACAACCACAATTTGGAGAGGAAAAAGTCCAATGGCTCATTGAAAAGCAGCCACATCAAGGACCTCTTTTTGCCTTGCATCATATTATGACAGCCTATCCTGATGTGGAGTGGTTTTTTGTTGTAGCGAGCGATATGCCATATATGAATACCGATTTTATCAAAAAAATGTTAGTACTTATTGATGATGCATATGATGCCATTGTTCCTACGCAAGCGCTACGCGATCAACCATTAGCTGCACTATATCGTCGCACAGCTTTACCAAAGGCAAAACAATTAACAGAACAAAACAAACGGAGTATGAAAGTGCTGTTAGAGCAACTTCGTGTTTGTTATGTCCCTTTTGATGACGATAGCTCAACATTTATCAATATCAATGCACAACACGACTGGTCACAAACAACTAAAAAGGAGTCTAACAATGAATAATTTTACACACTGGAACGATGAAGGTCGCCCCAAAATGGTCGACATCTCAGAAAAAGAAATCACTACACGTACAGCCATCGCTCGTAGTACGATTACTTTATCCAATGAAGTCTATCAAGCTATCCAACAAGGTGGTATTAAAAAAGGTGATCCGACGCAAGTTGCTCAAATTGCAGGGATCATGGGGGCTAAAAAAACCGCCGATATCATACCCATGTGCCATCCCATCATGCTACAAGGAACCGATTTCCAATTCGACTATCAAAAAACAGAAGATGGTTATGAGCTCCATATTCAAGCCACTGTCAAATGTAGTGGGAAAACCGGTGTTGAAATGGAAGCCCTCACTGCTGTGTCCATCGCTGCTCTAACTTTTTATGATATGTGTAAAGCCGTTGATAAAACAATGGTCATTAAAGAAACCTATCTTGTGGAAAAAACAGGTGGGAAAAGTGGCACTTTTGTGCATAAATAAACAGAAAAATTCGGCATTATTTTGCCGATTTTTTCTGTTTTTTTCACTCTATCCCCCAATATGAGACATTTCAATTTTTGAATTTTTCCTTTTTGCTATTGTTTGTTCATTGCGTTCATCTGAATAACGATCATTCCTTGTCTCCCAAACGTTCATAATACACTTGATGATGGCTGCATCGTCTTGCCCAGATCGTAACAACTCTCTTAAATCCGTTCCTGCTGTTGCAAATAAACAAGTATATAGTGACCCTTCCGCAGAGAGACGCGCACGTGAGCAATTGGAGCAGAAGGAATCAGTCACAGACGAGATCACACCAATCTCACCTTGTGCGTCTTGATATTGATAACGCGTTGCCACTTCCCCCTTGTAATTTGGAGCCACTGGCTGTAATGGAGAAAACTGATGGATGTGATCGATAATGTCTTTTTTGGACACCACATCATCTAAACGCCAACCGTTCGAATTCCCTACATCCATATACTCAATAAAACGTAGAATATGGTGTTTTTCTTTAAAAAATTGTGCCATTGTAACGATATCTTGATCATTCTTTCCTTTTTGAACAACCATATTAATTTTTACTTGTAAACCTGCTTCTGCTGCCTTTTCAATTCCCTCTAACACCGTCAATACCTTGCCTCGATGACCATTCATCTCGAAAAAACGCTCATCATCAAGTGAGTCTAGACTAACGGAGACTCGGGATAAGCCAGCTTGTGCCAATGGCTGTGCATATTTTTTTAATAAAGAGCCATTCGTTGTTAAAGCAATATCTTCTACACCCTCTATGCGGTGAATACGTGCAATTAATTCGGGCAAATCACGACGTAGTAATGGCTCCCCGCCCGTAATCCGAACTTTTTTCACGCCTAATGTAACAAAAATTTTTACTAATCGTTCAATCTCATCAAAATTTAATATTTTATCAGATGGTAAAAATGCGTAATCTGGACCAAATATTTCTGCTGGCATGCAATAGCGACAGCGAAAATTACAGCGATCTGTCACGGATATTCTTAAATCTCTTAGCGGTCTGTGTAATTGGTCTTGTAGATTCGTCATTTAATCTCCTTCTTTCAGTTTATTAGCTGGTAATAGGATGCGCTGTGGATGTGTATAAATATTCAATGAGCTTTGCCTAATAAAGCCAACCGTTGTAATCCCAAGTTGCTCAGCCAATTGTAAGGCTAATTCGGTTGGTGCTGATTTAGATAGCACAATTGCACAGCCTATTTTAGAGACCTTTAGTAAAATTTCCGATGATATTCGTCCGCTAAATACAATAATTTTGTCTTGCATACTGATGTTGTTGCGTAAGCAATAGCCGTAAATTTTATCTAAAGCGTTATGACGTCCAATATCCATGCGACTTAACACAATGCCATTGACATCACATAGTGCTGCATTATGCACACCGCCTGTTTTTTTAAATATGTCAGCACCATCCTGCATCGCATGCATTAAACGGAAGCAATCCTCCGTCGTCATTTGCACATGAACATCTTCCATCTTTTTCGCCACTAATGCATCATTCGTAAACACAAAACCTTGTCGACTCATTCCACAACAAGACGTAATATAACGCTTGTTTTGTGTTTGTTGATAATATGGATTGACATGTTTTGTTTTGATATGCACAAAGCCTTCTTTTTCTTGGTGCCAAATTTCCTCAATATCCTCATAGCTACGGATCACTCGCTCAGAAGCTAAATATCCGATAACCATATCCTCCACGTACTCTGGTGTACAAACCATCGTCACAAATTCTTGCTGATTTATTTTCACAGTAACAGCGTATTCTGAGACAACCAAGTCATCTATTTCTTTCACTTGCTGCCCTTCTACGCGCATAATTTTCCTCGTTATCGCTCTATCCATAAGGCATCCCCTTTATTCGCTGATATTCTTGTCAAAAACAAAGACGGAAATTGCAAAATCCTCTTCAATTTTTATATCTGAAAATAGGTGGAGTAATTTACTACCCATCAGTTCTTCCATACCCTCTGGTGGAGATTGCGTATATAATTCTTGGATCATACTCGTTCTTGCAGCATGCACCATTTTTAGACCTTCCGGAGTGCTTGCAATGAATTTCTCCGTCGGTGTGATATTTCCGTATAAAGTGGATACAGCCATATTCTCGACAAAAACCGTATGAATACGCTCTGGACCTTTACCAAATACTTCTTTTCTTAACTTTCGAATCATGTCATTAAATTCATGTATTTTTTTAGACATAGCAACGATTCTCCTATCGTAATTAAACTTTTTTAGGCAAATGGTTATGAGGGTCACCCTTACAGTTTGTTAATGATATAGCAACTTGAAAAAAAATAAAAGAGAAAATACTTCTTGATAATAATTCTCATTTAATAAATTTTATGATAAATATTGTCCATTTTGAAGGAAAAGGCTATAATAATACATATCACAAATGGAATTGATCTATTTTGATCCCTATGTCACGATGTTGCATAGTGTTTTTAATAGTTGAATTCTATTGTTATTAAAAAATAAAAGTTGATTGAGTTTTTAGCAAGGCCTGCTAAGAATTTTATCCACCATGAAACATTAGCATGTCTTGTACATGTCATTTCATGGTGGATTTTTTTATTTTTACGAAAACCGAGACATGGATAACTTGTTATGATCTAGCAGATTACCTATTTTGAGGTAGCTTCAAGAACAATTGGGAATTACAATGATAACAAGACAATTTTTTCAAAAATAACCAACTCGATTTATTATTCCCTATTTGTCTTAAGCCGTATCATGTTGTCCGATGAGTCTCAAAGTGCAAAAGGAGGAAGTTACCTTGACTCAAATTAATATTAATGGCGTACCGTACGATGTAAAAGAAGGAGCTACAATCCTTGATACCATTAATCAACATGACATACAGCATCCGCAGATCTGTCATGTGCCAACTGTTGACCCTATCGAAACATGTGATACATGTATCGTGGAGGTAAATGGCCAATTAGTTCGTTCCTGCTCCACAAAGGCAGTAGACGGCATGAATGTTTTATTAACTTCTGACAAAGCAAAAGCGGCACAAACAGAAGCGATGGACCGTCTACTCGAAAATCATTTACTGTACTGTACAGTTTGTGATAATAACAATGGGAATTGTACATTACACAACACAGCAGAATTGATGGAAATCGAGCATCAAAAATATCCATACAAACCAAAAGTTGAACCACATGAAGTGGACATGTCACACCCATTTTACCGATATGACCCTAACCAATGTATTGCATGTGGTCAATGTGTTGAAGTTTGTCAAAATTTACAGGTGAACGAAACATTATCTCTTGATTGGGAAACAGAGAGACCACGTGTAGTTTGGGATACAGGCGTTGCGATCAATGATTCTTCCTGTGTAAGTTGTGGTCAATGTGTAACCGTTTGTCCATGTAATGCCTTAATGGAAAAATCCATGCTTGGAGAGGCTGGATTTATGACTGGCTTGAAACAGGATATGCTAGATCCAATGATCAGTTTGATTAAGGAAGTTGAACCTGGATATAGTGGTATTTTTGCCGTATCAGAAGTAGAAGCAGCCATGCGTAGTAAGCGCACTAAAAAAACAAAAACAGTATGTACGTTCTGTGGTGTAGGTTGTTCATTCGAAGTTTGGACAAAAGGTCGTAAAATTTTAAAAGTACAGCCTTCCGATGGTCCAGTCAATGCGATTTCTACTTGTGTCAAAGGGAAATTCGGCTGGGATTTCATCAATTCCGAGGAACGTATTACAAAACCGTTAATTCGTAAAAATGATGAATTTGTTGAATCATCATGGGATGAAGCACTCGATTTAATTGCGACAAAGCTTGGGGGTATTCAACAACAATATGGCCCTGGTTCTGTAGGCTTTATCTCCTCTTCTAAAATTACGAACGAAGAAAATTACTTGATTCAAAAAATGGCACGTCAATTGTTTGAAACAAATGATGTAGATAATTGTTCACGTTATTGTCAATCGCCAGCTACTGACGGTTTATTACGTACAGTTGGTTTGGGTGGTGACGCTGGTACAATTAAAGATATTGCTAAGGCTGGACTTGTTATTATTGTTGGCGCTAACCCGGCTGAAGGTCACCCTGTTTTAGCGACTCGTGTCAAACGTGCACATAAATTACATGGTCAAAAATTAATTGTTGCCGATATTCGTAAACATGAAATGGCAGAGCGTTCAGACATCTTCATGCGTCCAAAACAAGGTACTGACCAAGTTTGGTTAATGGCCGTAACAAAATATATTATCGATCAAGGTTGGCATGATGAAGCCTTCATTGGAGAAAATGTCCTTCATTTTGATGATTTTAAACATGTACTTGAAACATATACACTTGATTATGCGCAAGAAATGACTGGTATTGCCAAAGAAACATTAATAGAAGTTGCTGAAATGATTCGTGATGCAGATGGGACATGTGTTCTTTGGGGTATGGGCGTAACTCAAAATACAGGAGGCTCTTATACATCCGCGGCGATTTCAAATTTACTTTTAGCAACGGGGAACTATCGTCGTCCTGGGGCTGGTGCTTACCCTCTTCGTGGTCATAACAATGTTCAAGGTGCATGCGACATGGGGACACTGCCAAATCTATTACCAGGCTATCAAAAAGTGACAGATGATGAGGCACGTATAAAATTCGAAAAAGCATACGGTGTCAACATTCAGCCACAACCTGGTCGTACTAACATGCAAATGTTAGATGCCATTATGGAAGGCAAAATGAAAGCTATGTATTTAGTGGGCGAGGATATGGCACTTGTTGACTGTAACGCCAATCATGTAGATGAGGTTCTTTCACAACTAGACTTTTTCGTTGTCCAAGATTGTTTCCTATCTCGTACAGCACAATATGCGGATGTGATTTTACCTGCTGCTCCTTCCCTTGAAAAAGAAGGTACATTCACCAATACAGAACGTCGCGTTCAGCGCCTGTATCAAGTATTACCAACGCTTGGTGAGTCAAAAGCAGATTGGGAGATCCTTCAAGCCGTTGCTCGTCGATTAGGTGCAGATTGGCATTATGATCATCCAAGTGACATTTTTAATGAAATGGCGAGCCTTTCTCCCCTTTTCTCACAAGCTAACTATGATGTTTTAGAGGGCTGGGGAAGCTTCTGCTGGGGTAGTCATGATGGAAAGGATACGCCTTTATTATATGAAGATGGTTTTAACTTCCCTGATAAGAAGGCTCGTTTTGCTTTAAATGATTGGGTACAACCTGTTGAATTTGAGGCACAGTACGATTGCCATATTAATAATGGCCGTATGCTTGAACACTTCCATGAAGGCAATCTAACAAATAAATCGAAAGGTATTCAATCGAAAGTACCTGAAATTTTCGTTGAAGTATCACCAGAGTTGGCTAAAGAACGAGGCATTGAAGATGGAGCACTACTACGTTTAGTGTCTCCTTATGGTGCATTAAAGCTAAATGCTCTTGTCACAGATCGCGTGCAAGGGAACGAATTATTCTTACCAATGAACTCGGTTAGCAAAGATTCAGCCATCAACTTCTTAACTGGGCCTGCAGCAGATGTTAATACATCAACACCAGCCTATAAACAAACAAAAGTGCGAGTAGAAGTGCTAAAACCAAAAGGTAAAACACCACTTCCTCGCACAAACCCACGCTATAAAAAGCGTCATCCTCAAAATGGTGTTGAGGTACAACGGAAATGGAATCGTCCTGGCTACGTTCACTTAACAACCATTAACGAAAGAGAGTGAGAGCATGGCTGTACCCATTACAAGCATTAAAAAACAACAATTAACGGAAGAACAACTAAAGGAACAAAAATTAGACAATCTAAAACAACTGCTTTCTGATCATGAAGAAGCGGTCAATCAAGTGTTTACCATTATGGCTGAATTAAATGATATTGGTGCACTAGAGGCAGCTACCAAACTACTAGAAGCCAAAGAGGAAGTTGCCCATGTTGCACTTGGACAATTAACGCGTAAGCCTGTGACGAATATCATCAACAATTTAATGGGTGTTGCGGGAGCATTGACGGAACTGAATCCAGAGACAACGACAAAACTTATTGAAGGCTTAAACGCAGGTGTCGATGAAGCCAACAAAGCACTTGAATCCGATGAAAAGGTCAGTGCGTTTAAGCTCGTAAAAATGTTAAATGATCCAGATGTCAATCGAGCGCTCAATTTTGGCGTCCATTTCTTAAAAGGACTGGGCAAAGGCTTAAAAGAGTAAGGTGGTTACCTAAAATGTTAGTAAAAGAAGATATTGTAAACGCATTAAAACAAGTGGAAGATCCTGAACTTCACCAAAGTATCGTGGATTTGAATATGGTACGTAATATTCAAGTCAATGGCACACATATATCACTTGATATTATTTTGACTATTCCAGGATGCCCTTTAAAAGCAAAAATTCAGCAGGATGTGGAGGAGGCATTACAAGCTATTGGTGCCTCCAAAGTTGCCATTAACTTTGGAGCTATGACAGATCAAGAACGGCGTGCATTAACTACCTCCCTTCAAGCGAAAAATGTGACAGAACAAGGGATGCCAAACATGTTGCTGCTTAATTCTGGCGTTCAATTCATTGCCGTAACAAGTGGTAAAGGTGGTGTTGGTAAATCAACCGTGACGATTAATTTAGCTGTGGCTCTTGCCCGTCTTGGCAAACGTGTAGGTATTTTAGATGCCGATATCTATGGTTTCAGCATCCCTGCCATGATGAAGATTGATCAAAAACCTACCATGCTTGACCAAACCGCTATTCCAGTTGAAAGTCATGGAGTTAAAATGATGTCGATGGGCTTTTTTACAAATGACAACCAACCAGTTATGTGGCGTGGACCTATGCTCAACAAATGGATTCGTAATTTCCTTGTCAACACACTGTGGGGAGAGTTAGACTATCTCCTCATAGATTTACCACCTGGTACAGGAGATGTCGCGATCGATATGGCAGCGATGATTCCACAAGCACAGGAAATCATTGTGACAACACCGCATCTAGCCGCTTCTCATGTCGCTTCCCGTGCAGGCTTGATGGCTCAGCATACAAAACACAGCATTCTTGGTGTTGTCGAAAACATGGCCTATTTTGAAGGGCCAGATGGTCAAAAAAACTATTTATTCGGACAAGGCGGAGCAGAACAGCTAGCAGATTTATTGCAGACAAATGTGATAGCTCACATTCCTTTCGCTCAACCTGAAGAAAATACAGGTTCTTCGGTATATGATGAAGAATCCATAATCGGTGAAGTATTTACTCACCTAGCAGAAGATTTACTATGTAAATAAAATAAATCCCTTGATTTGCTATTACACAATGAACTGACCTGAAAAAGTGAGACAAATAAAAACACCTTTCGTTGAGAATGGGTATAAACATACCAAACAATCAACGTGGAGGTGTTTTTTCTATGGAACAACAGTAAGTTATTCAATAGAAGTAAAAATGAAGGCAATCGATATAAGATTGGCAGGAGTTCCATTCAAACAGGTATTAGAAGAATTTAACGTTCTAGTATTTCACCACAGCATTTATCTTTGGTGTATGTTCATGCTACTATTTTTAAAAAAATTATCAAATTTCAAACAAACGAATACCCCTAATTTTCATTAATTATCAAGTAATTTATCTACTACTAGTTTTGTTAAATTAGGCATTATTTCCATAGTGTATTTCAATTCGGTTCTTTCAAATCTATTATGTGCATCATATCCATATGGCCCGATATTGATTGCAGGGATATTTAGTTCTCTAATTGCATCATAATTTACATAATGTTTGGTTCCCCAACTAGGATTATTGTTGACAACTGAATTCACACTGTCTTCATCGACATTTATAGCCACACAACTCATATCACAAATATGGGGGAAATAGTTTTTCTGTACAATAGGTTTATCATAATGTGGTTGAACTTTCTCAACAGCATAATCTAAAGCCATTAGTAAATTTTTTTCCTTTTCATTTTTCCCAGTTACTTCTACACACGGTGAGTACAATGAGGAATAAAAAATAATGATTGCAGGACTCTTATCCCTCGCCCACTTCCAAACTTCTTCTACAACCCTTGCTGAATACATACGTACATCTAATTGTTTATTTTTTAATAGTTCATGTTTAAAATTTTTTATATGTTCTTTGTAAGTTTCCCCAGATTCTGCAATAATTGATTGTTCTAATTCTTCATAGAACAATACCCTAGTCTTCCATGGCAATTTTGTATATTCCTGCCCACTAATTTCGCAATATCTCTTATAATGATTGTTTAAATTGGTTATTGCATTATTAAATGCACTTTCAGCATGGTCTTTCAACTTTTCTAAGACATCTTTAGGTGACCATGATTGCACAAAGAAGTTATAATATACATATGAAGCAAGAGCTGTCTGAACTGTATACGTCTCTTTGAAATCAGTTTGCTTCAAACTTACAGGTGGCATCGGTGTTTCTCCTAACGCCTTATCACATAATTCTGGGTTATATGAAATTTGTCTAGTTAACTCCGCAGCAATATAGTTAGGGTCGATTCCTTCAAAACTAGAACCTACATGGCTTTCCACCCCAGTAATATAAAAAGAAGGGAGTAGTTTACCAACGCTACCTTTATATATATATCTACTTTCATCCCCCTCATACTTAGGAGCAACAAAATCGGAGTTTATTAATGCCGCATAATCAAATCCATATTCTTCTTTTAGCCTTTTTAAATCATTTAAACCGGATAGTACTCCATGTGAGCTATCTTCTTCATCACACTCAGCAAAAAATACGATATTTCCATTCAGCTCCTCTGGGTGTTCTGAATAATATTTTAATAGATAATAATGGCTTGCAACACCACTTTTCATATCAAGTGTTCCTCTTCCAAATAACCATTCATTTGATTCTAAATGCTCTCGTACCAATGGCGGAACTTTTTCACTTTTTAACGCTTCATGGAGTTCATTAGGTGAACAAGCCTTCTCTTTCAAACTATTATAATCATCGATACCCACCGTATCTGTATGTCCCATTAGCACAACCGTTTTATTACTATCCCCCTTGGTTCCTCTTACAAATGCAAACACATTGTACCTTTCAACTTCATCATCTATCGTTCGTGAAATAAACACATACTTGGGATTTTTCAGGAAATAGGGTAAGCTAGAAATTGTTTTAGCCAGTGACTTTGATATGTCAATTTCCCCTTCGGTATTAACAATGCTTTCAATGTTTACAAGCTCGTTTGTAACCTTTAATACTTCTTCATACGTTTTTAACATCTATCATCATCCCCCTAATTAAAGATAACAATTATAAAACTTGTTGCAAAAACTTAATGGTTCTTTCTTGTTTTGGAGCTTTAAAAATTTCTACAGGCGTGCCTTCTTCAATAATTTTTCCGTCAGCTAACATAATTACCCTGTCCGCAACTTCCTTAGCAAAGCCCATTTCATGGGTTACGACGACCATCGTCATTCCGTCTTTAGCAAGGCTTTTCATTGTTTCTAGGACTTCACCTACCAACTCAGGATCCAATGCTGATGTTGGTTCATCAAATAGCATAACTCTCGGATTCATTGCAAGTGCCCTAGCAATAGCAACGCGTTGTTTTTGACCACCCGATAGTTGTTCAGGAAAGTAATTAGCTTTATCAGCAAGACCAACTCTTGTTAACAAACTCATAGCAAATTGAATGGCTTCTTCTTTACTTTGCCTTTTCACCTGAATTGGCGCTTCTATTACATTTTGTAAAACACTTAAGTGGGGAAATAAATTGAAATGTTGAAATACCATACCCATATTTTCTCTTACATGATTTAAATTAGTTCTTTTTACATCAATAATCTCATCATCGATGCTTATCGTACCTGAATCTAATATCTCTAAAAAATTCATACATCGTAATAAAGTACTCTTCCCTGATCCACTAGCTCCGATTAGAACAACCACTTCTGATTTATTAATTTCTAGGTTTATATCTTTTAAAACCTTCAAATCACCAAATGATTTAGAAAGCGATTTCAACTTTATCACGTTTTTTCCTCCTTCCAACATCCAGTCGACTTTCAAGTTTATTAAACAACAACGTGAATAATAAAACTAAAATTAAATAATAGATTCCCACGACAAAGTATGTTTCAAGAGGCATATAGTTGTAAGCTTGGGTCGACAGTGCATGGTTAAATAATTCTGACACTGCAATGTAGGCTACTAAAGACGAGTCTTTTAAGCCAATGATGAATTGATTAGCTAATGCAGGAATTGCTCTTTTAAAACTCTGCGGCAAAATAATTCGTCTCATTGTTTTAAAATATGTCATTCCTAAAGATCGACCAGCCTCCATTTGCCCTTTATCTATAGATTGAATGGATCCACGGAAAATTTCTGCAATATATGCTCCTGAATGGATTCCAAGCGCAATGGATCCAGCTGCAAAGTCTGTTAAGGTGAAGATACTAGAAATACCATAGTACAAGAACATAAGTTGTACTATTAATGGCATACCACGAACAACAAAAATGTAAGCGTTAGCAATACTTTCTAATATTTTTATATTGGATACTTTGAAGAAGGCAAACACTAATCCAATCACACAAGCAATAAATAAAGAAACAATTGTTAATTCAATGGTTAACACTGTCGCTTTTAAAAACTCAATACCATGCTTTTGAAATATAGATGTTACATTTGTTAGAAAATCCATATTAATCACCTAACCTCTTTTAAGTATGTGGGTGTAAAAGACAAACACCCCATTTAAATAGCTAAAATTAATTAATAAAACTAGATTTTGCTAGTGATCAAAATAGAAAGAATTTTCAATTTATTTTAATTGCTTTACAATTATTTTCTTTGCCTAGTACATGTTTAGCAAACTAGGCATTCCATCTTTAACATTTATTCTAACAAGTCTTTCCCAAACCATTTCATACTTATTTCTTTATACGTTCCATCCTCAACCATCTCTTCAATTGCTTTATTAATCGCTTCTAATAAAACTTCGTTATCTTTATTAATAGCAACTGCAATCTCTTCTCTTTTTATGACATCGCCTAGGGCTTGAATCTTCAATCCAGATTCTTGCATTGCTGAAATACCTACAATTCTATCTGTAATTACTGCATCTAAACGACCTGGGGGAAGATCCTGTAATGCATAGATTTCACTTGGGAATTCTTTGATTTTATTAGTATATTTCTTTGCATCTTCAACATAAGTACTAGCTTGCATAACGCCTATCGTTTTTCCCTTTAAATCTTCTACTGTTTTGATATCCTTATTTTCACTAGAAATAAATACTGTAGCACCTGAAACATAATAAGGATTTGAAAAATCAACCTGTTTAGACCTTTCTTCAGTAGCAGTCATGCTACCAATAATTGCATCATATTTATTTCCTCGTAACCCTTGAATAATTGTTTCCCATGGATTTGTTACAGGATTTGCTTCAAGGCCAATCCTCTTTGAAATTTCTTTCCCTATCTCAACATCAAAACCAACTAATTCTTGATTTTCCTTATAATTTAATGGTTTTAGTAAACCACTCATTGCAAATGTTAACTTTCCATCCTTAACCAATTTCATATTTGTTGTTACACTACTGTCTTTATCATCACTTTCTGCATCAGCAGTAGCTGGAACTTGTGTATTTGTTTTGTTTTCCGAACATGCCACCATCAACAAAATCACCAACACCAATAATAAATAGAATGACTTTTTCTTCATCAAATAACCCCTTCCATTTAATTAAGCTAATTCTCCACCATCAATAGCAATTGTTTGTCCGGTAATATATGCCGACTCATCCGAAGCAAGGAAAGCGTACAATGCGCCGACTTCCTTTGGGTCTGCATGTCGTTTCAAGGGAATACCTTCATTTACAACTTCCAACATATCTGGTGTATACTCAGCCATTTGCATTGGGGTTAGTACATATCCAGGACATATCGTATTCACTCGGATGTTTGGAGCGAGCTCTAATGCCATTGTTCTTGCTAAAAGATTAACCCCTGCTTTTGAAGCATTGTAGTCCGCATAGAAAGGATGTCCTGTCACTCCATTTGTAGACGCTGTCATAAGTATGACACCCTTACCCTGCTCCACCATCATTTTTGCTGCAGCTTGTGAAGTATAGAAAACACCATTTAGATTAATGTTTAATACTCTATTCCATTGTTCTGGACTAATATCAAGAAACTTATTGCGAATGCTAATACCTGCATTCGCAATAAAAATATCTACACCACCTAAATCTCTTTTTATATTCTCAAAAACAGCATTTACATTTTCAGGGTTGCTAACATCCACTGCGTATCCTTTAGCAATTCCAGGATTTTCATGTATCGACTGTTCAATACCCTCTTTATTAATATCTAAAATAGCCACTATAGATTCTTCTTCTATAAATCGTTGTGCTGTGGCTAATCCTATACCACTAGCTCCTCCTGTAATGACAACTCTTTTATTTTTTAAACTTCTATGCTTCGTTCTCATTAAAACAACCCCTAACGGTTATTAATTACTACTTCTTTTTTATTTCTCATTTTTTGTTGATACACTCTCCATGATATACACCATTTAGAAGGGTCATCTAAATAGTCTGCTTCAATTAATTGATGAATTGTACTATTTTGCGGGGCTGCTTTAACAATTTCTGGCGTTTCATACGCTTCTTTAGAAATCTGCTCGAGTGCTTGAATATATTCATCTAAATCTGCCTTAGAATAAGATTCTGTTGGTTCAAGTGTAAATGGTTGCGGCACAATATAGGGATGATGGCTAGTCCAGTAATGTAAACCGAAATCAGTCATACGGCGTTGTACATCCTCTGTTGTAACACCTGTTTCTTTCTCTAGTTGCTCCCAACTATAACGAACTTGCTCTAATCGTTGCCCTTGTACATACGGCACACTCACACCACGAATTTTTGATACTTTACTATACAGATAGTTGTTATTTAATACAGCTGTTTCTGCCACAGCTTTAAGTCCATCTGCACCTAATGCCCTAACCCAAGCATACGAACGTAAAATGGTTTGAGCTACTCCATGGAATGACCGTACTTTTCCAATCGAATGCTCTAAATTATCATTTAATACATATTGGTCTCCAACTTTATCAACAATTGGTCCTGGTAGATAAGGCTTTAATGCTTCTGTCACTCCTAGTGCCCCTGTTGCTGGTCCTCCACACATGTGTGGTGCTGCAAATGTTTTGTGTAGATTGAAGAAACACATGTCGAAGCCTGCTTCTCTTGCACGTGTAATTCCTAACAGTCCATTGGCATTTGCTTGGTCGTAGTAACAAATTCCTCCGACATCATGCACTATTTTCGTAAATTCTTTAATTTTAGAATTATAAATCCCTGTATCTTCAGGGTTAGCTACAACAAAACCAGCAGTTCTTTCAGATACAACTTCTTTCAATTTATTAATATCTGGGAAACCATTTTCATCTGGATGTATAGTTATAATTTTATAGCCTTTTACTACCGCGGTTGCTGCTTGAGATGGATGTGAGAAGATTGTGGTAATTATTTCATTACGTTGATCTGCCTCACCTTTAACTTCAAAATATTTGCGTACAATCGATGCCATTGCAAACAATGCCTGTGTACCGCCACTTGGTTGGAAGGAGAATCCGTCCATCCCCGAGACCTCACGCATTGCTAAGTCCATATTGTGAATGATTTCTAGCATTCCTTGGACAGTACCGACATCTTGTAAAGGATGTAGCCCCATTATTTTAGGATTACGAATAAGTAATTCATTAATTTTTGGAATATATTTCATCGTACAAGTCCCTTGCCCAATTTCAACATTAAAATCAGAACCTAATGTTTCTTGCGAAAGTCTTACATAATGTCGTAACACACGTGCTTGACCGATTTCTGGTAAGGTCGGTTTATTTGCTCTTTTCATATTGTGAGGTAAGGCTGAAACACCATCACCGATTGCATTTACAACCTCATTTGAAGGTTGTGGTACTTCCACTCCGACTTCACCTGGTTGATGTAGCTCAAAAATGATAGGTTCATTCCACTTAGCTTGATGAAAATTTATATTTACATTTTCTCTTAGAATTTTTTCCACATTAAAACTCCTTTCTCCCCATTTAATTTCCGACGATTGTAGATAAAGCATTCACTAGTTTATCAATATCCTCTTTAGTGTGAACTTCAGTTACACAATAAAGCGCTGCTTGACCGAATTCGGGAAACTCCAACGATAAATCTTTACCACCGAAGATTTTTTGCTCTAGTAATCGTGAATTAATTTCTTCTACTGTTAATCCTGTATTGCTAAAATCAATAATGAACTCTTTGAAAAACGGAGAGGTAATTCTTGAACCCCGAATACTTTTAATTTTATTTAATTGCATTACCGCATACTGACTGTTTTGCATAATGGCTTGGCCTAACTCGTACATGCCATTTGGTCCCATTAACGACAAATACACACCTGCCGTAATTCCCCAAAGAGCTGTTTGTGTACCTACAGATTCCTTACCGTTTTCTCGATCTGCAAAGGACGTACGCTCATACGCAATGTCCCCGAAACCATATTCACCTTTCTTTACGGTTGGAATAATACCGAACAATCGAGATGGATATTCATTAACAAATTTTGGGTCATTATATGTTGCAATAAATCCAGCTTGCCCTCCACTATAATTCATGTGCATCCCTAATGGCTGTAAATCCCCACATACAATATCAGCCCCATATTGACTTGGTGGTGCTAATACCCCTAGTGAACTTGGATCTACTCCAACAACCATAAGTACGCCATATTTTTTAGCCAGTTGCGAAATTTCCTGCCCTTGCGACTCGATGAAACCCAAGTATGATGGATTTTCAAAGTAAATAGCTGCAACTTCATTTGACAACTTTGCTTCTAAATCGGCTAAATCCATTAATCCTGTATTAATATTGAATTTTACCCCTTCAAATGTTAACTGTGGTGTACCATAGTTTGTAATAACTTTTCTACGTTCAGGAGAAAGTGTATTAGCAAGTAATATCTTCGTTCGCTTTGTAATCCGACTAGCCATACGTATGGATGTAGATGCAGCTTGAGCCCAATCAAATGTTGGAACATTCACTACATCCATATCCACAAGCTCTGCCATTAAGCTTTGATATTCAAATAATGCTTGAAAGCGACCATGATCCTCATAAGGCTCTCCTGCATAAGCTGTTAAAAACTCCGCACGTTGATTTACTTCATCACATACGGCTGGTATGAAGTGTTGCCAGCAACCAGCTCCTAGAAAATTAATATATTCATTGGTGCTTACATTTTTATTTAAAAGACCATCAATATGACGTCGTAACTCTAATTCATTCAAAGCTTTTGGGATTTTCATCGTACCTTTAAATTGTAAAGCCTCTGGAATACACGAATAAAGCTCTTCAACTGACTGAACACCGATTTCATCTAACATTTCTTGTTTTACCTCACATACCATATTAGGGATATATGGATGAACCTTTTTACTCATTTAAAATACCTCCCTCTAAATTTTTAGGCTAAGCCGCCGCCATCAACTGTTAATGTAGTTCCTGTAACCCAAGCTGATAAATTACTTGCAAGGAATAATACTCCTTTAGCAATATCTTCTGGTGTTCCTAATCTTGCCAACGGTCTATCAACAGCCGAACTACGTAAAAAGCTTGATTCGTCTATATTTAATTGTTTTGCTTCTCCACGAAGTAATGGCGTATCTGTATCTCCGGGACAAATACAATTTACGCGAATATTTTCTGGGCCGTGGTCAATAGCCATAGCCTTTGTTAAATTTACAACCCCCGCTTTTGCAGCACAGTAGGAAGCGGCTTTGTCTCCACCTTTGATTCCCCACCCAGAACCAGTATTAATGATACTGCCTCCATTTTCTCTCATAAGTGGGATTAAGTATTTTGAAAGTAAATACACCCCTTTTAGAGAAACATTAATAACCGCATCCCAATCAGCTTCCTCTAAATCCACTACTGTTTTTCTGCGAATAATGCCAGCATTATTAAACAGCACGTCTACTTTTCCATATCTTTCATGTATAGAATTAGCCACACTTTGGCAGTCTTGTGTATTCGTCACATCACATTTTAAAAAATCAACATCTAAACCAGCTTCTTTAAAGTTTTTTTCTGTATCCTCACCTTTTTGTTGATCGATATCTAAAATCACTGTTTTCGTTCCCAACTCACTAAATAATTTAGCTGTAGCAAGGCCAATTCCCGAAGCCCCTCCTGTAATTACAGCAACTTTACCTTCTAACTCAAAGTAATCTATCAAATAAATCTTCCTCCTTCCCTTTTCTTAATACATAACTTGCAAAATCCGTGCCAAGTTCAGAGAATTGTGATTCCACAAAGCCTTTATAAGTTTAATTAATAGAAAAATCAGAAATTTTAGACGTTTAATAATTTCTTTTAAATGCGAGAAATATGAGATTCATAAATATAACACCTACATATTTGCCATACTTGTCAATTCTGATGTCAGTTTTGTCATTAAAACTAACCATAAAAAAACACAATTACCTAGGTAGTACGTTTTAAATTCTTCTTTGTATAAAAAGGAATTTAAAACTCTACAAGCTAAGGTACTTGTGTTAAATTTATCTATACTATAAAATTTATACTTTTTCACTTTTTAGTTTTCTATAAAGTGTTCTTGTACTTATTCCTAATTCTTCTGCAACGCGTTCTTTTCCAGCAGTGTCATTCCCATATCTAGAGAGCATTTGATAGATGACCTCCATTTCTGTATCTTTCAATACATTAGAATTGCTAAAAACATTTTGCGCTTTATTATTCTCGATAATATACTCCGGTAAGCTATCCCTAGTTAATTGTAGGGAATTCTCCATTACCATACTGTACTCTAATACATTTTCTAACTCTCTAATGTTCCCTGGCCAAGCGTATAATTTTAACTCCGCCAAAAATTCCTTTGTAAAATCTTTAATAAACTTCCCTGTTTTATGCTGAATCTTCTCAAGCAACTTTACAATTAAATATTCAATTTCATCCGTTCTTTCTTTTAATGGTGGCAAAGATAAAGGGATAACATTTAGCCGATAATATAAATCAGAACGGAACTCACCCTTTCTCACCATATCCTCTAAAGATCTATTAGTAGCAGCAATAATTCTTACGTTTACTTTTCTAGGCTCAATAGCTCCAACTCTATAAATAAGCCCATCCTGCAATACTGTTAATAGCTTTGCTTGTAAATGTAATGGTAATTCTGTAATTTCATCGAGGAATAGAGTACCTTTATCTGCAACTTCAAAATAACCCATTTTCCCTTTTCTTCTAGCGCCTGTAAACGCCCCTTCGTCATAGCCAAATAACTCGCTTTCAAACAAACTTTCAGGAATGCTTGCACAATTCAGCTCTACAAATTTGCCTTTGTGTGTAATGCTATTTGCATGGATATATTTGGCTAATAAACTTTTCCCCGTTCCCGTCTCCCCTGTTATGACAATTGAAGATGGGCTATTTGCAATACTACTTAACTTACTTTTAATAAGTTTTAAGTGAGGCGCATCACCTAATACATATTTCGTATCAAACCCTCTTTTATTTTCAAGTAATAAATAGGATCCTTCGTTGTTCAATGCATTAATAATCATATCTCCTAAACGAGCTAACCAATATTGATATTTCTTCTGCTCAGATGAAAGTTTTTTCTCTCCCTCATCTGTAAAACTAACAAACGTCAGATATCCGAAGTGACGCTCTCCTTTTACTAAATTCATAAGCATTTCCACTTTAGATGGGCAGTTATTTTGGAACCTACAACCAGAACATGTTTTCATTTGACCAGGCTTTTGTAAATATTGAACAGGCTTAGAATTATACTTTTGGAAGAAGGGAAGGTGTACCTGTATCCCTTTTTGCTTTCTATATTCTTCTGTTGCAATAAAAATTTCACCCTTCGAAGTGAAATAGGCAATTTCTAATTGTAGTAGTTCACCAAATGCATCAATCAGTGATTGCATTAATTTTTCTGCATTCAACATGATATTCCCCCTGTATACATCAAAAAATGTAATAAAGTCAATTCATTTAAAGTGAAAACAGCACCCAATAGCCCATTATAAGTAAGGAGTTAATAGATTACGTTTCATGAACTCCACCTTATATGGAACCTTCCTCTTATCTTTTCATATATAATTCGCCAAAAGTTACGTCTCACCTTTATTATTCTATTCAAATAAGGTTAATATAGGATGTTTCCAAAAACACAAATTTGTTGAGTATAATCCACAATAGAAAAGCCACCCAGAATGGATGGGTGGCTAATATTCAAAAACTCATATTCTAATTACGGGCTTATAACCGAGCAAGAAATAACTATAAAACTGCTGTCCAATTATTACTTTAGCAAGGGAATAAGACAAATGGGACTGACTGTCTCGAAAACGACAGTTAGTCCCAAAATGAAAGGATTTTTTCTATCACTTATAACCTGCCTTTTGTAACACTTGCAAGAAATAAAAACGGTACGTGTTTTTGACAAATGTATCTAATGGCAGACCAACATTCACCTGATATTTAGTAAATATAAAATAAAATCGTTTATCCCATTTTAAACGTAATAACTCCCCTGCCTCTTCACCATGTTTTGCTGTAAATTCCTCAATTAAAGGCTCAATCATCTCGTAACAATAGTCTTTTAAATTGGCGAGAGCTTCAATATCTTTATCCTTTTGAAAGCGTATAATCCAATCTATTAATTGCTCGTTCATTATCGTACGCCACCCTTTTATTTAGAGTTTCTTCCTATTAAATTATACGCTGTTTTTATTGGATAGAAAAAAGAACAATTATTCTAATAAATTATATCTGAGGTAGTGCTGGCGCTATCTACACTCCATATAAAATTAATGACATACTAGGCTCCTGCAATACGCTGCCAGTATACAACGTTGAAAATTGATGTGCCGCTTTCTCACTCTCCAATTCTATTTTACAAAAGAATAATTTTTAATCATTTGGCAAATTTCCACCTTATATTCGGTGTACCATTTGTCTTTGCCCAATTGTTGTGCAGTTAAATGCTTGGCATTGTCTTTCCATGCTTTAATTGCCTCTAAAGATTCCCAATAGGACACTGTAATGCCCTTACCTTCATCGTTTCTAACACTTTCGACACGAAGGAAGCCAGGCTGTTGCTGTGCTAAGGCGTCTATTATTTCGGCCATCTTGCCATAGTCTTCCCCATCTTGCTCAGTTCTTTGTGATGTAAAAATCACTGCATAATATGTTTCCATTTATTTCTCCCCCTCTATAACTTTTATTGTAAACGATATGTTCTTTGACTAAAATTAAAATATAAAACATTGAAAGGATCGTGACGCATGGGAATTAATCCAAATATGGCTGAAGTAGCATCACTCCTTGGCGAAACGTCAAGAGCAACCATACTAGCTAGTATGATGGACGGTCGCTTCCATACTGCTAGTGAACTGGCGTATATGGCTGCCATCAAACCGCAAACTGCTAGCTTTCATCTTGCTAAACTAGTAGAGGGTAAGCTAATAAAAGTTGAAAAACAGGGTCGACATCGCTATTTTCAATTAGCAAGTGAGGACATTGCTCAATTTCTTGAATCTTTCCTAGCCATCTCACCGCCACCTGAAGTACGCTCTTTAAAACAATCAAGCCAAATAAAATTATTGCAAGATGCTAGAACTTGCTATGATCATTTAGCTGGTAAATTAGGCGTCCAATTAACCGAATCACTTATGACTGCAGGCTATATAAAATTAGAAGAAAAACAGTTTGTGCTGACCGATGAAGGCACTTTGTTTTTCACCACATTTGGCCTTGATTTAGCGGCTTTAAAAAGAAAACGACGATCCTTTTCTCATGCATGTTTAGATTGGAGTGAACGGCGATACCATTTAGCTGGCGCACTAGGCAGTGAGCTATTAAACCAATTATTCAACCTTGGCTGGCTTTCACGAGTACCATCTATTCGTGCAATTAAAGTAACGGAGCAAGGGAAAATTGGTTTGAAAGAGGTTTTCCATTTAGATTTATAAATAGTTTAAGGCTAGGGGGATACTCCTAGACCTTTCCTCTACTAAACGTACGGTTTACCAAATAAATCCCAAATAAAATAAATACCCCTCCAACTACTAATGTTGATTTTAGAGGTTCGTCTAATAACACCCAACCTGTTAACACGCCAAAAAAAGGAGCTAAAAATAAATAAGCACTTGTTTTCCCAGGATCACTGTTGTGCAAAAGATAATACCAGCCTGCAAATTGAATGATAGAAGAAAAGATGCTCAGCCATAATAAAATCAATATTGACTGCTGACTCACAATAAAAAATGGTTGTTCTAACAAGGCACTCGCTAGTAAAAGAACTAAGCCTCCAAACAACATTTGATAAGCTGATAACACCCAAGTATCAAATAATACGCCCCATTTTTTCACTAATAGTGTTGCGCTAGCCCAAAATACTGCTGATAACAATCCAAATATAAGGCCTATTTTCAACTCCACTTGGGCACCCATTGTGATAATAACCCCTATTAAACCAAGCAATACCCCTATCCATTGATAGAAACGGTAGCGTGCTTTGGTAAAGATCGTAGCAAATATCACAACCAGTAATGGGTTTGTAAACGTTAATATAGAAGACTCACTTGCTGTAATGGTACGTAGACTTAAAAATATACAGCCCATAACACCAGCAGTTTGAAATGCCCCAATGACACATAACTTGAGCCATTCTTCCTTTGTCGTTGGATGTGGTCTTTTAAAAATTTTGACAATGATAGCCATTATTATTCCTGCGACTATAAAACGAAGCGCAGCCAATAATAAAGGTGATGAATAAGGTAATCCTAGTTTTACGATGGCAAAAGACGAACCCATTAAAAAGGTCGTTACGACTAATAAAGCAATAAATTGATAGTTCTTCATACAAAAGCTCCTAACCTATTTTAATAATCACACTATGTTGATTATAAACAGGTAGTAGTTCAATGCTTATCGAAGTATGGATTACATATATTTCGAAAAGTTAAATACACCTATGTTTAGCAATTGGTATTGAATTAAAAAATCTTACCTCTTATAAAACTAAAGAGGTAAGATTGTAATAATGATTAATTTTCCATAAACATTTTCAAGTTTTCCACGATTTCTTGTGATCTTGTATGGTGTAAATAATGCCCTCCATCTAATAAAATCACTTCGCCATGATCTGAATTTTTGACTTGCTCTTCATGCAACTTTATCCAATTTTTTTCAATGCCTTCGTTTTTTTCCTGAACAAATAGCAAAAGAGGTAAATCTTTAGGGAAAGTTAAGTTTTTGGTTGCTGTAAAAATGCTTTCTATATTTGTCAATTCATTGGAAGTGCTCGTATTATAAAAGTTTTTGTTTGTAATCATCCTTATTTGTTCTTTTGTGTCATCATCATAGGGCAGTCCGGCATATGGATCACCTGAAAATTTTAATAATACTCTAGCGATTCCGGATTTTTTGAGAAGTTGTAACTTCTTAATTGGGAATTCCGTATCCATACCATCTTGCGTAGGCACACTGCTATCAATCCCAACAAATGCAGTCACCTCATCCGGATATTTATTGACATAATCGAGTCCATAGATGCCTGCTATAGAGTGTCCCATTAACATATAGCGGTCAATCTTTAAATCCTGTAAAGCTTCATGAATCTCACTAACTATATTGGCTGTGCTTCGTTCTTTATCGGTATCATCACTTAAGCCATAGCCAAAAGGCTCTACTGAGACGACCCTATAATGAGGAACCAATTCTTCTATAAGTGGCTTAAAATCAAGCGTTGGTGCTGCTGTTCCGAAGCCTGGTAGTAGGACAATTGTTTCTGCACCCTCTCCCTGAATCGTGACATTCATATTTTTTCCTTTAACGGATACGAGCTGACCATAGGGTTCTATTTTTCCTTGCTCTATTTTGTTGAAGACAATGTTACCTATAAAAACAAGCGCAAGTAGCAGCACAATAATTAAAGCTAGTATAATTATTGACTTTAGTAGAATCTTATAAAATTTTTTCATATTTATGCACGAGCGATTCACCTATACTCGTGCATCCCTCCTTTACAACGGTTATTCCAGCTACCTTATAAGCTGTTAATGACAGTGTAAAGGACCGAGATGTATTCAGAATGACAGTAATATGAACGCAGTATGAACAACAAAAAATAATTGGATCTCACATGCAATTAATGCGCTATGAGAGGTAAATTGACAATAATGGTCGTTCCTCGCCCTAACTCACTCTCTACCTGGATGCACCCTTGATGGAGCGATATGATTTGTTTGACGATAGCAAGCCCCATCCCACTACCGTCATATTTACGACTGTGGGAGCGATCCGCCTTAAAAAATCGCTCGAATATATGTTTTTGATCCTCTAAAGAGATGCCAATACCCCTATCAGTTATTTTGACTGTCACATGATCAGCCTCTTGTTTCATGCTGACATCAACCTTGTCACCATCAGTTGAAAATTTGATACTATTCGTAAGAAGATTTGTCCATACCTGCTGTAATTGATCGTAATCAGCCATCAGCTGAATAGCCTGTAAATGGAGATTAAAATGGATGTTACGAGCAGACCACTGCGGCTCGATTGCGACAATCACCCGTCTAATCTGTTCATCAAGACTAAACGACATGAGCTGCATCGGTTGTGCCTTCGATTCAAGTAAACTTAACTTTAGCAGACTATCACTCATTTTAGACATTCGATTAGCTTCGGAAATGATAATATCAAGATAACGACTTTTCTCATCCTCTGTTACGTCTACTTGCTTCAACGCTAAAGCATAGCCAGATATGGAAGTAAGTGGCGACTGTACTTCATGGGATACGTTCGATACGAAATCTCTTCGCATTTGCTCAAGCTGCTGTAAATCATACACCATATCCTCGAAGCTTTTTGCCAAAGTACCTAGCTCTCCGGATTGCTTTATATTTAGCTCGACATTGAAATCTCCACCTGCAATATGTTTTGTAGCTTTTGTTAATTTTTTAATCGGTTTGACTAGAAACATAGCTGCTACTAAAAACACAATACTTCCTATGACGAGAGCATAGGTGGAAAAATTCACTATTAATTTTATCGCAAACGCAGTAGAAGGTAAGGAAATTGGCTCGATAAACATCGCTTTTGTTCCCATTTCCGTTGATAATGGCATTCCTACTAGAATGGAGGAAGTACCACTTGAATTAATTTGAACGATTTCTCCATCCAGTACTTTTTTCACTTGTTCCATCGTCACGTTGGCCATTTTATTTTCATGAAGTTCTCCATAAGATTTAAACTGCCCTGTCCCTTCATAAATGCGGATATAATAGGATTCAAGCTGATGCATGCCACGAACAAAGGCGTCTGCCTCATTAAACGGTAATGTATCAAATAGCAATACAATATCCTGTCCAAAATTCAGTAAAGGAATTTGTAAATTTTCATTCAATTTATCTTTAAATACCCATGTTGCCACGAAAAAGGAAACAACCGTACCTCCAATGACCGCAACAAGAAAAGTCAACACGACGCGTGTATACAATGATTTAATCATTCGTCAACCTCTAGCCTGTAACCTAAACCTCGTATCGTCTCAATATGAAAATCCGTTATCGTGGTAAAGCGCTCCCGTAGGCGTTTAATATGTACATCGATTGTTCGATTGTCTCCAGCATAATCAATCCCCCAAATTTGTTCGATCAGCTGCTCCCTAGTATAGACTTGTCCAGGTGTTTCAGCGAGTTTATATAATAATTCGAACTCCTTGAGCGGCAGCGTAATGGACTCCGTTCCTTTCATAATTTTATAAGTCTGTCGGTTAAGCGTGATATCTCCAAGCTTTATTGTCTGCGAATAGCCAATCTTATAGCGTTTTAATAATGCCTTTACACGGACCGTCAGCTCTAACGGATCAAATGGCTTCGTCAAATAATCATCTGTTCCGAGCTCAAAGCCCTTCACTTTTTCCCATGTTTCCCCTCTTGCCGTCAACATAAGTAACGGAAGATCAGCATTTACTTTACGTAGCTCCTTACATAAAGCCCACCCATCCATGGTCGGCATCATAATATCTAGCACCACAAGATCAATAGGCGTTGAATGATAGATGGACAGCGCTTCCTTGCCATCCCCAGCCTCTATTGTTGTGAACCCATCCTTGCGCAGAAATAAGCAAACAAGTTCACGAATGTTCGTATCGTCATCAGCAACAAGTATAGTCGGCATACATCCGTTCCCTCTTTTCCAATGTAAAATTCTACCCTATTATACTATAAATATACTTCACTTCTCGCTTACGTGACTCTCGAAACTCTCCAATTAAGAAAAGCTTGCTTGAGAACGTTTTCCTCATTTCTTCTATTTTTACATAAAATGAAACTTTTGGTTTTTAAGTCCGTATTAATTAGAAAATACTGATTTTTCTGGAGGTAATATGTTTAAAATTAGAGGCTTTTCCCTTATCTTTATATGCTTATTAACAGCCTGCTCTCAGGATACCGTAATTCCTAAAGAGCAAATACAAGAAGAAAAAAATGATGAAAATATCGTGGTAACAGCAGATGGTAAAACAACTTTTGAGATTATTAATAACATGGAGGCTCCCAAAAAAACTGTGGATACGATAAAAGATGAACTCCGTAAGGCTTATGATGATATTATGCAATCCATACATACATCCTATGTTCCATCTGAGCATATAACAGTATTTCTAAATGAAGGCACTCCATCATGGGGATTAGCATCGAAAATCGAGTTAGATCTCAGTCAAGAAAATTACCCACTTGTCCATGAATTGACACATTCCTTACTTGGTTATGGGGGCAATTTTGATACCGATAATGGCTATTTTACACAAGAAGGTTTCGCGGTTTATATGGAAGATCAATACGGTAAAAATGAATTATATCTTGAAAAGTATATGAAGCATTTTCTGGATTCAGACAAATTAATTCCCATTAGCAAATTGATAGATCCGAATCAAGACGATGGCTATTTTCGCGCAGACCTTCCAAACAAAGAAGAACAAAGTGTCCTTTGGGAGATGAGCTATGCACATGCTGCTTCATTTGTTAAATATTTAGTTGATATTTACGGACTAGATAAGTTTGAACAAATATATGACAAGAGAGACCTGGCAAACAAAATAGAAGAAGTATACGGAAAAAGCGTTAGTGAAATAGAAATGGATTGGTTAGCCTTTATTAATAATCAAAAAGGGTTTACGCATCAAGAAAAATTTAATTTGCCTGATTTCTATGATAAAAATACAACTATTCTCCGACTAGATCCTATTTATTTTGCAAAGGAACCTTCCTAGAAATAGCAAGAACCCAACGATCATCACAAAAGATCTAAGCTCGGAACATACCGGACTTAGATCTTTCCTGTTTGCTTACAAGTACGCTTGTATTCTAGCGTTCCATCATACTTCAATTAAGCAATCAGCTTCGCAAACCATGCCACATAATGAGCTCCAGGTATGAATAATAACTGTGCCACTATGGTTCCTAAAAATCTTGAAAACATCATCATAACGGAGGCTCTTTTTAAATCTAGATAACTCCCCCTTTTATTGATGACATCATCGGCTAGAATGGAAATTTTCGGGTCAATGAATAGAATCAACAGAATGGTCGCTATGCCATTGATTAATCCAGATGCCATAACGGCAGTTGTTTTTAGTTCCGGTACTAATAAAGTGGCATACAAAGCCGATAAAACGCCGATGGTATAGATGGCCGTAATGACGATATTGATGATAAATAATTTAAGTGGTATATCTCGTAAGCTAATGCCTTTTAGATAGGTAAAACTAGGTTTATGAAAGTGTTTCAAACCTCGTCTTACATATTCAAAAGTAAAGCCTTTTTTCAATAATGCTGGAATCGAGCCCCTTTCCTCAGCCAAATGGACGATGGCCCTTGAAAAAATGGCTATAAAGGTTGGGATTAATAAGATGCCTAGTATTGTTCCAAGCGAAGCCGCGCCAATAATGATTCGAAATTGATTTTCTACATGTACTAAGGCATTATCAACAGGCGCTTTATCGACAAGACTTCCCGTAAACGGTTGTTGCATCATATTCGCTAGTCTGGAAACCATCACCATCACATTAAAAAGCGATAATGCTGAGGCTAGTAACCTGACACGTGCTCCAGATAAGCGTACTGCATAAGCAAGTGTTTCAATTGCATGTATGATTAAAATAAATAATGCAATCATCATTAATTTTTCTGTTATTAAGTCCACATTTTGTACCTACTCTTTGCTTTCTTACGATTTAACATTGTGACGCCTATCCCACAAAATAGTTCCGATTTAAAAAATCTTACCCCTCTATTAATAAGGGTAAGAATTCATATTACTTCTGTAGCTGATTTAAAATTAATTTTAATACATCGTCCTGTGTCATATCGTTCGTCAACAGCGTTTCTCCATCCACGCCAAGATCATCGTTTGGGTTCCACCAGGCACGTAAAGAATTTTCTCCGAAATCCAGCTTTTTACATCTAGTGTAATGACGACTGACGGTTTCTTCAAAGGATAAATTAAAATAATACGTATAAGCCTTCTGATCATAGAACTGGATTAAATGTTTCAGCATGTCTCCGTAACGACTGTTATCCAATATTCCCTCTACAATCACAAACTCACATCGACCTTTCCCGTACTCAGCGATTTGACGAATCAACTCAATGGACAGATTTCCTTCTCGATCATGAACCTTTAGCATATCACGACGAACGACATCTTGTGGAACCAAGAGCGTCCCATGGCCAAGATGATTTTGAAGACTTTTTGCAATCGTCGTTTTTCCACTGCCAGAATTTCCTCGTATGATAATCAGCTTTGATGCCATTTTCCCCTTCTCTCCTTTTAAACTGCTCTTCTAGACCAAATGACAACAGGAATCAATACTAACGACAGTAGCCCTCCCGCTAAAGACAGTGCTGCATAGCTTGAATTCGCTACCACCATGCCTGACAGCATACCACCAGACGCACCCGCCAGTGCTACAAATACATCCATTTTCCCCTGTGTTTTTGCACGTGTGGCTGGTTCTGTCGCATCAACGATTTGTGCCGTACCACTTATTAAACCAAAGTTCCAACCTAATCCCAGTAGGGAAAGTGCCACTATGAGTAGAAGCATTGAATCACTCGGAGCAAAAGCGGCCACTAAACCCGCTAGTAACAACGTAATACCTGCCGCAATACTCATCGCAGTACGTCCAACTTTATCGACGAGGATACCTGTTACAAGCGAAGGAAGATACATGGAACCTACATGAAACCCTATAACAATGCCAACTTCCGCTAAACCATGACCATGATGTTTCATATGTACTGGCGTCATGGTCATGATCGCTACCATCACAATTTGCGTCAAGACCATCACCGTCGCCCCTACCGCTAGACCCCTCTTATTGCCAGATGCATGTGGGGACTGTGCTTTATTTTCCTGGTCTACTTTTAACTTGTGCGCTGCAATAGCCTTGGCAATCTCTAATGGATCAGGACGCAACATGATAAAAAGAACAAGCCCTGCTACAATAAAAGCGACAGCAGATAGTATAAAAGGACCTGCAAGAGCTGGAATACCAATGGATTGTGCCACTTTCCCCATCAACTCTACTAAATTCGGACCTAATACCGCGCCGAAAGTTGTCATGAGCATAGTTGTACTGATAGCTGTTGCTCGTTGTTTGTTATTGGCTAAATCAGTGCCAGCATAGCGTGCTTGTAAATTAGTCGCAGTGCCAGCACCATAGATTAATAGTGAAACAAACAATACGATCACACTATTCAATAAAGCGGCCAGGACGACACCCATTGCACCGAGTCCACCCACTATAAAGCCTGTTGATAAACCTATACGACGACCATAGCGTTGTGAAAGCTTCCCTACAATGAAAGCAGCTCCTGCTGATCCTAGCGTAAATAATGCAGATGGTACGCCTGCATAGGCATCCGTTCCTAGCATTTGTTGGGCCAACAGAGCACCTACTGTAATACCTGCTGCAAGCCCTGCTCCACCAAAAATTTGGGATAGACTGACAACCATTAACACTCGCCTATATAAGGTCTTTAGCTTTTCTGGCGAATCTATATATGACTCTATCGAAACTTGTGTTTTTTCATTCATTTTTCCTACCTTCTTTCACTTGATTTCCACACAATCTATTGTCTATATTAAAATTTTGAAGTCGACATCATCATATAAAGCCCATTCAAGGTACTCTATGCTTATCAAGCTTAATTTAATGTGTAAAATGAAGAAGGAACTGTCTCCATTTCCTAGACAGTTCCTTTTATCTGCCATCGCCATTATACCATCATGGGTATATATTCAAGAAGGCAGAATATCTCTCTAATTAATGTGCGTGCATGACCACTTTCTTTTTCTTAGAGTAGAATAAAAAAGTACAAGTTAAACTTAAGCTAATAATCCCAAAAACTAGACCCATTCCACTTAAACCAATTAAATCTAGCATCATCCCAGTGGACAATAGCACGATTTGAAAGACGACTGAATCAATCATATTGCGGAATGAGAAAAAGCGTCCATGGAACTGTTTCGGTACTTGTTTCTGGAAAATGACCATCGTTGTCGGGAAAAAACAACCGACTGAAAAGCCAAAAACCCCAAAGGCCACTAAAGCGAAAAATGGAATATCTGCTAGTAATAGCACTAACTCCATAGAGCCGATAATAAAGGCCAATGTGAAGAGAAGTGTGCCCATTTGTACGCGTTCAGCAATTATTTTTAAACACGCAGCACCTAGCATAAAGCCGATACCTTCCACTGTATATAACAACCCTGAGATTGTCGTAGATTGATGCATTTCCGAAATTTTCATGATAACTAAATTGAAAGAGCCTAAAAATAATGTTGGAATTAACATTAATACAAGTGTCATGAGTACGATTGGATGCTCTTTCACCATAGGTAATACTTCTTTAAAATTCCCTTTTTCTTTGTTTGTCAGTGTTGCATCAGCTGTTTCATTTAATTGTAGTAAGCTTGTAATGATATACATCGCTACATAAACGATAAATGAAATGATATATAACCATTTTAATTCAAAGAAACTTAACATAAATCCTGCTGCGGCTGTCCCAATGATCCTTGAAATCGTTCTGGCATTCATTTGCCAAGCATTCAATGTAATTAAGTCTTGATCCCTCGCTATCATTGGGATAATAGATTGTAAAGCAGGCATATAAAACGCTGCCGCTATTTGCAAAGTAATTAAAAATAGAATCATCCAAATGACTGAATTTGTATAAAGTGCGATAAACATAAATAAAACACTGACGATTCGTCCAATACTCGCCATCTGTACAACCGTTTTTTTCTTGGTTTGGTCAATGATTCTTCCTGCCATCGGACCGACGACCAATCCTGCTAAAATACCACAAGAAATAATTAATGATTTGTGAAAGTCAGAAGGTACTACCTCTTGCATAAAGGCTAGATTCCCAATAATACCAGCCCATAAGCCAAGACCGACAACAAATTCACCTAATAAAATAATCCATACGTTTCGATTTCGCCACATGCTGTTCTCCTTGTTGTTTCAATAAAATTCATCGTAACAAAATTTTAAATATTCGTACATAGAAATATAGAAAAAATTGTTATATTACGTGCCATTCTTTCCCTTTCTAGCTTATCTTAACGAGTATACTATTTTTCCTAAGAGGAATACTCATCCAAAAGGTTGAAATTGAAAAAACACCGTTTGATTAACTCATCAAACGATGTTTTTCGTTATGGCATTTCTAATTTATGAACAAGCGCTTTTCTTCTGCGTTCGATTATTTTTTGACTGATTAACGTAATGATAAATAAAAAGCCAACAGTTGTGGCCATCATACCTGCAATCGATGTATCCCATAGCTTTGCTAAATAATAGCCGATGACAGAGGCTGCGGCACCGAAGAGCATGCTATACACAAACATTTGCTTAATCGTCTTACTGATTAAATAAGAAGTGGCAGCTGGCCCAATCAACATGGCAACAACTAGTATAGCCCCTACACTATCAAAGGCAGCAACGGTTGTGAACGAAATAGAGGTCATAAATCCATAATGAAGAAATACAACGGGAATACCGATTGACGCTGCGTAGACAGGATCAAATGTTGCGAGCTTCATTTCTTTAAAGAATAGAAGTAGGAACGTAATATTGATCACTAGCACAAGCAGTAACATCCACACAGCCTTAGGCATCGCTAACCCAAGCAATGTCCATTTATCCCACGGCACAAAAGCAATTTCCCCCATTAAGACATGTTCTACATCTAAATGGACATTTCCAGCAAATAATGTAATAAGCAGGACACCAGCTGCAAACAAGGACGTAAAGACAACCCCTATCGCTGCGTCCTCCTGAATGCCAGAAGAGTGTAGTAGTTGCACGAGATACGCTGTTAAAATCCCTGCAAACGCTGCACCTACCAGCATCCAAAAGCCATTTAATGATTGGGTAATGATATAAGCCATAACGATGCCAAAGAGCACAGTATGACTGATGGCATCTGCTATCATGGACATTCTACGCAAGATGAGAAAGACGCCTGCAATCCCACATGTCACACCAACTAGTAGTCCAGTGAATACAACCCAAAATTCGATCATCCTACATCACCTTGCTTTCGAAATTGGATTTTTCTACGATATTTACTAATTTGACCAGCTGGACTAATAAAATAAGAAATAAAGAATATAGCTGCTGCAACCAAGACGATAATTGGACCAGTCGATAACCCTGTTCGAATCGCACTAATAAAGGTACCTGTTATGCCAGCGATACCTCCAATCGCGGCACTCAAAATAAGCATCGTACTCAATTTTTTCGTCCATAGCTTGGCACTAGCTGCTGGGATAATTAATAAAGCTGACATTAAAATCACACCTACAGCTTGGATGCCTGTCACAATCGTCATCACAATTAAAATCGTTAACGTGGCCTTTAAAGCCTCAATGGGTAAGCCAATGCCCTTTGCATAGACAGGATCAAAGATCAGTAGCTTCCATTCCTTATAGAGAAAAAGACTGACTAAAATAATGATCGTTGCACTTATAAACAGCCACATTAAATCTGCTTTGGTCATCGTCGCTGCTTTGCCAAAAATAAAATTATTAAGACCGCTTTGGTTGCCAAGTGGGCTACGATTAACAACTGTCAAAAATACAACGCCAACACCAAAAAATACGGTGAGCACTAATCCAATGGCTGCATCTGCCTTCATTTTTGAAAACGACACAATCCATTGTATACAATACACAGATAATGCAGATGTAATACCCGCTCCGAGCATTAAAAACGGTAATTCCTTTTGCCCTGTTATTAAGAACGCGAGCGCGATGCCTGGTAATGCTGCATGTGCCGCAGCATCACCAACTAAACTTTGTTTTTGTAGGAAGGAGAAAGTGCCTGTTATGCCAGCTGCAATGCCAAGTAACATGGTTCCACTGAGTACCCACAATAAGTTACCACTTAACATATAGACCCTCCTTACACATGCTGCATCATGAAAAGTTTACCACCATACGTCTTCTGTAATTGTTCTGGTGTAAAAACATCTTCTGTTGCGCCTGATGCTAAAATCGTTTTGTTTAATAAAATCGTATAATCAAAGTATTCTTTGACGGTTTGAAGATCGTGATGCACGACAAAAATACTTTTTCCTTGTGCTTTTAAATCTTTTAAAATATCAATAATTGTTTTTTCTGTTGCAGCATCTACCCCTGCAAATGGTTCATCTAGGAAGTAAATATCTGCATTTTGTGCAAGTGCTCTAGCCAGGAATACACGCTGCTGCTGTCCTCCTGAAAGCTGCCCGATGGAACGCTCTGCAAAGTCCTGCATTCCTACACTTGCTAACGCTTGTCGAGCGACAATTTTATCTTGCTTCGATGGTCTTTTAAATAAACCCGTATGACCATAACGTCCCATTAACACCACATCAAGTGCGTTTGTAGGGAAATCCCAATCAACGGCATTACGCTGAGGGACATAGCCAACGACTAAACTTTTTGGCTCAAATACTTTCCCTAAAATTTCAACTTTCCCTACTTTATTTGGTAACTGATTTAAGATAGCCTTTAAAAAGGTTGATTTTCCCGCACCGTTCGGACCAATAATGGCAGCTAGATGGCCTTGAGGCACCGTCAAACAGGCATTTTCTAATACTGTTTTCTTATCATACGCTACTGAAAGATTTTCCACTGTTAATGCATACATATTCATTCACCTACTTTAATGCATCGACGATTGTGTCGATGTTATGTTGATACATACCAATATAAGTACCTTCCGTCGTACCTTCAGCACCCATTGCATCCGAAAATAATTCCCCACCGATGATAATGTCGTGCCCTTTTTCTTTAGCCCCTTCAATCACAGCCTTCATGGCTTTATCAGACACACTGGATTCTATAAAGAGAGCTTTAATCTTATTTTCTACTAAAAAATCAACCATCTCCTGTACATCTTTAACACCGTACTCTGAATCCGTACTAAGCCCTTGTAAGCCACGTACTTCAAACCCTTGGCTTCTACCAAAGTAGTTGAACGCATCATGAGCGGTTACCAAAATCCGTTGTGTTTGTGGTATTTCATTGACACGTTTTTTTGCATAGCTTTGTAAATCATCTAGTTTTTTTAAATAAGCTGCTTCATTATTTTGAAAATCCTCTTTAAATTCAGGGTATTCTTTTTGAAGTTGTGTACTTATTGACTTAACAACGCCTTTCCACAGCTCAATATCAAACCAAATATGCGGATCATGCACCATGGCATCATTGTCACTTGCAAGGAGCTGCTTTTCATCTAATGTCTCTCCCACTGCCAAAACAGTTTTATCCTTTGACATTTGTTCAAAAATATCGAGCATTTGCCCTTCTAAATGTAAGCCATTGTAAAAAATGACTTCGGCTTTATCCAATTTTGATAAGTCACTTTGAGTCGCTTTGTATAAGTGAGGATCTACACCTGGTCCCATTAATGCTGATACTTGTAAATGATCGCCACTAATTTCTTTAATGGCATCTGCAATTTGTCCTGTTGTTGCGACAACAATCCCTTCTTTTTCACCCTCTGTATCACTTGTACAACCAAATAATAGAAGCGAGAGCGATAATACCAATACACCAAACCATTGTTTCATTTTTTTACCTCATCTTTCTTTTTTTCTATTGGCTGAAAAATTGCTGGCACTATGCACTAAGAAAACAATTGGCGGACAAGCATATAGTTCATTCTTATTTCTTTTATGTCCGCCATTCAATAGCTTCCATCGTACATGCGATAGCTCTTTCTCATACAACCGCTTTATTTATATGATTTTCCGAATAAGCTGGCGCCAGCTCATCCAGAAAAGGATTAATATTATTCCAGCTCCTACAGATTCTGTGAGTTTCCATAGAATTGCCAGGATTAATAAAACAACCATCGGAAGAATTGTCAGCTTGAAATCACCTAACTCTTTCATTCACGCACTCTTCTTTCTTTAGAGATATTTTGTTTCCCTTAGGAAAAATATATGCTTAATATGAAAATAATTCAACTACTTTATGAAAATTTCATAAAAAAATTTTTTTTATACAAGGAAATTTAATTTCGCCCAAACAAAAAATCCCTAATAGATTATTAGAGATTTTTTAATAAAAATACAAAAACTGAATATTATAGACTTTTATTTTTCCATTCCCTTCGGTTTTCCTATAAATTCAAATGCATAAATATGTGTTTTGGTCAGTTCAATTATATCCTCAATTAATGCTTCCTCTGATTTTTCATAGTCACTGGCAATCCACTGCATCATTAATCCATAAAAACCGTAAGAAGTATAATGCTTGAACATGTCCATATTCACAGGCTGATGATTAATTGTTTCAAACTTAAATTGCTCTTGATAAATTTTTGTAATTGTTAGCGGCATGCGTGTATGCAATCCAGGAATCGTATCTTCCTCATTTAACAACTCAAAATATAGTCGATTCTTATAAATGTAATGAATAATATTAAAGGAAGGTGCTTTCAATTTCGTCGTATAAACTTTCTCCCCATAAAGATACGGCTCACCCACTGCTGCTTCAAGACCATTCAACATCAGCTCTAACAGATTTTCCCCCAGCTCAAATTTATCTTGAAAATGCACATAGAAGGTACTCCGATTATAGCCAGCTCGTTCTACAATATCTTTGACAGTAATCGTTTGAAACCCATGTATTTTAATTAATTCTGCAAATGCTTCATAAAAATGACGACGCGTTCTTTCTTGTCTTTGTGTCCATTTCGGCAATATTTCTTCCTCCTTTTTAGACATTTCAGGTGAATATGTCTACTAGCTAGACACTTACTACTCCTTTAATGATTGTTTCCGTTTTCTAGCGATTTACAATTAAAGTACACCGTGAATTACACAAGGTGCAAGAAATAATATTTTTAAGGGAGTGTCATGTATGGGGAAATTACAAGATAAAGTTGCGATTATTACAGGTGGTGCTTCTGGTATTGGTGCCGCAACGGCCCAAGTTTTTGTAGCTGAGGGTGCAAAGGTAGTACTTGTTGACTTAAACGAAGAAAAAGGCCAAGCATTCGCTGCCCAACTACAAGCAACTGGAGCAGAAGCAATCTTTATGAAAGCAAATGTAACAGATGAAAATGAGGTAGCTGCTATTTACCAAACAACGATAGAGACATTTGGCAAAGTCGATGTTCTTTTTAATAATGCGGGAATTGGTCGTGTAACACCAACAGAGGAGCTCCCTTATACTGAATGGCGTCAAACAGTGAATGTGGATTTAGATGGCGTATTTTTAATGGCACAGGCAGCTATTAAAGAAATGCTTAAAGCGAATGGTGGTACGATTGTCAATACCGCTTCTATGTACGGCTGGGTTGGCTCACCAGGTTCAGCAGCTTACAATGCAGCAAAAGGTGGCGTGATTAACTTAACTCGTTCATTAGCACTTGAGTTTGCAACTCGCGGTATTCGTGTTAATGCCCTATGCCCTGGCTTTATTGATACACCGATTATCCCAGAAGAAAGCAAGGAACCTTTACGTCAAGTGACGCCTATGCAACGTTTAGGTCAACCAGAAGAAATGGCAAAAGCTGTTTTATTCATGGCTTGTGACGATTCAACATTTATGACAGGTAACACATTAACAGTAGATGGTGGCTACACTGCACAATAATTCATGACAAAAATAATCGCTTCCTCATCAGAGGATAGCGATTATTTTTTTATAGCAATCTATTAATTTATAGAAAAATTTGCAGTTTTTATCCATTTCCTGCAAACTATTAACATAACGAGCAAGAAAGGATGAAGATGACGAATGAAAAAATTAATATGCACATTATTAGTTTCCATTCTTATCGTGGCCAGTGCTGGTAATGTACAAGCTGCTGGTTTTAAAGATGTTTCAAAGGATCACTATGCATATGAAGCGATCTTATGGGCAGAAGAATATGATATTGTTAATGGTTTTACTGATGGGACATTTAAACCGAATGCAACTATTACTGAACAACAATTAGCAAAACTGTTAGCTAATTTTTATGAGCTTGAATCGCCCATCGATGAGTTAAAAAAACAAACACCTTCCGCAAATTGGTCGGATGAATTTTATGACCAGCTCGCTAGTTATGGTGTACCTTTAAATGGCTATTTTGATAACCGCATTCGAGCTGCCACGGTCAAACGTGGTGTCGTGGCACAAGCAATTGCCCATCTAGCTAGTGGCAAAAAAGGATTAGATCAATCTATTCAGTTTTTACTCGATTATTATATTTCCTCAGGCCAAAATCCACAGTATGAAAATCGTAACTTACAGAAGTTTTATGGTGTGACGAACAATATGACTCGTGCTCAAGTTGTCACAATGCTATATCGCATGGATGAACGTAATTTTTATGAAATTTCAGCGGATGCACAAGCCATTCATGACAATGCCAACAATGTTTCATTAACAACACGAGCAAAAAATGCTCAAAACCAGCTCGACAAATCATTGCAACAAACGTCCCCTAGTAAGAGTGCCTGGGAAGGTGTTTATACGTATTATTATAAATGGGGTAAAGGCACAACTGATTTTAATCGTCGTGATGCCATCATTTCCAACGCAACAAGTAACAGCTTCTCTATTTCTTTAACGGCGAATGACGGAACTGCTACTGGCAGTGTGGATGGCACCGCTACGCTAACGAGCAGTACTACAGCCTTAATGAATAAATCCTCTAACGGAAATCGCTGTGTCGTAGAGTTGGAGCGCTTATCTAATAATGCCCTAAAAGTTACAGAGATCGATTGTCATGCAGAGCGAGATGAAGGTACTAATTTTTCTGGCACATTAAAGAAACAATAGCTTCTAGCAGAGTCTGATTCGTTCAGGCTCTTTTTTAATCGCCAAAAGTTTGATAGCTATGCTTGGCCATAGCAATAAAATCTTGCAGGCAAGGCTGCATATGCTTATCTTTATGCCAAGCTATATCTGTATAAATGGGCGCGAGGGATAACGAGGACGGTATCTCCACTAAACGCCCACTTTTCAATTCCTGTTCTACGACCATTTTAGGTAAAAACGTAATACCTAAGCCTGCAATCACACATTGCTTAATGGCTTCGATACTGGCAAACTCAATCATTTGTAAGGGCAAGACACCCCCTTGCTGTAGCTGAGCTTCTAAATGATTACGATAGGAGCAGCCTGTTTCCGTTAACAACATCGTTTCAGTTGATAGTTGTTGAGCCGATAGTGGTTGCCTTATATCTTTAGGTGCACTAACAAAAACAAGTTGTTCTTGAATCAATCGCTCACGCTGTAGCATAGATGTTTCTTGATACGTGTCTGTAATAAAAGCCACATCTAATTTGCCTGCTTGTAATAATTCCCTAGCAATTTCAGTTGTATGCACAGGCTTAAAAATAATTTTCACTTGCGGGTGCGCTTGTTGAAATTGCTGTAAAATGCTTGGCAATCGATAGACACACTGACTTTCCTGTGCCCCCACCTTTAATACTACTTGCTCCTGTTCGTTGGACATGGCTTTTTTCATTGCACGATCTAGCTCTAGCATTTTTTGTGCATACTGTTGGAGACGGTTGCCCTCTTCTGTCAGGACGATACGTTTCCCCAACCTCTCAAAAAGAATAACCCCCAACTCTTGTTCAAGTGTTTTAATCTGTGCTGTTATACTCGATTGCGCATAGTCTAGTCGCTGTGCTGTCTGTGTAAAACTTAATGTTTCAGCTGCGGTTAAAAATGTTTGGAGCTGCTTCATATCCATTTACTCGCCCCCCTTAATTCGTCTTTTCCGATACATTTTATCAAAACATTCATCTTTATCGATAGTATAATCCAGTTTACACTAGTTAGTAGCTGCAAGAAAGAGGCGGATGCCAAATGACGATTACCTCATTTATTGGTAGTTCAAGCGAATTAAAGCGTGATCTTGTCATTGTCGCTACACCGATTTATGGCTATAGCATATCTGGCTTTATGAGGTGGGTCGATTCAGCCAAACTGAGCGACAACAAAAGAACCTTTTACCAAATAAAAAGAAACGGATTTGGAAATCGTCCAAATCCATTTTCTTAAATCAAACTAATTTATAATGTATTTTTCATTCCATCCTAACCAATTTTGAACAGCACTTTATCTCATGATAAAAAACTATTTGAATGAATCTTTTAACTCCGTGATATAAACTTTTTTACCACTTTCTAACTTCAAGGTCGGAGCTTTGGCGTGAACTGAGCCCTGCCTTCATAAAATTATAAGATAAACCCCAAAAAACATTTATGACTCGTAACATCCTATTCTCCATTGACGGTTGCCTCATGTATTCCTCCCCTCCTTTTACTTCATCTAAACCAAAACCTATTGTAATTCTCTTCTAAGACATTCAGCCGCAGATAACGCTTTTGAATCTTGCACTATATCTCCTGGTTTGTTTCCTTCTCCTAGAATATATCCTTCAAAAGTTATCCCCATAAAGTCGAAGATATGTTGGAATTGCTGGATCATTGGTAAACCTTTCATATACGGCTGATCTCCACCAACTGCAATTACATACGACTTTTTAGAAGACATCATTGCCTTAAAATCTGGATAATTTGGATCTCTTAAAGTTTGTGACCATCGATCAATAAAGTT
Source organism: Lysinibacillus cavernae (assembly GCF_009724685.1). Lineage (GTDB taxonomy): Bacteria > Bacillota > Bacilli > Bacillales_A > Planococcaceae > Lysinibacillus > Lysinibacillus cavernae. Next base: position 227,333 of record NZ_WMEF01000005.1, read on the forward strand.
CTTCATCATCCCTGTCATGCTATACCAATAAATAGGGGTAGCAAAAATAAGAATATCATGCGGAAGTATGCGTTCAATGATGGCGTTATAATCATCGTTGACTTCAGAGAAACCCTCCTCTGCATGGCGCATATCTATTATTGGTTGAATTATAGTATCCTTTAGATAAATTTCTTCAACGATTAGGCCTTGTGTGGCTAATTTTGTTAATGTCTCTACATTTCCATTCGGACGATTTCCACCATAAATAACTGCTATAGACATTTTAATTATCCCCTCTTCTTTAAATTTTCTACTATTGTTCCCGAATGCTTTAATCTTATTATGATTTTATAAATCGATAAAGATGATTATTTCGATAAAATAGATCGAAAAAATTGATTAAAAGAGGGTCTAATATTTGGAATTAACTATTGCACACCTTCTTGCATGATACAAAGATAAAATGTAAGCAACCAAGTAAGTTATATTGATATCTCAGTATAATAAAATATTGCATTATTTATTATTTCATAAATAACTATTAAAAGAGAGCAACTTTGAAAGCAAAGATGAAGAATGGCCATTAGGGGTAGCAACACATGACGGAAAAGTGTACACTGTAAATAATACATATATTGGCAAAATTTCCATGTATGCATCTTTAACATAAAAATTCATTATTGAGAGGTGTAGTAATGAACGTGAAAGTTATCCTTACATTATTCACTGTTACATTGTTCCTAGCTTTTGGTTACACGGCACACGCGGAAAATCTTCATGACTATTATGAAGATGTAACAGAATATGACTTGAAAAATAGCATGATTCTTTCTCCTGAAAGCTCCATGGCATTTATTAATGGGCAGAAGGTAGCTGCCGTTCAGCCGATTGTTAAAGATGGAAGAACATTAGTACCCCTTCGTTTTATTTCTGAAGGATTTGGTGCAAAGATAGATTTTAATACAAAAAATCAGTCCGTTACCATTAAATACGCTAACAAAACCATTTTCCTGAAAATAGGAAATAATAATATTTCAATAAATGGAAAATCGAGCGAAATGGATGTGGCCGCAAGCATTTACAACAATTCAACGTATATTCCTTTAAGGTATATTGGCGAGGCATTTTATAAAAAAGTAGTCTATTTAAAAAATGCAGAGATTCAACCATATAGTTTGATTATAATTAGGGACGTTAACGGCACAGCAATCGAAAACCTTAATCTTATCCGCGTTTCTGAATTACTATACCAAGGAAAATCCATTGTCTATAGTGACCGTTTTATGGCAGTCATTAAAGAAAACGGTCACTTATTATTTAGCAATACTTTCAATGATTTCGAGCCTTTTGTTTATCATGAATTGATTGAAGATAAAAACTCGGTTCGATTAGGGGATATATGGTTTAATACAGATATGGGCTATTTTTATTTGAATTATGCCTATAACACAACGCAGGAATTTATTTTATACCATGTGGATGGAGAAGCGATTACAAGGGTAGCGATTGAAAAAGCACCGATAAAGGCGGTAAAAACATATCTAAACAATGTCTATTACTTGACAAGATATGAGCGAGGTATTCTCAATGCTGATGAAACAAGCAATTTAAAATATGCAACGTTTAACAATGGACAATGGTTTTCCGATTATTTAGGTAAGCCTGGGTTTTATTATGGCTTTGACACATTAGGTAATATCTATGATTGGCAAATTAATGTTAACGGGATCTCTACATTTGGCTATCAACGCTCTGGCGATTTAAGCTCTGATGAAAGAAAAAAAACGTTTGGACATTATAGAATCGAGCTGAAGGGGAAGCACCATGAGCTTGTAACGCCATAAAGTAATTGGCTAGTAGAAGTTCTTATTGTTTAGAACTTCTACTAGCCATTGTTTTTTTAAAAATTGAAGGTTCTTTTCCCAAAAAACAATGATTTTTTGACAATCTATTAGCTGGTTTAGCTTTAGTACATTCTTTCACAACGAACAATGCTAAATTCTCATAATTTGTTTTATTTCTCCCAAATCAATTCCGCTCGTTCTAAAATTGATTCCCAAGAATCTTTTCCAGCAGTAATTTTTTCACTATCGAATTCTACATAGTACACCGCATCTATTTTTCCACTTTCAGGAAGGTTAAAGATATATTCTCGTTCATTATTTTCATTATTAATAAGGTTTCTTGAAAGGTTTCTTGAAGGCGAATCGGCAATTGTTTTTGTGTAATAAATAAAACTCACAATCTTTTTTTCTCCATCAATTTCAAAACCCCTAGGATATGTTGCGTGAACCCCTGAATAACCTTTACCATAATAATGAGAAATCAGTTTATTATCATTTTGCTTTTCAATTTTGATTAGATTCTTTGAATACGGGATAACCGTTTCATAATAAAAAACAGAAGCAAACACTCCATATAAAATAAAAGCCGTTGCTAAAACAGAAATGATAGAAATTTTCAATTTTTTATTACGCCATTTTTTATTAATCTTTTTAAAAATAGAGGCCTTATTTTCTGCTGGAATAAACAGTTCACGTCTCATTGCTTCAAATTCTTTTTGACATTTTTCACAATGCAATAAATGCTCCTCTATCATTTCTTTTGTATCTTGGCTAACTACCTCATCTATATAGAGAGGTAAAACATCCTGTATAATTGTACATTTAGTTTCTCTCATATTCCATCTCCTCCATATAATCGATAATTTGTTTCCTCGCTCTATAAAAAGTCACCCTTGCCCATCCAGCGCTTTTCCCAAAGAGACGCCCTATTTTCTCAAAAGGCAATTCACCAAAGGTACGGAGTGAAAAGACTTCCTTATATGGTTCATTCATCGAGTGAAGAAACTGATGAACTGTGAAGGCATCTTCCTCATTCATCAGGTGCTTTACAATTTGAACTCCTGTCATTACTGTTTCTTTTTCTTCTAAATCGATTTGCTTCTTCTTTTTCTTGTAGTGCGAGAAGTATGTATTTTTTGCAATTGTAAAAAGCCAAGCTCGAATATCTTTAGAACCATCGAAATTTTCAATGGCCTTTATCGCTTTAAAAAAAGCTTCTTGCGTAATTTCTTCAGCTATACTTTCATCATTGCTTAAAGATTTGATAAATAAATAAACTTCTTGAAAGTAATCGCGATAGATCTCCTCAAAGTCCATTCTTTTCACCTCCCTCACTTATATAACTCCCAGAATTTAATTACGTTACAAAAATTTAGAACTTATTTACACTCAGAGCCAAATATATTTTCTAAAGCATTAATCTCTAACTAATTTAGGTTCACCATAATGTAGATAATTCTCATCAAAAAATAAGCATATTCGACGGAATATACCTGTATCATTTATTAACAATAAAGAAAAAAAGAGCTGCATTATGCAACTCAATGATCTTCAAGTAAAGCCTCCGTTAGCTTAAGTATTTTCTTTCACAAACTTTTGCTTGGTGTTAATCCGATTTAATAACCTTTTGTTCAATTCCCATAACGCGGTTTTATTGCTATCCCATTTCAAAAGCGTTACTGCCTGTTCAAAACATAACCATTTGTAGTTGAGGTGCTCTTTTGATAAAGATATATCTTTTGTAGGAACTTTAACACCAAAAGAAAATTCTTTTAAAACATAAACATCTTCTCCCCAAAGGAAGTTCCCAACTACATCTTCTACTGGTAGTGAAGACATAGAATCTAATTCAATATATGGATAATCTCTTGTAATACCAGCCTCTTCAAATGCTTCTCGTTTAGCTGATTCAATAGGAGTTTCACCCTCTTCTCCACCACCAGCTAATCCTTGCCAATATCCATAATCACTTCTCTTAAAAATTGCATATTCAATAGAATTGTCAGTGATTATATAAGGAAATACCAAAACTTGATAAGGTGCCCTCATTGCTTTTCTCCTCCCAAAAATAATTTGACCTTTCTTCAACCAACTTGCTCCGTTAGTTCATATCAAATTTGTTTATTAGACAAAGCACAAACCTTTCCAAAGCGTCGTTTTGGGTACCTTTCGTTAAAGAATATTATTCAAAAATATGGCCCTTTAAAAAAGACGCGTTCCTAAATAAACGCGCCCAGAAGTGCTAATTTTCTTAGAATAATCTTAAACTGTAGAATTGTTCATAATTAACAACTTCATAATACGTTGTGAAGTCTAAATCAGTTAAAAGGAAAGAATCTTTTGCGACTAAATAATTATGAATCGATAAGGAGGCTTTATAATAATCTTTAAAAGTCTCTTCGTTTAAATTGTTTTTATACGCTGAAAGTATATTTTCATATTCTTCAATAGTTTTCAATTGACTGATGAATTCATAATCTTTTTTAGCATATTTATTTTCTAAGTTATCTTCTAAAATTGCTTTTACATCACTTGTATATGCCAATAAATCGGCATATTTCTCCGGTGGTAACATTGGTTTGACGGTTATATTCCATATATCTTCTGAATAAAGAGAGTATTTGTCTTTTAATTGTGTCGGAATCATTTTTTTATATTCTATGAAATCCTTCACATCTTCTTTGGAAATATCAAAAGTATTCACGATAGCAATTTCCAATCGTAATATATTTTCTTTTTCAGCATCAATTATTTTGATGATTTCATTTAACAATTCTTTGTAACGAGTTAAATCTTTTTCTGCAGGTTCTGCTTTAAGCATAGGACCGTATCCGCCATCTTTAAAAACTTTAGGTTCTAATTCCATTAGCTCTAATTTCTTCTCGTTTAATTGAATCGCAGCGTCTTTTAAAGAAGCCTGATAATTTTGTAGTATTTCGTCATCGATCGCGCTTAGATTGCTTAAGTGTTGATAAACTCGTTTCATTTTTTGTGTACGCTCTTCTTCTGTTAATACTTTAGCATTTTCAAAGACCGTTGTGTTTTCAAAATTGTAACTTCCGTATCTTTTGTAATCCCAAACAAAATCAAGCAAACTGTTTCTTAAATTACTTAATTCCACGACTTCTTGATTTGTAACTGTTACCTGAGAAAGTTCGGATTGTGTATCGGTTAACTCTTTCCCATCTTTTGTTTCGGTATCTGAACACCCTGTAAGTAATGCAGCTCCTAAGCTACTTAATATTAAAAATTTGCTTTTGAATTTCATGATTGTACCCCTTTTAAATATAAAACATTTTTTCTTTCACAAGTATATCCGTTAGTAAATATGTATGTATATATCGTATAAATTTGCGATGTATTCCTAGACCACCTAAAAAGAAACATAGTAAAATAATTGCTACATAGCTTTTTTTCGAAGTCTGTTGTTGTATTTTTATCAATCAATTTTCTTTTATATAGTAAGTATTTACTAAATTACCATTCAAAAGTCTATCATTTCTTTATGTTTTTCTCAACAGCTATTTAGTTAAGCAACTTCAGAGCAGCTATATCAACTGAAGATGTACCTATCTCGGTTCATATAATTTAGTACATTCATTTTATTGTCAGCTGATTATTTCGTATAGGACTTTAAGAAAGTCTCTACACCATTTTTTGAGTACGGCGAACCCATTCACTTACAACCCTATTTGTCACTCCGATGTCTTCTGCGTTTCAATCATAGATTCATCTCTATTTAAGTATCGCTTGACTGCTTGAATACGTTGTTCAGCATTTACTTTTGCCATAAAAAACCCCCGTAAAAGTTAGATTGATGTCTAACTTTTACAGGGCAGTTCAAGGAATCCCTTGCGCTTTTTTGTTCTTAGTTGATCTCAGTTTCTAATGTTTCTTTCCAATCTTGTTCATAGTCCTCTTCATCAAGAACAACGTTATAAATTTTCCATTTACCATCAGCACTTTTCTTAAGATAAGCAGTTCCTGATAAGTCAATTGTCATGTTAAAAGACATATCTGGAGCTGTAAAAGAAACTTTATATACTAAGTTATCAATGCGGACTTGTGCAAAATGATTATTTACAGAAACAGCATTGATTACATTTTCACCAATCTGTTCCATCGTGAATTTAGTATCTGGTTCTTCAATCATACCTGCCATACCCATACTATCAAGTGAATAAGCTAGTTGGTAACCTATTGTTGTTTCACGATAAAGGGCTTTTAATGCTTCTACGTCTTGTTGGGCAGTGAATTTCATCTCATCTTTAATGTTACGATCAACTGTTTGCATGATCGCAAGTTGATCTTCATCTGTTCCTGGCACTAGATGCAAGGCACGGTCAATCATCACGATAGCTTCAGCACGAGTTGCATCATTATAAGGTTTGAAGACATCTCCGTACCCTTTGATAATTCCTAAAGCTGCCGTTTTCATAACCGCTTCATAGGCAAAATTCCCCTGTGGTACATCCGGGAATACTTTTCCTGTTGCTGAAAAATCAAGCGTTGACTCGAATGCACGGTAAATCATGACTGCCATTTCGTTACGTGTAATCTTATCATTCGGTCGGAAAGTACCGTCTGGTTTACCATTGATAATGCCTTGGCTACTGGCAACCTTAACATACTCGTAATACCAATTCGCCGATTTTACATCAGGGAACGATTTAACTGTTTCACCTGCACGTAAATTCATCGAATTCACTAAAATTTTAGTGAATTCAGCACGAGTAATCGAATTTTTTGGTTTTATAGAGACGTATGTATAGTCATATTTCTCGCCATCTTCTTCAAACGATTCTGTTTCCACATATCCGTCAATAATATCCGAATACAAGAAACGTTCCAATTCATTGTATGCCCAATGATCGTAATCAACATCATCCAAATAATATAAATCGATGGATTTTTCTGCTGCTACTGCTGGCGAAACAGAAATAAATCCAAATAATACAAGGGAAGATAAAAAAACATATAGTGCTTTCATTGGTTTGCCTCTACTTTCTTCTATTAAACTTTTTCCAATAAACGTAGTTTACATGACTGCTACAAATATTAATAGAGTGTAAAATATGGAAATGAAAATGTTTTCGAGAAAGACGATTCATATAAAATTAGTCGTAGTTCTCATGAAAATCTGGTGGAGGTATTATTTGCTACTGTTTTGGTTTCATTAGAAGATCATTACGAACCGAAAAAGAAACTATTTCAGAGAAAAGGGCATTTTTAGGGGGGCGAAGGTGTTTGATTATGAGGAAAAACAGGAATTGTTGAATTCCAGAAAGACGCTTTCCTTATTTCAAAAAAGCGCCAGATTGCGGAAAATCCTTATTCGACTATAGCCCCCATTATTTGAGGAAGAACTCTAGCTTTATAAGCACCTGATAATCATTTATTTGGATATCCATTCATATTGAATATCAGCTAAATTTTCTTCATTTTCATGTCCTCTACCTATGATTTTAAATCCTTGTTTTTCATAAAATCGTTGTGCATTTTCATTTACTTCAAATGTGTATAATGTTAATCTCCCACTTGATTGTGCTTTTACTTTATCTAGTAATATATGACCTATACCGATTCCTTGATAATCTACATGAATATATAATTGGCTTATTTCCCTTTCGTTATAGGCAATCATTCCAACTACTTTTTCATCAATTAACACTAAATCTATTTGAAACTGTTCAGATAATATATGATTTAAAAAATAAACGTGACTTTCAAAGCTGTGAATTTCTTTCTGACCAATAGCCTGTTCCTTACTATCTCGCCACATATCCACTGTTTGTTCAGCGTATTTGGGATTATACTGAGTAATAATTATTTTGTGTTGGTTCACTACAATACCTCCTTAGGTTTTTTACTGCATAATATATTTTTCTCCTGTATAAATTCGATGAATGCTTGTTTTTCACTAATCTGCACCGTTAACCCAATAAGAGATTGCTCTAATTGAACAATCTCTCCCTTTAGCACAATAACATTTACATTTATTTTAATGATTTAGAAATTGGTGAAATTTGATTTTCCCAATTAATTGGTCCCTCATTAGGTTCAATATACTTCCGCCAATACTCTCCGCTTTGTTTATCAAATATTATAATATTACTATCGTTTAGCGAGATTAACTCATACCTGAATTGTTCTTCCTCCGTTTTATTAACTTGTTCGGAATTTACAGACTGCGAGATAAACCATGAACTTAAAAGAATACAGAATCCTAAGAAAACAATAGAAAAAGACATTAAATTTTTGTTCACATACTAACCCCCATAAGGTAAATGCATACATTATATCATTTAACAAATTATAACATTTCACTTATTTTATTGAACAAACCTGCCAGTTAGTTTAAATGAGAAACTACACAATCTTACTCTAATTATAAACAAACAATTTTATTGCGTTAGCTTAAGTTTATTCCTTCACAATCTCAATTATAGTATAAATATGCGTTTGTTTTCTTTCATAATCTGGCCCTATTACTGAAAAAGGCACAATTCCAATTCAAGAATTGCGCCCGGATAATGAATACCAAGTCGGTGATTAGTCTTAGTAAAGCCCCCGTTAGTTGAAGAAATTATGATTTCCACATTTACATACTTTCAATATCCTATTTGATCTAATCCGATTACGATAATAATCAAAATCACATCAATAATAGCCAAGACCCCAGAGATTTTTCCGACTGTATCCCCAAACCATAAGGTAAAAATAGATGTAAAAATGGCTATAACACCTATCATAATTAAGAGAATACCGACTCTATTCCCTAGTCTTTCTATATTTACTGGTTGCCACGTTTCCCTAAAACCTGCAAGAAATGCAAATGCCTGTTTTGTCCGAACAATATTGCCAGCCCAAATTACAAATACCCCGAAAACTAAGCCGATTACCATATCCATTCCCATTACTTTTGTCCTCCCTTTTAATGAGCAGTTATTTTCACAAATTTAACATATGTATTTAATAAAATGACCCGTTTATGAAAGTGTCATTTTTTAGTACGATACGACATTTTTGATTTTAATTATTTGGTCAATTATAACATATGAAACAATATCTAGGTCGATAGACATCTGAAAAGAGGTTTCTTAAAATACTTGTTATAAAAGAAGATGCACATAAATTCCCTTCCTAAAACCAAACCTTATTCGATATATAGTAATTCTTTACTTCCTACATATAATGGCCCTAATGCTGAAAAAGGCACCTCCAAATGTTAGAGTCGTGTCTAACATTTGGGGTGCAGATCGATTACAGAAAAGCGCCCGATTGTGGAGCAAAAAAGCCATAGTTAGTTGAGAAAGATCTAAAGGAGTTAAGATTGATTAACTACTTTTATATCTCCAAAAGTAATTTTCATATTGGGAGCCTATAATAAAGTGGAATCAATGTTAAAAACTTGTGAAAACGAGTTTTAGTAATACAAAATAGAACCCTCTCAGCTAACAAAATGATTTATGTACCTTTTTGTCTGTATGAAAATGAGGGCATCAGTCCGGCAAAGTCTCCTGCTAAACTAGCGAGCGGCTTCCACTTATCGGTAGCTATTTTATAGTTTCCCGCATAGATTGCTTCATCTATTTGGACACATTCAACTTTTCCTAGCACTAGATAATCTCCACCGACAGGGATAATTTGGTCTAACTTAAGTTCTATTGAGATTGGCGCTTCTCGCACTGCCGGTACATTCAAAACTTTAGCATTCTGGACAGTTACTCCTGCAAGCTCAAACTCATTTTTCTCAGCTTCTACACTTGCCGATGTACGATACATCGCTTCTCCAAGCTGCTCAGGTACCATATTAATTATATATTCTTTTACTTCACGAATGTTTGTTAACGTATCCTTAATACTTCCGATTCGTTCATTAACACCTGGTCCTATTGAGATCAAAAGTGTTGGTGGATTTCTAGATGCTACAGTAAAAAAGCTGAATGGTGCTAAATTTAAAATGCCGTCCTTACTTTTTGAAGAAACCCATGCAATCGGTCTAGGTATCACAGAGCCAATTAACAATTTATACATCTCATCCTCTCTCAAATCAATTGTATTAAATATGAGTTTCTGTTCTTTAGACATCTATTCATTCTCCTTCAACTTATTTGCTTAAGTAATATGTCGACTTTATAATTGAATTATTATTACTTCTGAAATACTAATAATTCCATCCCAAATTATAAACTGGAATACAAATAAAACTAGTATGCACTTTTTTGTTAGGTACTTACATAAAGGAGAGTGATGTTATTGCCGGAATTAGGTAATAATTTCATAAGTTGCAACAATCAAAGACCCTTTGACTTCACATTATCGTTAATCGGTGGCAAGTGGAAAATGAAAATAATGTATGAATTATCTTCCGATACGATATTACGTTATGGAGAGTTAAAGCAGAAAATTCCAGCTATCACTCACAAAATGTTAAGTTCTCAGTTAAAAGAACTAGAGAACTCTGGAATTGTTCAAAGAAATGAATACCCTCAAATTCCCCCAAAAGTGGAATACTCCTTAACGCCAAAAGGAAAGAGTTTAATGCCAATATTAGAGGAAATGTGCAAATGGGGCGTAAAAAATCAAAAATGAGAATCTTATAACAGGTAAAAGCGTAGCACTAACCCTAGTGAAATTGGGTGAACTTTGCCGATATTGTTTCCCATTTATGAAATGCAGAGAGCGTGGGAGTGAAGCAACAGAAGTCCATGCATAAAGCCTTCTATGTCATGGTCGATTCAGAGCCGCTAGTGCACGTGCTGGATAACTTGATTACAAATGCGATGACCGAAGTTTTTGCAGGATACTCTATGTTCTCGATGTACCGTTGTTCTTGTAGTTATGCTTAGTACTTTTCAAAAATAGAACAAACCAGTGAAACATCTGGTTTTAGAAACCCATCTTTTATTGTAGTTAGTTTAATGTGATGACCAAGTTCGGAGATTCCAGTTGTCCTCTTACAAAAGTCCAACCTCAAGCAGTCCAAAAACAAGGATGTAGGTGTTACCACAGCTTGTCCATTCCCATGAATAAAGACGCTTTCCCTGTTACGGAAAAGCGTCTTTTAAGGGAACAACTAAAATATGGCTAAAATCCCTTATAGCTTGTTGAACTAACTCCTGTTTCTTAAATTGAGGACTGATGATTAAATTCGATTTTTGCATTTTTCATCAGTTTATGTATCTATTCGTTGCTTCTTTGTGTAAAATCAGAAAATCTCTTAATGACCAAATGAAGAATAGAAATGGTAAACCAGAGATGAATGAAAAACTTAAAAGAAATGAAATCATCCCGTATTCTCCGCTATCATTTCCCAAAACACCCATTATAAATGCTACTGGAATAGTCGCGAAAAAAATCAAGAAATTTATCCCACAGGTAAATTTATAATGCTTTAAAGAAGATTCTTTAGGCTCTTTTTTTCTGAAAAAGAAATAAAAGATAATTTGATAAAGATAAAAAATTGGTAAAAATATTTCTGCAAACGTTACGACTATTGACATTTAATTCAACTCTTTTTCAAATAAAATAATGTTATAGAAATTCACCCATAGAATGTTTGACCTATAAAATCTTAACAATCTATTGCCTTATTTCATATATGTAATTTTTCCCACTAAACTTCCAAGTTAGTTTAAGTGAGAAACTTCACAATCTTACTCTATATTTCAACAATAATATCCAATTTATTAAAAACGTTCCTCAACAATCTGGCCCGATCGTAATATGAGGTTAGCCAGATTTTTCTGGTTGACCTTTTTCTTTTAGGTCTTATTATAACGGTAGTCGGGGTAGAACGTCTGGCCCGTGGGACTTGATCCCGTCCGCAAAACTGTTCACCCCCTACTTGTATAAACATGTTTCGAGCTGGTTGGGACAAGGATCCCGTTTAACAAGCGAACCTATGACATTACAAGCAGCTATAGGGGTTACCGACTAATTAGTGTTCAAGGAGGAGATTTGATTATGAATCCAGTCGTAGGTCTGGATGTTTCAAAAGGAGAAAGTCAGGTTCAAGCCTTTTTAGATAAAGGCCAACCATATCGTAAGAGCTTCAGTATTAACCATACTCTTGATGGATTAGATAATTTATTAGAATTTCTTAGGGATATAGAGAAATTGGCTGATGGTAAGCAACCTTCGGTTATTTTAGAATCTACAGGTCAATATCATATGCCTGTCATTCAATTTTTGGAGGAGCAACAATATGTCTATATAATTGTAAACCCACTTATCTCTCATCGAGCTAAAAGTACAAATTTACGCAAAGTAAAGACCGATGCCATTGATGCCTATCATTTATGTGAATTGTATTATAAGGAAGAGTTAGAACCATATAAAAAAAGGGGCATACAACTCTTAAACCTTCGTAATCTCACTAGACAACAAGAAACGGTATCAAGCACGGCTGCACAAACAAAATTACAGCTACAATCAATCTTAGATCAGGTATTTCCTGAATATAGAGGTGTCTTTGGGAATCTCTATTCAAAGATTTCGTTACAGATTCTATCAATCTTTCCAACTTCGGCAGAAGTTCTAAGCGTAAGCGAATCTGATCTTACCGATAAAATTGCAGAATTATGTACAACCCGTTCAGAAAAATGGGCAAAAGAAAAAGCAATTAAATTGAGAGAAGCTGCATTACGTAATCCATTTCAAAACAACT
>NZ_WMEF01000006.1 GCF_009724685.1 Lysinibacillus cavernae
GAAGGGCGGCGACTCCTGCGGGAAAAGCGGGAAAGTCGAGATCCTGGACTGAGCGAATGTTTTCTGTACGAAAGCGAAGCGGCAGTAACAAAGCGAAGCGGCAGTAACAAAGCGAAGCGGCAGTAACAAAGCGAGGGAAGCAGCTCGACCCCGCTCGCGGAAAGCGTCCGCCCGTAGTGGAAATCAACGGCTTTACTTTATTTCATTGTAAAAGAAAAAAGACTGTAGGCAAACTCTCAAATTTTTTGAGTTTGTCTACAGTCTGAAGCTATCCCTAACGAATAGAGATAGCTTTTTGTTTTACTTATTTTTTTAATTTAGCTAAAACCTTTTCCATTAGTTCGTCTTCTGTTAATGCAGCAACAGGGCGGCTATTTACAAAGGTAAATGTTTTTTTGCGTCCTGGACCACAGTAAGAATGACAGCCAATTTCGATGGTTGCATCAGGATCGATTTCCTTTAATTTTGGAATTAACGTCTTTAAGTTAACGGCCTGACATTCATCGCAAACTTTAAATTCGTTTGCCATTTTGTCAACAACCCTTTCTATATAGTATTTTTTCAATCAAAATATCGCTCTATTGAACGCATGTCCTTCACATATTTAAGTATGCAGCATGCGCACAAACCTACATCGGGTATTGTATCGTACTTTTCCCCTTCTATTCAAGCATAATTCCTTCTACATAAATGAATAAAAGGTTAAAAGATTGGTCATGCTAGTGTTAAATAACAAGAACCAAATAAAGGTGGGAGGATTTTAATATGAGTAAAGTAAGACAAGATGCTTGGTTACAAGAAAACGATGAATTATTAGCAGAGGCAGTTATTCGTCATGTAACGGAAGGTAGCACACAGCTTAATGCCTTTGAAGAAGCTGGTGATGCATTAAACCGTACTGCGGCAGCCTGTGGTTTCCGTTGGAATGCTGTTGTTCGCAAAGAATTCGAGGAACAATTATCAGAAGCTAAAAAGGAAAGAAAAGAGAGAATGCGAGTGTTGGGAGCGCCAGCAAGACGTCGTGCTTCTAGTATGTTTACAGTAAATAATAGTGCTGCAGAAGGAAAATCAATTCCGCTATCTGCTCTTTCTCTTGATATTGTTATAGCCTATTTACTACGTTTACAGCATTCTGGTGAAGTAGGAAATGAATCTTCAAAATGGAGACAGCTTGTACATGTAACTTCTGAGAAAAATAAAAAACTAGAGAAAACCATCACAAAATTAGAAGAAGAAAATCGAGCAATCCGCAAAGATTATGAGCAATTTGTTCAAATTATGAATCGTGCTAGACGTCTTGTTACACTCGATGAAGAGGAAGAACGAATTGCACCTGTTTTCAAAATGGAGAAAAACGGAAATCTTGTAACAAGTGGCTCTATTTATCAAACAGAGAATGGCGATGCGCTAAATTAGCAGCATCGCTTTTCTTTTTTATGTTTCATATAATCAACCTATTACTTTCGATCAAGCATTTTGGCATTGCGCTCGAAAACACGCTGTAAATAGAAACCGTACAACGTTATTTCTTCATCATAAAAGGATTGTGGACGAACTTCCCCTGCCAAATGATAAAGTAATTGCTGTAGACGAATAACTACTACTTCTACTGTTAAGTGTGGATCGATAAGCTCTGATAGCGAAGCCATTACTTCAGGAACGATTTGAGGGTAAGTGAATTTCGTCTCCTCTTGTCGTAAACTTTCTTCATAAAAGTCACGAATAAGTGCAGCGCGTTGTGAACCACTTCCTTCTATACATAAATAGATTTGCACAGCCACTCCTTGGCGTAAACGTCTTTGTGAAATTCCAGCAAATTTCTTCCCTTCAATACTTAAATCATAAGAGCCTGGACAATATGAGCCTACAATTTCATAAGCCTCAATTTTATCAGCTACTTCTGGAAACAATCCTTTCACAAGATCAACCATCACATCATAGCCATCATTTATATTGAGCGACTCTATTTGTTCAGACAATACAATGGAAATATTGAGAACCCCTTCATCTAGCACAACAGCTAAACCACCAGAGTTACGAACGATAGGATGATAGCCTCTAGACTCTAGTAATTCCATACCTTGCTGAACAAAAGGTAAACGATGGTCTTGAATACCAAGCACAACGGATGCCTCATGAACCCATGTACGAATTGTTGGAGGTGAAGTCAATTGTCCAACTAATTGGCACAACGTATCATCCGTTGCAAAAGATTCTAGCGGTGATCTCTGCTTGGCACTAATGGATTGGTCGTAATAACGCCAAATTGGCTGTTGTAAAATACTTTTCATATCGGTACTCCTCTAATTGCATCTCTTCTCTTTAGCATACAGTATCTATAGTTGGTGTCAAATTCGTGAATTACTATCATGAACTTAGGGATTTTGTACAAACTATGATAAACTAATTTTTGAATGGTATTCACTTATAAAGGAGTGTTTTCAATAATGAATGAAGCAGCAATTACGTTAGATGGATGGTACGCTTTACATGATTTCCGCTCAATCGACTGGGCTTCATGGAAACTTGTTTCTGCAGAAGAACGTCAAGCAGCAGTAGAGGAATTTATTGCTTATTTAGAAAAATTGAATGAAGCAGATATTGCTAAAACAGGTGCTCATGCCTTTTATGCAATTGTTGGCCAAAAAGCTGACTTTATGATTATGACATTGCGTGAAACAATGGAAGAACTACAAGAGCTTGAAGCAGAATTTAATAAATTGGCAATAGCTGATTTTACAATTCCTACATATTCTTATGTATCTGTTGTCGAGCTTTCAAACTATTTAGCTGGCGAGTCAAATGAAGATCCTTACCAAAATCCACATGTACGTGCACGTTTGTATCCTGAACTTCCACGCGCTAAACATGTATGCTTCTACCCAATGGATAAACGACGCCAAGGGAACGATAACTGGTACATGCTATCAATGGATGAGCGCAAATCATTAATGCGTTCTCATGGTATGATTGGTCGCGGCTATGCTGGTAAAGTAAAGCAAATTATTACAGGCTCTGTAGGCTTCGATGATCACGAATGGGGCGTAACATTATTTGCTGACGACGTTTTACAATTCAAAAAGCTAGTATATGAAATGCGCTTTGATGAAGTGTCTGCACGCTACGGTGAGTTCGGTGCATTCTTTGTCGGAAACCTACTTGATAACGATAAACTGGTTAAATTCTTAACTGTTTAATTAGCACTTAAAAATGCGAGTCCATCATGGAGGACTCGCATTTTTAAATTTCGTTTTCTTCAGCATTCTCGGATTCAAATATTAAAATAATGATGTGTATAAAAAATCCAGTAAGAATCATTAAAAAAACTAAATACCAATTATATGGCTGGTGATAGTATTCTGCTATCCCGACTGCCAGAAGAGCACTGATTATGATGGCTACAAACATACTAAAAATGCGCATAGTAACGCTCCTTCATGAAAGCAAAAATAAATTCCACTTTAGTATGTCTCGGCATTTAGTTAATATACTTGCGGCACTAAAATTCCCCTAAAAAATCTATTTACTCCGCCAGAGGCATTTGTGCCGCACCTTAGTTGTCATAGGTCGTAGTTCTTTTTGAAGGTGTCCACCGATTTCAGCAGGCATTTGAAAACAGGCTAAAAAAGCAATACCAACGGTCTCCCAACTATGGAGGAGGTGGCTTCTATCAGCTTTCGAATCAAACTAAAAAAGTGCCACCCTTTTAGCGATGACACTTTCTTAATCCATATATTTTCTCGTTTCATACATCTTCAAGAGCTTTCGTCCTTTACTTTTAAAATCAAGATAACCGTTTGAATAAAAAAACCGATCACAATAATGACAATAAAGAGATACCAATGGAGCGGTTCCCCATAAAACTCCCCTAATAGAAAGGCCAGTACCGCACTTAATAAAATCCCAAACCAAACCCCAATTTCCATAAGCTATCACCTCACATGTATTGAATACACATGCAATTTCAAGTTCCCCTATTTATATCTTTTTTCTATTTACCCGTTTTTACTAATAGACTATCGAACCTTATAAGGTTTCATATTTTTCTACGTACTTGTCGTTATTACTACTATATGCATAGTAACTTTTATGTGTGATTGTCTTTCTTAATAAAATTGAACATGTCTACAATACCCACATGCATATACTGTCTGCGAGGAGGTATGAAAATCGCTGTTATTAAGACGAATGATGCACAGACAGCCCTACTAGCAAGGCTTATGCGTGCCGAAGCGGAAGGTGAAGGAGAATTAGGCATGCTGATGGTCGGGAATGTTGGCGTTAATCGTGTAAGAGGTGATTGTTTAGATTTTGGTGATATACGAACGATTGAGCAAATGGTTTATCAGCGTCCGGGAGGCTTTGAAGCGACACAAAAGGGTTATTTTTATCAGCGAGCGCGTGATCAAGATCTCAGGTTAGCAAAAAGGGTTATACAAGGGGAAAGATTTCATCCAGCTACCCGCTCCTTGTGGTTTTTCATGCCAGCAGGTGAGTGTCCTGCACAATGGTATGGCCAATGGAATACTGGCAGATTCAAATCTCATTGCTTTTTCTCGCCAACTGAACAAGATTGTCCTCAAATTTAAAAAGAAAGTAGGTTGATAATTGATGATGCCTTATTATTGGACACCAACAACGCAACAACAAATGACTCCTCCTCCAGTCACTCTTCCAAGCGGACGACCACCTGGCCGTGAGGAGTCCTATATAGAGAATATTTTACGGTTGAATCGTGGAAAACCGGCTACCTTCCATTTTTCTTTTGAGCATGCAGTGGAACAGGGAAAAAACACTAAAACTGTTCGAGGTGTGGTAGAAGCCGCTGGTCGAGATCATGTCATTATTCGTGAACTTAAATCCAACCACCGTTTTCTATTCCCTATGATCTATTTCGATTTTGCTGAGTATGATGAGGAAATGGCCTATTTTAATCAAAATCCATAATAGCTTTTGCTAGCTTAAAAATCCGCAATACTCCCACTGACAATAAGTCGATGAGCGTTTGCGGATTTTTATCATTCGCTAAAATTAATTTTCTTCTAGATACGTTAATGTTGCTTTCCCTAAAGTTTTGGCAGCTATTAGCATCGAACGTTCATCAAAATCAAAGCGTGCATGATGATGAGGATAGGCTGTTTCCCATTCTGGTTTTTTTGCACCTGTAAAGAAGAAAGTGCCAGGAACTTTTTCCAAATAATAAGCGAAGTCCTCTCCTATCATAAATGGTGGACACGTGATTACTTGTTCTACACCTGGTACATTTGAAGCTAACTGTGCCACAAACTCTGTTTCTTTTTGATGATTATAGACAGGTGGATAGCCCCTCGTATAACGGTATTGATAGCTTGCACCGAATGCCAAACAAGTCGCATTTAATACTGCTTCTAACTCTTGTTCCATCTGCGTGCGTACATCTTCTTCAAATGTGCGAATTGTTCCCGCCAATACAACTCGGTCAGCAATAACATTAAACGGGTTAATTGCCTCAAAATGACCGATTGTTAAAACAGCCGATTTTAATGGATCAATACGTCTTGAAATAAGCTGTTGAGCATTGATCACAAATTGCGAGGCAAGCGTAACGGCATCAATGGAATGATGTGGCTCTGCACCGTGTCCACCCTTACCTTGAATCGTGATTTCTACTTTGTCCGCGGCAGCCATAATCGCTCCATCTTTCACTAAAATCTCTCCTAATGGTGTAGGCGCCCATAAATGTGTACCAAAAATAACATCTACGCCATCTAAACAACCATCCTCAATCATCGGCTTGGCTCCACCTGGTGCTACTTCTTCTGCATGCTGATGAATAAAAACCACATTGCCTGCAATTTCATCCTTGATCGCATTAAGTGCCTTAGCTAGACCTAGCAATGTTGCCGTATGACCATCATGTCCACATGCATGCATTTTTCCAGCTACCTTAGATTTATAAGGGACATCATTTTCTTCTTGTATCGCCAATGCGTCAAAATCAGCTCGCAGCGCTACTGTCTTACCTTGCTTTCCACCACGTAATACGGCCACTACACCGCGTCCGCCAACTCCTTCACGAACTTCATGACCCAATTCTCTATGAAACGCAGCTATATACGCTGGTGTCTCCACTTCTTCAAAAGATAATTCAGGGTATTCATGTAAATGACGGCGAATCCCTACCATCTCATCATAGTACCCATCTATTAATGCAAATAGCTTTTCCATACTACATTACCTCTCTTTTTGTATTTTCTAAATATTGCAAGTAATATTAGTAGTGTACTATAAATTCTTACAAAAGTAATAGGATTTAAATCGAGATCTTTAGAAAATCGCTACTCATCATGCCTCAGCGTCATTGTGCTGACACTTTGCTTTCGGTACAAAAACCCCTTGCTGAAGCAACAAAAAACTCTCCTACAAATAATGTAAGAGAGTCATAACTAAAATTTAGCGAGCATGTTTGAGGGCAGTTAAAATAATGAGTAACCATCCAGCTAAAAATAATACGCCACCAATTGGTGTAATAGCACCCAATACTTTAACACCACTTATCGCCAGTACGTATAAACTTCCTGAAAAGAAAACAATCCCAAGATTAAAGAAAATGCCTGCCAAATTTAATTGTTTCACTTCACCTAATATTTTTGAGCTCATTAATAGGCCGATGATCAACAACCCAGTAGCGTGAAACATTTGGTATTGAACAGCTGTTTCCCAAATACCTGTACTATAATCATCTAAAACTTCCTTTAAAGCATGTGCACCGAATGCACCAAATGCCACTGCTAATAGGCCATGAAAAGCACCTGTTACAATAAATCTTTTCATCTCTCGTTACCCTACCTTTAAAATGAATTAAAAATCAAAAATTGAATCACCATTCGCTCCATCTTCTTCAAGCTTTGATGTATATAAAGCTGATGGCTTTGACTCTGACACAAGCATTTGAGGTAAATGTTTAGGAGGTGTGATGGATGGCGTATCACTTGAAGAATCTAACACCACATCACATAATGCTCGAATAGCCGTAAGAGCTTCGCGAATTTGCTGATCATTCCCTGCATTTTTTGCACCAGATAATTGTTTTTCAAGTTGTTGTATAACGGCTTGATAAGGAATCATTGCATTCTCTCACTTTCTACTTTTGGTACAAATTTCAAACAATCCATACCAGAGGATTGTTTCACAACGGCGGATGGTATTTGCTTTGTTTTAAAGCCATATGCTACACAGGCACGTGGCGTTTGAGGGTCCCAAGTTACTTTAAAAAATTGGCATTTGAAGCAATTCACCTTCATCGTTGTCTCTCACTTTCTTCTATATTAAATGTATCACGATTTACAAAGTGTATAAAGCAAACGATTTGTGCCAATCTATGCTAAACTCCAATCAATTGGCTGCTCGCCCCATTCCACTAACTGCTGATTAATCTTGGAATAAGGTTTACTACCAAAGAAGCCTCGATATGCACTTAGTGGGCTCGGATGTGGCGCTTCGAGTATGACATGAGGTGTTTTATATTTACGTATTAATTGCTTTTTACGCTGCGCTGGTCTACCCCACAGTACAAAAATTAGTGGTTCCTCTCTTGCTGCTAATCGTTCAATCACAGCATCCGTAAATTGCTCCCATCCTTGATCTTTATGAGAATTTGCCTGTCCTGCCCGAACCGTAAGTACAGTATTTAAAAGCATAACACCCTGCTCTGCCCAATTAGTTAACGTTCCATTTGAAGGAATAGGACAGCCTAAATCATCTTGTAGCTCCTGAAACATATTTCGCAAACTAGGTGGATGTGCAATACCTGGCTTAACTGAAAAGCTTAAGCCATGTGCTTGGTTTGGACCATGATAAGGGTCTTGTCCTAAAATGACAACCTTTACGTTATGGTAAGTGGTTGTATAAAATGCATTCATCACATCATTCATTGGTGGATAAATTGTTTGCGTTGAATATTCATCTGCAACAAATTGACGTAGTTTGTGATAGTATGGTTTTTCTAATTCTTCTGCGAGTATTTCTTGCCAATCATTCGGGAATACTTGTTTCATCGTCCTTTAAGCCCCTTTCTCTTCTTACAACGGTACAAAAAATCAAACGTGAATTCAAGCATCAGTTCAAACTGACCATATAAAAATATCATATTCTGGCTATTTTTATAGAATCAGAATCAGACTATACTAGATGGTAATTTTATAACTCTCAATGATAAAGGAGATCTTTTACATGACTCTAAAAAAAACATTAACAATTGCTGGTTCAGATACATCAGGCGGAGCAGGGATGCAAGCTGATCTTAAAACATTCCAAGAGCACGGTACATATGGAATGGTGGCTTTAACAGTTGTCGTAACAATGAACCCGAATGGCTGGACACATCAGGTCACACCATTGCCAACTGAGCTATTACAAAAGCAAATTGACACAGCCCTTTCAACAGGAATCGATGCCATCAAAACAGGGATGCTATCAACAGAAGAAATTATACGTATTGCTGGAGATGCTATCGCAAAATCAGGCACTACAAATGTGGTCATTGATCCTGTTATGGTGTGTAAAGGAGACGATGAAGTACTAAATCCCGGTAATACAGATGCTATGGTTCAGCTTCTTCTACCATTAGCAGCCGTAACAACACCGAATCTTTTTGAAGCTGGGCAATTAGCTGGCACTGGTACACCAAAAACGATTGACGATATGAAGATCGCTGCACGAAAAATCCATGAACTAGGGGCTAAAGCTGTTGTCATTAAAGGTGGAAAAGCATTAGCCACAGAAAAAGCAACGGACTTATTCTTCGATGGGGAAACATTCTACTTATTAGAATCCGAAAAAGTTGCCTCCACTAATAATCACGGTGCTGGCTGTACATTCGCAGCTTCTGTAACAGCAAATCTTGCAAATGGTCTTTCTGTTAAAGATTCAGTTATTGAAGCAAAAGAATTTGTATCAGCTGCAATTGCACATGGCTGGGCTTTAAATGACTATGTAGGTACTGTCATGCATGGAGCAAAATCTCGTTTTGGTGCTCCTCAAGTAACAGTAACTGAAATTTAACAATGAAAGGGATGCCTCAAAGACCATTGAGACATCCCTTTCTTCACATATAATTCTCCATCATTTCGAGCCGATAATCCCATGGATCGTTCATTGAAATAAATTGAGCTAAAGCCTTACTTTCCTTTTTACGCTCTGCACGTGCCTTCGCTCGCTCTGAGGCTGTTTCATGCAACTTTGTCTCTTCCACCGTTTCAGGGATAACACGTGGAACTAACGCTGGCTTGTTGTTTTCGTCCAATGCCACAAAGGTTAGTAACGCAGTCGCTGCGACCTTTCTTTCTCCTGTTTTCAAGTTTTCAGAAATGACTTTTACAAAGACCTCCATCGATGATCTTCCTGTCCATGTCACATAGGATTCGAA
Source organism: Lysinibacillus cavernae (assembly GCF_009724685.1). Classification (GTDB taxonomy): domain Bacteria; phylum Bacillota; class Bacilli; order Bacillales_A; family Planococcaceae; genus Lysinibacillus; species Lysinibacillus cavernae. The sequence goes on from NZ_WMEF01000006.1 coordinate 9,407, forward strand.
ATAAACGGAATCCGTGGGGCGAATTGGGTGTAAAAAATCGACTGAATCGGTAGAGGCTGTGACACAATCTTTTCGGCTATGCTTTGCTGCAGAGATCGAGGCAACTTGATCAATATCACTCATTAAACGCCCCCCAAATAATGTATTATGGTTATTCACATCATTCGGAAACACACGGCTTGTTCGCATAACTCTTGATTCCTTACAATATTTAAAGTCCTTATTCACAGCAATTCCCCCTCTAAACTTATTTTTTATTCCTACAATCATGCTATATTTATTAGTAAAAATCAATTTAATTATTAGAAAATTACAAACATTAAACAATCCGTTAATTAATGAACATTTTTTGGATAAAGATTAAAAAACGGACAAGATACGTTAAGGCTTTCCCTCCCATATATTAGCTGTATGGGAGGGGAAAAGATGAAAAAAAACAAGATAGATGACTTAACTGAAGAATCAGGTTTACTAGCTGGGGAATTAACCGCTTCAAAAGTAGAAGTAATTGCTTCCATTGTTCTAACTCTCGGTTATTCATTATCCACCCTCGCCACAATTTTAGCTCTGCAGGAGGAGGAAGAATTGGCACAAGCCAAAACGACTGAATCACAAGATCAAAATCTTTATATGAAGCAAATGTATAAGCAACTACAAAATGTCAATAACCGTTTAGATACAATAGAACGAAAACTTAATCGATATTAACAAATACATAGCCTATCTATAACCTCAATAAAAAACCGCAATTCTCCGTCATAAAAGAGAATTGCGGTTTTTTACTATACTATGATAATGAGCTTCATTTTTCTTCCTTTTTTCACAGCTACCTGTTATACCCTGTCTAAGAAACGTCATCTATTGTACCAAGATAGAATTCGTTATTACCAAAATAATACTTCCTTCAACAGTTGGAGCTGTCTATACACACGAATTAGGAAGAAGTCATGGTTGCAATATCTTTTAGGATGTGAAAACGCATACAATGCAAAACGACACATTTTGTACATAACTGTTTTCACACTCCCTATATTGATACATTACAATAATTTTTTCAAGAATATTGCTCGGGAACTTGTCATAGGTTTATGGATAACGATTCATTTTTTCAGGAATCATTAATTTGTCATAACTAGGCAATCAATTTCCCTTTGCGAATTTTTTTTACTATACTTAAAGGAGAAATGATCGAGAGGAGTGTTAAGATGCAAGAAGTAGAAGTTGAGACGTTGCAGAAATTGCTGAATTCTTTCGCCAACAAAGACGTTTATATTCATCTTGAGACGACAAACGGTTCTTATGCAGCACACTATGATGAAAAATTCTTTAATGCAGGTGCTTTTATACGCAATGCTAAAATTAATTATGAGCTTGCTAAAGTTGTAGATCATGCACCTCATCGTGTCGGTTTAAAATTACCTCATGGTTGGGTTTATGCACAAGGCATTACACATTTTGAATTAGATGATTTAGGCCGTTTATTAATGGCTGGACTAGACTATTCTGGAAAATTGGCGATTGCGCTTGAAATTAGTGAAACGCCATTCACTTACTAAGGGGGACGACTATTTGAATTTACAACCACAACGTCATATTTTAATTGTGTACCCTCACCCAGATGATGAGGCTTTTTCAGTTGCTGGAACAATCGCCTACTATACAAAGAAAATGAATACACCTGTTACATATGCCTGTCTAACATTAGGCGAAATGGGGCGTAATTTAGGTAATCCACCCTTTGCAACACGCGAATCCTTACCTGAAATTCGCCGCAAGGAACTAATTGCTGCAGCAGAGGCAATGGGTATTCAAGATTTACGTATGCTCGGTTTGCGAGATAAAACAGTTGAATTTGAAGACGATGAGAAAATGGTAAAGCTAGTTGAAGGTTTAATCGAAGAGCTAATGCCTTCTTTAATCTTTACATTCTTACCCGGTTTTGCAGTCCATCCAGACCATGAAGCAACAGCACGTGCTGTAGTTGAGGCTGTACGTCGTATGCCAAAGGCTGCTCGCCCACAAGTATTTGGCTGTGCATTTGCCAATGATACGATTGAAAAAAATGGTGACCCACATGTTGTCTATGATATTCGTGGAATGAGAATGGACAAATTAAAAACATTACAAGCTCATGCATCACAAACTGGTTGGATGATGCAGGAAACAGAAAAACGCATTGATGACGGTGAACCAATGAGCGAGAGCTGGCTAAATGTTGAAAAGTTCTATATTGTCGATCCTGACAAATATGTAAAATAAAAATGGTTCTGTTCTCTTTTTCTTTGAGAACAGAACTTTTTTAGTTAGGCAGCCCGTACTTTTTTAATAATGTGCACGACAAATGTGATTGAAAATGCAATCACTAAAAATAGGAAGAATAAATAATGTGGTACATGGATATTAACAACACTAACTAACATTTTTAATCCTATGACACCTATAATAATGAAGGCTGTTGCTTCAAGTTCAGGAATTTTCTCGATGATCATTAAAAATACACCTGCAATCGTTCTCATCATTAAAATCCCTAACATACCTCCAATTAAAAGCACCCACACTTGATCTGATACTGCAAAGGCAGCAAAAATCGAGTCGATTGAAAAAGCAATATCCATTAGCTCCACGGAAATAACCGTTGCCCAAAAACCACCAAAAAGGCGTACCATCAATCCTGATTTTTTTACTTCCTTCATACTATCCTCATTTCCTATATGAAGGAAATGGGCAACGCAGAGCCACCCTAAATATAAAGCACCTAGCACTTTAATAAACCAAAACTCAACAAGATAAACACCTATGCCAATAAATAAAAATCTAAAAAAGTAGGCTCCCAGCATGCCATACATCAATGCCCTTTTGCGTTGTTTATCTGGCAAATGTTTGACAAGCACCGCTAATACTAGTGCATTATCTGCTGACAATAACCCTTCTATAATGATTAATGAAGATATCAATCCCCAGGATACAGGGTCTAATAATACTTCCTGCCACATGGCCCAATCGAAAAATTGCCAATATGTAGATAGAATTCCTTGAATGATTTCCACTACTTACCCTCCCACTTGTCCAAGCTAATCTAGTATATGCTTGACCATTTTTGTTATGAGAATTGTATTTTTCTGATCAATTACACCTCGGCTTATTTGCCACTGCCGCTTCATTTTCATTACAAAAAATGATGACAAATCAAGATAACGCTTACATTTTAAAACAGACACGGAAAATTTAGAATTTACTAAAAATTACTCACAAAAAGCAAATAAAGTGTGCTATCATAGATAAATGTTTTAAACGTATAACGGAGGATGAATACTATGGAAGTTGCTGATACTAGAACCGTGCAAGTGGAAAATGTCCTGATTGCACATCATTTTTTAAAAGATGTAGTTGTGCATACACCACTACAAAAAAACGACTATTTATCTGAGAAATACGGAGCAAATATTTATTTCAAACGCGAAGATTTACAGCATGTACGCTCATTCAAGCTTCGTGGTGCCTACTATAAAATTAAAAAAATCGAGGAAGACGCTCGTAACGTTGGTGTGGTCTGTGCAAGTGCAGGTAACCATGCACAAGGTGTAGCGTATGCCTGCGCTCAATTGAAAATTCAGGCTAGCATTTTTATGCCTCAAACAACACCTAAGCAAAAAATAGATCAAGTCCGTATGTTTGGACGTGAATATGTGGAAATTATTTTAGCTGGCGATACGTTCGATGACTCTGCTGAAAGTGCGTTAAGCTATTGTGAAGAACACGATAAAATCTTCATTCATCCCTTTGACGATTTCGATGTAATTGCAGGTCAAGGAACTGTAGCAGTTGAAATTATGAATGACATGGAAGAGCCAATCGACTACGTATTTGGTAGTATTGGTGGTGGAGGCTTAATGTCAGGTGTTTCTGCCTACGTCAAAAACCTCTCTCCTTCTAGTAAGATAATTGGTGTGGAGCCTGCTGGTGCAGGTAGTATGAAGGCGGCTTTTGCAGAGGGCGGCACTGTGGCACTTGATTGGATTGACAAATTCGTCGATGGGGCTGCGGTAAAATGCGTTGGCCATCACACGTACGATGTTTGTCGCCGCTATTTAGACGATATCATTCTTGTACCTGAAGGAAAAGTATGTACAACGATTTTAGACTTATACAATAAACATGCGATTATTGCTGAGCCTGCTGGCGCATTGTCAGTCGCTGCTCTTGATTTTTATAAAGAAGAAATTAAAGGTAAGTCAGTCGTAGTTATCATTAGTGGTGGTAATAATGACATTGGACGCATGCAAGAAATTAAAGAAAAATCTCTCATTCATGAGGGCTTACTTTACTACTTCATTGTAAGCTTCCCTCAGCGTGCAGGGGCATTGCGTCAATTCCTTACTAGTGTACTAGGACCAAACGATGATATTACTACGTTTGAATACACAAAGAAAAACAATAAAGAAAGTGGACCTGCCCTAGTCGGTATTGAGCTTGGCGATCGAGCTGAATATGAAGGTCTATTAGCTCGAATGAATGAATTTGGCTTCAAATACAAAGAAGTTAACAATGATATTCAACTATTTGGCTTACTCGTTTAAAGCAAAGAGTCTCACTTTATAGCAAGTGAGGCTTTTTTAGTTGAAAAAACGTTGAGTTTATCGACTCATTTTAGGATTTTATCCCCCCAACTAATATCGATAGCAACAGCTCTAATACTATTCTCGTCGCACATAATTTCATGGGTATACTATAATTATTAATGATCACTGTTGCCAAAATTTAAAAACGCCCATACCAATGTATGAGCGTTTCAGCATTATCCTAATAGAGCACGGTCGGAGTTCATCTTTTCCCCACGGATACGTTCAAATTCTGCCATTAAATCTGGGATCGTTAATTCATGTTTTCGGTCTTCAGCAACTTCTAAAATAATTTGACCTTTATCCATCATGATAAGACGATTCCCTAAGTCTAAAGCTTGTTGCATATTGTGTGTCACCATTAATGTTGTTAACTGATCCTTTTCCACTAAATACTTCGTAATACGGGTAATTAAATCCGCACGAGATGGGTCAAGTGCAGCCGTATGCTCATCCAGCAATAATATGGATGGCTTCGTGAACGTAGCCATTAAAAGTGACAATGCTTGACGTTCACCACCTGAAAGTAAGCCTACTTTCGCCGAAAGACGATTTTCGAGATTTAAACCAAGCATTTCTAGTGATTCTTTGAAAAATTCACGACGCTTCTTGTCCACACCATTGCGCAACCCTCTACTCTTATTTCGAGAGTATGCTAGTGCTAAGTTTTCTTCAATCGTCATCGTAGGTGCTGTTCCCGCCATTGGGTCCTGGAAGACACGACCAATATATTGTGAGCGTTTATATTCAGGCAAATGAGTAACATCATTTCCATCAATAGAAACCGTTCCGAAATCTGGTGTTAATGCCCCAGAAATCATATTCATCATCGTTGATTTACCTGCTCCATTACTACCGATGATAGTCACAAAATCACCTGGCTTCAAATGCAAGTTAATCTCTGCAAGTGCGATTTTTTCATCCGGTGTTCCTTCGTTAAATATCTTATTAATACCGTATAGTTTAAGCAAGACCATTACCCCCTTGCGCCCGTTTCGCCTTACGTTTTCGTTGTTTACTCTTATTAATAAATTGAGGTAAGATCAGTGCCAAGATGACGATAATAGCCGTAATTAATTTCATATCACCTGAATCAAGGAAATCTACACGTAATGCCAACGCGAGAATGATACGATAAATGATAGCTCCTGCAATGACTGCAAAAGTTGTACGGATAATTGTCTTTGTACCAAAAATGGCTTCACCAATAATAACCGATGCAAGACCGATAACTATCATACCAATCCCCATACTAATATCTGAGAACTTGGAGTATTGTGCGATTAAAGCTCCAGAAAATGCGACAAGTGCATTGGAAAGTCCTAGCCCTAAAATGATAAGGGTATCTGTATTTGCTGAGAAGCTCCGAATCATTCGTTTATTATCACCCGTTGCTCGGATAGCCAGCCCTACCTCCGTTTTTAAGAACCAGTCTGCTATTAACTTAATTAAAATCGTGATGATTAATACGACAATCAGCACACTCCATGTACTTGGTACATGCTGAAAGCCTATGCCTTTTAATAGGTTATTAAGAGCAGTATCGATCCCTAAATTACTCCAAAATGCTTGAAACTTTGAAAATATCGTTTCTGAGTTTAGCAGTGGAATATTCGGGCGACCTATCGTATTTTCTGCAGTTAACCCCATGATGCGTAGATTAATCGAATATAAAGCAATCATCATTAAAATACCTGATAACAGTGGATTAATCTTTCCTTTTGTGTGAAGAATTCCTGTCATACATCCAGCAATAAATCCAGCAACAATTGCCACTAAAGTAGCTAAGATTGGGTGGTAGCCAAGCAAAACCATTGTTGCTGCTGTTGCCGCCCCTGTTACAAAGCTTCCATCAACCGTTAAATCCGGAAAATCTAACACCCGGAATGTTAAATATACACCAAGTGCCATAATTGCATAGATGATTCCTTGCTCCACTGCGCCAAATAATGCTAAAAACATCGTTGAATCATCTCCTAAACCTTTTTATTATTCATACCGCGTGTAAATGAAGATGAAGCGGGGATATTTTTCCCCCGCTTCGCTTTACTTATCTAGAATTTCTGCACCCCAAGAATCTTTTATTTCGATTCCTAAATCATCTGCTACCTTTTTATTGATTAATAGTTTTAGATTTTGTGGGTACTGTGCAGGTGTATCGGCAGGTGTAGCTTCACCTTTTAAAATTTTCACAGCCATTTGACCTGCTTCATAACCAATATCGAAATATTCAAATCCATAAGCAGCTAAACCACCACGCGCTACAGAATCTAGTTCTCCTACAATCAGTGGTAATTTATTTGTATTGGCAACATCAATTACCGATTCTAAAGCAGAAACTACTGTATTATCAGTAATAATATAGAATGCATCTACTTTACCAATTAAAGATTCTGTCGCTTGTTTTACATCTGCTGAAGTTGATGCTGATGCTTCTACCACGGTTAAGTCTTGTTCACCCATAACCTTTTTTACTTCTGCAACTTGTGCTACAGAGTTTTGCTCACCAGCATTGTAGACCATGCCGACTTTTTTCGCGCCCAGCTCTTTTAGGAATGCTACTGTTTTAGAAATTGTTTCGGGATGTAAATCGATTGTACCTGTAATGTTTTTTCCCGGTTTTTCCATTGATTCGATTAACTGTGCACCAACAGCATCTGTTACAGAAGTGAAGATAATTGGAATATCTCCTGTAGCTGTAGCCGCTGCTTGTGCAGAAGGTGTAGAGTTAGCAAAAATTAAATCTACGTTTGCACTCACTAGATTGTTAGCGATCGTTGTATTAAGACTGTTATCGCCTTGTGCGATTTGTGAATCGTACTCAACTTTTAAGCCTGCATCTTCAATTGCTTTTTTAAAGCCTTCTGTTGCCGCGTTTAACGATGGATGCTCTACAATTTGAGTAATCCCTATTTTATATGTTTTATCGTCTGCAGTTCCGCTCTCACTTGCATTGTTTGTTTCATTCCCTTTTGAATCAGTTGAGCTAGAACCGCCACTACCGCAAGCAGCAAGTAGTAACACTAACCCAACTAGAAGGAATGACAGCTTTTTTAAATGACTGTTCACAACTAATCCCCCCGATTATATTCTTCAATATCTATCACACTTTATCCAAACAAAGTGTGAATGTATCGCTATATTATCGTGATTATCGAGCTCCGTCAATAACATTATGAATGTTCTGACTTTTAAAAGTGACAAAATATTTTTGTTTTTCATTCAATTTGGCGCTTTAAACCGCTAAACTACGCTATTTTAGTTATTCGATTTCTTTTTAAAAAATAGTAAAAATATTTATGACAATTTTTCGAAGATAGCCCATCTGGACAAAAGTCTGACATTTGACTTCAGCAGGACATGTATAATAAAATATTTACTTGTGTGAAAGCACCGTGGTTCGTAACCATCCCACGCAAAAAAACTAAGGAGAAATGAATATGAAGATAAAATTTTTAGCAGCAAGTGGTATTATTGCAGCGCTTTATATTGCTGTAACTATGCTTGTTGCACCATTTGGTTTTACAGAGGTGCAGTTCCGAGTATCCGAGATGTTTAACCATTTAGTGGCCTTTAACCCACGCTTTGCCGTAGGAATCATTATTGGTGTATTTATTTCCAATCTTTTTTCACCACTTGGCATATACGATTTAGTGTTTGGTGTCGGTCACTCCATGATTACACTTGGTCTGTTCATTCTAATCTGTAAATTTGTCAAAAATATTTGGGCACGTTTAATCATTAATACCTTTTTATTTACATGCACTATGTTTATCATTGCCTTTGAGTTGAACTTAGCCTTAGAACTACCATTCTTATGGACTTGGCTAACAGTGGCAGCAGGTGAATTCGTTGTGTTAGCGGTTGGTGCACCGATTATGTATGTACTTAATAAACGCCTTCACTTTAAAAATTTGATTTAACAGACGAGTCTTTCTAGATTCGTCTTTTTTTCTTGACACTATTTTGAAAATAATCTACAATTCTTTCTAATAAATGCAAGGAAGAAGAGTAGTAGCAAGCATTGTTACTTTAAAGAGAGCTGGTGGTTGGTGCAAACCAGTAGTACGTACTTGTGAATGGACTTCAGAGCAGCCTTATCAAATGTAAGGCCGATTCACTCCCCGTTACCGGAGTAAGAAAGCGCGCAAAAATTGCGAATGAAGGTGGCACCACGGTTACTCGTCCTTTTTATGAGGATTGGAGTGGCTTTTTTTATGGAAAAAATTAGCATAGAGGAGTCGAGTAAAGATGAGTAAAGTAGTAGTAGAGAAAAAAGGATATTTCGGTGAATTTGGTGGAAGCTTTGTTCCAAAGGAGCTTCAACATGTATTAAATGTTCTAGATGAAAATTTCCAAAAATATAAAGATGATGAAGGCTTTAAGAAAGAATTAGATTACTATTTTCGTGAATATGTCGGTCGTCAATCCCCTCTTTATTTTGCAGAAAATCTAACAAAGCAATTGGATGGAGCAAAAATTTATTTAAAACGTGAAGATCTTAACCATACAGGCTCACATAAAATCAATAATGTATTGGGACAGATTTTACTAGCCAAACGTATGGGGGCCAATCGCGTTATTGCAGAAACAGGCGCAGGTCAACATGGTGTAGCAACAGCTACTGCTTGTGCAATGTTTGGAATGGATTGCACTATTTATATGGGCTTGGAAGATACGAAACGTCAAGCATTGAACGTGTTTCGTATGGAGCTTCTTGGCGCGAAAGTCATAGCTGTTGATAAAGGGCAAGGGCGCCTAAAGGATGCAGTTGATGAAGCATTTGCTGACTTAGTCGAGAACTATGAAACAACATTCTATTTACTAGGCTCTGCAGTTGGACCACACCCGTTCCCTTCCATGGTTAAGCATTTTCAATCAGTGATTAGCCGCGAAAGTCGTGAACAAATATTAGAAAAAGAAGGAAAACTTCCGACAGCTGTCCTTGCCTGTGTTGGAGGCGGTAGTAATGCTATTGGCGCATTCGCTGATTACATTGCAGATGAAAATGTTCGTCTTATTGGGATAGAGCCAGACAAAGCTGCTACATTAAACGAAGGAACGCCAGGAGAGTTACATGGCTTCAAATGTTTAGTGCTTCAGGATGCAGACGGAAATCCACTACCAACATACTCGATTGCTGCTGGTTTAGATTATCCAGGCGCTGGACCTGAGCATAGCCATTTGAAAACAATCGGCCGCGCTGAGTATGTTACCGTGACAAATGAAGAGGTTCTAGAGGCATTTCAAGTGCTTTCAAAAGTTGAAGGAATTATTCCTGCCCTCGAAAGCGCACATGCCGTTGCATATGCTCTAAAACTAGCGCCATCTCTATCTCCTGAGGAAAGCATTATTATTAACATATCAGGTCGTGGCGATAAAGACGTTGAGCAAGTTTTTCAGATGTTAACTAAATAAATCCAAAAAATAGCGACTTCCTCTTATGGAAATCGCTATTTTTACTATACCAATATTTTAGGATAAATTTCTGCGATATTATCACGCAGTTTCGCTTTTAGGAATTTCCCAACGGATGTCTTTGGAATTTCTTCTAAAAATACGACCGCATCTGGTACCCACCATTTGGCAAATTGATTTTCTAAAAATGCAAGAAGCTCTTGTTCAGTTGCAGATTGTCCTCCTTTTAATACAACACAAGCTAATGGACGTTCCTGCCATTTAGCATGCGGCATGGCGATGACAGCAGCTTCTAACACTGCATGATGAGTCATCAATGCATTCTCTAAATCAACAGAGGAAATCCACTCCCCACCAGATTTAATTAAGTCCTTCGTACGATCCATTATTTTAATAAAGCCATCTGCTGTTCGTACTGCAATGTCTCCTGTATATAACCAGCCATCTCGATAGGCATCTGCTGTTCGTTCATCACGATAGTATTCATGCGAAATCCATGGACCGCGCAAGCGTAATTCACCCATCGTTTCCCCATCCCATGCTACCTCTCCATTCTCATTGACGATACTAGATTCGATACCTGCCATCGTCATTCCTTGCATTGCTCGAGCTTCAATACGCTTTTCAATTGGCCAATCATCCATCCACGACATATAGTTGGACAATGCCACAATTGGTGTAGTTTCTGTCATGCCATACACGACAATATAAGGTATACCGTACTTTTCCTCAAAAGTACGGATGAGTTTAGTTGGTGAAGCTGAGCCGCCACAACATATTGCTCTTAATGAACTAATATCTCGCTCTCTCTTTTCCTGCTCCTGTAATGCTCCTATCCAAATTGTTGGTACACCAGCGGTTAATGTCACTCTTTCTTGTTCAATTAAATCGATAATTAGTGCTGATGTAAATTGTGGACCTGGGAGCACCTGTGTGGCTCCAACATTGACACTAGCAAACGGTAACCCCCATGCATTTGCATGAAACATTGGAACAATTGGCATTACAATATCTCTTTCTGCAATCCCCATGGAATCAGTCATACTTAGCATATGGCTGTGTAATACTAAACCTCGATGTGAATAGACAACTCCCTTTGGATTACCTGTAGTTGCACTTGTGTAGCACATTCCAGCTGGCGTTTCTTCATCAATATCCTCTGGAAATTGAAATCCTTCATCAGCATCTGCTAATAACTCCTCATAGGATAAAACATTTGATAATGTTGTCTTTGGCAAAGTTATATCATCTGTCATAATAATATAATGTTTTACAGTCTTCAGCTTTGGCGCGATAGCTTCAATAATTGGTAATAGATCCACATCAATCATTAAAATCTCATCTTCTGCATGATTAATAATATAGATTAAATGCTCCTCTGATAAACGAATATTTACCATGTGTAAAATAGCCCCTGAACAAGGTACAGCAAAATAGGCTTCTAAGTGACGGTGCTGATTCCAGGCAAAGGAACCGACTTTTGTTCCCCTTGTCATCCCTAGTTTTGTAAGGGCATTTGCCAAACGACGTGTCCTTTTCGCCCACTCTCCGTATGTTAAACGGTGTATTTTGTGTGGGCTTGTCCGTGAAATAATCATTTTTCGTGCAAAATAGCTCTCTGCTCGTTTGAAAAAACTAGTTAAAACTAATGGCGCTTGCATCATAAAATCCATCATCCCCTCGTTTTGTGAATTTCCCCTTATGAAATAGTAGTAGCATCAATTTAACTGAATACTATTAATATTCCGAATATTATTATATTTTAATTGTATCATTTTATCTATATATGCCAATAATTTTCTTTACTGGACATATAAAAAACGGATGTAGACTAATTCTACATCCGTTCTCTTAACTATTAGGAAATTGCCTTTTTATGCAGTTTAATTTTTAGTTTTTCTAACATATCTAACGTCATTTTGGCTAAATCATACTCTGCTTTGAAGCCCCACTCTTTTTGAGCGGCTTCAATATTTAAAGAGTTTGGCCAGCTGTCTGCAATGGCTTGACGCACTGGATCAACCTGATAATCCATTGTGAAATTTGGTAAATGCTTCTTGATTTCAGCCGCGATTTGTGATGGTTCAAAGCTCATCGCTGTAATATTAAAGGCATTGCGATGAATTAGCTTACTACCATCTGCCTCCATTAAATCTACTATAGCTTGTAAAGCATCCGGCATGTACATCATATCCATAAACGTACCTTCTTGAATATAAGATGTATACTTACCTTGTTCGATTGCTTCATAGAAAATTTCTACTGCGTAATCAGTTGTGCCACCACCTGGAGGTGTTACATAGGAAATTAATCCAGGGAATCGAACACCACGTGTATCGACACCAAAACGATTGAAATAATAATCACATAATAACTCACCCGCTACTTTATTCACACCATACATGGTTGTTGGTCGTTGCAAAGTATCCTGCGGTGTATCTTCCTTCGGTGTAGATGGGCCAAATGCTCCAATCGAACTTGGCGTGAAAAATTGCATATTCAACTCACGAGAAACTTCCAATGCATTCATTAAACCGCCCATATTTAAATTCCAAGCTAACAATGGATTTCTTTCAGCTGTGGCCGATAATAATGCTGCTAAATGCATCATTGTATCTGCACCGAAGTCCTTTGCTAAATCGTGCATTCTTTGTCCATCTGTAACGTCCAGTATTTCAAATGGGCCCTTAGTATGTTCAAGCTTTCTAATGTCTGTGGCAAGTATATTGTCCTCTCCATAAATACCACGAAGTTTTTCTACTAGTTCAGAACCAATTTGACCAAGTGCTCCAGTAACAATAATCTTTTTCATTTCTCAAAACCTCCACATATGAACAATTGTACTCACAGAAAGTACATATATATATTGATAAACATTGATTTAATAACACTTTCAATGAAATTCATTATAATGTGTTCGTTTTGAAAATACAACAATTATATTAACATCATTCATTAAAAAGAACATACAATCCCTTACTTTCAGTATATGTGCACACAAAAAATATTGTGCTACAAAAATATATAAAACACATTTGTACACCTCAAAAATACAGATAATTAAATCTTTTATAAACTAGTTTTGTAATCACGCAAAAAAAGAATCTTCTTTGCTAATTTCTGCAAAAAAGACTCCTTTTCAACATTATTCTTTAATAGTAAATTATATTGAAAAACGTTTGACAGCTATTTGTAAAACTTTTGATACTTTGCGCAATTCTTTAATATAATTATGGAATTGTTGCTGGGCTGTTAATTGGTCTGCTGTTAACGTAGCAACATGCTTAGTGGACACGGCGTTCGTATCCGATATAGCTGTTAACATTACTGCATCCTCACTCACTTTCTTTGTGTGAGTGGCAATCTCTTGAACTGTAACAGATACTTCCATAATGTATGGCTTAATTGTATGTACTTTTTCTAAAATTTGATCGAAACTTGTCGCTGTTTGTCCTGTTACGGCAACACCTTTTTCAGTAGCTCCCAACACACCTTCCATCATTTGTACTGCGTAGCTCGAATCTAAATGGATATTCTGTACAATAGATGTAATCGTTTGTGTTGATTGGACTGTTTGTTCCGCAAGCTTCCGCACCTCATTGGCTACAACCGCAAATCCCTTTCCATGTTCTCCTGCTCTAGCTGCTTCAATGGACGCGTTTAACGCTAGTAAGTTGGTTTGTGCTGTTATTTTTTCAATGACCTCAATCATTTGATCGATCGATGATGCACGTTCAACCAAATTAAAGATAGCTGTATTTGATTTTTCTACTGCTTGCTTTATCGCCTGCATTTGCATTAAATTAGCTTGTACAATTTCAGTCCCACTCTCAGCATCTCGGGCTGTTTGATGCGCAAAGCTTTCCACGACCTGCACTTTTTCTAAAATGACCTGTACATCATTTAAAACTTCCTCTAAAGAAGCCGTATTGGAAGCTAATTTACTAGTAGAAGCAGCCGTTGAATCTGAAATAGATTGTACATCCTTTGCTATTTTTAACGTTGTTGTTGATGATTGCTCTGAGGATTCCTGCAATTTACCTGTCATTTCTTCTACTTCATAGACACTATCCGTTACAGTATGGAGTAGGTGTTTCACCTCTGTGACCATTTGATTGTAGGACAGTACTACCTCACCAAGCTCATCATGGGCCACATAACTCGCATTCGCAGTGAAATCGCCTTGTTCTGCTCGTTTTAATAATGACTTCAATTGGCGAGTTGGCACATTAACTGCCTTAGTCGCAATAAATCCAATTAAAATGACAAGCAACACAACGGCTAAGCATACGCCACCTAGTAACCAATAACCAAATTGCACATCTTTTTGATAAGACTTTTGTTGGTTTTTAGCTTTTTCAACTAAATAATTTTGTGTTTCTTCTAATAATGTATGGCTCTCCTGACTTATTGGTAGAAATATCTCTAAATAAAACTGCTCTACCTCACCTTGGTTCAATTGCTTATAGCCCTCAATCAATTCTCCCTGCCTCTTCAGCAAAGACTTATATTTTTTGATTTGATGACTCATTTTTTTATCCATTTCTTGGCTATCCAGATGCGCTAAAGGCTGTGCCATATCTTTTAAAATAACAGTCATTTCTTGATAGTCACCTTTAGCATCTACTATTAAATCTAATTGACGCTGTGATTCTTCTAGCTCATTTAGCCAACCGATTGGGACAAGTCCCTGTGTGTAACTCTCACTTGCATGCCACGACATTTTCCTTAAATAATCCACACTAAATACACCTAGCAACACATTCGATAATACACAAACAATCATGAGTACAAGTAACTTGTCCTTCACCTTAATGAAACGAAAAAAATGCATGATCCTTGGCTCCTCCTCCAACTCTTACCAATAATGATAGTATGAAGATATAAAGCCAGTGTTATGTTTTTGTAAAGATTGTAAGAAGAATTAAGAATTTATGCCCATTATCTAGTTTTATATAGGTAATTTACCACGCAAATGACTCCCTACAATAGATCCTTATTTATACTATTTCTGCCACCGCAACCTTCCATACATTCCCAACGTTTATAGTATTAATAGAGAACGGAGGTGTTACATTTGTCTCAACTCAAAAGGTTGGATGGAAGTTTAGTAGTAAGCTTTCTTCTACTAGGTGGCGTTAGCTGTCTTTTTGTGCACTCTAGTAGTGTAAATTTTGAACAATATTCAAGTTCCTTTATCATCAAGCAATTCATATTTTATCTCATCGGCTTAATCATCATGTTCGGAATATCCCTACTTGATATTGAACAGTTAAAGAAAATTGGCTGGCCATTTTATGGGTTGATAGTTGCGTTAACTGCTGGACTCATTGTAGCACCCGAGAGTATAGCCAGGACGATCAACGAAGCCAAATCATGGTATCAAATACCGTTTTTAGGTTCCCTTCAACCATCGGAATTTTTAAAGTTTGCCTTTCTAATTGTTGTGAGTAAGGTCATTATTGCTCATCAAGAGAAAAATGTACGCCCCTCTTATCTAGCAGATTTATGGCTACTAGTAAAAATCGGGCTTATCATCCTTCCTCCTACTCTTCTAGTTTATAAACAACCCGATACAGGTATGGTCATGTTATATATGGCAATGATTTTACCAATGCTTTTCTTTTCAGGTATTCAAAGAAAGTTACTCGCCGTTTTTACTGCCATCCCTTTAGTTATTATCAGTACAGTTGTAGTGCTCTTTGTCAGATTTAATGATTTTTTTACGGTGAAGATTTTAGGTGCCTTATCAGGACATCAAATTTCTCGAATTTATGGATGGCTTCAGCCTTATGAATATACAGATTCTTCTTATCAAGTACGCCAAGGCTTTTTAGCCATAGGATCTGGGGAGTTTGTTGGCAAAGGCTACCTCAATAACGACATCTATGTACCCGAAAAGCATACCGATTTTATATTCTCAGCTATTGCGGAGGAATTGGGGTTTGTTGGCGGAGCATTGGTCATTACCCTACTATTTTTTGTTATCTATCGCATTGTTCTTATTACGGTAGAAGCGAGGGACCCCTTTATGACTTTAATGGGGGCAGGTATTTCAAGCTTACTAGCCTTTCAAATTACTCAAAATATTGGCATGACCATTGGGTTATTACCTGTCACAGGTGTTACCTTGCCATTTTTAAGCTATGGTGGAAGTTCGCTATTATCCAATTTCATGCTTATGGGGATTGTCATGATCATTCACAAATCTTATAAAGGGTATATGTTCAAAGTTGAGAACTAGGAGCACAAACAAAAATGCAAGTAGATAATGTACAATTACATTTTCCACTTGTTATATGGGGGGATTATCTACAATTACTCATTCATTTAAAAATTCTTTTTTGCTTCCATTCTAACTTGCCCACGAAAGGTTATGATTGTGGCAATATAAGTACCTTCACCTCTAAACGATTTTGTACTAGGCATTTCACTTTCAGTACAATAGTATTTGCTGAAGTTAAAAGTTCTAAAAGCCTTTACTACAAGGCTTTTAGAACCTAAATCAACATTCCTTACAGCTTATTTATACTATTCACAACCACATCAAGTATGCGTTCAAGATCTTCTTGTGCAATATTAAGTGGTGGTGATAATGTTAAGACATTATTAAACCCTGCAACGGTTGCTCCATTTTTCCCAATGATGACTCCTTGCTCTTTACATGCTGCAATGACAGCATTCACCTTCTCCACTGGTAATGGTTCTTTTGAGGTTTTATCCACAACTAATTCAATCCCAATCAATAAACCTTTGCCTCGCACATCTCCTACGTTCGGATGAAGTTGTAATTCTTGTTGCAAAGTTTGAAGTGTTGCAGCACCAATTTCATTGGAACGCTCGAACAACGCTTCTTGCTCAAGAATTTCAATATTTTTTAATGCGACTGCACATGCCACTGGAGAGCCACCAAATGTATTCACATGGCGGAAATAGCCGTATGCATCTGAACCCGTAAACGCCTCATAAATTTCACGTTTCACCGCTGTTGCTGATAATGGTAAATAAGCACTTGTAATCCCTTTAGCCATCGTAATAATATCTGGTTTTACGCCATAATTCATAAATCCAAAAGGCTTACCTGTTCGACCAAAGCCACAAATAACTTCATCCACGATCATTAATGCACCGTGTTTTTTACATACTTCCTCAATGCCTTTTAAATAGTTTTCTGGGGGCATAATGACACCGCCACCTGTAATAATAGGCTCTAAGATCATAGCCGCAATCGTATCGCTTAGTTCCCATGTCATCGTTTTGTCTACAGCTTTTACACTCGCCAAATCTAATGCTGCACTAGCATCACTTTCATGCTCTCGATATTGATCTGGCGGTGCAACATGGATAAAGCCAGGTGATAGTGGCTCATATTTATATTTACGCTCTGCCTGCCCCGTTGCCGCTAATGCTCCAAAGGAGTTACCATGATAAGCTCGGTAGCGAGAGACAATTTTATAGCGGGAGCTTTGCCCCTTTTGCTGATGGTATTGTCGAGCTATTTTAAAAGCTGTTTCATTCGCCTCTGACCCACTATTGGAGAAGAAAATAACATAATCTCCACCAAGCAACTCATTTAGCTTTTCAGCTAATTCCACTGCTGGCAAATGTCCTTGAGACAAAGGTGCATAAGCATTTTTCATCATTTGCTCATGAGCAGCATCTGCTAATTCTTTACGTCCATATCCCACGTTTACACACCATAGACCGGCCATCGCATCTATATATTCCACACCTTCTGTATCGATGATTCTTGCACCATCAGATTTCTCCACTACATATGTGGCCTGTGGATTATAAGGTTTCATTGAATGCCATACATATTGCTCATCTTTTGCTAATACATCACTTTTAAGATTTGTCTGCGTCATACTAAACACCCCTCACTATTATTTTTACTACATTAGCTTTTCACATCGTTATTACTTGGGAATGCAAAGGAACTTGTTGTATCCTCTGTTTCATCTGGCCATCGTTCAGAAATTGTTTTTGCTTTTGTAAAGAATCTCGCTTGATCTGGACCAAACATATGCCCTTCACCAAATTTAGATCGTTTCCATCCACCAAAGTTGTGATAACCAACAGGAATTGGAATCGGCACATTAATTCCTACCATACCTACTTCTATTTCTTCTTGGAACTTACGTGCAGCTGCTCCACTGCTTGTAAACATCGTTACACCATTGCCAAGCTCATGCACATTTATTAAGTCGATGGCTTCTTGTAATGTTTCAACCCCCACTACAATACGTGCTGGGCCGAAAACCTCCTCTTTGAAGATCGTCATTTCTGGTGTGACCTTATTAAGTAGCGTTGGACCAAGATAAAAACCATTAGACGTTTCACATACTTTTGGATTTCTTCCGTCAATGACAAGATTTGCCCCTTCAGTGACTGCCCCATCGATAAAACGTATAATCGTTTCCTTCGATTGTTTAGTGATCACTGGTCCGAAATCGACGTCTTTCTCTGTATATGCCCCAACCTTTAGTTGAGAAATTTTACTTTTTAATAGTTCCGTAAAACGTTGTTCAGTATCCTTACCGACAACAATCGCACCGGAAATAGCCATACAGCGCTGAGATGCTGCACCATATGCGGCTCCTAAAAAGGCATTTGCCGTTTGTTCTAGATTGGCATCTGGCATAACAATCATAAAGTTCTTTCCACCACCAAATGCTGCAACACGTTTATTATGCTTTGTGCCAGTTTGATAAATATATTCTGCAACTGGTGTTGAGCCAACAAATGAGATGGCTTGAATCTCTTTGTTTTCTAGCAGTTCATTGACCGCTTCTTTATCACCATTGACAACTGTCCAAATACCATCAGGAAGCCCTGCCTCTTTCCATAATTGGCTTAAATATAACGCAGAAATAGGTACACGTTCAGATGGCTTTAAAATAACAGCATTCCCCACAGCAACTGCCATACTTGTAATAGCAAGTGGTACCATAACAGGGAAATTAAATGGGGCAATGGTTGCCACTACGCCAAGTGGTGACTTGGCAGAAAAGGCATTAATATTACCGCCTACATTGACGGAGTACTCCCCTTTTAGCATTTGCGGAGCACTAATCGCCATATCAACAGATTCAATGCCACGAATAATTTCGCCTTTCGCATCTTCCTTTGTTTTACCACTTTCCTGACAAATCACATCAATAAGCTCTTGCTGTTTTTCTACTAAGAGTTGACGGAATCGATGCAGCACTTCTACCCTTTTACCAATAGATAATTTTTTCCATGCCGGATAGGCTTCTTTTGCAAGCTCAATAGCATGCTTTACCTCATCCCTTGAAGCAAGAGGTACTCTAGCAATGACCTCACCTGTTGAAGGATTATAAACTTCTGCATATCGACCACTTGTACCAGCTACCTCTTCTCCTTTGATAAAATGTGTTAGCGTTTTCATTTCTTGTTGAACTGTCATTTTGACCACTCCTTCACCGTATTATTGTTCAAAATCAAACTCTTCTTTGCTGAAAATAGAACTGGATTCATCGGCTTGTTTGATTGTCTTTTTCTTTTGCGTAAGCATATAAAAAATCATCACAACGGCAACGACAACACATGTAAATAAAATTTGCGAGCGCATAGACTCAATAAAGAACATCGCAATTAATAATGCTGTGGTTGCTAGTATTGTGAAATACGTTAAATAAGGGAATAACCACATCTTCACCTTTAATACTTCTGGATTTTCTTTTTCAATCTTCCGTCGCATTTTTAATTGTGAGACGGCAATGATTAAGTAAAGGATTAATGTAATTGCACTACAGGAACTCAGTAAAAACATAAAAACTTTATCTGGAGAAACATAATTCATAATGACAGCAATATAAGAGAAAAATGTTGCTGCTAAAATGGCATTTACAGGTGCACCATTTTTATTTAATTTCAAAAATGCTTTCGGTGCTTCCCCTTTCTCCGCTAAAGAAAATACCATTCGTGATGTTGCATAAAGTGCGGAATTTAAGCAGGATAATACCGCTGTTAAAACAACGAAATTCATAATTTGTGCGGCAGCGGGAATACCAATATAATCGAGTACCGCTACATAAGGACTTGTTAAAATATCTGAGGAATGCCAAGGTAATAATGTCACAACGACTGCTATTGAGCCCACATAGAAAATTAAAATACGCCAAGTAATGGAATTGGTAGCTTTCGTTACAGCAGCTAAAGGTTCATCCGATTCACCAGCAGCAATCGCAACAATCTCTGTCCCCATAAAAGAGAAAATAACAATGACGACACCCATTAGGACAGCTCCAAACCCATTTGGTAAAAAACCACCTTGCCCAACTAAATTGGTCAACCCTACAGCATTAAAATTTGGTGCGATACCAAAAATAATAAATGCACCAAGTCCAAGGAAAACTACTATACTCGCAACCTTAATAAGAGAAAACCAATACTCAAATTCACCAAAGGCTTTGACAGAAAGAACATTTGTTAAAGTAAGTGCTACAGTCAATAATAGGCTTAACAGCCACAAAGGAATCCCATCATACCAATATTGAATTATAGCTGCCGCTGCTGTGGCTTCTAATGCAATTGCTATGACCCAGAAAAACCAGTACAGCCAGCCAATCATAAAGCCTGCCCACGGACCAATTGCTTCATGTGCATAGTGCGCAAACGACCCACTGGTTGGATTGACAGCCGCCATCTCACCTAGCATACGCATAACTAAAACAACGATAATTCCAGCAAAAATATACGATAAGATTGCTCCTGGACCAGCTAAATTAATGACCGAGCCACTCCCCATAAATAATCCAGCACCGATTACTCCGGCAATAGCAATCATCGTCATATGCCGCTTCTTTAACCCTCTTTGTAAATGCGTTTGTTGCTCCATACCTGTCACCTCTTTTTTGTAGATTGCTTGATCGCTTACAAAAATCTTACATGTTTCATAACGTTGAAGTAATAGACAAACTGTAAAACTCTATACATTTGTTTTATACATAATGTAAAATAGACTAAATATTCTTAAAATAATTTAACTTCAAATTTTCAAGCTAATAGTAAACATTAAACAGAAATTTCATATTTATAAACGCAAGTCTGTGAATCAAAAGGAGGGGTTAAATTGAGTCCATTTCAACTGAAAGTACTACAAGTTTTGGAAAATAAGTATTTTCAAAATGCCGAGGTTGTCGCAGGTCATGAGGGGTTATCAAGGATTGTCAAATGGGTACATGTTCTTGAAATCGTACATGTTGATAATTTTTTAGTAGGTGAAGAGTTAGTGTTGACAACCGGAATAAGCCTTCAACAAAGCATTGAGCATTTTACCGCTTTTGTTGAAGCAATTATTCAAAAAAATTGTGCTGCCCTATGTATTGAGTATGGTCCCTATATTCAAACAGTTCCTGAAGCCATATTAGCACTTGCTAATTATCATCAGTTCCCCATTATTGTTTTTCATGAGGCGGTACCTTTTGTTCGTATTACACAGGATTTACATAGCCAAATTATCAATCAGCAATATTTAATGATTTCTTCACTGGAATCTTACTCACAAACATTAAACAAAAATGCCGTATTAGGACAAAACACAGAAGATATTTTAGAAAATATGTATAGCGAATTAAAAACACAAATCATGTTTTCCATTAAAGGACGAGAGCCTATCTTTTTTCCAAAAATGGCACAAAAAAATCGTCAGCAATTATTAACAGTAAACAAATCTGAGCCACATTTTAAACATGAGCCTATTTTTATCTTTGATCAACATTATGCAGAATTAACGCTCTATCGGGAGGATGGGCTATTTTCGGAGTTTGAGTTATTAATATTAGATCGTACAGCAACGGCGTTAGCGCAGCTATTAATGCGAGAGTTCTATATTGAGGAGAAAAAGACTATTGAGGATGCTTCCATTTTAGCGGATTGGATTGATCAAAAGCTATCGAGGGAGGAAATTTATAAATTTATCGTGACACATTACTCAAACTATAAACAAACTAGCGGAGCTGTCTTTATTTTAACCTCTCCCAATTCATTGAAGCAGGAGGATATTGTCTATAGTAAACTCTACTATCGTAATCTATTTGAACAACATGGCTTTACCCCATTTTTATTTGAAAGAAAAAGCTATGTTATTTTTATTTTACTCCACACAAAAGAATGTAAAGCAATTCGTGATACATTAAATACCATATTTTCCACACTGGTCAAAACCGAGTTTTATAAAAAACAGCAGACACAAGGTGTTCAAATTGCCATTGGTAAAGTCGTCGCAGATGTAGAGGAAATTCCCAAAAGCTATCAAACAGCCTTAGAAACCTTATATATTTGCCGTAAAGTGCAAACATCCTCCTTCTTTTATGATGATCTGCATTTATATCATTTAATCTATAAATTACAAATGCAAGTGAATTTACAGGAAGTTATTTACGACTATTTACAGCCAGTTATTGAGTACGATAATAAATATAACAGCAAGCTTCTTGAAACGTTACAGGTTTATTTACAAACAAATGGCTCCAAGCAGCAAACAGCGAATCAATTGTTTATTGTTCGTCAAACACTCTATCACCGCTTAAAAAAGCTTGAAAGTTTACTAGGTGAAAATTTCATGAAAGGGCATAACCGTATTACACTTGAATTTATGCTACTCGCAAACTCCTTAATTGAGGATAAGAGCTAGAAAAAAGTGTAGGCACGCTTAAAGGGTTCTTTCCCCTTTAAGTGTGCCGCCCAATTACCCTTTCACAACGACATCTTGATACAATCCTGGTCTACGATCGTCGTAAACAGGAATTCTTCCGCGTACTTCATCCACAATCGAAAAGTCTACATCGATTACTGCCACTTCTTCATCCTCAGCACCGACCCAAAGTACTTCTCCCCATGGTTGAATAATCATTGATTGTCCATTAAAGTTTTCTACCTTCTTTGAAATGCGATTAACAGCTATAACAAAACATTGGTTCTCAATCGCACGAGCCTGTAGCAATGTTTTCCAATGATCGATCCGCGGTGTTGGCCATTGCGCTGGTACAAACAATACCTTTGCTCCTTGTAATGCATGTGCTCGCAACCATTCAGGGAAACGAATATCATAGCAAATGACTCCAGCTGCTTCAATTTCACCAAGGGCAAAACGATTCATTTCATCCCCTGCCTCTAAATAGAGATGCTCGTCCATTAAACGGAAAAGATGTGCCTTGCTATATTCACCTACTAACTCGCCATTGTGATCAAATGTATACATCGTGTTATAAAATTTGTCGCCCTTCTTTGTTGACACAGAACCCCCTACAATATGTACACTAAGCTCTTTTGCTAATTCAGCCAAAAATGCTTTTGTACGCTCTCCATTGACATCCGCTAGCTCAGCCAATTTCTCTAACGCATAGCCCGTGTTCCACATTTCTGGCAGCACAATGATTTCTGCGCCTTTTTTTGCAGCTTCTCGTATCTTGTCTTCAGCACGTGAAAAATTTTCTTCTACCTTGCCAAAGCCAACATTTAATTGAATACAACCGATTTTCATATTCATTCCTCCTCTAGACAATTAATAGAAAACGTAATACTATTTGCTTCATATTCTCCAATAATTATTATTAAATTCTGAAAAAGGTGATCATACATGGAATTCTCTAAAAAACTACAGCAACTACCCACTCAATTTTTTGCAGCACTCGTACAAAAAGTAAATACTGCCTTAGAAGAAGGGCGTGATGTCATTAATCTTGGGCAAGGAAATCCTGATCAACCAACACCTCCTCACATCATTCAAGCATTGCAGGAGGCTGCTGAAAATCCACAACACCACAAATATTCGCCGTTTCGTGGTATCGCTGAATTACGCCAAGCAGCTGCAGACTTTTATCATCGTGAGTATGATGTGGATATAAATCCCGACACGGAGGTAGCCATTCTCGGTGGTACAAAAATCGGTCTTGTTGAGCTACCTTTAGCTGTATTAAACCCTGGGGATACAATGCTCTTACCAGACCCAGGCTATCCTGACTATCTATCAGGTGTCGTATTAGGTGATGTCAATTTTGAAGTCATGCCACTTTTCGCTGAAAATGATTTCTTACCTGATTATCATGCATTACCTGAAGAAGTAAAGGAAAAGGCAAAGTTACTTTACCTAAATTACCCTAACAATCCTACAGGCGGTACAGCAACACTTAAATTTTTTGAAGAGACCGTCCGCTTTGCGAAGGAGCACAATATTATCGTATCACATGATTTTGCTTATGGGGCAATAGGATTTGACGGTATTAAACCAATTAGTTTCTTACAAGCTCAGGGTGCAAAAGAAGTTGGTATTGAAATGTACACATTATCCAAAACCTATAATATGGCCGGCTGGCGAATAGGCTTCGCTGTTGGTAATGCCGAAATAATTGCTGCTATCAATCTTATTCAGGATCATCTGTTTTGTAGTCAATTCCCTGCTATTCAACAGGCAGCAGCACTGGCACTTACATCTTCCCAAGAATGTACAGAAGAACTGCGCGCTACCTATGAGCGTCGTAGAAATGTACTAATTGAAGAAGCTCAAAGAATTGGCTGGCATGTGACAGCTCCAAAAGGCTCCTTCTTTGCATGGCTTCCTGTACCAGTAGGCTATACAAGCGAACAGTTTGCCGACTTATTACTCGAAAAGGCTGATATCGCTGTAGCAGCAGGCAATGGCTTCGGTCAATATGGTGAAGGTTATGTGCGTATTGGCTTGCTTGTTAGCGAGGAACGCTTACGTGAAGCCATCCACAGAATTGAACAATTAAAATTATTTAACCTTTAGCACTGCATTGTCCTGTAGCATTTATTAGCTACAGGACTTATTATTTTTCTATCTTTCTTGGCTGATCTAAACCATATTCTAATGGATAAAATTGAACATGACCTGTTTCATCATCCATTTTACGGATATGCTGAATGCCTTGAATCTCTGCTAGCACTACATCCGCTGTAATAACGATATTCCCGCCTTTAATAAAATGCCCACCTGACACTGCTCCCCACTGATCGCTCATAGAGCCATGGAAATGTGTTTCATAGCCTCCATCACGTTTACACACTAAGCCAGATCCTTGAATAAATTCGAGTGGTCCTTCTTTTTCGATCGCTTCACTAAAACGGACTTTAATCTGTGATGTTTCATCGGGTACTAAATAAACAAAGCTACTTTTTTGAAAGCTACCGATACAGCTAACAATTGTCGCTGAGTCCATGTTATTCTCTTCACAAAGCGCCTCAATACCTTCCATGATGTCGGTCCCCATTAGAAGACGGGCACTAATCACCTTACCAAATGAACCTATTCCATAATTAACTCTTACTGACATTCTTATCCCTCCTTTGAGACAAAATATTATAACAATATAAAAAATTTAAAAAATATTTATTGACTTACTATACCCTATAAATTATATTAGTTCTATCGGAAATACAAAAATATAATATGAATCTCTTATCAAGAGTAGCTGAGGGACTGGCCCTATGAAGCTCGGCAACCTCCTTTTAAAAGGAAGGTGCTAAATCCTGCAAACGGACTTCGTTTGATAGATAAGAGAGGACATTTTTTCATGAGCCTCTCTTAGTTTGTAAGAGAGTTTTTTTTATTTTCAAAAAACCGATAAAAACAATCTTGGAGGTAGTTTTCATGAAAAAGAGAAATAAATTTTTAGTAGGTTTAGCAAGTCTTACATTAGCAACAGCACTAGCGGGCTGTGGCTCTAAAGAGGATAGCAAGGGTAAAAGCGAGGCAATTGATGAAAACAAAATCGTCATTGGTGTCACTTCTGGTCCACATGAGCAGATTGCAGAAGTTGCCGCTAAAGTCGCAAAGGAAAATGGCCTAGAGGTAGAACTAAAATCATTTTCTGATTATGTTTTACCAAATACATCCTTAGCTGAAGGTGATCTTGATGCGAACAGCTATCAGCATGAGCCTTTCCTCGATACATTTAATAAAGATCATGATACAGATTTAGTACCAGTGGGCAAAACGATTTTAAATCCAATGGGTATTTACTCTGAAAAATATAAATCCTTTGATGACATTCCGGATGGTGCAACGTTTGGTTTACCAAATGATCCAACAAATGGTGCGCGTGCCCTCTTTGTTTTACAGGAAGCAGGCTATATTACATTAAAAGATGGCGCAGACTTAACAGCCTCTATCCGTGATGTAGAAGAAAACAAAAAGAATTTAAAATTCATTGAATTAGAGGCAGCTCAAATTCCGAAGCAGCTTAGTGAAGTAGATGTAGCAGCAATTAATACTAACTTTGCCTTAGAAGCTGGCATTAATCCTAAAGAAGACTCGATTCTTTTAGAATCTACCGACTCACCATATGTGAACTACATTGTCGTTCGTGCAGAAAATGAAAACGACCCAACCATCAAAAAATTCGTTGAGGCTTATCAATCTGATGAAGTACGACAATTCATTGAAGAAGAATTCAAAGGTTCAGTGATTGCTAGCTGGTAATACAGTCAGGAAGCTTCTAGTAGCTGAAGAATCTGCCGAAATTCCTCTATGGATGACGAGCAGATTCTTACTTTTTAGGAGCTTGGGAAAGGAGCAAACAAACGTATGATTCAACTACAAAATATCTCAAAAGAATATAAGACGAAAAAAGGCATCATTAATGCTGTGGACGGAATCAATCTTCATGTAAAAAAAGGACAAATTCACGGTGTTATCGGCTATAGTGGTGCTGGTAAAAGTACACTTATTCGTTGTGTCAATTTACTAGAGCGCCCCACGGCCGGGAAAGTGTTGATAGACAATGTCGACATTACTGCCCTTTCTCTTAATGAATTACGGCAAACTCGCCAAAAGATCGGAATGATTTTCCAACATTTTAATCTATTAAAGACCGCAACAGTTTACAACAATATTGCTGTTCCATTAAAGCTACTTGGCTATAACGATGCAGAAGTAAAAAATCGTGTGGCTAAATACGCTGAAATTGTAGGTTTAACAGAGAAGCTAGATAGCTACCCTAATCAACTTTCGGGTGGTCAAAAGCAACGTGTCGCTATTGCACGTGCTTTAGCACAGGAACCTGAGATTTTACTTAGTGACGAAGCAACAAGTGCACTAGACCCTGAGACAACGGAAGCCATTCTTGAATTGTTGTTGAAAATTAACCGCGAATTAGGCATTACGATTCTGCTGATCACACACGAAATGAATGTGATTCAAAAAATATGTGATGAGGTTTCAGTTCTAGAATCAGGGAAAGTTGTTGAGTTTGGTACGGCTATTGAACTTTTTGCGAAACCTCAACATCCTACAACGAGAAAATTTTTAAATACCATTTCACAACGTAATTTATCCCCTTCCCTTATCGAGCAGTTAAATGTTTCAGGCAGTGTGATTCGTTTAACCTTCCTTGGTGAAAGTACAGGTAAGCCATTACTAGCAGAAGTTACGAAAGTGTATGATGTACAACCAAATATTTTAACGGCAAATATTATTGAATTAAAAAACGGTATCGTTGGTAATATTGTGGTGCATTTGCATGGAGAGTCCCATTTTGTTCAAAAAGCGCTTACGTATTTTACGGAAAATGGTGTTGCTGTGGAAGAATTAGGAGGCGAGTTCAATGAGTAGCATTCAGAGCTTCTTTACAGAATGGTCAGATGTTATTGGAAAATCAATTATCGAAACATTTCAAATGGTCGGAATTTCCTTATTGTTTTCTATTCTAATTGGTATTCCATTAGGGCTGTTAATCGTTTTAACGCGACCAGGACAATCCTTTGAAAATAAATTTCTCTATCAATTTTTTAACCTAGTAATCAATATTATACGTTCTGTTCCATTCATCATCTTATTATTTTTCATTTTACCTTTCACAAAGCTTATTGTTGGTACGACGATTGGTGTTAAAGGTGTAATCGTTCCGCTTGTTGTGTATACAGCGCCTTATATTGCACGACTGATGGAATCTGCGCTATTAGAAGTTGATTCGGGTGTTGTGGAAGCATACACAGCAATGGGTATTAAACGTCGCCATATTATTTGGCATGTGCTATTACGTGAAGCCCGACCATCTATTATTTTAGGCTTAACCATTGCCACAATTGGATTAATTGGTGCAACGGCGATGGCTGGAATGGTTGGTGCTGGCGGCTTAGGTGACCTTGCCTACCGATATGGTCACCTTCGCTATGAGGTCGATGTGATGTATGCAACAGTATTTATCTTAATCATCCTTGTTCAAAGTATTCAATCCATCGGCAACCGCTTCGCTGCAAAATTGAAGAAAGACTAAGAGGAGAATGACGATGACGAATGAAATTTATGTAGTGAAAAATGGCTATATCGCAACGTTAGTATTAAATCGCCCTGATAAAAGAAATTCTTTATCAAGGGCGATGTTTCAAGCCATAGTAGACCAACTCGAGCAGTTACGTACAGATTCATCTATCAAGCTTTTAATTGTCCGCGGGGTCAATGAATTGGCCTTTTCATCTGGTGCGGACATTAGTGAGTTTTTAGATATTCGGTATGCAGCTAGCAACGCCAAAGCCTATAATGATTTGGCGTTAAAAGCTATTGATGCCCTCTATAAATTTCCACACCCTACGATTGCTATGATTCAAGGCTTAGCGATTGGCGGTGGTTTAGAGTTAGCTAACGCTTGTGATTTTAGAATGGCAACCCCCAAGAGTAAGCTAGGCATCACGGCTGCAAACATTGGTATAGTTTATAATCTCGAAAGCACTAAACGTCTAATCAATATTGTTGGTGTCGCCAAGGCAAAAGAAATTTTATACACAGCAAACATCTTTACAGCGGAAGAAGGAAAAAACATTGGTTTGATCACTGCCTTACATGAGCCAGAAGATATTGAAAGTGCCACGCTACAATTTGCTGAACATCTATTAAATAAATCGTCTGTTGCAAATTCGGGCATCAAGAAAATTATTCAAGCGATTGTAGATGGTGACAATGAAGAAAGCGATGAGCTAGCACAAATAATTCTTGATTCATTTAGTTCAGATGATTATAACGAAGGTATTCAAGCCTTCTTAAATAAAAGAAAGCCTATTTTCAATAAATAAGTGAGGTAGTAACGATGACAAACACAACTGATGGTGACCTACTCTTAAAAAATATAACTGCACAAGCCCCCTTTCCCATTTGCTTTGCGGATTTAGAAAAGGCTGTGGCAGAAAAAATAGAAGCTGGACCTTTCGGCTACATCCGTTCAGGTGCTGGTGGTGAACAAACATTGCGCAACAATCATGCAGCTTTTGAAAAGTATTCCATTGTTCCCCGCTTTTTAAATGATGTTTCGAGCGTTGATACATCGATTCATTTGTTTGGTAAAACATACCCTACTCCATTGCTCTTTGCTCCTGTTGGCATGAACGGAATGGTTCACGATGAAGGTGAGCTTGCTGTTGCTCGTGCTGCCCAGCATTTAAATATCCCATATATTCAAAGCACTGTTTCCACTTATGCACTTGAAGACGTTGCTCAAGCTGCTCCTTCTTCAACAAAATGGTTTCAATTATATTGGTCTACTAATGAAGAAATTGCTTTTAGCATGGCGGCTCGAGCGGAGGCAGCTGGATTTGAAGCCATCGTTTTAACTGTCGATACAGTGATGCTCGGCTGGCGTGAAGAAGATGTGCGCAACCAATTTTCGCCGCTGAAGCTAGGCTATGCTAGAGGAAACTATATGAATGATCCTATCTTCACAGCCTCTTTACCTGATGATTCATTTGAATCCTATGTACAAGGTGTCTTGCAAAATGTCTTCCATCCAACACTTAATTGGGAACATGTTCGAGAATTAAAGCGACGCACAAATCTCCCTCTATTATTGAAGGGAATTTTACATCCGGAAGATGCAAAGCTAGCTATTGACAATGGGATTGACGGCATTATTGTATCAAATCATGGTGGCCGTCAATTAGATGGGGTAATTGGTTCACTTGATGCCCTTCCTGCTATTGTGAAAGCTGTTAACGGACAAATTCCCATTATTTTAGATAGTGGTGTATATCGTGGTATGGATGCTTTAAAAGCACTTGCTTTAGGAGCTGATGCCGTTGCAATTGGCCGTCCTTTCGTCTATGGGCTAGCCCTTGAAGGACAACAAGGTGTCGAGAAAGTGATGACCAATCTATACGATGAATTAAAGGTTTCCATTGCATTAGCAGGTGCCACCTCTGTCAAAGGATTACGCAACATTACATTAGTCAAACATGATGGGACTGAGGTTAAATGAAACAAGCATTACAAGGATTAAAGGTTGTTGATTTATCGCAAGTATTAGCTGGTCCTTATTGCACCATGGTCTTAGCAGATATGGGTGCAGAGGTCATCAAAATTGAGAAGTATCCAAATGGCGATGATACCCGTACAATGGGTCCTTTTGTTAATGAAGAAAGCCATATGTATATGATGGTTAATCGCAATAAAAAGGGTGTTTGTATTAATTTAAAAACGCCTGAAGGATTAGCTTTATTTAAAGAGCTTATACAATCCGTTGATGTCCTTGTGGAAAACTATCGACCAGGTGTCACGAAAAAACTTGGTATTGATTATGATACATTAAAAGCTATCAATCCTGGTCTTATTTATTGCTCCATTTCAGGTTATGGCCAAACAGGCCCATATAGTCAAAAGGGTGGCTATGATATTATGGCACAAGGTCTGAGTGGCCTAATGCATATGACGGGTGAAGCGGATGGTCGTCCTGTAAAAGTTGGCTTTGCCGTGAATGATATTGCCGCTGCTCAAACAGCATTACAATCGATTTTAATGGCTTATATTTATAAGCTTCGTAGTGGCGAGGGGCAATATATTGATGTTTCCTTAGTGGAGTCAGGTCTGGCCTGGACTGTATGGGAGGCGGCGGCTTACTTTGGACAAGGTGAGCTACCGGAGCGAACAGGGACTGCTCATCGTGTGTCCGCTCCCTATCAAGGTTTCAAAACGCAGGATGACTATATTTTAATAGGTGCTGGCAATCAAAAGCTGTGGGAGATTTTCGCAACAAAGGTTGTCAACCGACCTGATTGGTTAGACAATCCCCTTTTTGCTACTAACTATGCTCGTGCCCAACATGTGAAAGTACTGGAGGAAGAGATTGAAAGAGAATTAATCAAGCATCCTGCTACTTACTGGCTTGCACGTTTAGATGAACACGGTGTACCATCTAGCCCTATCTACTCCTATGAACAAACATTGAATGATCCTCATATATTAGATCGCGGTATGGTCTTGTCCTATGAGCACCCGACTGCTGGGCCAATGCGAACACTGGGCTTTCCAGCAAAGTTTTCACAAACACCAGGACAGCTAACTAGTGCAGCTCCTACTTTAGGGCAACACAATGAAGAAATATTACAAGCTTTGAATATTGCTGATGAAGACATCCAACAGTTAAGAGCAGCGAATATTATTGGCTCGAAATAAAGCTATCGACTACTTTTGGATTCGTTTCGAGTGTCTATCCACCGCTTTTATCCTTCTATCACGCAAAAAAGCTTCCCCATCAACGAGGAAGCTTTTTTCTTATTGAATAACGCCTAATTCACGACCAACTTTTCCGTATATCGCAATCGCATCATCCAACATTTCTTTTGTATGAGCCGCTGTTGGCATATTACGTACACGCCCTGTACCTTTTGGAACCGTTGGGAAGACAATCGATTTTGCATAAACGCCTTCTTCAAATAAACGTTTTGAAAATTCCTGTGTCAGCTTTTCATCTCCAATAATACAAGGTGTAATCGGCGTCTCAGACTCACCGATATTAAAGCCCAGCTTTTCAAGTCCAGCTTTTAAATAGTTGCCATTATCCCAAAGCTTATCGTGTAGCTCTGTTGAATCAATCAGCATTTGTACCGCCGCTGTAATGGCTGCTACATCACCTGGTGGTAAAGCTGTAGAGAATAAGAATGGACGTGATCGAACTTTCAGCCAATCAATTAAATTTTTCTTACCAGCTACATAGCCACCCACAACACCAATTGCTTTTGACAGTGTACCAATTTGGAAATCAATTTCTTTTTCTAATCCAAAATGCTTCACAGTTCCTTTTCCTTTACCTGTTACACCTGAACCATGTGCATCATCCACGTACGTAATTAAATCAAACTCTTTAGCAATTTCTACAATCTCAGGTAATTTAGCAATATCACCATCCATAGAGAATACGCCATCTGTAATGACCATGATTTTATTGTATAATCCTGATTCTTTTGCCGCTTTCGCCTTAGCACGTAAATCATCCATATCTGAGTGGTTGAACGCAATGATTTTCGCTTTTGATAAACGACAACCATCAATAATAGAAGCATGGTTCAATTGATCTGATAAAATTGCATCATTTTTATCCATGACAGCAGAAATGGCTGCCATATTACAATTAAAGCCCGATTGATAAGAAATAGCCGCTTCTGTACCTTTGAATTCAGCAAGCTTTTCTTCTAATTTTACGTGCAAATCAAGTGTCCCGTTAATTGTACGAACAGCACCTGCTCCAACACCATATTTATCAATTGTCTCTTTGGCAATACGCTTTAATTCTTCATTTGTTGCTAAGCCAAGATAATTGTTAGAGGATAAGTTAACAAGATTTTTGCCGCGAACTTGAATAATTGGGCCGTTTGCTCCCTCTACTGGATCAATTTCATTGTATAAGCCTTGTTCATGTAGGGCTTGTAGGTTTTCATCTAAAAATGCATTCAATACTTTTGACAAGCGTATCATCCTTTCCTAGGAAAACTGTTTCTAGCTCCTAGTTTAGCACATGCGGGCCATTAGCTACATTACTTTGTTAATCTTTCAAATAGTGGCGCTGTTTTTTCGCGCCATAATGACGCTGATAGGCAATGGTCCAATAGACGGCGAACTGTATATTCAGCTTCTGCATAACGCTTTGAATAAGCCATCGCATCCTGCATAGCTTCTTTATATTGAGCTCGAACTGCCTCGATTGCAGATTCAGCCTCTTCTGAAAGCGCACAATGTTGCCCAATATCAAATATCTTATCGCCTAATCTACCATCCTGTGGATCAAAGACATGTGGCTCTGTGCTATCAAAAATACAGAAATTTAGCTCTGGAATTATAACCATATCCACTGATCCTGCATCTAAGCCACACCAGACAATTTGGGCATCAAGTCCTCTCGCATTGGCCTCATCCGCTAGGCCCTTCATTAATGAAGATTTCCCAGTACCCGGTTTACCTTTAATCATGAATCTAGTCGTTATACTCTTGGTAATACTTTCAACTGTATTTTCCGCACCTCTAGGCGTTAGTGTGCCAAGTAAACGGTGTGTACGCATACCTGTTTTATTTAAAACAATGGATTGAAACACTTCTGTCTTTAAACTTTCCACTTGCTCATTCAATGCCTGCCAGTTCATACAGCTTTGTGTAATTACTTCCCAATCATCATGAAGCTTGATTGCCTGATCTAACTTGGCAATACATTTTTCACGCCAAGATGTACGCTCCTGCATCACCTCAGCAAGCTGTTCCCCAATCTTTTCAAGCTGAACTTCCTCTAAACAATCATAAAAGGACAATACACGATGTTTAGTGCCAAGCAAAGTTGGCTCGATATTCCAGTCGGATGCCCATACAAACAGTCTGTTGCAACCCTTTACATAAACGGCTTCAACAACTTCCTCTAATAAAGCATGCTTAAACCATTCAACAGCAAAGCCTTGCTTCACATAAAAATAACCTAGCTCTTTTAACAGCTCTGATCCTTTAAATGTCGCTGCACCCTGTAAAAAATAAACGAGCTCCGCTTCTTCCATTATCTCTTTATATAAATGTTTCACACCTTGCCCAGTCAATGCGTGTCCAAAATAATACGTTACATTTCCGTTCAAATGTCGTTCCCCCTTTAGCATCTGCCCTGCATTATATGAAAGAATGCTAAAAAAGATGAAAAGCTACTCTTACCCTTTTACAGATAAAAGTAGCTTCGTAGTTTAATAGAATGGCTTCATTCCTTCTATATTGCCAATACATTTCATTAATACTTTACGACAATAAGGTAATGAATATTGCACAATATAGCCAGAAGTTAAGGCGATTAATACTGTCCCCACTCCAACTGGCCCTCCTAACAACCATCCAACAATGGTTACAAGAACTTCAATTCCCATTCTTGCTGTTTTAATAGATCCACCAAACTTTTCGACAAGTATCATCATTAAGGTATCTCGTGGACCTGCTCCCATATTTGGTGCAATATACATCCCACAGCCAAAACTCAAAACAAATAAACCAGTGATAAAATATGTAATCTGTAAGCCATATACATCAGTTGACGGTAACACCCAGTTAAAGACATCTATGAATGAGCCGATTAGTAGCATATTTAGCCAAGTGCCTATCTTTGGCCATTCACGTAACACAATGGATGTTGAAGTGACTATAAAAAGCCCTGTTAGAATAGACCATGTACCAATACTTAAACCAAAATTTTGAAATAAACCAACGTGCAGTACATCCCATGGGCTTGTTCCAACAATTTTCCCCTTTATGGACATCGTAATGCCAAGTGACATTACAATTAGGCCACCAATAAAGAATGTCCAACGCCATCCCATTATTTTACGCATTTTCTATCCCTCTCTCTATGTATGATATTGCTCTAACTGTATCATATTTTCTACAAAAATCGAGATATAGTGCTTGAGCTAGATTGTTCATCGCATCATTTGCAATCACATAAAAAACTACCCATTCTCACACATGGGTAGTTTTAATTGGGGCAAGCTGTGCCTTTATTACATTCTTTAAATCTTCTAATTGAACGTGGATTTGCATGCCAATTTTCCCTGCGCTCACGATAATACATTCTTGTTCTTGAGCTGATACATCGATTACCGTTGGATATAACTTCTTCATCCCAACTGGTGAACACCCACCACGAACATACCCTGTATAACCAAGTAAATCTTTTACTGCTAGCATTTCGATCTTCTTTTCCCCAACTACCTTTGCTGCAGCTTTTAAATCCAGCTCCTCAGCCACTGGAATGACAAATACAAATAACTTTTGTGCACTTGCCTTTGCTACTAATGTTTTAAAAACACGAGCAACAGGCTGGCCAATTTTTTCTGCAACAGATACACCATCGACTTGACCGTCTCCAGTTTCATACTCAATCACATCAAAATCAATTTTTTGTTGCTCTAATAATCTAATAGCATTTGTTTTAGCATGCTTTGGCTTTGCCATGTCAACCTTCTCCTATCTATAGCATCAGGCTATCAAAGAGAACACTGAATCCTTGTCTGGACGATAGCCATTTTTGGTCATTTGAACATGAGCCGCATATTTTTCAGATGCCTGTTTGAATGTTCTCAATTTGAATGCAGTCTCATAGTTCTTACCGAAAATTGTATCTGCAAATGGGTCCGATTTCAATTCCTTCGAGAAACGTTCAGGAACCTTCACTTCAATGATGTCACGAACAAAGTAAGGTTCATATTCTTCTATTATGTCATTTTCAGAATTTGAATTGTTTAACATATGCTGCATTTGAGCATTAACGCTATGGGCCACACGTAAATCTTGAGGAGAAGGCTCTGTCGATGCTAACGCTGCATTTCGTACCCGCTCCAATACTTGTAATGTGTCATGTAGCTCTGGATTGGATACAGCAGAAGAAACAATGTTGTCACTAGTTCCTCCTGCTTTAAAGGCTTGCTCATGGGCACGTACATTCTTTTCTGTTTGCTGCAAATCTTCCATAATTGCTTGCTGTTCAGGCGTTACTTCGTTTGATTCTTCTTGTTGTTGCTCATATAAATCTTGATCGGTACGCCCTAACAGTAGATTTTCAAGCTCAAGCAATAACGGATTTTTCTTTGGTTGAAAATACATAGCATTTTTTCGATATGCATCCCCCGCCTCTTTGCGCTGCAATATCTTTTTACGATTATATTGCGATAGAATTCGCTCTTGTTCCATTAAATTTGATATTTTCATAGTTTTCACCTCACCCTTCTATCTTCATATGCCAATAAATTAATAAATATGAACAAAGCTTCTTACACTATATCTATACTATCTGAACAGTTTCTGTACACTTATTATCGGAATTTTCACTATTAAATTCAAGCATAAACTACTACTAACCACCTAAAGTGACACTAATCACTTTATATAACAGGCATAAAGACCTTTGTATAATGAATGTTTTCATATTCATTTAACACTCTCATGTCATTTCTAATAAAAATTATTACTATTTCCACTCATTAAAAAGTGTTTATCAAAATAAAAAAACAGCCCCTAAAACTGGACTGTCTTTCTCATTTTTTTGGTCTAATCAATATGCCCTTATAAGCTAAGTAACCAAGCCATGCACCAATCGTATTTAAAATTAAATCATCAATATCCGCAGAGCCAACTGTAAAAATAAATTGAATCGTTTCTACAACAAGACTAGAGAAAAAGCCTAAACATATAATGACCCAAGCTTTTCGAAATTTCTTTGATAGTAATGGCAGTAAAAAGCCCATTGGAGTAAAAATTAATAAGTTACCAAGTAAATTTATAATAATGATATCCCAATTAAAATATTGAGAGTAGTTTATATAGCGGAGAATCGTTTCAAAGGGAACAAAATTAGTGGTAAGTCGCCAACTACTATAATCAAACAATCCTAAGTCACCTATAGAATAATCACCTTTAAATAACACAACTACTACATATACCAAGCGATCAATGACCAATTTATAAAAAGCCATAAATGAATAGACACTAAATAAAATCCAACCTATTACCTTTATTGTTAAATAATGCATATCAATGACGTCTCGGTATGGTAATGGGAGCTTGGCATTACTCTGAACATCCGTTATGTTGTTTTTTGACAAGCTTTACACCCACTTCCCTTTATTCCTCCTCATATTTTAATATGCTATTCTAGGCCATGCAAGTAGCTGAAAAAAAATTATCTTGATTCAGCATTTACTCTCCTCCTCTAAAGAGGGAGTTGAATACTTATGTTGAGTTTTTTCAATGGGTGCTCAATCGCTCACTAAAATAGAGAAAAAAATGCCTCGTCCATTGACAATGACAGTGTGACTACTATCATGTGCCCCAAAGCCTCTGGCGGATGTTACAGATTTTGAAGAAAGGCTTGCATGACAGGAAATGACGGTTTATAGGTTAACTTCTTCATGTCAGCTTGGAAAAATACGGAAGCTATTACGACGTGACGTAATGAATTAACTAAAAAGACTGCCTCCTAATAGCAGAGGCAGCCTTTCAATAAGTATGTTTATACTGGGTTTACCCCATGTTTACGTTGTGAAAATAGTAAGTATTTTGACATATAAAGATCTAAGCGATTTTCTAGTACCTTACGCAACTCATTCGGCTCAATCACATCATCAATGATTAGCTCTGAAGCTAATCGATACACATCAATTTCCTCTTGGTACTCTTTGCGTTTTTCGGCAATGAAGTTTGCTTGCTCCTCTTTAGGAAGCTCGGCAATTTTATTGGCATAAACGGCATTGACTGCAGCTTCTGGCCCCATTACTGCAATTTGCGCATTTGATAATGCGATACAACAGTCTGGTTCAAAGGCTGGACCTGCCATAGCATATAAACCTGCACCATATGCTTTACGAACAATAACCGTTAACTTAGGAACAGTCGCCTCACTCATTGCAAAAATCATTTTCGCACCATGACGGATAATTCCTGCTTTCTCTACCTGTGTACCAATCATAAAGCCTGGAACATCTGCTAGGAATAGCAGCGGTATATTGAATGCATCACAAAGTGAAATGAACTTCGCCGCTTTATCAGCAGAGTCATGGAATAAAACGCCTCCCTTGACGCGTGGTTGGTTAGCGATAATACCTATTGATTGCCCGTTAATTCGCGCAAGACCTGTAATTAATTCTGGTGCAAATAATTTCTTTACTTCACAGAACGAATCTTCATCGATAATACGATCAATTAACTTATACATGTCAAAAGGAACGTTTTGATTCTGTGGGATTAACTCGTCTATCGATTTATCAAACGAAGCAGGTGGTTTAGGAGCCTCTACCTTACTACGTTCTGCGTAGTTACTAGGGAAATAGCCTAAATATTTACGAGCATACGTAATGGCTTCCTGTTCTGTTTTTACAAGCACATCTCCACAACCAGAAACAGAACAGTGCATTTTTGCGCCACCCATTGTTTCTAAATCTACTTTTTCACCAATAACCATTTCAGCCATTCGAGGAGATCCTAAATACATGGATGCATTCCCCTCTACCATGACAACGATATCGCAAAATGCAGGGATGTAAGCGCCACCTGCTGCGGAAGGGCCGAATAGTAGACAAATCTGCGGTACTTTTCCAGATAGCTTTACTTGATTATAGAAAATGCGACCCGCGCCTCTGCGACCTGGGAACATTTCTAACTGATCCGTAATACGTGCGCCTGCTGAATCAACTAAATACAATAAAGGGCAATTAAGTTTTTCAGCCGTTTCTTGAATGCGAATCATTTTTTCAACCGTACGTTTTCCCCAAGAGCCTGCCTTAATGGTTGAATCATTGGCTAGCACACAAACCGTGCGACCATGAATTTTACCAATACCGGTAACAACACCATCAGCAGGTAAATCTCCTGCCAAACAGTTTGCATAGAGACCATCCTCTGATTGAAGACCATCATCTAGTAATAGTTCAAGACGTTCACGTACAAATAGCTTCCCTTGTTGTGCATTTTTGTCATGGTATTTTGGTAATCCACCAGTTAAAATTTTGTCCTTCATTGTAGGTGGCGTATTTTCTGTCGATATATTGCTCATGTTTAATTCCTCCCTTTGCCCTATCAATTACGCCTAAATCATTTTTGGCGCTTTATTTCCCTGAATATTGTGGCGCTCGCTTCTCTTGGAAAGCCAATAAGCCCTCTAGTCGGTCTTCTGTAGGGATCAGTGCACTATATGCAAGTGATTCAATTTTTAAACCGGTAGCTAAATCTACCTCAACACCCTGATTGATAGCAACTTTGGCCTGCACTAAAGATAGCGGTGCATTTTTCGCCATTTCCTGCGCAAGTTGTTGCGCTTTCTCCAGTACCTCATGTCCCTCAAAAACATACTCAACGATGCCATAATCCTTGGCTTCTTCAGCATTTAATCTACGTGCTGTATAAATTAATTCCTTTGCTTTACCAAGGCCAATTAAACGTGGAAGTCGTTGTGTCCCGCCTGCACCTGGAATAATACCAAGTGATGTTTCAGTTAGACCAAGTTTTGTATGGGTTGCTGCAAGACGTAAATCACAAGCTAATGCCAACTCTAGTCCTCCGCCAAAGGCAACACCATTCAGCACTGCAATAACAGGTTGGGCAAGTGTCTCAACTTTTGCGACAGTTGCACCAATCAGTT
Source organism: Lysinibacillus cavernae (assembly GCF_009724685.1). Lineage (GTDB taxonomy): Bacteria > Bacillota > Bacilli > Bacillales_A > Planococcaceae > Lysinibacillus > Lysinibacillus cavernae. Next base: position 48,840 of record NZ_WMEF01000006.1, read on the forward strand.
GCACGATTTGCTTCACTTGTCGATCAGACATACCCTTGCGTTCTTTTAAATCTGCCCCTGCACAAAATGCCTTTTCCCCTGCGCCTGTTAGTAAGACCACTCGCACTGCAGGATCTCCATTAATTTGGTCAAGCGTGTCAGACAGCTCGCGAAGTAACTGGACAGACATGGCATTCGCGGCTTCAGGTCTTGAAAGGGTAACAAGTCCAATACTTCCTTCTAGTAATTCAAAACGAACGAGTTGCGTCATAGTTGATTTGCACTCCTTTCATTACGGACAATAGCCATTTGCTTCGATGCAACAGCTTTGCCTAATTTTTCTTCAATAAAGAGTGCCGCCTCTAGCACTTTCTGTCGATTTATTCCTGTTTCAATGCCCATCTCATCGAATAAATATAATAAATCTTCCGTTGCAACATTACCTGAAGCGCCCTTAGCATATGGACAGCCCCCTAATCCACCAAGTGCACTATCAAACTTGGTAATGCCCATTTCTAATGATTTCATAATATTGGCTAGTGCTGTCCCACGTGTATCATGAAAATGCATGGCAAAGTTTTCAGCACCATATCGTTTTAGTAATTCCTCTAACAGATACTCAACCTGAGTTGGTACGCCAACTCCAATTGTGTCACCGAGAGATATTTCAGTCACACCCATCTCCAATAATTTGTCCGTTACACGTAGTACCTTGTCGGGATGTATATACCCCTCGTACGGACAGCCAATAACTGTTGATATATAACCTCGGACTTTTTTCTTTGCAGCCTTTGCCCCTACTACTACTTCCTCTACTATTGGAAATGTATCGACTATTGTTTTATTAATATTATTTTGGTTATGACTTTCACTAGCAGACATAAATATACTTACTTCATCTACTTCAGCCTGCAATGCACGTTCTAAGCCCCGCATATTTGGTACAAGTGCTGCATAGGTAATATCCTTGTGCCGTTTAATTTCTTGAAGAACTTCTACCGCATCCGCTAATTGAGGTATCCATTTTGGATGAACAAACGACGTTACTTCGATATAATTTAATCCCGTTTGACTCAATAAATTCACTAATTGTACTTTATCTACGGTTGTAATATGCGTTTTTTCATTTTGCAAACCATCTCGAGGACCAACTTCTTTAATTATGACATGCTTAGGTAGCTGCATAGAAAGGCCTCCTCTTATTCAATTTCTAAAATATCATCATCGACGTTAATGAAATCTCCTTCATTGGCAATGATTTTTGTTACCACGCCATCCTCTTCTGCCGCAATTGGAATTTCCATTTTCATTGATTCTAAAATGGCTACATCTTGACCTGCTGTCACTTTCTCACCTTCTGTTACGACGATTTTCCATACTGTTCCTGCCATGCTTGCTTTTACTGTTGCCATTATCATTCACTCCTATTTTTAAGTCATGCATTCGCACTTCCTATGAAGCACGAATGCCCTTATCTTGTTATTTTGATTCTGCTAATTGCGGTAAGTAATATTGCTCTACAAACTTCGTAGTTGTATAGCCTTTTAAAAATTGTTCATGCATTACGGTTTTCAACAACATCGGAATGTTCGTTTGAATACCCTCCACTTTATACGCTTTTAGTGCCTCGGTTAGTCTTTCACACGCAATCGCCCTTGTTTCCCCCCATACCACCAATTTACTAATCATTGGGTCATAAAATGGCGTTACTACTGAGCCTGCCTCTACACCGCATTCATGTCGAATCCCTTCACCTGTCGGTAACTCAAGAGCAGTGATGGTACCTGGAGATGGGAAAAAAGTTGAAGGATTTTCAGCGTATATACGCACTTCAATCGCATGCCCTTCTTTAGTAATACTTTCTCTAGTAAATGTTAGTGATTGTTTTGCTGCAATTTTTAATTGCTCTTCTACCAAATCAAGCTTCGTAATTTCCTCTGTTACTGGATGCTCTACTTGTAATCTTGTATTCATCTCTAAGAAGTAAAAGTTTTGATTTTCATCTACTAAGTACTCAATCGTTCCAGCATTGACATAGCCAATATGCTTCGCGGCCTTAACTGACGCTTCTAGCATCTGCTCTCTGGTCTCTAGAGAAATGAACGGCGATGGTGCTTCTTCTACTACCTTTTGATTTCTTCGTTGAATGGAGCATTCACGTTCAAATAAAGGTACGACATTCCCTTGATTGTCTGCGATAATTTGTACTTCGACATGGTGTGGATTAGCTATAAAGCGCTCCATATACATCGTGCCATCCCCAAAAAATGACTGAGCACGTTTTTGATTTCCCTCAAATGCTTTCTCAAGCTCCTCTACATTTTCAACAAGCTGCATACCGATACCACCACCACCAGCTGATGCCTTTAACATAATTGGATAGCCTAAACGCTCTGCAATTTCAGTAGCTTCTGCTACATCTTTCACAGGTGTCTCTACACCTTCTACGATAGGTACACCAGCAGCTTTCATTGTTTTACGTGCCTCTAATTTACTACCCATTGAAGCAATCACATCAGCACTTGGTCCAATAAAAATTAAACCCGCATCAGTACAGCGTTTTGCGAATCCAGCATTCTCTGATAATAGACCATAGCCTGGATGAACAGCCTCTGCACCACTTTCTTGTGCGATTTCAAGAATACGGTCAATATTTAAATAGCTTTGTGCAACGGGTGGCTTCCCTACACAGTAAGCTTCGTCTGCATCCTTCACATGTAAGCTTTCAGCATCCGCCTCCGAATAGATAGCAACCGTATGAATATTTAGGCGCTTACATGTTCTGATAACACGTCTAGCAATCTCCCCACGATTTGCAATTAATACCTTTTTGAACATATCCACTGCTCCTCCTTACTTTACGGTCATTACAAAATCTTCACGTAATTTATATTTTTGAATTTTTCCAGATGCAGTCATTGGATAGTTATCGATAAAGAAAATATGTCGTGGAATTTTATGTCTAGAAATTTTGTCTCGACAATAATCTCGAATTTCTTCCTCTGTTGCCTGCTCGCCTTCTCTTAAAATGATCCAAGCTGCTGCTTCTTCCCCATAAACAGGATCAGGTACACCAGCAACCTGTACATCTGAAATTTTCGGATGTGTATAAAGGAACTCCTCAATTTCCCTAGGATATAAATTTTCACCACCGCGAATGATCATATCTTTCAATCGACCTGTTACACGGACATAGCCCGCTTCATCCATCGTTGCCAAATCGCCTGTATGTAGCCAGCCATCCTGATCAATAGCAAGGTCTGTTTCCTCTTGGTTTTTATAATAGCCCTTCATTACATGGTAGCCTCTTGTACATAGCTCCCCTTGTTCATTCGTCGGGGCTTCCTCAGTTGTACCAGGAACAACAATCTTTACTTCTAAGTTGGGTAAAGCACGACCAACCGTTTCTACTTTTAACGCTAACAGGTCATCCGTTCTTGTTTGAGTAATAACTGGCGATGATTCCGTTTGACCATAGCAGATTGTAATATCTTTCATGCCCATTTTCTCAATGACCGATTTCATAACCTCGATTGGACAATTTGAGCCTGCCATGACTCCTGTACGTAAAGTTGAAAGATCGAAAGACGCAAAATTCGGTAAATTAAGTTCGCTAATGAACATTGTTGGCACGCCATGTAATCCTGTGCATTTTTCTTGTTGTACAGTTTTTAGCACCTCTTCAGGTGAAAATTCCTGCACTGGCACCATCGTTCCACCCCTTGTCGTAATGGCTAATGTCCCAATGACACAACCAAAGCAATGGAAGAATGGAACAGGGATACACAAACGATCTTCTGCAGTTAAACGCATACACTCTGCTATGTTGACAGCATTGTTAACTAAGTTAAAGTGCGTTAACATCACACCTTTAGGAAAGCCTGTTGTACCAGACGTATATTGAATATTAATCACATCATCATAATGAAGAGATTGCTCTCTTTGTTCTAATTGTTCCTCGGTTACTCGCTCGGCAGCAGACAAAACATCTGACCAATTCAGTACACCAGGGTATTTTGTTTCACCGATTAAAATAACATTTTTTAATAAAGGTAGTCGCTCTGATTGCAAATTACCTGGTTCACAATGTTCAAGCTCTGGACATAACTCTTGAAGTGTATTGATAAAAGAATGGTCTCGATAATTTTCAATTAAAAAAATCGTTTTGGCATCAGATTGTTTTAATAGATACTCCAACTCACTTGCACGATAATTGGTATTTACCGTAACGATTGGTGCACCCATCTTCCCTGTACCAAATTGAAGTTGCACCCACTCAGGAACATTCGTCGTCCATACTGCAATATGGTCTCCTTTTTCAATACCTAGAGCCATTAAGCCTCTCGCGACTAGTCGAACTTGACGATTTAGCTGCTTATACGTCATGCGTAAATCCCTATCAGCATAGACTAAAGCTTCGTTCTGTGGATACTTTTTAGATTGTTCATCTAGCAATTGACCAATTGTTTGATACACAAGCTCTGCCATGAAGATCCCCCTTATTTATGCTACTTAACTTCTTTCAACGGTGTCTCGGAATCGGAAAGGAGTGCTTTGTGCAAGCACAAAGCCAATTCCGGACACAATTATACAAAGGCATAATTGATGATGATTAACAGCCAATTAGACGAGAAATTACGAGACGTTGAATTTCTGATGTTCCTTCACCGATTTCCATTAACTTAATGTCACGTAAATGACGTTCCACATCGTATTCTTTCATATACCCAGAACCACCATGAATTTGGATCGCTTGATTACATGTACGGAAGCCCATTTCAGAAGCAAATAGTTTAGCCATCGCAGCTTCTTTGCCGAATGGTTTCTTTTGATCTTTTAGCCATGCCGCCTTATGTACTAGCGTACGAGCAAGCTCAATTTCCATTGCCATATCAGCTAATTTGAATTGAATAGCCTGTAGCTTTGAAATAGGTGCACCAAATTGTTCACGTTCTTTAGCGAACTTCAGCGCCTTTTCATAAGCTGCCTGTGCAATCCCGACAGAAAGTGCTGCAATAGAAATACGACCACCATCTAATGTATTTAAAAACTGGCTAAATCCCCGTTTTTCATCTCCTAAAAGATTTGCTCGTGGAACACGAACATTTTGCAACACAATTTCACATGTATTGGAGCCACGTACACCCATTTTGTCATAATTACAGTTAATCGTTACACCTGGTGTATTTGTTGGCACTATAATAGAAGAAATGATTTTCTTGCCATCTTCACGTTTACCAGTTATCGCAGTTACGATAATTTGTCGAGCGTATCCTGCATTGGTAATCCAGCATTTTTCTCCATTAATAATGTAGTCGTCACCATCAATAACTGCCGTGGTGCGTGTGCCACCAGCATCTGAACCTGCATTAGGCTCCGTTAAACCGAATGCTCCTAATGTCTCACCCTTTGCTAATGGAACAAGCCATTCTCGCTTTTGTTCCTCTGTGCCGAAGTTGTAAATTGGCGAAGCCCCTAAGCTAACAGCAGCTGCATAGCTTAACCCTGTGCCCCCACATGCACGACCAATTTCCTCTACAGCTAAAGCGTAGGACACCGTATCACCGCCTGAGCCACCATATTCTTCAGGAAATGGGATACCCAATAAACCTAGTTCCGCCATCTTCTCAAAGCTTTCTATTCTCATTGTTGATGTCTCATCAACCTCACGAGCATACGGTTTAATCTCTTTCTCAGCAAAATCACGCACCATGTCTCGAATCATTACTTGCTCTTTTGTTAATTCAAAATTCATCCCTATTCCCCCTAATGTCAAATTTGCCATAGTAGATTTAACTCGATGACAATTGCTTTAAGTAAAATACCGACTAGTCGGTTTGTAAAAACAAATAATAAAACCAGTGTTTTCTACTGGCTACCCCTTTATTATAAATTGCTTCGCTTCTTCCATTGCTTGTTCCGTTACAATGGCACGTAATACCATATCGGTAAATACATCTGTAATTTGTTCCATTGTTAATTGCCCTGATTGCTTAAACCATTTGTAAGTCCAGTTAATCATCCCCACAATTGCCATTGTGACAATCGTACAAGGTAATTCGGTACGAAAAACCTTTGATTCCTGGCCCTCTGCTATCACTTTTTGTAAGATATCTCGATAGTGATCTCGCTTTTTATGAATGATGTCACTATATTCATCTGAGAGTGAACGACTCTCTTCATAAAAAATTGTAATATGTGCTTGATACATATCAAATACCTGTGTCAGTGTTTGCAACATGGCACATAAACGTGTGATGGGAGTGTCGTATTTGTCATATGCATCCTGCGATTGTTGAATAACATATGAAATAAAGACATCATGAATTTCATATAACAATTCATCTTTAGATTTAAAATTATGATAAAATCCACCCTTTGATGCCCCAATATATTCAACAATGCGATCAACCGTTACATTGTGATAACCATCTTGCTGAAACAGTTCCACTGAAGCGTCTACAATTCTTTGTTTTAACGTTTTCTTTACCATAGGCACCTATCATCCTTCATCTAGCTCTATACTTCATCACTCCTTATAATCAGGAAAAATAACTCAAACCCTTAAAATATTCTATTTTTTCCTAATTATAAAAATACTATGACAACATAAATATAGCATTCTCAAAATTTGGTGTCTAGCAACAAAATAGATTTTTCGCATAATTACGAGCATATATTCCACACAAAACAGAAATCAAAAAAACCACAAACACATACATACCATATGATTTATCTCTAATCTTCATGACAAACTTCCTTTCCTTACATTTCTTTGCCAAATAAATTAATTTTCCATTGCAGTTAAACTGCCAACCCACTCAACCTATGCTATATTTAAAACCATGGAACTATGAAAGGGTGTTAACAATGGCAAAGAGCGTAGTAATCGCTGAAAAACCTTCTGTTGCACGTGATATTGCACGTGTGCTGAAGTGTAATAAAAAGGGAAATGGCTTCCTTGAAGGAGATAAATACATTGTTACTTGGGCGCTTGGACATCTTGTCACACTAGCTGACCCTGAAAATTATGATGTGAAATATAAAACGTGGAATCTTGAAGATTTACCAATGCTACCTGAACGCTTAAAATTGACTGTCATTAAACAGACAGGTAAACAATTTAATGCGGTCAAAAGTCAGCTTACACGCAATGATGTAAGTGAAATCATTATTGCGACAGATGCTGGACGTGAGGGTGAATTAGTTGCACGTTGGATTATCGATAAAGTAAAAATTAAAAAACCACTTAAACGTTTATGGATTTCCTCCGTAACAGATAAAGCAATAAAAGATGGCTTTGCCAATCTAAAACCAGGTAAAGCTTACGATAATCTATATGCCTCTGCCGTAGCTCGTTCTGAGGCCGATTGGTATATCGGGCTCAATGCTACTCGTGCTTTGACTACCCGCTTTAATGCACAGCTGAACTGTGGACGCGTTCAAACGCCAACGGTAGCTATTATAGCCGCGCGGGAGGATGAAATTAAAAACTTTAAAGCACAAACTTATTATGGTATAGAAGCACAAACAACAGACAATTTAAAGCTAACTTGGCAGGATCAAAATGGTAATAGCCGTAGCTTTGATAAAGAAAAAATAGATGCCTTGGTAAAAAAAATAGGAAATAACAATGCCATCGTAGCTGACATTGAAAAGAAACCTAAAAAATCATTTGCACCTGGCCTGTATGATTTAACGGAATTGCAACGTGATGCCAATAAAATCTTTGGCTATTCTGCGAAAGAAACGCTGAATATTATGCAAAAGCTTTATGAGCAACATAAAGTGTTAACTTATCCACGTACGGATTCTCGCTTTATTTCTCAAGATATTGTGGCAACAATTCCAGAACGTTTAAAGGCATGTGGTATTGGTGAGTATCGCCCAATCGCCAACAAACTGCTCACTAAACCGATAAAGCCAACAAAAGCATTTGTCGACGATAGTAAAGTTTCTGATCACCACGCGATTATTCCAACAGAAGGCTATGTGAATTTTTCTGCTTTCACGGATAAAGAGCGTAAAATTTATGATCTTGTTGTAAAACGCTTCCTAGCTGTGTTACTCCCTGCTTTTGAATATGAGCAACTAACACTTCGTGCAAAAATTGGCGATGAGAGCTTTATCGCCCGTGGAAAAACAATTTTATCATCTGGTTGGAAGGAAGTTTATGAGCATCGCTTTGAGGATGAGGACACAGCAGAGGATGTAAAGGAACAAATACTTCCACACATTGATAAAGGAGATACGCTAAAAGTAAAGCTGCTTGCCCAAACTTCTGGTCAAACAAAACCACCAGCTCATTTTAATGAAGCAACACTGTTATCAGCAATGGAAAATCCTACGAAGTACATGGGAACGAATGATAAAAAACTGGCTGACACTTTAAAATCCACAGGTGGACTCGGTACAGTGGCAACGCGTGCTGATATCATTGACAAGCTTTTTAATTCCTTCTTACTTGAAAAGCGCGGCGGCAAAGATATTTTTATTACGTCTAAAGGTCGTCAATTGCTTGACCTAGTGCCTGAAGAGTTAAAATCCCCTACCCTCACAGCAGAATGGGAGCAGAAGCTTGAACTAATTGCAAAGGGCAAGCTAAAAAAAGATGTATTTATTAACGAGATGAAAAATTATACACAAGAAATTGTGACGGAAATTAAGGCAAGTGACAAAAAATATAAACACGACAATATTTCAACTAAATCCTGTCCGGATTGTGGTAAACCAATGCTTGAAGTAAACGGCAAGAAAGGGAAAATGCTTGTTTGCCAAGATCGTGAATGTGGGCATCGTAAAAATGTCTCACGTACTACAAATGCACGTTGTCCACAATGTCATAAAAAATTAGAGCTTCGCGGCGAAGGCGATGGTCAAATTTTTGTGTGTAAATGTGGCTATCGTGAAAAATTATCAGCTTTTGAGGCACGACGTAAAAAAGAAGGCGGAGGCAAGGTCGATAAACGCTCCGTACAAAAGTACTTAAAGCAACAAAAGGATGAAGAGCCAATGAATAACGCACTTGCTGAAAAATTAAAAGGTTTAAAGTTTGATTAATTAGTGTTTCATTTTAAGTATTATTGGCTAGAGGGATAAATATTAAGAGCATGTTTTGAAAAAACTCATCAAAACATGCTCTTATTTAATATGATTAAACTAGTTTCTTAAAAAATTTTATTCGTTACCTTTTAGTATTCCTAATAATAATGAGAGAACATAACTATATGCCAGTTGGCTTCCCTCTTTATCTACGGCTAACAAAAATATTTACTGTGCCTTGTTAAAAGTAAGTGTTTTTCCTTTTGTTTCTTTTACAAGCGCGATACATGATATAGAAATGATACTTGCTATGACTAAATAAATTGAAATGGGGATGGAGCTATTAAACTTATTTAGAAGACTTAATGAAATTAATGGAGCCAATGAGCCTGCTAATATAGGTGCTACTTGATAACATAAAGATAAAGCTGTATACCTGATATGAGTTGGGAATAGCTCTGTCATTAACGCGGAATATGGTGAATACGTCATCGATTGTATAAATAAACCAAACGTAATGGCTGACATAATAATCCAGTCATTTCCTGTATCCATCATTGGAAACCCAATAAATCCCCAAAATGCAGTTAAAACTGCTCCTGTAATATAGATTGGCTTCCTACCCCAAACATCACTTAAGTGTCCCATTAATGGTATGAAAAAAAAGTGAATAGCATGTGCGCCAAACATTAATAATAAAATTTGCGAAGTATCCTTATTGACTACAAGTTTCAAATAACTTATGGAGAAAGTAACAACCATATAGTATAAGATGTTTTCTGCAAAACGGGCGCCAATCCCAGCAATAATGGCTTTTTTATGGTATTTAATCACTTCTATAATACCTAATTGTTGTTTTTCTAATTGGGCCTGTTTTTCTTGTGCTTCTTTGAAAACAGGTGCATCATCTACACTTTTACGAATCCAGAGACCAATTAACACAACTACTGCAGAGAACCAAAATGCTACACGCCAACCCCAGTCCATAAATTGCTCAGGGCTTAAGTTTTTAGATAAAAGTAAAAGAATAATTGTAGCTATTAAATTCCCTAATGGCACACCCGCCTGTGGCCAACTTGCCCAATAACCACGTCGATCATTAGGGCTATGCTCAGATACTAAAATAACTGCTCCTCCCCATTCACCACCAAAAGCAAATCCTTGAATTAACCGTAATGTAACGAGTAAGATAGGAGCCCAATAGCCAATACTATTGAATGTCGGGATACAACCCATTAAGAAAGTTGTAATTCCAACGATAATCAAACTAATTTGTAATAAATTTTTACGCCCAATTTTATCACCATAATGACCAAAAACAAGGCCGCCTATAGGTCTAGCTAGAAAGCCTACAGCATAAAGAGCAAATGCGGCTAGAATTCCATCTATAGCGTTGCCTGTTTTTTGAAAAAATAATTCACCAAAAACGAGAGCAGATGCGGTTCCATATAAGAAAAATTCATACCATTCAGCTACAGATCCAATCATCGATGCAGCAACAACTTTTTTGAGCTGCTTATTATCTGTTTTCCCCATATTTACTCCCCCAAAAAATCAGATTCAAATGATTATGAATAAACGTACCAAATTACTTTTATCTGCACATATTGTTCAAATGCAAGTGCAAAGACTTATTCTTTAGATACAGTCATCTATCTCTCTTCCAGATTATTTATTAAAAAAATTCAAAAATCCAACTTTTTCCTCTTCTGATAAATCAGTTAAAGGTAGGCGTACCGTACCAACGTTGATGTCACCTTTCAGGCAGCCTAACTTAGCTTTTTGATTGTAGTTACCAGATTCCATAGACTGAATAGCAGGATAGATATCCCTCATGATTTGCCGAGCCTTGTCCCAATCACCCGCTTGCGCAGCATTAAACAGAGCTACTTGCTCTTCTGGGAACACATTACCTGCACCAGCAATCCAGCTTTTCGCACCCCAGAAGAAAAAGTCTACAGGTTGATCATCACAGCCGCAGATTACTTCAAAATGCTCAAATGGCGTTTGTAGTAAACGTAATGCACGGCTAAAATCACCACTACTTTCTTTAATAGCAACAATATTCGGATTTTTCGCCAGATGAACCACTGTTTCATATTCAATTTCAATGCCTATGCGTGCCGGAAAGTTGTACATGATAATGGGTAATTCAGTTGCCGCTGCCACTGTTTCATAATGGGCAATTAAACCAGTTTGGTCAGGTAAACTATAGGGTGGAGGTGATAACATTAATCCTTCATAGCCTAAATCTTTGGCTTGTTTGGCACGCTTAACTGCCCCTTTAGTTGATAAATCGTTAATACCTGCAATTAAAGTTACACGTCCTTTAGCTACTTCAGCCACCGTTTTTAAAACGGTTTCACGTTCTGCTTCGTTCAATGCGTAGTATTCGCCAGTCGTGCCACACACCACTAAACCAGCAACACCTTTGTCAATAAATGTATTAGTTAGTTGCTTTAACGTATTTACATCTAAGCTTTGATCATCTTTAAACGGGGTAACTAACGGAACCAAAATACCATGAAAATTCATCTTCATTCTCCTTTATTATTGATAGATTAATTGAAATTAAAAGGTTAATATTGAAGTACAACTTCAATTATTCACGATAATAACATACGGAATTTTCATTGTAAACGGAATTTTCCGAATATTTATTTTAAGTCATACTTATTTTTAAAAGCTACTTTCCTTTATTGTTTAAGTGGTACTTCAACATTAATTAGCACTTTTTATATTGGTATGACCATATAATTTACTATATTTTTCACAAGTCGATTTTTTGTAATCTTTCTGTAATGAGAGCTTTTATGTTATCCTTATCACCGTGGCTCCCTCTATTAGCGATTTGAACATAAACACTAAGTGTTGTAATAAGCTTTCAACCAACATAAAGGCGTTTTATTATAGCTAAACAGATGTATAAAAACCATTAACATACATCTTTTACTAACGTCTATTTTCATAGTGAAATCACATCTTGCATTTCACATTTTAAGCTTTACTAGAATAATAAGCAGGACTACTATCAGTAACAGGAGTGGAGAAAAGTGAATGACTCAATTGGAGCAAAAATGAAAAGTTTACGCAAAGAGCGAAAGTTAACATTGAAACAAATTGCTGATCAAACGAATCTTTCAATTAGCTTTATATCTCAGGTCGAACGATCAAAATCATCCATAACGCTTGAATCATTGAAAAAAATTTCTGAAGCACTAGGTGTCAATCCAAGCTACTTTTTTTCGGAATCAGATAAACAGATTGCACCAGCGGTTATGAGAAATATTATTAGTAAGACGAACACCATGCATAATCAATTTTTTTATAGAGATTTAGCGGGAAACATTGAAAATCCACTCTTTAATCCGATTTTAGTATTGCTGAATCCAGGTGCAAATCGAGAGGATTCTTATTCACATTCAGGGCAAGAATTCCTTTATGTTCTTGAAGGGACACTGACCATAGTTATCGACCAAGAGGAGCATGATCTGAATCCTTATGATTGCATTTTCCTAGATTCAACCACCCCTCATAATTGGATAAATAAAACAGATTCAATTGTCAAATTCCTTTGTGTTTCTAGTATTCCAGTATAATGTTCTAGCTTGTTCATTAAACACAAAGGCGTAGTCGGGTTGAACGTTTAATTATATTGAAAAGAGCAAATTCACATTTACAGTGAATTTGCTCTTTTATTATGCATACTCAATCCCTTCAAACATATCTTGAATTGACTGAATATTCTATGCACAAAAGGAGGTTTTTGATGGAGGCGAAAAATTTTAGACCACGCAATGTTATTTTTATGACAATTGTTGTTAGTGTATCTGTGTTAATTGGTCAAGCTATTTATGTCCTGTTTATAGATGTGCCATTCCCCTAATAACTAGTTAATTCTTTAACTGATTGACTAAATATTTGTCATTATTTATTATTTCCGGATGATTCGGTTTCCATTTTCCAGCCTCTACGTTATGCTGGTAGGCATTTTCAAATAACCGTAACTCCCTATATAACAAACTTAATTGTAAGTGAGGAATCCATGTTGAGTAAGCCCTTTTTTGAATAGACATTGTATTGGCGGGAGCTTGTTGCAAGGCTTGGGAATACCAGTAAATAGCCTCTTTATGTTTTGATTGCTCCATAAAAAATTGGCCCATTCGGCAACATGCTTCTGGCTTTGGTCGATCATACAAGAAAGATTGTAAAATTGCTTGCTGTGCTTGTTTATCATCCTGTAAGTGTCGATAGCATTCCCCTACATGTAAACATGCCTCAATGCGATCATCTGTTATGCCTAAGTCACTATCTAAAAATAAATTGTATTGATTAATGGCCTCTAAGTATCGCTGATGCAATTTCAGTTCATTTGCGTAATGAAATCTATCTCTTGCAGTAAGAGAATGTCCCCCCTGTATTAAACCCTCATAAATACGAATAGTACGATGGACATCTTTGGTTAATGGTACATGTGTTACAGCTATATCACTATGATAGAGCTGACCAGGTCCCCTTAGATACTCATGAACAGCACCCTCCCATTGAAAATGACTTGCTCTTTTTACTAAACGACACTTTCTTTCACTGCACTCAACTATTCCATCATCATCAAGGGTTAGGTAATGATCCATAGTTATAGCATCAACAGTAGGATACAGAGAGTGCTTTAGTTGAATGAACTTGTATTGATTTTCTTTTGTCATGACGTCATCTGCATCGAGCCATAAAATATAGTCTTTTGTTGCCTGCTGAAAAGAAAAATTCCGTGCCTTTGCAAAATGATCACACCATATAAAGTCATAAATTCGAGAGGTATAATTTTGGACAATATCCTTTGTACGATCTGTTGAGCCTGTATCGATGATATTTATCTCATCCACTATATGCTGAACCGAATCTAAGCATCTTTCAATCGTACATTGTGCATTTCTAACAATCATACATAAACTAATCGTTAGCATCTGTCCCCTCCTTATCATGTAGTAATATATGCTAGTGCAGTCTTTTATCGAAACATTTTTTTGATTATCGCCAAACTTTTAGATTTTATCCGATAAAACATAAAAAACGAACGCACACACGTTCGTTTTCGTCCTATCAATTACGTATTGGCGTAATTGCATCCAGAATTTTCGAGCTCACTCGAAAAGTTCCTCTTCAAAATCTGTGATGCATTATCTTAATTCAGTGAGCGTTTGAACACTCGCAGAATCAAGATAAATATTGCTCACGCCATATTAACTGTTCTTTGTCTGTAAGCTTTTGCTCTAGATGGTGATCCCATTGATTGAGTAACGTATTCCACACTCTAACAAATAATATATCCTGCTCCTTATCATATAGAATAAACTCTAAACATGGGCTATCATTAATTTGTTGAGCTTCCGTTTGAACAATTTTTGCAATGACTTTTTGAGAGTTGCCCGCTTCCTCTTCATCCACTTCTTGTAATGCTGCTATCACCATGGATTCTTCAAACTGCTCCTGTTGTTCAGCATCTTTATCGATATAACGATAAAGCTCTGGTAGTTCATCATATTCATCTATATTATTTGCATCGATAGTCAGAAACGATTGATGGCAGGGGCTAAAGTAAAGAGTAGTCTTTTCTATTTCCAGTTCTTCCTCGAAAATGCCCTGTTCTAGCTGCCGCTGTCCTTTTTCAGTTAGGCTATAAATGTTGTCCTCATTCTTCAAAAGATTTACACGTATCATCAAAGACACCAAATCCTCAATAAATAATGGATCAACAAGCAATAACTCACTCAATTCCTGTGTACTTCCAAAGTCAGCCTCTTGAATGCTCAGCAGTAGCATTGTCATTAAGACATCCATTGTTGAACGGCGAATAGGCTCGTAGGTAACATCTACTGTTCTGATCGGAATACACCATTCAACGTTTTTGACAATCTTGATATTTCGATTTTGTTGAAGCTCACGCATTAGTCGTTGCTGTAATTTTCCCAATCTAAATCACCAATCCTTCATGATTACGCAAGCCTTCGTAGGATTTCACTGTATTTAATAAATTCGTATACATCTCTCTTGTTTCTTGATGTTTCGCACGTTTTGCAAACATTTCTGCACTTCCTACAAGTAGTAGTAACTCACGGGCACGAGATAGCGCGACATTTAAGCGACGATAATCTCTTGCAAAGCCGATGTCTCCACCTTTAGGTGTATTACGTACCATACTCACTAGAATTACATCCATTTCCATCCCCTGGAATTTGTCGACAGTCCCTGTTCTAAACTGCAAATGTGGTAGTTGTAATTCCTGCTGAAGGAGACGATTTATTTTCTTTACCTGCTCCCCATAGAAACTAATTACACCAACGCTCTTCTGTGCATCGTGCGGCATACGCCCTGCTTCTTTTGCTGCCTTCACTGCATCATTTAGGTCTAGCAAAATACGACGAATTGTTTGTAGTTCTCCTTCATTGTAGCGACTCGTTCCACCTTTTACTTGCTCCTCTAGATAAGGTCTTTCAGTTGGAATATCAATCCATAGCAAATGGTCATCACGCTTTACAAATTGCCCCTCTAGGCCATGATCTCTTGCTACATCTGAGTTTGGTAAGCCACATTGCAAGCCACTTTCTTCTTCTGCATAAAATGGTGTAATACTTTGCATTATTTTTTCATGCATGCGGTATTGTAGTGCTAGCATTTGCTTATGTGTTTGAGGCAAATTATTAAATAAGCGCTCAAATAACGATTCACGCAACAGATTTTTTAATTCCTGTGCGCCCTCAAAATTCGGATTTTCTTCCAGCATCGACTTCAATGTTTCCTCCAGCGTATCATCCCCAAGTAGTGGCGGTAGCTGATGATGATCACCTACTAAAATAACCTTTTTCCCCTTAAGCATTGGTAAAAGTAGTTCTGGTGGAGTTGCCTTAGATACTTCATCAATAATGACCACATCAAAGGTTGGATAATTTTCCATAAACTCTTTACTTGCTGAAGCTACACATGTTGTACCTATAACGTTCGCATGACGCACATACAATTTTCGAATTTCGTCTAAATCATATTCTGTTGCGTTTTGTAGCTTTTCACGCCATTGCTCCTGTAGTTTTTTGCGAATTGGTAGTTGTTTTTCCTGACGTTGTAATGCTTCGAACTCTTGGTTGGAAGTTTGAATAGCTTCCATAACCTCTTCAGCTGTTCGTTCTGGCGTAGATTGTAAAAGCTTTGTATAGGCTGTTAGTTGCTTTTCTTTCTTCAAGCCAGCAATATTAATTTCCTTTATACGTTCTTCCATTTGTGTTAGCTGCTGCTCTATTTCCTGTAAACTTGTTTTGACAGTGTGTAGAGATGCTTGCTTTGGAACGAGTTGTACTTTAGCCTGTTCCACTGCTTCAAGCTGCTGCTTTGCTTGTTGAAGAGTCTCTCCTGATTGTGCTACAAGAATTTTTAAATACTCGACAGATTCATCAGGCTCCTTAGCAATTTGGAAGGTACTTGCTAATTGTTGCAAACGCTCTGTATGCTGTAAAAATGGTTGGAGTTGACGCTGTATACTTTGCACATCAAAGCTAGTTATTGCACATTCCTGATGAATTGAAGCTACGAGATTTTTACGAAAAGATTCATATTCCTGGTCTTTATGCTCCTGTTGTTGCTTTAGTGCTACCCCCTTTTGCCAAACGAAATCCCGACGCATATATAAACCAAGCAAATAACTCTCTATGACATCATTTGCTGGTGATTGTCCGTCTTGAAAAACCGTGTTTAACTGTGCGAAAACACCTGTAAGGTTTTGCAAAGAAAACGATTGGACAGGTTGTAATCTACTTTTAGCAAAAGCGCGCTCCCTCACTTCATGAGCAACCAAAACCTCTAGTTTTGCGATTGCCTTTTGTAGACGAGCATTGATGGTTGACCATGCCTCTAAATCTTTCGCATCTTCTAAATGCTGTAAGCGACTGATTTGCTGCGAAAGTACATGCGAAGGATGAATTTGATAATGTTGTAAAAAACGTTGGATCAGTTCGAAAGAAGTTAATGTGTGAATATACTTTTGCGCTTCCTTCATGATGACTAGACGATTGCTTTCAATCTCATATTTATGTTGGATATCCTGATATTGCTCTGTTAACTGCTGCTTTTGCTCTTGCAATTCTTTATATTGTGCAGCAGCCTCTAGTTGTTCCATTTTTTTTGTAGTTTCCTGAACAATAAGCTGCAGTTGCTCTACAGAAGAGCTTTCTGAAAGTGTCTGTTCAAGCTGCTGTACAATAGGATCGATTTGTGCGAACTGTTTCTCATAATGCTCTTTTTGTGCTTCACATGTCTGTTGCTCTGTTTTAGCAGCTTTCAATTCTTTTTTTAATGCTTGAATCTCTTGCTGTAAAATGGGTTCTTCGATAGTCGCCTGCTCTTTTGCAGCAATTTCCTGTGTTAATTCCTCTAGCCATTTTTCTAATTTCTCTAGCTCATCTTTTGCTTTTACAAGATTTTCTTTTAGCTCTTGCTCACGTTCTGGAAATACTTTTATTGCCTCTTCAATCGCTGCAAGTGTTTGTTCACGCCACTGGAGAGCAACATTTTCCTCTATAAATTTTTTGCCTTCTTCCTCAATACTTTCCGTTCTTCCATAGCGTAAAATTCGAATTTCTTGATTGGATAACAAACGACCTAACGCGTTATCGACTGCTAAATTTGATTGTGATGCAACAAGGGTTTTTAAGCCTGCCTTGACATTTTGCTGACAAATCTCTGAGATTACAGTCGTTTTGCCCGTACCAGGTGGACCTTGTATGACATATAAATCCTCAACAGATAATGCACCTAAAACAGCTCGTCGTTGATATTCATTTAAATTATTTTGAAACTCAATATTCTCCTGTAACTTGGACGCTCGGACTGTTGGTCTCCGTTCGAACAAGATTGTCTCTAAATTAGGGTTAACTGCCTCACCCTTCTCTAGCTTTGTGAAACCATTGCGTAGCCTTCGAATTTGACTTAATGTCGCAAAATTACTAAAGCTCACTTGTTTTGAACGGAGGTTAAGCTGATCCTTGCGAGCTAAATCCTGTATGAAAGGTTTTAAATCAATTTCAACCGTTTGCTTTCCAGCATTGGTCTTTAATACTTGCCCAATCTCACCACGAACCCCTTGAATACTTACACTTAATCCTTCTAACTGTTTCCACTCTTTACTCTTTATGTAGGGACATATAATGGTTAAGCGTGTAAAATCTTCATTGAAATAGCTTTGTTTAAATTCTGTTTGAATATCATCGATAGTCGCATCGCGTTCTTGAATCTTTAAATAGCCTTCCCAACTGGCTATGCGTTTTTTAACATATTCTGTACGCTCTTCCGCTATTGGTAGCTGTCTTATCTTTGTATGAAGCTCCAGTGGAATACCTGCTCCATTGTTTGGTTTCGTAACTAATTGTAATGCGGCTGCTAAGCGCCGATTTGTATTGATAGGACCGCGCATATGAACAAAACGAATATTTGTTGCCAGCAATCCTTCTAGCTTTAGCACACAATCCATGATGACCGTTTTTCCCGCCAGAATATCGCTTAATTTCTCATTGTCCTCAGCGTTAAAATAGATAGATAAAAAGGTTTCACCAACTGTTTTCGCTTTCCGCTTTTCAATATAGACAGTAAACGATCTTTGTAACGCAAAAAAGGCATGCTCGTTTGCTGAGCATTCCTCTACCGCTTCTTTCGCCTTATTGGTCAAAATAAGACTACAGCGTTGTTTTTCTAGTAAAGCGATGTCCTGCATGAGCCGCCCTCCCTCCTGTGTCACTAAAGTTTTATTTTATCACATCCTAAATGAATACTTACAAAGAAAAATCCCCTGCACAGTGATTTCTTACCACCGTACAAGGGTTATATTAATGTTGATCAATCGTTTCTTTCGGCAAGCTTTTACTCATTACGCAATACTGAACAAATACACGTGCTAATTCACGTAAACGATTATGAACATCTTCATCTATAATTTTATTATCTGCATCAAAATGTGATGTGTGTGTGTATACATAGTTAGGTGTTACAAGGGCACGGAAATAGTCTAAAATAGGCTTTAATTGATTTTCTACTACTAGGTGATGCTGGTATGTGCCACCGTTTGCAACAATGGAAACGGGCTTATAACGCATCGTTTTAGGATGTAAAAAGTCAAAAGCATTTTTCAAAACACCTGGTATGGACGCTTGGAAAATAGGCGTTGCAATTATATAAGCGTCTGCTTCCTCAAATTGTTGAATCATTTTTTTCATATCATCATTTAATGGAGAGCCATCCACAATTTGATGCTTATATTGATTAAAATGCATCATTTCTAAGTCGAAACTAGCATCTAATTCTTTAATATATTGTTCCACTTGCTCTAAAATAGCACCAGTTTTACGACCAAACATAGTGCCATCAACGAGTAAAATTTTCATCTTTACTTTGCCTCCACATTCATCTTCTACAATAATATTGTAACAAATGAAAAGTGGCTCGAAAAGGATTGTCGTAAGTATAGAGGTAAATTCAGTCTTTAGGCGGAACGTCGAAAACAAAACGATACCTACATTATTTTTTCTCCTGATCACGATGTCGGAAATGGACTTCCTTATCAACAACTGTTTCATCAAGCTTATATTTATCTCGATTAATAACAACATCACGATTTACTTTCTCGTCTTCTTGAAGCTTATCCCAATTAAATAACGTCTTCCTCGAAACATCCTCTTTTGGCGTTTCAGGATATTCTAATGCTATCAATTCATTTGAAGGATAAATAGTAACTGGCTGCTGCTTACCATATAGTGCAATGATAATCATAGCCTTTGCCACTTGTGAAGCTTCAATTGCTCTTGAGCGTTTTAAAGGTCCTATTAATAAAGGCTGCGCAAACTTTAATACTTTTTCTCCTACTTTTTCCCCTAAACGAAATTCATCTCGATCTCCTACTAAGAGTGATGGTCGTATAATAGAAAGCCTTTGTAAGTCCAGCTCCACTAAATCATGTTCAAGCTTTCCTTTAACTCGATTATAGTAAAATGGAGAGTTCTCATTAGCCCCCATCGCAGTTATGACGAGAAAATGAGGGATACCACGCTTTTTGGCTAAAGAAGCAATCGCTAATGGATATTCAAAATCGACCTTTTCGAACACTTCACGCGAACCGGCTTTTTTTATGGTTGTACCTAAGCAGCAATACAATTCGTGAGCAAATTCAATATCTTGTTCTTCTATCCTATCAAATTCACGAATTTTCACTTCTAACTTCGGGTGTGTAAAAGTTGGCTTTCTCCGAGCAATTACTGTCACTGAAACATATTCATCATTTTCACATAATTGCTCAACAAGAGAAGACCCTGTTAAACCAGTTGCCCCTACAACAATCGCTGCACGCATTTCTTCCACCTCCTGGTAAATACTTATATTTACACTAAATGTATTTTGTGGATAAATCTAAGTTATGTACCTTAACTCACTATATATATCGACCATTTCCTTAATGATTCAAAAGTTATTTATGGTCACCTAAAGATAGTTATTTAGAAGATTCTCCTAAAGTCATCATTCATCAAATCCTAAATTTTACACATACTTGCTCTTTCTTCGCCATAGTTTAAAGAGACAGAGAAAGGATGGGATACATTTGCAAAAAGAAACTCAAGCAATTGAACCAAAAAAAACGATTGTTTTCATTATTGAAAGCTGTATTGATAAAGGGCTGTATCCTTTTGAACGGGTTTCAACATTAGCTAAGCTACTTACCGATGAGAGAGTGTTTATATTTGTAAAGACCCCTTCAAATGACGAAATTCAAATTTTAATGAACGAAGGTCTTTCTCCTATTTTATTCGACCACTTTAACGAATTACCTAAGCAAATCAAAGGAATTCAACCTGATTTAATCGTTAGAGATGGCCGTAATTCTGAAGGCTGGCAAGTACAGGATTTACGACCTTTCTGCAAAACAATTATTCACTTTGATGATTTTGGTGAAGGTGGTCAAGCCTGTGATTGCGTATTACTAGCACTCTATCAAGAAGTTAAAGATTATTTGCCGTCGCATTATATTGGCGGAAGCTTTGTTTTTGCATTACCAGATGCATATCAACACTTTGACGACTTACCTGAAAGCAAAACACCTGAAAATCCTCCCCATATAGTTGTTGCTTTTGAAGATGGGGACGAGCATAATCTAACCTACCGAACACTTCGACACTTAACACAACTACAAATTCCATTACAAATTACAGTTATGATTGATGATAGCTATCGACATGCAACAGATGACTTGCAAATGATGGTACTTAGTCGTCGTAATACTGCCATTCTTCGTGATAAAAATGCACTCCTCAAACTATTACCAAAAGCTGATGTCATTATCTGTAATGCAAATTACACGCCTTATAAAATTGCCTCTTATGGTGTGCCATGTATTACACTTGCACAAACTGAAGCGGAGCTATTACATGCTTTCCCACGGGAGCATAACGGCTTCATCCATCTTGGACTTGGTCGCAAGATGAAGCAATCACAAATTCAAAATGCCGTTATGGAGTTTCTTTTACATGAAGCTCGCAGTGAGCGGTCCGTAAAAAAACAACGACAACTCAATCTCGCTAGCAACAATGAAACGCTCCAGGCATTACTTTTAGATTTTGCGTATGATCGACACAATATCGCTTCTACTTAGTGCTACTTCGAAGATGATTATGATACAATATATAAGAATTTTTCACTTCTCCCCTTCTTACGGGAGTTGAAACATAAGTGAATTCAACCAGTACCCAATTGATTTTAATGAATAAGCGGTGGGGATGAGCAAAACCCCCATCGCTTTTACACGCATTCACTATACAAATTCTCATTAAGGAGTAATCATCATGCCAACAAAAAGTGATATTGAATACCAAATTAGAGAGTTAAAAATGGACTATATCAATTTACAAGGTGATATTGAAAAATTGGAGTCTACAGGACACAACGATCAGGTTGCAAAAGCAGAGCAACGCCTTGCAAATATGGAAACTACGCTAGCAGAGCTAAACAAGCAGCTTGCAGAACTTTAAAATATAAACATGGAAGACAGTTGGAGGAACATATATGGCAATATTAACAGTTGAAAATTTAGGTCATTCTTTCGGTGATCGTACACTCTTTAAAGATGTATCGTTTCGATTAGTAGAAGGTGATCATATTGGTCTTGTAGGAGCTAATGGTGTGGGTAAATCAACATTAATGGGCATCATTACAGGACAAACAATCCACGACACAGGAAAAGTTGAATGGCTTCCTGGTACACATTATGGCTATTTAGATCAGCATACAGTATTAACTGCTGGTAGAACGATGCGTGAAGTTTTGCGCGATGCCTTTCTACCATTATATAAAAAAGAAGAAGAACTGAATGAAATTACAGGTAAGATGGCAGAGGCAACACCTGAAGAATTAGAAGTTTTGTTAGAACAGATGGCAGAAGTTCAAGATGCATTAGATGCAGGAGATTTCTATTCACTTGATATGAAAATCGAAGAAGTTGCACGTGGTCTTGGTCTTGATGCTATTGGCTTAGAGCGTGATGTTGCTGCTCTTTCTGGTGGACAACGCACAAAGGTATTACTAGCTAAGCTATTATTAGAAAAACCAAGAGTACTTTTACTAGATGAGCCAACGAACTATCTGGATGAGGAACATATTACTTGGCTAAAGAACTATTTAAAGAACTATCCATATGCATTCCTCTTAATTTCACATGATACAGAATTTATGAACGAAACGGTGGATGTCATCTTCCAACTCGAGTTTTCAAAATTAACTCGTTATACAGCAACATACGAAAAATTCTTAGAGCTTGCTGAAATCAATAAACGCCAGCATATTGATGCTTATGAAAAGCAACAGGACTTTATTAAGAAACAAGAAGACTTTATTGCAAAAAATAAAGCACGTTACTCCACTACGGGTCGTGCAAAATCTCGTGCCAAGCAACTTGATCGTTTAGAACGAATTGACCGCCCAGAAACGGCTGTAAAGCCAGAATTCGGTTTTAAGGAAGCACGTTCTTCTAGTCGCTATGTTGTAGAGGCAGAGAACTTAGTTATTGGTTACGATAAAGACAAGCCATTACTTCCTCCACTAACTTTTGCTATTGAACGCGGTGAAAAGATTGCTCTAGTTGGTATGAATGGTGTGGGTAAATCAACATTACTAAAAACAATGCTAGGCAAAATTAACCCTCTTGGTGGGCAAGTAGTTCGAGGTGATTACCTTTCTCCATCCTACTTTGAACAAGAGGTAAAAGCAGAAAAAATCACACCGATTGATGATGTTTGGAATGCCTTCCCTTCTATGGAGCAGGCCCAAGTACGTGCGGCTTTAGCAAGAGCTGGTCTAAAAACTGACCATATTACACGTCCACTCAATTCGCTATCTGGTGGAGAGCAAGCGAAAGTTCGTTTATGTAAATTAATGATGGAAGAAGCGAACTGGCTTCTTTTTGACGAGCCGACAAACCATTTAGACGTAGACGCAAAAAATGAACTAAAACGTGCCATGAAAGAATTTAAAGGCACAATTGTACTAGTAAGCCACGAACCAGATTTCTATGACGGACTCGCAACAAAAGTCTGGAATGTTCAAGATTGGTTCACTTCTGGACAACAAAGCTAACACAAATCTTCTTAGAGGGCAGCCCCCAAATGTTATGGGGCTGCTCTTTTTAATTTTTTTTATTTTTTATGCATAACTAGCTGCATTTAAACATACTATAATCAGTGGACTAACAATTTACACTTATATTCATTCATACTATTTCACTCCTACAAGACAAGCCTATAGTTCTAATAGTTCCTATTAACTCTCTATTCAAATACGCATTTGGATGATGGCGTCTAGTTTTTTCAAGCTAAATACGTAGAAGTTAACCTGGAACTGTCACGTCCTATGAAATCCGCCGGCCGCTTTGGGGCAACATGATGTTGGTCACACCGTCTTTGCCACAGGACATGGCGCTTTTTGACGGCGTTCCCCTATTTCTTACATCATTGTAAGCTGAATGAATGAAACTTTTTAGCTGTTCTCTTCGTATATTTTAATATAGCTGAAAA
Source organism: Lysinibacillus cavernae (assembly GCF_009724685.1). Taxonomy (GTDB): domain Bacteria; phylum Bacillota; class Bacilli; order Bacillales_A; family Planococcaceae; genus Lysinibacillus; species Lysinibacillus cavernae. The sequence continues at coordinate 72,950 of NZ_WMEF01000006.1, forward strand.
AGTATCATTTCGATTGAGAATTTTTTCAATTAACTATTGATTTATGTATAGCTTACTAGTAAGATATATATATAAACTATATAACTTACTGATAAGATATTTATAAAATATAATCTTAAAAAGAAAGCGAGGAATGAAGAATGACAGTTACAATTTACTCACAAGCGAGCTGTTCTTCATCCAGAAAAGCACTTAAATGGTTAAAAGATCACAGTATTGAATATAAAGAAAAACGTATCACTTCTCACCCACTTACACTTGCAGAATTCAAAGAAATTCTAAGCATGACTGAAGATGGCACAGATGAAATTATTGCAACAAACTCAAATGATTTTAAAAACTTAAATATTGATATCGACCAGCTTTCTATTCAAGAGCTATTTGCCATTATCCAAGCACACCCAAGAATGTTGCGCAGCCCTATTATTATAGATGAAAAACGCATTCAAGTTGGCTACAATGAGATGGACATCCGTCGTTTTATCCCACGTAAAGTACGTGCTTACGAATTAAATGCGATGACAAGATTGGCACAAGAAAGTTAAAACAGTTTTGGAGATGACCTTCTATGGATCAAGAAAAACAAAAAGCCATTACCTCGTTGTTTGAAGTTGTTTCATCTATTGAGCGTAAGTGGGCAAACGAGTGGAATAATCATAATGTACTCGGCTTTTCAAAATCCCATATTTTAATTTTAGACTACTTATCGCAGGAGGGCCCAAAACGCCCTTCTGCTATTGCTGAGCGGTTAAAAGTAACGACCGGTGGGGTCACAGTTTTAACAACTAAGCTTATTAATGCTGGTTTTATTGAAAAAACGCAGCATGCAACAGACCGAAGAGCTTCTCAATTGGTCATTACAGCTGAAGGTGAAATTATTTTAAAAGAGTCTCGTCAACAAGTTAGTGAAATTATTAACAATATGTTTGGCATGCTCACAGCAGAGGAACTGCAAACATTACGAACTATTTTTTCTAAATGTCTATTGGATGTTGAGACAAATCGACCAGAATAAACAAATGAATACAAAATTAAAAAGATGCATCGCAATCAGTTTGCGAGTGCATCTTTTTTTAGATTAGTCGAACGAATACTTCCGTCTAAGTACTTGTGGTGTGCGACCAATCTGCTTTTATTATGCAGGTAGCACAGATTCCACAATTGCTGTATCAGACATGAGCATTTCTTTTAATCGAGCCTTTGCACGGAATAAACGGGATTTCACAGTACCAATGGAAACTTTCATAATCGTAGAGATTTCTGCAAGTGAATATTGGTCTATGTAGAAATACCATAACGTTTTTCGATAGATGGCATCTAATTGTTCCATTTTATCTTGCACTAATTTTGTTACAATGTCCTTTTCAATTTTTTCTTCCGTCGAAATATCATTATTGGGAACCAAATCTAAAATTGGTACGTCTAATGTTTCAGGTTGGTTCATCATATATTTGCTTCTACGTACTTTTTTACGATAGCGATCTCTGAATGTGTTCATTGTAATAGTTGTTAACCAAGCTTTAATATGCTCTACTTCAGCAACGCTGTCTTCATAACGTACAACCTTAACCCAAACTTCTTGCATTAAATCTTCAGCTTCTACATTATTGCGAGTTAGTTTTAAACATAAGTGATATATATAACGATTGTATTCCTCGTATACGCCTTCTAATTTTTCATTCATTGTGTATGCCTCCGCTTCTTGTTCTTGCTTCTATACACATTCTCGCAAAATAATGTATTACACTCTATCGCATTGGCTTTCAATTTCATTACAATCGTGTAAGCTTAATCGCTTTTGCTTGTAATATTCGTAAAAATTGTTTTACTACTATATTACTTTCCCAACAAAAGAGCACTTAACGACAATACTTCTCTATTTTCATCATTATATTTTCAATAATAATTATTATCAGAAAATTTAATGGAAATTTATTAGGATATGGAGATACAAAAAAATGCACTCCTAACAGACTTTTCGTAGGAGTACATTCGTGTGCTAACTCAGCATCCCTAAACGAAAAGCTGAGGCAACGACCTGTGTTCGATTTTTTGCTTTGAGCTTTGTCATAAGACTACTTACATAATCCCTGACCGTATGCTCACTTAAAAATAGTAAACCACCAATTTTTTTATTATCGTACCCTTCAGCAAGCAAGCCAAGTATCATCGACTCCCTTTCCGTTAAATGAAGCTCAGTGTTTTTTTCTACCTTTTCTCCCTTACGTGATAAAAATAAGCCCAAACGCTTCCCTACTTCTTCTAGGAGCGAAAGTTCTTCCTTTGTACAATCAAACCCCTCCCCTAGTTGATCAAAAGTCAGCCATCCAAATAATTGATCGCGTCGCATAATTGGGATAAAAATAATAGAAGATAAATTAAATAATTTGATATGCTCATCTTTCACGTAATTTTTAGGATTTTTTAAATAAATGGGTTTCCTTGAACTAAGTATGGCGTTTTCCCCAGTCAAATGCCCTTTCATACTTTGCACCTTAGACAGCTCTGCCCCAATAACCCCGTAAAATTGATTGGACCATGGTACATATGCGTAAAACACACATCTTTTATAATTAAAATACTCTTCACATTTTTTTAAAATATGAGCTAAGTCCTGATAGCCTGAGGAACTGATGAGCAATTTATCGAGCTTATCTAATAATTGTAGATACCTCAATCCTTTATTTTCTGTAGTATTGCTAGTTTTGTTTTCTTCCTCACAGTCATAGTACAACCGGACTAAAAACGTAAATATCGAGAGTACATACATTAATATGGCATTCGTTCTACTACTTTTTTGCTGAATCATAAAGGTAATCAATGATTTTTCAAAAATTAATTGAAATAAGTTAAAGCTTTTCCTATCAATAATGGATATCTGTGATTGAAGCCATGTAGTAAAAAAATACTTATAATCATCATTTAATTCTTCAATGTTTGTCTGAGACATTAAACGTAGAAACGAATCTAGTAGCATTGCTGCCCTTTTTCGATCTGCTTCGGAAATAGAAGGTTCTAGATTGAGGTAAATAGTCGTATTTTCTTCGATTTGTTTATTATGAATTTTAATAAATAACACAAATTCTTGAAGTGTCACTTCTTCAAAGGACTGGAATGGATGCGTCATAGGAATTTCTTCTCCTTCACACTAAAAATACCCCTATAAATGGAGGATATTCACTCACTATATTATACAGCATCTTATAGGATAGTATTTCAAAATGAAAGGAGTAAGATGAAAGTATCGCTAAAACACAGCGGAATACTTTTGAATCCTAAGGTAACCATATAACCAGAAATAATGAAAGGTGCGTGCTTGAAATGAGACTGGAAAATAAAGTAGCCATTATTACAGGTGGAGGTACAGGAATCGGGAAAGAAACTGCACTATTATTTGCTAAAGAAGGAGCTAAAGTAGTCATAACTGATATAAACGAACAATCTGGTAACGATACAGTCCGTGGTATCCAAGCTATTGGCGGTGAAGCATTATTTGTACGTCATGATGTTAGCAACGAGGATGACTGGAAAAAGGTCGCAGATGAAACAATAAAAACATTTAACAAAGTGGATATTCTTTTCAATAATGCAGGTATCTATATTATTAAACCACTTGCAGAAATCGAACTATCTGACTGGAATCGCTTAATGTCCATCAATGTAACAGGTGTCTTCCTTGGTATGAAACATATTATGCCGCTTATGGCTAAACAAAATAAGGGCTCTGTTATTAATGCGTCTTCCATTGCTGGTTTAACAGGTGCTGCTGGACACGTATTATACGGAGCTAGTAAAGGGGCCGTTCGCATTATGACAAAAGATGCTGCAATGGAATATGCTCCATATGGTGTACGCGTAAACTCTATCCATCCAGGATACATTGATACAGGTATGGCAGACTATGCATCAGCAACTACTGGAAGCTCTAAAGATGAATTAGGGAAAAGCATTTTCCCATTAGGTCGTTTAGGTTCTGTTAAAGAAGTAGCACAAACAGTATTATTTTTAGCGTCTGATGAGTCTTCCTTCTCAACAGGTGCAGAATTCGTCATTGATGGCGGAGCAACAGCAAAATAACAATAAAGGTGGTCATCTATATGAAACTACAAGATAAAGTAGCAATCGTAACAGGCGGTGCTAGCGGTATCGGTGAAGCAACCGTTCGTCTTTTTGCACAAGAAGGCGCTAAAGTAGTCATCGCTGATTTCTCTGAGCGAGGACAAAGCATCTCAGAAGAATTAAATAATAGTGGTTTTGATACACTCTTCGTGAAAACAGATGTAACAAATGAAGAAGACATTAAAAACATGATTAATGAGACAGTGAATAAATACGGTAAACTTGATGTTATGTATGCGAATGCAGGCGTAGCTGACGATGCACCAGCACATGAGTTATCTTTCGAAAAATGGAAAAGAACAATTGATATTAATTTATCAGGTGTATTTCTTTCTGATAAATATGCGATTGAACAGTTCCTTGCTCAAGGTACGGGTGGCGTTATTGTCAACGCTGGTTCCATCCATAGTTTTGTTGCCTTACCAAATCCAACAGCCTACTCATCTGCAAAAGGTGGCGTAAAATTATTAACACAAAACCTATGTACCGCTTATGCTAAACAGGGTATTCGCGTAAATGCGGTATGCCCAGGTTATATCGACACACCTCTACTGGCTGAAGTAGATGCTCAAAAGAAAGAATATTTAGCATCCCTTCACCCACAAGGCCGTCTTGGTAAACCAGAAGAAATAGCGAAAGCTGTTCTATTTTTAGCAAGTGATGACGCAAGCTTTGTCAACGGTACAACACTTCTTGTTGATGGCGGTTATACTGCTCACTAATTAATAGTAAAAGATCTGATTTCGAAAAAATATCGAATTCAGATCTTTTTTTATTGAAATCAATTGGAGTAGCTTAAGTAACATGACAGAATCTCTTAACCAGTATGCTATACTGATTCTATTATTAATATTGTACAAAACGGAGGAATTTCAATGAATAAGGAAGATCAAACACGCGATCTTATTATCCAAACTTCTCTAAAATTATTTAATAAACAAGGTTACAATCAAACTTCTATTCAAGATATTATGAATGCTACGGCATTACCTAAGGGTGCCATTTATAGACGTTTTGAAAATAAAAATGATATTGCCATTGCCTCCTTCAAATATTCTATGAGTATTATTTGGCATCATTATTTTGAAGCAATAAAGTCTAAAGTTACAGCTACAGATAAAATAATTGCTATGTTTGAAGTTTATCAAGATGCTGTTCATACCCCCCCTGTCGATGGTGGATGTCCTCTACTGAATACTGCTATAGAAAGCGATGATGGATTCCCAGAACTACATGAGATTGCTGCTAGCACACACAATGAAACTCTACTATTTTTACAATCGATTATTGAAGAAGGTATTTATTCAAAAGAATTTAAGCAAGATTTAAATTCATATTCACTCGCATCTTTTTTATTCTCTACTTTAGAGGGTGCTATAATGTCTAGTCGTTTAGCTTTGAATAATGCTCATATGAGTCACAGCATTGAACAAATAAGATTCCTTTTACAACACTACGCAGCAAAGAATCAAGAGGTTTAACATGTAAGCCTCTTGGTTTTCACTAAAATGTAATAATTATTTTGTTGAAATTACATGCATTAGCATATAAGATATTCATACAGACCGGACGGTCCGGTCTGTATGAATAATCGTAACTCAAAGGAGAGATGGTATTGAAAATCGCAATTTTACTTTACGACGGAATTACAGCATTGGATGCTATTGGCCCATACGAAGTTTTTGCAGCTACACAGCAGTGTCACGTGAAATTTGTTGCCAAAAATAAAGGACCGATTAAACTAGATTCAAATATGGGCTATTTGTATGCCGACTATAGCTTTTCTGACATTACATCTGCTGATATTCTTGTTGTTCCTGGCTGCAGTCCCCCTCACTACAAAAATCCAATGAATGATGAAGTAACGTTGGACTGGATTAAGAACATAGACCAAACAACTAAGTGGACTACATCCGTTTGCAATGGCTCTCTTATTTTAAGTGCAGCTGGTCTCTTAAATGGGATGAAAGCAACTTGTCACTGGGGTTCTTTTGAAATCCTACAATCGCTGGGAACTATTCCAACTGAGGAAAGAGTTGTTCGTCAAGATAAAATGGTCACGGCAGCTGGCGTTTCTTCTGGCATTGATATGGCTTTGCAATTAGTTGCTTGGGAGTTTGGAGACGAGCTTAGTAAAGGCGTTCAGCTAATACTGGAATACGATCCGCAGCCTCCATTTGATACAGGCTCCGTAAAAAAAGCGCCTCAACCTTTAGTTCAAGAAATTAAAACCATGCTTCAAGAGCTTTCCGAGAAAGAGCCTGTTATGTAATTCTAATAAAAGATGCTCCACTCTTAAATCATCCAGTACTAGATAAATAAAATAGCATTGTAAAACTAGACTGGCTAGTAGATCTATCTCAAATCAAATTGACAGAGACCTCCTATTCAAGGGTTGGGGCGTAACTACGTTTATCTTTTATTTGATTGCATAATAAAAGCATCCACAATTAAAACTGTGGATGCTTAGTTTTTATCTATTAATCTATGATTCATGCCGTTTAACGACTATTTACAGACAAGGAACAATCCATGCTAATATGTCACAAATGAAGCGCCCTGTATAAGAAAGCAACGAACTGTGCACGTGTTACAGGTTCATTCGGTTTAAAGCTTCCATCATCCCCTAATGCAATCCCATAATCTTCGAGTGTAGCAATGTAATCATAAGCCCAATGTGTAGTGGGAACATCTTCGAATTGACTTGGTCCTTGTGACGTCAATCCAAAGGCCAGCGCTATTATTTTTGCCATTTGAGCTCGCGTTAATGAATCGCTTGGATGGAAGGATCCATTTGATCCATCGATAATCCCTGCTTGCTGTAGTTTCATAATTGCCTCATAGTATGGATGGCTTGGTTCAACATCATTAAATGTTGTTTTCTCGCGTCTAGGTACTAATTCCAATGCACGAGTGAAAAGGATTGCAACATGCTGACGTTGTATTGAATCATTTGGACGGAATGTACCGTCTGGATAACCATTGATAATGCCACGTGGTGCCATGTCTTCTATCATTTCCTTTGCCCAGTGTGTTGAAATATCACTAAAAGTAATGGTTGGTATCGGTTGAACAGGGACTTCAGGTTCTGTTGGAATTTCTGGCTTTACTGGAATCTCTGGTGTTGGTTTAGGATTTGACCCTTGCTCTGGTGTTGGAATATATCCCCCATCGCCTCCAGAAGTACCATTTTCAAACCATTTCGCATAAAGCGTTGTATTTCCTGTCACAGTATTTTGTGTAAAATTCCATGAATTAATAAAAGTAGCCTCTTTAAACCAACCACCAAATGTATAACCTATTTTCGTTGGTGCAGTTGGTTCTGTTGTTGTTCCGTTATAGAATATATTTTGAGTCGCTACAACACTGCCTCCATTTGATTCAAATGACAATGTATAACGATTTACTTTCCACAAGGCATAAAGTGTGACATCCGAGGCATCAATAGTAAACTTGGTATTCACCACATAGTTTATCCCACTGCCATCTGCTTTTGTATTCCAACCATTAAACGTAAATCCAGTCCTCGCTAGATTACCAGTATTATCAGCTACCGTAACACTATGTCCATTCTCATAAGTTTGACTATCGACTGGTGATTGTCCTCCAGTAGCACCGTTTCCGTCGTATTTTACTGTATATTTAATCGGAGCTGTTTTAACGATGCTGAAAGTAATGGTAATTGAGTTGGCTGCTACATCTGTAACAATAAGCGTATAAGAGCCTTCTGTATCCACAGAGGTACCACTTACAAACGGATGCCCATTTAATGTTGCTGTTCCTTCGTTAAAGGTAATTGTTCTTTTCGTATTGTAGCTTGCTCCATTTACTACTCCGCTGACGATTGGAGCTGTTGTATCAATAATGAAAGAAACCGTAGTCGTGTTACCTACTGCATCCTTAACAACGAGCGTATAAGAGCCTTCTGTATCCACAGAGGTACCACTTACAAACGGATGTCCATTTAATGTTGCTGTTCCTTCGTTAAATGTAATTGTTCTTTTCGTATTGTAACTTGCTCCATTTACTACTCCGCTGACGATTGGAGCTGTTGTATCCAATATAATACTGTCTTGAATAACGATACTATTACCTGCCCGATCAATTAAACGTACATACACCGTTTTATTTCCATCTCTAGCTGGTACCGTATAGCTTTTCGTTGAACTAAAAGCTTCTACACCCGACCAATTACTATTGTTATCTGAAAATTGTATCCCTACTACATCAGTCACGCCACTATCTAAGGTTAAATTAAGCGTTACATCACGATTCGTTGTATACGCATTTCCATTATTAATAACAACAGAGCCTGTTGGCACTACCGTATCCAACGTTACAATTCTTTGATATTCTGGTGATTCATTCCCTGTACCATCAACAAGCTTAAATGACAATATTTTATCTCCGTTAGTAGCTCCTATAGCTAGCATAAAGCTTGGTACATAAGGCATCTGTGTAAAAGGATGTCCATTAACCGAATATCGGATATGTGTAATATCATTTACACCAGGAGCTGGCGTTATTGAAACAGATACACCAGTATTATTCGTATATTGGTTGCCTTGATTTACAATTACGGTTCCTGTCGGAGGTGTCTTTACTATTCGAAATTGGATCTTTTTTGTTTGACTGCCTGCTGTAACGTTTAGTGTATATGAACCTTCAGCAGTCACTTGTGTTCCACTTGTAAATGGGTTTCCATTTAACGTTGCTGTACCAACATTAAATTGCGGTGTTACATTCGTGTTGTATAGACCGCCATCTACAACACCAGTTATTTCAATGTTAGCAATTTTAGAATACGTAATAATTAAATACGGACCCAGACTGCCGTCATATGCATGATTTTCAGTCATCTGTATATAATGATCAGAATATTGTATTCCTGCTTGAGCTGCTTCTTGAGCAGTCATTCCTGAGAGAATGAAGGTTACTCTAGGATTAGCTTTCGTGGATTCCGCTGATATGTAGCTAGTAAAATCAAAGGGAGCTAGTGTAGGTTTCAGTAGGGGGACATTATTAGCTAATAACCTTGTTTGTGTAGAGCCTGAAGTTGGAGCTGGTGGCGACGTTATATTACTATCCTGTACCCAGCTATGATCTATACTAGTAGAAACTTTTAGCGAAAAATTAGTTGATGCATGAAAAGCGCCACCTGTTACAGGAATATAAAGATTTGCAGTTCCAACCTCGTATCCTGGAGGAGTTGGTGGCAAATCAAACTTAAGTAATACTTGAACCTCTACAGGATTACCAAATGTTCCCTGATAGCCTACATCAAGATATCCTAAGTTCCCATCCTCATAAACTAATTCAGCATTAACCCCTTCGTATATCATTGTTGTATCCTCTGATGCATAAATAGGTGTCGAAACGATATTGGCAGAAGCTACATCTTGACTACTAAAAATAAAGATGATTCCCATACTAACTGCCAAAGGCAGTAAACTTATAATCGAAGCTATCTTCTTTCTCACCATATATACTTCCTTTCTGTTAAATTTTCTAAAATCACATGGTAATAGTTGAATTCACATCGCATTTTGTTGCCTCAATCAATTTTTTCAGCTTGTTCATTCCTTTATTCTCATTGCATCCACATTATTCAGATGACATAAAAACTCCCTCGAAATTTTTTCACTAAATACTATATGAATCTTTTCAATTATAAAAAGGAATCTCTAATAAAAATACTGACAAATGTTAATGGTTTGACTATTAACATTTATTTTTTTATTTGATTTTGATACAAATTAGGACTCACAAACTCCCTATTGCAAAGTTGGCAATCCACAAAAGAAGACTATGGATGTCAGGCCCTAGTCTATTAGTGAATGAATTTGTATCGATTTTTAGACTAACATTACAGACTAGTGGGTTTAAAATGGGAGCGAAGCATGAATAAAATCATTAGAAACTATTGCTATAGCAAGATTCCCCAACCACATTATGCTATACTATTTCTATTATCGAAATAATAGAAAGAGGGATGTTAGATGACTAATTTACAGCAATTAGATGCTTATTTTGCAGAACATCGTGAGGCACATTTAAATGAATTGAACGAATTTTTACGAATTCCCAGTATTAGTTCTTTATCTGAGCATAAAGAAGATATCCAACATGCAGCACAATGGCTAGCCAAAGCGTTTGAAAAACTAAACCTTGAAAATATCTCTATTACACAAACTGCAGGTCATCCTGTTGTCTATGCTGATTGGTTACATGCTGAAGGTAAGCCTACTATTTTATTTTATGGTCACTATGATGTACAGCCTGTGGATCCATTAAATTTATGGGACAGTGAGCCTTTTAATCCTACAATTCGCGACAATAAGTTATTTGCACGTGGTGCTAGTGATGATAAAGGGCAAGTATTTATGCACCTAAAAATGATTGAAGCATTATTTGCTACAACAGGGACTTTACCTGTCAATGTTAAATTCATTTATGAAGGCGAAGAAGAAATTGGAAGTCCACACCTACCTGCCTTTGTTGAACAACAAAAAGAAAAATTAGCGGCAGACTTAATCTTAATTTCCGATACGGGACTATATGGTCCAGGGAAACCAGCCGTATGCTACGGATTACGCGGTTTAACGGGCATTCAAATTGATGTTCGTGGAGCTAAAGGAGATTTACACTCTGGTCTTTATGGTGGTGGCGTACAAAATGCCATTCATGCATTAGCTGAGATTTTAGCATCCTTCCGTGATGAGCATGGTACGATTCAAGTAGAAGGCTTCTACGACAATGTATTGCCGTTAACAGAAGAAGAACGCGAAGCTTATCATGCACTTGGCTTTGACGAAGAATCGGTTAAACAGGAAGTTGGCGTAAAAGAATTATTTGGTGAACAAGGGTTTTCTTATTTAGAGCGTACTTGGGCTCGTCCTACACTAGAGGTTAATGGTGTATTTGGTGGGTTCTCCGGTGAAGGCATTAAAACGGTTTTACCTGCTGAGGCTGGCGCTAAAATCACATGCCGTCTTGTTCCAAATCAAGAGCCAGACGAAATTGTAGCACTATTAAAAGCTCATGTTGAAAAATATAAACCTGCTGGTGTGGAAATCAATATTTCTGAATTTGATAAAGGCCGTCCATTCTTAACACCTTTCGATCATCCATTTATCCAAGCTGCTGGTCGTTCTTATGAAAAAGTGTATCATGTACCAACTGCTTACACACGTGGTGGAGGTTCAATCCCTATCGTAGCTGCTTTTGATGAAATTTTAGAATTGCCTGTCGTGTTAATGGGCTTTGGTTTATCAAGTGAAAACTTCCACGCTCCAAACGAGCACTTTCATTTAGAAAACTTCGATAAAGGCTTACGGGTTTTAAGTGATTATTTATACGAGGTTGCTGGATTACAAAAATAATTAACGATCAACTAAAAAATCCCCTCGCTTATATTAAGCGAAGGGATTTTTTTTGTATTATTACTCACCAAAAATCGTAACAATTTCAGCTGATGGTTTACGTTCTTTGCCTTTTGGCACTTCATCAAAATAACCAACTTGTAGCATGGCAATAACACGCTCACCTGGTTGAACTTTTAAGGCTTCGCGGAATTTTGGGTTATCCAAGAAGGCTGGAGTTTTCCAGCAAGAGCCTATTCCTCTGTCCCACGCTAGCAATTGCATATTTTGAATAAAAGAACTTGCCGCTGCATAATCTTCTAAACGTTCTTTTTGACGAGCATCCTCTGGCACAATAACAAAGGCATAGCCACCTGGTAATGTAAATTTCATCATCTGCTTCGTTAAATCTTCGCTTGAAAGCTCCTGCCATTTCGGAATTGTCAGATCGCGTAATAACTGATGAAGATTTTCTAATTCGTTGCCACAAGCTACGACTAAACGCCAAGGTTCACGGTTACCATGGTTTGGTGCCCATCCTGCATCGTCAATTATGGACATTAAATCCTCGCGATCTACCGGTTGACCATTAAACTTTTTAATGGAACGACGTTGAATAATTACATCTCTAACAGATAATTTCTTTTCGCTCATATATCTATTCTCCTTCTACACCAAGACAACATATTAGAGTTTAACTCTTCTACCTTTCACATTATCATAAAATGATATGCTTTAAAACTATCTCCTCTTAAGCGAAGCTATCGTCTATATGATAAAAAAAGTAAGTCATACTTGGCGTATAGGCAGTAGAATCCTCGTAAAAATAAGGTCGATTAATACTATCCGAAGTATGGGCATTCACATAGGGAATGCCATTTTGAATACTTGTGACAATAACAGAGTGGTCTATTCTCCCATTTCCTTGAAAATCATAAAATATCACATCCCCCAGCTCTAGCTCCTCTGCATATTGTACACGTCTGCCTTTCAAGCCAGTTGTAGAACCCTCTAAATACCATCTTAATGAATGGGAGACAGACCAGCTAAAGCTCCAATTCCCTTGCTGAATCCACCAACCTTTATCTCTGCTAGGTGCCCCCCGCATCGGTGCACCACCTGCCAGTAAGCATTGAGATATATAGTTGGTGCAATCTACATCAAAGTTCGGAAAAGCTGGATTGCGTCTGTTCCACCACAAATTAGCATACTGAACAGCAGCTTGCCTGTTATACATTTTTGCCATACATCCCCTCCTCATGCCATCATATGTCTATTCATGTATTTCTATTAGTTAGGTCCTTACTCATATTCTTATTTAAAACAGTTATATTCAGCATGTTCCTTTCCATTTTCAAGAACATTTTTGCTACAATAAAGATTAAAGAAATGTAGATTTTATTTTATGACCAGAAGGGATGTTAAATGTGAAGCAGCATGCTGAGAAAGAAATTTTACAGCCAACTCTTTTATGCGATAAAAAAGGTAATTTAAATCCAGCAGCCATCGGATTTGCACGTAAGCCTCTTATTAACAGCAATTTAAGCGGCCACATTATGCGCAAAAAGAAATGGAACTATTGGTGTGTCTACGGTGATGAAATCCTATTTTCTGCTACGATTAGTCACCTAGATTATGCAGCAGTCTGCTTCGTCTATTTCCTTGAATATGAGACACAGCGTTATTTCGAAAAAACGATCACAATTCCCTTCGGTGGTAAATTAAAAATGCCTACACAGGTTTTAGAATCCGTGTCATTTAAAAATAGCGAAATGATGATTGATATGTTATATGTAAACAATGAAACCCATCTATCCGTTTCCATACCAGACTTTGATGGCGATGTTTTACGCGCAAAGCTTATTATTCAGCATCCCGCAACAGACGAAACCTTAAATGTAGTGATCCCTTGGAATCGTAAAACATTTCAATTTACAGGTAAGCATCATATACTCCCTACTTCAGGTGTTGTCACAATCGGTACTCGTCGTTATAATTTTACAGCAGAGGAAAATTTCGCGGTTTTAGATTATGGCCGAGGTGTATGGCCACGTGAAGCATTATGGAACTGGGGAATGTCCTCTCAACGGGTCCGAGGAAGACGAATTGGACTTAATCTGGGAGGTAAATGGACAGATGGCACTGGTATGACTGAAAACGCTATTTTTGTTGATGGAAAAATGACGAAAATACATGAGGATTTGTTGTTTCAATATGATTCAGAAGATTATATGCAACGTTGGAAAGTGAAAACAAAGTTCTCTAATCAAGTTTCACTAACTTTTTCTCCGTTTTTTGAACGAGTAGCCCATACAAATGCAAAGCTTGTTAAATCAGAGGTTCATCAATTATTTGGTTACTACGACGGCTCCATTTTACTGGACAATGGTGAAACATTGGTTATTCAACAAATGCTCGGATGCATTGAGGAACATCGTGCTAAATGGTAGAACATATACTATAGAAGACAAAGACGTCGCTTTCCGTGGGTATCACTAAAATGAAATCACCAAGTCATTCCACGGAAGCTTTGGGTCTCATGTCTCTTCCCACATTGCTCTAACTGAGGGCTATTAACATTTTCTCTGGATCATCTGTAAATATCGCTTGTATACCTAGCTGTTGTAAACGTCGAGCATCCCGCTGATCATTTACTGTATAAACACGTACAGTTGCTCCTTCCGCGAGAGCTAGTTTTACTGATTTGCGAAATGCAGTTGGTAAATTAACATGCAGAGCTTTTGCTGGGATAAGAGCAATGTAAGTAGTAAAATCCACTAAAACCTCGGCAAACAATGCCGCACTTTCAATATATGGAGCTATTTGCGAAACAGTTTGCAATGACTCATGGTTGAAAGATGAAAGGATCACCCTCTCTGTCATTTGCTGTGCAGCAACTTCTTTAAGTACGAGTGCTTCTATTCCTTCATATGAAACGATATCTGTCTTCAGCTCAATATTGATACGGTGATTTGTGCCTGCGAAAAGCTCTAATACTTCCCCTAACGTTGGTATGATTTCTCCTTCAAATTGTGGGGAAAACCACGCACCAAAATCAAATGTACGCAATTTCTGCAATGTAAAATCTTTTACATAGCCTGAGCCATTGGAGGTACGATCAATTGTTTCATCGTGAATGACCACTACCTCTTTATCTGCTGTTAAATGGACATCTAACTCAATGCCTGCGATAGGAAGCTTAGATGCTGCTTGAAATGCTGCAATTGTATTTTCAGGGTAGTTTGCCGAAACACCTCTATGTGCAAAAATGTCCAAAATCATTAACCTCCTCTATTCTCATTTAAAGAAACATTATATAAAATGAAACTTTCTAAACCTCCATGTAATAGTAGCATAATTAACATTTTAGCTTTCACTTGATGGTAAATATTATATATAGTAGTATGATAATCTACTTTGAAATTGTAAGTACCTAGGAGGTGCTAAAAAATGACTGTAAAACATCCAGATTTTCAGGCTGAAGTAGAGCGATTGGTGTCTACCCAAAGTTATATGCAGCAAATTCTAGATGAATCACAAAGAGATCTACAATCCGCTCAAGAAAATATCAGGAAGTCGATGGCAGACCTTGATTATTTAGATTCAAGTTTAAGTTATTTAAATATCTTAACAAACGCCAGATTCTTTGAAATGGCTCGCAATCAAAAAGAAGGCTTAGAAGCCGTTCGCAAGAAACCATACTTCGCCAGAATCCATTTTCAAAAAACAGGGGATCCCGAAGAATTTCTTTATATCGGGAAAACTTCGCTATTTCATCGTGAAACGCATGAGCCAATTATTGTTGACTGGCGCTCACCTGTAGCCAATGTCTATTATGATGGACGTCTTGGTGATATGGAGTACGACGTTCGCGGAGAGGTTCATAAAGGACATTTATTTGCTAAAAGGCAATATAAAATCGAGAATGGCGAACTACTCGATATACGAGATATTGACTTAACAACAAACGATGAACTCCTACAAGAAGCATTAGCTGGAAAAGCTGATGTCCGTCTAACTGAAATTGTCTCGACGATCCAAAAGGAGCAAAATGAGATTATCCGAGCTCATCTTCGTCAACCAATTATTGTACAAGGTGCAGCAGGTAGTGGAAAAACGACCATTGCTCTACACCGAATATCCTATTTCCTCTACACAATGGGTGAACATTTTAATCCTGAGCAGCTCATGATTTTAGCACCGAATAAGCTATTTATTGATTATATAGGAGATGTCTTACCAGAGCTTGGTGTTGATAAAATATGCCAAACTACTTTTACAGACTACGTTCTTTCCGCCACTAAATTAAAGCTAAAGCTTCAAAATCCAAATGAGCAATTAGAGTCGCTCGTTGCTGGAGGAACTCATCAGCAGACTGCCTGGATAGCAGAAATGAAAGGTTCACTTTATTATCGTGATGTCATTGAACGCTACGTCCAAAAACTAGAGCAAGAGATTGCCGTGCAATTTGAAGATGTATATATTGAAAAATACTGTATCATGCGTGCTTCTCATCTTAAGAAACTATTTTTGTATGAGTTTTCATATATGCCTATCGAAAAACGGCTTGCACATATAAAAAAGGTATTAGCTAGCCATGTTCGTCAAAAGAAACAGGTTGTTTTAGCTACACTTCATAAAAAATATGATGAAGCATTGGGTAAAGCCTTAAACGGTATTCGTGATGATGAAAAGAGACGACGTGTTGTCACAAAGTTTATCGATGAACGCGATGAACGAATGCCAGCTATTGAAAAAGAGACGAAATCAACTGCAACTTCTTATATGAGTCGCTTTACCAAATATAACATTAAGACTCTCTATCGCACCCTTCTCACCAATGCCGAACTTTTAGCAGAGCTCGCCCCTGAATGGCATTATCTTGAACAACAACAATTTTTGCAGGCACATCGTAAAGAACAGTGGGCACTCGAAGATTTAGCTGCACTTTATTATTTACAAGCACGTTTAAAAGGCATTGCAGATGAATGGAAGATGCGTGTCGTCTTTATCGATGAAGTTCAAGATTATAGTCTCTTTCAGCTCGCTGCTTTAAAAACAGGGCTTGATACAGATATGTTTACAATGGTTGGTGATTTAGCCCAAGGTATCCATAGCTATCGTTCATTAACTGCCTGGGAGCCTGTCCAAAGCTTATTTCCTCGTGCAAGCTTCCGTACATTACAAAAAAGCTATAGAACAACCATTGAAATAATGGCAGTCGCAAATCAAATTTTAGCCCAAATGAATGAACAGCTTCCTTTGGTGGAGCCTGTAGTTCGGCATGGTACTATGCCAAGTTTTATCCAAGCAGATCAATTTGATGCCTTAAAAATTAAAGAGATCTTTGAAGCTATTCGTCAAAACGGTCATCGTTCCATCGCTTTAATTTGCAAAACGACCGCTGAAGCCTTTACTATGCAAAAAGCATTAAAAGATAACGATATTGCCTCACAGCTACTAACTGAAAATGAATCTATTAATCAGGAAATGTTGCTTGTTGTGCCAAGCCATCTAGCTAAAGGGCTTGAATTTGATGCAGTCATTGTAGCTGCTTTTGATACACCCTTTTACGATACGACAATTGATCGAAAGCTACTTTATGTAGCTCTCACACGAGCAATGCATGAGCTCTACTTAATCGGTCCATCCAAATATACATTTTTATTAGAAAATTAAAAAGTCGCTAGCAGGCGACTTTTTCATGCATCATCAATTTCTTGGTGGTAATCTATAAAACTTTCCTTTCGATAAATAAGCTTTAACTACTTTCCACCATGATCTAGGGGCTTCCTTCGGAGGAGACTTCTTTTTTGGCAATGCTGGCATGCGCATGATCACGACTCCTTTCTTAAAGCTTATTAATACTATATGAAGATAGTAGGTAAATATGATAAAAAAGGGCAAAGAGTTGATTTTAAATACCACTCCTCGCCCTTTTTCCTATTGTTTTACATAATAATCAATTTGTTGTGCCTTCATAAAACCTGCCTTTTCATAGACAGATAGCGCTTTTTTATTATCGATTTCCACATCCAGCATGACGAATTTTGCAGCAATTTTACTAGCATAGTCCTTTGAGAAGGAAAGTAGTGCCGTTCCAATACCTTGTCCTTCACACTTTGGATGAACAGCAAGTGCTGTTACCCACTGGATTTCATTTTCCTGAGCTGTCGTCACTGTTCCAACAACTTCACCATCTCGATAAGCAACCCATAGCTGTCGTCCATTTGTTGATGTGTTAAAAGCAATGAGCTCTTCTGATTCTTCAGGTAAATCACCAAAAGCCTCACAATAAATAGTAATTAATTCAGCCTGTTCCCCATCATAAGGTTGAATGTGAATATCATTTTGTAATGTTACTGGTTCTGCTTTTGTCTCTAATGTTGCTTCTGAAAAGCTATAGGCATAACCTTTATTTTCAATAAATGTGTGCCCATAAGGAGAGCCATCAATTACTACAGCTAATTGCCCCTCTGCCCCTCTTTCCTCTAGCCCAACTTGTATGCCTTCAACTAATGCAGCTCCAATACCATTTTGGCGGTATGCAGGTGTCACTACTAATGACCATTCATATGTATGAAGCCCCATTAAATCAATGGCACTAGCAGCACCCACTAATACATCCTTATCATCCTCATATGCCAGTACCATGAAGCCTTTTGAATCGAAAGAACTAGCCATTGGTACATTCATAATCGTTTCATATACTCGATAATCGTGAATTGTCGCTTCTTCACATAATAATTTTACTTCCTTCAATGTTTCCCCATCTAATGGGAAAGACACTGTCATCACTGAAATATTCATCGTGTACTCCGTTCCTGTGTCAGACTATTGCCCTATTGTAGCAAGAATGAAAATAAGCTGGCAACAAAATATATTCTTACCCTCTATTAATCAGAATTTTACTTCAAATAAGTGAATAATAAAAGGATTTATACTATAAAAGTTCATAAAAATGACTGAAATTTACTAGAAACGATAGATATAAAATAATAGTCAAATTTCTCAAAATTAGAGATAATTAATCTTTTTTGTTCCGTTACTTTTAAACTATACATTCTTTCCTTCTATATATTTTTTATAATAATTATACTATTTATTCAAATAAATTACATTTTAAATTCTACTAAAAAGAGTAATTTCAAATGAAATTACTCTTTCCACCTATTCCTCAAGATGATGGGAGGATGAATGAAGCATTTGGGCATAAAGACCACCCGATTCAATTAGTTTTTGCTGAGGTCCAGCTTCAACCAACTCACCTTTATGCATGACTAAGACCATATCGGCATTGTGAACAGTATTTAGACGATGAGCAATAACAAAGCTTGTGCGGCCCTGCATTAAAGTATCAAGAGCTTCTTGTATCGCCATTTCAGTCACAGTATCAATACTACTTGTAGCCTCATCCAATAGTAAAATTTTCGGGTCTGCAATAAGTGCTCTTGCAATGGATAGTAATTGCTTTTGACCTTGTGAGATTTCACGTCCATCTGCAGCAAGAACGGTATTATAACCATCTTTAAGTTTCATGATGAAGTCATGTGCATTGGCACGTTTGGCTGCTCCCTCTATCTCTTCATCACTTGCATCCAGTCTACCGTATCGGATATTTTCGCGAACGGATGCTTCAAATAAAAATGGATCCTGTAATACAAATGCCATCTGCGAACGAAGTGATTGACGATCCATTTGTTGAACATTTACACCATCAAATAATACTTCCCCTTTATTTACTTCATAAAACCTTGCAATAAGTTGCAGTATAGTCGTTTTCCCGGCTCCAGTTGCACCGACAAGCGCTACCGTTTGCCCAGGCTCCACTTTAAAATTAACATTCTTTAATGTGTAAGTTTCCTCTTCCTGTTCATATTTAAAGTACACATGCTTAAATGCCACTTGCCCCAATAGATGATGCTTCTGAGTTGTGGCAGTTTCCACCTCTGGTTGCTCATCAAGTAAAGCAAATACTCGCTCTGCACCTGCAATTGCTGATAGCACCGTATTAAACTGGTTCGCTAAATCATTTAATGGACGTGTAAATTGTCGCGCATATTCAGTGAAGATAACGATAACCCCTATCGACACATGCCCATACAACGCGAGCATCCCTCCTATGCCCGCTACAATTGTAAAGCTCATATTATTTAAGAAATTCATGACCTTTGGAATATAGCCTGAGTAAGTCTGCGCCCAAAAACCTGTTCTTCTTAATCGCAAGCTTTTTTCACGAAATTCAACTTTCATTCGCTCCTCTTGTGAGAAAGCTTTTACAATGCGTTGTCCTGAAATTGTTTCTTCTATCATGCCATTTAAGGCTCCTATAGCTGCTTGCTGCTCTTTAAATAATGGTGCTGTACGACGTGTAATCCATCGCATCGCCCAAAACATAATTGGAATAATGGTCATCGTAAGTACTGTCAGCAATGGGCTTAAGCTGAGCATGATAATAATGGTTCCTCCAAGCGTAAGTACACTTGAAAATACCTGAATAAAGGAACTATTTAACGTTGAGTTTACAGCTTCAATATCATTTGTCATACGACTCATCAATTCGCCATGCTGTCGACGATCAAAGAACGCAATTGGCAATCGTTGAAAATGAGTAAACACACTTGTGCGTAATCTGTATATTGTTTGCTGAGCAATACCGATCATCCAGTAGTTTTGTAGGAAAAGTGAAACGGCTAACAGAACATTAATACCAATTAACAACACAATACCCTTGCCTAATCCAGTAAGTTCTCCATGCATAACATAGTTATCAATCATTTGGCCGATTAAATATGGTCCAACCAAAGCCAATATGGAACTGATCATAACTAATAAAAGCACCACAATTAGGAGGGCACGTTGTTCATCGACAATTTTCCATAATCGTAGCAATGTACTTTTCCAATCTGCTGCACGGGGACCTTTCTTTTTCTTCACAACCTGCTTCAGATCATCTTTAGTCAAAATCGGCTCATTGCCAAAAGGTTTCTGGAAAAATCCCATTATTCCTCCACCTCCTGTTGGGAGATTGCAATTTTTTTATAGAGTGTTGAAGTTTGTAAAAGCTCTTCATGTTTACCATATGCAACTACTTTCCCTGCATCTATAAGTAAAATACGATCTGCACCTTTAGCTGTACGAATTTTTTGCGTAACAACAAGCATCGTTGCCTTCTCTTCACTCAATGCCTCCCACAATGACTGTTCTGTTTTAACATCGAGGGCACTTGTACTATCATCGAGCATTAAAATATGTCCTTTTCTCAAGAGTGCTCTTGCAATCGATAGCCTTTGTTTTTGACCTCCTGATAAATTGACACCTTTTTGTCCAACCCTGGTATCGTAACCATTCGGGAAATCTTCAACAGACGCATGGATTTGTGCTTGCATTGTGACCTGCAGAACAGCATCCATTTCGGCCTGCGTATCTCCCCAACGCACATTATCTGCAATACTTCCGGTAAATAGCAATGACTGCTGAGGGACATAACCAATGATTTCGCGTAATTCTTGTAATTCCCAGTGTTGAACATCCTGACCTTCTACGAGTATTCTTCCATTTGTTACTTCATAAAAACGAGGAATAAGCTGTAACAATGTTGATTTCCCAGCACCAGTTGCCCCCATGATTGCTAATTTTTCACCTGACTTAACTTGAAAACTCACGTCAAACAGGACAGGAGCGTCTCCCCCTGGATAAGTAAAACTAACATGTTCAAACGTTAACTCGCCATATGACATAGTGTGGCCTAGTTCTTCTGAAAGTGAAGTATCCTCTACCTCATTTTCTATAGAAAGGACTTCTGCCATACGTTCAGCCGAGGCCTTTGCACGCGCATAAAATATAATAATGAACGCGAACATTGAAAACGAGCCCGTCATACGCATCGCATAATTGATAATAGCTACAATATCACCAAGCGGCGTTGTCCCTGTCGCAATTTGTTTTGTACCAAACCATAACACTGCTAACAAGCTCATATTCATAATGAATAAAAGAACTGGCATAATATATTCCATTACGCGTAAAGCCTTTACAGAATCAATTTTTAATCGTGAAGCCACTTCATCGAAGCGTGTAGCCTCATATGCCCCACGTAAATAGGCCTTTACCAAACGTATCGCCTGTAAATTCTCCTGTAAAACCCTATTTAAACGATCTACTCTCTTCTGCACTCTTCCAAAATAAGACACACCTTTTGCTACCATAAAAATGAGAAATATTAAGATAACTGGTGCACCTATGACTAAAAATAAAGCCAATTTCGCATTCACTACAAAGGCCATTACAATACTTCCTATAACAGCTAGTGGTGCCCGAAGCATAATTCTTAAGCTCATAAACAGTACCGTTTGTACTTGTGTGACATCATTCGTTAATCTAGTGATTAGGGATGCCGTAGAGAATTTTTGATAGGTTGTTAGTGTAAAGGACTGAATTTTATCAAACATGGCATTTCGTAAATCATAAGAAAAGCTTTGGGCTGTATGGGATGAAAAATATGAATTGATCACTCCCGCCAAAAATGCAACAAATGATAAAGCAATTAAAACAGCACCCCATTGCATTATCATTCCTTGATTTTGTGCCCGTACCCCTTCATCAATTATTTTTGCCATAATGAGCGGCTGCACAAGCTCTACAAATAACTCTAAAAGCATTAAACATAAAGCAAAAATGGCCGGCCATTTATATGGCCTTACATAGGAAAAAACTTCTTTCATATTCTTCCCCCTTGTCATGAGATAAATTTAAAGATAGTAAAAAAATACTAACAACATAGTATATTTATGCTTTTTCACCAGCGACAGAAAGCCACGTTACACAAACAAGCATAACAATTACCCCAATTAATTGCCAAAAACCTAAAGAGGTTCCGAAAACGATTACTGAAATAATCATAGCTGTTAATGGTTCGATACTAGAAAGAATACTCGTCTCAACAGGCGTAATATACTTCATACTACTTAAAAACAGTATAAAGGCTACTGTTCCGAAAAATATTAACACAACCATTAACATAAGAATTTTAAAATTCGTTAAAACGATCCATTGGTTGGACTGCCATACGCGGCTTACTAAGCCTAATGTCAAACCACCAACCAACATCCCCCAGCCGACTACTAATAGCACACTCCACTCCTTCATTAGACGTGCAGGATATAATGTGTAAAATGCAAATGTTAAGCCTACTGCTATACCCCATAACAAGGCTTTTGGACTAATAAGTAAACTATCAAATGAAGCGTTCGTTAGTAATAGAAACAACCCTAAAAGGGTACCAATAATACCTAACACTTGATATTTTGGTGGCCATTTCTTTAAACTAAGAGAGACATATGCCACAACAAATATTGGCGCTAAAAACTGTAGTAAGGTCGCCAGCACTGCATTACTTTCATTAATTGCAGCTACAAAAGCAAATTGTACACCTAGCATACCTGCAATTCCAAAAATAATAAGCTGCCTACCCCATAGTTTGTGTTGCCAAATACCAAAAATATTTTTTCCCATTAACAATAAATATGTAAGTAGTAATATACCTGCAACCGATAAACGTATTGTTAACATAAAGGAAACTGTCAACGGTGTATGGTTAAGTAGCCACTCCATCAAAGGTCCAGTTGCTCCCCATAACATAGCACCCGAGACAATAAATATTATTCCTTTTAAACGTTCCATATCAATCCTGCTTCCTATATACGTACTAAAAATTGTTACTTTTCTTCAAATGTTTTCTTGCGCATCACGATAAAAGTCCTATTTTTTTTCATTATCAAATATTTACAATTATATTCATAATGACTAATTCCCGATAATTATCTATAATATTAGTATATATTGATTACCCAAGGAGATCGAATAATCATGAGTCATATGCATAAATCATTTACGATTGATGAACATTATTTAAATTCACTTCCTTTTCCCGCAATTATCATTAATCAAGATGGACAAGTGACTATTTGTGGAAAGAGCGCTGAACATCTGGTTGGATTTTCAGCTAATGATATTAAAGGAAATACTACTCCATCTATACACGAAAATCTACTACGTCAGCTTCCTGTAGTAACATTTCAAACTATTTTACAAAATGAGGACAGTACGTATCTAGACAAAATTCAAGTACACACAACTTCAAACACTGAAATAACGACAGCTCTGTTAGCTAAGCCTTTTACAGTAGAAGGAGAACGTTTTATTCTAATGATTTTTATGCTACCAGAATTAATGACAAATGCTGTTTCCCATTGCAGTACATTTATGGATCTCAAGCAAGGTTTAGATGCTACATTCATGACTGTAACACTCGATCACGATGGATTTATTTTAGAATGTAACAATGATTTTCTAAAAACGAGCCAATGGACACCAAAGCGTGTTATCGGCAAAACATTTTGGCAACTGTTCCCGGATAATGAAGCGAGTGATAAAGTAACAAATACTATTTGGCGTAATGTAAACAATGGTCATACGTGGCAGGGAGAAGTTGAAAAAATCACAAAAACGGGACAATCCTATTGGGTGCTACTAACAGCTATCCCGACCTTTAATCTCGAAACAAATGAACAACAATTTATCTTAATTGAAAAAGATATTACTAAATCAAAAACTATCCAACATCAGCTAGAAAAAATTGCTTATATCGATACAGAAACTGGGCTGATGAACGCACATCGACTTGAAAAAGTGATTGCCAATATGATTGAAGAAGAAAGACACTTTTCGTTTGTTTATCTAAGTATTGATAAGTTTTATACTTTAAAAGAATTACATGACCAACAAATTGATCAAAGCCTTATCATTGAATTTACTAATCGCATAAAAATGTATTTCCAAGATAGTACGATGGCACGTATAAATGAAAATGATTTTGTTGTCATCACGCCTTTAAGTGAATGGTTTATTCAAGGCTTTTTATCATATTTACAACAGCACCCTATTTATAGCGGTAATATTGCTGTACCAATTTCTATTAGTGGTGGAATCACAAGATACCCAGAAGATCAAACAACATTTTCTCAGCTTATGAAAGCATCTATTGCTACCATTTCAACGGTACGCGAGGCGGGTGGAGACAAAATTGTTTCACTCTCAACGGCAACACATAAAGCTTTAAATCGTAAGGCTTTAATTGAAAAGCGTTTACTTCAAGCACTCGATCAAAAGAACTTGAAGGTACTCTATCAGCCACAAATTGATGTTAATTCTGGTAAAATTACAACTGTTGAAGCACTTGTACGTTGGGAAGACGAAGTAATAGGTGTTGTTTCACCTGATGAGCTAATCCCTATTGCTGAAGAAACAGGACTGATTAATAACATTGGTTCCTTTATGCTGGAGAGAGCTTGCGAGCAGGCATTGCTTTGGAAAAAAGCTGGCCATGATTTAAAAATATCTATCAACTCTTCTGTACGCGAATTCCGCGATAAAAATATGGCAAAATCAATACTTGAAATGATTACCAAAACAGGTTGCCCAGCAAATCTTCTACAAATTGAAATTACTGAAAAATTTGCTTTAGAAGCCGAAGTTGCAACTTCTATCGCGAAACAAATGCGCAAGCTTGAAAACGAAGGAATTTCATTCATATTAGATGATTTCGGAACTGGCTATGGATCATTTAGATATATGCAAATTTTACCAATTGATACATTGAAGATTGATCAAACGTTTACGAGTTCACTATTAAAATCCGAAAAGAGCCAAAAGCTTATGCACGGCATGGTACAGCTTGGTAAATCTATGGAACTAAAAGTTGTAGCTGAAGGTGTCGAAACAGCTGAGCAAGCTGATCTATTAATCACTTATGGTTGCGATGCGATTCAAGGCTACTATATTAGTAAACCTGTTACACCAGATGAAATCGAAGTATTGCTTAATAAAAAACAATAAGTGCATAAAGAGGCTGCGTTGATTAACGCAGCCTCCTTTTATTTTTTATAGACCTTTTGTAATTTCACCTTACTTGAACGGACTGAACGGAAAATAAGTTGAATAATTACTTCCGCAAAGACAAGTCCAATAACAATCGCACCTGTAATTAAAAATGCTTTTAAGCCATATTGTAAGCCTTGTAAGTAATCGTCCTCTACAACATTTCTCATTGCATTATATGCCATGCCCCCAGGCACCAACGGTATGATCCCACCAACTATAAAAATTATCATTGGTATTTTAAATCGTCGAGCATACAAATGAGCAACTATAGCAATGACAAACGAGCCAAAGAAAGAAGCTTTGACAACATCCATTCCTTGCTCTGTTAAAACATAATAAATAATCCATCCAATTACCCCAACAAGACCACAATGAAGCAGCATTTTTCTAGGAACATTAAAAATAATGGCAATCCCAGCAGTCGCAAAAAAACTAACAATTAATTGTATAATAATGTCCGTCATATACATATTGTGCGCCTCCTAAAATCCTAGGGTGATGGCGATTGCTGCACCAATAGCAAAAGCTGTTAAAAAGGCCTCTGCCCCCTTTGCCATCCCTGACATAAAATGCCCTGCCATTAAATCACGAACTGCATTGGTAATTAAAATACCTGGTACAAGTGGCATGACAGAACTAATAATAATTTTATCAAGTTCCGTACCGTAACCATACATTACTGCAAAGAAGGCAACAAAGCCAAGAACAAGTGATGCCGTAAATTCAGAAAAAAACTTTACTCTTGTTAAATGGTTGATCATCACAAGTACTAGGAAACCTAACCCACCTGCTAAACAAGCTATAGGAAAATCCGACCATCCTCCCTTAAACATAATAAGGAAACAACCACTTGCAAGTGCAGCTGCTATAACTTGTAAATAAGTTGGTAAAAAATAATTTGTTTTTTGTATCGACTTTAACTCGTCATGAGCTTCTTCTAGTGTTATGATGTGAGATGTGAGTCTCCGAGATACTGAATTTACCAAGGCTATTTTTTGCAAATCTGTAACTCTGCTGGAAATTGATGTAATTCTCGTTGGCTGTGTCTTGCCTAACGAAAAAATGATTCCAGTCGGTGTGGCATAACATTGAGCATTTGGCATATTTTGAGAATGTGCCATCCTCAGCATCGTATCCTCCACACGGTATGTTTCTGCACCACTTTCAATCATAATACGCCCTGCAAGCAACAAGCAGTCAATCGTAAGTTCTTTATCCGCTTCTTGTAAGACCATTACAGCTATCTGCCTCCTTCAAAAGGTTCCTTGCCAATATTATCGAACTGCCAATAAAAACTCAACTGAAAATTTTCAGCATATTAATTTGGCTTTTTTTCAATTTAATTTCACAGATTAACAATCATTGAGCATGGTTATTTTCTATTTTAGTAGGTATTTTACAACCACTATTAAAGAAGTACAACAACATTCGATTGATTACCTATAGAAGGATAGATGATTTAAAATAATTTCTATAAATTATCATTAAAAGATTAGAAATTTGTATAACTTTTTTAATGACTGACACGTCTGATTGTATAGAAACTAAAAAAGAGGGGAGCGTATCCAACACCATGCAGGAACGCAGAAAAAAACGCGGTCCACTAATTGATTTTTTATTACTGGGCCTTATTGTAACCTTAACAACCATTATACTTGTTATTATCTTATCAAAGGATGAATTTAAGTTTCAAAAGATTAGTGCTTCAAAAGAATCCGATACGGAATCGGTAAATAGTAATTTATCGACGGAAAGTTCTGCGTTTCCAGGGATACGTATTGTTACAGATGTTTCAAATGATAAACGAACACCTTTTGCTATTCATTACCCTCAAACAGATAACGAAGTTTTTAATGATGCCGTATTACAATACATATCGGATTCTAAGAAAAACTATCTCGCATCTATGAAAGAAAATAAAGATAAAGAAGCTATAGGTGAATTAAACATTAGTCTTGAAACTTTTCCATACCGAGATCATTACTATTCTTTTGTGCTAACAAAAATGTTGTACCTCGGTGGAGCTAATCATGAGGTCTCAACGAAAACATTCTTTATTAATAACGAAACCGGCGAACAAATTACGATCCAAACACTATTACAAAATGATGAGAATAATTTATCAACATTAGCCGCAAATGTAAGGAAGGATTTGCAGAAAAACCTCCAAATCCAGGATGCACTTTCCAATGATGAACTAATGAAAGCTACGGAAACAAAATGGTCTAACTTCAATCGCTTTGCTATTGTAGATGATTCATTACAATTCTATTTCGATGAATATGAGATTGCTAGCGGAGCAGCAGGTGCCCCTATAGTGAAACTACCCCTTTCGCTGATTAACCCATTGTTAGCCTCTGAATTTCAAATCGCTATGGAAAATGTAAAACCAACAAATCCACCACCTACAGGTGATCCAAACAAAAAACGTATCGCGTTAACGTTTGATGATGGTCCTCATCCAAAAGTGACAGAACAGATATTAAATATTCTCGATAAATATCACGCAAAAGCAACCTTCTTCATGCTTGGTAGTCGTGTACAATATTATCCCGATATTGTAAGAGATGTTCTGGCACGTGGTCATGAAATTGGCAACCATTCATGGAACCATCCTGTCTTAACAAAGCTTACGCAAGAACAGGTGATGAAGGAGTATAACACGACGGCCACTGAAATAGAGAAAGCGATTAATCAAGGTGCCACTGTTTTTAGACCACCTTATGGCGCTACTAATGACACGATTAATGCTGAAATCCCTATCCCTGTCGTGTTATGGACGATTGATACATTAGATTGGAAGCATCGTAATGCACAGCAGTTATTGCCACATGTAAAAAATAATTTACACAATAATGCTATTGTCTTAATGCACGATATTCATCAATCCACTGCTGATGGACTTGATGCTGTCCTTGCTTATTTACAAGAACAAGGCTATGAATTTGTGACAGTTTCAGAGATTCTGCCATATCGCAAATAGTATGTGCTGTTTTTAACAAATAAATTAAGGAAAAGTCCAATGAATATCAAATTGAATTCATTGGACTTTTCTTTTTATTTTATCGTTAATGTATCAAGAGATTTGAAATCTTTTAGCTGGTAGCTCTTTACTTCGTTGCGCGCTATTGTATAAAGAGCGTCATCTATATAGACAACTCGTTGTACAACCTGCTCCCAATTTTCATATGGCTCACTAGAATTACCGTTAATGATATTTCCTTTTAATACAATACCTTTATCTGCTGTAACTTCATAAATTTGAGCACCTTGACCTTGGTACACAATATCATCTTCCTTACCTGCTTCATACAGTACTACTGGGAAGCCAAAGTAGTTGTATTCCTTATTACGGAACAGCGCTTTCGGATTGTATTGTACATCAGAGTAAGAGCCCTTCCCACCGATTCTTACTGTCGATTGTTCTTTCGGTTTATGGAAGTCTGATACATCAAATAGTGACATCTTCATATTTGTTGTCACAGTAAAATTACGCTTCGTATAAGCATCATAGCGTTGCTCAGTATCATAACCAATGCCAATTAAATGTGTTTCATCTAACGGATGTAAGTAATTACTAAAGCCAGGAATTTTCAATTCTCCTAGTACCTCTGGCTTTTTTGGATTAGCTACATCAATGACAAACAGTGGATCCACTTGCTTAAATGTCACTACATATGCTTTTTCTCCCATAAAACGTGCAGAGTATATTTTTTCTCCTGGCGCCATACCCTTCACTGAACCAAGTGCTTTTAAATGTTCATCTAAAATAAAGAGATGGTTATAGGAAGTACTTTTCTCATCCCACGTATTGCCTTCCGTTGTAAAGATTCGGAAATTGCCTTTATATTCATCCATTGAATACTGATTTAAGACCGTTCCCTTTACTTCCGTACTTCCAGCAAAGTTCAAGGCCGTTCCATCTACATCCCATTTGAAAATTTGAGTGTCTGCTGCTGTTGGCATCCAAATCATATCCATAACACGTTTTTTTGATTGGACAGCTTCATTACTCTCATAAATTGGTGTCGTTAAATACAAGGCATTCTCTGACATATAAAGCCCACTACTACCTCCCAAATAGCCTTTCGTTTTAGCTGTTGTTTTAGCACCGTTTTTTAAATCGACAGCTGTAATTAAACTATATGTGCCATCCATTGTATTCGGTAAAATCGAGATTTTTTCTAAAGGGAGGCTTTTAAATTCTGTGCCTGCTACACTATCAAATGTTTTAGGTTTTAAATCTGTTGGTTTTTCTTCTTGTAGTATCCAATAATTTGGGTGCATATTACCAATTAAATATAATGTGTCCTTTGTAATGCGAATATCCTGTAAATATCCTTCTTGCCCTACATCACGTACATGCTTCGGGTTGTTAGGATTGGAAATATCATAAAAAGAGGCTGTTACCATGCTTGTGCCTGCTTTTTCAATATATTCATCCCCAATGGCTATTAATAAATTATCATATAACGCAAGCTTAGAAATATATTGTGACTCTTTCAGTTTAATGCTTGTAGCTAACTTTAAATCATTAGGATCTTTAGCATTCACAACTGTAATGCTTTGATCTTTTGCCGTGTAAATAAACCCATCTTTTACAACAACAATATCACCCTCTTCTACACCTTCTACTTGATTATTGGTTGTAGACTCGTTATTGGCAGTAGCTTTACTTTCACTTTTCGCACTATCAGCGCTTTCTTCCTCAGTAGTTACATATCTTTCAGTTGTTAACAGTCTTTTAAAATATTGTTGTAGCTCTTTTTCAGATTTTACAGCTGTTAACGTCTCTATTATTGTAAAGTGAATAACTTGTGAATCGATGTTAAGTCCACCCTGTGCAAATGCTTCTTTTTTTACATGCAATTGATAGCTACCTGGTGCCAATTTCTTTACAACTAATGTTTTCTGATCTTCTAATAATTCAATTGTTGCAGGTACTTTTTGACCTTTTTCCGTTGTGACATAGACATAGTCCCCTGTAACCTTATTTTTCTTTAAGGCTACTGAGAAAGAGGCTTGCCAGCTTTGTGTAGCCATGCTTGTGCTAGCTGCTTTTGCAATCACATCTGTATTCATCGTCCATGTGAAAATGCCAGGCACAATAGCTAGAATGACAATGAGCATAATTGCCAACCATTTACTTTTCATCATTTTTCCTCTCTTTCATATACTTGTTTATCAATTAGACTACCAAAAAGTTGAAAAGTTACATTTTTCTAAAATTTTTTAACATGCGTTTTTAACCAACAAACTCTCAAATTTTTTGAGTTTGTCGACAGTCTTTTTTCTTTTACAATGAAATAAAGTAAAGCCGTTGATTTCCACTATGGGCGGGGTCGCCGCCCTTCGTTCCAATCAACTTCTACATAAAGAACTCCCTATTCATATGTTTATGAAAAATAAACTTTCGAGATGTTTAACCATGATGACGAAGAATCAAATCAATGAACGTGAACAATTAGAATTGTTAACGATTGATCAATTAGTTCCTGAAGAATATTTAGTACGAAAACTAGAGGCTGCTATTGATTTTTCATTTATATATTCGCTTAAAGAAACAATTGAGCGTGTCTTGAGGATGCGAAAGAAATGTATGGGATGTTATGGATAACCTTAAGAGGTCTTAAAAAATTGTCCATGCAGGCGATGCTTACCTTTGCTGCCATGAATTTAAAGAAACTGGCTACTTAGACGTGGCAAGGAGCTTAAAAAAGTTCTTATGCTGAAAGAGTATAATTAAACAGATAGATAATCACCATTATTAAACATATTTAAAGAAGAAAAAATGACAAAAGGAATCGAGTATGAATTTCTCGATTCCTTTTGTCTACAGTCTGAAGAGGGGGAACAAATCCCTCTTTTTTATTCTTCAAATGGCCATTTCGGCAGCATTTTTGCTAATGACTTATCGTGTCGTCTTCCTAAAACATAATCAGCCTGCATAATGGTATGAATTTCGCGGGTTCCTTCATAGATAACCGGTGCTTTGGAATTTCGTAAATAACGGGCAACGGGATATTCGTCTGAATAGCCATATGCACCGTGAATTTGTACCGCATCATCAGCAGCCTTATTAGCAAAATCACATGCCTGCCATTTTGCTAAAGATGTCTCCCGTGTATTACGAACACCTTTGTTTTTTAATTCGCCTACACGATAGACAAGAAGACGACTCATTTGATAACCAGCTTCCATATTGGCAATCATGCGTCCAACAAGCTGATGCTCTCCAATAGGCTTGCCAAATGTCTCTCGTTCATGACAGTATTTCACACTTGCCTCTATACATGCCTGAATCAAACCAACTGCACCTGCTGCTACTGTGAAACGACCATTATCCAGCGCAGACATGGCAATTTTAAAGCCCTCGCCCTCTTCGCCAAGACGATTTTCAAGGGGCACACGTAAATCCTCAAAAAAGAGCTCACCTGTATTACCAGCACGAATGCCATATTTCCCTTTAATTGCTTTTGATGTAAAGCCAGCCATTGAACGCTCTACAATGAAAGCACTAATACCATGATGTTTCTTTGATTTATCTGTATAGGCAAAAACGATAAAGTGATCTGCTATATCACATAAGGATATCCATGTTTTTTGCCCATTAATGACATAATGATCACCATCACGGACAGCAGTTGTTGACATGGCAACTACATCAGATCCAGCTCCTGGCTCTGTTAGACCAAACGCTCCAATACGAACACCTTTAGCCTGTGGAACAAGGTATCGCTGCTTTTGCTCTTCAGTACCCCACTGCATTAAGGTCATGCTATTTAAGCCTGTGTGAACGGATACAGCAGTTCGAAACGCCGTATCTCCCCTTTCAAGCTCCTCACACACGATGGCAAGTGCGTTATAATCCATACCACTACCACCGTATTGTTCAGGAACACAAACGCCCATTAAGCCTAGCTCGGCAAGTCTTGACCAAATTTTAGCATCAAAGCCACCTTCAGCATCCCACTTTGCAATGTAGGGAATAATTTCTTCATCAGCAAACTGTCTTACCGTTTTTCTTAGCATTTCCTGCTCAGTGGACATGTCAAAATTCATGCTCAACACCTACCATTTCACAATCATAGCTGATTTATGAGATGTCTCTTTGATCACCACACCACGTTTAGCCATCTCTTTAATATACGTATCACCTGGCACGATTGCTTCAGGTGGGAATACCCCATGTTCTGTAATGTCACCTGCACCAATCATCTGGGCTACAACGGAAATCGTATTAGCGGTAGCACGAGCCATAGCTGTTTCATTAATTGTCATATCTTTGCGCACAACCATTTCGTATTCATATGTCACTTGCTGCTGTGCTTTTTCACCAGATACAATGACACGTAACAGTACAGCATCTGGTTTTGTTCCCAGCTCTAGTTTCTTTTTGAGTGCCTCTCGCACCACTGCACGAACAGGTACCTCTTGATTATCCACTTCTACCTTATTGGCAGAATCAAGGAATCCTAAGTCAGCTAAAAGCTTAAATTTCTCTGCATGACCTTTATAGCGTATTGTTTTATATTCTAATGTACGGACATTTGGGAATGTCTTATACAATGTGGAGATGCCCCCAGATGTATAAAATGCCTCAAGCACACCGAAATCATCAAAATAAATTGGTTCAACACCTGATAGGGATGGGACTTCTTCAAGCTTGCCCTTCTGAATCGTTTTTGAAGGCTCAGTATAATGATCGAACACGCCATCTAAAGAAAATACACGTGTATAATGAAGTGGAGGCTTTGGCTCAGTTGGAATACCACCTACAAATAGTTTAATAGATTCGACGTCATCTAATTTGGATGCACCATAGCCCGCTAGAATATTGATCATACCAGGAGCAACGCCTAAGTCTGGGATTATTGTGACACCTTTTGCCTTCGCTTCCTCATGAAGATCTAATATGTTCTCTGTAACCCCACCGATATGGCCACCTAAATCAACGGAATGTACACCTGCCTCAATCGCTGCTCTTGCTACACGCTCATTGAACGAATAAAATAGCGCATTAACGACTACATCACCTTTCGATATAACGTCCATTAACGAATCATCACGTTCTGCATGAAGCTCTACAACCTCAACTTTATTTGTGCCTAACGTGTCGACAAAGTCCTGTGCTACTTTCACATCGATATCACCTAATAATACACGCTCTACTTTATCGTTTTTTATTAAATCACGAGCTACCTCTTTACCCATTAAACCTGCACCTAATACAACAACTTTCATCAAGAACATCCCCTTTCGTTGATCTGTTACTCTGTATCGATTTGTGCTCTTTGTAATTTACCGCTGTAGTCTACATAAATACTCTTCCATTCTGTGTATACATCTAGGGCTGCTACACCTGAATCACGATGTCCATTTCCAGTCCCTTTTGTGCCTCCAAATGGCAAATGGATTTCAGCACCTGTTGTGCCCGCATTTACATAAACAATACCTGTGTCTAAGTCACGCTGTGCGCGGAAAATCGTATTGACATCTTGTGAGAAAATTGAGCTAGATAAGCCAAATTTCACACCATTATTTACTTCAATTGCTTCTTCTAAGCTTGCTACTTCAATTAAAGAAACGACAGGACCAAAGATTTCTTCTTGGGCAATAATCATTTCAGGTTTCACATTTGTAAACAACGTAGGCTCATAATAGAACCCTTTATCGTAAGGCGGCTCATTTAATATTCTGCCTCCTGCTAATAATGTTGCTCCCTCCTGCTTACCTATTTGTACATAGTGATTAATTTTTTCCAGTGCTGCCTTATTTATCACCGGCCCAATTTTAACTCCCTCGTCTAGACCGTTCCCAATTGTTAGCTTTTGCATTTCATCTAATAGACGCTTTTCTAATTGTTCTTTTACATCTTTATGCACAATCACTCGGCTACATGCTGTACATCTTTGTCCAGCTGTTCCAAATGCACTCCATAAAATTCCTTCTGTAGCTAGCTGTAAATCAGCGTCATCCATG
Organism: Lysinibacillus cavernae; assembly: GCF_009724685.1. Classification (GTDB taxonomy): domain Bacteria; phylum Bacillota; class Bacilli; order Bacillales_A; family Planococcaceae; genus Lysinibacillus; species Lysinibacillus cavernae. Next base: position 107,353 of record NZ_WMEF01000006.1, read on the forward strand.
ACAATGACAGCATTTTTTCCACCCATCTCCAATGAAATCTTTTTCAAGTGCTTACCGCCAAGCTCTGCTACTTTACTGCCAGTTTCTGTAGATCCCGTAAAGGAGATAACCTTGACACCAGGATGTTCAATTAATGCTGTACCTACTGTAGGTCCTGTCCCAAATACAATATTGGCTACACCATCTGGTAAACCTACTTCTTCAAAAATCTTACCCATTTCATTGGCCATCATTGGTGTTTCATTGGATGGTTTCCAAATGAATGTATTGCCTGCAACAATTGCGGGAAATGACTTCCACGTTGCGATAGCAACAGGGAAATTCCAAGGAGTAATGAGCGCTACAACACCAATAGGTGCCCTTACACTCATGGCAAATTTATTGGCAAGCTCTGATGGTGTTGTTTCGCCAAACAACCTTCGACCTTCACCAGCCATATAGTAAGCCATGTCAATTCCTTCTTGTACTTCTCCTCTCGCCTCTTCAATTACCTTACCCATCTCTTTTGTTAAAACGGTCGCCAAATACTCTTTTTTTTCTTTCATTTTTTGACCGATGGCATATAAATAATCTGCACGTTTTGGTGCTGGTACAAGTGACCAGCTTTTTTGTGCTTGCTTTGCAGCAGCTACAGCCTCATCTACCTCATGTGAAGTAGAGCGTGGTATGGTAGCAAGCTGCTCACCATTTGCAGGGTTCGTCACTGCTATACTTTGTAAATGTGAATGTGTTATCCATTTACCACCGATATAGTTTTTAATCTCCACTACATACACCCCCTGAGATACTCTATGATGCCTCGGCTATTGTACCAGTCGTATTCCATAGGTATAGAGTCTATGAATATTACCAGAATCAATTTCGCCTTGGAGTAATTGCGTCCGAGCATTGAATTGTACTTGCACAATCCAATATCCGTGACATTTACCAGCGACTTTATCTTCATACAATTAAAATTTGGTTCCCCAGCAAAAGGATTTATTGTCTTATGACTTTTGAAGGTGGGAATCTTCTACTGCACAAAGATAAAATATGTCAAAATTCCGAATTTTCAATATGCATTACACCTTGTAATACTAGCATTTACATAATAATCGGTGACAACTGCCGGAGGCTTATTTCCACTTAACTTCATTACCTCAATATAGAGGATGACTTCTAAAAATAGAAGTCGCCTAAGGTTATGTATATTCACAACACCCCTAGTTAAATGAAAATAAATAATACACATTCTAGTTTTTTATATTCGACATTTTCTAACTAATTCCCTTTTTTTCTAAAATATTTAATTTCTTATTGAAACCAATCTGACTTATAATCGTATACAATATCATTAAATTAACTTTTGGAGGAATCCCTTTATGAATAATCATGAAATTGACTACAAGTTATTTGGTGACGACATGCAATATGTGCAAGTTGAGCTTGATCCTCAAGAAACAGTTGTTGCAGAGGCAGGCGCATTAATGATGATGGATGACTCAATCCACATGGAAACTATTTTTGGTGATGGTTCACGTGGTGGTTCGCAAAGTGGCCTAATGGGGAAATTACTAGGTGCTGGAAAACGAATAATTACAGGTGAAAGTTTATTCATGACGACATTCACAAATGTTGGCTCAGGTAAAAAACATGTTTATTTCGCTTCTCCATACCCAGGTAAGATTATTCCAATGGATTTAAGTCAAATGAACGGTAAAATCATTTGTCAAAAGGACGCATTTTTAGCAGCAGCTAAAGGTGTTTCTGTTGGCGTTGAATTTCAGAAAAAAATTGGAGTAGGCTTCTTCGGTGGTGAAGGTTTCATTATGCAAAAACTTGAGGGAGACGGTATGGCATTTGTACATGCAGGTGGAGCGATTCATGAAAAAACGTTACAACCTGGAGAAGTTTTACGTGTGGATACAGGATGCTTAGTGGCGATGACATCCAATGTAGATTACGATATTGAGATGGTTGGAGGCGTAAAAACTGCCCTATTTGGTGGCGAAGGGATCTTCTTTGCTACATTGCGCGGCCCTGGGACAGTGTGGGTACAATCATTACCATTTAGCCGTTTAGCGAGCCGTGTCTTTGCCGCAGCACCAATTTCACAAGGCGGAGGCGGACAGTCTAAAGGTGAAGGCGGTATCGGTGGTTTATTCGATTTATTCAATAGATAAGAAAAAATGGAGCATATCAGCAGATGATATGCTCCTCTTATTATTTAATCAATTCGATTTGAGATTGCCTTGCCTTGTCCATAGGCCGTCAATGCTTTCACATTCAACATCAACATGGCGGTTCTCGTTTCTAACGACGCACTACCGATATGTGGCAGAGCTACTACATTGGGAAGTGTTAATAAAGGATGGTCCATTGCAATCGGCTCTTGTTCAAACACATCTAGTCCAGCAGCCCACAGTTTACCATTTTTCAAGACATCATACAGTGCAACCTCATCGATAATTCCACCACGTGAGGCATTAATTAATACAGCATCTTCTTTCATCAGAGCCAACTCGTGTTCTCCAATAAGCCCCTCTGTATCATTATTATAAGGTGTCATGATGACAACAAAGTCAGATTGCTTTAATAGATCCTCTAAAGAAACATATTGAAAGCCATACATCTCTTCCGCCTCATGGCGACGTCTTCGATTATTATACAAGATTTTCATATCAAAACCTTTTGCTCGTCTAGCAACAGCTTGACCAATTCGTCCCATGCCAATAATTCCTATTGTTGCGCCTGATACATCTTTACCAACCAGTTGCATTGGATACCAGCTTTTCCATTTGCCTTCACGCAAATATCGTTCACTTTCTGGAATTCTTCTCGCTGTTGCAAGCAGTAAACCAAACACTAAATCTGCAGTCGTATTTGTTAAGACACCAGGCGTATTTGTCGCCATTATGCCTTGTTTTCGTAAAGCTTTCACATCAATATTATTGTAGCCAACTGCTAAATTCGTTACTAATTTCAAATTGGGTGCATGCGTAAGTAACTCTTCATCTACAAGATCTGCTATCGTTACCCACAGTACTTCACAATCTGAGACAGCTGCTAGCAATTTGTCACGTGGGATTACAATCTCTTCCTCATCCCACTGTGAGATTTCATAAAACTCCTGTAACGGTTCAACAATATGTGTAGGAAACTTACGTGTTATAAATAATTTCTTTTTCATGTTCCAAACACCCCTCTACTCATTTCCCTAATTCGCCTATAGCGTAACACTTAAAACAAGCATTTTCTAGGGTTTTCTAGTCTTCCTCTTTGTATAGATGGTTGTTATCAGCTTTATTTTTAGTTTATCCATGAAATAGATCATTTTATCCTAATCTACAGCACTAAAAAAACTATGCATAGATTTATGCATAGCCGTTTTTCATTTAAAACTCTCTGATTGTTGTATTTAAGCGATTGGCCACCCTCTCCAATTCATCAGAAGATTCACCAATAGACTCAATAATATTCGCTAAATCAGATATTTGGTTCCCTACATTTTGAAAATTCGAGATAGACTCTTCTACAGAACCGGAAATCGCGTCAAATGCTTTTAGAGACTCGGCATTGCGTTCAATACTACTATTCACTAGTTCCTGTATGTCTTGAATGGCGTGGACAACCTGTGTTGTAATGCCGTTAGACATCATGATTAATTCAGCAATTTGTTCAACTGAGCTTTTCGTTTGATCCGCAAGCTTTCGTACTTCATTTGCAACCACTGCGAAGCCTTTACCATGTTCACCAGCACGCGCCGCTTCAATTGCAGAGTTTAGTGCCAGTAAATTTGTTTGTCCTGAAATACTTTTCACAATTTCAACAACTGCATTTATTTTGGAAGAAGACTCATCTAACTGCCCCACCATATTTGCCATTTCAACAGTCTTGTGATGAATTTTTCCTGTTTGTTCATTGATTGATACTATTTTAGCATAACCTTCACTAGACACCTTTTGCATAGATTCCGCTTCATAAATACTGTCCGTTAAAGAACCATTAACTTTTTTGGCGCTAAAAACAAGCTCTGTTACTGTTGAAGACGTATTTTGTGATTGAATCTCTAATTGTGTAGAAATTCCACCTATCACTTCTTTTACGTGTTCACGAACACTATTACGTTGCTCTTCAATTAATGTATTGGCATAGTTATCATATTCTTCTAAAACAATCTGCTGTTCAAAATTGCAGATTTTACTGGTTGCATCACAAAATTTTTCTTCCTCGCCTTTAGATAATTTTAGCTCATAAATAATTTTTCGTAATGATTTCTCAAGAATTTGAAAAGCTGCTAGATACCACTTCGGATATAAATTTATCTTCACATGCATTTTTGCCACACGTCTCCGCTTTTCTAAAAAAGCCTCATCTATCCGTCCTTCAAACATTTCAATAATATGATGGCGTAATGTTTGGCGTAAGCGCTCACTGGAACTGTGCGTTTGAATAACCGCCTGTAAAGAAGGCACACTTTCTATCGCATGGTAAAATGCTGCTACTACTTCAACAACATTTCTTTCTACATATGGTTTTAAGCTTTTAATTAGTTGAAGATCCTGTACAGTTAAACCCAATAGATTTAACTGCAACAAGCGCTCTGGGTCTTCAATAAAAATACCGATGTTTGTTTCATTGCTTATTTCAATTGTACTTTTCTTTGATCTATTTACAATTTGAAACATTTTCTCCACCTCATATTATAATCATATACAGAACTAAGCCCTTTTTCCTATAAATCATTAAAAAACAACGAACAATTAAATACTTTATGTATCAATTATAATACCAAAACAATCAATTAAACAATATACAGGAAATTGATGTCTAATATTATTATAATTTGCTATACAATCATACTAATATATAGCTCTTTATACCTAATTTTATTCATTTTAATAGAAAACTGGATAAATGAATCGATAATTTTTTATGCAAAAAAGCCACCGCTTCTTGTGAAAGAAGAGTGACTTTTAATTTACATGAAAATAATGACGCAAAGAATTGCAGCTAAAACTAAACGATAAATTGCAAAAGGCATTAATTTCACTTTAGAAATAAGCGCTAAGAAAAATTTAATTGATAGTAATGCAAAGATAAATGAACTAATAAATCCAACAGCGTAGAATCCAAAATAGTCCATTGATAAAGTATCCCAGTTTTTCAAGACGGATACTAAACTAGCTCCTGCCATGATTGGCACTGCCATGATGAATGTAAAATCAGCTGCCACACGGTGACTCATACCGAATAGTACCCCACCAGAAATAGTCGCACCTGAACGAGAAAAACCTGGCCATAAAGATAAGCATTGAACTAGCCCTACTTTGAAGGCTAAACCATAGGAAATCTTATCTAAAGAATCTATGTTTGGCTTTCTTGGTGCCAATTTATCTGCAGCAATCATCAGAATGGCTCCTGCCACTAATGCATAAATAACATGCTCTACTTTAAAAAGATGGTCGTCAATAAAATCCTTCAACGCAAAACCTAGGACAACTGCTGGCAACATCCCAACAATGACATGCAATAAGTTAAAACGACTAGTTATAGACTTAGTTTGACCGTCAATATTGTATAAGCCAACTAAGCTTAACATCCGTTTCCACATGACTACGATAACTGCTAAAATGGAGCCAAGTTGAACAACAATTTTAAATGTGTTGGCTGGGTATTTCCCCAAAAATTCCTCTGTCTTTAACCACATATCGTCCACGATAATCATATGACCCGTAGAAGATACTGGTGCAAATTCTGTCATACCTTCAACAAAGCCTAATATCAATGCCTTTAATAATTCTATAATATCCACCATGTCACCTTACCTTTTTTAATCAAATACCCACTTATTATAAAATACTCTGTTTTCATATACTACTGCCATTTCATCTAAGTAGCATATTTTAAGACTACCACACACTATTGAAATTTTATATCCACTACCCAAAGCTCTGATCTACTACCAATTCGCATAGGTGGCCCCCAGAACCCATAGCCTGATGAAACAAGTGTATGCATTTGCTCCTTCATCTTATAACCATAATCCAATTCAAATACCCGAGCTGTAATATACTGATTTGGCCATAGCTGACCTTTATGGGTATGACCTGACATATGTAAATCAACCCCCATTTTCGAAGGTGTTAACAAGTTATCAGGTGTGTGGTTCATCACAAGCCATGGTAAGTCATCAGAAGGCTTTAATTCTTCAAGTGGTTTTCTTTCGTTGTTTGTTCTGTCCTCTTGCCCTGTTAATATAAACGCATTTTCTATACGAATTGTTTCATCTAACAGTATTTTTACATCGGCATTTTCCATTTCTTTTATAAAAGCAGGAATTTTTTTACCGTAATACTCATGGTTACCTAATATACCATACGTTCCATATGTAGACGTTAATTGTTTCATGACATCTGCCATTCCCTCTTGCACAAACCATTTTGGATCATCATCTACTATATCTCCAGCTAACAAAACGATATCTGCCTGCGCTTCATTTGTGAGGTTAACAAAGCGTTGCAAATGTCTTTTATGCGATAAAATGCCTAAGTGAAAATCGGATGCCACAACTGCTCTCAGCGAATCTAGCTCACTACTCTTTTTATCTACTGTTATTTCTAAGTGACGAACGACTGGAGAATAAGCTAAATAAGAGCCAATAATACTTAACATAAACAGGACAGCAACTGCAATACTACCAATTATTTGAACATTTTTAAAGGGTGTTAACCAAATAATTAATTGTGCAGCTAAGCATAATAATAAGCCATACTCAAATATAAACATCCAGTAATTACTGACAATTGAAAAGAATCTTACCGACTCATGTAATCTGCCAATCAAAATACTAAAAGCAACAATATACAATATTAACCAAAATAGGGTTGGATAACGGAACCACCCCATAGCTACAAGCCACTGTTTTACTCCCCACCCTAAATAGAAAGTCAACGCACTATAAATGCTAATTAAAAGTATACCACCGACTACTTTTGGCATATCTTAGTCCTCTACTTTCCTCTATATTTAGTCGATTATATCATTATACTTAACAATCATATTGCAAGAAGCCCTTGAATACGCTTCTAAAGAAAGATAGGAACTAACTACTTAAGTTAATATCAATGTAAATTTACCGTAAAATTACTCACTATTCTCTCTTTTTACATGACATTTCATTGTATATAGATGACATTTTCGTCATTTTTGTACTAAAAGCTACTTTTATTTTCACAAATATTCCAGTAACATATTAGATAAGCAAGGAAATTTACGCATTTACGACAAAAAAGGGGTGCTATTTCAAATGACACGTTATAAATTTGAAACAACAGAGCATGAGTTATTTCGTAAAACCTTTCGTAAGTTTTTAGCAGAAGAAGCTGAGCCTCATTATGCCCAATGGGAAAGGGACCATCTCATTCCACTCTCTTTTTGGCAGAAGCTTGGTGATATGGGCTATCTTTGTCCACAAGTAGAAGAGCAGTATGGTGGATTAGGACTAGATTTCAGCTTCGGTGTTATTATTCAAGAAGAGCTTGAACGTATAGGCTCAAGTCTTATCGGAGTCGGTCTGCATAATGATATTGTCGTACCTTATATCGAGGCATATGGTACACATGAACAAAAATCTCGCTGGCTACCCCACTGTGTTTCAGGCGACTATATAACAGCCATTGCGATGACCGAGCCTGGTGCAGGTTCAGACTTGGCAAATATTCAAACAACAGCCATTCGTGATGGTGACCATTATATTGTCAATGGTCAAAAAACCTTTATTACCAATGGAATTCATACAAATTTAGTAGTTGTTGCAGTGAAAACAAATCCACAGGTTGAGAAAAAACATCGTGGCATCAGCCTACTTGTCATTGAAGAAGGCACACCTGGTTTTACAAAAGGTCGGAAGCTCGATAAAGTTGGCATGCATGCTCAAGATACAGCTGAGCTCTATTTTGAAGATTGCCGAGTACCTGTACAGAACCTACTCGGAGAAGAGGGCAAGGGTTTTCACTATATGATGGAAAAACTACAACAAGAGCGATTAGCAGTAGCCATTGCTGCCCAAACAGCAGCAGAGGATATGCTTGCATTAACACTAGACTATGTAAAATCACGCCAAGCCTTTGGTAAGGCAATTGGGGACTTCCAAAATACACAATTTAAAATAGCTGAAATGGCAACGAAGATTGAGCTCGGAAAATCATTTTTAGAAACCTTGATTGAAGAGCATATTGCAGGACAAAATGTTGTAACAAAAGTATCCATGGCAAAATATTGGATAACTGAAAATGCACGTGAGCTTGCCACGCAATGTATGCAGTTACATGGTGGCTATGGGTATATGGAGGAATACAAGATTGCTAGAAGATATAGGGATATCCCTGTTATGTCCATCTATGCAGGTACCAATGAAGTCATGAAAGTGATCATTGCCAAAAATTTAGGCTTATAATAAAAAGGCGGCAGAAGTTTGCCGCCTTTAATCATTATACTGCTGGAATCCGAACAATTACCTTAAATAAATCTCCGTCCACATCAATGCTCATTCGAGCCCCATGCAAATCGACAATAGATTGCGCAATGGCTAATCCAAGCCCTGAGCCCTCTGTATGACGTGAAGCATCTGCCCGTTTAAAACGTTCAAATAATTCCTCAGCATTTTCACTAATTTCATACTTCGCAACATTTTTCACTGTAAATTCAGCATCACCATCTGCTGTACGTTTCAACGTCACGTATACACGTGTTCCTTCTAACGCATATTTTAAAACATTAACAATTAAATTATCGATAAGTCTCCACCACTTTTGACCGTCCACATATGCATAAATTGGGTCGTGCGGCATCGTCATTCGTAAATCTAAATGTGACTGCGTTAAATCCTCTTTATGCTCCCCTACCGCTTGCTGGATAAGCTGCGTCAAATCTACGCGACTGCGATGAAGTTCAATATTACCACTTGCCATTTTCGACACTTCAAAAAGGTCTTCAATCAGCACTTTTAAACGCTCAGATTTTTTATCAAGAATTTGAATGTATTGTTGACGTTCTTCGTCTGTAATAGTAGGCTTTTTCAGTAAATCCGTGTACGTAATAATAGAAGTTAATGGCGTTCGTAAATCATGACTCACATTTGTAATCAACTCTGTTTTTAAACGCTCACTTTTGGCCTGCTCATGCATGGACGTACGAACACCTTCTCGTAAATGGTTAAGATTTTCTGCATGACCCGCAAGCGGTGACTTCCCTTTCACCTTCACATCTCGGTTTAAACGCCCCTCAGCCATATCCTTCGTATCCTTCATAATGCGATTTAGATAGCCCATTCTTGACAGGAAAACAATCAAAGCTGGAATTCCTATGAACATACACATACCAAGAACAAGAACTGGGAAACCTCCTCCTCTTAACATAGAAGCGACAAGGCTACCTCCCCCAAAGAAGGCTGCAGCTATCATGACAAATGAATGCAATGCTATAGAACGATTGATAAATAAATCAGTCATCGAATCGCCAAGTGACCATAAATAACTCGATTTCACATTTTCTTCTAGTTTTTTCAAAGTATCCACTCTTAGATACAACCAAATTAATTGCACGAAGAAAGCACTGCCAATAACAAATAGCACAGCTAATTTAAAGGCAAAATCTAGTATAGATCGTACATAATTATTTTGATAATTATAAGCGTAAGTGTATTCAATAGATTGTAAAACAACTTGGCAAGTAATAAGATACATAAAGCCTGTAATCAACACTAGAATAACTTGATAATCGAATTTTATCTTAGTTAAAATTTCTTTTTCCTTCATACCCTTGACCGTTTGTAGCACACCCTTACGACCTCTCCAAGCAAAGATTGCCGTTACTATACTAGAGAGCCACACAAAGAAAAAGGTATATTGATTACGATGAAAACGATTATAATCCTGCAAAACACCTAATGATTGAACTGCTTTTTTTGAGATGGTTAAAACACCCGTATATTCAGTTGTTTCATCAAAACTTTCTACATCCACATATGTTTCTGTATTGTTAAATATATAACTTAAATTATTACTAATGTTCCCTGCATATAATGGATTGCGCTCTGAATATTTTATTTTATAGGCACTAGTTTCTGAAACATTACCTGCACTGTGTATTTCGCCGGTTTCAGTATTCACCAACTCATAAGACCAATAGTCGTACATTTTTCCAAAATTCTTCGCTTCACCTTGTACTGCTTTAATATATTTATCGACCAGTGCTTGTTTTTCAGCAAGAATTTTCTTTCGGACATGTTCATCATTTTCAAAGTTTGTTGTAATATCTTTAATTTTATTATCACGTTCAGTCTCTAGCTTCGTTTGTAATTCCGTCGCACTCGCATCTACTGCTTCCTGAATACGCTGTGCGTATTGTTGTTTAATATTATCGATTTGTTGCCCTAATGTACCATAATAATTACGATGATCCTCTATTTCTGTTTGCGTAATCTCTATGCTATCTTTCAAATCTTCAGCATTTGGTACATTTATTACTAACGGCCCTAACTCTGCTGTGAAATTATCGATTTCATGCTGGAAATTTTCCGATTCGAAATAAGATTTACCGATATATTGATAACCCAGATGCCAAAAAGTAAAGATACCGAAAATTGTCCAAATGAAACACATTAACACCAGAAGGGACTTCCATTTTTTCACCATGTCTCTAACCCCCCTCTAAAAAATTCTTTCAAGCAACTGTAAAACCTCTGAGGAGCGAGAATTGACAATTTGAAAGGCATAAATACCAAAATAAATGAGTCCAACAACACCAGCTATAAACCCTGCAATTGTCATATACTTCTCTAGTTTATTTTTCCATTTTATAGCCAACGCCCCATACCACCTTTAAATAGCGAGGATTCTTCGGATCAGCTTCAATTTTTTCACGTATTTTCCGAATGTGAACAGCTACAATATTTTCCGCATTGTACGCTTCTTCATTCCAAACACGTTCATAAATTTCACGAATCGAAAAAACACGCCCGACATTTTTCATTAATAATTCCGTAATTTTATATTCTATTGGAGTAAGTCGAACAGGTTCACCCTCTAATATGACCTCTTTTGCTTCTTCATCAAGTACAAGTCCGTCAATTTCCACTTTTGTCGCTCCTTCACTATACGTCCCTAGTTGCACATAACGTCGTAGCTGTGATTTCACTCGTGCCAATAGTTCTAATGGATGAAATGGCTTCGTCACATAATCATCCGCTCCAACTGATAATCCATGGATTTTATCGCCATCCTCCGCCTTTGCACTCAGCATAATAATTGGAATATTACGCTCTTCCCTTATTTTAAAGGTTGCTGTAATTCCGTCCATATTTGGCATCATGATATCTAAAATAATTAAATGTACTTCATTGTTCTCTAGTTTTTCTAGTGCTTCTTGGCCGTCTGCTGCTTTAATGACATGATAGCCTTCATTTTTTAAATAAATTTCAATACCATCACGAATATCTTGATCGTCATCTGTAACAAGAACTGTTAATTTCGTCATGATATACACCTCGCTCTCAAATATCAGTGTACCTTGCAAATCTTAAAAACCTGCTATTATAAAAATGAAGAATTTCTTAAGGTTTTCGTTTTTTTCTCCCACCTATGGTTAAAACAACAATGCCGCCTAATAACATTGCTACACCCAGCCAGGACAGGATACTTAATTGTTCTCCTACTAAAAATACGCCAAGAATCGCAGCCGTCAATGGCTCTGCTAATGAAAGTGTTACAGCTGTTGATGAACTAATTTTTTGTAGACCATTTAAAAACAGTAAATACGCTACGCTTGTACACATAATTCCCATGAACAGCATTGTCCATAAGTTGTGTATGTTCCCTAACCAGGCTACTCCATTTTCTAAAGAAAACGGCAGTAAAAATATAGTGCAAAGAGAAAATGTCATAGCGACTGCTGGTAATGCATCTTCCTGTGCCATTAATTTTTTACTTATATTTGTATAGAAGGCAAAGGACAAGCCTGCACAAAGCGCTAATCCGAACCCATCACTGTGAACTGTTTCATCTCCATTATTCATAAATAATAAAAGACATCCGATAATCGTCATCAGTGTAGCAAGTCCCCATACCACTGTCGGACGCGTTTTCCAAATAATCCATTCTAAAACACCGGAAAATACTGGCGCACTGCCAATTGTTGCAACAGTTCCAATGGCCACACCTGTTAGACGTATGGATGAAAAGAAAAGACCTTGGAAAAGAGCGATACTGATCGCGGCTAAAATCGTCCATTTCCATGACCAGTTTAGAAAGTTAATTTTCCGTAATGAGATGGTGATGGCTAATAATAGACCGCCACCAATTGCTGAACGAACAGTGGCCACCGCTAAAGGAGATATTCCCTGATCTAAAAATGTTTGGGCTGTTCCTGTCATGCCCCATAAGATGGCTGCTAGTAATACCAACAATGGATTTAACATATATCGAATCATCCTCGCTTCATGACTCCATCAATACTAATAATACATATTTATCCAAAATCAAACAATTACCATTTTTACTTTTTCTTTCATTTACCACAGTATGCTTTCTGTTCAATGGACGTTATAATAAATACAGTAAAAGGAGCGATTCGTATGTACAAAACAATTGAAGAGACAGCTATTGACCTTGGCATGCCCGAGGATCAAGTAATGCGTCTAATTTATGAAGGGCGCATCCGTTCTGTTTACGATGGAGAACAAATTCTCATAAATAGTGGTCAATTTAGCACTTATTTTAGACAATTAGAACGTATTAAAGAAGAAATTGAAATTTGGCGTTCTACCCCCATTCCAGAGGATATTGACGTGAAAGATGAAGATTAAAAAACCCACCATTCATACAATCAAGCATTGTAGAATGGTGGACAATTTTAAAAAATAATTTAATTAGATTGTAACAACAAAGCCTGCTCTTTTACCAATGATTTCTGCATAATCCTCTACCATAACACTCGCAGTTGGGTACATCCCAGCTCCAGGGCCAACTAATGTTAATGTACCAATATAGTTAGTCTCTAACGCCACTGCATTGAACACATCATCGACCGGATAGAGTGGATGTTCTTTATCAACTAGTTGCGGACCAACTTTAGCGATAATTTTACCGTCAACCAGTTTTTCTACTTCAGCTACATGGCGGTAACGCAAGCCATCTTCACACGCTTCACGCACTTGTTCAGCAGAGATGCTATCTATTCCAATGACTTCTACATCCGCCCAATCAGGTTGCTCTCCAAATGCCAAAGCACTTAAAATCATTAATTTTTTAAATGCATCCTGACCCGAAATATCATTATATGGATCTGCCTCTGCATAGCCTAAGCTCTGTGCCTCTTTTAAAGCTGTTTCGAATGACCAACCTTGTGCACGCATTTTTGTTAAAATATAATTACATGTGCCGTTTAGCACTCCTTGTATACGGCTTACATCATTGACAAGTAAAATATTCTTCATTGTTTTTATAACTGGTACGCCACCTGCAGTAGTTGCCTCATAGCCTACAAAAACTCCATTTGCTTTTGCAAGATCCTGTAACTCTAAACCTCGTTTTGCAAACATCACTTTGTTGGCTGTAATAACATGACATTTATGCTCAACCGCTCGCTTTAAATAACTGTATGCAGGCTCTTCGTTAACAATCGCTTCAAACACAACCTGCATACCTGGCTCTGCTAATACATCATCCATACTTGTTGTCATTAAATGTGCTGTTCCTGGTACACGCTCACGGCTAGTATCTGTCACTAATATCTTTGCTACTTCTAATTCAATACCTAATTTATTTTTTAGTTCTTCTCGCTTTTCATTTAAAATATGATAGATCCCCTGGCCTACCGTTCCAAATCCTAAAATCGCTGCCTTTATAGTTGCCATTCTTGTTATTCCCTCCAACTTACATTCCGCAGTTTCATCAAAGCTAATTTCTCCATGGGGTTGTGTCATGACAATTTGACACCAACCGCAGGTTTTAGCCAACAACTCTTCCTTGTATGAGTTTCGCCATTTCAGTATGTGTTGGAACACATACAAATTCAAATAATTCAAAATTTAACTTAAAGAAAATTGTAACGCAAATACATACTTTTCACAAGAAAAATCTTTCTAGGAAGGACATTTGTTTTCTCTAGACGTGCAAAAGAAATCGGTTTCATTCCCTTTATTATACGTTTTTTTAGTTTATCTATAAGATTTGAACAAATATTGACTATTTACATTTAAATAAATGAATGTCTTTCTTCTATTATATATGTATGCTCAGACACCCTTAATCTTGTTTACTATTTGTATGAACCTCTAAAGAAAAAACTCATTCCCTGTAGCAGCAGAGAATGAGCTCAAATATATGAGGGGTTTAACTTGCTTTGGAAAGCAATTGATAACGATATTGTGTTAATACTTGTTGAACAAGACTAATTTCTTCTACTGTAAAATTAGGTATCGCATACGTACGTTCCACTAATTGAAATGTACCGTATTTTAAGTAAAGCTCTGTCGCAGGAAGTGCAATATGACTCACACCGTAATGTTCATATGCCTCAAAAACTTCCTTTACAGTACAGCACTCCTCTTCAGCAACAACATGCTCTTGAAATGCTGTATGACCAAAGACTTGCTGCCATTTTCTTTCGACTGATGTAAGTAGGTGTTGAATGGATTGATTGTTTACAAAGACATGACCTTCATTCAGCTCATAAATTAGATAGGATGCAATGTTTTGTGCACTATAGATGTTACCCATTTTAAACACTCCTTTATCATCAGTTTTTTGGGGAAGAGCAGTCACTGGCTATGTAACTACTCTTCCTCTATATATTCAAAAGTGGGGGAGCACTTATGAAAACATTTACCCTTATAACAAGAATTTTCGTATTCTTAACTTATTTCCTAGTATATAGCACGGAATTGATTAAGTCAATAATACATATAAAATTACTTGGTATTATTTTTTAAAAAGGTTCTGATAATTAACGGATGCAGTAATTGGTTGATGTAGCAACGTTTGACGCATTACCAAATGAGGCAATTCGAATGAGAAAATACGTAAACGCTACAACATTCTCCCTTACACTCTTTAAGCTTCTACTGTTTGTTCAGTCGCTGTTGCCTGCGTAATGGCTTGTTCTAAATCAGCAATAATATCCTCTACTGCCTCTAAACCGATAGATAAGCGAATGAGCGACTCGGTTACGCCAGCTTGAATTAGTTCATCTGCTGATAATTGCTGATGTGTAGTGGATGCAGGGTGAATAATTAACGACTTGGCATCTCCTACATTTGCTACATGAGAGAATAGCTTTACATGATCAATCAGTTTTCGTCCAGCTTCACGTCCACCTTTAATGCCAAATGTAAGCACAGAACCGAAGCCATTTTTTAAATATTTTTTTGCCAAATCATGTGTCGCAAAATCTTCAAGGCCATTATAGTTTACATACTCCACAGATGGGTGGTTACGTAAATATTCAGCAACTGCTAAAGCATTTTCATTATGTTTAGGGATACGCAAATGAAGCGTTTCTAAACCTTGCAATAAATTAAAGGCTGCATCTGCACTTAATGTTGGACCAAAATCACGTAATAACTGTACGCGGAGCTTCGTAGCAAAAGCAGCCGAAGCTGTATCAATTCCGTAACGTAAACCATGGTAAGAAGCATCTGGCTCCGTAAAACCTGGGAATCGTCCACCAGTCCAATCAAACTTACCAGCGTCTACAACAACACCACCTAAAGTTGTACCATGACCACCTATCCATTTAGTTGCTGAGTGAACAACAACATCTGCACCGTATTCAATTGGTGTAGATCCATAAGGAGAAGCAAATGTACTATCAATAATTAATGGTATGCTATTGTCATGTGCAATTTTAGCTACCGCTTCAATATCTAAAACCTTTAAACTTGGATTACCATAAACTTCAGCAAAGACAGCTTTTGTTTTATCTGTAATCGCCGCTTTGAAATTTTCTGGGTTTGTTTCATCTACAAAAATTGTTTTAATACCGTAGTTTGGTAATGTGTTAGCAAATAAATTATAAGTACCACCATATAAAGAACTAGCTGCTACTATTTCATCGCCAGCTCCAGCTAGGTTTAAAATGGAAAATGCGATAGCCGCTGCACCAGATGAAAGTGCTACTGCTGCTGTTCCACCTTCCAATAAAGCCACACGTTTTTCAAAAACATCAACAGTCGGATTAGTAATACGTGTGTAAATGTTCCCCGCTTCCTCTAAGGCAAAAAGACGTTGCGCATGAGCAGTGTCCTTAAATACGAAAGCCGTTGAGCGATAGACAGGAACTGTTCGAGAGCCCGTCACTGGGTCAGGCTCTTGACCACCATGTAACAGCAATGTTTCAGGTTTAAAATTTGTCATTGTGTACCTCCAATGGTTATTTTTTTACGATGGTACCGGAGATGAGGAGGATTTTTCTGTAGAAAACAAAAACCCCCTTCAGTTAAGAAGAGGGTTGCGGTTGCAAGTTTTCCTCCCCTTATCTGCCAGATCCAATAAGAATCTGTAGGAATTAGCACCTTAGTAAGTTCGTCACTTACTGGTTGCCGGGCATCATAGGGCCTATCCCTCCGCCGCTCTTGATAAGAGTATGTGATTCAATTTCCATCGTTGTTACACAGTATAAACATAGAGATTTTTTCTGTCAATATGTAAATTTTATTTTTTCCGAAACTTCTGTCTGCTCTTATACGTAATATGAACGCATACACTATTTTTAGAAAAAATTTTGAGAGGAGTATTTTTATGGTAAAAGCCGTGATCATTTTTCTTATTATCGGATATTTAATTGGCTGTATTCACGGCTCTAAAGTAGCACAATTTTTATCGGGGGTGGATTTAAAAAAAGCTGGCCATGGCAATGCTGGTGCCTCCAATGCTACGCTTTCCCTCGGCTGGAAATATGGCGTTTTAGTAGCCCTAATTGATATTGGCAAAGGCGTTGCCGCAATTATTGGTGCACACTTGTATTTAGCAGATATTACACATTTAACAGAAGAGCAAATATGGTTTCTAACGTACATTATTGCTGCTGGGGTCATTTTGGGTCATAATTTCCCATTTTATATGGGCTTCAATGGTGGGAAAGGAACTGCATCCATTATCGGTATTTTACTTGCTGTTGATTGGAAGATTGGTTTATTTGCACTTATTTTGTTTGTCATTTTATCCTTTGCAACAAACTATTTAATTGTCGGTGTACTAGAGTTTTATCTCGTTTTTTGTACAGCAACTTATTTATGGATTCCTGGATTCGGACCAACCATTATTGCTCTCCTTCTTTTTGGCATAGCGATGATCCTGCACATTGAAAATTTTAAACGATTGGTCAATGGCACAGAGCCCAAAGTAACGTCTGCATTTAAGAAAAATAAATAATATTTTATGGATATTTTTGTATTTTGTGTGACCATGTATTTTCTCTTTATACACTCATATCGCTGTAAAAAACACCAATTTTACACACATAGTCTTTCTACAATACAATAGACAAATTCTTATCTTAATAAAACATTTTACTGACCGATGTTATGGATAATAATCGTCATATTTATCGTAGAAAGGATGAGAAAATATGTCTACACCTGAACAAGAAGCTACGAAACGTAATTTAAAGCCACTATGGATTTGCTTGGCTTTCGCTTTATTAATCATCATTACCTTTTTACCTAATAACGGTGACTTACCTATAGCTGGACAACGAGCTTTAGCCATCTTAGCATTCGCAGTCATCCTTTGGGTAACAGAGGCAGTTTCATATCCTGTCAGCTCAGCTATGATCATTGCACTCGTAACGGTTTTACTAGGACTCGCTCCAACAATTGACGATCCTACCAATGAATTAGGTACAGCAGGTGCTTTAAAACTATCATTAAGTGGATTTAGTAATTCCGCTGTCGCATTAGTAGCAGCAGCTCTCTTTCTAGCAGCAGCAATGCAGATTACCAACTTACATAAACGACTTGCTCTCTGGATCCTTTCACTTGTAGGAACAAAAACGAAAGCTATTGTATTCGGTGCCATTTTAGTTTCTATAGCCCTCGCATTTTTTGTTCCTTCTGCTACAGCACGTGCTGGCGCAGTAGTGCCAATACTACTTGGAATGGTCGCAGCATTTGGTTTACCGCGTGATAGCCGACTCGCTGCATTACTTGTCATTACTTCGGTACAAGCCGTCTCCATTTGGAATATCGGTATAAAGACTGCAGCTGCTCAAAATATGGTTGCTTTAAACTTTATTCAAGAACAATTTAATGTGAGCATTTCTTGGGGTGCTTGGCTGCTCTATGCTGCCCCCTTCTCAATCATTATGTCTGTAGCTTTATTTTTCATTATGATTGCTCTCATTAAGCCTGAGACTAATAATATCGAAGGTGGTAAAGAGGTAATCAAAAAACAACTTGCAGAGCTTGGCCCATTAAAAGCACCCGAAATTCGTTTAATCATTACATCGTTAGTTTTACTATTTTTCTGGGCAACTGAAGGTAAACTGCATCCATTTGACACAACAACTGTCACAATTATCGCTATAGCTATTCTATTAATGCCCAAAATCGGTGTTTATACGTGGAAAGAAGTTGAACCTCATATTCCATGGGGGACAATTATCGTTTTTGCAGTAGGTATTATGCTAGGAACAATTTTACTAAATACGCAAGGTGCATCATGGTTATCAGATAAAGTATTTGGTTCACTTGGTCTAGATTCAATGCCGATACTGGCAACTATTGCACTTGTAACACTATTTAATATTCTTATTCATTTAGGCTTTGCAAGTGCAACAAGCTTAGCCTCTGCTCTAATACCTGTATTTATTGTCTTAGCTTCAACATTAACAACTAATGTTGATCAGGTTGGATTCGTCATCGTGCAACAATTCGTCATTAGCTTTGGTTTCTTACTACCAATCAGTGCACCACAAAATATGCTTGCCTATGGTACAGGAGCGTTTACAACAAAAGATTTCTTGAAATCCGGTATTCCATTAACGATTATCGGCTTCCTCCTCATTCTTCTGTTCTCCGCAACTTATTGGAAATGGATTGGATTACTTTAAGTTAAACACCAAAAGCCTTGAAGGAACAAATAAACTGTCCTTCAAGGCTTTTATTATGGAACTCTATTGTTTCGAGAACGTAGGGTCCTTCATGGTACCACTTTTAGCGTAATTCACATGCCATGAAAGCGCTTTTTCTAGGTCGTGTGGTGTATGATGACCTCCTGTTGCCTCATTGGCATCATTAAAGTACTGCCACAATTGCTCGCGATAATCAGGGTGTGCACAGTTATCAATGATAAGTGCTACCCGTTCTTTCGGTGCAAGTCCACGTAAATCCGCAACACCCTGTTCAGTTACGATGACATCAACATCATGCTCCGTATGATCCACGTGAGAAGCCATTGGAACAATACTTGAAATGTTGCCACCCTTTGCATAGGATTTTGTTACAAAAATCCCTAAGCGTGCATTACGAGCAAAGTCACCAGACCCCCCTATGCCATTCATCATCTTTGTACCAGAAACATGAGTTGAATTAACATTTCCGTAAATATCTAATTCCAGTGCTGTATTCACTGAAATTAATCCGAGTCGGCGAATAATTTCTGGCTGATTCGAAATTTCCTGTGGTCGCAATACTAATTTATCTGCATATTTTTCAAAATTTCCATATACACGGTTTCCTACTTGCTCAGAAAGGGTAATAGAAGTAGCAGAAGCGAAATTCACTTTCCCTGCATCAATTAATTCAAATACTGCATCTTGTAGTACTTCCGAATAAACTTCTAAATTCTCAAACTCAGAATCTTTAAAGCCTAACAATACAGCATTTGCTACTGAGCCTACACCTGATTGAATAGGACGCAAACTTGTTGTTAATCGACCTACTTTTATCTCTTCTCGTAGGAAATTTAATAAGTGATTAGCCATAACATCTGTCTCCTCATCAGAAGGAACAATAGTTGATGGCGCATCTAATATGTCCGAAATGACGATACCTTTTACTTTATCTAAATCTAATGGAATACCAATTATACCAAGGCGATCTGATACATTCTGTAAAGGAATTGGGTCACGTTTCCCTTGTGGCGCAGGTACGAAAATATCATGTACACCTTCTAATGCATCAAGTTGTGCTACGTTTAATTCAATGATGACTTGGTCTGCTTCTTGCACAAAAATCGGAGAGTTACCAACTGAAGTTGTAGGAATTAATAAGCCGTCTTCTGTAATAGCAGCCGCTTCAATAATCGCAAAATCAATAGGCCCCATAATACCTTGACGAACAAGCTCAGCATTATGAGATAGATGAGCATCAACGAATGTGATGCCACCGCTATTTATTTTATTGCGGATACCAGCATCTGCTTGGAAAGGTCCACGCTTGCGAATAACACCTGCTTCTGCCAGATATTGATCCACCTCAGGACCAAGAGATGCACCTGTATATATATCTACTTGGAAATTCTCTTTTTTAGCTTTCTCTACAAGTGCAAGAGGTACGACTTTTACATCGCCAGCACGTGTAAATCCGCTCATCCCTAATACCATACCATCCTTAATCCAAGATGCTGCTTCGTCTGCTGTTACTACCTTGCTCCGCAATTGTTCGTGGCGAAGCTTTTTCACTAACTTTTCTTCCATTCCTTATTCCTCCATCCCACTTTATTTTTGTTCAACTAGCATATTTGGTTCCAATAAATCCGTGACATCCGTTAGAGACTTTATCTTTATTCAAAGGTAATTTAAACAACCAATGTCGCACAAACATTTATTGAATAAAGATAATCTAATTTTTGGTAGCACAACCAAATAAACAGTCGCTCAAATAATTTTATACTATTTAGAATATTTAATCTATATTAAATGAAATATTTTACTTTACGAGATAATTTCTACATTTGCTAACTATTTAAATATAACTATACATCCTTTTTTCATTCGATTTTGACGACAAAGCGTGCTATGCTCATGATATACAAGCACAAAGGAGAGAGTAATTAAATGGTTAAAGAATTATTACGCAGTCATTCCTCAGTACGCATTTATGATGGCCAACCGATTTCAAAAGAAACCATCGAAGAATTAATTGCGACAGCACAAATGGCTGCAACATCACATTTTGTACAAGCCTATAGTGTGATATGGGTAACAGATGCAGACAAAAAAGAAAAATTAGGTTTACTCTCTGGTAATCCACGCCAATACGAAACTTCTGGCGGTGCATTTGTCTTTTGCGTTGATTTCAAACGACTTCAAATGGCTGGGAAATTAGAAGGGGTAGACATTGTGGCTGATTCAGCTGAAAATGTCCTTGTTGGTGTAGCTGATGTATCATTGTTTGCACAGAACTTTGTTATAGCAGCAGAATCAATGGGGTATGGAATTTGCTATATTGGAGGAGTACGTAATAATACTTCTGAAATAAGTGAATTGTTCAATCTCCCTGATTACGTTTTCCCATTGTTCGGTCTAACAATCGGTGTACCAGCTCGTCGCAATGAAGTAAAACCACGCTTACCTGTGTCTGCTGTATTACATGAAAATGAATACAATGTTGAAAAATATGAAGAACTATTACCAGCCTATAATGAGACAATGGAAATGTATTATAATAGTCGATCATCGAACAGAAAAATTGATAACTGGACAAAACAGATGGCTGATTTTTTAATCGAACAACGACGCCCACATATAAAAGAGTTTTTAGCAACAAAAGGTTTTAATTGGAAATGATTTTCGAAAATAGGGTTACTATCGTATGATAATAACCCTATTTTTTTCATAATTTCATTATCAATTTATATTAAGGCTAGTGATTTTGTCTCGATATATATAGAAGATACAGTAACAAATTAAACGAAAAGACACTTCCCTTTTCCAGCTATTCCATTCATATTTATAAATGATCACCATTGAAGAAAGGAGTTATAAAAACAATGTCCTATATCAATAAACATCTTGCTCGTACCTTAGAACAACAGCATAAGAGAAGTGTAAGAGGTTTATTTTTAAAAATAGAAGAATTAAATAATGCTTGTACTTTGCTAAGAAAACGACTAGAACCACACATCGAATTATCGTCGTATAAAAATTACATTGATTATGTCAATCAGTTTGTTTCCCATACGTCTATTCTCAATTTAAAATTCGTTACGAATACACAGAATTTAGAAGTAGCTGTCTTACATACACTTTTATTAACCACTATTCTAGAAAATGAAAACTATCAGTCTTTTGAATACGAAAATAGATTGCTACAAGGGTATTTACAGGAGATCTTTTCATTAAATGATCATGCAAAGTCACTCTTTGTAAATCATCAAGAAAAAATGCTACATTATATTCACGAACAAACGCCATAATAAAAGACGATCTTGCTATGACTAAGATCGCCTTTTATTTGTGTTCTATTGTAACCCTTTAATAATGAGAGAACGAACTGGTAAAAACTGCTCCCCTGTATCACCGTAAGTAAGAATTACCTCATCACCCTCTTGTAAATAAATGACTAAAGGTTCTGTTTCGGCACTTACTAAATAATTTTCACCATTATTTAATAAGAAAGATACAGTCGTAAAATCTCCTAGACGTTCTTTGTATACACGTAATACCTTCCCACTAACTTGCTTCTCTTCTGCATTTGAACTGCCGTCGACTGTATTTCCTCCACGACTCAAGGCAGTTTTATATAATTTTAGTGCCTCTTTTGGCGTAGTAGCATAAACGGAAATTTCAGGATTGGCTGCAGATACGATGAAATAGTTTTGTAAAAAGCCGTTGGAATCCAGCACTGCTGTCAGCCAGCTAGCTTCACCATAAAAGTTATACAACACTGGCATTTCACCAGCCCATTTTTTCTCAATAAATTTCTTCTCGATAATTTGTAAATTACCTTGTGAATCCATATAACTTGAATCTAGATTTCCTGTATAGTATTTTGCATCCCCTGTTCTTGCATTTGTTAAGGAATAGCCTAACATTGAATCTACACCTTCTTTAGGGCTTGTAAAATCTGTGAAGTAATACATATCACCCTTCTCATCGAAAATTGGGCTAACATTCGATTCTGTTCCTTCATCGGAAGGGATTTTTACATCTTTTTTACCAAACATACTGTTCCAAAAACCATGAACATATTTACCAAAATAACTGTTTTGTAAACTTACTGTCTCTGGTGATACAGCACCATCAATAAATTCAGGTATTTGGTCAAGTTTAATCACTTCCGATTTGCCTGTTAGTGCATCAACTAAGACAATCCCTTTCACATCAAAGCCATTACGTGCAGAGACGAATTCTCCGTAAGAGCGAATGTAATAAGGCTTTCCTTCATCATCTACTTCAAGCTGAACATCCCCATAAAAAATAAGGAATGGATGTTGTAAGCGAATATGACGTTCTAAATTAGCATTTAAATATGCGGAAGGAACATACTTCATTTCCTCTTTAACGAATTTAGGATTATCCGCCGAATCTGTAGCACTCATCATAAAGTAACCAGGCGTTGTATCGCCATTCATCCATTTAAAGAATCCAGAAAACTCAACTGGTGCAATGTAAACATATTCACCCTTCACCTTTTGAATTTGTAAACGTCCTAACTCATAGTAACTAGTGTTTGGCACTTGTCCGAAAGCCTTTTTCATTTTATTGCGAGCAAATTTCGGCGGAACACTTGCAGGTGTTTGTGTCTCATCGAATGGTTTTATCTCAACTTCTTCCTTCATTTCTGAGGAATTAAATTTTTCATTCGCATTCCATAAAGGTGCTGATAATACATAAACAGCTACACCTAAACTTGCTAAAAATAAAGCGCCTTTTATTTTCCGTTCAGTACCACTTGCAAGCATGGCGCCAACTAACGTTAATACAATAATAGCTGGCCAAAAAACAAGCCAGTTTACATCAATTTTTGTCACATATAAAGTGATACCTGTTGCTAAAAATCCTAGCACAAAGATACCGATAAAAAAGTATCCAATCACCTTTCTCGATTTTCCATCTTCTCGCTTCTTCGTAATAAGCGGTGTAACTAACACACTTGCGATCAATGCGATGACTGCAGAAGCTATCAGTAGCTTAGTCATTTGGTTCATCCTCTCTTCAGCTTTCTGTCTACTTATTTACGGTTACATACTAAAAAAGTTTCAAACATACGTTGTACAGAAAGGAATTTTACCATAAATAAAGAATTTCAAAAGGAAAGGAGCTGAAAAAATTTGTTTAAAAAATTATTAATAGGTTTCATTATATTGTTTGGTCTGTATTATATTTTTCTCTTTTCCCATATTGCCGAAAGTTTAAAACTAATCTTTAAAGTTATTCCCATGCTGCTGATCATAATTTTAGCTGCGATTCAAAAACCATTACATATTAAAAAATATCAACTACTGATTATCATCGGGCTTATATTTTGTATGATTGGTGACTATACATTGCAGTGGTTTTTAATTGGTCTGACTAGCTTTCTTATTGGCCATATCTTTTATATTTTCGCTTTCTCTACTGCAAACGAGCGACAAGTACCAACTTGGGCGAAGATACTCTTACTACTTTATGGTGTGTGCATGGCAATATGGATTGCCGGGTCTGTCTTTAAAACAGGTGAAACAATACTTGGTATAGCAGTGATTGCCTATATTTCGGTCATTTTAATGATGGGTTGGACAGCCATTAAAACAGGCTCTAAATTCGCAACAATTGGTGCGCTGTTATTTATTGCTTCCGATTCCTATTTAGCTATTAATAAATTTGTCATGCCACTAGCTTTTTCACATGAGGTAATAATGCTGACTTATTATAGCGCCCAATTACTTATTGCTTTAAGTGTCCTTCAATATTCCGAAATCCGAAGTAAAGTGTTACAATAATTACACATACACATTAGGAGGCCATACTTATGAAAGAACAAGTAATTGAGCGATTAATACGCTATGCAAAAATTGATACACAATCAGACTTCACAAGCGAAACTACTCCTTCTACACAAAAGCAATTTGATCTGTTACATGTTTTGAAAGATGAACTTGCTGAAATTGGTTTAACAGATATTACATTAGATGAAAATGGCTATTTATTTGCAACATTAGAAGCTAATACAGATAAAGAAGTACCAACTATTGGCTTTTTAGCACATGTTGATACCACTACAGACTTTACTGGCACAAATGTAAACCCTCAGCGCGTTGATCATTACGATGGTGGAGACATTCAATTAAATGAAAATTTAGTAATGTCCCCGACCGATTTCCCTGAGCTTAAAAATTACGTTGGTCAGACACTTATTACAACTGATGGTACTACACTGTTAGGTGCCGATGATAAAGCAGGTATTGCTGAAATTATCACGGCAATGGAGTACCTCATCAAAAACCCTACCATTAAACATGGTAAAATACGCGTAGCCTTTACACCTGATGAGGAAATTGGTCGTGGTCCTCATAAATTTGATGTTCCTGCATTTGGAGCAGACTATGCCTATACTATGGATGGCGGACCACTTGGTGAACTACAATACGAAAGCTTCAATGCTGCTGGCGTAAAGATTGTCACAAAAGGTACAAGTGTACATCCTGGTTCTGCAAAAAATAAAATGGTGAATGCCATCACAATGGCCATTGCCTTCCAAAATGAAATGCCTGCTGATGCAGTTCCTGAAAAGACTGAAGGTTATGAAGGTTTTATTCATTTAATGAGTTTTAAAGGAGCTCTTGAACATACTGAGCTATCTTATATCGTACGTGACCATGATCGCCAAAAATTCGAAGAGAAAAAACAATTAATGCGTGATGCTGCAGCCAAAATCCAAGCACAATTTGGAGAAAATGCCTTAAGTATTACAATTGAAGATCAATATTATAATATGGGCGAAAAAATTGAGCCTGTAAAAGAAATTGTTGACATCGCACGCGCTGCAATGGAAAAATTAGATATTATCCCAAATACCCTGCCAATTCGCGGTGGTACAGATGGCTCGCAATTATCATACATGGGCTTACCAACACCAAACATTTTCGCTGGTGGCGAAAACATGCATGGTAAATTTGAATATGTATCTGCCGAAACAATGGAAAAGGCAACACAAGTTATCATTGAAATCGTTCAGCTTTTTGAACAACAACCAAAATAAATTTTTAATGTGTTGTCTCGTTACCTACTGAAAAGTGATTCAGTCTACGTATGTCTTAAATTTTCTCGTATTTATTCGAAAAAATCTGGACTCAATGAAACTTAATTGATAATGTTATAGTTACGGAGAGAGGTCATTACCTTTCTTCGTAATTTTTTCGGTATTAATTACTGAATATTCAAATTACATAAGAGTTTAATATGAACTCAAATTGAGGTGATCTTCATGAAAGAAATTGCATTGGGTATAGTAGCTTCCCTGTTCTTTGCTGTGACATTTATTTTAAATCATGCAATGGAAATGCAAGGTGGTAGCTGGCTCTGGAGTGCATCGCTGCGATATTTCTTTATGCTTCCTTTTTTGCTTGTCATTGTCTTTTATCGAAAAGGCATGTCACAATTATCTGGAGAAATGAAAACACAGCCTATCGCCTGGCTACTGTGGAGCTTTGTTGGATTTGTCTTATTCTACGCACCATTAACATTCGCCGCAGCTTTTGGTCCAGGTTGGCTAGTTTCTGGAACGTGGCAATTTACAATCGTTGCTGGTGTATTATTAGCTCCCCTCTTTGTTTCAGTTATTGCTGGAAAAACAGTACGTCAAAAAATACCTTTCATTTCTCTTCTTATTTCATGTGTCATATTAGTAGGTATTCTACTTATTCAAATACCTCATGCACAATCGGTTTCGTTTAGGAGTTTAATGCTTGGCATTTTGCCTGTCATCGTCGCTGCATTTGCCTACCCTCTCGGTAATCGTAAAATGATGGAAGTTTGTGGTGGACGAATCGATACCTTTCAGCGTGTACTAGGCATGACGATTGCTTCGTTGCCCGCTTGGATCATCATGGCTATTTATGCCGTTCTGACTGTTGGACTTCCTTCAGCAAGTCAGCTGTTCCAATCATTACTTGTCGGAATAAGTTCAGGTGTCATTGCAACCGTATTATTTTTCATAGCAACAGATCGTGTAAGAGAACATCAAGGCAAACTGGCTGCTGTGGAAGCAACTCAGTCAACAGAAATTCTATTTGTTATTATTGGCGAAGTATTATTATTAGGGATTGCCTTCCCTAGCCCAATTGCACTTGCGGGTCTTGGTGTCATCATTGTTGGTATGCTTCTACATAGTTACTATACAATGATCATTGGCAAGAAAAATGCTGTTCAGCAAAATACATCTTCCTAACAGTCCTTGTTCTGGGCTGTTTTTTTCTAAATTCAGTGAGCGAGCTTCTGACACAACACGCTAAGCATAATGGATTTACATAAAAAAAGACGACTCCATTCTAAAATTAGAATGAGCCGTCTGAGATTTTCACGTTCCCAAAAAATGAGGGGGGTTTTAGGAGCGTAATCATGAACTAGCAAACTTCTGGAGAAAAGTAGCTAAAGTTCATCCTCTCTACACTGTATTGTAGCCGAGGAATAATCTTTATACGATAATGATAATCATTATCAATTAAATTGTCAATAATAATCTAATAAATTTTTTATTTTTTTAAAAAGATTTTTTTAACGTGCGTCGATATTGCCATTGCTTCAACTGAAAATGTAGAAAACAACCAATACATAAACCTGCTATTGCGATTGACGACGCTATTGCAACCATGCCAGTAAAGATATAGCCTACAACCTGCCAGTTTACTATATAAGCTAACAAACCAGCTGCTAAACAAAAGCTAGCAATACTGGAATTAAACTTTTGTTGCTGTGCATCCTCTGGAATATAGGCAGATGGGGGGTTTTTTAAAAACAGCTTCCCAAAACGAATGATTGGATTGTAATTGCATAAGATCCCAAGTAAATTCGCAGCTAGTGGAATGATTAGAATCCATATGACTCCTGTTAGCCACGATAAGATAACACTTAAAAGAATGGTCCATTGATTGAGTCGAACTAGTGGTCTTGGAATTGCATAAGGCTGTGACACTCTAAAACCTACCTTTCGCATATGTTTAATAAATTTTACTATATGACATTCCATTTGTGAAGCAAAAATGATTACTTTATAATGAAATTAACAGAAGTTCAAAGGAAAAGAGGATGACCATGCCAGCTTTAACGATGGATCAAGTTCAACAATTAAACGCCTATAGCATTTATACAACTGAGCCTAAGCGGACTTTATTTACTTTAGCTGATATACATAAAGACTTTTACCATCCTGATTTTTTAAACCTCATGATGGGGATTACAGATGCAGCTACAGAAACAGCAGCTATTTCTCATTTTGCTCGCCGCTATGGCATGTTTTTTGCTATGCAATTTTATATGCTGGCTACTTATGATGAGGTATGGGATGGTAAACCACTTGAGTTGCGTTTCGATGCCGCAAAGGAATTCAACAGCTTTACTGTGGCCATGTTCGTTAATCCAAATGACTGGCGCTATGTCGATGAAAATGAGCGCCAGGCTGTCATCGAGAAAATACTTTATGATGGTCACGTAATTGTCCAACAGCTTCGAAAAGTAACTTCTATCTCCCCCCTTACGATTTGGGAAAATTTCTTTGGCTATTTACTATGGCATTATCATATAATGCTATCTAATCCCGGTTTAGCCGATCAAGCCATGGAAGATATTGAGGTCTTAGAAAATCCTAAAACATGGGCACGCTTCTCCAATAAATCTTGGTGGGCACAATATACAGGCGGTCAAAGTCCAACTAACCTAGTAAACGTACCTGTGCGCAAATCATGTTGTTTTTCGAAAGATATACCAGGATTAATGGCTTGTGGATTTTGTCCAATGAAGAAATAGTGTGACATAAAAAAGCCTTACCTCCCCATAAATCCATGCGGAAGGTAAAGCTTTTTTGCTTTATTTTTTGTATACAATAAACCAATCATTATTTTCTTCATACATAGTCGTACCGAGATAGCCTTGCTTTAAAAGTTGCTGTTGTGTAGTTGTGTCTCCCATCGATATTACATGTTTCTCAGTAAATACTGGGAGCTCTCGTCGTAAGTCTTTATAGAAAATATAACGCAACTTATCTTCATACTTAATTTTTAAACCTTTAATAACAAGATCTTGTGAGAATTTATCTTTTAAGCTTGGAATATTATATGGCTTTACTGTTGAGCAAACATAATCGTATTTTTCTAAATCGATAGTATTCATCACTACTGTAGCTAATGTCTTCTGTAAGCCGTAACCACGATATTTTGGGGAAACATTCGATATTTCTTGATATAGAACACGATTAAACTCATTTTCCGCAATTCCACAATCATAGCCAAGATGTTCCTCATCAATAGGCGGATTCAACAGTGCTCGAAAGGCAATCAACTCGTCCTCTACATAGGCCCCTATCATCATTCCATTGCCATTTAGAATATAGTCAAATTCCTCTGTGCTTAACGGTTGCAATATACTTTGGTCTTCTAATGCTCCATAAACTTCAACCTGTAACTCCTCAATTTGTTGTAAATGCTGAGGCGTTAATTCTGTAATAAAAAATGATGTATCACCAAGCATACCTTCATAAATTTTTTTCATATTACGCCTCCCTTAGGCAGTTACAACTGTTGAGAACTTACATAATTCCTGAATTACATCTTCATCCACATCTATGCCTAGGCCGGGTTGTTCATTTAAGCAGATAAATGGCACATCATAATGTAGGTTCCCCACATCTTTAGAGAATTTTAGTGGACCTGTTAATTCTACACTTGTCATAATCTTCTTAGAGAACGCTACGTGGAAACCTGCAGCAGAACCAACTGATGATTCAACCATTGAACCAATTTGACATTCAATCCCTGCCATCTCTGCCATTACTGCAAGCTTCATAGCAGGATAGATGCCACCACACTTCATTAGTTTAATATTTACTTTATCCGCCGCACGCTTGGCAATAATTTCACGCATTTCACGTACGCCACGAAGTCCTTCATCAATCATTAATGTTACATCAGATTTGGATTTAATTTCGACCATGCCATCGATATCTTCACTATCCACTGGCTGCTCTAACCAATCGATATTTAATTCCTTCATTGCACGTAAACCTTGTAATGTAGTAGATGCATTCCCCCATCCTTGATTTACATCTACACGGATAGCAATATCTTCACCTACTCGCTCACGTACAGCTTTAATACGTGCAACATCAAGCGTTACCT
Source organism: Lysinibacillus cavernae (assembly GCF_009724685.1). Classification (GTDB taxonomy): domain Bacteria; phylum Bacillota; class Bacilli; order Bacillales_A; family Planococcaceae; genus Lysinibacillus; species Lysinibacillus cavernae. The sequence continues at coordinate 137,646 of NZ_WMEF01000006.1, forward strand.
CTGTACCTACCTTCATCTTAAATGAACGATAGCCCATTTCTACTCGATTAGCAGCCTCTTCTGCCATTGCTGCAGGCGTTCCAATACTTAGTACATGTGTGATTGGGAACTTTTCATGATAACGTCCACCTAAAAGTTGGTATACTGGAACTCCTAATGCTTTTCCAACGATATCGAAGCAAGCGATATCAATAGCTGCTTTTGCTGCAGGTACATCTTTCACAACTTTATTCATTTTATCGTGTAGCTTTTCAAACGCCATTGGATTTTCTCCAATAACGGCAGGTGCAAGTTGATGTTGTAGCACTGCATACGTGCTTTCCCATGTTTCACCGGTTACATGTTCATCAGGCACTGCTTCACCATAGCCTACAATACCTGTATCAGTTGTTACTTTTAATATAATAGACGGCATTGTATCATATGTAGCATAGCTAATGATAAATGGATCAATTAGCGGTAAATGTATGGCAAAAATTTCTACTTGTTGGATTTTCATAATAATCAGTCTCCTTTGTTGTTATGCATGTCGTTAATACGTCGTTAAATATTTAAAAAAATAGAAAAGGAACGATGCCCATGTCTACCAAAATAGCGATTATTTGTTCTAAAGCATTTATGAAACGTATTATTAGTATCGCACAAAACATAGATAATATTCAATTAGAATTTTATCTATACAGCCATCCCTCTGAAGCACCTACATTAATGAAGCAAATTAAACCTTGTGATGCACTATTATTCGGAGGAACATTACCCTACTTGCATGCCCAATCCTTACTTTCAGACATACCAATACCTTGGAATTATATTAAGCAAGATGAAACAGCCATTTCTACAACACTCTTATCCCTTGTAGCCAAACAGGCTGTATCCATCAACAGAATTTCCATTGATGTAATGAATCCAGCATTTGTGGATAATGTTTTAGCAGAAATAGAATATGTTGGCCAGAAGCCGTATGTTCAGCATATATCGATTACAGAACCAACTGAGAACATATTACAAAGCCATATCGCCTTATGGAATGCTAAAAGCATTGATTTTGTCATTACAAGTATTCATAGTGTTTTCGATGATTTACAAGCTCTTCAAATACCAGCAATGCGGATGTTAGATACCTCGAATTCTATTATTCAATGTCTTGAAGAAACAAAATCTAAATCACTATTAACGAAATCTGAATCATTTAAGGCTGTAGTAGGTCTTTTAGAAATTCCCGAAGATTCTTCAATCGAATCAACTATTTTAAGCCAAATTGTAAAAGCTACCTTCTCAACGTACAAGCAAATTTCAACACATTCTTTTGAGCTATACACGACTGCAGGACATTTACAACATGCTCTTGAAAAAGAAAACTTAGAAAAGCTAATACAGCAAATTGAACAACCTTTTAAATTATCATTTGGCTATGGGCACTCCATAATGGAAGCCACACAAAATGCTCAACACGCCTTATCATTTACTAAACCTTTTGAGATTTATATACTCGATGAGCATAAAAATCTATTAGGACCTTTTCCCAATTCAGAAGGTAAACTTTCTTTAAAAACAGATGATCCTTACGTTTTACAAATGGCTAAGCTCACAAGTTTAAGTCCATTAAACATTTCTAAAATAATTAATTTCAGTAATGAACGTCAAATAGCCCAATTCACATCACAAAATCTATCCGAATACCTACAAGTAACTCGACGTACAACCGAACGTATTATTAAAAAATTGGTCGATAATGGGTACGCAAAAGTTGTAGGCGAAGAAATGACTCATCAACAAGGTCGCCCTCGTACAATATATGAATTGAATTTTGCAACCTATTAAACAACTGTAAAAAGGAATTCTCGTAAATGGACAAGCATCTACGAGAATTCATATCATTAATCAACCATTACCATATTATCAGTGTTTTCCATTTCTTGTTCTTTTTTACGTTTCTCTGCTTCCGCCATTTCTTCTGGGGTTAATTTAACAATAGCAAAACCAATATATCCATAGATAATGGAAATAATAGGTACCATGAAATTAAGAATGGCATATGGTGCATACTCCATAGCGCCTACACCCAATGTCGCTAAAATAAACACACCACAAGTATTCCATGGGAAGAAAACAGATGTTAATGTTCCCCCGTCTTCTAAAGCACGAGATAGATTTTTAGAATGTAGGCCTCGTTGCTGATAAACACCTGCAAACATCCGTGAAGGGACTACAATTGAAATGTATTGCTCTGAACATGTCGCATTCGTTGTGACACACGCTGCAATTGTTGAAGCAATAAGACTCCCCGTAGATTTAGCAAACTTCACGATTACATTCATAAGAGCTTTCAACATCCCTGAATACTCTAAAATACCACCAAAAGTCATCGCCACAATGGTCATTGAAACCGTATTCATCATTGAATCTAAACCACCACGGTTAAATAGCTCGTCCACCATTTGATTACCTGTAGAGATTTCAAACCCTGCCTGTAATGCTTGCACAGCACTTGCTGCTGAACCACCTTGTACAAAAATTTGTAATAAGAAACCTGATACAATCCCAATTATTAAAGCTGGAATCGCTGGCACCTTTTTAGCTACTAATACAATAACCCCTACTGGAACTAGCAATAGTAAAGGCGAAATAACAAAGCTTTCATCCATCACTTTTAACGTTGTTAAGATTTCTTCTGATTTCATAGAAACATCCGCAAATTTTCTACCCAAAATTCCAAAAACAACAAGTGAAATAATTAATGCTGGAATTGTTGTATAAAGCATATGCTTAATATGCTCAAATAAGTTAGTACCTGTTAATCCCGCCGCAAGATTCGTCGTATCTGATAACGGTGACATTTTATCACCAAAGTATGAACCTGAAATAACCGCACCTGCAATCATTGCTGCCGGTATTCCCATACTTAAACCAATACCCATACCTGCGACACCAATTGTTGCCATTGTCGACCAAGAACTACCGATGGCTAATGACACGATTGAACACAACAGCATGATTGTAACTAAGAACCACGCTGGGGAAATCAATTTTAAGCCATAGAAAATCATCGTTGCTACAACTCCGCCGCCAATCCATGCCCCAATTGTCAACCCTACTAAAATAATAATGACGATGGCAGGTAACGCAAGGCGTATCCCCTTATACATCATTTCTTCAATTTCTGTCCATTTGTATCCATGCATTTTGGCAACAATTGCTGCTACAGTTGTGCCGACAAGAAGAGGTACGTGAGGACTTTGCTCTAAAACAACTACTGTAATCAACATTGTAATAATCATTATCGCAAAAGTTAGTAGTGCCCAACCTGCATTAATATCCTTTTTCATTCTTCCATCCCCTTTTTTTGCACCAAATTCCATTCCGGTTTTTTAAAGACGCAAATAATTTTTTACGTTTTTTAGCTTAATATTCAAAAAATTAAAAGTCAACGCAAAAAATTTATGCTTCTCTAGCAAATCCCTTTATTTTAGCGTAATAAAACGCTTTCAAGTAGCAATTAAAAACAATGCAAATGCTTGAATATCCATGCATTTCGAAAAATGTTCATACAAAAAAAGCTATACTAAAAAATATTTTCATTTTTTTATATAGCTTTTAAAAATTTATTATTCAGTTTTTTTTTCTAATACACATGCGAGTACTTTTGAAGCATCTATTAATGCACTACGATCAAATGTCATTTTTGGATGATGGAGCCCTGGTGCTAAGTTAGCCCCAATTCCAATCATTGCCGCTTTTAGTTCAGGTTTCTTCACTGTATAAAAATGGAAATCATCACTACCAGGAGTCGTTATTTCATCTGCTAAATGTTCCTCACCTAATGTTTCAATAATTGCCTCTTTCGCCATTTTGGCTGCGATTGGTGAAACTTCAGCACCTGGAGTAAAGTCTAACCAATTCCAGCTCATGTCTATATCAAATTGTTGCTGTATAGATTTTAATCCAGACTCAATTTTACTGCGGAGCAATTCAAGTTGTTGATTTTGCTGCGCTCGAATATCCATTGAAAAACTAGCATTACCAGGAATAATATTCGTACTACCGCCATCTGCAATAATTTTTGTTAATTTCGCAGAATGTGGTTCAAACGGTGATAGATGAATACTGTGTAGCATCTGTTGCACAGCCATAATGACATCAATAGCATTTTTACCTTGATGAGGTCTAGCACCATGTGCATCAATGCCATGAATGGTCCCCTCTAAAAAATAAGCAGCACCATGGTGGATAGCTGGTGAAACCTTACCGAGTGGTAATTCTTCAATTGGTCTTAAATGCACTCCGAATAAATGCGATACCCCATCAACTGCTCCTCTATCAAACGCTGCACATGCACCATTTCCTAGTTCTTCCGCAGGTTGGAAAATGAAACGAACACGATGTTGCAATGGGCGATCTTTCAGTAGTAATAATGCACCAAGAACCATTGTTATATTGGCATCATGACCACAAGAATGATTCGCCTGCCATTTTCCATCAACTTCTTGCCATAAAGCATCAATATCGGCACGTACTGCGACGATTTCATCACCGGTTCCAATTTCAGCTATTAATCCAGGTACATCACCTAGTAAACGATAAGTAACATTTAATTCATCCAGTATCGAAGCAATTTTTTTAGTTGTCTCAAACTCTTTCCAGCTTACTTCTGGATATTTGTGAAAATGATCAAACCATTGATAAATCGTTTCTTCTACTGTTAAAGCTTTTGACATAACTACACCTCTATACACATTTTTGTTTCCCATTATACATGAATCTATTTGAGAAAAGTACATATACCTTTAGACCCATAAAGAATACTAAACGACATAATTCATTAACATGCTCCTAAAAAGTAGTTTATAATCACCCTATCAATTATGCCACGGCATAATGTTGTCCAAATTCTTTCGAGCTGACGAGTAGAAGTTAGCCTAAGACCATCACATCTTGTTGGTACACCATCATTACTGCAACCAGCGGGGCTATTTGAACTCCCCCTGAAAAAAACAAAAAAAGCATTCTTTCTCCCGAAGATGAATGCTGAATCAAGAAAAATAGGGCAAAAAAAACAATAGGCCATGTTAAAAGTTATTACCACTTTTAACATGGCCCATCAAATACTTATTATAAACTTGTAAAAAAACCTTCTGGATATTCTTCATATTCCACCTTTACCATGCGCTCTTCATTTTTCTCTTCCGCTTCATCGAACTCAAGTTCTTGATCCATTAAATACGTTTCAAATTTTGAATTTAACAGTTTACCCATTGTATCACTCCTTATTTAATTGAATTTTCTGATAAAAGAATTATACAATAGAATTTTAGTAAATTGCAATAAAACATACGCATTATGCATTATAAATATAAAACCTATCGCATAAATAGATTAATTTTCACAATTACTGTGCCATTCTTTTTTAGGGGAAATGGCAATAAAAAAACTGCATCTTATGTCCATCAGATACAGTCTTAAACTTCATTCTATTGAATAGCACCACAAGCAATTCTTGCCCCTGAGTTACCTGCTGGGTCAGTTTTATAATCATCTGCTGATTCATGGATAACAATGGAACTACCATCATTATCTAACAAAGAATTTGGTTGATCTTTTTGTAATGTTAACCCTTCTGCTAAGAAGTTAAGATCGACATTGCCATCCTCGCCTATCTCTAAATTTGGTAAATCCCCTAAATGGTATCCGTTAGGGTTAAGCTTACCATGTTCCTTATTGGTTGGATTAAAATGTCCACCAGCTGATTCAAATTTAGGCGGCTCACACTTCCCTACTTCATGAATATGAATGCCGTTTGTGCCTGGTGGTAAACCAGTTAATGCCAACGTCATCATAACGCCATTATCTTCTTCCTGAAAATATGCATTCCCATAACTTTCGTTATTTGCACCAATCACTTTTGCAGTGGCTGTTAAGGGAGACGGCGCATTTACTGTCACTTTTTCTTCTTTCTTATCAAAGAAATTACAACCACCAATAAAAACTAATAAAGAAAGGCTAAATAAACTCATTTTTTTCATAAAAAATACCTCCTCTATTTTTGATGGTTTCCAAATATCCCAATACTTATGCACATATATCAAAAGGGATTCCCCAAAGCTTGAGAAATCCCTTTAACATTTAATCTAAAATTTTTACCGTTACTGTTTTAACACCCCATTGGAGCGCTTGTCCTTCTGTAGGAATAAATACGTCAATTTTATTCCCTTTAATTGCCCCTCCTGTATCGGCTGCTATTGCTTCGCCATAGCCTTCGACCCAAACTTTCGTACCAAGAGGAATAATTCGTGGGTCAACTGCAATTACTTTTAAGTTAGGATTTGATCTTATATCTGTTCCATTCGCCGTAATGCCTGAACACCCTTCACAATATGCCGTATAAGCAGTAGCACGCATTGTTAATGTTTTACCAGATCCAGTTGTTGGAGCACTTGTCGGTTTCGTTTTGGCTGTTGTAACAGTCTTTGTAGACGCAGTGCCTTCAGAAGTCTTGGGTTTCGGTTTCGCAGATGAAGCTTTAATAGCTAATGATTCACCAACAAAGATTAAATCTGAAGCAAGGTTATTCCATGTTTTCAACTCATCTACAGTTACATTATTTGTACGGGCTATTGAAAATAATGTGTCACCGCCTATGATGACATGTTCATCTTCTGCAGATTCTATTTTTGTTGTCGTGTCCTTCACTAAATCCTGCTCTGGATAAAACCACAACGACTCCATCTCATTTAGTTGCTGGAATTCTCCAACCGTTAAATTATAAATCTGGGGAATTGCCCATAGTATATTACTTGGTGATTTGTCCTCAGCGGAGGAAGGACTCGCATACAAACTCAAACCAAAGGTCACCGCTACTGCTAAAGCTAATGCTTTTTTCTTCATGATTAGTAATACCTCCATTATTTTATTATTTGTTGCAAATCTGTTGCTAGCACACTAGAGTTGAACGCTCTACCATGTAAGTAACACTAAGTTTGCAAATTAATAACTCAGGGCTGTTTGCCTGATATTAGGAATTATTACTATAAAAACGGAAAAATATACAATTTCATTTATTTTTTTGGTAATTTAAATAATTTAGAGGAAAAAGTCTATAAATTAGTAGCAATAGTTTAGGACTTTTTTTATATTAGACATTTGCTATTTTTACCGATAAAAGAAGAAAAGGAGGGAATGTAGAAATGGAAATGAATTCACTCATGTCATCACAGCTGATGGAGCTTCAACAAACCGTACAGTTGAGCGTCATGCAAAACGCACTCAATTTAAATACGTCTACAGCTATTGAATTACTACAAGATATACCTCAGCAATCAGTTCCTACTCATCCGTATAAAGGATCAATAATAGACATCTCAATCTGATAATATATTGAAAGGTGGTGTCCTTATGTGGTCCGGGTAATCGTGATGGACGATGAGCAATTAGCTCTTATTAACATAGCAAAACATTTAAACAAATTTAAGGACATTGAGGTCATAGGAACTTTTACAACAGTAAAAGACTTACTTACAGAAGGACCTACCTTGGATTTTCAAGTAGCATTTTTAGATGTTGAAATGCCAGGTATGAACGGTCTAGAAGTTGCACAATTATTAAAAACTTGGGATAAAAATATCTGTATTGTTTTTGTAACTGCCTATAGAGACTACGCTGTTCAAGCATTTGATGTACCATCTCTAGATTATTTATTGAAACCTATTTCGAAATCTCGTCTAGAAATGACCATTAATAGAGTTCAAGAACTGTTCCAGACAGAAATAAAATCAGTACCTACTCAACCACATCAAAAACCTTCACTTATGATAAAATGCTTTGGAGAATTTGTCGTTTCTTATGATGAAAAAGCTATTCATTGGAGAACTATTAAAACAAAAGAATTGTTTGCATTCCTTTTTATACAGCTTCATATGCCCGTGCCTCGTGATACCATCATTGATACACTATGGAGTGATACGGAATATAAAAAAGCAAGAGTCCAATTGCACACTACTGTTTCATACTTGCGCACGACGCTTTCAACATATGGATATTTGGATGTAGTTGAGTATACTAACGGTAGCTATATGTTGAAACTAGACGATTTTCAATGTGATGCCCATGATTTGGAGTACATTTTGAATAATAAAGCAGAAACAGGAAGATTAGCTATAGAGAAGGCTGAGGAACTCATTCAAAATTATCAGGGGGAGTTTATGGCTACATTGGACTATTCATGGACTGCCAGTAAAGCAAATTTAATGAACAAACAATTTACTCAGTTACTTGATGAATTGAACCATTATTATACTAAAAATCAGGATGTAAAAAGTAGAGAACGTTCGTTACTATTAGCCTTAGAGTTAAATCCATATTCTGATAAAACCATCCAACAATTAATCATGCATTATTCTGAAATAGGAAATCGTGCAGAATCCATAAAAATTTACCATTCTTTTAAAAGCACCTTATTATCAGAATTAAATGTTTCACCTAGTCAAGAAACAATAGATCTTTTTCAGACCGTTTTACAGGAACAAGAAAAAGAGTTTGAAACAAGCTGATAACACGAAAAGCATGCTAGTACTGAACACTAGCATGCTTTTTCCCATTATTTAATAATCATTTGTCTCATATTCCCAACTACACATAAACAGTTTCTTCCTGATTGTTTGGCCTTATACAAAGCATGATCTGCAATTTCTATTAATTGATTAGGACTCTGGACGTTTGGTGTAAATGCAGTAATGCCAGCAGACATCGTCACCGGTCTACCACACACTGTTTCTTGTAAAGCTTGTTTAATCCGTAAGTTTTCTGCTAATTGTACCGCCTCGTCTATGTTCCTTGATGGCAATATGACCATAAACTCTTCTCCGCCATATCTAAAGCACAAATCTTGTTCCTCCATGCTGCTCTGCATATGATTAGCAAAAGCTTTTAGCACTTCATCCCCTACTGTATGACCATATGTATCATTTATACTTTTAAAATCATCTAAATCTATTAAGATGATGGAATGCGGGACTTTATTTACAATCAAATCCTGTAAAGTTTGATCCATTATTCTGCGATTAGGAATCCCTGTTAATGAGTCTAAGTTCAATTGCTCCGTTAAATCAGTAATTTTACTTTCTGAGCAAATCATCATATTCCGTACATTCTTTTTTAACAACTTTGCTTCATAATACCAATCAGTAATCTCCTCAGTCCCCTGTATCCCTTCCCCTATTTCTATTCTTGTTGAAAGGTCTTTTAGAGGTCGCGTAATTTTTAGAGCTAACCATATAGCTAGCCCCACTACTACAGCTATTACTATAATAATAGGGACAATGATTTTCTTAAAAAACAAACGAAAAGAAACAACTCTTTCATCAAGTAAAGTATCAACTACCTGCTCCACGTACGGATCTAATGACATATCTTCTGTCACAAATCCCTGTAAATAGTCTTCGGTAATTGTTGAAACTTCCTTTACATAGGTTGCTTGCATGTCTGCTTTATTTTCCTTCAAAATTTCATTGAAATTTTGATAGCTACTCCAAATACTAATACTAGATGCCGCGAGTACAACTACTATCGTCATACTAACAATAAGAAACGATAACTTTAACTTGAACTTACCCACAATAGATCATTTCTCCCATTGAGATGATTTTTTCGTTAAAATCTTATCTATGTTTCAACTCAAACTTTACTATATTTATTCAATCATCATACGTCATACCACTTAAAGAATACTTAACAACTAATGAAATATTACTTTTTTCAGAATGAAAGAAAAAAATAAATAGAACTATAATCTCCATATAGTTCTATTTATTTAGGCTTAAAGTATTCTTTTACCAACTATATCATTTCCTTTTTTTGAAATTCGTGGCATGGTAGATAGAGTTTATGCTTTATTTCAGAAAGCCATTAGGAGGACACAATGTCTGTGTTGAAAAAAACAACTATCCGACATCTACTTATTGTAATTGCCATTTTTATAGCCCTTACTTCCTTTCGTTTACTATGGTTAAACTTTTTCCTCCCCTCTGATCATCAACCTAGTGCTCAAGAAGGTATTTTAGATGTTAACTCTCAAACAATATTAAATGATGAAGTTCTCTACTTAAACGGAGAATGGCTATACTACCCTGGGCTATTCATCAATCCCGAAAGCAAGGAAAGCACTAATCAAGCAACTATTAAAAAGGGTATTGTCCAAACTGTTCCTACGAAAAAAAATGAGAAAACAAATCAACCCTATGGAACTTATCGATTAAAAGTTCTACTTAATAACTCTGCCACAAATAATCGATATGCAATCCGTATTCCTGCTATTTCAACCGCCTCTGCATTGTATATAAATGGTGAACTAGTAGGACAATCAGGTAAAGTGGCTAATAACGCTCAAGATCATAAAGGTCATGCTTCACCATACACCGTATATTTTACTGATGAGCAACTTGAAATTGACATAGTAATCCATATTTCTAATTTTGATACATTTAAAAACCCTATTATTAATAAAAAAATTTCATTCGGCACTGCATCCGCTATGACACACCATCAATTAATTACAGGCCTATCGCTTTCTATAATTGTAGTAATGCTGTTACTTTTTGCTCTTTTTAGCATACTTGTGTTTTTATTCATTTATAAAAAACCTATCGTTTTACTATTCACAATTGGTTTTCTTCTACCTTTAGCTGATGAATTAATTACATTTGATTGCTCTCTGCTAGATTGGCTTCATTTTAATTATGTATGGTCCTATAAACTATCTTCTATTATATTTCTAGGATCATCCTTCTTTTTTCTGCAATTTATGAGAGTCCTATTGGTCAACTATCACAATACTAAAACCTTTCAATGGATTTTTGGCTTTTATGTTCTAGGAGTATCATTAATTATTGTTCTACCAATGTCTTGGTTGGTGCCTACTAAAATTCTTTTCTTCGTACTTTTCGTAGTATCCTTTCTCTATGTAGTGGTACTAGCTTTAAGAGAATATATAGAAAACCAAAAAAGGAGCTCTGCTTTAATTGCTCTAACAGCTATCGGTACAACAAACGGCATTATATGGGGCTTTATCAAATCTGTCTACGTATTCGACATTCCTGTTTATCCATTTGATTATTTATTCGTTATGCTTGGTTTTTCTAGCTATTGGTTCAGACGTTTCCATGAGAACTCTCAGCAAATACATAAGTTAGTCGAAAAACTACAAAAAGACGATACTTTAAAAGATGAATTTCTAGCAAGCAATGCACAGAAATTGTGGAGCCCAATGAATAAAATGATTACACTTGGACAGTCCATATATGATAATCCACAGAATAGACTTGTTGCTGAAGATCATCAAAATCTTAAACATCTTATAGATATTGGCAGAAGTATGTCTTTCACATTAAATGACATACTTGATTTTACTCGCTTAAAAGAAGGTAATTTACATGTCCATACTCAAAATGTTAACCTTCATGGTGCTGTTCATGGTGTATTTGATATGCTCCGCTTTATTACAAGCGGAAAACAAATAAAAATGGTATCGTCTATTCCTAGAAATTTCCCAAATGTGATAGCTGACGAAAATCGCCTCATTCAAATTCTTTTTAACCTTTTGCATAATGCCATTAAATTTACAAGCGAGGGTTCTATAGAAATTACTGCACGTGAAGAGCAGCATATGGCCATTATCCATATCCGTGATACAGGGCTTGGAATGGATGAATTTGTACAAAGTCGCCTGTTTTCTCCTTATGAACAAGGGCATGAAAATGAAGAAGGCATTGGATTAGGAATTCTGATTTCAAAAAAACTAATTGAGTTACATGGTGGTACAATGCGTATAAAATCTATTCCTAATAAAGGCTCAGATGTTTATTTTACATTACCACTTGCTGAAGAAAATTCGAAAACAGTTCAAACATCCATTATGAATCAAGAAATTACACAGTTATCAATGGCAGAAAAAGAGCCCTCCATATCAGCAGGAAAGCACTTCAAAATCTTAATGGTTGATGATGATCCAATGAATTTAACAACGATGAAGAGCGTATTTTCGACATCTGAATATGCTGTTACTACTGTTACAAGCAGTGAAAAGGCTTTAGATAGCATAAAGCATGAATCCTGGGATTTAGTTGTTGTTGATGCAATGCTTCCCTATATTTCAGGCTACGCTTTAATCCAAGAGATAAGAAAACATTACTCACTTCTTGAATTGCCTATTTTATTACTTACTGTACGTAAACATCCTGAAGATGTTTATACCGGCTTTTCCTATGGAGCCAATGACTATGTAACGAAACCAATTAATTCATTAGAGTTAAAAGTAAGAAGTCGGGCTTTAATTGATTTAAAATACAGCATTCAACAACAATTACATTTAGAAAGCGCTTGGCTTCAAGCTCAAATCCAGCCGCATTTTTTATTTAATACGCTTAATACCATTGCTTCCCTTAGCACAATAGACACTGATAGAATGATTGATTTAATGCATCATTTTGGTGAGTATTTACATGGGAGCTTCGATGTTCGAAATCTTCAACGGGTTGTACCACTTCAGCATGAACTAGAGTTAGTTCACTCTTATCTTTACATTAAACAGCAGCGTTTTGGAGAATTAATCCATGTTGAATGGGAGATAGATGATGGGATAGAGATTGAAATTCCCCCTATTTCGTTACAAACCTTAGTTGAAAATGCAATTCGACACGGAATTTTGAAGAATGAAGAAGGCGGTACCATTTGTATCCGCATTAAAGATTACACAAATTACGTAGCAATTAGTGTAATCGATGATGGTGTGGGAATAAGCCCTGGCCTATTAGCCGATTTACAAGCAGGTAGTGAAAACGCAAGCGATGGTGTTGGTATAAGAAATACAGATTCACGCCTTAAAAGAATTTATGGTCAAAGTTTACAAATTCAAAGTACAATCAATAAAGGTACGAATATAACTTTCCATATTCCAAAAAAATAAATAATTATGCTGTGCCTGACAAATAGAAGTTAACCTAAAACCGTAACGTCCTAAGACATTCGCTAGGACTTGGAGCTACACAACATCATTGCCAAAGAATGTGCTGCTTTTTGACGGTATCCTCTAGTTCAGGGGGCTTTTGAACACTAGACAAACAAGCATAAACAAAAAACTTTTGTTGAATCGAAATAAATATGAGTCATTACATTCTCTAATGGAGTTTGTGGTGGCTCTTCTTTCATGTTTCAAGTTACAATTTTCTATAGATTTATGGAAATCAGGGTACATTATAAATATAGAAATAAGGAAGGGTCGATAGATATGTACAAAATATACATAATAGAGGACGATGCAAATATTGCTTCACTGATTGTCGAGCATTTATCCAAATATCAGTTTGAATGCCATATTGTCCAACAATTTCAGCACGTCATAGAAGAATTTAATGCCATCCAACCACATCTAGTCATTATGGATATCAATCTCCCAACGTTTGATGGCTATTTTTGGTCACGGAAAATCCGCCAACTCTCAACATGTCCAATCATCATTGTCTCTGCCAGAGTAAATGATATTGATCAAGTATATGGGATTGAAAATGGCGCTGATGACTTTATCACAAAACCATTTTCATTAGATGTCTTTATGGCAAAGGTTAATGGGCTGCTTCGACGTACATACGGTGAGTATGCTTCAGCTGAAACAACTACCATAACAATAGCTAATACTACATTAAATCCAGATATCGTCCGTCTTCAAGCGGAGGGTAATGAGAGTTTGTTAACGTTAAAAGAAATGCAGCTGAGTAAGGTATTATTCGAAGCCTACCCAAATGTTGTGCCTCGCCAAAAGCTATTAAGTGCTATTTGGGATGATGAAACCTTTGTTGAGGAAAACACTTTGTCAGTGAATATCGGTCGACTACGTAGAAAAATGGAGGCAATCCACTCTAAGCTTGAAATTAAAACCATTCGCGGTCTTGGTTATCAATTAGTGGAGGAAGGAAAATGAAACTATTCTTTCGAGATCATCTAAGTATCATCATTCTCTATGGAATAAGCTTCCTATTATTACCTTGGATCATTCATGCCTTGGATGACCTTTCATCAAACTATAACTACTTTATCTTCCTTGTCAGTTTTTTGTTCATTATTTGGCTATTAGGTCGTTATTATCGTAGAAGAAAATTATATACTCATTTACAAAAAGATGCCCAAACACAGGATGATCTTTATCTATTTGAACCGCGCTCTCCAATTGAGCAAGCCTATAGCAGCAAGCTGAGTCAAATGAAGTATTTATTATTAACACAACAACAAAGATTAGAGGAGCAAGCACAAGAAAAACAACTTGTTCTATCCCATTTTGTACATCAAATGAAGACACCATTATCTGTTATTCAATTAGTCATTCAAACGACATCCAACAAAACCTCTGGCGAATTACAGCAATGGCAAACCATTAGTAAAGAATGCGATAAGCTGACGTTTACTCTCAATCAGCTATTAACGTATGAACGCACATCTAATTTAGTAGCTGATTTAAAAATTGAACCCATTGTTTTAAAAAGGCTCGTCCAAGAGGTCGTCAATGATTTGAAAGATTACTTTATCGCAAGAGAAATTTTCCCCAAAATGACACTTACTGAAGACCAAATTATTTATTCAGATCGAAAATGGTTAAAAATTGTCCTATATCAAATAGTAAATAACGCCATTAAATATAGTGAGATAGCCGGCACTATCCACATTCAATACGATAGTTCAACTTTACAAATAATAAATCATGGTGAGACAATTCCTGACAGTGAAATATCGCGTGTCTTCGATTTATTTTATACGGGAATAAAGGGACGAACGAGTGGTGAAGCAACAGGTATTGGATTGTATTTAGCGAAAAAGATTCTAACTACTTTAGAGCACCCCTTCACGCTACAATCTTTTGATCATGTCACTACTTTTTCCATCAATTTTTCAAACAGTCGGAAAAAATAAACATGACAACTTTGTCATCTTCATGTCATCAAGCTAAATAGGTTTTTTATCGCTCCTTTTTTATACTTAAGCTATTAAATTAACATAAAGGAGTTGTTCAAGTTGGAAAACACAATACTTCAAGTGACCAATTTGCAAAAAGAATATATTGGAGAGATCACATACAAAGCATTAAACGGCATTGATTTTCAGTTACGCAAACAGGAATTTGTAGCTGTCATGGGACCTTCAGGAAGTGGGAAAACGACATTTTTAAATAGTGTATCTACTATTGATCGTCCTACTGCTGGCGATATCTTGATTAATAATAGAAATCCTTATGTTTTAACTGATGAGGAGCTTGCAAAGTTTCGCCGTTCTGAATTAGGTTTCGTTTTTCAGGATTTTAACCTTGTCCACACATTAACAGTGCAAGAAAATATTTTATTACCACTAACATTAGATAGCTTACCAGCCTCCAAAATGCGTCAACGTTTAAAGCATGTGGCTCAATTTCTTGGCATAGAGGAGCTACTGCCCAAACGTATTTACGAAATATCTGGTGGGCAAAAGCAACGAGTAGCCATAGCACGTGCTGTTATTCATGAGCCTAGTTTATTGTTAGCTGATGAGCCTACAGGAAATCTTGATTCCAAAGCCGTCAATGATGTGATGAACTTATTTACCTCCATTAACCAGGAGCTAAAAACAGCTATTCTCATGGTGACACATGATCCTTATGTAGCAAGCTTTGCCAATCGTATTATATTTATTAAAGATGGCAAGTTATACAATGAGGTACATCGTGGCAACAATCGCAAGCAATTTTACCAAGAAATAATGGACACTCTTGCTTTTTTAGGTGGTGGGCATCATGAGCTTTAATCACATTGTCCTCCAAAATATTTTACGTGATAAATGGACATATGTTTCTTATTTCTTGAGTAGTATGTTTTCCATTATTATTTTCTTTCTATTTTCTGTTATCGCCTTTCATCCAAGCCTGAAAAGCTTAGATCCGAACTCAACACTTGGCATTTCATTGATGTTAGCCAGTTTGCTCGTTTATTTATTTTCTTTTATTTACATCGCTTATTCGATTATGGCATTTCTACGAAAAAAGACAAAAACGCTAGGTATTTTTATGATAACTGGCGCTTCCATGAAGCAAATTCGTAAGCTCGTATATCGAGAAAACCTGTTAATTGGTGTTTTAGCAATTGTGGCAGCTATCGTTCTTGGGCTAGTCATTACTCCCCTCTTCTTAATGGGAGCAAAAGTTGTTTTAAAAGCAGATACATTCGGTATGTATATGCCCTTACAAGCAATTGGCTTAACAATTGGATTATTTCTTATTTTATTCGTAGTGATATCAAAGGTCGTAACGAAATTTATTAATAAAGAAGCCTCTATTCAGCTATTAAAAAGTGATACGGTTATTGAGAAATCGATTAAGCCACATCCTCTTTTATTCGTTTTAAGTATCAGCATGACTGCTATATTAGCCTATTTACTTAAAATCGAACATGCCCTTGTAAAAAGTTTAGACGTTTTTTATTATCTGTTATTTTTCGCTAGTCTTCTTAGTACAATCTATTTAGTCATCGCTCAAGGGTTAAGACTATTTTTAAAAATCTTTGAGAAGTCATCTGCCTATTTACGCAAAACAAATATGCTGTTAGCATCCAATTTAAATGCAAAAATGAAGTCACATGCAAGTATGCTATTTCTAATTACGATACTATTAAGTGGTGTCTTTCTATGTACAAGCATTTTATTTAGCTCTTATTACAATGTGAAAAAGGATAGTGAAGAAAATTATCCGTATAGCTTTCAATACATTGCTGATCCAAAAACTGACGAAAATATGGTAAAGGCTGATCTCGACAATCTTGAAGAAAAACTATCAACCGTTCAAGCAAGCAAATACTTTATTGAATTCAAATCGAATGAGGATAAACGCCTTGGCTATATGGCATTATCTGATTACAACCTGTTACAACATCAAGAAATTACTCTACGGAAAGATGAATTTATTGCTGTTGCAGGGAGTCGAGGCGTAGCACCCACAACAAACAATACTAACGATCCATATATAAAATCATTTAAACTGGTCAAAATCAATGAACAAAATCTGCTATCTACTGGTTTCCAGCAAAGCTATTTCATTGTGCCTGATGACATTTACCAAGCGATCGACTACCCTGTTTATAAAACCTATATTTATGAGTTGGACAATTGGACCGCCCATACAGAATTAGCGAATACAATTACCGAAGCCATACCATCATTGCCTGGTGAACGTTACGTAACATCCAAAATCAATTTATATGACACGGAAATGTTTATCAAAAGTGTTATGTTCTTTATTGGCTCTATGTTAAGTTTAATTTTCTTAAGTGCTGCCATGAGTATACTTTACTTCTATTTACAAACAACATTGCTACAGGAAAAAGAAAAGTATATTGGCATCCGAAAGTTGGGACTTTCTAAAAAGGAATTAGCCACAGTTGTTTCTAAAGAATTGGCAATTCTTATATTTGTACCGTTCTCCATAGCCATTTTACTATTGCTTACTACATTAGTAGCTATGCGAACAATGGTCTCCACAGCTTTTTTACAAATTTCAATGGCTAGCTCTTGCTGTTTCTTTATTCTGTTCTTCATCAGTTACTTATTTATTCGTAAAAATTATTTCAAACGCTTAGTAAGCTAAAAAATCGCACTCCATGAGGGTGCGATTTTTTTACCAAAGAATTGGTTTTGCTACCATTAACCAAAGCATGATAAGCAATAATAAGATGTACATCCATGTCTTCCGTTGCAAAAGTGACACAAATTGCTGTTGGTCATAAGCAGGTGTATTAAATGTACGTAATGTCCGTTTAAACGCTCTAGCTAAAAATACAATAGAAGCAAGCATCACAAGGAACGTCATGACAATCCATGAAGTACGCCAATGATAGCCAGCATGCCACATTAACAAAATACCTGATGCTACTAGGACATGCCCTGAATGTTTGACAATAGCAATGGCGCCCTTAAAGGCTTCGATATATGGTGACATTTCACCGTTGGAGGCTGTGCGCATTTTTTTTACGACGGTTAGCACAACGAACAAAGGCCCAATCGAAAGAACAGCACTTAAAATATGTATATAAAGAAGTAGTGTATAAATGGAAAACATGATGTGTACGCCCCTTTTCATCAGTCTCCTACATTATAGCATTCCACCTAAACCTACTTTATCAGCAATTGTGAATCCTTTGTAAACACAACTTGAATCATTGTTAAATTGTTTGAAATCTACACAAAGAGGGTATTGTTTATAGTAACATGCACTTATAGAACAAAAAGGAGTGATTTTTATAGGAATTCATCAATTTTTTACAAGCCTTAATGATTTAGAGCGGATTATTCGTTGCCCTGGTCGCTTCAAGTTTGAGGAGCACAATGTGGCAGCCCATTCTTGGAAAGTATCACAATATGCAATGTTCTTCGCAACGTTGGAAGAAATGAACGGCGTAAAAGTTGATTGGAAGTCTTTATATGAAAAAACCATCAACCATGACTTTGCTGAGGTTTTTATTGGTGATATTAAGACACCCGTAAAACATGCTAGTCCAGAGCTGAAGCAAATGCTAGCACATGTGGAAGAAAAAATGATGGAAAAGTTTATTATCAATGAAATCCCACAAGAGTTTCAGGCAATTTTCTTTGAACGTATGAAGGAAGGTAAGGACAGTACTTTAGAGGGTCGGTTACTCGAGTTCGCGGATAAGCTTGATCAATTTTATGAAGCTTTTGCCGAATTAAAGCGTGGTAACACGGACAAAGAATTTGTCTATATGTATCAATCAGCCCTTTCAAAGCTTTTGGCAATTCCACTTGAAGCGACAGTTCATTACTTCCGCACAGAAATTTTAAAGGATGCAGTAAAGGAAAAAACTCATATTGATATTCAAGCATTAACAAATGAAGTACTAACAGCAAAATAATAAGGTGCATGTACAAGTTTTCCGATTGAAAAATCATGGAAGGCTTTTTTTATTTTCTAAAAAAAGTCGTATAATGGGGGGAGATTGATTGGAGGGAAAGTATTGTCACAAGATTGCTCAATTATAGAAGATTTAATACCTCTTTATAAAAAACAAGTGCTCCAAGCACCGACGATAGATTTTATAGAGCAGCATTTAGCGAATTGTCCGCAATGTCAGCAGCTCGTTCATTCACAGCGAATCCAAAATGAATACTTACCCATGAAAAGAACATTATCTTTTTTTCATATCATCTTTATCGTACTATCATTTATGTTTGCCATTAACTCATCCTTGCTTGGGAATCAAAAAGGCTTTGTGATCTCGTATGCACTTTTCGGTTGTCTTTCCTACCTTTTCTATAAAAATGTCTGGATTGTTTTTATTATTAGTTCGGTACCTGTATTTGTCTGGGCCATCATTAACAATCTAAATAATGGGCTCTATACGACCTCTTACTCCTTAACAGAATTAGGAGCATTGGTGATTGGAGCTAGTTACATCGCTCTTTTACATACGATTTTTGCCTTATTAGGCGCTGCTCTTGCCATTCTGTTACGCAGAATCTTTAAATAAGTACTTATACAAACATGCACCTTAAACTTGTCACAGAAGTTTAGGTGCATGCTGATTGTCGTTATGCTTTTTTCACGAATTCTGACTTTAATTTCATAGCACCAAAGCCATCAATTTTACAGTCAATATTATGATCACCTTCTACAAGACGAATACTTTTTACCTTTGTCCCTATTTTCAAAGTAGAAGAACTTCCCTTCACCTTTAAATCCTTAATAATAGTAACTGAATCGCCGTCAGCTAACAGGTTGCCATTTGCATCTTTTACAATCATTCCAACTGATTCTTGTTCAGTTGCATCCATGCTCCACTCATGCGCACATTCTGGGCATACAAAGTTTGTTCCATCCTCATACGTGTATTCAGAATGACATTTTGGACAATTTGGGTAAGCTGCCATTTCCGCTTCCTCCTTTTACATTTTTGCTAAGTAAATTCTCTTTATGCTCCTATCTTTACATAGTCAACCATAATAAGCAAAGGTTGTTCGTATTTTTTGTTCGCATTTGTGAAAAAAATATGAAGCATTTGCGCATATTTAAAGGAATTTCTAGTTACGCATCCTACAATTTGGAACACTTGCCCATTGACTAATTTACTGCAATCATCTTACTTGCATGTTTTTTCATCATGCTTTATTATATCCATAAAGGCTGCATTGTTCGTATAATATTAAGTTTTAACCTTTAAGCTGTAAAAGGGAGTTTTATTATTGGAGTTGGAATGACGGGCCTCACACTACGGTGCATGAGGATAAGCAAGAAAACTTCTGCGAACACCCACTTTGAGGAGTGGTGGTTTAAAACTTTCTATAATAACTACGGCATACGCGGCTTTTTACATTATATTGCCTATACAGCACCTTAGCCGAATGGTTAAGGTGCTTTTTTTATTACATAGCATTATTAGCGTTAAAGTTATAATACAAAAAAGTATAAATAACCTGCTCTTATACTGTATAATTCCCTCCCATTTTGCGCATATATGGAGTAACAAGGGAGGTTATGCTATTGAAAAAATTGATTTATCTAATGGTATTCGCTTCACTACTATTAGTAGCTTGTGGAAAAAGTGCGGAGCCAAAGGAAGTAGCGGTCGATCAAAACACTTCTGTTGAAGATATTGTGGGTGTGATCGTTAAAAATGAGTTCTCTGTGGAAGAATCCAAAGGTGTTGTGACGATTTCCATTCAGGATACAGATGTGACAGAGGGATCGAAAAGTCAGATGTTGAAGGATTCCACTAAAATTTTTGCTGAATTATCCAAGCTAAAAAGTGTTAAGACACCAGCTATCACTTGGTATGCTCCACTCACTGAGCCTGATGGGGACAAAACGATGACAGAGGTCTTAAATATCTATTTTAGTGAAGAAGATTATAACAAAGTGGATTGGACCAATTATCTACAGGTGGATATTGAATCCAGCGCTACTAACTATCACGAAGATAAAGCTTTAGAGGATTAGTCCTTTCAAGAATCAAGATACCCCAAAATGTATTGAGGGGTATCTTTTTTACGTTGTTGTTTTTACATACTGCTTTATACCATCCACTAACAGAGGTTGCTTTATCTTGTAGTGAGTTGCTTGCCAAATTCCTTTGCCATCCTGCAATATTAATAGCTGCGGTGATTCGTGCTTCACCTGAATGTCGCATGCAATAGCATTGGAAACCACTCTATCCATTTGCACGATGACAAGATATTTAGGTAGATCCGTTGCTAATGCTTTAAATTCTTTTAATGCTGAAATACTACTAATACATGTCATGCTAAATTTTAATACAAGGCAAGCTTTGCTCCTAGAACGTTCTAATATTTCTTTCCAATTATCAATTGTCCTTATTCGTTGCATGTGACACCTCCTATTTAAATTATATACTGCATAGGGTATTTTGGATATCATAAAACAACACGAGCCTACATTTATAGCTCGTGTTGTTTATTCTTATTTAAATACCTTCTGTATTCATTAATACTAAACGCCAACCATCAGGATCTTCAATGGTTATACCTTTCTCTGCCCAATAAAGATTTTCAGGCTCTACTTCTGGGTACCCCATTAATGATAGTCGTTTGACAATACGGTGAATAGTTTCGACGTTTGGAATATAAAGTACTAGCAGATTGTCCTTACTTGGTGCAGGACACGGGCTCCCTTCAACATGCTCTGTAAATTCAAGATGATAGTTTGCGTTTGGAAGCCCAATCATTATACCATCGTAACCGCGATGTCCTGTAAAAGATCCAATTTTCTTTAATCCAACGCCTTCACAGTAAAAACGCTCAATTTCCTTTAATTGATCTGTTGGCCTTGCGATTCGAACCTGTGCTACCGCTAATTCATTTGTCCATTTTTGTTCCATCGTTCTTGCTCCCTTTTTAGACTATTGTAGAGTGAGTCAATAGCGCAAGGAACAGTCCTAGGTCTGAAGTTATTTTGCTAAAGCTACGCTAAACGAAGCAGCTGTCTTCTCTTTTACTTCCTCTAAAGTAACGCCCTCTGCTAATTCTATAAGTTGCATTCCATCTTTCGTAAAATCAAATACAGCTAGGTCTGTAATTAATCGATGCACAACACCTTTACCTGTTAATGGAAGTTCGCATTCCTTTTTAATTTTAGATTCACCGTTTTTATTGACATGCTCCATGACAACGATGACCCTTTTTGCTCCAACGACAAGGTCCATCGCACCACCCATTCCCTTTACCATTTTCCCTGGAATCATCCAGTTAGCAAGATCTCCTGTTTCTGATACTTCCATACCACCTAAAATGGCAAGGTCAATGTGACCACCTCGAATCATGGCGAATGATTCGGCACTATCAAAGAAGGATGCCCCAGGAACTGCCGTGACCGTTTCTTTCCCCGCATTAATTAAATCAGGGTCTAAGTCTTCTTTTACTGGATAGGGACCAATGCCAAGAAGGCCGTTTTCGGACTGTAACATCACGTCATAATCGGATGGGATTGCATTGGCAACAAGTGTTGGGATACCTATACCTAAATTGACATTCATACCGTTTGTTATTTCTTTTACTGCTCTGTTGACAATTTTTTGCCTTGTATCCATTACGCTTCCCCCTTTTTCACCGTTAAACGCTCGATACGTTTCTCGTAATTTTCACCTACTAACACACGCTGTACAAAAACCCCTGGTGTATGAATATGGTCTGGGTCAAGTTCTCCCACTTCCACAATCTGTTCTACCTCGGCAATAGTAATTTTCCCTGCCATAGCAGCTAATGGATTAAAGTTGCGTGATGTTTTTCTATATACTAAATTACCGAGTTTATCAGCCTTCCATGCTTTTACAAGTGCAAAATCAGCGACAATTCCTTCTTCCAAAATATACTCTTTACCAGCAAAAACCTTAACTTCTTTTCCATCAGCAATTGGCGTTCCAACCCCAGTAGCTGTATAAAATCCAGGAATTCCTGCACCACCTGCACGAAGACGTTCTGCAAGTGTTCCCTGAGGCGTTAATTCTACTTCTAGCTCACCACTTAAAAATTGTTGTTCAAAAATTTTATTTTCCCCTACATAAGAAGCAACCATTTTTTTTATTTGCTGGTTAGCTAACAGTAAACCTAACCCCCAGTCATCTACACCGCAATTATTACTGACAACCGTTAAATCTTTTGTCCCCTGTTGTACTAACGCTGCAATTGATTTTTCTGGTATACCACATAGCCCAAAGCCCCCTACAGCTAATGTGTCTCCATCCTTAATATCCGCGATAGCTTCTTCAAAAGAACTCCACACTTTCCCATTCCCCATATTGAAACCTCCTAAATTTGCTCGTTTATTAAGAAAAATTCTACATCATCGCTATTTTACAAGTAAAGGAATTAATTCGAATACTATTTATTCTTAATTGGAATAAATTAATTTTCTTCATTCCTACGAATTGTTTTGAGTAATTGTTTTAATGCATAAGATTGATATGTATTTTTCTTCGTAATAATCCCTAAACGCCATGGCATATCAAAATTATGTAATGGAATTGTTTTCACATTGGAATTTGTTTGCTTGGCAGCAATTGAGTGCGGTAACAATGTAACTCCTAAATTGGAGGATACTAATTCGACAATCAAATCCCATTGTGAACTTTTATAACCAACGATTGGTGTAAAACCAATGCTTTCACATGATTTAATGATATAGTCATGCAGCGTGAATTCCTCTGCAAAGAGAATAAACGTTTCATTTCTTAAATCTTGCAAAGCTATACAGTCTTGCTGTGCAAACGGGTGCGATTCATTCATAAATACAAAAAACTGATCCTCTACAAATGATTGAACCGTAAACTTCCTTTCATCTGCTGGTAATACAACGATACCCATATCAACTTCACCATTTTCAACTAGCGTTTCAACCATTTTTGCACCCCGTTCGACAAGCTCCAAATGCACTTCTGGATATTGTTGGTGAAAGTTCCTAGCGATTTCAGGGAAAAATAAAGTGCCAATTAAAGGTGGAATCCCTAACTTGATAGAGCCTGTTTTAATATTCAATAAATCATCTAGTAAAATATGTAATTCTTGTACAGCGTGCATTATTTTTTGTCCTTGCTGAAAGACAACACTGCCTGCATCTGTTACCTCTACATTGCGAGTAGATCTATTCAAAAGTTCAACGTGCAATGTTTCTTCTAATTTTTTTATGCTTTTGCTTAATGATGGTTGTGAAACAAAGGTTTCATTTGCAGCCTTCGTAAAACTTCCATGTTCAACAACAGCCATAAATGCTTTTAAATCTCGTAATTCCATAACTATCTTCCTCATTTATTCGTATTTGTTATGAAAAGATTTTTAGAATTCCTGTTTAGTAATACATTCTCTATCATTTCTTTTTATCCTTTTCTATTAGCTGATTCGTCTTAGAAATTCTTCATATCAAGAGAACTTCAGAGCTTTTTACCTCCGTCAAAATATACAAGTTTTCGACATATGGTGAGTTTTTTGAGAGTTGTATGTCCTACAATTTATTAAGAATATTGTCTTAATTTATCAAAAATTGGAGATGGAGCAGATGTTGAAACAATTGCTTGAAAATCGAATCGTTAATAGGCATTATTTAGGTTTTACATTTCAACAACACGTTTATGAACTAAAAAACTGTGAAGACGTTTTAGGGATAAAAGCGAAATCACTACATATCGAGAATCGTCATATTGCTGCTGGCTATATGACGGATGAAAGTATTTTTTTTCGAAGCTTACATTTTGGAAAAACTATTGTCACTTTAACAGGTGATAATCATCAAGCAATTGTTCAACTATTTGTACAACACTCTGGTGAAATTTGTATTGAAGTAAAACCAAACATTAAAGATGCTAATATCGTGCCTGTTTATTTTCGGACAATTTTAGCTGATACAGCTATCGCGATTGACCTTAAAGGGGCTTTAAAAAATTATTTAGTGACTCAGTATTATATGGGGGAAATAGATACCATTATGGAGGTCCATTACCAATCCATGCATCCTAATGTGCTAAAAAATTCTTACGCTGGCCATTTTGTTTTAGGGAACCATCCTGATGGTAGACGAATTACTGAAGCAGAGGAATATATTTTAGCCAGCCGTGTGGCTAACTTAAAGTTTTCAAAAATTATTATTCAACAACAAGGCGTTACAAAAACCATTATCATCAATACGCTATTAACGTTCGCTATGACCAATAAAATATTTGTCACAAGTGAACTTTCTATTTGAATTGAAAAGAATATTCTTCATGCTTTGTTTTCCGTTGTAAACCCTCTTCCCCAAAAGCTTTATAAACCCTAACCCAACGTTTGATTGGAGTTGGAGATGGAATACCATATCTTTGCGCTAATAATAGGTATCCTAGATTCCCTTTTAAATACGCTTGAACAATCTTTAATTTAAAACCTTGGCTATATTTCGCCATATAAAAACACCCCCAAAGTTAGATTATTACACTAACATTGGGGGGGTAGCACCATTTAATGGGCTTTTTCTAATGCTAATTTTATACCAAAGCCAATTAACACAGCTCCAGTTACTCCTTCGATAATGGCTTTTGTAGTTGGCTTTTTCATAAATGCACTGATTCGATCTAAAAGGTACACGTAGAACACAAACCATAACATTGTTAAGGCTGTGTAAATTAGACCCATTATTAAAAACGGAAAAAACGTTCCACTCGTACCGTCTACAAATTGGGGAAGAAATGTTAGAAAAAACACAGCAACCTTTGGATTTGTTACATTTGTTAGAAACCCTTGCTTGAAGCAAGACTGCTGAGCATAATGGTGATCTATATTTTCCTCGTCTTGTACAACAGGAGGTTGTGTGCGTATTGTTCGAAGCGTCCATAAGGTTTTGATGCCTAAGTAACATAAATAAACCGCACCAATATATTTTAATACGGAAAATATATAAGCTGATTTAACAATAATAGCGGAAAGTCCAATAACTGCTGCACATGTATGAATCAATAAACCGCAGCATGAACCTATTATCGTCTGTAAACCTCCCTTTTTGCTTACAGTTAGTGTGTTCTTTGTTGCAATGGCTGTATCGGGACCAGGTAAAATAATGAGTAAAATGCACATAACTAAAAACACAGAAATGTTGACCATATTACTCCCTCTCTTTCTGTCAGAAAATTATAAAAATAATTGTAACATAAGCAGTGACCTACAGATAGATACAAATTACTTTATTTAATTCGTTGACATACAACCATAAGGTGTTATATATTCATAACACCTTATGGTTGTATTTTATCTAGCGTGATAAAAATCTGGTTGCATTGTTTACCCGCCCGAAAAGCGAAGCGCCAGCGGCAATTACACCGATACGTAATTAATTAATAAAAAAGGAGTAACTAAATATGACTGAAAAATTACAGGATATTGTTAAAACAATTACACTAAATGCCCCTATCGAAAAAGTATGGGAAACTGTTGCAACCGCTGAAAAGATTGCCTCTTGGTTTATGCCAAATGACTTTCAACCCATTGAAGGCCACGAGTTCACTATTCAATCACCGTTTGGTCCATCTCCATGTAAAGTAGAAAGTGTAGATGCACCACATTTTCTAAGATTCGCCTGGGATCATGACGGCTGGTTCGTTACTTTTGAGCTAAAAGAAGTAGGAGAGCAAACAGAATTTACATTAACACATGGTGGCTGGAAGGGAGCTTCGCACCTTATTCCTAAAGCGAACACTACTGCTAAAGCTGTACGTACAAAAATGGATGGCGGCTGGACAATGATTATTAATCAAAAATTGAAAGAGACTGTTGAATCCTAATGACGCAATCAGCAGTGAAATATGATGTTTTTCAAGCAATTGCTGATCCTACAAGAAGAAATGTCTTACAGCTCCTCGCAGCAAGCGATAGACCTATTTCCAATATTTCTGAGCATTTTGATATTAGTAGAACGGCTGTCGTGAAGCATTTAAAAATATTAGAGCAAGCAGAGCTAATTTCTGCTCAAAAAAAAGGCCGAGAGAAAATTTATACTTTGCATAGTGATCGTTTAAAAGAAATTGAAGATTGGCTCCAATATTTCCATTTATTTTGGGACAACAAATTGGCCCAGTTGCAAAGCATGGTTGAAGATGTTTAAAAGTAAAAGGAGCTGTCTTTATGTTAGACAGCTCCTCATTTAAAAGAGATAAAATAATCCACCGTTCATAATTTCTATTTTAATTTTGGATTCATATTGCTCCGCTAATGCTTTTTTTTCTATTTCATAGCATTCTGGTTTATCTTCTACTTCTTCATAAAAATAATCTAAGACTCGTTGATCTCGTTGCCATCTTTTTTGTGCTTCTGTTGCCCATGAATGATCATCTCGCTCAATGATTGTGTCAACCGTATCATTTAATCTTTCCAGTGCTCGGATTGGCTTTATAATATATTGCACATGAAATACATTATCTGCGGGCTCTGTGTCAAATTCCGATGAACAAATCGTTTCATGGAAATCCTCCTTAATAACACCCGTCAATAAATTGATACCTAATGAATAAAGCGTTTCTTTTGTGCGATCACAGCAATAGGAAACTTTAAAATTAACACCTAACCAAGGCGTTAGTATGACCTGTCCCATATCACTATCAACCTTTTCAAACAATTGTACATAGGCACCTAACTCTCTAGTCGCTAGAAAAAGCTGATTTAAACGCGGTGAACCATAATGAATAACTTCGCCAAATACGTTACTAGCTATTGCCGTTTGATTGGTAATGAAGGTTACTTGAGCTGGGTTTGGCTCACTATTAGTCGCTTCTACATACTGCCAATAAAATGGCCTATTCATAATCCTTTTATCAATATCTATCGTT
The DNA here is from genome assembly GCF_009724685.1 of Lysinibacillus cavernae. Classification (GTDB taxonomy): domain Bacteria; phylum Bacillota; class Bacilli; order Bacillales_A; family Planococcaceae; genus Lysinibacillus; species Lysinibacillus cavernae. The sequence continues at coordinate 165,509 of NZ_WMEF01000006.1, forward strand.
AATTGAACTGTTAAATAATGATTTTCTTCTCCTAAAATCGCACAGTCATTTTCAATGAAAAATTCTTTTAAATAGTGATGGACTTGTTGCGGATACATGGTTTCTCCTCCTTACCTCATACTGATTCTTTAAAGTTTGTTAAAATGGCATCTAAATCACCAACAACTTTCTCGAACACATCAATTTTTGTATGAAGTAATTCCAAGATTTTTTCTTCAATGGTATTTTCAATAGCAAGATTATATATATGAACATCATGCTCCTGTCCCAAACGATGGACACGACCAATTCGTTGCTCTAGCTTCATTGGATTCCATGGTAAATCGTAATTGATTACATGATGACAAAATTGAAGGTTAATCCCCTCTCCTCCTGCCTCTGTCGCAATGAGTACCTGTGCCTTTTCTTTAAAGAGATGCTTCATATAATCTCGTTTATTTTTATTAAACTTACCATTAAACAGCACACTCGTTATGCCATTAGAATGTAAGTACCATTGCAAATAGATTTGAGTAGCTCGATATTCCGTAAATATAATAACCTTGTCCTGTGCTTCTTTTACAATTTCGAGTGTCTTTATTGCCTTTGAATTCACGTCTAAAGCCATTAATTTTGTTAAAAGCGCTTCAATTTCTTGTGACTGCACATGATCTTCTAGCATATTAGTTAGTGTAAGTGCTGTGGCTTCCTTGCTACTACACATTTCCTTTTGCAATGTAATTAACGAAAATGAGCCTGTATTTTCAAGGGCTCCAAGCATATCATAGACTTCTCTCTCGGCCTGCGTAAATGTAATCGGCACAATTTGAACACAACGATTTGTCCATTCAATCCCTGTATCTTCTCTTCGATTTCTCACCATTACCTGATTGACCAATTCTTTTAAATAATCATCATGTTCTAAATGATGCTTACTAGCTGAAAAGGCCGATTGGAAGGTATCATAGTTGCCTAGATGGCCTGGCTTTAATAATGAAATTAAATAATACAATTCGAAAACATCATTTTGAATAGGTGTGGCAGTTAGTAATAAGCAGAATTTTTTCTTTAAACCTTGTACGAACTCATAAATTTGAGTTTTATTATTTTTTAATTTATGTGCCTCATCAATAATAATCATGTCGTAATCCTGCTCATAAATACGCTCTCTATGTGGGCTCTTTTTAGCAGTATCCATACTCATAATCAGTACATCATAGCGCTCTATTGGACAATTTTTTTTATAAGCGATGGCAGGTATATGAAATTTTAAATTTAACTCTTCTATCCATTGATTAATTAGAGAAGCAGGTGCCAAAATCAATGCCCTTTTGACAAGACCTCGAATAAGGTATTCCTTTAAAATTAAACCCGCTTCAATCGTTTTACCAAGACCTACTTCATCGGCTAAAATAGCTTTTCCATTCATGCGTTCAATGACTGTTTCTGCTGCTTCTAGCTGGTGCGCTAGTGGCTTTAAATTGGGCAAATACTTTGTAGCTTGTAATCCTGTGAACTCAGGGATTAATTTCATTTTCACAATATCATAGTTCATCTTATATAATGTCCAACTTTGCCATTTTTCAAGATGAGTTAATCGATTGATAAAGCCTTCTCCCCACTCGGACGACCTTTCTATTTTCATGATCATCACCTCATGTCATTATTTCTATCTTAGGTTGTCCAAAAAAAGAAAAGCTATGTTCTTTCTATATGAAAAACACCCAATGAAAGTTATTTTTCCATTAGGTGTTTGTTATTTCATATGTTTTCGAAATTCGCTAGGCGATAAACTGGTTACTTTTTTGAATACACGACTAAAATAAAAATAATCTGTGTAGCCCACACTTTCTGCTATTTCTTTCACAGATAAATGAGAGGTGCTTAATAACATCTTAGATTTTTGAACACGTAAATCAGTAAGATAAACATTAGGGCTAACACCCATTCTTTTTTCAAATAGATAGGTTAGTTTCCTTCGTTCCATATTAAAATGATTGGCGATATCTATAACAGTCATATTCTTTGTAAAGTTTTCTTGTATATACTCCATAATTAACGCTATATTTTCTTTTTTATATTGATAGTCCATCATTTTAATCAATAAAATAATTTCTTCTAAAATATTCAAAAAGAGAGCTTTAGATTGAAGAAATGATAAATGACTGCGCATAAGATAATTTTGTATTAACTGCTGTAACATATTCATTAATTTAATCTGCTCTCCTACCTGTAAAGCAAAATGGTGGTTATATAGGGGGAACTTTGAATTTTCTCCGTCAGATAGCTGAAAATGAATGACAGCATACTCGAATTTAGTATCGCTCGTAATTGTTCGTTGTATCGGCAAATTTGGACCAACATGGATAACGTGTCCTTTTTCTAATCGATAATTTGTACCTGCGATTACCACATCAGCTACCCCGTTAATTGGAAATAATAGACCTGCTGCATTCGTCATCGTCGTATAATTCATCACGACCGTTTCGGAAGAAATCTTCTCTGTAATGACATCAATAAATGTTAAAGGCGCAGTTGTATAAAATTCAATAATTTCTTGTGTATCCATTCTGAATGCCTCCCTTCTCTTAAGCATGATAAGAAAAAAAGAAAGGAACACCAACAGTACATTAGTGCTCCTAAGATTGATTATTTTAAACTTTCCTGTAACAGCTTGCGATTACGTTGTTTGAAAATATCATTATGTGAAGAAACGATCCCACCCTCTGAAGCATCAGGTTGAATATATTTCTTCGCACTATTTACTGCGTGAAGTGCATCGTGGAAGGCTGCTGCAATTAGATGGATTTTACCATCATGATGTAAAATATCACCTGCAGCATAAAGACCTGGGATGGATGATTCACTATTAATTGTGCCAGCAATAAAATAATCATTTTTGCGATCAATTGCTAACGGACTATTATCTAATAACTCTTTATCACGTACATACCCATGACTGATGACCACTTCATCTATAGGAATTTCCGTTACAGTGCCTGTTTCATGATTTGTTAAATCAATCGCTTTAATCATTCCTGCTTGATCGTCTGCAATCAACTTTGTAATTTCAGAATTGAAATGGCATTCAATCGAACTATTTGTAAGCTCTGTAATTTGAGCCTCATGTGCAGACAATGTATCCTTTCGGTAGGTTAGATAGACCTTGGAGGCTATCTCCATTAACTCTAATGCCCAGTCTACTGCTGTGTTACCACCACCGGAAATAATAACTGCCTTATCTTTAAATTTTTCATAGGATTTAATTGTGTAATTTAAATTAGACACTTCAAAGCGTTCAGCACCCTCAATTTCAATTTTTTGAGGATTCAGGATACCACCGCCGATAGCGACAATAACCGTTTTGGAATAATGAATATTTCCTGACTCAGCTGTAATCACAAAAATACCATCTTCATTTTTGGCAATTGACAGCACTTTTTCATTTGTATAAACAGAAGGGTTAAACGTTAAGGCTTGCTCAACTAATTGCTTAATTAGTTGTCCCCCTGAAATAGGCGTTACACCTCCAACATCCCAAATCATTTTTTCTGGGTAAACATGAACTTTCCCACCTAGTTGAGGCTGTGATTCAATTAGCTTTGTTTTCATCTCACGTAACCCACAGTAAAAACTAGAATATAAACCTGCTGGCCCACCACCAATGATTGTTACATCATATAATTCTTGTTCTAACAATACTTAACACACCTTTCATTTTGTCATTACCTATTCCAACAATTGGACTGCAACTTCACTACAACCCTACTGTGTACTTTTATTCATATAATACTGCTTTACATTTCCTCCTTAATTCCATTATACGATAATGATAATCATTATCAAATAAAATTGTCATATAACATTAATTAAATACAGATACTGTCACTATTTAGTAATAAAATTTATATTCGTTTCCTTCATGTAATAGGAAAAAATAGTATGCTTTAGACATACTATTACATTTTAAACATGCTCTATTTATCTTTTAAAATATCTACAACTACATCTATCCCATACATGGTTGCGATCGGTGCATCCTGTGCAAATAAAGAGCGGTCGACAATATAGATATTTCCATTTTTCACTGCATTGATGTTTTTCCATACCGCACTTTCTTCATAGGATTTTAAAAATTCATCTTCACTTATGGTAATGCCGCTTTTATCCAGAAAAATAAATAGGTGCTCTGGATTTAAGACTGACATCCCCTCCATGCTTACTTCCTTCGTTATATCTTCAGGATAATTTTCAGGAACTTTAATACCTAAACCATTTTCAGAATTGGTTGGCGCAATATTCTTGCCATAAATCCAAAATCCCTCTTTCGTATTTACGGATGTAAAGACCACTGTTTCTCCTTTGGCTGTAAAATTCTTTAAAGCCTCACGACTGTCTGTGATTTTTTTGCTGACCTCTTCTAGTAACGCCTTTCCTTGTTCCTCTTTTCCTAACACCTTTGAAATTTCTGTTACAGCTAACTCTTGATCAGTAGACATCGCTCTTTGATTTAAATAAACAACAGGTGCTATTGCTGACAATTGGTCATATAGCTGATCATGAACACCCGATGCAGCCAAAATTAAATCCGGTTTTAGTTCTACGATTTTTTCGAGACTTGGACTTTTAACATCTCCAATGTCAGCAAATTTTTGTTCCTTCGTAAAAGATTGATAGGCTTCCCACAAATTGAACATCGTATCAGCATTCGCTATTCCGACTGGCTTCGTATCTAATGCTAGTAAAACATCTGGATACAATACATGCATTAGCGAAATAACACGCTGTGGCTCTTTTTCAATAACTACTTCTTTCCCTATAGCATCCGTATATGTCAGAGGATAACTGGACGGTTCTTCCTTCATCTCACCTTCTTCTTTTTGGGGTTGATTCACAACCTTCTCTTCAGCATTATTACAAGCAACTAGCAATACTGCTAGTAAAGCAAAGAGTAGCATCAATATCACAGATTTTTTCATCATATATCCTCCTTTAATCTCATTACAGTGAGAATTATTATCAAACAGATAATAGCAAATCCGTTTTTTTGAGTACATATAATGCTTGAATAATGAATTTGTGTTTTTTTGTGCATGAATGTAAAAATGTCCATGTTTGAACTTTTTGAAGGTTGTGATCACCGTTCATTTTAAAAGCTAAATATACGTTATACTTACTTTTTGATACACTATTGGAAAAAAGATATTAGAGGTCACAATGAAAAGAAAAATTTTCATATTACATGAAATTTATGGAGTTAATCATTTTATAAAAGAACAGGTACAAGCATACTGTGATGAAGACACTTCCGTTTCCTTTATCTCGCTCTATCCAGAGGGACTTTCCTTTTCTTATGAGAAAGAAAAACAAGCTTATGATTATTTTTTACAGACAGTTGGCTTTGACACCCCTCTTGAGTTGCTTTCACAAAATCTATTGAAGGCGTCTGAGAATTACGATGAGGTGGTATTAATTGGTTATAGTGTAGGAGCAACTTTAGCCTGGAGATTGGCAACACTCCCTCTACATCGAATAATATGTGTATATGGTTCACGTATACGTCAATACCTCGATGTTATACCCTCTTGTCCTACTTTAGTCGTTCTACCTAGCTATGAAAGTAGCTTTGATGTTCACACATTAAAGAAGGCACTTGTTAACATAGAAAATGTTCACACTAAACAATATCAAGGATTACATGGTTTTATGGATGCTTATAACTCAAACTATTGCCAAAGAAGCTACTTGCAGGCACACGGTGACATCAAGAGCTTTTTGCAAGCTGAAAAACTTTAGGAGGAACAAAATGAAACAAAATATTGATATTCTGGTTGATCCATATATCGAGGTAGGGAACGTTATTTATCCAAATTTTCACCTTTCCTTACAGCCCGGCACCATTATTGGTATCTACACAGATGTTTCAAAAATACATACATTAATGCACTGGTTTATGAAACGAGAAGATACTTTTACATATTTCCGTGAGAATGCTTTATATGAGCGCCTCACTGTTCGTGAGAATATCCAGTTTTTTTTAAAACTGTTTAATCGTAATACGGACGAAACAGAGAATTTATTAAAGCTATTTAGCCTTACTAATCAAAAGAACAGTAAAATTAGTAAACTGTCTAATAGTGAAAAACAGCGATTAAAGTTATTGAATACGTATCTACATCAAGCACCTATTCAAATCTTAGAAGAACCCTTTCAAAATATAGATGAATTTTCTAAACAAAATGTCCAACAGTTATTGAACAATCTTATAAAACAGCAAAAAATTATCATTTTATTATCAAATAATCTAGAAGATTTAATGATTACAAGTACAACTATACATAGGCTAGACGGAGCAGGTTTACATGCATTGGATGTGAAAGAGGATGAAATAAACGAACAACCTCCTCAGCCACTTGAAAATACACCCATCCGACTTGATAAAATTCCTACAAAGAAAAATGACAAGATTATTTTATTTAATCCACCTGAAATTGATTATATTGAAAGTGTTGAGGGGGGCGTTTCTGTTTATGTAGCAGGTGAAGCATATCCGTGTTCTTTATCGCTTAATGAGCTAGAGCAAAAATTGACACCATTCGGCTTTTTTAGAAGCCACCGCTCCTATATTGTGAATCTACAAAAAGTGCGGGAAATCATTACATGGACGCGTAATAGCTATAGTCTAGCGCTCAACAGCACTGAAAAGACTGTAGTCCCACTGTCGAAAAATAAACTAGCTGATTTAAAGGAAATACTCGGAATTTAGTAGATTTCCCAGGAAATAAACGACTCCTGTCACCTCTAATATGGTTCCACTGAAGGTCATTTTTCTGCCCTTCACCCTATTTTTGCTGTAAACCCTTTGCTTGTTGTTTATAGTGTAGACATCAACAACAAAACGGGAGGTTTACACATGAACACTGTGATTGATGTGCAACACTTAAAAAAAACATTTAATAAAGAAACTGCATTACAAGATGTTTCCTTTACGATTCAGAAAGGTGAAATATTTGGCTTTCTTGGTCCAAGTGGTTCTGGCAAGACAACTACTATTAAAATATTAACCGCACAAACAGATAAAACTGCTGGCAGCGTTCTATTATTTGGGCAACCAGCTAGTGAAATGAAACAAAGTCAAAATCGTAAACGTTTTGGTATTTTAACAGATAATAGCGGTTTGTATACTAGACTATCAATTGAGGAGAATTTATTACTTTATAGTAATTTATATCAGCTACCTGACTCTTCTGTAAAAGAAGCTCTAGATTTTGTGAACCTATATGCAGATCGAAAAAAGAAAATCAGTCAGCTTTCAAAGGGAATGATTCAACGTGTTACACTTGCTCGCGCTATTATGCATAAACCCGAATTATTATTTTTAGATGAGCCTACTTCTGCACTTGATCCTGTCAATACGCAGCATATTTATAATGGTTTACGAAAATTAAATAACATGGGTACAACCATTTTTTTAACAACACATGATATGGGTGAGGCAGAAATACTTTGTGACCGTGTGGCTTTCCTACATAAGGGAAAAATTCGGGCAATTGGTGCTCCTAATGACTTAAAGCAGGAATTTGGCACCGACTCCATTACAGTTGAACTCAAAAATGGTACACAAGAAATTATCCAAAATGGTTCTCAGGATGCAGAGAAGTTGTATCAATGGATGCAAGCCAACGAAGTGACAAGAATCAATACAAACGAGCCGACTTTAGGTGATATTTTTATGCAAATAACAGGGAGTGATTTAGTATGAATATTTCAATGACACGTATTCAAGCTATATTGGTGAAAGACTATAAGGAATTCTCACGTAACTATGCCGTATCAATAATGGTACTTATGCCACTTATTTTAGCATTCTTATATAATCAATCAGGTACATCTTCTATAAATGCTTATTTCCTACCAATCAATATTACCTTCTCGATGGTAACAACCTATATACAATGCTGTTTAATAGCAGAGGAAAAAGAGAAAAACACATTGCGTAGTCTCATGCTTTCCCCTGCTTCACTTGGCGATATTTTAATTGGTAAAAGCTTATTTGTTCTGATCGTCACTATTGTCGTTCTTGCAATGTCTATTTTTCTTGTCGGATATACGCCTGCCAATCTATTCGTTTTATCGATTGCATTAATCCTTTCTGCAGTCTTCTATATTGCACTTGGGACATTATGTGGATTATTTGCTAAATCCATTATGGAAGGATCAATTATCGTTTTACCAGTTGTCTTTATTTTCTCGTTTGGACCACTTGCCCTAACTTTAGCAACTGCTTATCCCATCCTAAAAATAGCTGAGTGGCTGCCTAGCACACAATTATTACTTTTAGCGGATGCGTTAGAAGGTAAGTATTCCATCACAGATGTGATTATTCCTCTCATTACCATTATTATCTGGTCTCTTCTTTCTTGGTTTTTCACAGCAATTATCTATAAGAAAAGAATGGTCGATTAATGACCATTCTTTTCTTCATCTAATAATTCCTGCTCAAGCATTTCAATCTCATCTAATGTATCTGCATACCATATACCAACAAATCTAGAAGGAACGGGCTCTTCAAAATAATCTCCATCATAAAAAGATAAAGGAAACAAAACTCCTTGCTCAATAAATTGTTTAATTGTTTGAAAGAAATAGTCATTCTTTTGCGGATTTTGTGCTGCATAAGAAGCAAATTTATTGATAGGCTTGCCTAAAGCATCATGAAACATCAGCATCGAGGTAGAACCATTCTGACGAAAATTTAAGTCTATCGCTTGAACATCACTTGCCTCTGTGACAATTAAATCAAAGCCTGCCACACCAACAAAGCCTTCCTCTACTCCACGTTTCATAATATGCTTTCCTGCTTCAATTACTTTTTCAGGCACTTTATCTACAATGATGTTTCCTTGATATATGCCATTGTCATCCGTTATTTGCTGGGAAGCTCCTAAGTATTGAATGCCTAGCTCCTCTGAATAAACAAATTGACAGCTATAATTGTCCTTTGTCTTTAGTAGCTCTTCAATTATTATACTTTCAGTCCCAGTCATTCGAAATTGCCGTAATCCTTCTGTTAGATCCTCTTTATTATGGCATATGGTGACGCCATACCCTCCTGATGTTGGAGAATCATCTCCAGGTTTTAGCACAACAGGTGGCTGCCAATTTTTTATGGCATCCGAGAGTTTATGGGTCTCAACATTTAAACGACTTGGCACAAATTTGCTATCGATTAAATGATCAATATATGCTTTTGTATTCAGCTCATTAAATTTTTCCGCATCCATCCAGTAGCATTGACGATCCATGTGCTCCAAGTCATGTATATACTGACAAACAATCGCCTTACCTTCCTCACACCAAGATTGAATTTGTGCCAAATACTCCTCCTGTGTGTCGTAGCTATAAGGTTGTTGGACCCACGGTAACCCCGCTAATTGATGAAGCGCTTGGGCTTTTTCGGTTTGTGTGGCTCGGTGTACTAAAACAGGGATATCAGCAATAGCTACTTCTCTAGAAGTTATAGCATCTAGCTTATGTGGATCGTCCATCATCCACGGATTATCACTGTAAGGTGTTCTTGGTGTATAGACAGCATTTTCACCGTAAATTTGTCTTAATGTGAATTTTGGTTTCAAGTAGATTACCCTCTTTCAAGTTTTAGGTACTCTACCCCTCCCATTGTTTTTTGACACTTTTTATAAGAAAAAATAGTTTTTTAGATTATTAAAATACCATATTATTCCTAATTCCCAGCAAATCGAACTAATAGCTCTTCTATATGTTTCTTTACCTGTGGCCAATCTTCTTTTGTAATACTATACATGACTGTATGCCGAGTTGTTCCATCCTTGCGAATCATATGATTGCGCAGTATACCTTCTTTTGTTGCACCTATACGCTCAATAGCCTTTTGAGAACGGACATTTTCATGATCGGTTTTTATTTGAACTCTTTGTAAATGAAGTTGCTCAAAACAATATTGTAATAATAAATATTTACAATTGGTATTGATAGCTGTGCGCCAGTATGAGGGTGTCAACCATGTATTACCTATTTCTAGGCGCTGGTGTTTATCATCAATATCCATAAATCGAGTAGATCCTATAATATCGCCTGATTTTTTATCCACAATAACAAAAGGAAATTCTGTTTTTCCGCTTCTTGTTATTAGTGCGTTTTCCACAAAGTTATTCACATCCTCCCTTTTTTCTAAAGCTGTGGACATGTGAGACCAAATTTCTGGATAACTCCCTGCCTCTAATATCCCTTGTATATCATACGGCTCTAAAGGTTTTAGTTTTACTACTTCGTTTTCTAATGCGATAAATTCCACAACACTTCACTCCTTTTTTAGTTATTTAACGATAAAATTGATATGATAGATATAACCAATTACTAAAAAATCAGCCATACCAGAGGAGGTTTTTATTGTGGAGCTTGCCATTTCATTTACGGGCGATTCACCAAAATATATACAAATCTACGAAGAAATAAAGCAGTCTATATTATCGAAAAGGTTACTCGCTCATGAGCAATTACCTTCTAAACGGGCTCTTTCTCAAACACTGGATGTAAGTGTACATACCATAAAGGAAGCCTACGAACAATTACTTGCAGAAGGCTATATTTATAGCAAGGAGCGATCAGGTTATTATATCGCTCCCTTTGAATTAGATTGGTTACAACAAGTACAGCAACATGATTCTCCCCCGAGTATAATCACTCCAAACGACATACAATATGATTTTAATAATGGGCATGTGGATAACAAGGCTTTTCCTTACGCCGTTTGGCACAAGCTTATAAAAAAGCATTTTAATATGAATAACTTATCAACAAGCCCATGGGAAGGAGAGGCAATTTTACGAACAGAGATTGCTCGCTATGTAGAACGTTCCCGTGGGGTTGTTTGTGATGCTTCGCAAGTGTTTGTTTATAGTGGAACCCAAAGCCAGCTTCAAGCCCTCTGTCACTTCTTTGGTTCAACGACTCGTGTTGGTTTAGAGGAACCAGGCTTTAAACGAGTACGTGCGATTTTACAACAATGTGGATTGTCTACAGTAGCAATACCTGTGGATAAATCGGGTATTACACTTCCTCAAAAAACAATTCACATGTTATACACAACACCAGCACATCAATTTCCCTTGGGCATGATTATGACAATGGAGAGAAGAGCTGCATTATTACAATGGGCTCAATCGAACGAGGCACTTATTATAGAAGATGATTATGATGCTGAATTTCGTTATAAGGGGCTTCCAATCCCCTCTTTAGCAAAAATGGATCAGCTTCATCATGTCCTCTATTTCGGAACATTCTCGAAAACGTTGCTTCCATCTTTACGCATTAGTTATATGATACTGCCAAAATCTCTAGTGCAAGCATTTATAAACTTTCATCATGAGCAAAAGTCCGTTGTCTCCAAAGTGGATCAGCTTGTTTTAGCAGATTTTTTAGCCCAAGGATTATTTGATAAGCATTTAGCAAAAATGCGGACGATTTATCGAAAAAAACAACAAACTTTACTAACAGCCATCTCTACGCATTTTTCAAACGAATTTCAAGTAATCGGTGAAAAATCTGGGCTACATATTGTCATGAAGTTACCCCAACATCTCTCTGAAGAAAGAGCGATCGAGCTTGCACAAGAGGTAGGAATTCTAGTCTACCCATGCTCTTCCTCTTATCAAAATGGAATGAAAGAAGCAATGGTCCTTATGGGCTACGGTGGACTGACTTTTCAACAAATTAATGATGGCATTGCACTTCTTGCTTCTGTTTGGCAATAACGATGATTTCATTAACTTGTCGAAATCCTCTTTTAATAATGCGAAACCTTATCATTTTTTTTTCGTATGTAAAGGTATATGGACACATAAGGGGATTAGAAGATAATGGAGAATCGTGAGCTATTAGAACAGCATTTACAAGAGATTCAAGTGTGGGAAAAAGACCAAAAGGATTTATGGTTTTGGGAGAAATTAGGAAGAATACCATTCAAGCTATTAGATAAAATGACACCTGCCTTTATTCAAAATAAAATTGCTTTACTAGTGGATGAATTAGGGAATTATATTCAGTCGGGCGGAAAATATTTAATCAATGAACAAGCCATGATGCAAAAAATTCGCAACCATTCTTCTACACAGCATATTTTGACTATATCTGATATTGGACAAATTCCTTTAGAGGACATGATTACCCTCAGTGATAAATTACAAAATGAGCGTGTGAAATTCGCTACCGTTCAAGGAGCTTCTACTGGATTTGGTGGAATCTTTACTTTGGCTATTGATATTCCTGTTATTTTAGGGACAGCGCTAAAAACATTGCAAGAAATAGCGATTATTCATGGTTATGACCCTAATGATAAAATGGAGCGTATTTTTATTGTCAAGTGCCTACAGTTTACTTCTGCTGATATTGTTGGTAAAGAAGCAATTTTACAGGAGCTTGCTACTATGAATAGCACTCAAAAGGCTTCTGATAATATGATTTCACAACTTCAAGGATGGCAGGAAGTATTTTACACGTATCGAGATCAGCTAGGCTGGAAAAAGTTGTTTCAAATGATTCCAATTGCCGGCATGGTCTTTGGTGCCTTTGCCAATAAAGGGATGATTCAAGATGTTGCTGAGACAGGCATTATGCTCTACCGAAAAAGACGTATTTATGAAAAATTAAATGAATTAGAAAGTTGATAAAAAAAGATGACACTCTTTCCTACTTGAGCGTCATCTTTTTCCTAACTTTTTATATTTTAATGAGAATTTTTCCCTGATGCTGACGACTTTCCATCAATTCATGTGCCTTTTGCATTTCCTCTAAGGCAAAAACTTTAGCAATTGGCACTTGGAAACTATCCTCTTTTAATAAAGTAAAAATATCCTGCGCAACTTGTTGTAGTATTTCTGGTTTCGAAGCTCTAGTCATGCCTAAGCTAAATCCTTTTATATTACGACAGCTACTATGTAAATCAGATGTTTTTATATTTCCTGCTCTGCCACCACTATTGCCGAATTGTACAAGTGTGCCATAAAGTGCTAAACAAGTTAAACTTTCTTCTGTTACAGCCCCTGCAATGGAATCAAACACAAGATCAACACCACTACCATCTGTAAGTTGATTGACATGTGTACTGAATTGATCGTAAGTAAGAACGTGATCCGCACCAAGTTGATAAACAATAGCGGCCTTCTCCAAATTACTCACCGTACAAATAATCTGTTTAGCCCCTAGCTTTTTTGCCATTTGAATGAGCATTGTCCCAACGCCACCAGAAGCAGCATGAATCAAAACCGAATCCTGTTGACGAATAGGTGCTATCTGATGTGTTAAGATATACGATAAAAATGACACAGTTGGTACAGCTGCCACCTTCTCAAGAGGTACATCACTTGGAACTTTATAAACAAGTTGCTCCTTCGCTACAACCAATTCTGCATAAGCTCCATTTTTCGGAAATGCGATGACTTGATCGCCCTTTTGAAAATTACTGTTATCATCGAAAACCTCTTCTATAACACCTGCAACATCTAAACCAAGAATCATCGGGAAATTGGCTTTAGCCTTATTGCCTGTACGGTTTTTTATATCCGCATAGTTCACACTCGTATACGTTGTGCGTATTAGGACTTCGTCTTTAGAGATACTAGGCTTTGGACATTCTATATATCTTAAAACATCAGATGCACCAAACTCATTCATAACAATCGCTTTCATGTCTGTCTCCCTCCTTGTTATAGTAAAATTATATACTAAATATAGAAGTGATGGAGGAATCTTCATAAAAATCAAACCACAGCAATGTATGTACAACGGTGTATCCTACGACTTTTTTGACAGTAAAAGTGATAAGATATGCTTTATGTTTTCTGGTACCGGCTATAATTATGAAAAACTTATACTTTATTATGCTAGGTCTCTTATGCTAGAGCTTGGCTTTGCTGTCATCCAAATTAATTATACATTTGAGCAACACCAATTCGAACAGGAACCACAAGCTATATCGAAAATGGTTTATAGCGTCGTCGATCCTCTTGTAGCGCATATCATACAATCAAAATCCTACTCAAAAGTCATCTACCTGGGAAAATCATTAGGAACCTTGCCTATTATCGACTTTTATATGCAGAAGGCTTCCGCTTTCTCTACTTGTTATGTACTCTTCACACCATTGCTGTCCCTGGAGCATACAATGACAAATCTACTAGACAAACAAGCATTTTTGGCAATCGGTACAGCAGACCCCCATTATTCACAGGAAAAAGTAGCACAGCTAACTACATTGGATCTTGTCGTTTATGAAAACCTCGATCATTCACTTGAAGTCGCTTCTAATGTTGCTTTATCCATTCAATTTTGCCAGTCCCTTATGACACAATTAAAAGTCTTTCTACAAAATAATTAGTAATATTTTTATAGTACTCTTTACCAAAATTAGATACATATGCTACACTATCAAAAATACATTGAAGAGAAGAGTAAATAAGGCTGTTCTTCCCAGAGAGCTCGAGTCGCTGAAAACGAGCAAGAACGAATTATTGAAACAAGCCTCGGAGTAGCGCATAGGATTTCTATTTGAATGATGGTGCGACGGGAACTCCCGTTAAAGAGTTACAGTATAAGCATAGGCACTTATGCCGTACTGAAAAGGCTATTATGGCGACATAATAGTGAACTAGGGTGGCACCACGTGAGTATAAATTCCGCAATCTCGTCCCTAAGACTAATGGTCTTGGGGGTGGGATTTTTTATTTTGCAAATCATGACTTTGCTTAGGGAGGAATTTATATGAAGAAATCTTTAGAGGCCTGGCGCTATCCTGCCATCCTATTATGTAGTATTGGTGTTTCCAGCATCGGAGGATGGATCTATTTTATCGCCTTAAATCTTATTGTATTAAATCTTACAGAATCAGCTCTTGCTGTCTCTGGCTTATACATTGTTAGAGCGATCTCATCCTTGTTCACTAATTTTTGGTCAGGGAGCCTAATCGATCGCTTTAATAAAAAAAATCTAATGATACTTTTAAATTTTTTTCAATCTATACTAATTGTGATACTTCCCTTCTTTTCTAGCTTAGTGTGGATTTATGCCTTAGTCTTTATCATTACAGCTGCTAGTTCTATGTATCATCCAACCTCTATGACCTATATCACTAAATTGATACCTATAGCACACCGGAAGCGTTTTAACTCACTACGCAGCTTGCTGGACTCTGGCGCTTTTCTAACTGGGCCAGCCATTGCCGGTTTTCTATTTACACTCGGTACGCCAAATATGGCTATATACTTAAATGCTATTGCTTTATTTTTATCGGCCTGTATAACGACAAAAATGCCGAATGTTGAAGCACATGAACAATTAGCTTTTTTTAGTGATACAGAAAAATCTTCACTTAATAAAGTGTTGCTCCATGATTGGAAGATGGTCATACAGTTTAGCTTAAAAAATTCCTATATTACGATGATTTATTTGTTATTTAGTGGCATTATCGTCTTAATGACAGCAACTGACTCTTTAGAGGCTGCTTTTGCAACTCAAGTGCTTGCTTTATCTGAGGGGGAATATGGGATTTTAGTCAGCATTGCAGGTGTAGGTGTATTAGTGGGCTCTATAACTAATTCCACTATCGTTGAAAAGGTGTCTACTGCATGGCTGATTGGTATGGGGTCTCTTCTAACAGCATTAGGTTATTTGGTGTTTACTTCTTCCTATACATTTCCTATAGCTGCTTTAGGTTGCTTTCTATTATCATTTGCAACTGCTTTTGCGAATACAGGATTCTACACATTTTATCAAAATAATATCCCAGCCGAAAGCATGGGAAGAATAGGAAGTATTTATGGTTTCTTTGAAGCTCTATTCATCATACTATTGACAGCTTTTTATGGCGTTGCTGCAGAGATAATTACAATCCGTTTTGTTGTCATGAGTGCTTCCCTTGTTATGTTAATTGTAGCCATCATTTTATTCCTATTAGCTATACGACCTTCTAAGTCACTCTTCTATGAAAACATTTCCGAATTTCGTGACTAAAGAAAAAATAGGTCTTTTCCTTAAGTGGGAAAGACCTATCTACATATGCCCCAATTCTTGTGAAAGAAGGTATGCTGTTTTGGTTACCTCTTTTGCAATACTCTCTAATTTTTCAACATCTGTTTCATACTCAAAGCATTCTACACTGATTGCTGCAATTGGTTTACCATCCAAATCAAAAACAGGCGCGGCAACAGAAACAGTTCCCTTTGTTTTTTCTCCGTAGCTAATAGCGTATCCTTTATCTTTAATGAGGAGAAGTTGTTCCATTAACTCACTTTTCTCAAGAACATTCATATTCTCAAAAAAAGTAGCTTGTACTTCTCTATTTGAAAAAGTCAGTAGCACTTTATTGGCTGCCCCAACGGGATATGGAATTTTTTCACCAATCATATCAATGATACGGACATTTTTTGGGCTATCTACTCGATCAATAATAATTGAGGAAAACTGTTTTGGTATATTTAGATATGTAGTTTCACGAACCTTGTTTGCAAGCTCCTCTAATAATGGATGAGCTTTTTCACGAATATTCGTATGATGGTACATTTTCATTCCGAGTTGTAACCATGTATACCCTAAACGAAATTCCTTTTTCTCCTCATTTCTTTCTACTAAATCGAAAGTTTCTAATGTATACAATAAACGATAAATTGTACTGCTAGGTAAATCTGTTTCATTGTAGATATCTTGAACAGAAAAGAATTTCTTAGGTTGTTTAGCTAGTACATCAATAATCATCATTGCTCTTTCAATGGATTGAATCATCACTACTCCCCCCTATTATTCATTTTAACGAATTTTTACTCATTTAAATAGACATATAAGCCAATAATTTAATAAAAAAACACAGAATTTTATAAAAACTAAAATTGACGATTACGTTATTTTCTTATATGATGAACTTATATTCCACTATACGGATTAATTTTCATATAACGAAAACATTTAGTGAAAACGGTTGCTATTTTGAATGATACCTAGTCGAACAAAAAAGGAGCAAAATATATGTATCAACAACTAAGACAATTACCAATCGCAACACAAATTGAAGAGCTTACAAAAGAATTAGTAGCTATTAATAGCATTAATGGTACTCATGGTGAAGGAAAAATTATTGAGTTTATCTATGAAAAAATGCAAGCATTTCCCTACTACCATGAAAATCCTTCATTTCTTTGGACAACAAACGTCAAACATGATCCAATAGGACGTAAAAATCTCTTTGCCTTCGTTAAAAGTCCTAAAGAAACTAAAAAGACAATTATCTATCACGCTCATTTAGATACTGTTGATATAGAGGATTATGGTCATTTGAAAGAGTTTGCTTTTTCTCCTTCCAAGCTTGAGGAATTCTTTAAAATATCTGAAGGCAATGCTGATGTAAAGAAGGATGCTCAAAGTGGCGATTGGATGTTTGGACGTGGAGCTGTAGATATGAAAAGTGGAGCTGCCGTTCATATTGCAAATATACACTATTTCGCACATCATCTTGAACAATTAGAGGGCAACTTACTTCTTATTTTAAATGGTGGTGAAGAATCTGAGCATGATGGGATTATTGATGCATTGGATGAACTTAGCCGTTTAAAAATAGAACAAGAGCTGGATTTTCTAATGGCCATCAATACAGATTTTACAACACCTTTATACGGTGGCGACCCACATCGTTATATTTATACAGGGGTTGCTGGCAAGCTACTTCCATCATTCTATATTTATGGACGTGAGGTGCATGTAGGCGATACATTAAGTGGTATTGATCCAAACTATATAGCAGCTAAAATTACGGAGCGTATTCATAATAATTTAGCAATGACTGAGCAAATTGCAGGTGAAACGATACTCCCACCTACTTGTTTATATCAACGTGATACAAAGGAATCCTATACAGTTCAAACGGCATCCATAAGCCAAATTTATTTTAACTACTTCTTATATGAAGAATCACCAGATCTTGTCGTTGAAAAACTTAAATCTGTTACACAGCAGGCATGTACTGAGGCAGAACAATATTTACAACTTCAATATGAGAAATATGTTGAACGCTCCAATGTACCTAAAAGCCCTTTATCTTGGCATATTGAGGTTGTGACGTATGATGAACTAATTTCATATTTAAATGAAAAAGGCATTCAGACAGAGCTTATTATTACGGATATATTGAAAAAGAATACAGGAAAAGAATTACGCCAACAATCATTTGCCATCGTGGATGCCCTACAAAAGGCAGACCCAGAACATAAACCTCGTGTTGTCTTATTCTTTGCACCACCGTTTTTACCACACAATTATTTAAAGGAAAATGTGGTAAGGGATCAAGTATTAAAACAAACCATTTCACAAGTTGTCGATGAGATGGCTAGTGAAACGGGTGAGCAGTTCCAAGTTAAACGATTTTTCCCTTACTTGGCTGATGGAAGTTTTTTATCTATACATGCAACACAAGAAGAACTACATGCGTTGCTTAATAATTTCCCAAAATGGGAGACACTTTATCCACTACCATTTGAAAAAATAAAAACACTAGATATCCCTTCCGTTACAATGGGTGTTTATGGGAAAGACGGTCACAAATGGACTGAGCGAGTGTATAAACCTTATTCCTTTGGCGTTCTGCCAAAGCTAATACAGCAAACAACTAGAGCGTTATTCAAATCAAATCTTTAAGATAATAAAGCACCATTCTATTTGCTGAAATAGAATGGTGCTTTTTATGTATCTACATTTTATTTGGGAAGCATTTCACTTTATCCACAGCTTCTAGTAATTTTTTTGTTACAACTTCTGATTCATCAATGTGTTCTGTTAAAACTTTATTCGTTTCATCAAATAACGCTGTCGTCGTTTGGAATTTACTCATGACATCTTCTGTCGATATTTTTTGGCTATCTATATATTGAAGCAACTCCTTCACTTCACCTTGCACATTCATAATGATTTGGAGTAATACATTAATCTGCTCAGAGGTATCCGTACTTTTTTGTAGCCCCTCCGTCACTAATTGCATATTATTTTTATTATCTTCATAGGCTTCAGAGATTTGATCTTCTATTTTTTTCGTAAGGTTCACAATATCCTCTGTGCTTGATTTTGTATTTTCTGCTAATTTTCGTACTTCTTCCGCAACAACTGAAAACCCTTTTCCATGTTCACCAGCTCGTGCTGCTTCTATTGATGCATTAAGAGCAAGCAAATTGGTTTGATTAGAAATCTCACTGATTACTTTCACAATATCCGTTATTTGTTTTGAGCGTTCACTTAAATGGTTCATGCTATTCGTTGTTTTTCTTGATTGCTCACCTAGCTCATCAATTACAAGCTGAACTTCCTTAACCGCTTGTTTGCTATCGATAGATAACGAAACCATTTTATCTGATGAAACAATTAAAGAGTTTCCTTTTTCAAGGGCATGTTCAGATATTGTATTTGATTGAATAGTGCTATTTTCTACTTTATTAAATTCTTTTAATATTCCAGTAACCATTTCACCTAAAATGATATGTTGGTTATTAACTATATCATGTTGTCCAATCGTCGAAATTAGTTCTTTATGTAGCTCATTTAAAAAAATCTGAAATTCATGATCTTTCTTATCCAGCTTTGCATTCAGTTCATCAATTTTAGCCTTAAATTGCTCTATATCTTCTTTTTTTGATTGAAACATTGTTAACACAGCCCATCACCTCAGAAAATAGATTATTGAATATGTACTTATTTTACTGGTTTTAAAGTGAATAATAAACAAATATCTCAATTGTAGACAATTTCAAAAAAAAAACACTACTATCAGCGCAAAATTGTGATAGTAGTGATATTTTTTTCTTAATATGCTAAACCGAATAAAGCTTTAATATGTGTTAAATAACGAATATTAGAAGCTTCTTTCATTAATGTTGCAGGAAGACCTTTAAGCTCTGTGTTGCTAGCACCAATTGTAGCAACAGCATCTTTACGACCTAGGCTCGCAAGTGTACCAGAGTTTACTGCTGAGAATGATTTCATCTCTTGGTTTTTGTATTGTGCAAATACATTATAACCAGCGCATTCACCCATTTGCCATGCAACTTGTGCAGTTGGAGCGTATAGTGGACGGCCTCCGTCACCTGGTAATGCTACAGATGCATCACCAATAACGAATACATCTTCATGAGATGTAGATTGTAAGAATTCATTAATTGTTGCTTTACCGCGATCAGCTGCTAGACCTGATTCACCTACCATTGGAAGTGGAGCTACCCCACCTGTCCAAACAAGTGTATTTGCAACAATTGGTTCACGGTCTTTTAGCGAAATGACATTACCGTCAACACCTGTTACAGGCGTACCTGTAATAAACTCTACACCACGTTTTGCTAAGCTTTCAGTAGCGCGTTGGATAAGTGCATCTGGAAGTACTGGTAAAATTTTAGGACCAGCTTCAACAAGTTTAATTTTAAGATCAGCAAAGTTAACACCATGTTTTGCAGCGATTTTCGGGAAGTTGTCCACGATTTCACCAACAAGCTCAACACCTGTTAAACCGCCACCACCGATAACGATTGTTGCATCTGCTTCATCTTTAGATTGTGCATATGCTTTAATACGGTCTTCGATATGCTTGTTAATTTTATTGGCATCATTTACTGATTTAAGAACCATTGAGTTTTCTTCTAATCCAGGGATACCGAAGAATCCAGTTTGGCTACCTAAAGATACTACAAGTGTATCGTAAGTTAATGTATAGCCATTATCTAAATCAACCTTTTTATTATCAACATTGAAATTTGTAATTTTCGCAATGTGTAGATCGATATCTAAACCTTTAAAGATTTTTTTAAGTGGTAAAGCAACAGCACCTTCTGCAATTGTACCACCAGCTAAACGGTGAAGCTCAGTGATAATTTGGTGTGTTGGGAATTGGTTTACTACAGTAATTTTAGCTTCATCAGCTGATAAATACTTACGTGCTGTTAATGCAGTTAAAACGCCAGCGTAACCTGCACCTAAGATGACGATTTCTTTTGACATGATTAATTAATCCTCCGTCCTTACGAATTGAATATACCTCTAGTCTTATTTAGCTTTACGTTCTGCGTTTACTTGTAAGAAAGCATTAACGAAACGGAAAACATTTTGAACTTGTGGGTCTTTTAACATTTTCACAAGACCGAATAAACCAATCACTTCTTGGCTTTCAGATGCACGGTCTTTGGCTTCAATTGCAGTGGCTGCAAGGTTTTTCGCAGTGCCTACTACTGGTCCAGCGAATTCTGTTACTGCTCCAACAGTATCATTTTTAAGTACTTCATCAGTTGCAACAGCTTGAGCAAACTCATATGATTTTGTTAATAACGTCATCATTTCAGTTAGCTTCGGTAATTGCTCAACTAAAGTAGTAAGAGATTCTTG
Organism: Lysinibacillus cavernae; assembly: GCF_009724685.1. Classification (GTDB taxonomy): domain Bacteria; phylum Bacillota; class Bacilli; order Bacillales_A; family Planococcaceae; genus Lysinibacillus; species Lysinibacillus cavernae. The sequence continues at coordinate 186,923 of NZ_WMEF01000006.1, forward strand.
AACTTCAGGCTTTAATAATTGATCTAGCACATCTAATTGTTCTTTACTCACAGTTAATTGCTCAGCCTGTATTTGGTTATTCGATTCTGACATTTTGAACTCTCCTTTGCCATCACTAATACTATTTTTTTATTGCTTACATGTAAAAAAGACCATTAAGGTCGATCTTAACAGTCGTTACAGCACGTATATCTTATACATTCACCAGTCTCAAGGGCTGGATAGCAATTCGTATGACTCGTTATTATAATGTTAACTTTATTTTGTAAAAAGCGCATCATAATACCATCCTTATCTTGTCTTGGTGACATTACAACATTCATTATAAGACTGTTTGTACATTATTTCAATGAGCTAAATCACAATTTCGACAATCTTTTCAAAATTCATTGATTTTGTCAACTATTAACTGCCTTACAATAATAAATTTTCCAACGCATAATAATTTTTAACTTTAATTCTTTTTCCTGTCATCTCTATATACCCTTCCTTTTGAAATACAGACAAGCGGCGACTTAATGTTTCTCTTGTAGTATTCAATAAGGAGGCTAAATCTTTTTTTGTAAGTGACAATAAAAATGTATCGCTTTTGACCGTAGCAGCCGATTTTAGGATAAAAGCAGCCAGTCTTTCGCTTACTTCTTTAGAAACAGCTTCACTCAATTGATTTTCCGTCTCCTCTAAACGTGCAGAAAGCTGAGCGAGCATATGAAACAAGGTAACTGGTGTACCTGCTAATATTTTCATAAGTTCCTCACCATCAAGCGAGCAAATTTCTGTTTTTACCAGAGCCTCTACTGTCGATTTTTGCGGTTCATCACTAAACAATGTGACATCACCAAAAAAGTCTCCTGCTTCCAATACTCTCATTACATATTCTCGACCATCTACAGATATATGAGATACTTTTACTCGTCCATGCCTAACAATAAATAATTTTTTCTTGCGATCACCTGCAAATAATATAATTTCCCCTTTATCAAAATGTTGATGTGTAATAGTACGTGATACTTCTTCCATCTCATGATCTTTTAAACTTTGAAATATTGGAACCTTTGAAAAGCAATATTGTTTTTGGCAGCCCATTTATATACCTCCAAATTTGATATAGATCACATTATTAATGATTGCATTACCTATATAATAATGAGAATAATAATCGTTTTCAATAAAAGGAGGATTTCAACAATGAATAAACATACTTTAAATTATGAAAAAATGCCTGGGCATTGGCTGCTTGCAAGCTTAGGAAAAACCGTACTTCGCCCTGGTGGCATTCAAATGACACGACAAATGCTTGAGCATTTAGCCATTACAGAACGAGACTTTGTAGTGGAATTTGCACCTGGGCTTGGTATTACTGCAAAAATGACATTAGAAAAGAATCCAAGCTATATAGCTGTTGAACGTGATGAGGAAGCTGCTAAAAAGGTAAACGATTATTTAAATGGAGAAAATCAACGTTGTATTGTTGGTAGTGCTGAGCAAACGGGTTTGCCAAATACTTGTGCTACTGTTGTATACGGCGAAGCAATGTTGACCATGCAATCTACTAAACAGAAAAATGCCATAATTAGTGAGGCAAAAAGATTATTAAAGCCTGGTGGCACATATGCCATACATGAAATGTGCTTAACACCTTCTACCATCGATAGCATGCAGCGTGAACATATTCGTAAAGATCTAGTTAACGCTATTAAGGTAAATGCCTTACCATTAACAGTAGAAGAATGGCAAGCTATTTTAAGACAACATGGCTTTATTATAGAGCATGTAGAAACAGCACCCATGCATCTCCTCTATCCCAAACGTTTAGTTGAAGATGAAGGCATTTTCGGTGTCCTAAAAATTATCAAAAATATTGTATCGAACTCTAAAGCTCGTAAACGTGTATTGTTTATGCGTAAAACGTTTATGAAGCATAATCAATATCTACAAGGCATCTCTATCGTTGCACGTCTGCCACAATAACAAAATTGAACATAGAAAAAGCTCCATACTAGGAGCTTTTTTTCTTTACTTCAATTTAATCACAATAACCCGAACATCTGTAATAGCTTCTAAGCTGTGATTTTCAGATGGTTTTAAGGCTAAAATCGTATCTTGTGTTAAAATTTCCTCTACACCTTCAACAATAAAGCGAACTTCACCAAATTGCACAATGATGAGAACTTCATTGTCTGTATGATGCTCTGGAATTTTTTCACCTGCGCGCAATTGAATATTTAAAATATCTGCACCAACAATACTCCCTAATTTACCAATATGTTTTGTCTTTTCTTCTAACATTGCTTGAATCTGTATTATTGTCATTGTCATTCCTCCATATCCAACTTCATTATATTTTGATCAATATATATGGCTGTCGTCCCCAATATTCAATTGTTTCCCTTATAAAAAAAGCTGTTCTTTTTCAACTCCTTATAGCCTGTAACCACACTATAAAGGAGAATTCTTATAAATGTATGTGACCTAAATCACTATAAAAGGAGTTACCTCAAATTAATGAGATAACTCCTTTTATATAATTTTTTCGTTTTAATCATTTTGAACGGACAGCCAAAAGAAATTTGTTACTTCTTTAGCAGTCTCACCTACTGATCCTAATAAAGTGTTACCGTCGCCATCTTTAAAATAGCCTACGGTCATCAGTGCCATAAAGTTATGAGCGAAAAATTTAGCATTTCCTTTTCGAATCGTGCCCTTCTCCATCTCTACTTGTATTACCTGCTCTATTGTTTGATACATATCATTTTCAGATGCTTGTACTTGTTTCAGCTGTGGTTCCGATAAATTGATGGTAGCCTCTTTCATAAAATTTTTCATATCAATATCGATAGTCGCTGATAAATGCACTGCAACAAGCTGTTCGAGTCGCTCTTTAAATGGTGTAGGCTGCTCTAAAATTTGTAGGATAGATAGCTTGATACGCTCCATCATGGCAACTAATGCAGATGTATATAATTCACCTTTAGTTGGGTAGTAGTAATAGATAGTCGCCTTTGTTACGTTACAAGCTTTCGCTACATCATCCATCGAAATATTTTTGTAGCCTTCTTTAATAAAAAGTCTTGTGGCCGTTTCAAGGACAAGATCTTTTGTTGGTTTCGCATTTTCATCATGGCGAGGTCTCCCGAGAACACGCGGTGATTGTTTCAACAAGTTCGCCTCCTTAAATTAAGCATACTTTTTACACATAGTATAACATATGAATATTTCTAGGTTGATTAATTAACCTTCTAGTATATATAATTAAATCACTTACATGAATGGAGGTCTTCTCATGAAAAAACATCCACTTGAGCAATGGGGCTCAATGGTTGCAAGTAAAAAGGGACGCTTATTAGCATTAGCCTTATGGGTGTTATTAGTAGTTGTGTTGTCGTTTGCTTGGCCACAAATCAATAGTATAGAAAGTGAATCAGGTAAAAATTTACCTGATACTGAAATGTCTGAGCAAGCAGCGGCGATTATTGCTGAGCAATTCCCTAATGATGCGGGAACACCTCTATTACTAGTTTGGCATCGTGACAGTGGTCTAAGCATTGATGATTTTACGGCTATCCAAGGTGTTTATAGCGAGCTTCAGGCAAAGCCTTTAGCCTATCAAACAATGGTCCCACCATTTGATCAAATGCCGCCTCAGGCTTTAATGGCTTCCTCTTCCGAAAATGGTACAACAATTGTTACACCAGTGTTTTTTGAAAAGGATGTTGCTACAGATATGTTACAGGGTAGTTTAGATCATCTAACAAAGATAATGGAAGACAATCAAGTTCAATTAGATGAGAAATTATCCAGTGACGCACTCCATGTCCGATTTTCCGGACCAGTTGGAATTGCCACGGATGCTGTCAGTTTATTTTCACAAGCAGATGTGAAATTATTAATAGCAACCGTATTGCTCGTTTTAGTATTACTTATTATCATTTATCGTTCACCATTACTTGCTATTATTCCTTTAATTGTTGTAGGTCTTGCCTATGGTGTTATTAGTCCGACACTTGGTTTCTTTGCTGATCAAGGATGGATAGATAAGGATTCACAAGCAGTCTCCATTATGACTGTTTTACTGTTTGGTGCAGGTACTGACTATTGTTTATTTTTAATTTCTAAATATAGAGAAATTCTCTTCTATGTTGAGGATAAGACTGCTGCTATGAAGCTTACTGTCAAAGAATCAGGTGGTGCAATTTTAATGAGTGCTTTGACGGTTGTCATTGGTCTAGCTACACTTAGTCTTGCTCATTATGGTGCATTCCAGCGCTTTGCCGTGCCATTTAGCTTTGGCGTGCTTGTAATGGGAATTGCAGCACTTGTTGTCCTACCAGCTATTCTTGTCATCATTGGTCGTGTAGCTTTCTTTCCCTTCATCCCACGTACCGAGGAAATGGCAAATACAAAAGGTAAAAAGCAGCATAAACCTTCACATAAGATTAGTCATAAAATCGGCCATTTTGTTACGCATAAGCCATGGATCGTTATTGCTGTAACAGTCATCTTACTCGGAGGATTGGCAGCATTCGTTCCACGTATTCAATATACGTTCGATTTACTATCATCCTTCCCAAAAGATATGCCGTCCCGAGAAGGATTTACTTTAATAGAAGAGAATTTTTCTCCTGGAGAGCTAGCACCTGTTCAATTAGTCATTGATACAGAAGGTACTGAAATTAATTTACAGCAACAACTGGCCGATATTTCTTATATTGATAGTGTTGCAGATGTACAAATTGGCGAAAAAAATACGGCTATTCAATTGTACGAATTAACTTTCAACATCAACCCTTATGCTCAGGAATCATTAGCACATATTCCGGAGCTTCAAGCAGAGGTTATTAAAATGTTAGAGGCACAAGGGCTCTCTAATGCAGAGAAGCATGTTTGGATTGGTGGAGAAACAGCCAGTCAATACGATACACAACAAATAACTAAGCGTGATGAAACCGTGATCATGCCAACCATGATTGCTTTAATCGCATTATTATTGTTTGTTTATTTACGCTCTATTACTGCTACTGTCTATTTATTAGCCACTGTTATTATTTCCTACTTTGGTGCATTAGGTGCTGGGTGGTTAATCTTGCATCATATCATGGGTGCAGAAGCCATTTCCGGAGCTATTCCGCTGTATGCCTTCGTGTTTTTAGTAGCACTCGGAGAGGATTATAATATCTTTATGATTTCGGAAATTTGGAAAAAGCGTCAAACTGCTGATCATTTAACAGCTGTAGAAGAAGGTGTTGTCCGAACAGGAAGTGTTATTACATCTGCTGGACTCATCTTAGCTGGTACATTTGCTGTGTTGGCAACATTACCGATTCAGGTGCTTGTTCAATTTGGTGTCGTTACAGCCATTGGTGTGCTTCTCGATACATTTATTGTACGTCCATTGCTTGTGCCGGCAATCACAACGGTACTAGGTAAATATGCATTTTGGCCAGGTAAGTTATTTAAAAAAGACGCTTAAACGAATAACACGGATATTAGATAAGTATGTCTATCATACTCGCTAATATCCGTGTTTTTTATATTAATACTATAAACATTTCATCATATAATTATATTAAATTACCCTCATTACGTACTATTAAAATAAAGGAGTGGCATTAATGGACCTTCATAAACTACAGCAACGTTTCCCATTATTAAACCCCTTTTCAGGTAGAACTGATGGCAACTATGTATTTAATTTTGACAACCAGCTTTATGAAATCCCGACACATACGGTGACACCAAGTGAATTTGAGCTTTTGCAAATATTTTCAGACCCCATTGCCCTGCCACATGACAACGATAAGGTTTGGCTTGATTATTTTACAGATCAAACGGATATTGCCCCGTCTATCCTTCCTCTACATCGTTTGTTATTTCTTCACTTCGACAAAGATTTTACAGCACTTGCATTACTCCGAACAGTCTTTGAAGCTTTACTGGGAAAGGATATTTTATTGCTATCACTGCATCCCCAATTATTTGTCATAATCGAATGTATTGATAGCGACGAAATATTAAATTTTGATCATTATCTTAACCCATTAATGGAAGATTTAGAGGTTCATTTTAAGATGTTCGTGTCTGATGTTATACCAGACATAGCCAAAACTAAGGAGCGATTTAACTGGTATGTCCAACTTCAACAATTTATCTGGACTTATACACCAAAGCATGTACTCACACAGCAAGAGCTTTTAGTTCCATATGTCGCGCAGCGTATAGATTCTCATGAGAAAGAGATTTTCATCTCCTCTATCTTAAAAAATGCCATCTCTCAGCCTGAATTACTCCTTATGATAAAGCAATTGATAGAATATGAGGGGAATATCACATTGGCTTCTAAAAAAATGTACATGCATCGCAATACACTACAAAATCGCTTAGAAAAATTTCTACAATTGACGCAAAAAGACATTCGGCAATTTTCTCATCGAATAGAAGTTTATCTCGCAATCATTTTCTTAGAATCACATTAGGGCAAGCAGCACATTTTATGACCTCAACACTGTGCACTGTTTCCCTATCACTCTATGCTGAAGTCATTTACAATGAAGTTATGTCTTACAAAGGAGTGTAGCGTTATGGCGGAATTACGGTTAGAGCATATCTATAAAATTTACGATAAAAATATTCAGGCTGTAACTGATTTTAATCTGCATATTCATAATAAAGAATTCATTGTGTTTGTAGGTCCATCTGGCTGTGGAAAAACCACAACTTTGCGTATGATTGCTGGCTTAGAGGACATATCAAAAGGAGAACTATATATTGATGATGTTCTAATGAATGATGTGGAGTCAAAAGATCGTAGCATTGCCATGGTATTTCAAAGCTATGCTTTATATCCACATATGACAGTCTACGATAATATGGCATTTAGCTTAAAGCTCCGAAAGGTCGATAAAAAAGAAATAGATCACCGCGTCAAAGAGGCTGCTAAGATATTAGGGTTAGAGGATTATTTAAAAAGAAAGCCAAAAGCTTTATCAGGTGGACAACGTCAACGTGTGGCACTTGGCCGAGCTATTGTCAGAGACGCTAAAGTATTTTTAATGGATGAACCTCTTTCTAATTTGGATGCTAAATTACGTGTGCAAATGCGTGCAGAAATCCAGAAACTCCATCAACGAATTCAAACAACAACTATCTATGTCACCCACGACCAAACAGAGGCTATGACAATGGCTACGCGTCTCGTCGTGATGAAGGATGGCCTTATTCAACAAATTGGGACGCCAAAAGAAGTATATAATACACCACTGAACATGTTTGTGGCAGGCTTTATTGGTTCACCATCTATGAACTTATTCTATTGCCGACTTACAGATACGGAGATCCTTTTAGGAGAGCAAAGCTTCCCTATTCCATCCATGTACTTGCCCTTGTTAAAGGAAAAAAGTTATTTAGGGAAAGAGATCGTTATGGGTATACGTCCTGAGGATTTACAAATTACTGATGTCGTTTCTCCTTTTGCTTTAACAGCAACCATTGATGTTGCTGAATTACTAGGTGCTGAAACCTACCTTTATTGTACTTTAACCAATCAACATTTCATTGCACGAGTACAGGCTGATAGCCATTTACATCCATCCGATAGGGTTTCTTTTGTCATGAAGGAAGAAAAAATCCACTTCTTTGACCCCGAAACAGAAGAGCGCCTTTAAGCGGACGCTCTAGAGGAAAACGTCTACTGTAGCTAAATCAAGATAAAAAACGAAGACGATACTATAGATAATAGAATCGTCTTCGTTTACTTTATTCTATTTTTTCGTTTCGCCACTTTTTTCTGCAGTCCTTGAATGACTAAACGTGTTTCATCTAAATAGTCAATTGTCTGTTCATAGGCACTCGTCACTACCCCCATAAATAAAATATCAATGACAAGTAGCTGAGCAAGACGTGAGGATGTTGCACCACTTCTTAAGGTGGCTTCAACATTTGGGGATACATATAAACAAATATCCGCTAAACTAGATACAAGTGAACTACCATAACGCGTTAAACTGATTGTAGTTGCCGGTGTTTCACTAGCTATTTCAAGGATTTTGGCCACTTCATGTGTTTCTCCAGAAAAGGAAATTCCCACTATCACATCCCCCTTCTGTGCATTGACAACCGCAGTAGCTCCTAAGTGTAAATCCATAAATGCCCTACTATTTTTATTAATTCTTAAAAATTTTTGATCCGCATCCATTGCTGTTATACCCGACGCACCTACACCAAAAAAAATAATTCTACGGGCTTGTGACAAGGCAGATACTGCACGTTCTAATTCAGCAGTATCTATTAAATTAGCTGTCTGAGTCAATATTTCACTACTTTGCATCGTCACCTTTTCTACAATCGATTGCAACGGTTCGTTTGCCTCAATGTCACGATCCACTGTTTTCTTTTGTTGCAAATCACCAGCAATACGCAATTTCAGCTCTTGAACACCGCTGATATTTAAAGACTTACACAGACGAATGACAGCCGCACTACTTGTGTGACTCGCCTCTCCCAGTTCAACCGCGGTCATTTTTATGGCCTGTGTTGGATAGTCTAAAATATAGCTGGCCACCTTTTTTTCCGAAGGTGGTAACTTCTCCCGCATTTCCGCAAGCATAATTAAACCAGCATTGATTTTTTCCATTTTTCCAACTCCGTTTCTAGTATGTAGCTACTATTCACCCCTCTCATCAATACTTCCTTAACTCCACTGCCCTCCGTACATGCCCTTCAGATTGAACCAATAGTTCTGACGCTTCTTCTACTGTGGTATTTGTCAGTAACATCACAATCGCGAGCTTCACTTGAAAATTCGTTTGTTCTAAAACACTTTCAGCTTGAATATAAGAAACACCTGTAACTTCACAGACAATTTGTTTGGCACGTTCTCGCAATTTAAAGTTACTAGCATGGACGTCCACCATTAAATTTTTATAGACTTTTCCAAGCTTAATCATTGTAGCTGTTGTAATCATATTCAGTATTTGTTTATGTGCAGTAGCAGCCTTTAGTCTTGTAGAACCTGTTAGAATTTCAGGCCCTGTAAGCACCTCTATTGCAATATCTGCATACTGACTAATGACGGAATGTGAATTACTGACCAAGCTAATTGTTTTTGCCCCTAGTTGCTGTGCATAAATTAATGCACCCTTAACAAAAGGCGTTCTACCACTAGCCGCAATGCCAATCACTACATCGTGATTTGTTAGCTGTTGTTTCTCTAATTCCGCTTCTCCTAAGGATATATCATCTTCTGCACCTTCTATAGCAATCATCACTGCCTCTGTCCCACCAGCTAAAACAGCCTGCACAAGCTTTGGGGAGGTACTAAATGTAGGTGGGCATTCGACTGCATCTAGTAAACCAATTCGTCCACTTGTCCCTGCCCCAACATAAAATAATCTCCCCCCATTACTCAGTGCATGAACAACAACTGTTATTGCTTGTTCAATTTCAGGTAAAACCTTAGCTATGGCTTGCGGAATTTTTTTATCCTCTTCATTCATCAGCTTTACAATTTCAGCAATGGACATTAAATCTAGATTTGTTGTTTCCGGATGATAGCCCTCAGTCGTCAGTTTTGTCATTCGTTCCATTAGAATCAAATCCCTCCTACGCTATTTTTCATTTATGCTCATCCAAGTTTCTTTTATCGTTCGTTGTAAAGCTTCCGTCATTTGAATTCCCTCACAGAAAAGCCCATTAATGAAAGCCCCTATTACAGGCGGTACTTCAGGTAGTATTAGTCGATTATGAATAGTAGCTTGCTGTAATTTCTCTTGAAAACATTGAACAAAATAAAGATTTCCAAATAAACCACCACATATTACAATAGGAAAATTGCTTACCTGTGGCTCTTTTTTCAACATCGTTTGGATTAATTGGACTAAATAGATAACAGCCTTTTCGATAATATCTTTCGCTCTTTCATTATTTTGTTCAGCTAAACGTAATACAGTTCGAGCTATAGAGGCTATGCATACGCGTGGCTGTGGATGTTCATAAATTAGCGTAATGATTTCAGTAGGGTCTGATATTGCTAGCTGCTCCAAAATAGTATCTGCAAACACATCACCATTCGAGCCAAGAACATCATACTGTTGTGCAATAGCACGCAAAGCTTCTTGCCCTATATAGTAACCACTGCCTTCATCTCCTAGTAAATGGCCCCATCCTCCGACACGACTGACATGATGATTTTTTTCAACAGCATATACGATCGAACCTGTACCTGCTATAACAACTAGGCCTTCCTGTGTAAATGTACCACTAGTAAGTGCCGCTACCGCATCATTGGTGATCTTAACCTTACAGGTGGTACCAGAGAAAATGGTGTCAACCCACTTTTCCCAGCGAGCTATATCTACATAACGATCTCCTCCTGCCACACATAAGAAAATCATTGAGACATCACTCTTTGTCAAACCTGCCTTTTGTAATAACTGTGCTAGTATTTTCAAAATCTCTTGCCTTACCACATCTGGTGGCGTTGATTTCATATTCGTTCCTGCACCTTCAACAAAGGCAAGTACTTCACCATTTTTTGTACCAATGACTGCCCGGGTTCTCGTCCCGCCACCATCTACCCCAATAATGTATTGCCTATTTAATGGCACCAGCCGTCAACCCCTCCATAAATTGCTTTGAAGCAATAAAGAATAATAGGATCATTGGTAATGATGCAAGGGTTAGACCTGCAAAAAGCGAGCCCCAATCTGCCGAATGCTCCCCAAAAAGTGACATCATTCCAACAGGTATCGTCCGTTTCATTTTCTCTGTAATAAAAATAAGCGGGAAGAAAAAATCATTCCATGCTGCGATAAAATTGATAATAACCACTGTCCCCAGTGCTGGTCTCATTAGTGGTAACACTACATGCCAAAGGACTCTTAAATTCCCTGCCCCATCTATACGGGCAGCCTCCTCCAGTTCATATGGCATCGTTTTAAAAAAGCCTGTTAAGATCAGCATGGATAATGGTATCCCTGTTGCGGTATTCATCAAAATTAAAGACCACAAAGAATTAATCAGCCCTAAATCACGCATTAAAATGAAGAGCGGTACGATTCCAAGCTTTATAGGAATCATCATGCCTAATAAGAAAATAAAGAATAATGCATGATTCCAAGAGAAATTAAAGCGGGCAATGTAAAACGAAGCCAATGAACATACAACGACAATCAATATAACCGATATAACGCTGACAAAAATACTATTCATAAAATACGTAGTGAATGGAATTTTAGACAATAATGTACGGTAAGTATCTAAGCTAAAGCTAGTTGGCAAGCCCAATGGATTTTTATAAATGTCCACGCTCTTTTTAAATGAAGATAAAATCATTAACAAAATAGGATATAAACTAATGGTAGCCACGGCAAATACTACTAGATAATAAAACGGTCTAACCCAAATAGCGCCATGCTTCACTATACACACCCCTTACATTTGGACATCCTTTTTATTGGCAAAGCGTAAAAATACCGTCGTACAAACTAATATAAATAGGAATAGTACTGTCGCTAACGCAGACCCTAACCCAATAGCTGTCGTCCCAGAAGCTGTGGAACTACCAAATGCCAAACGATAGAAAAACACAGCTAAAGTATCTGTAGAATAATAGGGCTCTCCCATGGAACCTTGCATCGCATAAACAAGTTCAAATGCCTCAAAAGATTGAATAAATGTTAAAATGCCCATGATCATGATAGACGGCACCATTAAAGGCAAATAAATGGTACGTAATAAGGTAAAGCCCTTTGCACCGTCTAACTTCGCTGCTTCAATTAGCTCACTGGGTATACCTTGGAAGCCAGCTAAGAAAATTAAAACGCCAAAGCCTAGTCCAAACCAACAATTGACCAATATTATCGCAATTAAAGCTGTGCCAGGATCACCGAGCCACGCTTTTTGTAAAGTTTCCAGACCTAGTTTCTCTAATATGACATTTAAAGTACCAAAATTAGGATTCAGAATGAGCTTCCATAAGAAACCTACAACGATTACTGATAATAATCGCGGTAAAAAGAAGGCCGCCTTAAAAAACTCGGCTCCCTTAATTTTTTGATAGATAATAAAAGCAAGAAAGAAAGCTAACCCATTCATGACAACCATCTGCAGGACAAAATACAAGACATTATGTTTGAAAGCGTTCCAAAACATGGAGCCGTATGGTTCTGTCGTAAAAAGGGTCACAAAATTTCGGAAGCCAATAAAATCTCCACGTGCCATCCCTTTCCATTCAAAAAAACTATAGGATAATGCCGCTAATATGGGGTAAAGGACAAACATTCCGTAAAGTATTAATGCCGGAATTGGGAAGAGGTGTATAGTCCACCTTGCCCACGATTTTCTTTTTAACGTTGAAGCTGTAGGTTCTCTCATGATGAACAGCCCCCTTTTATTGATAATGAGACAAGAAGACCCCTACACTCTGTGACGCTTCAGGGGTCTGGCTTGATGCATTAATTATTTTTGAAATGGTGTAAACCAGGTTTTAGCGTTTTCCTGCACTTTTGCGGCTACCTCTTCAGGTGTTACTTGACCTAAATACATACCTTGAAGCTCACTTTCAAGCAAGCTCTTCGTTGTCGGATCCCCACCAGTAAAATTAGTAACCCACATATATGGTGTTGCTTCATTTGCAGTGGCATTACTAATATCATTTAATAATGCATCATCAGAAGTAATACCAGGCATAGCACTAATCATAGAAAACTCCTTCACAAACAACTCACCAAATTCCTTTGTCGTTAAAAACTCTAAAAACAATTTAGCTGCCTCTTTATTTTTTGAATTTGCATTAATAGCAAATGACCCGTCTACCCAAGTTGTCACTGATTTATTGCCTTCTTTTGAGGGAATCGGGAAGTAACCTAAATCTAAATCTGGATTCATTTCTAAGACAACAGGAATTTCCCAGCTACCTAGTGGGAACATCGCTGCATCTTCTAAAGCGAACAATGTACGAATATCATCCATTCCTAAGCCTTCTGAATTGGCTGGATAATATTTTTTCAAGTCCTTCATTACTTGTATTGATTCGATAAATCGCGCATCTGTAAAGTCTTTTTCTCCCGCAAGTACTGCTTGGTAAAAGTCATTTCCTTCATAAATTGCTGGACCTACAATACCGTGCAGCAATGATAATAACCAGCCTTCCTTTGTGCCCATTGCAATTGGCGTAATGCCCTTTTCTAATAATTGATCATTTAATGCTATGAAATCATCCCAAGTAGTAGGTACTTCAAGGTTATTATCTTTAAAGATTTTTTTATTATAGAAAAATTGGGTTGAGCTTAAATTAATCGGTACGCCATACTGATTCCCTTGTTCATCACGAGAAGCCGTTAATGCTGCTTCAGGAAATGCATTCAAGCCATTTAAGCCATTTATTTTCTCAACGTAACCTGCTTCAGCAAGCTTCAAGCCAGCTGCATAGGGACGTAAGTGAAAAATATCTGGACCTTCTCCAGCTTGTAAAGCTGTATTGAGGACTGTGTTATACTCTGTATTTTTAGTTGGGTTAAATGAAATGTGTATATCAGGATGTTGCTCATTAAATAAAGCAATTACTTTTTCATATTTGGCAACATCTTCTGTACGCCAACTCCCTATCGTCAAGGATACCTCTCCTGTTTTCTCTTCCTTATCAGGTGTTGTTGAGACCGTTGTTTTCTCTTCTGAGGTACAGCCTACTAAAGCTACAACGAATAATAAAAGAAACGGCAATAACCATTTGCTCTTTTGTTTCATATCAACTTATCCACCCTTCATATCAGTAATTTTTTATAAATCATCGTATGAAGCTTCTCTCTAATACTCCTCATGTTTGAATTTCTCCCATAATGCACTGCATTCGTTAGTAAAATAACAAATGCCTTTTGAACAGGGTCCATCCAAATACTTGTGCCTGTAAAACCTGTATGGCCAAATGACCCCTTGGTCCACCCCCTACCAAAACAAAATGATGAGTAGTCCCCTTCCCATACTTCAAACCCAAGTCCCCTATTTCTGAAAGTTTTCGTATAGGCCAACTCCATCCACTCATAAGGCATAACCGTTGGCTTCCTAATACCTAACCAAATTTCCGCATACTTTGCTAAATCCTCTGCACATGAAAATAAACCCGCACTGCCTGCGACTCCTTCTAATAGTAGCGCTTTTTCATCATGTACAACCCCCTGCACAAAATTACCTGCCACCATTTCTGTAGATGCCGCAAGCCCTCTTTTATGCTCTGGTAGTTGAAAACAAGTTTGGTGCATACCCCATGGCTTAAAAATCTCTTGCTCTACGAAACTTTTCAGAGACTTTCCTGTGACTTTTTCGATAACCTTCCCTACTAAAATCATTCCCAAATCACTGTATAGTACTTGCTCATTTGGCTGACATACTACTTCACTCGCCAATACCTCCTGCATGATGTCACGCTTGTGATGCCTCTTCACTGTCGGTGTTAAATCTGCGGGCAGCCCTGAGCAATGCTGTAACAAATGTTGGATCGTAATACCAGCATATTTAAACTCAGGCAAATAGGTTTGAACTGGCTCTATTACAGAGATTTGATTTCGACTCATCAGCAATAAAATAGCTGGTAGTGTGGCAACAACTTTTGTTAATGAAGCTAAATCAAACAACGTATTGCTTACAATGGCTTGCTTGCTGCCATCTTCAGCTATATATGCACCATAACTGCGGGATACGATCCTTCTTTGTTGCTGTTGAACAATTAATACTGCACCCGGAATTTCCTGTTCTCTCACTAATTCATTTAAATATTCATCTACCAAGTAAACACCTCGTTACCAAAATAACTAAATTTTCTGTAAATTAGTATTATCATATAAAATAAAATGATAAAAAATAACAACAATCCTAAAATTTTTTTTCATATGAGCACAATAAAAAACCCCTGTTGCAGGTAGATGATTTATCTGCAACAGGGGTTCTATTAACTATTTAGTTGGTTTTTTTAAATCCATTGAAGCCGCTGCACTTTCGACCTTTACGCGTTTTAAGAAGAATGCAAGCACGACTGCAATCACTGTTATACCAGCTGCAATTAAGAATGAGTGTGTAATACCATCTAATAAAGCAGTTTGCATAATTTGATCTTGCATCTGTTGCATTTGCTCTGGTGTAGGTGCTGCACCTGCTTGTGCTGCATTTGCTTTCGCCTCGACAATTAATTCTTCAGCTTTGACTTTTGTACGATTATTCATAAATGTAACTAAAATAGCACTACCGATTGCTCCTGATACTTGCTGTAATGTATTGTTAATAGCTGTACCATGTGGGTTCATCATTTGTGGTATTTGGTTTAAGCCGTTTGTCATAATAGGCATCATTACCATAGACATACCGAACATACGGATTGTATACATCGATACGATAAAAGTGTAGCTTGAATCAATTTCTAATTTCGTTAAACCGAATGTAGCGATTGTTGTAATAGTCAATCCAATAATGGCCAATACACGTGGACCAAACTTATCGAAAAGCTTACCAGTAATTGGTGACATAATCCCCATTACAAGCGCTCCTGGAAGCATCATCAAGCCCGCTTCAAATGGTTCAATACCACGAATAGATTGCACATAAGCTGGAGTTAAAATCATCCCTGAGAACATTGCCATTGAGACAATGACCGAGATGACAGACCCTAATGCAAACATTGGATATTTATAGATACGTAATTCCAGTAATGGCTCATCCATTTTCAATTGTTTAACGACGAAAATAATTAAGGCGATAAAGCCAATTGTAATTGTGCCGTACACCCATGGACTTGACCAGCCTTTATCCCCAGCTGTACTAAAACCATATAAAATACCACCGAATGCAACTGTTGATAAAAGTACTGAAAGGAAATCTAAGTGAACTTCACGTGTCTCCATCACGTTTCTTAATTTCCAAACACCAAATAACAAACTAATAATGGCAAACGGAATAATCATTTGGAAGAGCATACGCCAATCATGATGCTCAACAATATAACCTGACAATGTAGGACCAATTGCTGGCGCCATAATCATAACTAAACCGAAGATCCCCATTGCTGCTCCACGTTTCTCTTTTGGGAAGCTTGTTAGCATAACATTCATTAAAAGTGGTGACATGCTGGAAGCTCCAGCTGCTTGCACCATACGACCTGCTAGCAGCACACCAAAGTTAGGGGCGAAGCCTGCCATAATTGTACCTATAGTAAAGACCGACATCGCTGTAATAAATAAATGTCTATTTTTAAAGCGTGTCACAAAAAATGCTGAAGCGGGAACTAAAATACCGCTAACTAGCATATAACCCGTTGCGAGCCATTGAACCTTTGAATAGGTTATCCCAAAATCCTTCATGATTGTTGGTAAAGCCACATTCAACAATGTGTTGTTAAGAAAAGCAACAAAAGCACCCACGAATAGAATAGCTATCATGCCATAAGGGGGCTTTTTCATTGTTTGCTCACTATTCATTTATATCCCTCAATTCTTTCTTGTGTTTTACGATAAAACTTATTTTATACTCGTAGTCTACTTTTTTCAACAAATAAGTTTATATTTTTTATAAACGTTGATATATAAGCGTTTTAAGTGTAGAATAAGAGTATAATATAATAAAAAAGGTGAGGTTATGAACAAAAGAAAAAGACAAATTATTACAGCTGCCCGTGAACTTTTTATTGAAAAAGGATTTTTAGATACGTCGATTAATGACATCATCAATGCGGCTAAAATTTCAAAGGGTACATTTTATAATCACTTTGCTTCAAAGAACGAATGCTTAATCGCCATTTTGGATGATGGGCGCGAAGAAGCCAGTAATCGCCGCCATGAACTCATCTATGGCAAGGATCCTACAGATTTAGAAGTATTGACACAGCAAGTCGCTGTTCTCATGTATGTCAATCGTGAACATAATTTAATTCAAATTTTCGAATCCGTCTTCCAATCAAGAGATAAAGAACTAAAAAAAATTATTATAAACTACCACTTACAAGAATTAGAGTGGCTTGCCAATCGTCTAGTACAGGTCTTTGGTGAAGAAATTAGCCCCATTAGCTATGAATGTGCTGTGCAAACACTCGGTATGATTAACCTCACTCTGCGTGCAGTCTTTATTGCTGATTATAAATATATCAATCGAGAAGCCATTGTACGTGTAGCGTTGCGCAATATTAGCGTAATTATACCCACTATGCTTGAGTCAAAAGAAATCATCGTGAGTGTTGAAATGATTAATACCATACAAAATGTAGTGAATTATAAAACGGTTACAAAGGAAATGGTTATTGAACAATTACAAGGTTTTACGAAGGGATTATCTAACAACGAAACAATGGAAGGTTTGGAATATGCACAATTCTTATTAGAGGAACTACAAAGTGAAAAACCAAAGCTTTTTATCATCGAATCACTTCTTACACCTTTTCGTAAAGCGTTCGTCGGAACAGAACATATCGCAGAAGCCCGTGACATCGCTAATAACCTATGGCGTTATGTAAAAATTGAACAACCAGCTGAACGCTGCACTAAAAACAGATAAAATAAAAAGAGGTATCAAATAAAACACTTTGATACCTCTTTATTATGTTAAATAAGGCTAAAAACATCCCGTTCTGTAACAACATCTTCGAAACTATCTGGCATCCATGGGAAGCATAGACATCAACATTAGTGACATTGAAATTTCAGCACAAAGACCGTGCCATCTTGCCCTGAACGAACACTAATTGTGCCATTGTGTAAATCAATGAGTTGCTTCGTAATAGCTAGCCCTAGCCCTGTTCCTGTAATATCAGCTGTCGTATTCGTTCCTCGGTAATAGCGTTCGAATAGATTATCGAGCTCCTCCTGAGGAATGCCTGGACCTTGGTCAGCGATGGTTAGCATCACCTCTTTACCAGTATGTTGCGCTTCTACAATGACCTTCGTGCCTTCAGGCGTATACTTTTTCGCATTGGTGATTAAATTATCCATAATCCGCTTGAGTAAAAGCTCATCTGCCTGCAGCAATAAATCCCCATAAACTTTCACGCATACCTGTTCATCTGCGAATTGTGGTAACCATGTTGCTAGCGGCAGCAACACTTTATCAAGCTGAATGGCTTTATTTTTTAATTGGTACGTATAGGTTAAATCCTGAATGAGTGCATCCATATATGTCGCCTTTTCTTGCATGGTCTGTGAAAAAATACGCATCTCATCCTTTGTCCAATCATAATCTTCTGATGCAAGCATTGTTGAATAGCCATAAATTGAGCTTAAGGGCGTTTTTAAATCGTGCGATAAACCCGTTATCCACTCCTCACGCAACTGTTCTGAATGCTTGATCTGTCTTTCATTTGAATCAAGTCGTTCAGATAAGTGATTGAGTGACTCCTCAACAGGTTGGAAAAGTTTAAATTTACGTTTTAATTTACCTGTTTTTTTATGATGTATGTTCTTATCACTTATATCACTGTAATCGAATTGGGTCAGTCGCTCAATACGGGATATCACATAGACAAGTGGGCGAACGAATTGTCGTGAAATACTAATAGATAAAAAGATAACACCGAGCAGCAAAATAATATGCCCACCAAAGAAGACAGAAATAAACAATACCATTGCCTTATTAAAGGGCTCTTCAAATGGCTTATAGGATGGATTAGGCATTCGCACAACAAATGTAGCGCCATCCGCTAATGCTGTGCTTTGCTTAAGCTCCTCATGCTCGAAGATATCGTATTTTTCCTCTAGTAACTGCGGCTTATTCAGTTTCTCATAACGCTCGCCTGTGACCTCAGTCCGATTCCATTGAGCATCATAAATTTCAACACTAGCTTTATTTTCTTTTAAACGTTGAAGTGTTACAGCTGAAATATCCCCTGTCGCCATCCAATTTTCAAGTGCCTCCTCAAAAAGTGGTTGGACAGGAGAGGTCGGAATAAATAATAAGTAATAATTAGGGAGTTCCCATGTGTGCATGCCCGGTTGTTTCAATGCAATTATTTCACTATCGGACTTACCACATAAGCCACATACATCACCTGTATAATCAACAATAGCCATTGATTGATCAAATAGATAAAGTTGCCCTGTATTTTCCTCTGCTCGTTTCACTAAATAGTCGGCAATTTTAGCGGTTTTTCCTTTTTCCACAACGGCATCATCTTCAATTTCAAAGGAGCTCATGACATGTATATTGTCACCAACACGGTCATTAATAAATATAGCAAAAAACACCAAACTTATAATAAAACCAGAAATGATCAACAGATAAAATACAATGAAGTACGATACAAAACGGAGTGTTAGTTTTCCAGCAGGTTTCATGACGAAACATCTCCAACAAGTTTATAACCAATTCCTCTCACCGTTATAATACACGTTGGCTTTCCAGGATTTTTTTCAATTTTTTCCCGCAGTTTTCGTATATGTACCATCACTGTATTATCATCAAACAAACAATCTCCCCATACACGTTCGTATATTTGTTCCTTTGATAACACTTGCCCTGCATTGTCACATAGATATTTCAATAAATGAAACAAGCGTCCACTGATAATTTCCTTCACACCGTCTACCGTTATTTCTGCTGCGTCAATATCAAAAGTAAAACAGCTACAAGTAAATAAGTGATTTTCTGGTACACCCTTTTTCTTCATATAACGCACTAGCTGTACCTTTACTCTTGCTACAAGTTCTAGTGGGTTAAATGGTTTTGTAATATAATCATCAGCACCATTCATAAAACCCCGAAGCTTATCTGCATCACTGCTTTTTGCGGTTAAATAAAAAATAGGGGCATCACTTTTCTCCCGAATGAAGTTTGCCATATCCAGTCCACTACCATCTGGCAACATGATATCTAATAGATAAAAATCAAATTTTTTAGTACTAACCACTTCTTTTGCCTCTTCTATCGTGTTACATAATGTAATATTTACAATTCCTTCTTTTCTTAATATGATTTCAATCATTTCAGCAATCGCACGTTCATCCTCTAACACTAAAATCGATGCTTCCTGCATTTCCTCACCTACTTTTAAGATTACTTTAAGGTAGTCATTATTTCACCATAAGCTTCCTCAACTATTCTATGTATAAGATAACCAATTAAGGAGATAAAACGCAATGACAACTAATCGTGTTACTTTCATTGATACAATGCGTGGGTTTAGTTTATTTGGCATCTTAATGGCGAATTTGTTGATTTTCCAGTTTGGGATGTATGGTAAAGATGAGTTAAAAAATCTTTCTACCTTAGATAATGGAGCTTTATATTTTGTAAAGATTGTGATTGAAGGCTCATTTATGCCTATCTTCACTATTTTATTTGGCTTCTCGCTTATTAAATTAATTGAATCCATTCGCAGAAAAAAGAATAAAAGTCGCTGGTCTATTTTACGCCGCGCAACTGGCTTGATTGCTCTTGGTTTACTACATTCCATTTTATTATGGGAAGGCGATATTCTCTTTTCTTATGGCTGTATGACTTTATTTTTGATCCCATTTATTAATCGTAAGCCAAAAACATTATTTATATGGGCTGGTATCCTTTTTGTTCTAACAACGGCATTAACATACAATTCTATGGAAGCTTCTAAAAAGGAACAAAAGGAACTAGATACCTACATTGAACAGGCGGATGATGTATACGCTAATGGAAGCTATTTAGAAATTTTTGATTTTCGTGCAAATGCTGAACCACCAGGAATGGAAGATCCAGCTTTCATCTTCATACTATTAATTTTTGCACCCATGTTCTATGCACCGTTATTCCTTTTCGGTATGGCACTTGCTAAAAAGCAAGCCTTTGTAAAGATGGACGAGGAGATGAAATGGTATAAGCTAGGTGCTCTCCTAGTTCCTATAGGACTCGTATGTAAAAGTGTAAGTTTTATAGAAAGTGATTTTTCTTCCATCTTGTTAATGGGTGGTTCTCAGTTATTAGCAATTGGCTATATGTGCCTTGCAGCATTAATTTATAAAACCCGCCCTGTACAGCTACTTGCTCCTGCATTCGAAAGTGTAGGTAAACTGTCATTAACCAATTATTTACTACAAACCATTATTTGTACAACTGTTTTTTATGGCTATGGTCTTGGATTATACGGAAAACTAGGCGTTTTCGGTGGTATCTTATTCGGAATCGTTGTTTACAGCTTGCAATGTGTTTTCAGCCTTACCTATTTAAAGAAATTTAAACGTGGCCCATTTGAAACAATCTTACGAATATGGACGAATTGGTCTTGGTCTGGTCAGGTAAAGTAAAACAACTTATATAGGTAAATTAGAAAGGAATTGTTTTTATGAATAGTGACACAAAAGAAGACTTTACAGACACATGGTGGTTTTTAGGTATTTGTGCGACTGTAGC
This sequence comes from Lysinibacillus cavernae, assembly GCF_009724685.1. Classification (GTDB taxonomy): domain Bacteria; phylum Bacillota; class Bacilli; order Bacillales_A; family Planococcaceae; genus Lysinibacillus; species Lysinibacillus cavernae. The sequence goes on from NZ_WMEF01000006.1 coordinate 208,268, forward strand.
AGTGATTTTAACACTATTTGCATTTTAATAGACAATATCTTGGAATTCGTTTTCGTTTGCCCCCTACTGTATACTAGTACTACAACTATACAGCTTAGGGGGTATTTTGTTGTTACAGCGTATTATGATTACTGGCTATAAACCACATGAACTTGGTATTTTTAATGATAAGCATCCTGGCATTGTCATCATAAAAAAAGCACTGGAAGCCCGTCTCCGTATATTACTTGATGAAGGGCTCGAATGGGTTATTATCAGTGGTCAGCAGGGCGTAGAATCTTGGAGTGCTGAGGTTGTTTTAATGCTAAAAAAAGAATTCCCAAACTTAAAATATGCGGTCATTACACCCTTTTTAGAGCAAGAGAAAAATTGGCAGGACCAAAAAAAAGAAAAGTATCAAGCAATGATTGCGCAAGCTGATTTTGTAACAAGCGTTACAAAAAAACCATACGAAGCACCGTGGCAATTTATAGAGAAGGATAAATTCATTATTCAAAATACAGACGGTCTTTTATTAATTTACGATGAAGAAAATGAAGGTTCTCCGAAGTATATCAAACGACTTGCTGAAAAATATATGGAATCTCATGACTATACTCTTTTAATAGTAAACGCCTATGATTTACAAGTGATAGCAGAAGAAATTCAGCAACAAGACTGGTAGAAAAATATTGATATAATTTTCTGACAATTATATACTAGAATTAAATACTATCTATAACAGTAGCTGATTATTCCCATGGGTGCTACCAATATTTTGAAAGGAGCTGTTATCATTTGAATAAACATATTGAAATGATTCTTGAAGCTTCTCCCGTAAATGTCGCTCATGATACGTATCGCAGAGAGTGTCGATATACACGGGGAATTCATATTGAAGAACAAGAATTTCTAGCTATTTTGAATACAATGAGCAATGATTCACGCTTATATTTTGATTTCCATAATCCTCGTAAAGAGATTAAAATGGGAACCTATTTAAATGGGCACTCCGGATTAGCCTATAATATTTATGATTACTATAAAGATAATTATAATATTGAGGTAAATGACTTAATCAACGGCAAAGATTTTTATGTAAAAATAATATAAAAGTATTCAATCAAATAATAAACCCCTTTAAAGTGTTACCTTTAAGGGGGCTTATTTTATCTTATAGGTCTGCTACTTGAGCACCTAATTCTTTATTATTATATACTTCTGTATCCAATTCTTTAGTAACACGCGCTGTTGTAACACCAGCTGTCATTGAACCACTGACATTTAACGCTGTACGTCCCATATCAATTAAGGGCTCAACAGAGATTAATACACCTGCAAGTGCAATTGGTAAATCAAGAGCTGATAATACAAGAATTGCTGCAAATGTTGCACCACCACCAACACCTGCTACACCAAACGAGCTAACCGCTACTACTGCGATAACTGTAATAATAAACACAGGGTCAAGAGGATTAATGCCAACTGTTGGTGCAATCATAATTGCTAACATGGCAGGATACACACCTGCACAGCCATTTTGACCGATTGATAATCCGAAAGAACCTGAGAAATTTGCGATACCTTCAGATACCCCTAGACGACCTGTTTGTGTTTTAATATTCATCGGTAAAGTACCCGCACTTGAACGTGATGTAAAGGCGAATAATAATGTTTCCGCAGATTTTTTCATATACGTAATTGGGTTCAAACCACTTAGTGAAAGAATTAATAAGTGTACTAAAAACACAATGATTAGTGCCACATAAGAAGCAATGACAAATTTACCTAAATTGTAGATAGCACCGAAATCTGATGTTGCTACAGTACGAGCCATAATAGCTAAAATTCCGTATGGTGTTAAACGTAACACGATTGTTACAACACCCATTACAAGTGCATAAATAGCATCTAAACCTTTTTTAATCGTAGCAGCTGTTCCCTCATCCTTACGTGCCACACGTAAATAAGCGAAACCAAGGAATGCTGAGAAGATCACAACTGCAATTGTTGAAGTAGAACGAGCACCAGTTAAATCAAGGAATGGATTTGCTGGGAATAACTCAATAATCTGAGTTGGTAGATCAGGAGCGGCTAAGCCCGTTGTTTTTTCTTCAAGATATTGTCCGCGTGCAGTTTCTGCATCACCTTGTAAAATTTGTGTAGCATCTAAATCAAATACTGTTGCAGAAAGAATACCTACAGCTGCTGAAACCGCTGTTGTACCAATTAAAATAGCTAAAATAAGAGCTGCCATTTTCCCAAAGTTTTTGCCAATTTTCATTTTTGTAAAGGCAATTAAAATGGAGATAAATACTAATGGCATTGCTACCATTTGTAGCAATTTAACATACCCAGTACCTATAATATTGTACCAAGATGTTGTTTTGGCTAATACTTCAGAATCAATACCGTAGATAAAGTGAAGTCCAAGACCAAGTACAATCCCTAAACCTAGACCTGCAAAAACACGATTTGAAAACTTAACGTGTTTTTTGTTCATAACATATAAAATTCCAACGAACACAAGCAACACTGCTACGTTAAGAATGATTTGTAAATTCGACAATGGAATGCCTCCTAAGATGTTTTATAATAATGTAATCGAATTATATACCCATAATCCCTATAATTCAAGTATGTTTTATTAAGATTAATAAATTCCTAAAATAAAAGCGACTTCTTTCCTTTGATTATGCCCTAAAAACAATAAATTAAGTTAGATGTAGGCAAAGGAACAAGTATAGAAAGGATTTAGATACAGTCTTCCGAAAAACTTTCATGAGGCTGACTTTTAACAAAATACAGCTAAACTATATGTTTGATAGGATTGCTCATTTCGGTTGTATTTATATTTTAGTCAAATACTTAAAAGATGGTGACAAGAACTGTTAAATCGCTATGTGATTATCAATTTATACCCGTAACATCCCTCCTGCTAACATAAAAAACCCACATCGTTTAATGCACGAAGTAGGTTGCTTGTTTATTGATGAGGTAACAACTTCCAGTGATTTTTTTACACTGCTTTTTGACGTGTGTCACTGCATTAGATAAATGTTCTACTGAATCAAAATACTGATATTGATTTGTAATAACGGCAATAGATAAGGAAGTGCATGTTAAAGGCTCCAGTTCACCAACCCTATTGGAAATCTGTGCATGTACTAAATCCTCTAATTCATAAAAGTTCAAAATGTTGGCATCAAATTCATCTATGATTTTTTGGCAAATCTTTTCTACTTCATAATACGGAAGAATGGCTACAAAATCGTCGCCACCTATATGTCCCAAAAAATCCCCCACACTACAGATATGTCTTTTTAAGATATCTGTTAAATACAGTAAAATTTTATCTCCCTTATTAAAACCATATGTGTCATTGTAAGATTTAAAATGATCTAAATCGAAATATATTAAACTAAATTGTGGTCTCATTAATGCTTCTTCTAGCTTTTCATCAATTAATTTATTGCCTGGCAAACTACTTAATGGATTCAAAAAGCTTGCAATGGCTACCTGTGTATCGACGAGCTTTAGCAACAGCTCTCGAATACTAACCATACCATAATATAAGTCGTCCTTTGTTACGATGACATCATCATATAAGTCCTCGGGAGGTCTAGACATCGCTAATGTACTAACCTCTGTTAGAGGCATATTGCGTTCTACAATTAAAGGATTTTCTTTGATAATAAGCTGATTTTGCCGTCCCATAAATAAATGATAGCCATAACGAGTACCAATTTTTTGATAGAAATGTGTGCGTGTAATATGCCCAATTGGTTTTTCATCACGAACTACAACAACGCTGCGCAATGAAGGATTACTTGTAAAGAGTACATCTACTTCTTTATTTTTCACAAATTCATCAATACATGGAACCTTCTCAATGACTTCCCCTATCTTCATGGTCACCCATCCTTATTTTCCCCATATGTATTTCCATTTCAGGCTTTCCTATCGCATAACCTTGTGCATAGTGAATGCCGATACTATGCAAATAAACAAGCTCTTCTTGTCGTTCAATCCCCTCAGCGATAATTTTAGTATCAGCCTGTTCAGCATATTTCATCAACAATGTGACAAGTTGCTGCTGCTCACTATTTTGATCAATGAATTGGATTAATGAGCGATCTAGTTTTATGAATTCTGGCTTTAAATAAATAAGTGTTTTTAAACTATTGTAGCCTGAGCCTACATCGTCTACTGCTATGCGATAACCCTGAGATCGATAATGAGATAATACACGTTCAAACTCTACAAAATCTATCACGGCACTACGCTCAGTTAATTCAAAAACTACTTGCTGAGGTTTAATACCCAGCTCCTTTAATAATTGTAACGTTTCTCCACTGTGATATTTTTTATCTAGTAGAACATTCGGATGTATATTAAGAAACACTAAAAAGTTTTTATCTACCAATCCTTTGTGTAAGCGTTCCTTGAAACGTTGTAGGGAAATATTTCGACAAAAGCATTCAAATAAAAATACGCAATCTGTTTGCCCTACAAATTCATAAAACTGATCCACACTATTAAATAATGTTGAAGGTACTGGTCGATTTAACGCTTCAAATCCCACAGTTTGCTTTGATTGTAAATCTACAATAGGCTGAAAGTATGTATGTAAATCGTTATGCTGAATAATTTGTTTCAATGCTTTTAAACGTTTTATATATAACGTATTACTTTGATGTTGCCGATATAAATATTTAAAAAAAGAAAATATGTTATTAGTTTTTATACTTTGTCCCACAGCAGAATCCATTCTTGCACCTCTTCAAATTGGTTATTAAGATTCATTGTACCCTTTGATTGTAAATAGACTGTGAATCGTATGTAAAAACAGCCAGCTCTAATATTAGATTTCAAGAGATTTCTTCACGAAAACCACGATTTTTTATCAAAGTAAAAATAGTTAATATTTCACAACATTCACTCTATTACAAATAATATATTTGATATAAACTATTATTAGTGTATGATTGTAATAATAGGTTTATATTACCTATTATATTTTTTTGTGTTTTTACCTTATTGGTCTTAGTAGGGAAACCTATTTAGATATAAATTCATTCAAGGGAGGATCCTGTTAATGAGCTTGTCTATTCAACAATTATTGGAGAACAAAGGAATTACACCGAAACCTGAACACCTTGAACTATTAAAAACACGTTGGGAAGGTATGCAATCACTTCGTAGCAATTTAGAAGGTATTGCGATTGATGATGCAGATATCGCAGTACGTAGTATTCCTGGAGGTGATCACATTGACAACTGATTTACATTTAAAATCCGTTGAAGAGTTGGCACCTTTACTTGCATCGAAGACGCTATCTCCCGTGGAATTAACGAAAGCTATTTTAGACTTTGCCGAGGAAAGTCAGCCTAAAATAAATTCCTATATGGCCTTTTATCGGGAAGAGGCATTAGCAAAAGCCAAAGAAGTTGAACAGGAGATTCTCCAAGGCCAATATAAAGGAATGTATCATGGGATTCCTATGGCCTTAAAGGACAACTTGTATTTTAAAGATAAAATAACAACGATGTCCTCAAAAATTCATCAGGACTTCGTTTCAGATTATGATGCAACAGTGGTAGAAAAGCTTCGTGACGCTGGTGTTATTTTCACTGGAAAATTAAGTATGCATGAATATGCTTGGGGAATTACCAATAACAATCCTCATTATGGACCAGTTCGTAACCCATGGGATTTAGATAAAATTCCGGGCGGTTCTAGTGGAGGCTCTGGGGCAGCTGTTGCAGCAGGAGCCAGTGTTGCTTCACTTGGTACTGATACAGCTGGCTCCATCCGAATTCCATCTTCAGCTTGCGGGATCGTTGGTTTAAAACCTACACATGGTCGTGTGAGTAAATACGGCTGTTACCCTCTTGCTTGGAGCTTAGACCATATTGGTCCAATGACAAAGACAGTAAAAGATGCAGCGGGCTTGCTTGAAGTCATTTCTGGTTTTGATCATCGAGATCCTACTTGTATTGATGTGCCAACTGACAATTACGTACAGCAACTTTCAGGCAATATTAAGGACTTAGTCATTGGCATTAATGAAGAATACTTCTTTAAAAATGTGGATGCTGACGTAGAAAAAGCTGTTCAAGCAAGTATTCAAAGCTTAGTAGATCAAGGAGCAAAAGTGGAAGTAGTCCGAATTCCTTCCTTACAATATGCAGAATGGGCAGAGTTGGTTACGTCCCTATCCGAGGCAGCAGCTATACACCATTCCGATTTACAAAAGAGACCTCAAGATTTCGGAGACGATATACGCCTACTATTTGAGCTTGGTGAATTGCCTTCTGCAGTCGATTACTTACAGGCTCAACAGGTGCGTCGACAAATCAAGCAGGAGTTTACAGAAATTTTTAATGTGGTAGATGTGCTCATTACCCCTACTCTCCCTGTTGTAGCAAGTACGATCGGTGATGATTTTGCAGAGCTAAACGGCAAAAAAGTGGATTTAATCGATAATATTATTCGCTTCACAGGTCCTAGTAACTTAACAGGCTTACCTGCCCTTTCCGTTCCTTGTGGCTTCAAAGGAAACTTACCAATAGGTCTACAGATTATAGGGCCTGCCTTTAAAGAAGGACGCATTTTGAATGTGGGGTATGCCATTGAGCAAACGAATCCACTGAGAAACAGGAAACCAAATATTTTTGCTAACATTTAAATAATACGTGTTAAAAAATCTGCTCCCTTCACGGTACTCCGCTGAATGAGCAGATTTTTTTGTTTGGCGTACTATCACCTATGCTAATATTGCAATATTAATGTTTTTTATGAACAAGTAATTTTATAATAGAAGAAAGTAGCTTACTACAGGAAAGGCAATGATGTACTCATGAATGTAGAGAACTTTTTACAACTACCCATTACAAAAGATTTCACTGTTGTTGCTGGTTACAACGGTTTGCATAAAGCTGTTCAAAATGTAGAGATTTTAGACTTTGAATTTTCACCAGATATCCACCATGTCCGAGATACGATTTTCACTCCCAACAGTGTTGTGCTAAGCAGTTTATTATTTGCAAAACAAAAACCTGAATATTTATTAAATGCTGTTAAAAATCTAATTGAGCTTGGGGCAAGCGCATTAGCTTATAAACCTGTTATTTTTAAAAATTTGCCTGAAGAGGTTTTAACTTATGCCGAAGAACAAAATTTCCCCATATTAAGATTTGGTGGAGATGAGTTTTTTGAAAAAATCATTTTAGAAACGATGGCCTATGCCAAAACACAGGATTATTCGTTCTTTTTAGAAACTATTCTACGAAGATTAATGGAGGAAGATGTTGCACAAGAGCAAATCAAGTCCATTTTACAGCAGCTCAACAGACCCTTTGAAAAGTATGTATTTGTGGCAAATTTACGAGCGAAGGATTCAATCCACCCTAATTGGATGCAAACCTTTTTATCGTTAGAACCTCTAGTAAAATCTGGCTTGATTAGTTCCTATAAACAAAGCCTTTTTATCATCATGACACATACATCTCAGCAATTTCAATTTGAAAAGGTTTTACATGAATGGTTAGCATTATACGCCATATCAACTGATAGCATTACTTTTGGCTATAGCGGTTGCTACGAAATCCAAACAGGATGCCCTGTTGCTTTACGAGAAGCCTTTTTTGCCAGTATTTTCGCTGAAATTGATATGCTACCAAGCTGTCATTATAAGAATCTCGCATCCGATCGTTTATTAATCGAGTTGCATCGTAAAGAGCCAATATTTGCAATGGATTACGTCAATTCCTTTTTAGCTCCTTTACTTGAAGACAAGGCGGATCAAGATTTAAAGGAAACTGCGATAACCTATATCATGAAAAAGGGAAATATCAAGGAAGTAGCTGTAGCACATTTCTGCCACCCAAATACAATCCGCTATCGTATGGCTAAAATACGTCAACTAGTAGCGCCTCTAGATAATGATTATGTTTTTTATGAACGCTTAGCTGCAGCCGTTAAATTGTACTTATTACACAGCAAATTGAATGTAGAATAATCGCTTTGGAATAAGTACAAAAAAACGCCTGAATATTTAGAAATAAAATCAAATTCTTTTCTTCACCCTTATGCTATTCTATTGAAGTTAGGAGGAAGAAACATGAAAAATTACATAGCTGATGGCATGCTATTGATTACGGCAATCGTGTGGGGTAGTGGATTTGTTATAACGGCCATTGCCTTAGAATATTTAACGGCTTATCAAGTAATGGCTGGTAGATTTTTATTAGCTTCAGTTATTTTAACAGTTTTATTTGGTTCTCGATTAAAAAAAGCTTCAAAATCAGTAATTTGGAAGGGAGCTTTATTAGGTACCATTTTGTATATAGCATTCGCCCTTCAAACAGTCGGGCTTCAATATACAACGCCGTCTAAAAATGCATTTTTAACCGCAGTTAATGTTATTATTGTACCTTTAATCGCGTATGCGGTTTATAAACGCCGCATTGATGGTTATGAAATAGTCGGCTCGATTATAGCTATCGTTGGAATCGGCTTTTTATCATTGCAAGGCACATTGACAATGAATATTGGTGATGCACTTTCTTTAGCTTGTGCTGTTGCTTTTGCCTTCGATATCTTTTGTACAAACCTCTTTGTTCAAAAGGAAGATGCTATTGCCCTAACCATTATTCAATTCCTTACGGCCTCCTTTATAGGTGTTCTTGTTGTCGTTAGCCAAGGTGAGATCCCTACCTCGCTTGAAAAAGAAGCGATCTATTCTATTATTTATCTAGGCATTTTTTCTACGACCATTGCTTACCTATTCCAAAATGTGGCCAATCAATATACAACTGCAACGAAGGCTGCAATTATCCTGTCGACTGAATCTTTTTTCGGTATGGTATTATCCGTCATCTTCTTGCATGAAATCTTAACAAGCCGAATGGTTGTAGGCGCAGTACTCATTTTACTGGCTATACTAATTGCAGAAGTCAAACCAGCACACCCTAAAAAGAAGCTTATGAAAACACTTGATAATCAAAACCCCGAATAGTTTCAGTTTTATACTGGAACTATTTTTTATAGTCATTAAACTTTACTAGTAATAATGCTTGTCGTTATGCCCACCACTAATACCGTAATAATGGATAATAAAAAGGTAGTGGAGGATAATAAGAAGCCACCTACAACAATGACGATGGAATCAATAAAAAATATTAATATCCCAACATTGATACCCGTTTTATCACATATAAATTGAGCAATTAAATCTGTCCCCCCAGTGCTTGTCTGAAATCGAAGCATCAAGCCAATACCAAAACCTACAAGAATTCCGCCGAAAATGGCACTGTAAAGAGCATCGATATGAACAAGATTTCTTACCGGCTTTAGCAAATCGATTATAAAGGAAGATGTAATTAAGCCATGGACACTATTGTAAAAATAAGCTCTATATTTAAACCAAGCAATAATAAAAATCGGAATACTAATTACAATGATCATTAAACCGATTTTCAGCTTATATAAATAATGTAATATTAGCGCTAACCCTACAACTCCTCCATCTAGAATTTCATAAGGCGTTAAGAATAGATTAATTCCTAACGACAAAGAAATACTTCCTATTATAATGACAAGACTTTTTTTAAAATACATACAACCCCCCTCCGTGACTGAGCATGTCTTATAGTATGAAAATAGGTTATCGAACATGTTATGAAATAACCCTAGATGAATAGTGATTTTTATCGAGTACATTTGCTAAATTTCTTCGAAACCTATTTCATTATTTAACGTATATACAGGTAAATTTTCATTTAACAAAGGAGGAATACTTAATGGAACATGCTTTATTAGAACAGGTTAAACATACTAGAACAAATTTAAGACAGAGGCAATTAGAAACGATTTTCGAGGAATTTGACGTTCAAAGAATGAAATTAACAGATACACAGCGTTTGGAAAAGTATCGTAAAATGCTTGAAAGTCCATTCCGCTTTTTCCGTGGCAGTGCCTATTTATTTTATTTTGATATGACAAAAACTACTTCAATCTTCCATACACCCGATAGAAGACCCACTTGGATTCAAGGTGATATGCATATGGACAATTTCGGTGCTTTCCAAAATGAAGATGGCACCATAGTCTTTGATGTCAATGACTTTGATGAAGGCTATGTCGGCTCTTATTTATATGATATTACTCGTATGAGTGTGAGCATTGCACTTTATTTGGATGAGCAAGGTTTACATAATGCAGCTCAGGAAACAGCTATCCAGCATTTTCTAAATAGCTATATCGATCAACTAAAACGATTTCAGCGCAAACTGGATGATCCACTAACACTGGTTTTTACAAAGGACAATACAAAAGGGCCAGCAAGAAAACTATTGAAAAAGCTTGAGAAACGCCAACGATCCCATTTTCTACAGGATATTTCGTATAGTAACGAGGATGGACAACGCGTATTCTTATGGAATGAAGAAATTCAACCAGTTAGCGCTGAGGAATATAGCGCCATTTCAAAAGCACTCGCTACTTATAAAATCAAGGATATTGCTTGTAAGTATGGCTCTGGCACAGCTTCTATCGGTTTAAAACGTTACTATATCTTAGTGGAAGGCGATAAAGATGCATCAGGAGTGGACGACCTAGTGCTCGAAATGAAGGAAGTACGTACAGCGATTCCGGCTTATTTCCTTCCTTATCACGAACTATTTTGGGCTCATTATGAACATCAAGGTGCGCGAGTGGTTGGGACACAAAAGGCCATGCACCATTTAGAGGACCCACATTTATCCTATATCACCATGAATGGACAGGAATTTTATATTCGAGAACGTTCTCCGTTTAAAAAGAAAATCAAGCCTAAAAACTATAAGGATTTAGAGGATTACTTTACAACAACAGCAATCATGGGGCAAATTGCTGCAAAAATACATGCACGGGCTGATATTGATTATTCTCATGTTTTTACCTACCACAGTGAGGAGGAAATTTTAAAAGCTATCGGCAAAGAACGCAATGTATTTGTAGAACATACGATTTTACAAGCCATGAGCTACAAAGAAATGGTTTACACAGATTTTGATTTATTTAAAAATTGGGTTGAAGTTAAATTTAATTAGGCTATTGAAAAAAGGACCTCGGCTTTTAGCAGAGGTCCTTACCTATAAAAATTACTTTTGCTTGGCTTTCATACGAGCAAGTAAGAAACCGCCTTTAAATGACTTAGGCTCGTATGAGATAATAAACGCATTGGGCTCAAATTGCTCTACTATTTGAAAGAGCTCCCCTTCACGATTTCTCTTCGTTAAGATTTCATATTTATAGCGATTACTATCTCGCCCTTCTCCAACATAAATCGTGACCGCAAACCCTTCATTACGAAGAAATCTTACCAGGTCCTCATTCTTATTTTGCGTATTAATGGTTGTATAGACATAGCCTATTGCTAGCTTACGCTCAATTTTGGCCCCTAAAAATATCCCTAACCCAAATCCAACTGCATAAACGACCATGGCTAACATGCTTTGTTTTCCACTAAAAACGAGTGAAAGGCCAAATACATACACTAACATCTCCAGCATACCAAATATCGCAGCAAGTGAAGTGATATTCTTTACTAAAAATATTGTTCGTAATGTTAAAAAAGGTACATAAACTAATTGAAGTATTAAAATTAAAACGATACTTTGCATTTGTACTAGACCTTTCTCAAAGTAGTTATATATAAGTGTATGTTGAAATAGAGAGTTACATTCTATTAAAAACGACCCTATTTTTAAATTCCCTAATAACCCGATATTAAACATCGCAAATGATACTATTAGTGTATTTTCACACTTATATTGCGATGTGATATGCACAAATTTATATATTTTTGGAAAGTGGTTTTTGATTGACCCATGGTACGAAGCAAATTCGGAAGAAAAAATCCATGATTCAAAAACAGTGGAGAGTGATGATTATAAGAAAATAGCAGAACAAGAGAAAGTCATTGCTATTGATAGTGGTATCGATAACAATAAATCCCCTACTATTTTCGGGTAAGTGTTTGTACTGATAAACAAACCTATTTGTTTTTTGTAAAAATAAACAGTACTCAGAGATGGCGGGTGGACTTATTCTATATACAAAGACGAAAAGTCTCGACTCGTGTTTGATGAAAATGTGAAATAGTTCTTTTTCAAATTAAAATGTCACTTCCTCTTAGCTAAGAGGAGGTGACATCATCTTTTTCATCAAAATATGCGGGGTATTTAACTTTCTCTTTACGCTTCCCCATGCATCGGGTCTTTTTTATGCTTTGGCCCAATCATATTGAATAAAATATTCAAGATAATCGCTGTCACCGAACCACAAACGATACCATTTGACGTTAAGATTGAAACGCTTGTTGGTAGTGCATCAAAAATGCCAGGAACTACGGATACACCGACACCTAAACTTACTGCAATTGCAGCAATCATCGCATTCTCTGCTGACTCATTCATAACGGGTACAAGCATGCCCATACCTTGTGTAATCACCATACCGAACATCGCAAGCATAGCTGCACCTAATACAGACGTTGGAATAATCGTTGTTAACGCTGCTATTTTTGGTAGGAAGCCAAGTGCTACTAGTAAACCACCTGTGATGTAAATAACTTTACGGTCCTTAACGCCTGACATACGCGTTAGTCCCACGTTTTGTGAGAATGTTGTATATGGGAAGGCATTAAAAATCCCACCGATTACTGAAGCAAGACCTTCTGAACGATAGCCACGTGCTAAATCCTTTGAATCTAATTTTTTATTACAAATATCACTTAGTGCAAAATAAACACCAGATGATTCAACCAGAGATACCATTGCTACAAGTGTCATTGTAATAATTGCGGTAATATCAAATGTTGGCATACCAAAGTAAAATGGTTGTACCATATGCAACGCATCGGCTTCAGTAACTGGGCTAAAATCAACTTTATTCATGAATGCACCTAGAATCGTTCCCGTTACAATACCGATTAAAATCGAAATAGCACGGACAAAACCTGTAGAAAAACGGTATATTACTAAAATAATAACGAGTGTAATAAACGCTAAAGCGACATTAGAGGCAGATGCAAAATCTTCTGCTCCTTGTCCGCCTGCCATATTATTTAAAGCAACTGGTAATAATGAGATACCGATAATTGATACAACAGAACCTGTTACTACTGGCGGGAAGAATTTCACAAGTTTACCGAAGAAACCTGCAATTATCATAACGATTACACCAGATGCAATAATGGAACCATAAATATCTGTGATACCTTGCTCTGGGTTTGTACCAATAGCGATAATTGGACTTACAGCTGTGAATGTACAACCGAGTACTACTGGTAAACCAATACCGATAAATTTACCTGAATACACTTGTAGAAGTGTTGCGATCCCGCACATCATAATATCAATCGCCACTAAATACGTCATTTGAGTTGAATCAAAGCCTATCGCTCCACCAATAATCAGTGGCACTAAGATCGCTCCTGCATACATTGCAAGTAAATGTTGAATCGCTAGCGTCGTTGATTTAAAGGTATTCATTACGCGCGAGCCTCCGTAGCAAATGTCACTTTGCCGTCTTCAAGAGAATCTACAATTGCTAATGACTCAACGCGAACACCTTGCTCACGCAATAATTTCCCACCATCTTGGAAGCCTTTTTCTATTACAATACCCACACCAACAACATTGGCACCGGCTTGCGCAGCAATATCAAGTAAACCTTTTACTGCTTCACCATTTGCTAGGAAATCGTCAACAATTAAAATATTATCGTCTTCATTTAAGAAATTACGTGATACTGAGATATCATTTGTTTCATTTTTTGTGAATGAATGTACCTTTGATGAATAAAGGTTATCTGAAAGTGTCAATGATTTGCGTTTGCGAGCAAACACTACAGGCGCACCAATTTCTAGTCCTAACATGACAGATGGAGCGATACCTGAAGATTCTATTGTTAGAATCTTTGTAATCACTTGGTCAGAGAAGCGGTTAGCGAATTCATGGCCAATTTCCTTCATTAACATTGGGTCAATTTGATGGTTTAAAAATGAATCAACTTTTAATACGGATGACGATAATACTTTACCTTCTTGCATTATTTTGTCCTGTAATAACTTCATTTCTTTTATATCCTTCTCTCTTTAAATAGTAATAAAAAAACGCTGAATACCTTTATTCCATTCAGCTACGAGTGGAGCAAAGCATTCAGCGTAAAAACGTCGAAACGAATAGAAAACACCATTAAAACTGAAGTTCTCTAAAAGCATTGCTACCCATAGTCGATTCATTTACGGTAAATCGGTAGAAACTTGCGAGCCATATCCTCGCTATTATATGAGTGAAAATGTATGAAACTATCAGAATAACCAATTAATCACTATATTCGGTAAAGAACCTATATCTCGCACTAAAATAGTTTAATTTTTCGGAAATCAATGGCATTCTGCAACTTTTTAATTGTAAACGTTCGTGTTTTCAATCAACGTACTGATTATAACAGACTATTTTCTAGCTTGCTAGTATTATTTTGATAAATGAAAAGGTACTGTCATAATGACGACATTTCTGTGAAATAACAGTGTCGTGCGGATAAGTAGACTCGATTGGTTGTGTAACATATGATGCCACCCTTTTTTCGGTAAAAATTGAGGGATAACAACTGTTACTTTATGACCTGTTTTAGTACATTGATGCTCTACTTTATCAATAAATTTAATCAATGGCTGTGTAATACTACGATAGGGTGAATAATAAGTGACTAGCCGTACATCAGGTTGCCAAACCTTCCATTTCTCTTCAAAAGCTTTTGCTTCTTCTTGATCGAAAGCTACATAAAAGGCAATTACTTTATCAACCTTAAGTGATCTAGCATAATGTAGGGAATTTTCAACTACCTTCGTAAAACCAGCTACTGGCACAATGAAAACATTCCCCTCAATAGTAGCCAATTCCTCATAATTCAGTCTTAACTGTTCTCCAACGGCTTGATAATGGTGCTTAATGCGATGGAATACAAAAATGATAATTGGTAAAAAGATAAACACCGGCCATACTTGAGGCATTTTTGTCACAAAAAACATCATTGCTACGATGAAAGAGATAGCTGCCCCAATTGTATTGATCGTAAATTTAGCTACCCAACCTTTAGGTTTTTCACGCCACCATTTTCGCATCATACCCGTTTGCGCTAATGTAAACGGAATAAATACCCCCACTGCATATAGCGGGATTAAATGCTCTGTTGCACCTTCAAATAAAATGATTAAGACAATTGCAGCTACACCTAGCATCATAATGCCATTCGAATAACCAAGGCGATCCCCACGAATTTGGAATATTCTAGGTATAAAACCATCCTTCGATAAATTAACAGCAAGCAATGGAAATGCTGAGTATCCTGTATTGGCAGCAAGCACCAAAATCATTGCCGTTGTACCCTGTACAATATAATAAAAGAGATTTCGACCAACGCTTGCTTCTGCTAACTGAGAAACCACTGTAGCTTCTGCTGTTGGTGCTACCCCATAAAAATAAGCTAAACTAACAATACCAACAAATAAAACTGCCAAAATGGCGCCCATTGCTAAAAGCGTTTTAGCAGCATTGTTTGGGGCAGGATTTCTAAAATTAGGAATGGCATTTGAAATCGCTTCTACCCCAGTTAAGGCTGAGCTTCCTGACGCAAATGCCTTTAATAAAATAAATAAACTAATCCCTGCAACCGGAGTCCCAACCTTTGGATGCAGCTCTGCTGGTACCTGACCTGTTGCTACATTGTAAAGCCCAATCCCAATTAACAATAGCATAACGCCCACAAACAGATAGACTGGATAGGCCAAGATAGATGCAGATTCTGTTACACCACGTAAGTTTAAAACTGTTAAGAAAATCACGAAAAATATAGCGATTGGTACATTATATGGATGAAGACTTGGAAATGCCGATGTGATTGCATCTGTACCTGCCGAAACACTTACGGCTACTGTTAAAATATAATCAACGAGTAAGGACCCCCCAGCCACGAGACCTGCATTTACTCCTAAATTTTCCCGCGATACTACATATGCGCCTCCCCCATGTGGATAGGCAAAAATAACCTGACGATAGGATAAAATCAGTGCCACAAGTAGAACAACGACCCCAGCCGCAATCGGTAAAGAATACCAAAACGCTAGAGTACCAACTGTCATAAGGACAATTAAAATTTGCTCTGGTCCATAGGCTACTGAGGACAAAGCATCTGACGATAATATAGCCAATGCCTTTGTTTTACTAAGCTTTTGTTCCCCTAACGCATCGGATCTTAGTGGTTTTCCGATTACATAACGTTTGAATGAGGATTTCATTGATAAACACCTTCTAGTTTCATAGATTGTGTTTCGCGTTTCTAAATAACATCAAAAAACGCCTACAAGTCATCACTAAATACGACTTGTAGACGCTCATCCGTCTGCCAAGCTTCTCTTTTCTGCTCTTAACGCTTACGAGGTTAGCTGTCGGATTCGGGCCTGAGTAGCCCTACCCTTCCAATTGGAAGAGATTCACCCCAAGGATGGCTTTTGCCATCCGTTAAAAATGGGTCCCCCGCGTTTAGTTGCTTCAGCGATTTAGAAATTGGAAACTTTTATAATGATGTTATATTACGCCTGTCAATTGAAAAAGTAAAGAAGAAAATTTTTCATTTTTACTAGGGAAATACATAGACTTTTTGCAAACATCATTGTAAGTACTCCATACACACGGAGAGATGCATTTACCCTCAAATGCCAAGTAAATTCCTGCGATACAACAAAAGCTACCTTAAAAGTATGCTCTACTTTTAAGATAGCTCTCCATATTAGTCTTCAATATCTTGTTCAAAATTGATAATGTTACCTGTAATTGGATCAACATCTACTTCATATTCATACTGGCCGTCTTTCAATTCAATTTCATAGATGCCATCATCAAGCTTTATTTTTGTCACTGTACCTTTTGCCTTTGTTAGGGCTGTTTCAATAGCCTGCTCTTTAGTAATTGTTTTAGTAGTCGTTGTGGCTGCTGGAATATTGTCATCCCAATCATCGTTATCTTGACGTTCTTTTTTCTGCTTTAGTAATTTTCCAGTGTAGGCATCGAATTTCAAGTCATATTCTTCTGTAGCAGTATGCACCTCTACTTCATAAATCGAGCGATATTTATTTTGGTCAAACTCAATATCCGCTACTGTCCCATCAACTACTGCTAAGGCCTTTTTTTCGATTTCCTGCATTGTTAATACCTTTTTCTCTTGAGCATTTCCTGATAATAATGTTGTCGAGCCGATCGCTGTACCTACACCAAGTGTAACTACTAATGCTGGAATCATAATCATTTTTTTCATGTCCATCTCTCCTTTGTTTTATCTATTCTTAGCTTACCAAGCAAAGATGATAGAACTCTAAGAGGAACATTAGAATTTCATGAGAATGATTTATTGATCGTCATCCCATGTAACGGACAGAATCTTTCCAGAGACAGCATGAATTTGAAAAGTGGCTTCGTCATCCTGTGTTTCAATTTCAACTAAATAGTAACCACCCTCTGAGGTTTCTTCAAAATCAACTGAGTCCACCTCACCCTTTAATTGCTCAAGCGCGATTTGAATGGCCTGCTGTTCAGAAATAATTGGCTCTTCAACAGGTTGTTCTTGTGGCTCCACATCTTTCTCAGATAATACTTCACCCGAGTAGCCATCTAGGGTTACATCTTTTTGCTTTTTCTCTTTTTCAACACGCACCGTATAAACCGAATCGGTTAACAGGACACTTTCTACATCGTCATATTCACTTTTGACTATTTTTCTTATTTGCTTTTCGGTTAACAACCGTTTAGTTTGTCCTTCTTTCACTGATAAATCAGTCACTTGTTGTGTCGTGACATCGAGTGTAGCTGTATACTGTACTTTGTCTCGTGTAAAGATCATCACATAGGTATTTTCTTGTTTCTTCACTTGTGTAACATGACCTTTATAGATTGTTTCAATATGGCTAATAGCTTCCGCTTCGCTAAGCGGTTCAACATGAAAATAGTGATATTGAATAAACCAAAGCGTGCCACTACAAAGAAGGAAAATAACAACGATCGTCAAAATCCACTTTTTCATTGCGGCCCCTCCTTTGGTATACATAGGGTAAAGCTCGATCCTTCCCCAAGTGTACTTTTCACAACTATCGTTATCCCCAATTGTTCTGCAATTTCATGGGCTATAGCAAGACCCAGGCCAGAACCACCTGTCTTACGATTACGATCTCCTGTTACACGGTAAAAACGCTCAAATAAATGCGGAATATGCTCTGCTGGTATACCCATGCCAAAATCTTGAATAGTAATGCGTACATCATTGGTTGTTTCTGTTGCGAGAATACGTATTTCATCCTCACTATATTTCCTAGCATTATCGAGCAAAATAAAGAGTAGTTGTTTCAATATTTTTTCATCACTGTAAATAAAT
Source organism: Lysinibacillus cavernae (assembly GCF_009724685.1). Taxonomy (GTDB): domain Bacteria; phylum Bacillota; class Bacilli; order Bacillales_A; family Planococcaceae; genus Lysinibacillus; species Lysinibacillus cavernae. Next base: position 226,725 of record NZ_WMEF01000006.1, read on the forward strand.
CTTGGTACTTCCACCTCAACTATAAATGTACGGTGATAAGCCTGCTGCATTTGTGAAGCAACTTTATTTAAGAACGGCGCAAGCTCTAGCTGTTCAAAATGAACGTCCAGATGCTCGGTATTTTTAGCTAGCTCTAGCAATTGCAGCACCATATCATGCATGCGTGAGGATTCATTGGCAATGGCTTGTAATGATTCCTGAGCTACTTCACGATTGTCAAAACCTCGTCTTAAGAGTAGTTTTGCATAGCTTTCAATGACGGTAATGGGTGTTTTCAATTCATGGGAAGCATTTGACACAAATTCTTGTTGCTTTTGATAATGCTGCTCAAGCTTCTCCATCATCATATTAAAAGTACGGTTAATGTTTGTTAACTCGTCTCCACCCTTTTCTTTTATTTCCATTTTCTCGTAATTTCCCGTTGTTGCACTTTTACGCATGGTAGCATTTAAACGTTCTAACGGTAATAAAATAAGTCGCCCAAGTGCTAGGCTTGCTAAAAAGATTGGAATCGTTGCAATGACTGAAACGACTACTAATATAACTTTTAACAAGTCTAATGTACGCTTTACTCCTTCTGTGGATTGCTGTAATGTTATGTCCACAACTGTTCCGTCTATCCAAATTGCAGGCATTTTATAGGTAATGGAAGGACCTTCTGGCATTTCGAGTGAAGCCTGAACCTTAGTTTTCAAACGCTCTCCCTCATAAATATAAATAGCACCCTCTGTCGGCATATATGCTCTTAATACTTGCTGTAGGTTGGTTTGAGCATTTAACTGGCTTAATGTAGAGCTTAGATCATTTGCACGTGTCTGAAGTTGGTTATATTCCGTATTATAGGTAAATTTCTCATACAAAAAATAAATTCCACTATTAGTTGCCATTAAAATAACTAGCATTAATAATGTTGTTAATAGATGAATTTTCGTTTTAAGTCTCATAACGATGTTCCTTTAGCACATACCCTACACCACGAACTGTTTGAATAATAGGTGTTTCATTAGCAGCCTCAAGCTTTTGTCGTACATAACGAATATAAACATCCACAACATTTGTATCCCCATAATAGTCATAGCCCCATACAGCCTCTAATATTTGTTCTCTTGTCAGTACCTGTTTTGGGTGTTTTAATAAATAGAACAACAAATCAAACTCACGAGGAGTCAATTGGATTCCCTTACCATAATAAACAACTTCTCTTGTTTGCTCATTTATAGATAAATGGCCAAACGTGATGGCAACTTGCTGTGGACTAGCTTTTTGAGAAAACCGTAAAGCATTACGAATACGTGCTAGTAATTCCTCAATTTCAAACGGTTTTGTCACATAATCATTTGCTCCTAGATCTAACCCCTTTACCTTATCCTCTACCTCACTTTTGGCAGTCAGCATAATAACTGGTGTTTGTGATTCTGTTGCACGAATACGCTTTAGCACATCGATACCACTCATCTCGGGAAGCATGACATCTAGCAGGACTAAATCCCATTGTTGCTCACGATATTGGAGTAAGCCGTCTGTTCCTGTATGGGCCATTTCTGCCTCATAGCCTTCAAATTGAAGCTCTAGCTGCAGCACTCTCGCGATATTTTCTTCATCTTCTATAATTAAAATTCGATTGGTCATGTCGAATCATTCCTTATCCTTTTCTTTTCATCGTAAACGATGCTAGTGGTGAAAGTCTAATTAGAAAATGATGAGAATTGCACATACTTATGTAAAACAACTGAAACAAACCACTTCACTTTTTTAAATCCTAGCGTTAGAATACTAATATCTTATTTTCCTATAGGAAACTTTATTTCATTAACGATACTTTTTGAAACGAGGGAATAATATGGTTTACAAACGAGTCACAAAATCGTCTGCCGAGGCGGTTTTAGATGGAGATATTAAAGGCTGGCGACGCTTTTTACCATTTCTAGGACCTGCATTCATTGCAGCCGTCGCCTATATTGATCCTGGTAATTTTGCCACTAACATGACTGCAGGCTCTCAATATGGCTACTTGTTACTTTGGGTTATAGCCTTTTCCAATTTAATGGCCGTATTAATTCAATCTTTATCTGCAAAGCTTGGGATTGCGACAGGAAAAAATTTACCTGAAGTAGCCCGCGAGCATTTTTCTAAAAAAACATCCATTTTTTTATGGATACAGGCTGAATTAGTTATCATTGCGACTGACCTCGCTGAATTTATAGGAGCAGCATTAGGTCTTTATTTATTATTCAATATCCCAATGCTTCCAGCAGCATTGATTACAGCAGTTGGTTCATTTGCTATCTTAGAACTTCAGAGAAGAGGGTTTAGAGCCTTTGAAGCAGGTATTTCTGGCATGGTTTTAATTGTCGTATTAGCATTTGCTTTCCAAACATTTTTAGCACAGCCAGAATGGGGTGATGTAGCGATTGGCATGTTCACACCTCAGTTCGACGGTGTAGACTCGCTCTTACTTGCTACAGGTATTTTAGGAGCAACTGTCATGCCTCATGCTATTTACTTACACTCATCTTTAACGCAAAGTCGTATTATAGGTCGTAATGATGCTGAAAAAAAACGCATTTTCCGTTTTGAGTTTATTGATATTATCATTGCTATGGTTATTGCTGGAGCCATCAACATGAGTATGTTAATTATTGCCGCAGCAGTCTTCCACACACAAGGCATGGTAGTAGAAGATTTAGATGTAGCCTTTAACGGCTTAAAAGATGCTCTCGGCCCAATGGCAGCCATTTCCTTTGGTCTTGGTTTACTCATTGCAGGGCTAGCTAGTTCCTCTGTAGGTACTTTAGCGGGTGACATAGTCATGCAAGGATTCATTCGAAGAAAAATACCACTTTATTTACGTAGAGCGATTACCATGATCCCTCCGTTAGCAATCATTGCATCTGGTGTAAATGCAACCTATGCTCTCGTTCTTAGTCAGGTTGTTTTATCCTTCGGTATTGCATTTGCACTTGTCCCTCTTGTTATGTTTACTAGTAAACGAGACATCATGGGTAGCCTAGTCAACCATCGTATTACAACGATTTTAGGCTGGTTTGTAGTTGGCATTGTCGTTACATTGAATATTTATTTACTGTGGGAAACAATATTTGGATAATAGAAAACAGGCACTCTAGAGATTACCTGCTTCAGACTGTCCACAAAAGGAATCGAGAAGTTCATACTCGATTCCTTTTGTCTTTTTTTCTTCTATGAGTATGTTTAAAAATGGTGATTTTCTACCCGTTAAACATAATCTCCAAGCATAAGAATTCTTTTAAGTTGCCTGCCATTCCGAGTAGCCAGTTTCTTTAATTTCGTGGTAGCAAAGTAAGCATCCGCAAAGACATACTCAATAGTTTTCTTTACGCGGATATATGAAAGAAAAATCAATAGCAGCCTCTAGCTATGATTCTTCGTCATATGGTTAATCACCTCGAAAATTTACTTTTTATCAACATATGAATAAGGAGTTCTTTATGTAGAAGTTGATTGGAATGAAGGGCGGCGACTCCCGCGGAAAGCGTCCGCCCGTAGTGGAAATCAACGGCTTTACTTTATTTCATTGTAAAAGAAAAAAGACTGTAGAGAGTACCTGCTTTTTATTTGATTAGACGTCGACCTTCTCCACATTTCGAATGGCTAAATAGGCAATCCCGAGACCTATAATTGCTAAAGTAATTGGAATAATAATAATATCGTTCAAAGTAAAGTTACCTGTATTGGATGAAGTCACAGCTACAATAAAAATAGATGAAATGATCGTTGTTGGAATGGAGTATTTTCTCATACCGAAATACAATGGGATTAAAGCTATACCCGATGCTGCAATTGCATTCATAAATACAGAAGGGATGTGTTGTATGATTAATGAATTTGATAGCACATCAGGAATTAATTCAAATCTATCGCTAACAATACAGAAAATAGTTGTAATAATAGCATTGGAAATAATGATCATACTAAAAGTAAATAGCATTACAATAGCAAGCTTGGCGGCGATTAACTTCTTTCTACTTATAGGATACATAAAGGCTAGTGTGATTGTCTTAAATTTATATTCTCCAATAATCAATTTAGCTATTAATGTGGCAGCAAAAATAATAAAGACGGCTCTTACAAATGAATCAATGACACTTAAAGCAACCTCATAATTTTCAAGCCCTGGGTCTCCTTCTATTTTAGAGATAAATAAAATCATAAACATCAATCCAAGAATGACTAGATTTGCTATAACAGCGTTTTTAACATATGAGCCTAAATGATATTTTTTCATTTCTAAACGCATTAAATTAAGCATGGACAACCCCTCCATTGATTAACTTTAGGAAATAATCTTCTAATGAGCTTGTTTTTTTGCTAATCTCCTCTATCTCAACGTCATGTTCAATTAATGCTCTTGTTAGGCTTTGTTGGGATACTGTCGAATCATAAATACGTATAGAGTTATCATCCATTAGCTTGAAATTAGCAATTTTCAATTCGCTTTCAATAATAAAGGCCGCTTTCTTTCCATCATTCACTATCACTTCAATATAGTCTGCTTGATTGCGACTGATTGAATCCATTGCTACTTCAGTGATTAACCTACCATTCTTGATAACACCTATCGTATCTGCCAGCTGTTCAATTTCACCTAAAATATGACTCGAAATAATGATTGTTATCCCATACTCCTTACAGAGCATTTTAAAAAGCTCTCTTAACTCTTTAATTCCTATTGGGTCTAATCCATTAATTGGTTCATCTAAAATAAGTAACTCTGGTTTTGTAATAATGGCACGTGCAATGCCCAATCTCTGTTTCATCCCTAGAGAAAAATCTTTTACCCGTTTATCCTCTGTATTGGATAATTTCACAAGATTAAGCACATGTGTAATTTCCTTTTTATCATAATAACCCATGTAGTCACAATGCAGTTCCAAGGTTTCTTTAGCCGTCAACTTTTCATAGAATATTGGATATTCGATAATCGTCCCCATTCTTTTTAAAATTTCATAGGATTGGTTGGACAATTTCTCACCAAATATTTCAATATCTCCGCTGGTTGGCTTCGTTAGATTCGTTAGCATTTTCATAACAGTAGTTTTACCTGCACCATTGGGACCTAAAAATCCATAAATCTCTCCCTTCTTGACGTTCATATTGACAGCAGAAACTACTTCTTTTCCATCGTACACTTTCGTAAGCTGATTTGTTTTTACAAGGTATGTCATGTAAATCTCTCCCTCAATTGTGGCTATTTTCATTATAGGAAATGAAACTCTCTAATTTATTACTTGATCCTTACAAATTTCTTAAGAGCATAATAAAAGCCTGTAAAGCAGTGAGAGCTCTACAAGCATGATAGAATCAATACATCATCCGTTTCAAAGCAATTGTAAAAATGGTTTTTTTATAGGGAATACTCGAAAGACGGATCGAGCCATTCATTATTTCTACAAGTCGCTTTGTAATTGTTAGACCCAGCCCACTACCTTGGAAGGATTTATTTCGGGAATCCTCCAGCGTATACATTCTCTCAAAAACACTATCAATATGATATTCATCAATGCCCTTGCCACAATCCCACACATCAATATAAATATTAGTTTCATCATTTCTTACGTTTACCCCCATCACATTGCCATCTGCTCCATAAGCAATAGCATTGGATAGTAGATTGCTTAAAACTCTATCTAATGCTTCTTCATTGCCAAGCGCATACATAGAATTTTCAGGTATCGTAATATGGATATCTAATCCCATCGACGTGATTATATCGTAAAATGATAAAACATTTTTTCGGCAAATTTCACTAACATTGACTTTAGTCATTGGATAATCTGTGTCTCCAGCCTCTAATTTCGCCAGATCAAAAAATGTATGAATTATCTTTAATACTTCTAATGTTTTACCATGAACACCAGTGAGTAATCGTTGCCGTTCCTTCTCACTTAGAGAGCTAGGAAACTGAAGCATTTCAATATAGCCTAATACAACTGTTAAAGGCGTTTTAAGATCATGCGAAATATTCGCCAGCATCCTTTTCATCGAATCTTCCATTTTTTGATGTGTTGCCTGAACTTTTTGATTGTGGTCCAGTAAAGCATTCACCGCAATAAGGAGCTGCTGAATTTCTGGATTTGTAGTAGCTACTAAAATCTTTTCATTCGTTTGTTCATTAACAATCGCTTGTAGTTTTCCATGTATGTATTGAATCGTATTATTTTGTTCTTTCTTTACTCTCCATTGAAAAATATTAATCCCGATAAGTAATACAATAATGAGCAATAGTAATATCATCATTTTTTTATCCTTCAAACTTATAACCTATCCCCCACAGGGTTTTTATATATTGAGGGTTGGATGGGTTATCTTCAATTTTTTCTCGTAATCTTCTTATATGTACATTAATAATATTTTCATCACCATAGTAGGTATCTTGCCATATTAACTGATAAATTTGCTCTTTCGTAAAAACTCGCTGGCGGTTTGTCACAAATAACTTTAAAATGGCAAACTCCTTTGATGTCAGTTTCACTTCTTGTCCATTTCTGTCTATTGAAAAATTAACAATATCTATCTTTAAATTACCAATCTCTAGTACCTCTTGCTTGCTATCAGCACGGCCAGAATATTTTGTTGCTCTTCTTATGGCTGCCTTCACGCGTGCTGAAAATTCCAGCATAGAAAAGGGTTTAGCAATATAATCATCTGCCCCTAATCCTAAACCCAATGCTTTATCAACATCACTAACTTTTGCTGACATAATGATTATAGGAAGTGCCTCCTGCTCTCGAATGATTTTCAAAACTTCTAATCCATTAAGTTTAGGAAGCATAATATCTAAAATGACTAAATCAAAAGATTGATTTAAACAGTTTTGTAATGCGTCTTCACCATTGATTGCAGTTGTGACAGTGAACCCTTCCATTGATAAGTAATTTTCGACCATTTCACGAATGGCATCATCATCTTCTACTAGTAAAATATGCTTTTGCATTTTCATGCACCTCTCCCCACTAGAAAGTCATGAGAAATAATACTTTCCATATCTATAGTATACTACCATATATATGATATTTATTTAGCGCTATTTTCTAATTAATGTTAAATGTATCTTACTAAAAAAGCTGTCCCGTAAACCATCATTTTCAATGGTTTACGGAACAGCTTAATTATTTAATCCTCCACCCTTAAATCACATTCATTAAGTGGATGCATTTTTGTTTTGTGTTTAATTTTATATCCAAACCATAACAGTAAAAATAATGGGATGCCAATATAAGATACTAGAATTCCGTACCAATCAATTTTATCTCCCGTAAAAGCAGTGTAATTTTGTCCAATGACAACAATCATACAAACCGTAAAGGCAAATAGTGGTCCGAACGGATACAATTTTGCTTTATAAGGTAATAACTTTGGATCTAAGCCCTGTGCCTCAAAAGCTCGACGGAAACGATAATGACTATATGCTATACCAAGCCATGCAATAAAACCAGACATTCCAGAGGCATTTAAAAGCCAGATATAAACAACCCCATCACCAAAGAATGATGCTAAAAATGCTAAACAACCGACAGCTAATGTTGCGATCAATGCATAAATTGGAATACCTCGGCGACTTAGTTTTGCAAAAAATTTAGGTGCATGCCCATCTACTGCTAATTGCCATAACATACGAGACGATGCATATAGCCCTGAATTTCCAGCTGACAGCATAGCCGTTAAAATAATGGCATTCATTAATGAAGCGGCAAAGGCAATGCCTAAGCGATCAAACACTAATGTAAACGGTGATACTGCGATATCTTCTGATAGTAAGCGATCATCTGTGAATGGAATTAACATCCCTATTGCACCAATTGCTAAAATATAGAATAAAAGAATACGCCAGAATACCGATTTAACGGCCTTCGGAATATTTTTACCAGGATCGTCCGTTTCACCAGCCGTAATCCCAAGTAGCTCTGTTCCTTGGAATGAAAATCCTGCAGCAAGGAAAATACCAAATGTAGCAAGGAAACCACCATGGAATGGCCCGTCACTAATAAAGAAATTTGTAAAGCCTACAGGTGCTTGCCCACCTAAAATACCAAAAATCATTAATAAGCTAATAATAATAAAAACAATGACCGTTACTACTTTAATCATAGCAAACCAATATTCACTTTCACCATAGCTCTTTACAGAGAGTAAATTAAACGTCAGCACAACAGCTATAAATAAGACTGTCCAAAGTGCTGATGAGCTATCTGGGAACCAATATTTCATAATTAATGACACTGCCGCAATTTCTGCCGCAATCGTAATTGCCCAGTTATACCAATAGTTCCACCCCAATGCAAAGCCTAGAGCCGGATCTACAAATTTTGTTGCATACGTACTAAATGAACCTGATGATGGCATATAGGCAGCCATCTCCCCTAAGCTTGTCATTAAAAAGTACACCATAATACCGATTAAGGCATACGCAAGCAATGCGCCTCCAGGACCTGCTTGTGCAATGGCACCACCACTGGCTAGAAATAGCCCCGTACCAATTGTACCGCCTAAAGAAATCATTGTGATATGACGGCTTTTTAATTCTTTTTTCAGCTTCGGTGCTTTATGGCCGAGCTGATTTACTTTTATTTCACTCACGATATAGCTTCCTTCCTATTTATGAGGCAAAAAAATGCCATCACAAGAACAATGTGATGGCTAAGTTAATCCTCAGTTTTTCCTAAACGATAGCTCAACACGTTGTACAAACGTGACAGTTCTGTTCCTTTCGGAGACAGCCCCAGCATAAGGTTTTCAAGTCCCCTCACGCTTCGGCAATATTTCCTTTCAGCTAATCTCTTCAATGCTTGTCATTTCAATTAGCTTACTTATAAATATCGCGACCTCTACCTCAATACAAACATGAGGCATATAATTATTAAATTTATGATGTTTATTATACTAACATAAGACCATAGACATTTCAATACAACGACAAATGTTCTGTATTTTACGAATCTTCTACTATTTTTATTTGTGTGATACAGTGTTATAGTAGTTCAATTAGAATGGTTATTAACAGGGGGGATTTATTTTGACTACAAATGATCATTCCACTAGTTATCCAAGTAAAAAAATTAGCTGGAAGGGAACGACCTTACTTTTAGTCTTTGGGGTTATCTTTATAGCCTCTACATTACGAATGCCACTAACTGTTGTTGGTCCGATTATATCCTTTATCCGTTACGATCTTGGTATATCTAATGTACTAGCCGGCTTTCTAACAACTATTCCATTACTTGCTTTTGCTATCATATCACCATTTGCACCAGTTGTAGCACGCAAACTAGGGCTAGAGCTAACATTATTTTTATCAACTATTCTGTTGGCCATGGGAATTGTTCTACGTTCACTTGGTACAACAGGGTTACTTATATTTGGTACTGTGCTAATTGGAGTTGCAATATCTTTTGGCAATGTACTCATTCCAGGATTATTAAAATTGAAATTTCCATACCATGTAGGTTTACTAATGGCTTTTTTCACCATGTCCATGAATTTAACTGCTGGGCTTGGCGCAGGTATCAGCTATCCTATCGCGAATTCGTCTTTAGGTTGGCAAGGAGCTTTGGCCATTGCTCTTGTGCTAGTTGTAGCAACGATTTTAATATGGATACCTCAATTGAAATCTAATAATCCAGAACCAGCTACTACATCTAAAAAGTCAGTTACCCCGTTATGGAAATCGCCTGTCACATGGGCTGTAACAGGTGCCATGGGTTTACAATCTTTATTATTCTACACGACTGCAGCTTGGATTCCTGAAATCTACATCGCGCAAGGATTGGCTCCTGACAAAGCTGGCTGGATGTTTTCTATCATGCAATTCTCACAAGTTCCAATGGCATTGGCTGTACCCATTATTGCAGGTAAAATGACATCACAACGACCTCTTGTAGTGATGTTTACAGCATTCTATTTAGTAGGCTTTACTGGCGTTGTAATGGAATGGACAAGTCTTGGCGTACTGTGGATGATTCTTCTAGGTTTAGCAGGCGGTTCTTCATTCGCATTAGCGATGATGTTTTTTACACTACGCACTCGTACTGCATTTGAAGCAGCTGATTTATCTGGATTTGCACAATCTCTTGGTTATTTATTTGCTGCAATTGGTCCTATACTTTTTGGCTACTTGCACGATGTATTTGGAGGCTGGAATAGTGTAGGCTGGCTCTTTGTAGTTGTGGCGACCATGCTTTGCTTTTGCTCAATGAGGGCTTCTAAAAACGAATACGTCCATTAAAATAAAGCAGATGGGATAACGGCTCATGATCCCTATCTGCTTTATTTCTATATAGGTATAGACGTTTTATTTGTTCGATTGCTGTAATAAGGTTAGCAGCTCATCAAGACAGTCCGCTGTTTCTTTGTTATGAGCTGTAACGGCTGTAAAAATAGGAACAGCCTCTTGTAAGAGTAAATAACTAAAATAATAATAGCTTGTAAAAGGTTTCTGCTCATAGCCCTTTGGCGTTTGTTCCTCCCACTCCAGCTCATCATCATCTTCGTGATCCGTCCATAAGTATTTGACATCTAACAGCTCCTGCATCGTTTGAACTGAATATGCTGGGTCTAGATAATCCTCAGAAATCGCATGTGCCACAGCTAAATAAAGCTCTACTTCTTGTACAGAGACATCCTCTATATTTTTGCTAGCAAGCTTTTTTAAAAGGATAAGCAAAACCCATGGTGTAACTTGCCACAGTGTTCCTTGATGCTCCACTAACTCAGCTAGCTCTGTATAATCCTCCTGTTCAATCAGCTGAGGGATAGCCGTTCCTCTACCATAAGGTGTCGTCAATTGTAACCACGGGATATTAGGAATTTGCTCATTCAGCATAGCGTATCGGCCCTCTCCACAATCAGCTAATAGCATGGCTTTTGATAAAAATAATTTGGTGTATGATAAATATTGACGTAAGGTTTATGGAAAATATGAGTCGTTGCGGGCGAAAGTGGTGGGATTAGCCATGTCCAGTTACCTGTAACGTCTCGTCCTGCTGATACCTCTGCTTCTTCAAACAATTTAAACTGCTGAGCAGCTGTATGATGATCAACAATGCTCACGCCTTGTTCTTTAAAAGAATGAAGTACAGCAATATTAAGCTCCACTAATGCACGATCACGCCAAAGTGAGGCTTGCTTGGTTGTATCAAGATTAAAAACCTCTGCAATTGCTGGTAGCATATTATAACGCTCATGATCTGCTAAATTACGTGCACCAATTTCTGTCCCCATGTACCAGCCATTAAATGGTGCAGCTTGAAAATCAATACCTGCCATTTGAAAACGCATACTCGAAATAATGGGTACAGCATACCACTTCATTCCTAATCTCTCCACGTCCATTGACTCTGGATGACGAATTGGCACCTCTAAAATATATTCTGCCGGAATTGTAAACAGCTGTGGGGCTCGCCCATCTACTTGTATAACAAGAGGTAACACATCAAATGGTGTTCTCTCACTTTTCCAGCCTAACGATTCACATTCTTTAGTAAAAGCAACAGACTGTGCATCACCAATAACACCGGCTTCTGTTTCATAGCCTGCATAACGGATTAGCTGATGATTCCATATACGTACTCTATTTGAAGCAAACACTGTTATCGTTGGACGGATCTTCCCATTATTTGTTGCATAAACGATATGCTCCAGTAATTTTTGAAAAATATCCTTTTCATCTAAAACACCACGTGCATCTACTACATGCAATGATTGCCAAAACAGACGACCAATACATTTGTTACTATTACGCCATGCCACCCGTGCACCAAAAATTAGCTCCTCTGTTGTTGGATAATATTCACCTGCACTCTTAATCTGTTGTAATCTATTTGCTAACCAACGTTCTGATTCATTTTGTTCTACCTGATATAAACTTAAAAATTGCTGGATCTCCTGTATATTCATTTCGATTCCTCCACTTATCCTCATATTAGAGGAACAAAACGACAAGCACCACGAAAATAGCCATTAAAAAAACATACATATTGCATATATGAAATAGTTTGTTCAAATTTATAACGAATTGAATCATGATTAGATGATTTTGTGAATGCAGAAGGAAAACAAGAGGAAGACATCATATAGAAAGGAAAAAAATACTAGACATGTAAAAAAACTACTGAACCATTGATATCGGTTTCGTAGTTTCACTCTTTACTAGTATATGATTTATTGATAAAAGAAAAAAGCATGTAACACATACTGTGCTACATGCTTGATGACCCGTACGGGATTCGAACCCGTGTTACCGCCGTGAAAGGGCGGTGTCTTAACCACTTGACCAAGGGGCCATGGCTCCGAAGGCAGGACTCGAACCTGCGACAACCTGATTAACAGTCAGGTGCTACTACCAACTGAGCTACTTCGGAATAATGATGGGCCTAAATGGACTCGAACCATCGACCTCACGCTTATCAGGCGTGCGCTCTAA
>NZ_WMEF01000007.1 GCF_009724685.1 Lysinibacillus cavernae
GGGCCTATAGCTCAGCTGGTTAGAGCGCACGCCTGATAAGCGTGAGGTCGATGGTTCGAGTCCATTTAGGCCCACCATTGTTCCGAAGTAGCTCAGTTGGTAGTAGCACCTGACTGTTAATCAGGTTGTCGCAGGTTCGAGTCCTGCCTTCGGAGCCAATTTTTTTTTGGGGAAGTACTCAAGAGGCTGAAGAGGCGCCCCTGCTAAGGGTGTAGGTCGGGTAACCGGCGCGAGGGTTCAAATCCCTCCTTCTCCGCCATTGGCCCCTTGGTCAAGCGGTTAAGACACCGCCCTTTCACGGCGGTAACACGGGTTCGAATCCCGTAGGGGTCATACTAAGTGCAGTAGATGATTTTACATCTACTGCACTTTTTAATTTTATTGATAAATCTAGATAACAAGTTAAATCTATTACTACTTATAACAACAAGCCTTCACAGATTAAATAGTCTGTGAAGGCTTGTTGTTTTCAAAGAAGTTATAAAATTGTCCGTCCTTTGCCATATGGAATACATAATGGTGTACCAAAGATTGGATCTGTTGTCATTTGACAATCCAGGTCAAATACATGCTTGACTAATTCAGTTGTCATAATTTCCTCTGGTTTACCTTGACGATGAACACCGCGATCACGCACTGTAATAATATGATCAGCGTAGCGACATGCCAAATTAATATCATGTAATACCATAATAATTGTTCGCTTTTGCTGTTGGTTTAATTCGAATAATAAATCTAAAACGTCTATTTGATGAGTTAAATCTAAATATGTCGTAGGCTCGTCCAAAAGAATAATATCTGTATCTTGAGCAAGGGTCATAGCTATCCAAGCACGTTGACGTTGCCCCCCTGATAGTTCATCCACTGGTCTATCTTGTAAATGCTCTGTACCTGTTGCTTTTAAGGCATTGAACACGATTTCTTCATCCTTTTCCGTCCACTGTTGGCGCCAGCTTTGATAAGGATATCTTCCTTGTTTAACAAGCTGTAGGACAGTTAAGCCCTCTGGTGCAACAGGAGATTGAGGGAGAATTGAAAGATTTTTTGCCACTTGTTTTGTAGACAATTTAAATATATCTTCGCCATCTAATAAAACAGAGCCATTTTTAGGCTTCAATAACCGAGCAATGGAGCGTAAGAGTGTGGATTTACCACAGCCATTCGCTCCAATTAATACAGTAATTTCATTCAAAGGAATAGACAAATTGAGATCTTCGATAATAGTGGAATCACCATAACTTAATGTTAGGGATTTGGTTAATAACGATTCAGTCATGTAGTATAGACTCCTTTATTTATTAGGGTTTCTGAATAATAAATAGATAAAATAAGGAGCACCGATGGCGGCAGTGAAGACACCAGCTGGTACTTCTAATGGGCTAAATGCGGTACGACCAATAATATCAGCAATCATTACGAGCAATGCTCCAATTGCTGCGGATGTTGGGATGAGTACACCAAACGATGAACCAACGATCCTTCGTGCAATATGAGGGGCCATTAACCCTACAAATCCAATTGCCCCCGCAAATGAAATGGCACTTGCTACTAAACTAGAACATAAAAGTATTAAATAAAGACGTGTTTTTTGCACGGATTGTCCTAAGCTTGCGGCTGTATCATCGCCTAATTCTTGGACATTTAATTGTCGTGTGATAAAAAATGTGACAAGTAGTAGTACGATGATTAATGGGACAACGATTTGTACCTGGTCCCAATCTGCACTTTTGACACTTCCAGTAATCCACTTATTTGCTTCACTTGCTTGATAAATTGGACCGATAATCATTAACATAGTCGTAACGGCTTGCATCAATGCTGAAACGCTAATACCTATTAGGACAAGTCGATTTGGCGTGACACCATCTTTCCAAGCAAATAAGTAAACAATACATCCTACAACAGTCGCCCCAACAAAGCCAGCTAATGGCAACCATTCAATACTAACCGTTAAAGAGTGATTGGAATCACTGAAAATGGCTAAGAAACCAACAACTGCTGCACCACCTCCAGCGGATATTCCTATTATGTCTGGTGAGGCTAGTGGGTTTTTAATAATTCCTTGTAAAACTGCTCCTGCTACAGCTAACGCCATTCCAGCAAATACAGCAAGAAAAATTCGAGGCATTCGAAAATCAATAATGATCAATTGATCAAAATCTGAGCCGTGACCAATGAAAGTTTGTAAAACCTTTAATGGATTGATAAAAGAATCACCGAATGATGCACTTAAGAAAAAAACAGCTAATGTTATCAAGCTAATTACTAGTAATTTATTTACAGCTTGTACATCTAATAAAAAGGATATTTTTTGTTGAAGTAATCGAATTGTTTTTATTTGTTTCATTATTTTTTTCCACCTTTTCGCGCAAGGTAAATAAAGAATGGTGTGCCAATCATAGCCGTCATTACCCCTACTGGAACTTCTTGTGGCATGATAATATAACGGGCTGCTACATCAGCTAACAATAAAAGAATACCCCCTAATAAAGCAGCCATTGGAATAAGCCAACGATGGTCTGTTCCGACAAACTTACGCGCAAAATGAGGAACTACAATACCGATAAAACCGATCGGGCCTGCAATAGCAACAGCGCCACCTGCTAAAAAGATCACAATAAGTCCTACCATTACCTTCATAAGCCCTAAACGTAAACCTAGTCCTCTTGCTACATCATCTCCAAGAGCAAGAGTATTCATTTTAGGAGAAATGACTAGAGCAGCTATCCAGCCAATGATTAGATAAGGGAGGACCGATAGAAGAATTTCTAATTTTCTTCCTTGAACTGAGCCTGCTAACCAAAATAATACTTGGTCGAGTTCTGCTTCATTTGTGGCAAGTAAACCTTGCGTGAAAGAAGCAAAAAGTGCACTAATGGCGGCCCCTGCTAAAGTAATTTTTACAGGAGTAGCAGCATCTCTTCCTGAAAAACTAATACCATAAACAGATAAAGCAGCAACAGCAGCACCTAAAAATGCGATCCATGCAAAAGACTGCAAACTTGAAATATGGAAAAAAATCATGGCAAAGACAACAGCAAAGCCAGCTCCTGCATTAATGCCTAATATACCAGGTGAAGCTAATGGATTCTTCGTTAAGGTTTGCATAAGCACGCCTGTAATGGCTAATGAAGCACCAACACAACTAGCTATAAGCGCCCTAGGAATACGAACGTTTTGAATGATAATATGCTCATTTGAATGGTTAAATTGTATAAAAGATTCATACGTCATTTGAATAGAAGTATTTGCATAGCCATATACAATACTGATCGCCATACAAAGAAGTAAGAGCAAAACTCCCGCTAGTAAAGCAAGCATCTTTGAATAATTATTTTTTAAAATCATATAAAATTTAACTCTTTTCTTAGATAATTACTAAATTAATGATTGACATAGATGGATACATACAATACGATTAATATCGTTCTAAAGACAGATGAAAGTGATTTTCATTCTCGTCAAATATGCTTAAACATTCTATCATATACAATGGAGGAAGAAAAGGTGCAAAAAGCATTTCAAAAATTAGTAGTTTTGCTAGCAGTTGCGGCTATTTTTGTTCTAGGAGCATGCGGCAATTCTAAAGATAATACGAAAGAAGAAAGTTCAAAAGATAGCAACGCTTACAGTGTCGAGCATGCTATGGGGACAACTGAAGTAAAAGATACACCAAAACGTATTGTTGTTTTAACAAATGAAGGAACAGAAGCATTATTAGCTCTAGGTATTAAGCCAGTCGGTGCGGTACAATCTTGGACAGGTGATCCATGGTATGACCATATTAAGGATCAAATGGACGGTGTGGAGGTTGTCGGCATTGAACATGAAATTAATATAGAAAAAATCGCTTCTTTAAAGCCAGATTTAATCATTGGTAATAAATTACGACAAGAAAAAGATTATGCGAAACTTAGCAAAATCGCTCCAACTGTGTTCTCAGAAACATTACGTGGTGACTGGAAAGAGAATTTTGAATTATACGCAAAAGCAGTTAACCAAGAAACAAAAGGTGAAGAAGTATTAAAAGCTTACGATGATAAGCTACTTGCACTGAAAGAAAAACTTGGTGATCAAACAAACCAAGAAGTTTCATTTGTACGCTTTATGGCAGATAAATCTCGTATCTATTACACAGATTCATTTTCAGGTATTATTTTTGATGCTTTAGGTTTTAAACGTGTTCCTGCGCAAGCTGATCTATTTAAAGATAATGCAAAACTAGGAAACTTAGCGGTTGAAGTAGGGAAGGAAGTAATTCCTCAAATGGATGGAGATGTTATCTTCTACTTCACGTACATGCCAACAGGTGATGATTCAGCATTAGCAACTGAACAAGAGTGGACACAAGATCCTCTTTGGAAAAACTTAACGGCTGTCCAAAAAGGCAATGCACATAAAGTGGATGATGTCATTTGGAATACTGCTGGAGGCATTTTAGCTGCAAATATTATGCTAGATCAAGTGGAAGAAATCTTTACTAAATAATGAATTGATAAAAAATACAATCATCGAAGTTCGATGATTGTATTTTTTTATTTCCTGTTATATGGAACTTTGTATTTTATAGCTAAATAGACTAAGCTATTGAGTAAGGAGGGATAGGAATGAACGAAAAATTGAAGTGGGTTCCCAATCAGCTTAATCGGGTAGAACAAGAAACAGCTTTACTTCCATACTTTACACTGGAACAAGTTGAGAAAGTTGGTCAATTCCAGCGTACATATAAGCAGTTTGAAAAAACACCTCTTCAGCATCTAAATTCACTTGCTTCATTTATTGGTGTGGAAAAAATTCTAGTAAAAGATGAATCCTATCGATATGGTTTAAATGCATTTAAAGTGTTAGGCGGTGTTTATGCAATTGCTCAATATGTCGCCAATGTACTCCAAAAAAATATAGAGGAGCTATCATTTGAACAATTAAAATCTCCGCAAATAAAAGAGCGGATAGGAGATTTAACCTTTATTTCAACGACAGATGGTAATCATGGTCGTGGTGTAGCATGGGCGGCTCGTGAGCTAGGTTTTCATGCACGAATATATATGCCAGCTGGCAGTGCCGATGAACGTTTACAACATATTAAAAACGAAGGAGCTTATGCTGAAATCACGACAATGAATTATGATGATACCGTTCGATTTACTTCGCAACTAGCCCAAGAAAATGGTTGGGTATTGATTCAGGATACGATGTGGGATGGCTATGAGGAAATTCCATTATGGATCATGCAAGGTTATACAACGCTTGTACATGAAATTGTTGAAGATTTGCAACAAGCACCGACACATGTATTTTTGCAAGCTGGGGTAGGATCCTTTGCAGGAGCGGTTGTCGCGTTTTTACAACAATTTTATGAGCAAGAGATGACGTTTGTTTTAGTTGAGCCTCATGTCGCTAATTGTTATTATGAGAGTTTTAAGGCAGGTACTCCCCAATTTGTAACTGTTGGTGGGGAAATGCAAACCATCATGGCAGGTCTTGCTTGCGGTGAACCCAACCCACAAGCTTGGCAACTTTTAAAGACCTATACAAAAATAAGCATTTCTTGTCATGAAGAAATGGCAGCAATAGGTATGCGTATACTTGGCAACCCATTGGACACAGATGAACGCATAATAGCAGGAGAATCAGGAGCAGCTCCATTTGGTTGCTTTTATGAAATAATGACAAATGAACAATACAAGGAATTAAAACATACTTTGCAATTAGATGAACATGCAAGGGTGTTGTTTATTAATACAGAGGGCGACACAGATAAAGAAAACTATCGACAAATAGTGTGGCACGGGAAATATGCGAATGAATAGCAAACTAGTCAAAAGCTAGTTTGCTATTTTATTTGTAACAGACTACATTAGTGAATTTTAATAGCTGCAATTTTATAGGCACCATAATCATCTGTAATAACAGTATAGGTCTTATAGCGATCATAGAATTGGTAATTGCCTTGTGCATCGTAAAAATCAAAAGTTTCATTCATTTCAACATAGTATTTGCCATCTGAATATTGCACATCCAGTACTTCATTGTTTGTAAAATAGAAGTAATGGCCTTGATAGGCAATCTCATTAATATATTTCTCCAATTCTTGATAAGCTGAACTTCCAGGTGCAAGCATATCGGCAATCCAGTAAAAATCACCTTCATTTAGTGCCATTTCATAATATAGACGGAATGCTTGCACGAATTGCCCCGCTAGCAAAGCATCTGTTCCGTTAGTAGTATTTGTTTCAATAGGAGTTTGTTGATTACCTTCATAAACATTAGCTACAGAACGAACCTCATTTGCAGAAAGTGGCTTTGCAATCCATCCATCAAATTGGTCAAGCATACTATAAAGAGGAATAGAGAAAGCAAAGTTAGTACTTGTTTCAGTTGTGTAAAGTAGAGAGTTAATTCCTATGACATTGCCTGTATTGACATCGACCAATGGACCACCACTACTACCTTTATCAATTTGTGCATCGACCTGATAAATTTGCTTGTATATAAAATTTTCAAGTTCCATATCACGTTTATTGCCCGTTATATAACCAATAGAAGCAGAATTTTCAAAACCTTGTGGACTACCAAATGCAATAACTTCTAAGCCTATAGGTGATTCGGCTGTTTCAATGCCTAACGGTTGACTGTCTTGATAGCTAGGTACATGTATTAAAGCGATGTCATAACGATCAGATATACCGATTACAGTACCTGGTGATTCTTGACCCATTGAATTACGAATTCGTACTTCCACTTCACCTTGGACAACATGTGCATTTGTAATAACATAACCACCCTTTTTATATAGGAAGCCAGAACCTTGCCCGCTGTTAGTTAGGACAGTGAACACTTTTTGTTGAATTTCCTTTATAAGGGTGACACGATCAACCTGTTGTGCATGCGCTTCTTGTTTTTTTGTGAGTTTTTCAGAGGAAACTTGCTGAGTAGTTAATTTCTGATTATCATTTAGTTCCGAGTAAGTATTTGAATGATTCTTTTTGTCTACAAAAAAATCCCAATATGCATAGCCAAGCCCACCAATTGCAATAAAACAGACAGATAATACGATAATTGCCCATGCTGGTACACCTTGCTTTGATAATGACGAATTGGTGAGCTTACTGCCACAATCCGAGCAAAATTTACTGTCTGAAAGATTCTCATGCTGACAATTTGGACACTTCATCCTATCACACTCCTGTGAAATATTTACTATTCATATCGGCGTGTAGCGAAAGATTTATATGTATTTATGGAATTATATGAACTGAAAGGATGATTATGGTTAGATTTAATTATTTTTTAATTTTTGTATTGACCTTAACGTTGCGTCAAAGTTTACAGTAGCTATAGTGGAGGTGACAACATGGAATATACAATTCAAGAGCTTGCCCACTTGTCGGGTGTTAGTACTAGAACATTGCGCTATTATGATGAAATTGGGTTACTGAAGCCAGCTAGAACCAATGAGGCAGGCTATCGATTTTATGGGCAATTTGAAGTAGATATGCTACAGCAGATTTTATTTTTCCGCGCGTTGGATATGAAGCTAGCGACGATTCAAGAAATAATTCAGACGCCCAATTTTCAACATGCCGAGGCGCTAAAAACACATAAAGTTGCTTTGCTTCAACGCAAGGAACAGCTAGAAATTATCTTACGGACAGTAGAAAAAACAATACAATCCATTGAGGGGGAACTGCCAATGTCAAATGAAGAAAAATTTAAAGGGTTTAAAGAAAAGTTAATCGAGGGTAATGAAAAACAATATGGTCAAGAAATTCGTGCAAAATATGGAGATGAAACAGTGGACGCTTCGAATGCTAAACTTATGAATATGACAGAACAACAATTTCAGGCGATGCAACAGTTAGAACAGCAAATGTTTGAACGATTAACAGAAGCGATGGAACTTGGTGAAGCCACAAGTGATATCGCAATGGAAGCGGCAGAGTTGCATAAACGATGGCTGAGTTTTACATGGAAAGAATATTCCAAAGAGGCACATGCTGGGCTAGCACAAATGTATGTAGCTGATGAACGTTTTACGGCATATTATGATGAGCGCGGTGAAATAGGGACAGCCCAATTTCTACATGATGCGATCATCGCTTATACAAGTAAATAAATAGAGCTTCCTTATGCTGACATGTTTTAGAAATAGTAAATTAGGAAAAAATGAAGGCATGAGGAGGAGATTTTTTTGAATCAACAAGTAATGCAAAAATTAAAAAGACAATTAGAGCAAGAATTACAAGAAATCGAACAACAATTAGAGGAATCAGAGCGACCACAAGCAACAGAGTTATCTAATTATGATAATCATCCAGCTGATAATGCCAGTGATTTAACGGATCAGCTTACAGAAATGGCAATAGATGAGCATCGTGGTGACAATGCGGAAGAAATTAAAAAGGCCTTACAAGCAATGGCAGACGGAACATATGGTAAATGTGTTGTCTGTGGTGAAGAGATTCCATTAGGACGTTTAGAGGCTATGCCAAAAGCTTTGACATGTGTGGAGCATGCAGAGCAGAAAGAAGAAAATTTACGACCAGTGGAAGAGGATGTTCTATCTTCAACACCAAAATCAGATGATTTTATTGAGCTTGAGGAATTTGGCTCTTCCGACACACCACAAGATAAAATGTAGTAAGTTTTTCCTCATGAAAGCAGTATAATAACTGTAGAGGTGAGGATATGAACATAATTGATTTACATTGTGATGCGCTTTTAAAATTAACCACTCTTGAAACGGCAAATTTTGCAGAGGATGTGCGTATACATGCCAATCAAAAAAGATTGCAATTAGGGCAAATAGAGGCTCAAGTATTCGCCATCTTTATTGACCCAAAAATCTCACAAAATCTGCAATTTCTTGAGGTCATGCGTCAAATTGAAGCATTTCATACGCATGTATTACAAACAGAGGGCATGGTTCATATTACAGATTGGACACAGTTAGATCAATTAGCTACACATGAAATAGGAGCCATTTTAAGCTTAGAGGGCTGTAGTGCAATTGGCGAAGATGTAACAAAGCTCACAGCGGTACTCGATGCTGGTGTAAAATTAGTAGGTTTAACGTGGAATGAAGAAAATGCTGTAGCTCACGGGGCTGAACAGGATGCAAGTCTTGGATTGAAGCCATTTGGTAAAGAGGTCATACAATTACTAAATGAGCGAGATATTATTATTGATGTCTCACATCTAAATGAACAAAGCTTTTGGGATGTATTGCCGTTAGCAAAGCATATACTCGCAAGTCATAGTAATGCACGTGCACTATGTGACCACCCACGTAATTTAACAGATGCGCAGGCAAAGGCACTTGTCGAACACGGGGGACATATCCATGTTGTTTACTTCCCACACTTTATTGGTAAAGATGCAACACTCGACCATTTAGTCGATCATGTGGAGCATTTAGCCAAACTAGTAGGTGTCCAGCATTTAGGGTTAGGGTCAGATTTTGATGGTATTAATGTGACTGTCAATGGTTTAGCTCACGCAGGAGAGGCACAAAATTTATTAGAGGCATTACGTGCACGCTTTTCAGACGAAGAAGTGCATGGCATAGCTAGTCAAAATTTCAGACGCTATGTAAAAAAAGCAGCAACCCGTTAAGGCTGCCGCACTCTTTTAATAAAAGAAATAATGCATTAACAATCCGATTCCTAATAGAAAGCCGAAGAATGTATTGGTTTGCGCTGTATATTTCATCGCAGGCATCACTTCTTTGGCTTCTTTTTTGTCTCGGAAAATTTGAATGGCACGTAATGGTTTTGGAATACTTAGAAAGATAATTAATGCCCAAAAAGTAATGCCATCAACGGCTACAAGGGCGATCACCCATAAATACGAGACGATAAAAAACCCAGATAATACAGAAATCGCATTATCACGTCCTACTAATATAGCCAATGTTTTTCGTCCACCCTCGGTATCGCCAACAATATCACGTATATTGTTGGATAACATAATGGCACCGACTAAAATCATACTTGGTACAGAAAGCAAAACAGCATCAAGTGTCACTGTAAGCGTTTGAATATAGAAGGCAATTAACACAATCCCCATACCCATTACCGCTCCAGAGACAATTTCTCCAAAAGGCGAGTAAGCGATTGGATAGGGTCCACCTGTATATAAGAAACCAATAAGCATACAAACTAGTCCGACAGCTGCTAACCACCAAGATGTTGAGGCACATATGTAAATGCCAAGAAGCATGGCAATGGCATAAAAGCTTAACGCAATCAACATAATTGTTTTTGGTTGTACACCGTGACGGACAATTGTTCCGCCAATACCGACAGAATGCTCGTTATCTAATCCTAATTTGTAATCATAATATTCATTGAACATATTCGTTGCTGCTTGAATAAGCATACTTGCAATGAGCATAGCAAAAAATAGTCCAAAATCAATTGTTTCTTTTTCAATTGCTAGAGCAATTGCAGTTCCTAGGAATACTGGAACAAATGAAGCGGTTAAAGTGTGTGGACGTGTTAAATGCCACCAAACTTTAAAACCCCTATCAGCTTCAATGACTTTGGTCATAAGGTCTTTCTCTCCTTCAAATGTTGTCGACTCTTCTTATTTTATACGAAGATTGAGAAAATGGGTAGGTTCACAGCTTATTACATACTGTTTAATGAAAAAAAGTGATACAATAGAACATGCATTTATGAACTGAAAATAAAAATTGGGTTATTAGCAACGGTACGAATAACAGTGTTGCCAACCAAAAAATGATGTGTTTTAGTCATCATTGATTATGTACATTGCAACAACGGAGGTAATTTTCATGCAACAGAAGTGGTACCAAGCCACAGAAGTAGAAGTGGACTCTTTGGGCCAAAGCCTTCATTTTTATATGGAAACAATTGAAGTAAGTCGCTTATCTGCACTGGCGTTCTATGCAGCAGGCGAAGAGTGTTATAAAGGTGAACGATTTTATTGGCAAAATAGAGAAAAAACAATGACTTTAGTTGGACTAGGACATGCTCATACCATTCAAAACAACGCTAAACATGAACGCTTTGATGCTGTGGAAGCGGAATGGAAAAACTTAACGAAAAACTGTCTGCAGGAACAAAGCGAACTACAGCCTATATTGTTTGGTGGTTTTACATTTGATCCACAAAATAATGTTGACGGAGAATGGACGGATTTTCCAGAATCTTTTTTTGCATTAGCAACATTCCAACTTGTGATACGTGATGATAAAGCATACGTGAGCATTCATCTTTTGACAAAAGATCAGCAAGCGGAGGCGAAGCTCGAATCTTTAAGAAAAGAGAGAGATCATTTAATTCATGCAGCTCAGGTTAAAGAAGTGAAAACGTATACAAAGCCTGAAATAACAAGTTATTTTGAGCCATATAAAGAACCTTATCTATCCTCAATTAACCAAGTGACAGCATTAATTAAACAGAAAAAGGCAGATAAGGTTGTGATTGCACGCTCCCTTGCATTGCAATTTAAAGAGCAGGTATCTGCGCCACAAGTGCTTTCTCAAATTATTCATGAGCAGCCAGAAAGCTATTTATTTGGTCTTGAGCGTAAGAATTTATTGTTTTTTGGTGCATCGCCTGAACGTCTTGTCAAGGTAGAAGATGGTCGTGCGTTTTCTTCTTGCGTCGCTGGCTCAATTAAACGAGGCAAGACAGCAGAGGAAGACGAGGCTTTTGGACAAAGTTTATTAAATGATCCAAAAAACGGTGGTGAGCACCAATATGTTGTCGATATGATTGCGGATACATTCCGTAAAAATTGTGTGGACATGACAGTACCAGATAGACCTCGTTTATTAAAAATACGAGATATTCAACATTTATACACACCTGTAGAAGGTCAGTTAAATAAGGAAGCCACGATATTACAACTTACAAAATCACTACATCCAACGCCAGCTTTAGGTGGTGTACCACGCAAAGAAGCGTTATCTGCCATTCGTAAATATGAGCCGATGAACCGTGGTCTGTATGCTGCACCAATTGGCTGGATGGACGCAGAGGGTAACGGTGAATTTGCAGTCGCTATACGATCAGCAGCATTACTAAGTGATAAAGCTTATTTATATGCGGGTGGCGGTATTGTAGCAGATTCGGAACCACAATCTGAATATGAAGAAACATTAGTGAAATTCCGTCCAATGCTTCGTGCGCTAGGGGGACAATTACATGAGTGAACGAAAAGTTTTAACAGATTATGTTTATAAAATGGTCGCATCGTTAGTACAAGCTGGTGTAGAAAATGTTGTCGTCAGCCCAGGATCACGTTCAACACCACTTGCTTATGCGGTTGCTTCAACTAAACAAGTAAAAATGTATCGTCAGGTAGATGAACGCTCAGCTGCTTTCTTTGCTTTAGGGCTGGCTAAAGCTACTGCCAAGCCTGTTGTTTTATTATGTACATCTGGCACAGCGGCAGCGAACTATTTTCCTGCGATTGTGGAGGCAAGCTATGCACGTGTTCCACTGATTGTGGTAACAGCTGACCGACCACACGAATTACGTGAGGTAGGAGCACCACAGGCCATCAATCAGCCCAATTTATATGGTTCACATGTGAAATGGAGTGTAGATTTTCCGTTAGCAGATGGTGCTGCCCAAACTTTACCTTTTATTGAGCGTCATCTTGCACGTGCAGTAGCAATTGCTACGAGTGCACCTTTTGGACCAGTACATATTAATGTACCTTTCCGTGAGCCTTTATTAATTGATCTACAGAATGAGCTACCAGCAGTGACTTTCAAGCACAGCAGTATAGGACAATTAGTACCATCGAGTGCGAATCTGCAAGAGCTTTCCTCTATTTTGCAATCGACTAAAAAAGGCTTTATTATTATTGGTGAATTAGCTCTTGGTACAGACTTATCAATCGTCTGGGAATTTGTACGTCAGTTGAAGTGGCCAGTAGTTGTTGAAAGCTTATCGAATATGCGTGCATCCGTACCAGAGGATTGTTTACCGTATATGGTGACAACGTACGATGCCATTATGAAGAGCGAGGATTTTAAAGCACTTGTTCAACCGGATACAGTTTTACGTATAGGTGCACAGCCTATCTCGAAATTTATCATGCAATTTATTGCAAAATCACAACCAAATGCCTATGTGATTATTGATGAAGATCCTATGTTTAGAGATGCTACTGGCGTATCTACACATTTTATTCATGCCAGTATCGGGCAATGGTTGACACAATTGGGGATCGCTAACACAGCGCTGGAAGCGACATATTTAGCCGAATGGCAAAAAGCGAATCAGCTTGCTTCACTCTACATTGAACAGCATTCAGAAGTAGAAAAAGATGAAGGTGCTATGGTTAGCCGTTTACTGAAAATGATTCCTGATGGTAGTGATATTTTCGTTAGCAGTAGTATGCCAGTGCGTGATATCGATACATTTTTGTTAGCAACACCGAAGGATTTACGTATTTTTGCAAATAGAGGAACGAACGGAATTGATGGCGTAGTATCCACGGCTATGGGCTTAAGTAGAGGAAATGACCGAGAAACCTATTTGCTGATTGGTGATTTAGCCTTTTTACATGATGTGAATGGTCTAATTGCATCAAGATATCAGGAATGTAACTTAACGATTCTTGTGATGAATAATGATGGTGGCGGTATCTTTTCTTATTTACCACAGTCAACTGTGGAAGCTCATTATGAGGATCTATTTGGCACACCAACAGCACTTGAATTCCGTGATATTGCCCATATGTATGATATGGACTATGTCCGTGTAGAGACGATCTCCGAGCTTTCAGAGAAGGTTTCTACAAGTAAGAAACGTCCGTTGCGTTTGGTGGAAATTTTTACAGATAGAACAGAGAATGTCAATGCTCATCGAGAGCTATGGAATCGTATTAATGCGGAGTTAAAAGCATGACAAAAAGGATGATTCGCGGCCTTGAAACGCATATTGAACTGTGGAATCAAGATGCTTCATACACACTGGTTGCTTTACATGGATTTACGGGTAGCACGGCTACGTGGCACAATCTAGCACAAGCTCTACCCAATGTGCGTGTCATTGCCATTGATTTGATTGGGCATGGAAAAACAGTTATTCCAAAGCAGATAAAACGTTTTTCTATGGAGGAACAATTAAAGGATTTAGAAGAAATCTTTACCCAGCTCGATATAGAGAAATTTACGCTATTAGGTTATTCAATGGGTGGAAGAATTGCATTATCGTACGCCATTGCATACCCAGACCGTGTTCAAAAGCTCATTTTAGAAAGCACTTCTCCAGGATTACGTACAATCGGAGAGCGAAATGAGCGTTGTGAGCGAGATGAAGCACTGGCACAAAAAATAGTTGCAAATGGTTTACAATCAT
This sequence comes from Lysinibacillus cavernae, assembly GCF_009724685.1. Classification (GTDB taxonomy): domain Bacteria; phylum Bacillota; class Bacilli; order Bacillales_A; family Planococcaceae; genus Lysinibacillus; species Lysinibacillus cavernae. The sequence goes on from NZ_WMEF01000007.1 coordinate 14,346, forward strand.
TTGTTGATGCATGGCAGAATATACCTCTTTTTGATACCCAGCATCGCCTACCTAAAAATGTGCAAGTGGCTATTCGAGCAGAAAGACTTTCACAGAGGGCAGAAGGACTGGCAGGGAGCTTAAGAGGTATTGGTACAGGTGTACAGCCTTCGAATTGGGATAGGTTGGTGCAATTAGAAATACCTGTCCTATTAATTACAGGCTCATTGGATGAGAAATTTTGTAAAATTGCACTAGAAATGAAAGCGCTAATAAATACTGTTAGGCATATGACAGTAAATAACGCTGGACATGCAATTCATGTGGAAAATCCCGCTGAGTTTGCTACAATAGTAGAGGAGTATTTAACGTAATATTAATATACGATTACGTTAGCGCCTCGCTAGTAACGAGACGAATTTAATGATATAGGAGGCAATTCAATGACACGTCAATGGACAACATTACATACTTATGAAGACATTAAGTATGAGTTCTATAACGGTATCGCAAAAATTACGATTAACCGTCCAGAAGTGCGCAATGCATTCCGCCCAAAAACGGTTATGGAAATGATTGACGCATTCTCACGTGCACGCGATGACAAAAATATCGGTGTAATTATTTTAACAGGTGAAGGTGAACATGCTTTCTGCTCAGGCGGAGACCAAAAAGTTCGCGGACATGGTGGCTATGTTGGAGAAGATGAAATCCCACGTCTAAACGTTCTTGATTTACAACGTTTAATCCGTGTTATTCCAAAACCTGTAGTTGCAATGGTTGCAGGCTATGCAATTGGTGGAGGACACGTATTACATGTTGTCTGTGACTTAACAATTGCTGCTGACAATGCTCGCTTTGGACAAACTGGACCAAAAGTAGGTTCATTTGATGCAGGTTATGGCTCAGGCTATCTTGCTCGTATTATTGGTCATAAAAAGGCACGTGAAATTTGGTACCTTTGCCGTCAATACGATGCACAGCAAGCACTTGATATGGGCTTAGTCAATACGGTTGTTCCTTATGAGCAATTAGAAGATGAAACAGTTCAATGGTGTGAAGAAATGCTAGAAATGTCACCAACTGCACTACGCTTCTTAAAAGCAGCGATGAATGCAGATACAGATGGCTTAGCAGGACTTCAACAAATGGCTGGTGACGCTACACTTCTTTACTACACAACAGATGAAGCAAAAGAAGGTCGCGACGCATTCAAAGAAAAACGTCAACCAGATTTTGGTCAATTCCCAAGATTCCCTTGATTGTTAAGGGATAAAAAGCTCGTATCTTTTTGGAGATACGAGCTTTTTTGTATTTTAGGAAGAGGGGTGAATTGAAGTATTAAAGTGTTGAATAGCAGGCTAAATGAGGATAGTGCAGGACTTTAAATAAGAGAGACGGATAGAAGACTCAAATTGGTGGATAGAACTGCGAAGTGTTGGATAGAGTTCAAAATGTGAAGGATAGCGCAGCACTTGCAATAAAAGTGGCGGATAGAAGACTCAAATTGGTGGATAGAACTTGCGAAGTGTTGGATAGAACTCAAAATGTGAAGGATAGAGCAGGGCTTGCAATAAAAGTGACGGATAGAATCCTCAAATTGGTGGATAGAAATCTCAAATTGGTGGATAGAACTTGCAAAGTGTTGGATAGAACTCAAAATGTGAAGGATAGAGTAGTACTTGCAATAAAAGTGGCGGATAGAATCCTCAAAATGGTGGATAGAACTTGCAAAGTGTAGGATAGAACTCAAAATGTGAAGGATAGCACAGGACTTGCAATAAAAGTAGCGGATAGAAGTCTTAGAGTGTTGGATAGAACTTGCAAAGTGTAGGATAGAACTCAAAATGTGAAGGATAGAGCAGTACTTGCAATAAAAGTGACGGATAGAATCCTCAAAATGGTGGATAGAACTTGCAAAGTGTAGGATAGAACTCAAAATGTGAAGGATAGAGCAGCACTTTGAATAAGAGAGGCGGATAGAAGTCTCAAAATGGTGGATAGAACTTGCAAAGTGTAGGATAGAACTCAAAATGTGAAGGATAGAGCAGCACTTTGAATAAGAGAGGCGGATAGAAGTCTCAAAATGGTGGATAGAACTTGCAAAGTGTAGGATAGAACTCAAAATGTGAAGGATAGAGCAGTCCTCTGAATAAGAGAGGCGGATAGAAGTCTCAAAATGGTGGATAGAACTTGCAAAGTGTAGGATAGAACTCAAAATGTGATGGATAGCGCAGGACTTGCAATAAAAGTGGTGGATAGAAGTCTCAAAGTGGTGGATAGAACTTGCAAAGTGTTGGATAGAGCTCAAAATGTGAAGGATAGAGCAGGACTTGCAATAAAAGTGACGGATAGAATCCTCAAAGTGGTGGATAGAACTTGCAAAGTGGTGGATAGAACTCAAAATGTGAAGGATAGAGTAGTACTCTGAAAAGAGAGACGGATAAAACCCTCAAATTAGTGGATAGAACTTGCAAAGTGTTGGATAGAACTCCAAATGTGAAGGATAGCGCAGCACTTTGAATAAGAAAGCCGGATAGAACCCTCAATGTGAAGGATAGAGCTATGAATGCAATGGATAGTCCGTCATCTAATAGACAAAGTATAGGGGAAAGCGTTAAGATGTAGGGTGATTGGAGTGACAACTATGTATCCAAATTGGATTTTACAACGAGCGTATTTAACACCGTTACGCAAGGCATTAGCTTATAAAAAGCGAAGCTGGACTTTTCAAGAATTAAATGACTTATCGATAAAGCGTGCCCATCAATTAGTGGCATTAGGTATTCAACAGGGTAATCGAATCGCTATTATGGGACCAAGTAAGCCAGAGCTAGTCATCATGATGTATGCCTGTATGCATTTACAATGTGAGATGGTGATGCTTAATCGTAGACTGTCACAGGATGAACTGGCTTATCAGCTAGAGGATTCAGGAGCAGTGGCAGTGTTGATTGCAGACGAGGATGTAAGAAAGCTACCACCTGAAACAGCCCATCATTTATTTTCAACGATAGAAGAGGGAGTTGTGGGCTCACTAGACATTATGAAGGAATGGTCTTTACATCAAACAACAACAATTATGTATACTTCGGGTACAACAGGGTTTCCAAAAGGCGTTCGCCAAACGGTAGGGAATCACCAAGCTAGCGCAACAGCCTCTGTTTTAAATATTGGATTACAGGCTAATGATGTTTGGCTATGTGCTGTACCGTTGTTTCATATTAGTGGGTTTTCAATATTAGTACGTTCGTTGCTGTATGGCAATCAAGTCTATTTATATGATCAATTTGATGAGGATGCCATTTCGCAAAATATTATTGAGGGTGAAGTAACACATATGTCTGTTGTAGCGGTGACATTGGAAAGAATCTTACATACGCTAGAGCAACAAAATGCGAAAGCTTCACCTCATTTTAAGCTGATGTTAGCTGGGGGTGGGCCAGTACCGGTTGATTATTTAGCGAGAGCACAGGCGTTAAACCTAGCTGTAGCGCAAACGTACGGTATGACAGAAACTTCCTCACAAACGGCCACATTGGCAAGTGAAGATGCCATGCGAAAAATTGGTTCTGCCGGGAAGCCTTTATTTTTTAATCAAATAAAAATTGCCGAGCCAAATGCAAAAGGTGAGGGGGAAATTTGCATCCGTGGCCCCCATGTCACACCTGGCTATATTGGGCGTTTTGCGCAAAAAAATTCAACGATTGATGGCTGGCTTCATACTGGAGATATTGGTCTTCTAGATGAGGACGGTTACTTATTTGTCATTGATCGCAGGGCAGATTTAATTATCTCAGGTGGAGAAAATATTTATCCCGCAGAAATAGAAAATGTGCTACTTACACATCCAGCCGTCAAAGAAGCGGGTGTGTGTGGTGTAAGTGATGATCAATGGGGACAGGTACCACTTGCGTTTATAGTGTTAAACGAGCCTGTATCTGTTGAGCAACTACATGCCTTTTGTTTACAGAAACTTGCTAAATATAAGGTTCCTAAAGAGATTATTATTACAGACAGTCTTCCGCGAAACGGAGCAGATAAATTGCTCAGACGGAAATTACTACAATAAAAAAGAAGTCTTCTTAAAATGAAGACTTCTTTTTTATTTGAACTTTTAGCATGAAATTAATCATTCATTAACATAATAAAAAAAGAGAGGCATAAACTATTTAGTAAAGGAGAATGACTCATATGAGGAAATATATATATAATGTTGTCATTATATTATTTGTTCTACAAATGAGTCATGTGCAAGTATTTGCAAACTATGAAAAAGATAACGTAGCAACTGCTCATTCAATTGAAACACTACAATCTCTCATAAATAAAGAAGTTATGCAGCTATCTACTGAGTTTACTATTCGTTATACTGGTGACATATCTGATATAAAAGAGGATCTAACAGAACTTACAAAAAATGCGATTCAAAACTCTTATATTTATACTAATATTTCTAGCTTTAAATGGAAGTATGATGGGTATAACAATAATATTGTCATTGCATTTGCATTTACGTATCATATTTCACAAACAGAGGAAACCATTGTAGAGCAAACTTTGACGAATATTATAGCACCTATGCATGGATTAAGTGACATAGAAAAACTACAAGCTGCACATGATTTTATTGTCTTATCTGCGGAATACTCTAAGGAAACAGAAGGTAGTCAATATTCCCCTTACACGCTACTTACAGAAAATAAGGGAGTCTGTCAGGCATATGCTTTAGTGTTATATCGAATGTTGGAGATGTTAGGATTTGAAGTACAATATGTGCCAGGAAAAGTGGGTGAACAACTACATGCTTGGGTATTAGTGAAGCTTGATTCTAATTGGTATCATATTGATGTGACATGGGATGACCCTTTACCTGATCGTAAGGGGGAAGTACGCTATCAATATTTTTTAGTGTCGGATCGCCAATTATCACAAGACCATACCTGGGACTATGCAGATTTCCCTGCCGCAACAAGCGAGAAGTACACTGGAATTCAGGAAGAAACGATAAGTCAGAGTTTAACAGTACCTTTACAATATCGTTTTAATCCAAATATGGGCTTATCAATTATTGGAGAAAATAGGAAAGTTGTAAAAAAAATAGCTGAACAACCTACAATGCTCGTCACACAAAAACAAAATGAGCAAAACACTTTAGTTCAGTTCGACTTAAATGAGTGGTCGCCGATAATAGTAGAAAGTAACGTGATTTTTGTAGCGATTCATGCAAAAGCTAAGCGTGGTACTATACTAAAAACAACGAACAGGCAAACGTCTATTTATCGAACGGAGAAACGTATGCCACAAGAAAAATACGTCATAATAAAGGAGGTGCCCCACTTGTTTTTTGGGGCACCTCCTTACTCATGTTATTGAACGTTTAAAGCTTTTTCTAACGTTTGAATGTTTTTTTGCATCAAGGTGAAATAGGTTTCATCATTTTTTTCATCATCGGCTGTTAGCACGCTTAAATTATGCAATACAAGTGATTCCGCGCCAACTTCTTTTTGAATGACTTCTGCTAATTTAGAGGAAACATTTTGCTCAAATAAAATAAAGTGAATATGCAATTCATTTGCTTTGTCTACAATCTTTGTTAGTTCCTTTTGTGATGGTTCGTTTTGAGAATTTAAGCCAGCAATTGGAACTTGCGTTAAACCATATTGACCTGCAATATAGCCAAATGCAGCATGTGATACAAAGAATGTTTTATTTTGTGCTTTGTCAGTCATGGCTTTAAAGTCTGTATCTAAATCTTGTAACTCTTTTACTAATTCTTCATAGTTCGTGTTAAAAGTTGATTCTTGAGCAGGCATTTTTTCAACTAACGTATTTTTTATAGCAAGCGCTAAATCCTGACTAATTGTAGGAGATAGCCAAACATGTGGATCAATATCACCATGCTCATGATCGTCATGACCATGCTCTTCATCTTCATGATCGTGCGCTTCCTCTGTAGCAGCATGATCATGGTCGTCATGCCCATCTGCTTCATGCTCTTCTTCTGCATGGACATGACCTGTGCTGACAGCTAATTTTTCATCTGAAACCTGATCGGCAGTTGCCATCATTGTGACATCTTCGTTTGCTAATGTCTTTTTAGCATTTTCTACAAAGCCCTCAAGCCCTAAGCCGACATAGAAAAAGATATCAGCGTCTGCTAATTTCATCATATCTTTTTGAGTTGGTTCAAATGTGTGTTCATTGGCACCAGCAGGATAAATAGAAGATACCTCAACTGAATCGCCACCAATGCGCTCTGCAAAATAGCTTAAAGGGTAAACGGTTGTATAGACGGTTAATTTATCCTTATCATCAGACTTTTGGGCAGTGGACGATTTGTCTCCACAAGCGGCAGTAAACAGGGTAAGGACAGCAACTAGCACTAATAAATACAATTTTTTCATATAATAAGATACCTCTCTTAAATAGTAATCATTACGATTTGTTTTTTAGAACAGTTATTATGATAACGCACAACTTAAAAAAGTACAAGAAAAAAATGCCCTCCGAAAGTTAATTCTTTTTCGAAGGCCATTTTTCGGGTACAGGATCAAAGCCACCAGGATGAAGCGGATGGCATTTAGCTATACGTGCAATGGTTAAGAGGAGACCTTTTAGTGCTCCATGCTTTTGAAAAGCCTCAAGCCCATAAGAAGAGCAGGTAGGATGGAAACGACAAGTCGGTGGCGTCATCGGTGAAATGAATTTTCTGTAGAACTGAATGAGCCAAATAAAGGGGTATTTCATCGTTGTTCTTCCTCTTGCTGAGACGTCATTTGTTCAGGCTTTGGATCGATAGATTGTGTGAAAATATGATTTTTTTTCTTCAAAATGATAATGACTGAAACACCAAACATTAGCATCATCATGGCAATCATAATGATAATCGGTAAAGGTACACCCATTGCTTTCACTCCAAATTCAATGAATTATGATTAGTTATTCTCTTGATGATTGTTTTGCTGCGGTTTTTCATCAATAGTATGCTTAAAGGCATAGGCACGGTTGACACTGATAATCGTCGCAATAGTGATAAAGATAACGATGATAACTGCGACTATTAAGAGCGTAGTTAAACTCATAGTATTCACTCCGTTCTTTGTTCATCATACCCTATTATAAATTATATGGTCATTTTATTTGTGAAGGAAGTTTGACATTCCAGCGAATAAAACAACACCTTTCTCTCCATACTATGGAAAAAGGAGTGAATCGTAAAGATGGATCGTCAGCGCGTATATTTTTCACTTGCCAATAGAACCTACTATACAAATCCATATGCAGGGCCGTGGAATTTTGAACTGAATGTAGATCGCCAAGCACTAGATGTATTTGAGAGAATTTTTCAGCAAATGCAGCTGTTAGAAATTTCAAATGCATGGCGGGCACAGTTACCGTATATACAGTATCACTTAGATAGGGAAAATGATGAAATTGATAAAAGATTAATGAAAATTTATGCACTTGTTCATGAATATGGGGATGATGACACAAAATCGTTCGTAGAGCAGCTTCCTTATTTCAATAAACGTGTTTAAACGAAAAAAGGTCACTGAAATCAGCAGTGACCTTTTTCGCCATTAACAAATAGCTTTTAATATAGTGAAAACAGTTTCTCTAGGAACAATTATAGGTATATTGAGTTTGTTTTTAATTGAATTTTTCATGGTCGTAGAATAACCCATACAATCAAGGATGAGCAAATCTGCGCCATGCTTTTGTAGTTGCTGTGCTTTTGTCAATAAATCTTGTGCATCGAAGCGATAAGGTGAGCTTGCAGAAAATGTCACATCAAATTGTGCTTTTTGCCATTTCTCCGCAACAGTTAGTTGTTGTTCAGGCTCTGGGCCAATTAAACCGAGTGCTAATTCTGTATGTAACCCTTTTACTAAGTTAGTCATGATACGATCGGGTAGTAATAGATTTTTAAAGGATAATTTATTTGCAAAATCTCCTGTACACATAAGCAATATCCAAGTGAATTCATGTAGATTACGAATGCATTTTTGAATATAAGGCATTAGCTTTTGTTTACTAAGCTTTACTTGCTGACCATTTGTAAGTAGAGTCACTAAAACGTCTGTGTCTTCACTTGAAGGTGAAAGAGCAGCGATTTCAGAAGAAGAGAGGGAATCAAGTACACCAAATTCATCAACATTTAGGCCTGCTTCTCTTAATTGCTGAATATCCCCAGCCATATCTTTGCGAGGTGCTTGACCAATTGTTACAATGGCAATTTTCGAATTTTCCAATGTGCTCACTCCGCTTCGTAATATTTTTGTCCATTTACATAAGTTTGTAGAACCTTTGCTTCGGTTTCAAAAATAGGATGTGACCAAACTACAAAATCAGCATCCTTACCTTTCTCCAGGCTACCAATTCGATGATCAAGCTGTACGAGCTTAGCGGCATTGATCGTAATACTTTTTAAGGCCGTTTCGTCATCTAAACCATAGCGAATTGCTTCAGAGGCACAATACTTTAAGTATTGGATAGGTACAAAAGGATGGTCAGTCATGATGGCAAATGGAATATTGTGCTCTTTAAAAATAGCTGCAATTGCTGGTGTGGAATTACGTGTTTCATACTTAGTTGGTGTTAACATATAGGGACCAATCGTTGCATGAAAGCCACTATTTTTTACTGCATCAACAATCATATAACCTTCTGTACAATGTTCTAAATGTAGCTGTACATTAAATTCTTTGGCAATTCGTATAGCTGTCATAATATCATCTGCTCTGTGGCAGTGTAGGCGAAGGGGCATGTCCCCTTGTAGCACTTCAATAAATGGGCGTAACTCTGTATTTTGGTTTGTTTGTTCCGCTTTTTCTCGTTCATTAAGGCGACTAGCACGTTGGAAGCCATCACGTAAAAGCTGGGCAATGGCCATGCGAGTCATAGGCTTTCTTTTATATTGATTGCCAAAGACGTTTTTGGGATTTTCACCTAAGGCTCCTTTCAAGCCGCTACGTTCTACTAAAATACGAGATGCAAGCGTTGGACCTGCTGTTTTAAGGATGCTCCAAATGCCTCCAATGACATTGGCACTACCTGGACCAGTTTGCACAGTTGTTACGCCACCTTCTAGTGCAAGTTGAAAGGAAAAATGGCGAATATCTACACTATCTAAAGCATGCATAAGCGGTGTAAACGGCTCACTATATTCATTGGCATCATTAATATCTTCTGTTACTTCTGACCAAGTTCCAACGTGTGCATGAATATCAATTAATCCAGGTGTGACATAAGCCCCTTGTAGATCAACTAATTCAGCATTGGGCGGAATCTTTTTGGCTGGACCAATATAGACAATGCGTCCATCTTCGACCCATAACTGTTCAAAAATATCATTCTGTTCATTAACCGTGAGAAACTTTGCATGATGATAAATGATCATTTTGTCAACCCTTCTTCCCGTGCATAAACTTTCTTTCCTTTAATAAAAGTTGCTACTACCTGTGCATCTAAATCTAATGGATGCTTATCCCATATCACAAAGTCAGCAAGAAGACCATCACGAATAGTGCCTGTTTTATGGGCTATGCCAAGGAAGTTTGCAGCACCCGTTGTCAGGGCATAAAGTACATCCGAGCGTGTCATACCTTCTCTTACGGCTAAACAGCCCTCTAACGTTAAATGAGATGTGCTACTAACTGGATGGTCCGTACAAAACACAAACGGAATATGTTGATTTGACAGTTGACGATAGAGTTTTGGCGATAATGCCATCATCTCATTATGCTCTATATACCTAAATGTTGGTCCAGCAATGACCGTATGGAAGGTTGCCTCCTTAAGAAGAGGTATTTCAGTGCCATGAATAACATGAAAGTCAAAAGCTTTGTTAAATTCTTGTTGCAGTCGTTCTATCAGTTCGATATCCACGGCTTTATGTGCTCGTACAATGATTTTCTTAATGGCTGGTTCTTGTTGCTGAATATGTTTTAGTGTTTCTCTTAAAATTCTGGCGATCCCCATGCGTGTTAGTGGTTTTTTCTTTTCAGCAAAAAATGTACTTTTCGCCTGATGACCAATGGAAAAGGAATAAGCAACATCTTTTGAAATGACCATTTCATCAACCGTTGTATGTGTATGATGAATGATAGCCGATTTTGCACCAATCAAGCTTTTAGGGGAGGAAACAATATGTGATGCAGTGATACCATGAGATATAGCTTTTTGAAATGCTGCATCAAAGGGATAAATACCATCTACAACAGAATATTGTAGGTGTGAGTCAAATTCATAGCTATCATTACCTTCCCAACGAATACCTATTTCAGCTAAGCCGATTTGTGAACAACTGTCGATTAAGCCAGGTGTAATATAGAATCCTTCTAAATTAATTTCCGTTTCGCTCGTATTAGAAGAATGGTCGAAGAATTGCCCTTGCACATGAAATGACTGTTTATTAAAGCTACGAGTCTCCGAGTTAAAAACAAGTCCATTTATATATTGAGTCATCGGATCAAATCTCTCCTTATGAAGAGAAAAGCGGAGACAGGAATCTCCACTTTTCTAGTTTAATTATTTTGAAATGGATACATTCGTGCCGTTCGGATGAACAATTTGAACAGAGTTATCAGCAGAAACCTCAAAGCCCTGTACTTTCTTGTTCACACCAGCAACTGTTTGTGTTGCTTCTAATTCAATACGTGGAACGTCTGCTAAAATCAGTTTTAACGCTTCTTGGTATAATTTTGCACGTTCTTCTTGTACCACAGTTTCTGATACTGCACGCTCTAATAATTTATCAACTTCTGGGTTGCTATAGCCTTTACCATTACCTAAAGCACCGATTTGATTTGTGTGGAATAATTGGTATAGGAAGAAATATGGATCTGGATACCAAGTCCAACCACCTATATTCATTGGCGCATTTCCTTTTGCTACTGTATCACTGTAAGTACCCCACTCAAGCACTTTAATTTCAACATCAATATTTAAGTTTTTCTTAAGCTGACTTTGGAAAATTGTTGCATAAGGAACACGTGCTTCTGACACAAAAATTTCTGTTTTGAAGCCATCAGAATAGCCAGCCTCTGCCAGTAATTTTTTTGCTTCTTCAGGATTATATTTTGGTACTAAATCAACTAACGATTTATCATATCCCCATGATCCTGGTGGTAATGGTAAATAAGAAACATCACCGCCACCCCATTGGTTAACACCAGAAATGATTTCTTCAACATTTGTTGCCATATAAATGGCTTCACGAACACGTTTGTCAGCAGTAGGACCTACCTTGTTGTTAAGATCAAGATAAACAATTGATAGTCCTGGATTCGTCAAAAGCTCTAGGTTGCTATCTTGGTTGACGATTTCTCGATTTTGACCTTTTACATCCATTGCGATATCAATATCACCAGAACGTAAAGCATTTGTCATCATATTTTGATCAGAGATAAACTTCATTGTTAAATTGTCAATATTAGGTTTTTCACCCCAATAATTTTCATGATGAACTAAGTTTACTTCTTGGTCTTTTTTCCACTCTGTTAATTGGAATGGTCCTGTCCCAATAAAGTGTTCAGAAAATTTATCGCCCCAACCCTCAATCTCTTCTTTTGGAATAATGATATTACCAGCATCTGTTAGCATAGCTAGTAGGGCAGCATTTGGTGTAGCTAAATGAATTTCCACTTCATAATCTGACAGTACTTTAACCTCTGTGACGCCACTTAAACGATTCATAGCTGATTCTTTAGCAGAACGTTCTAATGAATATTTCACATCCTCTGCTGTCATTTCACGTCCATCTTGGTATTTCCCTTTTTGGAATTTCACACCTTCACGTAATTTGAATGTATAGACTAACATATCATCTGAAACTTTCCATTCCGTTGCTAAAGAAGGAATGATATCAGAAAGGTCTTTGTTATAAACAACTAAAGTATCGCCCATTTGACGCATTACTTGTGATTCATATACCCCTGTATATTTGATAGGGTCAAATGTTTTGGAATTAGCTGAAAGACCAATATTTAATGTCCCACCTGAAGTTACGTCTCCTTCTTTTTCATTTGAAGAATTACTTTTCTCTGTGTTCCCGCCACATGCTGCTAAAACACCAATCATTAAAGTTAAAAAAAATAATCGTAAAGAATTTTTTATGTTTATTTTCTTCATCCTTGCTAGCCTCCTTCATATTTGTTTCACAATATGAACCGTTGATTCAAAAATTGGTAGGTTCGAAATAAAAGTAGCACATTTGTAAAGAGTAAGTAAATACAAAATTATAAAAATTCAGAAAAAATATATTTACAAATAATTATCGCTAGGTGTAGTATTTAGTTATTCACAATATGAACCACTGATTCTAATAATGAAAAGGAGGTCTTAATTAGATGGGCTCATTTATTTTAAAAAGGTTAGTAAACCTAATCCCAACACTGCTAATAGTTGGAATTATCGTCTTTATTATTACGCGGATGATTCCAGGTGACCCAGCTTCAGTAATGCTTGGACCACAAGCAAGTGTGGAAGATGTAGCGAATTTAAGAGAAGAGTTAGGATTAAATAAGTCAATGCCTTCGCAATTTATTTCATATGTAGGAGACTTGGCTCAATTAAATTTAGGATATTCCTATTCTTATAGTGAGTCTGTCATCGGGCTTATTATTGAAAGATTTCCTAATACAGTCGTACTAGCGTTGGCAGCATTGTTAATAGCTGTTGTGATAGGAATCCCTGCAGGAATAGTAGCAGCTAGAAAGCAAAATACAATGATTGATTATGTAGTCATGCTTGTGTCACTAGTTGGTGTATCGATGCCAATTTTTTGGTTGGGGATTATGCTTGTTTTATTCTTTAGTGTCAATTTAGGTTGGTTCCCTGCGACTGGGATGGGGAATATCAGTGATGGATTATGGACATATTTGAAACATTTAATTTTACCAGCATTTGCTTTAGCAACGATACCAATGGCGACATTTGCGCGCATTACTCGTTCGAGCATGCTAGAGGTTATTTCGCAAGATTATATTAAAACAGCTCGTTCAAAAGGTATTAAAGAATATCTAGTTATTGGTAAACATGCATTTAAAAATGCTTTAACACCAATTTTAACGGTATTAGGTATGCAAATTTCCAATTTATTGGGTGGTGCTGTTTTAACAGAGACTATTTTTAGTTGGCCTGGTATGGGTCGATTGATTGTAGATGCCATTGATAAACGTGATTTTGTGGTTGTGCAAGGTACTGTTATTTTCATTGCGTTCATCTTTGTACTTATTAACTTAGTAGTAGATGTGCTTTATAAAGTCGTTAATCCTAAGGTCAATCTAGAATCGGATGGAGGGAAAAAATAACAATGACTCAAGCAATCGTTAATGAAACAAGAAAAAGAAACACATTGTTGCGTAAGTTGCTAAAAAATAAATTAGCATCAATTGGGTTGATTATTGTAACGATGATGGGCATTGTAGCTATTTTTGCCCCATTGATTGCTACCCATCCACCAAATGAAATGATTGTTGGAAAATCATTTTTACCAATGAATACAGAAGGGCATTTACTCGGAACCGATAACTATGGTCGTGATTTGTTTAGTCGCTTAGTTTACGGTACCCGAATATCGATGATTGTTGGTATTGCTGCAGTGTTGTTTGGTGCTGTTTTTGGAACATTATTGGGTCTAGTTGCAGGATATTTTGGTGGTCGTATTGATTCCATTATCATGCGCACAATGGATGGACTTTTCGCATTTCCGTTCATTTTACTAGCTATTACATTAATGACTGTATTAGGGCAAGGACTTGTAAACGTTATTGTTGCCATCGGTATTGCTAACATTCCAGGGTTTGCAAGGCTTGTTCGTGGACAGGTTTTAAGTGTAAAAGAGGAAGAATTCATTGAAGTGACACATTCTTTAGGTGCAACACATAAACGAATTATTTTTAGTCATATATTACCGAACTGTTTAGCTCCTTTAATTGTTTATGGAACAATGAGTACAGCAGGCGCTATTATTTCGGAGGCTGCACTGAGCTTTTTAGGATTAGGCGTTCAACCTCCGACTGCTTCATGGGGCAGTATTTTAAAGGATGGTAAAGACTTCTTAGTATTAAATCCCCAAATGGCGACATTTTCAGGTATCTGTATATTATTAACAGTTCTTGGTATTAACCTTTTAGGGGATGGATTGCGCGATGCATTAGATCCGAAAATGAAAGTTTAATGGAAGGGGGTGGAGTCATGACTGAACGTTTACTAGATGTAGAAAACTTAACAGTAGAATTTAGAAGTAGCGGCTCTACAATGAAAGCTGTCAATGGAGTAAATTTACAATTAAATAAGAAGGAAACACTAGGTATTGTTGGAGAGTCAGGATCAGGAAAAAGTGTAACAGCTACTGCTCTCATGCGTTTAATTCCATCTCCGCCAGGAAAAATAACGAATGGCAAAATCCACTTTAATGGCCGCGATTTAATAGGGATTTCAGAAAAGGAAATGCGTAAAGTGCGAGGAAATGAAATGTCAATGATTTTCCAAGACCCTATTACAAGTTTGAATCCTGTTTTAACAGTGGGCAATCAAATAATAGAAGTGATTCAAGCTCATGAAACTATATCGAAGAAAGATGCTGCTGAGAAGGCTGTTGATATGCTGAAAATGGTAGGTATTCCTGAACCAGAAAAACGATTAAAAATGTATCCACATGAATTTTCAGGTGGAATGCGTCAGCGTGTCATGATTGCTATTGCACTTGCTTGTAATCCAAAGTTACTCATTGCCGATGAGCCAACAACTGCACTAGATGTAACTGTACAGGCTCAAATTCTTGATTTGATGAAAAAATTACAGCAAGAACACGATACAGCAATCATTATGATTACGCATGATTTAGGCGTGGTCTGGGAGCTTTGTGACAAAGTAAATGTCATGTATGCAGGTCGTACAGTGGAGTCGACTACAACAAGACAGCTCTATGAAAACCCCTTACATCCATATACTTGGGGATTACTAGAGTCTCAAATTACGATGGGTACACAAGAGCAACATAGATTGCCAGCCATTCCAGGCAGCCCACCAGACTTAACAATGCCACATAGCGGCTGTCATTTCTCAGCACGCTGCCCTTTAGCAACTGATGTTTGCCGTAGTACAGTACCAGACTTAGTGGAAGTACAGGACAACCATTTTGTAGCTTGCCATTTGCAATCAAAAGATCAAATTGTCGCAAGGAAGGAGGGGATTTTTAATGCAACAGCACAATGAGCTTGTTTTAAAGGTAAGTAATTTAAAAAAGCATTTTCCCATAAAAAGTTCCATTCCTTTTAAAAAATCAACACAATTTGTGAAAGCTGTAGATGGTGTAAGTTTTGAGTTATATAAAGGAGAAACACTTGGTATCGTAGGTGAATCAGGTTGTGGTAAATCGACAGTTGCACGTTTAATTAACCAGTTAATCGCACCAACGGGAGGAATCGTTGAGTTTAAGGGGACAGATTTAGCGAGTTTGAATACGAAGGATATCCGATCAGCTCGAAAATCGATACAAATGGTTTTCCAAAATCCCTATGCATCACTCGATCCTCGTAAAACGATTGAATACCTAATTGCTGAGCCATTGGTGATACATGGTATTGGTGATGAAGCATCACGCAAAAAGCGTGTTATTGAATTACTTGAAACAGTAGGCTTAAGTGCTTACCACGCAAAGCGTCATCCACATGAATTTTCTGGTGGACAAAGACAACGGATTAATATTGCTCGTGCACTTGCACTCAATCCAGATATTGTCGTATGTGATGAACCTGTTTCAGCATTAGATGTATCTGTACAAGCACAAGTTATCAATCTATTAAAGGACTTACAGAAGGAATTTGGCTTAACTTATATTTTTATCTCACATGATTTAAATGTTGTGAACTATATGTGTGATCGAATTGCCGTCATGTATCTAGGTAAAATTGTGGAAATCGGCACATACAAGGAGATTTATGAAAATCCTCAACACCCATATACTCAAGCCTTGTTATCGGCCATTCCTAAGGAAAATCCTTTTGATACAAAGGACCGCATTATTTTATCCGGTGATGTTCCGAGCCCTGTAAATCCACCGAGTGGCTGTGCATTCCACAAGCGTTGTCGTTTTGCTACAGAAAAATGTGCGGATGTCCAACCGATGCTCGATACAGTGACAGCTACACATCAAGTTTCCTGTCACTTATTTAAGTCAATACAGCAAGAAGTATCGACGACTTAACCAAAAGTAAATTGAACAAATTATTGAAGCGCGAAAAGGAGCGGACTGATTATGTCACTGAAGCATGTTATTGAACTATATGAGGTAATGGATAGTATCTATGTAAACGGAGAAGTGATCAAAGAATATTTACACAATATTGATCCAACAGCAGATGTAGAGGTAAAAACTATTAAAGGTGAAAGCGGATCAACCGATTTTGTTCGCGTACTAGTTAAAGGAAAGAACGGGAAATCATCAGGTGGTAATGCACCTACATTAGGGATTATTGGCCGCTTAGGAGGTATTGGTGCACGCCCTGAAATGACAGGGTTTGTATCGGATGGTGATGGAGCACTAGCATGTGTGGCAGGTGCAGCTAAAGCCATTGATATGGCATTAAAGGGTGATCAGGTAGAGGGGGATGTTATTTTCTCAACGCATATTTGTCCAACTGCACCGACTTTACCACATGAGCCAGTGCCATTTATGAATTCTCCAGTGGACATTAGTGTAATGAATGAAAATGAAGTAGAGGAAGCAATGGATGCGATTTTATCGATTGATACAACGAAGGGCAATCAAGTATGTAACCATAAAGGATTTGCGATTACACCGACAGTTAAAGAAGGTTACATATTAAAAATTAGTGATGATTTATTGCAAGTTTATACACAATCAGCAGGAATTTCGCCAGTGGTCTTGCCGATTACAATGCAAGACATTACACCATATGGTAATGGTTTATTCCATATCAATAGTATTTTACAACCATCTGTGGCAACATCAAGCCCTGTTGTAGGTGTGGCAATCACAACAGAATCTGTCGTAGCAGGCTGTGCAACAGGTGCTACACATGTAACAGATGTAGATAATGTTGTTCGTTTTGTTTTGGAAGTTGCTAAAACGTATGGTACTAAAAAATGCTCTTTCTTTGATGAGAAGCAATTTACACATATGAAAACATTATATGGTAGCATGAGTCACTTACAAACTAAAGGAAATGAGGTACACGCACATGAATGATTTACATGCACTCAAACTACAATTAATAAATGAAGTTGAAAATCATCAAGAAGAATTGATTGCATTTTGTTCGAAACTCATTCAAATTCCTAGTGTGAATCCTCCTGGAGATACAACTGAAATTACGGCATTTATTGAAAATTATTTAAATGATGTGGGAATTACTTATCAAAAATATGAAGCCGCGGATAAAATGTTTAACTTAGTAGCTTCTATTGGGAATGGTGAAGGAAAAGAGCTTGTTTATTGTGGTCATACAGATGTTGTACCCGTTGGTGATTTATCTAAGTGGGATTTCGATCCATTCTCAGGTGAAGTGAAGGATGGCTGGATGCTTGGTCGTGGTGCAAGTGATATGAAAGCTGGTTTAGCGGGTGTTATTTTTGCCACAAAGATGTTAAAGAAATTAAATATTGAATTACCAGGGAAATTAACATTAGCGATTGTGCCAGATGAAGAAACGGGCGGCGAATTTGGTGTTCCTTGGCTATTAGAGCGAGGCTTGGTTAAGGGAGATGGTTGCTTGATTGCAGAGCCTTCCTCACCATTAAATCCAACAATTGGACAAAAGGGCTCCTATTGGTTTGAGTTAGAAGTACGTGGGGAACCCGGGCATGGCAGCTTATCGCCATTGGCTGGACGAAACGCCATTGTCGATGCCATCAGAGCTATTCAGGAGATACGTACACTATGGGACATGGAAATTACCATCCCAGAAGAAGTACAACCACTTATCCAGGTATCAAAAAAATACATGCGTGAAGTCGAGAAAGATCGCTTGAAATTTCAAGAAGTTTTAGAGAAAATTACTGTAAATATTGGTACAATTGAGGGAGGTACGAAGTCCAACGTTATCCCCGATTATTGTAAGGTACAGATCGATTGTCGCTTACCGTTTGGTATTACACAAGAAGAAGTAACAGAAATCTTGAAGAATAAATTAGATGGTTTAAAGATTGATTATTCGATCAAACGTTTTGGCTTCAAAAGTGTAGCGAATTATACGCCTGCTGAAAATCTAGTTTGCAAATCGATTGTGGAAAATATTTCATTTGTAACTGGGCAAGAGGCATATGGTGTCATGCAATGGGCAAGCAGTGATGCTCGTCATTTCAGACAGTATGATATTCCAGTTTTACAATACGGCCCAGCTTATTTACCAAGCATTCATGGTTATAACGAAAAAGTGCGTGTTGAGGATATCGTGCGCTGTGCAAAAGTATATATTACTGCTGCCGTTGATTTCCTATATCAAAAGTAAGAGATTAGCTACTCTCTTACTTTTGATAAAGTGATATCAGGTGCTTACGGCTGCTAAATCTGTCGATTATTCCCCCTTAAGCGAGAGAATTGCAGCCGTTTGTACAGATAAATAGATCAAAAGGATGAGAGATATGCTAAAGACGTTAAATTTATCAATTGCAGTTTTGAAAATGTTTACAAAAGAAAAGCCCACATGGGGTGGACGCGAGTTAGCGATGGCGATGGACATGAATCATACAAATTTATATCGCATTCTTGAAACATTTGAAAATAACGGGTTTATCACAAAAGATCCTGTAACGAAAAAGTATTCACTGGGCATTGCGTTATGGGAAATTGGTATGAATATGTATGATTCATTAAATATAGATCAGCTATGTATGCCGATTCTTGACAAACTAAAGGATGTAACGGGTGAGACAGCTATTTTTACAGTCTTAAATGGTCTGGAAGCGTTAACATTGCTAAAAGCAGAACCTGTAAATAAGGTGAAATTTACAGTTTCAAGGGGAAGCAGATCGCCACTTTATGTAGGTGCATCCTATCGTTCTATGCTTGCTTTCCTGAGTGAAGAGCAAATTTCAAAGGTTATTGACGAGCCTTTAACAGCCTATACGAGTAATACGATGACAGATGCCAATGAAATACGTACAGAGCTTGAAAAAATTCGTGAGTGTGGGTATGCACTCAGTAACAGTGAGTATTCTGTCGATGTATTGGCTCTTGCTATGCCTATATTTAATAGTGAAGAACAAGTCGTAGCCTCCATTACGGTTTCTGGACCTATTTATCGATTTACCGAACAACGTGTTCCTGAAGTTTTGGGGTCATTAACTGAGGCAAGAAATGAGATAGAAGGAATTATCCGTAGATATCATTTGAATTTCAATTAAGGAGTCCTATTATGCTACATTTACATGACATTGCACTGAATATTTTAAAAGGTAATTTGAATGTTCAATCGTCAGAAACACTATTAATTCTGACGGATTTTCACAAACAAGACATTGCAAAAATCTTTTATGAAGCCGGGCTGACGATTACAGCAAACACAATGATAATGGTAATGCCGCTGTTAGAAAAATCTGGGCAGGAGCCCATACAGGCAGTTTCGACGCTTATGGCGAATGCTGATGTTACACTCTGTATTACTTCTCACTCCTTAACCCATACAAATGCACGCAAAAAGGCTTGTGAAAATGGCGGGCGTGTAGCGACAATGCCAGGTGTTACATTGGAGATGCTTGAGCAAGGTGCACTTCATGCAGAAGCTCAGGAGATAGAAGATATAGTTGGAAAATACGTTCATTTACTTGATACGGCAAAGGATATTCGCATTGTCAAAGACGGTCATGAGCTAACATTTAGTGTGGAAAACCGTTTAGGAATTCGTTCAACAGGTGTCATTCGACAAGCTGGAGAGTATGGGAATATCCCTTCTGGAGAATCGTATATTGCACCAGTAGAAACATCTGCGAATGGAGAGATTTTAGTGGATGGTTCCATTGCCAATATTGGCGTCTTAAAGGAGCCTTTATTATTAAAAATTTCTAACGGTCGTTTACTAGAAGCAATCGGTCCAGATGGTCCGAGATTACTTGAATTACTTGGAGAAGGTAATGGAAGAATCATTGCAGAGTTTGGAATCGGAGCAAATAAAAGTGCAATCTTATGCGGCAATGTGCTAGAGGATGAGAAAGTGTATGGTACAATCCACATTGCATTCGGCAGTAATGTTCCATTTGGTGGTGCAAACGCAGCTGATGTTCACATTGATTGCGTTGTAAAAAGCCCAATTGTTTATTTTGATGGTCAGCAAGTTATTTAAGGAAAAGCGTGTCTTCGTATGAAGCGCGCTTTTTTGTTTGCTTTAGCTAATTGTAGTTTAGAGTTGCTTGTCTTTGTAGGATTACACTATAGTTAAAATAGATCTGCGAGATGACAGTATACTACGATTTGCATTTAGCGTTCCGTCAAAATCGGAATTAAAGATAGACGGTGTCCATAAAATAGGAGCATTGAATGAAAGTGTGGCTTCTGTATTCATCAAGAAAGAATGTGAGGTTGAAATGATGTTAACATTTACAGATTTACATGGCCTACAAGTAGATTTGAGTTTTACGAGAGGTGAGTTTGAAATAGAGCCCAAGCATGTCCTTGTTTTCTTAAAGCATGAAAACAAATGGTTATGCACCATCCATAAGCGACGTGGTGTAGAAGTTCCCGGAGGCAAATTAGAGGAAGGTGAAACGTTAGAAGAGGCTGCAATTCGGGAAGTATTTGAAGAGACGGGTGTCCGTGTAAAAAATCTTCAATGGTTCGCAGAATATGCGGTTTATGATGAAATAGTGTTTTGTAAATCAGTTTTTACTGCACAATTTGCAGGGCAAGAGGATATTGAATTTGATTTAGAAACATCAGGCATGGTTTGGCTAACTGATGAAGAATTTACCCATCATCCTAATTTAAGTTTTCATATGAAGGATGAAGGAATGAAGAAAATGCTGGAGGAGTTGAAACATGGTGGCAAACAATGGTGATATCGTTGAAAAGCGTGCTTATCCTTCACCAAATCCAGCAATACGCTTAACTGAAATAACTTATATATCTCAAGGCTTACGTATAAAAGGACTATTAGCTGAGCCAAAAGCAGAAGGTACATATGATGGCTTTTTATATTTAAGAGGAGGCATGCAAAGCATTGGTATGGTAAGACCTTCACGAATTGCCCAATATTCGGCACAGGGCTTTATCGTTTTTGCCCCTTACTACCGTGGGAATCGTGGTGGGGAAGGTCGAGACGAGTTTGCAGGGGCAGATCGTTACGATGCTGTCTACGCGGTAGATGTACTAAAACAATTTTGTAATGATAATGTACATGTTTTTGGTTTTTCTCGTGGGGGAATTATGGCACTCTGGACAGCCATTTTGAGAAAGGATATTACCTCTGTCGTGACTTGGGCCGGTGTTTCTGACGCAACAGCAACCTATTGGGAACGTACAGATATGCGAAGGATGATGAAGCGTGTTATTGGTGGGACACCAAATCGTGTACCAGAAGCTTATGATGCAAGAACACCGCTTTTCGAGGTAGAGCATATAACAGCTCCGGTGCTTATCATTCATGGCTATCGCGATGAGAATGTGGATATAGAACATGCGAGACAACTGGAGTTTTTTTTAGAGGATGCTAAGAAAACATACGAAACATGGTATGATCCTAACTACGCACATCAATACCCACCTGCAAAAAATCGGGAAACAGTACGGGCTCTTTGCAAATGGATGAAGAAACAATAAGATATATGAAAAAATCCCTCCTTTGTTAAAAGTAATTTGTATTTTCTTGTCCTCTATATCCAACTATACTAGCTACCACTAAAAGTAAAGAAAAAGAGAACGAATGAAATCGTTCCCTTTTTTATATCTAGTGTTTATTTTAATGGACCACCAAGTGTTGTGATGGCTTCAGAAACGTTTGAGAATTTCTTGAAGTTTTCATTGAATAAGCCTGCAAGTTCTACAGCTTTCGCATCGTAAGCATCTTTATCAGCCCAAGCTACACGAGGGTTTAACACTTCTGATGGAACACCTTCAATTGCTGTTGGAATGTGTAATCCAAATACAGCATCTTGTGTTGTTTCTACATTCGCTAATTTACCATCGATTGCAGCACGTACCATTGTGCGTGTGTAAGAAAGCTTCATACGGCTACCAGTACCATATTCGCCACCAGTCCAACCAGTGTTTACTAGGTATACTTGTGCACCATGTTCGTCAATTTTTTGACCTAACATTTCTGCATACACCGTTGCTGGAAGTGGAAGGAATGGAGAACCGAAGCAAGTAGAGAATACTGGTTCTGGCTCTGTTACACCACGTTCAGTTCCTGCAAGTTTAGAAGTGAAACCGCTTAGGAAGTGATACATTGCTTGCTCTTTTGTTAATTTACTGATTGGAGGTAATACGCCAAATGCATCAGCTGTTAGGAAGATGATTGTTTTTGGATGACCTGCAACAGATGGATCAACAATATTTTCGATGTATTGGATTGGATAAGCTACACGTGTATTTTCTGTTAATGAACCATCATCATAGTTACAAATACGAGTTTCTGGATCAACAGCAACGTTTTCTAAAACCGAACCGAAGCGGATTGCATTGTAGATTTCTGGTTCTTTTTCAGCAGAAAGATTGATTGTTTTTGCATAGCAACCACCCTCAATGTTGAATACACCATTATCAGACCAGCCGTGTTCATCGTCACCGATTAACTTACGATCTGGATCAGCTGATAATGTAGTTTTACCAGTACCAGATAGACCGAAGAATAATGCCACATCTCCAGCTTCACCAACGTTAGCTGAACAGTGCATTGAAAGGATACCTTGTTGTGGTAATAAGTAGTTCATGATACCAAAAATAGATTTTTTCATTTCACCAGCATATTCTGTACCACCGATTAAGATGATTTTCTTTTCAAGTGATACAATGATGAATGTTTCAGATGCAGTACCATCAACTGCAGGATCAGCTTTAAAGTTAGGAGCTGAGATGACAGTGAAGTCTGCAACATGAGATGTTAATTCCTCTTCAGTTGGACGGATAAATAATTGATGAGCAAAAAGATTGTGCCAAGCGTATTCATTTATCACTTGGATGCTTAATTGAGATTCTTTGTCAGCACCTGCAAAACCTTTGAATACGAATAACTCGTCACGTTCTTTTAAATATTTTACTACTTTTACATATAAGTTATCGAACACTTCAGAAGAAATCGGTTGGTTGACTTTACCCCAGTCAATTTGCTCTTTTGTACTTTCTTCTTCTACCGTATATTTATCTTTAGGTGAACGACCAGTGTATTTGCCAGTTTCTGCACGAACTGCGCCATCTACTGTTAACATTGCTTCACCACGAGATGTAGCTTTTTCTGCTAATTGTGGTACTGAAAGTTGAACATTAATGTTACCGCCGTTTAATAATTCCTTCAGTTCGTTTGCAATTTCTACTGAATTCATCGATTAAATACCATCCTTTTTTATAGTATTCCCTTGATTTTGAGGGATTTTTTCTTAATTTCAAAAATAGTATAACACAATTGCTTAAATAATCTATACTAATTAAGAAATTATTTTAGAGTTTTTATCACTTTTCAATAAACTGACAAAAAATAATGTTTTTCGAGTAGAATCCAATCAATCCTACTGTAAATAGGCTTAAAAATTGAGCCACACATATGTTACCACAAGAAGCCATGTATATTGTAGGGATTAATTTTCTTCTATTTACATCATCATCCAAGTATGAAAAGTTTTTGTTTAATCAGTTCCTTCCTTTCTATACAGTAATACATTAGAAAATATTTGACAACGTTCGACCTTTTCAGTAACATAAGTTTGAACGGATACTCTTATCCCGAGCTGGTGGAGGGTCAGGCCCTGTGAAACCCGGCAACCTGCATGAACTATTTCACGACATGCGTTGGTGCCAACCTGATGCAAGGGATTATCCCTTGAACGATAAGAGTGAAAGGTTATGAAGTCATTATTCCTTTCCTCATGTACAGTAACGTGAGTAAAGGATTTTTTTATTGTAAAAAATCAATGTAGAGGTAAGTATATGTAGTTCTTTCCTTATTATAATGACGGATCTTTCGAAATCCTCGTGTTGAAAGCAGCAGTAACGGCTTGAGAGTTCAATCCTTAGGAGCGGACTTGACATGGGTAATGAGTACCGTATTCATACACAACTACTTTTTGTAAGCGTAATAGGAGGAAAACCAAATGACAAACCGTCGACTGTTTACATCAGAGAGTGTAACAGAAGGACATCCAGATAAAATTTGTGACCAAATCTCGGATGCCATTTTAGATGCTATTTTAGCAGAAGATCCAAATGCACGTGTAGCGTGTGAAACAACTGTAACAACAGGATTAGTATTAGTAGCAGGAGAAATTACAACTTCTACTTATGTAGATATTAAAGGTATCGTTCGTGATACTGTAGCAGAAATTGGGTATACACGCGGTAAATATGGCTTTGATGCTGAAAACTTAGCAGTGCTTGTGGCTATTGGCGAACAATCACCTGATATTGCACAAGGTGTTGATCAGGCGTTAGAAGCCCGTGAAGGCTCTATGACAGATGCTGATATTGAAGCAATTGGTGCAGGTGACCAAGGCTTAATGTTTGGTTATGCTTGTAATGAAACACCTGAGCTAATGCCATTACCAATAAGCTTAGCGCATAAATTAGCACGTCGATTAACAGAAGTACGTAAATCAGGTGAATTAGCTTATTTACGTCCTGATGGTAAAACACAAGTTACAATCGAGTATGATGACAATAATGTGCCTGTACGAGTGGATACAATTGTTATTTCCACACAACATGATGAAGAAGCAACGCTTGAACAAATCCAATCAGATTTGAAAGAATTTGTTATTGCACCAGTTGTGCCAAGTGAATTATTAGATGCTAACACGAAATACTTTATCAACCCAACTGGTCGTTTCGTTATTGGTGGGCCAAAAGGGGACGCTGGTTTAACAGGACGTAAAATCATTGTTGATACATACGGTGGTTATGCACGTCACGGTGGTGGTGCATTCTCTGGTAAGGATGCAACAAAGGTAGACCGTTCAGCAGCATATGCAGCACGTTATGTAGCAAAAAATATCGTGGCAGCTGGCTTAGCAGAACGCGCTGAGGTACAACTTGCATATGCGATTGGTGTGGCTCAACCTGTATCTATTGCTGTTGATACATTTGGTACTGGAAAAGTGAAAGAAAGCGAGATTGTAGAATGGGTGCGTGAATTATTTGATCTACGCCCTGCAGGCATTATTAAAATGCTTGATCTTCGCCGTCCGATTTATAAACAAACTGCAGCGTATGGTCATTTCGGTCGTACCGACTTAAATGTACCATGGGAACAAATTGATAAAGCAGATGCACTACGCGAAAAAGCACGTCTATAAACTATTGAGCTAAAGTAATGAAGTCGTTAGTAAATTATTCTAATGTACTATTATAGGAAGGGGCAGTATTGCCCCTTTTGTTTTTTACAAAAAATACCTCGCAATAATTCGTGAACTTTTTAGTTGCACGAAAACGCGAGGAATTTTTTTCGTTACTATTGCGTTTTTGTAAATGTTGTTTACTTCTGAAGAGATTTATAATACTGACCTTTTTCAGCATATTCGCGTACGATGCGTTCCATATCCTCTTTATCTTCAGCATTTAATTCACGGACCACTTTTGCTGGGCGACCTAATGCTAAACTATTCGGAGGAATGATTTTACCAGGAGGTACAAGGCTTCCTGCTCCAATGAATGCACCCTCTCCAATTTCTGCACCGTCTAATATGATGGAGCCCATACCAATTAATGCATTTTTGCGGATCGTACAACTATGTAAAGTTACTTGGTGTCCAACTGTTACCTCATCTTCAATAATTAGTGGGTATTTTGGGCTTTGGTGTAAGCAACAAAGATCTTGGATACTTACACGTTTACCAATAATTGTAGGGGAGACATCGCCACGAATCACAGTATTAAACCAAATAGTTGTTTCAGCACCAATTGTTACATCGCCTGTAACAGTTGCGTAATCAGCAATAAAAACAGACGGATCGATCTTTGGCATTTTATCTTTAAATGGATAAATCATGAAAATCGCCTCTTTTCTTTCTATAATGTAGTATTATCGTATCAAATACGCAACTTTATGGAAATATAAAATTAAAATGGGCTGTTTATCGATATAATTAAAGTGTAATTATTTTTTAGGAGGACTATGTGAATGTGGAAATGGGAAGCTGATGGACAAGCAAAGGCTGTGATTGCTATTCTTCATGGTGCATATGAAAATCACCGTTGGTATGCATGGCTTATAGAGAAATTAAGATTGGAAGGCTTCCACATAGTCATGGGGGATTTACCTAATCATGGGGTGGATGCAAGGTATGCCCGTGTTCATGATGAGGATTTCAAATTATATAATAAGTATACAAGAAATCTGATTGAGAATGCTTTTTCGTATAATTTACCAACCTTTTTAATAGGGCATGGACTTGGAGCTACATTAATTCTTCATACAATGCAAAAGAAACAATATGAGTGTGCAGGAATTATTTTGACATCACCTTGGTTGCAATTAAAGCTACTACCAGGTAAATTATCGAATGCTTTAACGAGTCTAAGTGCCTTGACAGCTAATGTCAAGTTGACACATGATATAACATTTGAGATATTAACGCGTAGTGTAGAGGGTAGAGAAGAAATAAAAGATGACATACCATTCATGTCTGTCGTTTCAGTGAAATGGTATCGAGAGCTTCAACATATGATGAAGAATTTAGTCATGCTACCTAAGGGTGAATTTCCCAATATGCCTATGTTAATCATGACTGCTGAGAAAGATAAAATTACCGAAACTCGACAAACTCGAAATTGGCTTCATCAACAAGAGTTCACAGAGTTTCAGTTTAAAGAGTGGGCAAATTGTTATCATAATTTATTTCACGAAGTAGAGCGAGAAGAGACTTTTATGTATATTCGAGATTTTATCAATAATGCTCTCCGAAGAATCGGTTATATAATTGAATAGGTTCTAACCCTTCCATTTACTAGGATGCTTACTTAAATATTGTTACTTGAAAATAATGTTGTAATTTTCTGAAAAGTGTAATACTATAATGACTTAAAGTAAGGTATTTTCAAATTGGAGGGGTAAAATGGAGGTAATCGTTAGCAAGTTAAATGGTATTTTATGGGGACCGTGGTTTATTTATGGTATCTTATTGATTGGGCTATTTTTCTCAATCATCACAAGGTTCCTACAAGTAAGACACATTAAAGACATGTTTGTTTTAATGTTTAAAGGGGAGAAATCGGAAAAGGGGATTTCATCTTTCCAAGCAATGTCGATTGCATTATCAGGTCGTGTAGGTACTGGTAATATTGCTGGTACTGCGACAGCAATTGGGATGGGGGGACCTGGTGCGGTCTTTTGGATGTGGGCAATCGCCTTCATTGGTGCAGCTACCGCGTATGTAGAGTCAACATTGGCGCAAATCTATAAAGAAGAGAAAGATACGGAATATCGTGGTGGACCGGCCTTTTACATAGAAAAGGGAATGGGCCAAAAATGGTTTGCAGTTATTTTCGCTGTAGCGGCGTTGATTGCGATGTTAATTTTAATGCCGGGTGTTCAATCCAATGCCATTGCAGGAGCTGTTGAAAACGCTTTCGGTCTGGATACATGGATTACAGGACTGATTATTGTCGTGTTATTAGGTGCTATTATAATTGGAGGCGTTAAATCAATCGCAAATGCTGCCCAAATTATTGTACCGTTTATGGCGTTAGCATACATTATTATGGCTATTATTATTATTGTTATGAACATTTCAGAGGTACCATCAGTCTTTGCCCTAATTTTCTCAAGTGCATTTGGTGCACAAGAAATTTTCGGAGGCATTATTGGTTCTGCTATCGCATGGGGAGTGAAGCGTGGAATCTATTCCAACGAAGCTGGTCAAGGAACAGGGGCACACCCTGCTGCTGCTGCGGAAGTATCGCATCCTGCTAAACAAGGGATTGTACAAGCAGCGTCTGTGTACATTGATACATTATTAATTTGTTCAGCTACTGCATTTATGATTTTATTTACAGGTATGTACAATGTACAAGATGAAAAGGCCGCTGAAGGAGCAGATCCTTTTATCCATGTTGGGGAATTCAATAGTGGTGGATTAGCAGGCGATGAACAAATGACATTTGCAAAAAGTATTGAAGCGGGTGCTACCTATACACAATATGCAGTTGATTCATCATTACCTGGCTTTGGAGCAGCATTTGTAGCAATCGCGTTATTCTTCTTTGCCTTTACAACGATTATGGCCTATTACTATATTGCGGAAACAAATGTCGCCTATTTATTCAGAGGTAGCACGGAAAAGATTTTCATATGGGTTGCGAAAATAGCCATTTTAGTTGCAGCATTTTATGGTACAGTCCGTACGTCTGACCTAGCATGGGCAATGGGTGATGTGGGCCTTGGACTAATGGTATGGATTAATGTTCTTGCCATTTTAATTATTATGAAACCAGCTATCGTGGCATTAAAAGATTACGAGAAACAGAAAAAAGAAGGGAAAGACCCTGTCTTTGACCCTCGTAAACTAGGCATTAAAGGTGCAGATTTCTGGGTTGATTATAATGAAAAACGTAATAATAAATAAGTAAAGAAAAAGGCTATCTATTAGTTTCTATAAAACTAGTAGATAGCCTTTTTTGTTGTAACCAAATTGAGTTTACATAGGGTATTCTTTCATTTTTTCCAAAGCAATGATGAATGGTGGATCGTTTTGCTGATTAAGAAATTCATATTTTAAAACATGTACATTTTTTTGTGGAAGCTGACTCACATAGTCAATGACCGTATCGCGCTCTTCTTTACCACCAGGATGCCCGTGATAAATGACAAGAACGATCAAGCCACCAACTTTCAGGAGTTTTAATAAGTCCTGGATAGCTTGGATGGTTGTTGTTGGTTTTGTGATGATGTCATGGTTACTACCAGGTAGATAGCCAAGATTAAAAATTGCCGCAGCTACTGGCTTGTGTACAAATAGAGCGACTTCTTCATGGCCTTTATTAAGGACAAGTGCACGATGCTCTAATCCATGATCTAGCAGTCGAAGAAGTGTAGAATCTACTGCCTCTTTTTGGACATCAAAGGCATAGACTTGTCCTTCATCCCCGACAAGCTGTGCTAAAAACAGCGTATCATGGCCATTACCTGCAGTAGCATCAACAACCGTGTCTCCCTCTTCAATACTATCTTTTAATAGTTGCTGTGCATATTGTAAAACACGTTGTAGTTTCATTTTGTAACCTCAGTCGTATATAACTTTCCCTGCCAGCTGCCACGACGTTCAAGTTCAGAATCAATGCCATTTAACACTTCCCATTTATTTACACTCCACATTGGTCCAATCATTAAATCGATAGGACCATCACCTGTGATCCGATGAACAACCATTTCTGGCGGTAAGATTTCTAATTGATCAGCCACTAGTTTTGTGTACACGTCCTGATCTAAAAATTCTAGCATCCCTTTTTCATATTGCTTCACCATAGGTGTCCCTTTTAGCAGGTGGAGCAAGTGGATTTTGATGCCTTGGACATCTAGCTTAGCCACTTCTCGTGCAGTTTCCATCATCATGTCATAGTCTTCAAGAGGAAGACCATTAATAATATGAGAGCAAACACGAATACCATGCTTACGCAGTTTTTCGACCCCTTCGACATAAGTAGCATAATCATGTGCGCGATTAATAAGATTCGCTGTTTTCTCATGTACTGTTTGAAGACCTAATTCAATCCACAAATACGTACGCTCGTTTAACTCGGCTAAGTATTCTACTACATCATCTGGTAAACAATCAGGACGTGTAGCAATTGAAAGACCTACAACCCCTTCTTGCGCTAAAGCAGCCTCAAACTTTTCCTTTAGAACTGGCAGTGGGGCATGTGTATTTGTATAGGCTTGGAAGTAGGCCATATATTTTCCATCCTTCCATTTTTGATGCATTTTGTCTCGAATTTCAGCAAATTGGACATCAATTGGATCAACCTTGTTACCCGCAAAATCACCAGAGCCTGCAGCACTGCAAAATGTACAGCCACCAAAAGCTACTGTACCATCACGGTTTGGGCAATCAAAGCCTGCGTCTAATGCTACTTTAAATACTTTATGACCAAATTGATCACGTAAATATCGATTCCATGTATAGTACCTTTTCCCTTCTGAAGGAAAAGGAAAATTCGTTTCTGTCATGTTATTTCACTCCTCTAACACTATATTTTATCATGTGCTTTTCGTTCCGTCATGGGGTAAGGTTTTCTCATGACTTGGATGATGATTTAGTTGATAGAAAATGATAGCTAAATACCGTGTAAATAACTGAGGAGGAATTGTAAAAAGGGTAAAATTATTTTCCTTGTACTTTTAAGTATTTCAGCATACACTAGCTATTTAGGGAAGCGAAATAATGGAGGTCATCGTAATGCCAAAACGTGTTTGGTTTTTAATTATCGGAATGCTTGTGAACACAACAGGCAACTCTTTTTTATGGCCTTTAAATGCCATTTATATGCATGATTATTTAGGAAAAACTTTAGCGATGGCTGGATTTGTCTTGATGCTTAATTCTGCTGCTGGGGTATTGGGAAATCTATTAGGTGGTTACTTATTTGATAGAATTGGTGGCTATAAAGCGATTATGTTAGGTATTCTGTTAACGATTGCTTCATTAATAGGTCTAACAATTTGGCACGGTTGGCCACATTATGTGTGGTTTTTAACGATACTAGGCTTTAGTGGGGGTATTGTTTTTCCAAGTATGTTCGCCTTAGCTGGAGCTGCCTGGCCTGAGGGAGGACGAAAGGCTTTTAATTCGATCTATTTAGCTCAAAATGTCGGTGTTGCAGTAGGTCCTGCACTTGCAGGTATAGTTGCAGATTATCAATTTGACTATGTCTTTAAGGTCAATTTAGTTATGTATATTTTATTCTTTTTCATTGCCTTATTTACATTTAAGCGTTTAGAGGAAGGTAGTATTGCACCAAAAAGTGTCGTGAGTGAAAGTAAAAGAATCGTTAACAAGGCACCATTCTATGCTTTATTAATTATTAGCGCGTCCTCTGTTTTATGCTGGCTAGCTTATTCTCAATGGAGTGCGACCATTTCATCTTATACACAGGATCTAGGATTAGGATTAAAGCAATATAGCTTACTTTGGACAATTAATGGTCTTCTAATTGTAATGGGGCAGCCACTCATTGCACCACTTGTGAAAAGATGGGAAAACAATTTAAAGCGTCAGCTAGTATTTGGCGTGATCCTTATTGCCCTTTCCTTCGGTATCATCGCTTTTGCTAGTGATTTTAAAATGTTTGGAGCAGCTATGGTTGTATTAACATTTGGAGAA
This sequence comes from Lysinibacillus cavernae, assembly GCF_009724685.1. Lineage (GTDB taxonomy): Bacteria > Bacillota > Bacilli > Bacillales_A > Planococcaceae > Lysinibacillus > Lysinibacillus cavernae. The sequence continues at coordinate 45,813 of NZ_WMEF01000007.1, forward strand.
ATGTTTTATACACCAGCGTTACCAACCATTGCGAATCAACTTGCACCAAAAGGTCGACAAGGATTCTATCAGGGAATTATTAATAGTGCAGCGACAGGTGGACGGATGATTGGGCCACTATTCGGTGGTATAATGGTGGATCAATTTGGCATGATTCCTCTTGTTTTAACTTTAGTGGTAATTGTGCTATTTGCGATTATTCCATGTCTAATTTATGATTATCCTTTAAAAAAGAACAATATAGTAGCAGATTAATAGAGATGTAGTTAGAAGAGTAAAAACTAGTGTCAAGCACTGGGTTTTGCTCTTTTTTCAATAGTAGATATTGAAAAATAATCGTTACAGGATTACAATCATACATATTCAAATATTTGAATATGTAGTTATGTGGAGGTTTTTTTATGGAAGAAGGTTTGCAACAGTTTAAAGCGGATTTCTTTAAAGCATTAGCACATCCGTTACGCATCAGAATACTTGAACTCCTTGTAGATGGTCAGAAAAGTGTTAATGAGATTCAAGATTGTTTAGAGAAAGAGGGCTCGGCTGTTTCTCAGCAATTAAGTGTATTACGCGCTAAAAATATTGTCTACGGCGTTAAAGAAGGTAAAAAAGTTTACTATTCTTTAAGTGATCCAATGATTGGTGAATTACTCGGAGTAGCTAAGGATATTTTTAATAACCATTTAGTTCATACCATTTCCAGATTAGAGGAAATGACGAGCAATGAAGGTAACGAAGAGAATAAGTAAATCAATGAAATTTAAAAATTGTGCTTTGCTTATTATTTCGAAGGGAAGTTTTATCTATGAAAACGCTGTTTACAGGACGCTTTGAAGGGTATTCAGTTCATCATGTTAAGAAGGATTTATTGTCAGGAATTATCGTTGGAATCGTTGCTATTCCACTTGCCATGTCCTTTGCGATAGCTTCAGGTGTGAAACCTGAATATGGGATATACACGGCTTGTATTGCGGGTATTCTTATTTCTATTTTTGGTGGATCAAAATATCAAATTGGTGGGCCAACAGGGGCGTTTGTGCCAATTCTGTTAGGCATTGTCCTTACCTATGGCTATGAAGATTTATTACTTGCTGGTTTAATGGCTGGGGTCTTGCTTTGTTTAATGGGTATTTTTAAGTTAGGCTCTTTAATTAAGTTTATTCCTCGTCCTGTAACAGTTGGCTTTACAGCAGGTATTGCAGTTATTATTTTTACAGGTCAAATTCCAAACTTTCTAGGGCTGACTGCTATTAAAAGACATGAGTATTTCATTTCCAATATACAAGAAATTGTTAAGCAGTTTGGTACGACTAATCTTTATAGTATCTTAACGGCTGTCCTTTGTTTAATGACAATCCTTATTACACCGAAATTCTTTCCAAAGGTTCCTGGTGCGTTAGCGGGTATTGTTGTCTCAACTCTTGTGGCAACATTCTTTTTGCAAGGACAAGTTGCTACCATTGCAACAGCTTACGGTCAAATTCCTAATACAATACCTCATTTTGCTATGCCTAATATCACAGTAGAACGGTTACAACAGCTTATTGGCCCAGCACTTGTCATCGCAATGCTAGGAGGCATAGAGTCGTTACTATCTGCGGTCGTTGCAGATGGAATGACAAATAGTAAGCATAACAGTAATCGAGAGCTAATCGGTCAAGGGATTGCCAATATCGTGACGCCTTTGTTCGGCGGTATTCCAGCTACGGGTGCCATTGCACGTACTGCAACCAATATTAAAACAGGCGCAGTATCTCCAATGTCAGGCATTATTCATGGTGTATTTGTATTAGTTACATTATTGTTATTAGCTCCTTATGCATCTCATATTCCGTTAGCAAGTATGGCTCCTGTGTTGATGGTAGTAGCGTGGAATATGAGTGAACGCCACCATTTTTCACATATTGTGAAATTAAAATCTGGAGACTCACTTGTTCTATTGATTACCTTTTTATTAACAGTATTTACTAGTCTTACATTAGCTGTAGAGGTAGGGCTTGTATTAGCTGTGCTATTATTTGCGAAACGAATGAGTGAAAAACTAGTTGTCACAAAGGTTCTACCAGATCATTCGAATAAAAGTGAGAAGGTACAAGCCCATGTCGTACACCAACAGCGTGATTGTCCGCAAATTAGCATGTATACAATTGAAGGTCCAATTTTCTTTGGTGCTGCACAAAGGTTCGAACAAACCATTGAAAGCACTTTACATCACAAACCACGAGTTTTGATATTGCGAATGGGGAAAGTGCCCTTTATGGATTCTACTGGAGAAGCATATTTTAGCAATATCATTGAAAACTTTACAGCGCAGGGCGGTACTATTTTGATAACAGGTGTCCAAGGTGAACTAAAAGTAGTCTTTCAGCATAATGGGATCTACGATAAAATAGGGGCGCACCATTTTTATCAACATACAGGAGAAGCTATTACAAAAGCTTTCAATTATTTGGACACAAATCAATGCAAAGGATGTCAACATTTTGCCTTTCATGAATGCAAAGATTTATCAGAATCTAAGCAAAAAAAGGAATTAATTCTTCAGTAATGGGTTAGGCTGTAAACAAAGGCTTGTGCTTTTCAATACTTTCCATTAGAATAAATGCAATATCATGTAAAGACTGTGATGAGGAATAGTAGATTTGTGGTTCTTTTTAGAGAGCTAGCGGTTGGTGGAAGCTAGTAAGAAAGCAAATTGAACTCGCCTTCTGAGTCTGCCCGCGTGAAATAGCGCGTGTCGTTTCTTCCGCGTTAAGGAAGCCTTGAGCCGAGTGTAATCACTAATTTGGGTGGTACCGCGGGAGTACAAATTCTCTCGTCCCTTCTATAAAGAATGGGGCGAGTTTTTTTATTTTTTAAATATTTTGTCAATTCTGATGAAGAGCAGCATGACTAATTGAAGGAGGAAAAAGAATGAGTTTTAATCATCTACAAATTGAAAAAAAGTGGCAGCAGTATTGGGCTGATAACAAAACATTTAAAACTGAAAATGAAACAGCAAAGCCTAAATTTTATGCCTTAGATATGTTCCCATATCCATCGGGTGCAGGGCTTCATGTAGGGCATCCAGAGGGGTACACTGCGACGGATATTCTATCACGCTTTAAACGTATGCAAGGATTCAATGTGTTGCATCCAATGGGCTGGGACGCCTTTGGTTTACCAGCTGAGCAATATGCACTTGATACAGGCAATGATCCAGCAGAATTTACAGCCAAAAATATTGCGACATTTAAACGCCAAATCCAAGAACTAGGCTTCAGCTATGATTGGGATCGTGAAATTAACACAACGGACCCAGATTATTATAAATGGACACAATGGATTTTTATCCAACTTTATAAAAAAGGTTTAGCTTATGTTGATGAAGTTGCTGTTAACTGGTGTCCAGCGCTTGGCACTGTATTAGCCAATGAAGAAGTTATTGATGGAAAATCAGAGCGTGGTGGGCATCCAGTAGAGCGTCGACCAATGAAGCAATGGATGCTAAAAATTACAGCTTATGCAGACCGTTTAATCGACGATTTAGAAGAAGTAGATTGGCCAGAGTCTATTAAAGATATGCAGCGCAACTGGATTGGTCGTTCAGAAGGGGCCGAAGTAACATTTGGTATTGATGGTACAGATCAAAACTTCACTGTGTTCACAACACGCCCTGATACATTATTTGGTGCTACATATTGTGTGCTTGCACCTGAGCATAAATTAGTGGAACAAATAACAGCAGCTGAACAACGTCAAGTTGTCGAAGCTTATTTGGAAAAAGTCAAAATGAAATCTGACCTAGAGCGTACAGATTTAGCTAAAGAAAAAACAGGCGTATTTACAGGCGCCTATGCAATTAATCCGATTAACGGTAAAAAAATGCCGATTTGGATTGCTGACTATGTGTTAGTGTCTTATGGTACAGGTGCCATTATGGCGGTGCCAGCACATGATGAACGTGACTATGAGTTTGCAACTGAGTTCAACTTAGAAATTATTCCTGTGCTTGAAGGTGGCGACATCAACAAAGAAGCGTTTACAGGTGATGGTCAACATATTAACTCTGAATTCCTTAACGGCTTAAATAAAGAAGACGGTATTGCGAAGGCTGTTGAATGGTTAGAGGAAAAAGGCGTAGGGGAGAAGAAAATCTCTTATCGTCTGCGTGACTGGTTATTCTCTCGTCAACGTTACTGGGGTGAACCGATTCCAATGATTCATTGGGAAGATGGCACGATTTCACCAGTTCCGGAAACGGAATTACCATTAATGCTTCCGAAAACAGATAATATCCGTCCATCGGGTACTGGTGAATCACCATTAGCTAATATTGCAGAATGGGTAAATGTTGTAGATCCAGAGACAGGTAAAAAAGGACGTCGTGAAACAAATACTATGCCACAGTGGGCAGGATCTAGCTGGTACTTCTTACGCTATATCGACCCTACAAATACAGAAGCGATTGCAGACCCAGAGTTACTAAAACGCTGGTTACCAGTTGATATTTATATTGGTGGAGCGGAACATGCTGTATTACATTTACTTTACGCTCGTTTCTGGCATAAAGTTCTATATGATTTAGGTGTTGTTCACACGAAAGAGCCATTCCAAAAATTATTTAACCAAGGCATGATCCTAGGTGAAGGTAATGAAAAAATGTCTAAATCTAAAGGCAATGTCGTAAACCCAGATGAAATCATTGCGTCTCATGGTGCGGATACATTACGTTTATATGAAATGTTCATGGGACCACTAGAGGCATCTGTTGCATGGTCTACAAATGGTTTAGATGGAGCACGTCGCTTCTTAGACCGTATCTGGCGTCTATTTGTCAATGAAGAGGATGGGGCAATCTCAGCAAAAATTCAAGTGTCTAACGACCAAACACTTGAAAAAGCATATCATCAAACAGTGAAAAAAGTGACAGAGGATTATGAAGGTATTCGCTTTAACACAGCTATTTCACAAATGATGGTATTTATCAATGATTGCTATAAAGCGGATGTAATCCCAACAGCTTATGCGGAAGGTTTCGTTAAAATGCTAGCACCAATCGCTCCACATATTGCAGAAGAACTATGGCAGTTATTAGGTCATGAATCTACACTTTCTTATGAGCAATGGCCAACATACGATGAAGCTAAACTTGTGGATGATGAAGTGGAAATTGCTGTGCAAGTTGCTGGTAAAGTCCGTGCTAAGATCGTTGTAGCGAAAGATGCTTCAAAAGAGGACATCGAAAAAGTAGCGCTAGCTGATGAAAAAGTACAAGAATATATGGCTGGTAAGAACTTAGTGAAAATCATCGTTATTCCAGGCAAACTTGTCAATATTGTCGTTAAATAAAAGGACATAAATAATAAAAATGTACATTGCTAAATGAAATTTTAGTGATGTGCATTTTTTATTTTAAGAGGTTTTATTAGTAGTTAAAACGACAACAAATGTTGAGTCAAGTACAACTACTCTATTTAATTATTTCTTTACCTAATAACAAACCAATTAGGAATAGGCAAAAACAAGTTCTTCAAAAATAAAAAACTGCATCCTTCACCATCGGGATGCAGTTCAAACAAAATAGCAACAATTCGGCTGTATAAAAAATTAGATAATCAAACCAACAACGATGGCCGTTAGGATACTAACAAGTGTAGCGCCATACAACAACTTTAAGCCAAAACGAGCAACGACATTCCCTTGTCTTTCGTTCAATCCTTTTACCGCGCCAGAAATAATACCGATAGATGAGAAGTTGGCAAAGGACACAAGGAATACAGAAATAATGCCCAGTGTACGTTCATTCATGGACTGAGCTACGTCGCCAAGATTGATCATGGCAACAAATTCATTCGTTACTAATTTAGTTGCCATAATTCCTCCAGCAGTAACAGCATCTGCCCATGGAATACCCATTAGGAAAGCGATTGGTGCAAAGATATAGCCCAATATTTCTTGGAAGGAGATGCCGAGAATCATATCAAATAGTGAATTGATTAAATCCATTAAGGCTACGAAACCGATTAACATTGCGCCTACAATGATGGCTACTTTAAATCCGTCCATTATATATTCGCCAAGCATTTGAAAGAATGCTTGCTTATGCTCATCTTCAATCGTTAAGATATCTTCTTTGTCGTCTACTGTATACGGATTAATGATTGAAACAATGATAAATCCACCAAATAGGTTCAATACGATGGCCGTTACGACATACTTTGGTTCAATCATCGTCATATAGGCTCCAACAACTGACATCGAAACAGTCGACATAGCTGATGCGCATAATGTATACATACGCTGTGGAGCAATTTTATCTAATTGTTTTTTTACAGTAATGAATACTTCAGATTGACCTACCATTGCAGAAGCAACAGCATTATAGGATTCCAATTTCCCCATACCACTTACTTTGCTTAAAAGTAATCCTATCCATTTCATGAAGAAGGGAAGAATTTTAAAATGCTGCAAGATCCCAATCAAAACAGATATAAAGACAATCGGTAATAGTACACCTATAAAGAAGGGAGATTCTCCTTCGTTTGCTAAACCTCCAAAAACAAATGATATGCCTGTACTTGCGTAAGACAATAAATAATCAAATACTTTTGTGATTCCTTTTATTAGAATATAACCAACCGTTGTATTGAGTAGTAGTGCTGCCAATAGAAATTGGATGATTAACATAACTACTATATATTTATATTTTATTTCTTTTTTGTTTTTACTCATTAACAGAGCTAAAGCAAAAACAAGTAGTAATCCACAAAAGGATATTAAGTATCTCATAAGTTCCTCCATAAGTATCTGTGATATTTTGTCATGATGTTCCAATTTCAGAAGAACAGCCAAAGATCTTAATTAGTCAGACGTCAGACAAACAATCTCACTATAACAGTTTTTTTACTAGCTATTCAATAGATAATAGAAAAAAAGTATGTAGCAAGGCATATAAGTACGATAAATACAGAAGTGATGGAAAGAGATTATCGCATTTAAGACGAAAATGATTATGATTTCTCACGTTGTGTTAACGATTGGAATGACAACGAAAAATTGTTTTCCTTATAGAAATTTGCAAGGACAACTAAAACTCCAATATAAAAACACTTTTTTATTGTGTGAAGCTTTTAAAATATTATGTCCAACGTTTTAAATAAATCAAATAAGTGTATTGTTCAACTTATTTCGTTCGTTAAGTTTACGCATTTTATCAAGCATACTGATGAGGCTTTTCGATTTAATAAAAAATATTGGATATTTTTCTTTTTTTTATGAAACCAACTCGCAGAGGGCTACGACTATAATGTGAATGTGCATAGGAGGTGTTTGGGTGAGTGAGCATTTAGCGGCCATTATGGCAGAACACGGTGAATACTGCTTACGAGTGGCTTATCTATATGTAAAGGACTGGGCGATTGCAGAAGAAATTGTTCAGGATGTATTTTTTGCCTATTATCGTCAGCAGGATCGCTTTGAACAAAGATCATCTTTAAAGACGTATTTAGTCAAAATCACTGTCCATAAAAGTCATGATTATCTACGAAGTTGGAAAAATAAACGACATCTCTTGTTGGAAAAATTACATATTGGGGCAAGCAAACGGACACCAGAAACAGCGTTAATAGCAAAGGATGAGCGGACAACATTAACGTTTGCGTTATTTGAGTTACCCATTACTTATAGAGAAGTTGTCATTCTTTATTATTATCAAGAATTAAAAGTTAGAGAAATAGCAGATATTCTTACCTGTACAGAAAATACGATTAAAACAAGATTGCATCGAGCAAGAAAAATGTTGCAGGAAAAATTAACGAATAGTGAGTGGGAGGTGTTAGCAGATGACAACTTTTAAAGAGAAGTTGGATAAAGAGTTTGGTGAAGCACCACGATTTACTCAGTCTTTACAGCAGGATATTTTACAGCAAGTGCAGCAAACAAGGAAGGAACCTAGAAGATGGCAATATCCACTAATCATTATCGGCACAATTGTGACGTTACTATTACTAATAGAGATGGGTCCTCTTGGACATGTAGATCATGTTAAACATGCTTCGATTGTTCAATTGGCTCAACAAGAAGAAATAAAAAAGTATACTATGGCACAAAATTGGGAGGAGGATTCCTTTAAAGCAGGAAGACCAGGCTGGGTCATAGGGCAACAAGTGTTTGAGCAAAGTTCGGATAAAGTGCAACTCAAAAAAATATTGCAACAAGCTACTGTTACATTGAAGAATGATCGAAAATTTTTCCGTGTAATGCGTGATATCTGGGTAGAGTTTGATAATGGACAGGTTGTAAAGCTAAAAATGTCCTTAAATGATGAGCATGTAATAATTAGTGATTACAATAACAACTTGTTCTATATAGTAGAAAATGAAGATATGGCATCTGCTTATTTAGCTCTAGCAGAAAGAAATGATGTTGATATTGAAATAATGGATTTAATCGTTTTTATCGTCATTTTTATATCCATTGAAAAGCTTGTAGAGAAATTGGTTAGAAAAAAGTTCAACATACCAAAAGAGTACGTAAATAAAGGCCATCAACATGCCATTTGGATTGTTAAAATTTTGAATATCATAATGTTGATGGTAATCATGTTTAATGAATGGATTGTATATATGGTCATAGTTGGTGGATATTTAGCGGTTATCCTTTTCAGTTCTATTTTAATAGACTATTACTATGGTCGTGAGGAAAAAAGACATTATCTGTCAATCTGTTCAGCTCTCGTTGGTCTGCTATTACTAAGTCTATTTATTGTTTTTGTCAGTTAAATGGACAAAAGCCAGAACTCGAAAAATTCTCGGGTTCAGGCTTTTTTTTCTACAGTCTGGGTCATTTCGGTCTGAAGCATTAATTGATAGATACTAGAGATCATAAAGCTAGCAGCTAATCCGTATAGCATATTGAAGCTAATACCTACACCAATGCCTATGATAATTGATAGAAGTATGACAAGCCAGCTAAATTTATGGATACTTCGATTAGTAAATAAAAGGATTAACATAAACGGTAGCATTGTAATGTGCAGGAAAGCGAATGAATAAATAACGCCTAAAATAGTTAGGTCAATGGACAAGAAAAATGTCAATAGTACGATCATAAGACCAAACAAATAGAAATAATAGGGTCTTTTCTTAGCAAAAAATCGTTTCGTTGCTCGCATGTCGACAAGCAAGGTCGTCACTACGGCTACTATTACAATGACAAGAAAAGCAAAAGTAAGAAACCCTGGCTGTACTTCATACAAAAATGTGAAAATCAGCACTTGAAACTGGCCAAAGGCGCCACTGTATAAAGCAATCATTAATATAGCCGTAAATGACAGTGTCAATAATGCTAAAATCACACCCGATGAAAACAGGCTTCGCCGTACTTTTTTGGGCTTGATAAAGGCAATTAAATACCAAGTTGATTTATCAAAAAGTACTTGACCTAAAACGGCTAGTTGAATAATGACATAGAACAGGAGAATTTCGCTATTTTTAAAATAAAATAAATAAGGGTGATATAAACGAATGCCTTCATATACACTACTTGCTCCATTTTGTACAAAATAATAAATAGGAATGAAAATAAGTAAAGAAAAAAGGGCAATGATAAATAAAATTTCTAGCCATAGTATACTTTTCACAGACATGACACGATCAAGAAGTAACATGACGAGCATAAATAGCAGAAGCGTAATAGGCACTGGTATATTTAACATAATTTCAGATAAAACACTAATGCTTATTAATTGAATTAACCAAAGTTCTATACCTGTCAGAAGGTAAAATAGCCGTATAATTTTTAAGTTTGTGCCACTCAATTTTTGCTGTATGGTAAATAGTAAAAAACTTTGTGTATGCTGGTTTTGCTTGTAAGCACTCTTATTTAACAAAGAGCCAAGTACAATAAATGAAATAGCTGTTGCTAATGTATAACAAATACCCGCCATAAAACCAAAAGAAATAAGGGCAGAAGGAGAGGACAATAATAAGTTACCATTGATCCATCTAGCTAAAAGAATAATGACACCTGCTGCGGTGCTCAAACTTGCAAACGGTACGAGCAAAGAAAATTTCTTTAACATGCCGTCAAATACCTTTACTCATTTTAATGGACTTGTATTGACGAGGTGATTGATTATATTTTTTCTTAAAAGCTACACTAAAATAGTGCTGGCTATTAAATCCACAGCTCTCAGCAATCGCAGACATACTCGCGTCCAGATTTTCGTTTATTTTCTTCACTGCCATTTCGAGGCGATAACTATTTATATATTCATTAATTCCGATGGACTGCTCCTCTAAAAATTTTCGACTTAAATAGCTAGGATTCAAATGAATCTTCTCAGCAATTATATTTAAACTCAGTTTTTCATGATAGTTTTCATGAATATAGGAAAGTGCGCTTTGAATCGCATCATGGTTAGAGCTCCATACTTTATATTTCTCCACGATATCATTTAATTCACTAGCAATTACAGGCTTTGTAAGATAATCTTTTACCCCGATACGTAATGCTTGTTGAGCATATTCGAAGGTCTGATAGGCGGTTACCATAATGATGTCTACTTCATAAAGTTCTTTTAGCTCCTTACTCAACGTGATTCCATCTTTCCCAGGCATTTGAATATCCAAAAAGGCAATAGTCATACGGTGCTTTTTAGCTAATTGCAGAGCTTGTGATGCATCCTGAGCAGTATGGAATGTCCAATTAGGGAAATGTGGCTTTAATAAATAGATCATTTGCTCAAGCTCTAACGGCTCATCATCTGCGATTAATATATTCATGGTGTGAGTCTCCCTTCACATTCAAATTTATAGAAAGCCTAAGCGGGAACATGGATCGTAACAGTATATAACTGTTCATTATTTTGGATCGAGAATAACATATTTTCGAGTCCATAAATGAGCTCAAGTCGTTTTCTAATATTTTCAAGACCATACCCTTGTTGCAATTCATCTTCTACCTGCATAGTTGCAGTTTCAATCTTTTCAAAAGGTTGTGTATTTTTTATCTCTATTAATAATAACTTGTCCATTTTTTTAATAGTAATGGATAACTCCGCAGGTCCTATATGTTTTTCAAAGCTATGTTTATATGCATTTTCAATAATGGTCTGCAGAATAAATGGAGGTATTTGTACGGACAGAGCTTCATCGTCAACATACTTATGGATTGTCAAACGATGTCCAAAGCGTAACTGTTGAATATTTAAATAACTATCGACAAATTGTACCTCGTTCTTTAACGCAATTAAAACCTCGTGACTATTGTACTTAAATTTAAAAAACGTTGCTAATGCCTCGATGCCTGCTACCAAATCTTCCTTTCGATTGATTCGGGCTAGGCTTAGTAATGAATTTAATGCGTTAAAAAAGAAATGTGGCTGGATTTGCTGATTTAACTGGAGAATATTCGCTCTTTGTAAATCCTGCTCAAGCTCTAAATTTCTTTTTTCCTCCTCAAGGCTATCAATTTGTTTTTCGAAAATAAATATAAAAGTAAGCAGAAAAGCTCCAATAATTGGAGCAATTACACATAGGAGAATATATATGTTGAAGGTTTCTGGTTGTAACATAATGACCTCTCCATTTATTTTATAAGTGTAAGATACATTAAACTAAATTTTCTGCAAAATGGCAAGCTACTTTATGGGTAGCAGTGATTTCTCGTAATGCTGGAGCTTCTGTTTTACATTTATCTGTTGCGAATGGGCAGCGTGTATGAAAGCTACAGCCAGTAGGCGGATTAAGAGGTGATGGTAAATCTCCTTTTAAAATAATGCGCTCTTTACGGTGTTGCTTATCAATTACTGGAATAGAAGAAAACAGAGCCTTTGTATAAGGGTGATGCGGCTGAGTGAAAAGGGAATGCTTATCAGCGATTTCTACAACTTTTCCAAGATACATAACCATAATACGGTCTGAGATATGTCGAACAACGCTTAAATCATGAGAGATAAATAAAAATGTTAAATCTAAATCCCTTTGTAGCTGCTTCAGTAAATTTAAAATTTGTGCTTGAATGGAAACGTCTAAGGCAGAAACAGATTCATCACAAATAATAATTTTCGGATTGACAGCAAGCGCTCTCGCAATACCAATCCGCTGACGCTGACCACCTGAAAATTCATGTGGATAGCGTTCTAAGTACTCAGGACGTAATCCCACAAGTGACATTAACTCAATCATGCGTGCCTCTTGTTGATCTGGTGGTACTATTTTTTGAATAGACATAGCCTCAGTCAACATTTTACGTATAGTTCTTCTTGGGTTAAGAGAAGCGTAGGGATCTTGGAAAATAATTTGTATATCCTTGCGCGCAGCTCGAAGCTCTTTTTTGTTCATATTCACTAAATTCTTACCAAATAACAACACTTCCCCGGAAGTAGGTTCATCTAATCTTAAGATAGAACGACCAGTCGTTGATTTTCCGCAGCCAGATTCGCCAACGATGCTAAGTGTTTCACCAGGCATAATATCGAAGGAAATACCATCCACAGCTTTAACAACTTGCTGTTGACCAAAGAGCTTTTCTTTTTTTAAGAAAAAATGTTGTTTTAAATCATTTACTTGTAATAGTGGTTGTGTTTGTTGTGCTGTTGTCATACTGTCATCTCCTTTATAAGTGTTTCTCCTTGCCATTCATTACTGTACATCCAGCATCTTACTTTTTTTCCTTGCTCAACAGTAAGAAGCTCGGGCTGTTGTTCACGACATAAATCCGTAGCAAATGGACAGCGTTCTGCATAACGGCAGCCAGTTGGATAATTATATGGACTTGGAACTGTTCCATGGATAGTAGATAATTCTTCTTGGTCTTCATAAAGTTTTGGTAATGATTGAATCAATCCGTTGGTATATGGGTGTAACGGTTTTTCAAAAAGACTTTCTGTTGTGCCTTCCTCTACAACCTGACCCGCATACATAACAGCAATTTTATCGCAGATTTCTGCTACAACACCAAGGTCATGGGTAATGAAGATAATACTCATTCCTAATTGTTTTTGCAGGTTTTGAATGATATCAATAATTTGAGCTTGAATGGTTACATCTAGAGCAGTTGTCGGTTCGTCAGCAATTAAAACATCCGGTGTACAAGCTAAGGCCATCGCAATCATAATACGTTGACGCATCCCTCCACTTAACTGATAAGGTTCCTGCTTCGCTCTTTTTTCTGGTGCAGGAATCCCGACTAGGCGGATCATATCAACAGCTTTTTGCCATGCTTCTTTACGTGATAAACCTTGGTGTAATCGAATCGATTCAGCAATCTGCTCTCCCACGGATAACACAGGGTTTAAGCTTGTCATCGGCTCTTGGAAAATCATTGATATTTTATTGCCTCGAATTTTGCGTAACTCTTCATCTGATAGTTTCAAGATGTCTATATTATTTAATAGAATTTCGCCATTGATGATTTTACCAGGAGGTGACGGTACTAAACGAAGTAACGACAGGGAAGTCATTGATTTCCCGCAACCAGATTCACCAACAATGCCTAGTGTTTCTCCTTTCTGAAGTGTAAAAGACACACCATCCACAGCTTTGGCAACACCCTCACTCGAATAAAAATACGTTTGTAAATTTTTTACTTCCAACACTGTTCCTTGTTTCATCTGTTTTTCCCCTCCCTAGTTTAAATCCATTCGCTTATTAAAGAATCGGTACAAAATGTCTACGAAAAGATTAATGAAAACAAATATTAATGAGGCAACAAGAACGCCACCTTGTACGACAGGTATGTCACGTGTACGAATAGCATCTACAATCATACGACCTAATCCGTTGACAGCGAAAACAGATTCTACTAATACTGTTCCGCCAAGTAAACTACCAAACTGTAAGCCTACAACTGTAATTACTGGAATTAAGGCATTACGTAATGCATGCTTTAAAATGATAATGTAACCTTTTAAGCCTTTTGCTTTAGCAGTTCGGATATAGTCTTGGTTCACGACCTCTAACATACTAGAGCGAGTCATACGTGCAACGATAGCAGCACCACCAGCACCCAGTGTGACAGCAGGGAGAATTATATGTTTAGCACTTTCCCAGCCTGCCACAGGAAGCCAATGTAACTGGACAGAGAAAACGTACATTAATAAAATACCTAGCCAGAAACTTGGTAGGGAGATTCCTAATAATGCGACAATCATTAATCCAACATCCATTATTGAATAAGGACGGATTGCAGAGATGATGCCGGCAATAAGCCCCAAAATAATAGTGATTAAAATACTATAAAAGGCAAGCTCAATTGTAATAGGTAAACGAGCAGTAATTTCTTCAAATACAGGTTGGTTATTTTTTAATGAATGGCCCATATCCCCTTGTAGAAGATTTTTAATGTAATCTGTGTATTGAACAGCTAGTGGTTTATTAAGCCCTAAATTTTCACGTAATTCCGCAACAGTTTCTTGTGAAGCTCCTTCACCTGCTAATATTATCGCTGGGTCACCAGGTATCATCTGCATAATTAGAAAAACAACAAGCGTTACACCGAGTGTCACAGGAATAATTTGGGCTAGTCGTTTTAAGATAAATAAGATCATGTGTCTTCTCTCCTTTAATTTTTCATTCTTGGGTCGAGCGCATCGCGTAAACCATCTCCAAATAAGTTAAATCCTAGTATAAGTATGGAAATCATAATACCAGGGAATAACGCCATATAAGGAGCAGTAAACAGGAAATCACGACCATTTGATAACATGGCACCCCATTCAGGAGAAGGCGGTTGCGCACCTAAACCTAAGAATGATAGACCTGCCGCAGATAGAATAGCAGTCGCTATGCGCATAGATGCTTGTACAATAATCGGTGACAAAATGTTTGGGAAAATATGCTTAATTAATATCGTCATATCATTTGCTCCAAGTGTTTTGACTGCGTCAATATATTCCAACTTTTTAACTTCCATTGTTGATCCACGTACGATACGTGCAAACATTGGAATAGAGAAAAATCCAACAGCAATCGTTACATTAATAAGACTTGGCCCTAATGCGCTGACGATGGCTAATGCTAACAAAATACCTGGGAAAGCGAGCATGATATCTAAAATTCGACTAATAATTGAATCAACCCATTTGCCATAATAGCCCGAGATGAGCCCTAACAGTGTTCCAATTGTTCCACCAAAAAAGACAGCAGAAATACCAACGCCAATTGATAAACGTGATCCGTATAAAATTCGACTTAAAATATCTCGTCCTTTGTCATCAGTTCCCATTAAATGATCTAAACTTGGTCCTTGTAATTTTTGATCTAGCTGTACGTCGTACGGATCATAAGGGGCTAAAATTGGCCCGATGAGGAACATCAATGTATATAGAAGAATGATGATACCTCCTGCGACAGCAGCTTTATTTTTTTTGATTTTGTTTAGGAAAGAAACAAGATTCTTTTTTCTAGATGCCTTGCGTGCATTCACTAAAACAGAATGGTCGATTGTTGTAGTTACTTTATCCATATCGAATACTCCTTTTCTATTTGATTTGATTTCAATTTAGTGAAAAGCGTAAAGAATGTAAATAATTTATGAGCTATTAGTCAGAAAATTTAAAAAACACGTAAATATTTTAAAAAACAAGTGAATTTTATTTCTTTATAATTCGAAATGTAAGTATCAAATCACACAAGGAGGAAATGGTTATGAAGAACATGAAGTTGTTTTTTTTTATGGCACTAATTACTGTACTCGTTTTGCAGGCATGCTCTACAGCTAGTAATAAGAGTGCAGAAGGTTCCAAAGAGGGATCAAAAAGTGTAGGAGGAGAATTGGTAGTTTTAAGAGCATCAGATGCGACAAGCCTTGATCCTCATTTTATTACAGATATTCCTTCAGCGAATATTATTCATGGCAAAGTATATGAAACACTCGTTGCATTTGATAGAGACCGCAAAATCGTTCCATTACTTGCAAAAGAATGGGAGCAAAAAGATGATGTCACTTGGACATTTACATTGAATGAAGGCATTAAATTCCATGATGGAGCAGATTTTAATGCAGAGGCTGTAAAAGCTACATTCGATCGTATTTTAGACCCTGCAACTGGGTCACCACAGCGTGATAAATTATCAATGATTAATGAAGTAGTGGTAAACGATGAATATGTTGTAACATTGAAATTAAAAGAATCGTATGCACCGCTTTTATCAATTTTAGCAAGTCAAGAAGGTAGTATGATTAGCCCGAAAGCTATTGCTGAAGCTGCTGATGAATTAGCAACACATCCAGTAGGAACAGGTCCATTTGTATTTGAAGCTTGGAAGTCAGGTCAAGAAATTACATTAAATTCAAATAAAGATTACTGGGGCACTGTACCGAAAGTAGATAAAGTAACATTTAAAGTTGTACCAGAAGATTCTACTCGTTTAGCAATGATTGAAAGTGGTGAAGCACATATTGCTGAACAAGTACCTGTAACAGAGATTGATCGCATTGAAAATGCATCGACTATGAATCTATTCCGTGCAGAAGGTCTTGCAGTAGAATTTATCGGTTTCAATGTGAAAGACGCACTATTATCTGATGTAAAAGTACGTCAAGCAATTAGCTATGCAGTTGACCGTGAAGCTATTATTAGCGGTATTTATGATAACGTAGGCACACTTGCAAATTCTGCAATGAGTCCAAAAATTATTGGTTATTCTAGTGAAACGAAGCCGTATGACTATGATGTAGTGAAGGCAAAAGAATTATTAAAAGAAGCTGGCGTTCAAGAGGGAACGAAAGTTAAATTACTTACAAGTGACCGTAAAGAGCGTATCAATATGGCTGAGGTTGTACAATCTCAATTAAAAGGTATTGGACTAGATGTTGAAATTCAAGTAATGGAGTATGGTGCATTTATTTCTGAAATCACGAAAGAGCAGCACCAGCTGTTTATTAGTGGGTGGGGGAATGCTACTGGGGATGCTGATTATAACCAATATAATCTATTCCACTCTGCTTCAATGGGACCTCCAGGAAACCATTTCTACTATGAAAACCCAGAAGTAGATAAGCTAATTGAGCAAGGACGTTCTGAATCAAATCAAGAGGCACGTAACGAAATCTACAAAAAAGCGATGCAAATGGAGTTAGATGAAGCTGTGTACATTCCAGTTCGTAACTACGAGCATTTAGCAGTCTACAGCAATGCTGTTAAAGGTTTCTGGTTGGATGCGTCTAACTATACGATGATCAGTGGCGTTGAAATTGTAGAATAATTAAATTTAGAGATATACAGAAAATACCAATTGGGAGGAAACTATGAGTAAACTATTGCTGAAAAATGTGAGATTAGAAGAAGCATATGAGCACGAAAATGAACACATTGTTGCAACTCGTACAGGTATTTATGATGTCCTAATTGAAGATGGGCATGTTCAACAAGTGGATAAGAATATAGTGGTGAATGGTGATATAACGGTATTAGATGCTCAACAGCAACTATTAGTCCCTTCATTCCGAGAAATGCATATTCATATCGACAAAACTTATTTTGGTGGAGAATGGCAGGCGCCAAGACCCATTACAAAAGGGATATTAACACGTATTGAAGAAGAAAGAACGCTCTTACCAAAGCAATTACCGACAGCGGCTTATCGAGCAGAGGAAATGGTGAAGTGGCTTATTTCGCAAGGACATACACATATTCGCTCGCATTGTAATGTTGACCCACAAATTGGGACAAAACACATTGAAATTACAAAGCAAGTTTTAGAAAAATATCAAGACCAAATCACCTATGATATTGTAGCCTTCCCACAACATGGTCTACTACGCTCTAATGTGGAAGGGCTAATCCGTGAGGCAATGGCAATGGGAGCAACACTCGTTGGAGGCGTTGACCCATCTATTGTAGACCGCAATATTGAGAAATCATTGCACACTACAATGGCGGTTGCTCAAGACTATAATGCTGGAATTGATATTCATATTCATACTGCTAATACGTTAGGTGAATTTGAATTTTACAAACTGATTGAATTAACAAAACAGGCGAAAAAAGAAGGACAAGTTACGATTAGTCATGCAATGGCACTTGCCGATTTAGAACAGTCACGATTAGAAAATTTAGTACAAGCGATGGCTGATGTGCAAATGGATGTCACAACAACGGTACCGACAGATCTTAATCGTTCAACGATACCAATCCCTTATCTTTATAACAATGGCGTCAAGGTTTCTGTTGGACACGATAGTTTAACAGATCATTGGTCTCCTTATGGAACAGGAAATACCATTACTAAGTTAAATGTGATGGCGGAGCGATTCCGTTTTATTGATGAATACGCATTAAGTCGCGCTTGGAAATACGCTTCTGGTGGTATCACACCATTGAATGATGCTGGCGAACGTGTTTGGCCACAAGCTGGTGATAAAGCCAATATGCTTTTAATAGATGGCGTGAGTACCGCTCATGTTATAGCAAGAAGATGCCCAATTTCTACTGTTATTTCAAAAGGTAAGATTATTCACCAACAGGAAGTAGGAGAGTTGAAAGGAGAATTCAGATGAAGCACTGGCTTACAAATGTTCTACTTGAAACAGGAGAATATCTAAAAGAAAATGATACAGTTGGTACGAAAGTTGAGCTTTTTCACCTTGAAATTACGGAGGGCTTTATTTCACAAATAGTACCAGCAACACAGACAATCGATTCTCAAAGTGAAGTTACAGATATGAACGGGAAGCTGCTATTACCTGCCTTTAAGGAAATGCATAATCACTTAGATAAAACATACTTATCTTTACCTTGGAAGGCTTGTGTACCTGTAAAGAATTTAAAAGAAAGACTTGATCGTGAAGCACAAGAGTTATCTGCACTAGCGAATACAGGTAAACAGCGAGCATCGGCTATGATAGAGAAAATTATCAATAATGGTGCTAATCATATCCGTACACATGTCAATATTGATCCGTATATTGGATTGAAAAATTTAGAAGGTGTACTGGCGGCATTGGAGGATTATAAAGATATCGTGACATCAGAAGTAATTGCCTTTCCACAGCATGGCTTACTAAGAGATGATGTCCCTAAATTATTGCGTGAAGCATTGCGCAATGGTGCAACAATGATCGGTGGACTTGATCCAGCGGGCATTGATAATTCGATTGAGCCTTCTCTTTATGAAGTGATGGATATAGCACAAGAATTTAACGTAGATGTCGATATTCACCTTCATGATGGTGGTCATGTTGGGTATTATACAATCGATAAATGGATAGATATTGTTGAGGATGCAAAATATCAAGGTAGAACGGCTATTAGCCATGCCTTTTCCCTTGGGGATGTATCGGTAATGGAACAACATAAAATTGCAGATCGTCTAGCACAGCAACAAGTAAAAATTATGTCAACCGTGCCATTCGACTTGAGACGATTAATTCCACCAATTGATTTACTAACAGAGCACGGAGTAGATGTTCACTTTGGTTGCGATGGCTTTTATGATTCTTGGAGTCCATATGGCTCGGGAGATATTTTAGAAAAAGCTACTACTTTTGCAGATATTTCTCGTAAGCTTGATGAACGCTCTATTCGACAAACATTAAAATACATTACAAATGGTGTGACGCCATTAGATGCGGATGGCCAGAAAGTTTGGCCAAATGTAAAAGACGAAGCAAGTTTTGTATTCTTCGACGCGATTTCTAGCGCTGAAGTCATTGCACGTAAACCATCGCAACGAGTGGTTATGTCTAAAGGTAAATTTATCAACTAGTAATAAAAACTAAATCCCCCTTATTTAGTGAACATAGCAAACTAGAAATTTTCTAGTTTGCTATTATAGTGTTGAATAACAAAATCATCAATAGCATTTTTATGAAAGGTGAAAATGGATTTCCGTTGCAGGCTACTTGCTTTGTCGCTGACGCTTCGCTTTCGCGTAGAGCAAGGCTTCCTGTGGGCGAGCGCCGAGCCGCTTCCTCCGCTACCTCTCCGTGCAGGGGCTCGCCTGTCTTGCTAACCCACGGGAGTCAAGTAGCCTTCCACTCCAATCCATAAAAATGTTTCTTTTTAACAAAGGTTTTAAATAAGTGGAAAGGACGCTAGCGGAACGGAAATCACCCCCTCACCTTCTTTTTTCAACAACATGATAGTAAAATAGAAATTTCTAGTTTGCTATACTTATGTTTTAATAGATAGGATGTATTAAAGGAAAGGGAAGTAGATTTTTTAAAGTTGAACCATAACTTATGTAGAAGTCTCTTTACATGCGGGTGCAATAAATATGAAGCAACTAACAGTCTATATGATTTTATTTAGCTGTGTATTTTTTTGGGCTAGTAACTTCATTATCGGAGCTATTTTAATTGAACATTGGACACCGATAACAGTCGCCATTTTCAGATTGATTGTCATTGTCCTGTTTTTAGGATGCATTAGTTGGAAAGCTATTACTCGAACGACATTTACTCGCAATGATCTTCTGTTGTTAGTCATTGCAGCTATACTTGGTGTTTCCGTTAATCACTATAGTTTTTATGCCAGTCTTCAACACACCTCTCCTATCACTGCTGCTTTAATTTTAGCCTGTGCACCGATTGTCACGTCACTACTTAATAAAATGATTTATCATGAATCTCGAAACGGTATTTTTTGGATAGGTGCGGTCATTTCTTTTGTAGGTGTTGGACTCATTATTACAAAAGGAGCACTCATAACCATTTCAATCGGTAAGGGAGAGGTGCTAAGCTTAATTACGATGCTAAGTTTTGCCTTGTTCCTCATTATTGTGAATCATCTCAGCCTTAAAATGTCAGCTCAGTCCATTACATTTTATACAAATTTAATTGGTTTACTGGCGCTTGTACCGTTTTCCTTTACTGTGCTGCCGCATACAAATTGGCAGGTAGCATACCCATATTGGTTGCTGCTAGTTTTATCAGCTATTGTTATTCATGGGGTAAGTAATTTATTTTGGAATCAAAAAATGAAGGAAATAGGGTCGACTAATGCTTCGCTCTTATTAAATTTTGAGCCAGCAATAGCCATGCTGTTGAGTGCTATTTTTTTAAAACAATTTCCTACAAGTGTCCAAATATATGGCTCCTTATTAATTCTAGTAGGAATTTTGCTGTGTATTTACTATAAAGAAATAAAAATTTTGCTTTTTATGAAAAGAAAAAATAAATTAATATGAGCGTTTTTTCTGTAAAACAGTATGTTAGAAATGACTTTAGCATGCTGTTTTTTTTTTATAGAATGCATGTTTTATTTTTGTGCAAAAACAATATGGCTAAAAAAATGGCCTTGTTACAGAATATTTGCGTCTTATAGAAGCGATTGATTCTGATTTGTAGAATTTACCCTTCGATTTTCAGTAAAAAAAATATATATTTGAATAATAAAAATGATGAGGTATTGAAAGCGTTTTATAAAATATACATCAATTGTATTGTTAATAACTAATTGTTTTTCAAATTTAAGTAAAAATTAACCTGTTTTTAAATTTTTATCGCCAGTTCTAAAAAGTAAAATTTTGTCCATTTCCGTCACGAAATTCTCTTTCGATCTAAAAATTTCTTCATTTTATTCGTGTGATTTGCTTCTTTTTTAGAGACACAGCTAGAAGAATGTCGCCGGTAAAACAAGACGTATACATCTAGGGAATGTGAAAATATGCACATATTTAATTATTTCAATATAATTAATTAGTGTTTGGGTAATTGAGTAGAAAAGTAATATTAGCTAAATGATGTTACGTTTTTTGTAAGATAAACGCAGTTATACTTAGAGAATGTAAGGTTTTTGTGTTAGAAATCCATAAGAAAAAAACAAAATACTTTTTGGAGAAATAATATTTTTTAGAAAAACATCTTGCATTTGAATAATTCTAAGTGTTAAATTGTTTTACATGGACGTTCATAGAATTTTCACAGGTAGCAAAAGAGGGGAGAAATGAGAATTTATGAATAAAAATAGATGGTTAATTGCATTATCTGCAATCGCTATTCACCTTTCAATCGGTGGAGCCTATGCATACAGTGTATACAAGCTACCGATTGTCACAGAAATGGGATGGAGTGAAACAAAGGTAACGATTGCCTTTACTATTATGATGGGGCTTGCTGGTTTTTCAGCCGCATTATTTGGTAGCTTAGTAGAAAAAATGGGACCACGTAAATCGGCTATGGTAGCAGCTGTGTTATTTGGAGCAGGACAAGCTGGTGCAGGTGTAGCGATTTCAATGGATTCTGTTGTGATGTACTGGTTAACGTATGGTGTACTTAGTGGATTAGGTATGGGGATTGGTTATATCGCACCTGTATCAACACTTGTAAAATGGTTCCCAGATCGTCGCGGTTTAGCAACAGGTATGGCCGTACTTGGATTTGGATCTGGCGCGCTTATTACAGCACCAGTCGCAGCCAACTTAATGGAGGCAGTTGGCATTTCTACAACATACTTTATTCTAGGGGCAAGTTACTTCACGTTAATGATTTTAGGGGCTTCATATATAGCGCCGCCTAAGCCAGGTTATATGCCTGCAAATATGAAGGCAGCTGCCAATAATGGCAAAGAAGTTGTAAAAAAAGATTTAGCTGTTATGTCAGCACGTGAAGCTGTCAAAACAAAGCATTTCTGGATGCTATGGTCAATGCATTTAGTAAATGTAACAGCAGGCATTATGATGATATCTGTTGCCTCACCAATGGCACAGGAAATTGTGGGTCTATCAGTTGCAGGAGCTGCAGCAATGGTAGGAATTATGGGGTTATTTAATGGTGGTGGCCGTTTAATTTGGGCCGCTGTGTCTGACTATATCGGTCGTTCAAACGTTTTCGTTATTTTCTTTACAGTACAGTTAATTACATTTATCGTTTTACCACATACAACTAACGTGATTATTTTCCAAGCACTTATTTTCTTAGTTGTTAGTTGCTACGGTGGTGGATTCTCAAATTTACCTGCGTTCGCAAGTGATTTATTTGGTACAAAGCAACTTGGTGTTATTCATGGTTATTTATTAACAACTTGGTCATTAGGTGGTATTTTCGGACCGTTGTTAGTAAGTACAATTAAAAATACTTATGGAAGCTATATTCCTGTGTTTTATGTATTTGCAGGGTTAATCGCTGCTTCATTAATCATTTCATTAACATTACGTGCAGATGTACGTAAACAAACTGCTTTAAAAGCAGCACAAAATGTTGGAGACGTCTCCGCTACTCAATAATTTTAGTAAACTGGACTATATAAGTGTCATTTCGCACATGGCGCTTATATAGTTATTTTTTTGTAGCAGTTGTTATATAACAATCCATGGAACTACGTTTAATGTATAACAGTACATATCTAATGTCAATATCATGACTGGAAATAAACAGATTTCGTTATTAATAGAGAAATTTTGTTACGAAAGGTGCGAAAAGGAACAAACAGTTAAAATTTGAATCTTTTCTCAAACATAAACGTAAATAAAGTAATTAGGGAGGGATTGACTATGGGAAAATTTTCTTTAGATGAATTTGTTCATAAAACACAGCAGGATGATAATGAAAATGATTATTTTGAATTGGAAACTGAGCGGGTATTAGAGGTTAATCTAAACGGTGAAGTATGGTCAAAAATGGGTGCCATGATTTCCTACACAGGTGATATTAAATTTGAACGTGAACGTGTATTAGAGCATGGGCTTGGGAAGATGTTTAAAAAGGCATTAACAGGTGAAGGTACGCAATTGATGAAAGCTAGTGGAAAGGGCCGACTCTATTTAGCAGACCAGGGTAAGAAAGTAACCGTTTTTGATTTGAAAAACGACAGTATTTGTGTAAACGGTAATGATTTACTTGCATTTGAACCTAGCATTGAATGGGATATTCGCTTATTGCGTAAAATGGCTGGTATCATGTCAGGTGGTTTATTTAATGTAACGTTACAAGGAACGGGTAAAGTTGCGATTACAACACATTTCGAACCATTGACTTTATTAGTGAAGCCAGGTGAAACGGTATATACCGATCCGCACGCTACTGTCGCATGGTCAGGTAATCTAACTCCAGAGTTTAAAACAGATATCAGCTTCCGTACATTTATCGGTCGTGGGAGTGGCGAATCGATCCAGATGGCGTTTTCTGGTGAGGGTTTTGTCATTATCCAGCCATATGAAGAAGTCTATATGTCTAGTGAAAGCTAAAAAGAGCGTGTCCGTTTTTCTGAAGTGACCCCTAATAGTTAGACACGGTTATTTCGATTTAGGCAGCTTGGATAAAATGAGTTCGGTATTGCACCGGACTCATTTTTAATTTTGCCTTCATACGTTTCGTGTTGTAATAATTTATATAGTTTTTAAGTTCAAATTTTAACTGTTCGACACTTTCAAATTCTTTTAGGTAGAGGAATTCTGATTTCATGATACCGAAAAAATTCTCCATTACTGAGTTGTCGTAACAGTTTCCTTTACGGGACATACTTTGCACAACACCTCTTGATTCAAGGGCATGCCGAAATTGCTTCATTTGATAATGCCAGCCTTGATCAGAATGCATCAGTAGCTTATGTTTTTCTGGCAACCTCTCTAAAGCTTTTTCTAACATCTCAGAAACTAATGAATACGTTGGTCTAGAGCCGATTGTGTACGTAATAATTTCTCCGTTAAACAAGTCTAAAACAGGCGATAAATAAAGCTTCTCTCCGAATAACTTAAACTCTGTGATATCCGTTACCCACTTCTCATATGGAGCTTCTGCAGTAAAATTGCGATCTAAAATATTCGGCGCGATTTTACCAACTGTACCTTTATAAGATTTATATTTTTTCATTCGAACTAAGCACTTTAAGCCTAGGGCTTTCATGATGCGTTGCACTTTCTTATGATTCACTTTTTTCCCACGATTCGCTAGCTCATCTCGAATACGACGGTATCCATAACGGCCTTCGTGTTCATTATAAATGGCTTGAATTTCAGCCTTTAACTCGGCATCTGGATCTGGTCGACTCATCTTCTTTACTAAATCGTAGTATGTGCTACGTGGAATTTCTGCGAATGCCACAAGCGCCTTCACCGAGTATTTATGCCTTAATTCACAAATGACCTTTACTTTGTCTTTCGTGGTGATTTTTCCTTGGCTTGAACTAAGGCATTCAACTTTTTTAAATACTCGTTTTCCATTTCAAGCTGCTTAATACGTGCTTGAAGTGCTTCTGTCGAGCCTTCTAGTACATTTTTAGGTTGTTTAGTCGATTCTTTTTTCATGGTTGGACGCCCCTTTTTCTTAGAAAAGAGCGCATCCAATCCGCTTGTTCTCAGTTGAATACGCCACCTTCGAATCATTCCAGGTGAAGAAATTTTAAAGATAACCGCGGCTTCGTTAGAGGAAACGCCATTTTCGTTCATATAGTTTAGTACGTCCATTTTAAACTGCGCTGTATAAGATGTATAGGATTTTTCAAAAGCAGATAAACCATGGTATTCAAATTGCTTAATCCAGTTACGCACAACAGATTCGTAAGTACTGATAGATTCTGCGATTTCTTTTATACTCTCTGATGAATTTTGATAGCGCATAACGGCATCTAGTTTTTGTTCATTTGTAAATTTCGTCATAAAAAAACTACACCTCCAATTGTGATACGCTCCCCAATAAGTAGACAGATTAAAAAATAAAATCTGTTTGCCTATTGGGGAGATTTTTTTATGAGAAAATACAGCTTTTCAAAAGAAGAAAAATTAGAAATTCTAAATTTCTATGAAAATAGCCATTTCACTCTTAATGAGGTGGCCGAGTTGTATAAAGTTGATTCTAGAACAATCAAAGATTGGCAAAATAATTACTTGTTTTTTGGTGAGGAAAGTCTTAATAGAAGTGAAAATCATAATACATATCCGAAAGAAATAAAGCTAGCAGCTGTTCAAGACTATATTTCAGGAAGTTATTCATTAAGAGAAACTGTTAGAAAATATAGACTTTCTGGTACATCCGTTTTGCGAAATTGGATTAAAAAGTATACTAGTCATAGTGAATAAAAAGATTCGAGTAAAGGAATGAGCCAAACTATGACTAAAGGAAGAAAAACAACAGTACAGGAGCGCATTGAAATAGTACAAGCTTGTATTGCCAACGAAAAGAATTATCAAGTAACAGCTGAACAATATGCGATTTCTTACCAACAAGTATATCAATGGGTAAAAAAATTCGAAAAATCCGGGGAATTAGGTTTACAAGATCGCCGTGGCCGTACAAAGTTAGAAGAAGAGTTAAGCACTGAAGACAAGTTTCGTTTAGAAATCCAACGTATGGAACGCGAAAATGAACGATTACGTGCAGAAAATCTCTTCTTAAAAAAGTTAGAGGAAATCGAAAGGAGGCGACGTTAAGTAAAAGTCGTATACATAACCGTTATATTGTCATTCAAGAACTAGCGGCGAAGGAAGCATTGCCAATCATTTTATTATGTGAAATTGCCGGTGTTACACGTGCTGCTTATTATAAGTGGTTGAACCGTCATCCATCAGCACGAGAAATCGAGAATGAACAGCTTCTAGAATCAATTCAGTACCTTTATGCACAAGTAGATGGGATTTATGGATATCGACGCATCACACTTACAATCAATCGCCATCGGGAAAAAGTAGATTTACCGATGGTAAATAAAAAACGTATTTATCGTTTGATGAAAATGTGTCGATTAAAATCGGTGATCCGTAGAAAACGAAAAAAATATCGTAAATCGAATCTAGATTATGTAGCAGAAAACATACTCAGTCGCGAGTTCAAAGCAGATCAACCTAATCAAAAATGGTGTACAGATGTAACGGAGCTTAAATATGGAAATGGCAAAAAGGCTTATTTAAGCGCCATTATTGATTTATACGATAATTCGATTGTAAGTTATGTATTAGGACATTCGAATAACAACAAACTTGTTTTTCAAACGATGATACCAGCTATACAAAAATTAAAAGAGGATGAGCATCCACTTATTCATAGCGATCGTGGTTATCAATATACTTCAAAATTTTTCAAACGGATGATAGATGATGCCGAGATGGTACATAGTATGTCTAGAGTGGGACGTTGTATCGATAATGGACCAATTGAGGCTTTTTGGGGTACGCTCAAATGCGAAAAATACTATTTAAATAAATATGATACATATGAAGCGCTTAAAAAAGCAATTGTAGGATACATTTCGTTTTATAATTCAGAGCGCTATCAAGAAAAATTAAACGGCTTGAGCCCCTTGGAATTCAGGGATCAAGCCGCATAAAGTATTTTTATTATTTCCACTGTCTACTTGACGGGGAGCACTTCATTGTTAGATGTGTCTAACAATTGGGGTGCAGTTCGTTCTTGGACACGCTTTTTGATAGTGTTGAAAAACAAAGCAATCACTAGAATTTTTGTGAAAGGTGAAAATGACTTTTCGTTGCAGGCTACTTGCTTTCCTGTGGGCGAGCGCCGAGCAGCTTCCTCCGCTACCGCTCCGTGCAGGGGTTCACCTGTCTCTCTATCCCACGGGAGTCAAATAGCCTTCCACTCCAACCCACAAAATGTTCACTTTTTATCAAAGGTTTTCAAATAAAGGGAAGGTGTTCACTACTCATTTTATCGAGGGGTGTTGTAACTAATCACTTCTCCAAGAGCCTATCCTTGCTCTAAAAATAGAAATAAGAGGCTATTATGTTCACTACTGCAAGTATTGAAGAACTTTTATAGCATGGTGGAACAGAAATCAACCTCTCGCTTTGACAAAAGGCCTTTTTCTTCTATTATAATGCAGCATGCATTCCTGCAATTCTCCCCGTTACGAGGGCAGAGGTAATATTATAGCCTCCTGTATAGCCATGAATATCAAGGATTTCACCACAGAAGAATAATCCTTCTTTTTTCTTAGAAGCCATTGTTTTCGGCTCAATTTCTTTTACGGAGACACCACCACCAGTAACAAATGCTTTGTCAAGTGACTGTGTGCCGCTAACCTTCAAAGTGAAATTGACTAGTAAATGTGCCAGCTGACGGATTTTTTCTTGGGATAATTCAGCACCAGTCATTTGTACATCGATATTTGCCTGTTCACATAAAAATAGTAACCAACGTTCAGGTGCAATGCCCTTCCATACATTTTTCACTGCTTTTTTCGGATCTTCTTTGATTAGTTTATTTAAATAGTGCAGACATGTTTCTTCATTATAATCAATAAGTGTTTGAATACGCATAGTCACCGGTTCATAGCCTGTTTTCATTAATTCTTTCACAACGAATTGGCTGCAACGTAATACTGCAGGACCACTTAAGCCAAAATGAGTAAAGAGCATATCCATTTGATGGGTTACGAGTGTTTTACCTTTTTTGTTTAGAACAGAGACAGCGACATCTCGTAAAGCTAGACCCTGTAGCTCACGTGCTTGGATAAAGACCTCTTTTGAAATGACAGGTACCTCTGTTGGGAATAGTGTTGTAATTGTATGGCCAGCACGTTCTGCCCATGGATAGCCATCACCAGTTGAACCTGTTTGTGGGACAGCCTTGCCACCAACGGCTACAACGACAGCTTGACTACGGATTTCGGAGCCATCTGTAAGACGTACGCCCAAAATTTTATCTTCATCCATAACAAGCTTACTGACGGCTGTGTGCAAACGAACTTCAACATGTAGTCGTTGAAGCTGGCGAATTAGCACATCGACCACATCCTGTGCACGATTAGAAACAGGAAACATTCTGCCATGGTCCTCTTCCTTTAGTGCGACACCAAGCCCTTCAAAAAATGCGATAATATCTTCATTATTATAAACGGTAAAAGGACTATAGAGAAAACGACCATTACCAGGTATGTGCTTCACTATTTCTTCGACAGGCAAACGATTGGTAACATTACAGCGCCCACCGCCAGAAATGGCTAATTTTTTGCCGAGTTTTGCGCCTTTTTCTAGTAATAACACTTTCTTTTTACGCTCTCCAGCAGCAATCGCCGCCATTAAACCTGATGGACCACCACCGATCACGATTACATCATACATAGTTAGAAACTCACTTTCTTTTCAAATTAGGAATCTTTCCTATTATACATGAAGTCTATATAGAGAGGGGGCTTCTTTGACATTGAAAATAATAGAAAAGTGTTTTATAATTCTTTATCTCGTCTTTCATGATGAAGAGCATTTATAGTAGAATGAAACACAATAATCTTTGTTATACAAATGGTTCGATGAAAGTTTTCCTTTATTAGCATTGTCAGCATGAAATGAACGTCTTTTCATGCTATTATGGTAAAGGTTATGCACTAAATTATGAGGTGAAAAATAGAATGTGCGGATTTATTGGTTATATTAATGGAACAAATGTGATTGATCATCATCAAACAATAGAAAATATGATGAATACAATTATTCACCGCGGACCAGATAGCGGTGGTATTCATAGTGACGATAAAGTGACGTTAGGTTTCCGTCGATTAAGCATTATTGACTTATCAGAAGTAGCGAATCAACCATTATATAGTGAAGACGGCAATATAGTGCTTGTATTTAATGGAGAAATTTTTAACTTCCAGGAGCTGCGTGCTGATCTTATTGAAAAAGGTCATACTTTTAAAACACAGTCAGATAGTGAAGTCATTATTTATGGCTATGTAGAATATGGCGTAGATTTTGTGAAAAAACTTCGCGGAATGTTTGCCTTCTGTATTTGGGATAAAAAGAATGATTTACAATTCATTGCTCGTGATGGTTTTGGAATTAAACCATTGTATTACTCTGAGCATACAACAGATGGTACGTTTATTTTCGGTTCTGAAATTAAATCGTTTTTACCACACCCTTCATTTATTAAAGAATTAAATAAACAGGCAATACGCCCTTATTTAACATTCCAATATTCTTCAATGGATGAAACATTCTTTAAAGGTGTCTTTAAATTACCACCAGCTCACTACATGCTGATTCAAAATGGACAAAAGCAAATCGTGCAATATTGGGATAAAAAATTCCATGCACAAGATGCGCCAATTGATAAATACATTGAAGAAATACGTTCAACTGTTAAAGAATCTGTTGATGCACATAAAATCAGTGATGTAAAAGTTGGTTCATTCTTATCGGGTGGAATTGACTCAAGTTATATTACGTCATTATTACGCCCTGATAAATCCTTCTCAGTTGGTTTTGCAGACTATGAAGATATGTTCAATGAAACAAACCTTGCAAAAGATTTATCAGATACGTTAAATATTCAAAATGAACGTAGGTATATTACAGCGGATGAGTGTTTTGAAGCTCTTCCTAAAATTCAATGGCATATGGATGAGCCACAATCAAATCCATCTTCAGTGCCACTGTACTTCCTTTCAGAGCTTGCTTCAAAAGATGTAACAGTTGTACTGTCAGGTGAAGGTGCTGATGAAATTTTTGGTGGTTATGCTTGGTATCAAAACTCAGGGAAAATGCAAAAATACGAAAAACTACCATTAGGTATTCGTAAAACGTTACGAGGAATGGCAGAAGCCCTACCAAAAAATCAATATACGAGCTTCCTTATTAAAGGTGCTCAAACGGTAGAAGAACGTTTTATTGGGGAAGCAGTAGTTTGGGATGAAGTAGATGCCATTAATGTTTTAAAACCAGCTTATAAAAATGCGCCATCTGTAAAATCTATTACAAAGCGTATTTATGATGAAGTGCCTGGTGATGATGATGTAACAAAAATGCAATACCTAGATCTAAATCTTTGGATGCCAGGTGACATTTTATTAAAAGCGGATAAAATGAGTATGGCACACTCTATAGAATTACGTGTACCTTTCTTAGATAAAGAAGTAATGGAATTAGCTAAAAACATTCCATCAAGATACCGTGTAAATGACATTGATACAAAATATGTTTTGCGTCAAGCTGCACATCAAGAATTACCAGAAGAGTGGGCAAAACGTCCAAAACTTGGTTTCCCAGTCCCAATTCGTCACTGGTTACGTGAAGAAAAATATTACAACATGGTGAAAGAAATGTTTACAACTGACTTTGCAAATGAATTTTTTGATACAAAACAGTTAGTTGGCTATTTAGATGAACACTATGAAGGTAAAGCAAATCGCGGCCGTTATATTTGGACAGTTTATGTATTCCTAGTATGGTATAAAAAGTTCTTTGTGGACATGAAATAAAGAGATACTTTAATCGGTGGGGATTATCATCATCCTCACCGATTATTTTAAGTCTTTTTTTAACAGATTTTCTTTTTAATGAACTTTTTGATGTATTTATGCGTCTCATTTCCTATAAATATGTTAAGATTACAGTTGGTTTACTTATGTTGCTCGCAAGGTGACAGCGCTTGCATGTTGCTTTGAAGAAAAAGTAACGAAATGTTTTATAAGTACCCTTTGAAGTGTTACGATAATAATATTGATTTTACAATGAATGGATGGGTATGATGTCCAATTTAATGAAAGGTACTGCGATATTAACAATGGGGATGTTTTTATCGAAGGTACTCGGATTAATTTATATTTTTCCGTTTTATGCAATTGTCGGTGAGAAAAATATCGCGCTCTATCAATATGCATACATTCCCTACTCTATTATGCTGGCAATAGCCATTTCAGGTGCACCGATTGCCGTCTCTAAATTCGTCTCTAAGTACAATGCTATGGGGGACTATCAATCAGGTCGCAAGCTGATGAAATCGGGCATACTCATTATGTTAATGACAGGTTTCGCGGCGTTTATTGCACTCTTCCTTCTTGCAACGCCAATAGCAGGGCTGGTCATTAAGAGTGAAGAACAGGTATTTACAGTTGAACAGATTGCTTCGGTGATACGATGGGTCAGCTTTGCCTTAATCGTAGTACCATTCATGAGTTTGTGGCGAGGTTTCTTCCAAGGCTATGACAAAATGCAGCCGACCGCAGTTTCACAATTGGTAGAGCAGATTGTGCGAATTGTCGTGTTACTGGGTGGCTCTTTCTTAGTGGTTGTCGTGTTCAATGGAAAACCAGAAACAGCTATCTCCTTTGCTGTATTTGCTGCCTTTATCGGAGCAATTGGTGGATTAGGCGTTCTCTATTATTACTGGAAAAAATACCAGCCT
Source organism: Lysinibacillus cavernae (assembly GCF_009724685.1). Lineage (GTDB taxonomy): Bacteria > Bacillota > Bacilli > Bacillales_A > Planococcaceae > Lysinibacillus > Lysinibacillus cavernae. The sequence goes on from NZ_WMEF01000007.1 coordinate 77,817, forward strand.
GAATTCAACTTACTACGTAGCCAAAGTGTAACCTCCACACAGCTACCCATGTCCAATATTTATAAAGAAGTTATTACCTACTCCATACCAATGGTGTTTGTAGGGGTGGCCAATCCTTTATTCCAATTAGTTGACATGCTCACGTTTAATGGGGCGATGACATCCATTGGTTTAGCTGAAGTGACGGATACTTATTTATCGATGATTAACTTTATGACGCATAAGGTTGTAATCATTCCCGTCATGCTAGCAACGGGATTTTCGATGGCACTTGTACCGACGATTACAAAATATTACACACAGGGTGAGTATTTATCGCTACGTCATGCGATGGATAAAACCTATCAAATTTTAATCTTTATTACATTGCCAGCGGTAGTTGGTATTTCTTTATTGGCAAATGAAATCTACTTTATGCTTTATTCTGAAAGTGAAATGGGTGCAACTATTTTAGCTCATTATGCACCTGTTGCGATTTTATTTGCATTATTCCAAGTAACGGCAGCATTGTTACAAGGGATTGATTTTCAAAAGTGGATTGTTTTCAGCTTATTATCAGGAATTTTCGTCAAGTTAGCGTTAAATATCCCGTTAATTCGTTGGTTGGAGGCAGATGGTGCTATTGTGGCAACAGCGATTGGCTATAGTGTTTCCATCATTATCAATATACTTGTGTTACGAAAAACGTTAAATTATAGATCAGAAATGGTTGTTCGTCGTGTCATGTTAATTGCATTATTGACAATGGCGATGGCTATTAGTGTGTTGATTGTGCATAAACTTTTAGAATTACTAATGGGTCCAGTTGATAGTAAATTCTCAGCATTACTATTCTCTATTATTTGTGCTGGTGTTGGTGTAGCTGTCTATGGTTTTTTATCACTCCGTTTAGGTTTAGCACAAAAGCTTTTGGGTGAACGATTGACACGCATTATGAGCAAACTGGGAATGAAATAGGAGTGGTACTATGCGTTTAGATAAATTACTAGCAAATATGGGGTACGGTTCACGTAAGGAAGTAAAGCAGCTATTAAAGCAAAAAGCTGTAACAATAGATGGCGCTTATGTGAAGGATGCCGCATTACACGTAGACCCAGAAAAGCAGATTGTGTCAGTGTTTGGAGAGCGCGTTGTTTATTCAGAGTTTGTCTATTTTATGATGAATAAGCCACCTGGTGTGATTTCGGCAACAGAAGATGTAAGAGATGAAACGGTTATTGATTTGTTAGCGCCATTACATCAGCATTTTCAACCTTTCCCAGTCGGTAGACTAGATAAGGATACGGAGGGCTTGTTGTTACTAACCAATGATGGTGTGTTAGCTCATAATTTATTGTCTCCGAAAAAACATGTGCCAAAGGTTTATTTTGCACAGATTGAAGGCGTTGTGACGGAAGAAGACGTCGAGAAATTTGCGCATGGCGTGGAATTAGATGATGGCTATGTTACAAAGCCAGGAAAGCTTGTGATCCTACAATCTGCGCAACAATCAGAAATAGAGCTAACGATTCAGGAAGGCAAGTTTCATCAGGTGAAGCGAATGTTCGAGTCAGTGGGGAAACGTGTAACTTATTTAAAGCGTTTGTCCATGGGTAATTTAAAATTAGATAACAATCTAGCTTTAGGTGAATATCGTGAATTAACTAAAGAAGAGCTAGAAAGTTTACAAATTAATCATTAATATGTTCCTCGGTGCTGAATTAGCATCGGGGATTTATTATATACAGCATTATTACAGTAACTGTATAATAGGAAATGAGTTATTGTGATATAGTCATAGAACTTATCATTCTCTAAATGTTTCCAAAAAATAATTGTGAAAATAAGTAGAGGACAAATGAATGAAGAACCTGCGAATTAAATTATTGCTATCTTTAATTGTTTTTACAGTCATACTTGTGGCTGTGATTTCATATGTAAACAGGCAAATACTAGTAGCAGATATAGAAAAGCAATCTGCTATGAATAGAGTTTTAATTGAAAATCATATTCTCACAGATATGCAAATTGTAGATAATGCCCATTTTTATTTTGATAAAAATATTTCGGACAAAATGGAGCAGGAACTAATAAAATTAAAAAAATATTATCGCGAAAACTCTACTATTGCTACATGGGATTTGCAGCAAATAAAAAATAACATAGGTATGGATATATACATAGTGGATCAGTCTAATACGGTTATTTACACGACGTTTGAAGAAGATATTGGTTTGAATTTTTCACTTTGCTGCCAACGATTTTCTGCTTTGTTGGATGAACGACGTGCTAGTGGGGAAATTTTTACAGACGGAATCGATATTTCAACAACAACAGGTGAATACCGAAAATTTGGCTATTTAGCAACGCACGATAAGAAGTATCTTCTTGAACTAGGTATAGACTTACTGGATGACCCAGTCTTTCAAACCTTCAATTTTGAGAAAACTGCAGAAAATTTAGTAGCTAAATACGACAATTTAGTAGAAGTGCAAACCATTAATGCAGGTGGAGTTTTTTTTGATGATTCTAAGTCGAATAAAATAACAGTCAAAGATCAGTCGAAACAATTTCAAAAGTATTTTAAGAAGGCAAGGGGAAAGATGGAGCCAGTTGAGTATCAAAGGGCTTTTAAAAATGGTTATATAGAAACGAATCTTTTTTTACCTTATGAAGCGGAGAATATAAGAGGGGAGTCTTCGAAAAGGATTGTTTATGTGAAATATGGCAATTTCACAAAAATAGAGGCACTCAAAAAAAATACGAAACAGTTTTGGATTTTATTGTCCATAGCCATACTGATTTCCTTAATTATGCTGTTAGTTATTAATAAAATTCTATCTAAAACGATCCATCTAGCCACTTATGATGCGTTAACAGGCGTCTATAACCGTGCTACTTATATTAGGAAGATTGAAAATTTATTAAGAAAACGAAAAACGAATGTGCCAGGTTTATTGTTAATTGATTTAGATAACTTTAAACAAGTGAATGATCAATTTGGGCATGTAGAAGGAGATTATATCCTTATTGAAACAGCCAGGATTTTAAAGCATGAAGTGATTAACAATGGTTTCGTCGTAAGATTTGGAGGAGATGAATTTGGCATTGTCTTGTACGATACAACAGAGCAACATATGCAGCAAGTTGCAGAGACGATATTAGCTCAAATAAGGACCGTTAAACATGAGGGACATGCTATTGAAAAATGGTCCGTATTATCTGTGAGCATGGGTGGTGCCATTTATAATCATGCTGAAGATACGGAAATGAGCTTATTTGACCGTGCTGATAAAGCGCTATATCAATCCAAAAATGCTGGTAAAGATCAATACTCTAGTTATGCAGAGGTCGCTGCTGACGAAGACTATAGTATTTAAAAAAAACGCTCCGTTCTTTCGATAGCTGTATTAGCTATTCTCGTAGAAATGGAGCGTTTTCTTGATTCAGCAATTTTTTTGTACCGAAAGGGAAGAGTTGGCGTAACTGATCATTTTGTTGTTGTTTTTGTTCTATAAAAGAAACAACTACACAAGACAAGAATGGCGATGACAGCAAACATCGCATTCATATAATGAGTCAATAGCCAACCACCTATTATTGGTCCAATAAAGCCCCCTAAATTTTTAAATTGCGCAGCTCCCAGATAAGTTGCTTTTTGAGTATCAGGCGCGATTTCATCAATCATGACATTCATCGTTGGGAATGCAAAGATTTCGCCTATCGTGAAAATAATCATAGCGATAATGTAGAGCGTATAATTGTTGGAGAATCCGAACATAAAAAGACCAAGAGCAAAGAAAAAGACACCAACTAACAATGTTGAGGACGATGAAAATCGTTCTGACACGATACTAATTGGTAGTTGTAATAGTAAGACCACCGCTGCATTGAGAGAGATTAATAAGGAATAAAGTTTTGTACCATCCTCAATTGTCAGTTCAATGATTTGTGGTAACGTAGAATCAAATTGAGAGTAGCCGATATTAATTAAAATGGCGCCAAAAATAAAGCTAAGCAACACACGATTTGTCAAAAGGATTGTGAAAGTGCTTAGCATCTTTGTTGGAGCAGCAGCTTTTGGTTGCTGCATTTGATATCGATTTAACACGAAAAATAAAAATACAGCGTAAATAATATACATAATGCCTGTCAGCATAAAAGGAATACTTGGGCTTGATAGCTGTGAGATATACACACCAATAATCGGACCAATTACAGCTGCAATATTAATGGCAGTATAGCGTAGCGAAAATAATCTTTTTCGTTTATCAGCAGGTGTAAAATCAATCATTAATGCCTGTGTGGAAGGTTCAAAAAATGAACGACAAAGACCATTCAATGCATTGAATAGTACAAAGAGCCAAACAGCATGGACCGTTGCAAAGCCAAAGAACACAAGACTCCAAACGATAATCGTTAGTAGAATAACACTTTTTCTACCAAAACGATCTGTTAGATAACCTCCAAAAAATCCACCAACAGTGGAAATGAGTGGCGCAATACCAATCGTCAACCCAATTTGTAAAGGGGAGGCTTCGATTTCATTATGTAAGTAAATAGCTAAAAAAGGCATTGCCATAAAGCTTGCAATCCGTGTGAAAATGGTTCCACCTAAAATAATCCAAACTAATGGATGAAACAACTGTGACAATTTCATATAAAGTCCTCCTCTCAACATTTAGAATGTTTCGAGTTTAACGGATTGTTAAGCAACTGTAAATAGTCAAAATCATCTTGAAGGAGCAGTTGGGGTCATTTTTAGTTGAGAACAGAGCATAAAAGGGCGAGAATCTTTATGTTTCCAATGATAATGAACGCAAGGAATCAACATTTGATCACCTAGTTCAACTATTGGATGAGAAGAGAGAGAAATGATCACTTTGCACCGTCAATTAAGTGGAGAAGTCAGTAATCATCACCTTTCATACATGACGCAAAAAAATCTAATAATCTTCTAAAGACAAAAAAGAATGACCCCGACGAAAGGTCATTCTTTTTTCATACACAATGCTTTACGTACAAAACGTAAAACTAAGACGTCATTTTTACTTTTTTCTTCGTCGTTGTCCATTTGCCTCGACTTGGACTCATCACCAAATCGTTAAAGGCTAACACGTTCAAATCTCTTTGAACGGTGCGAGGAGTGATACTAAACTCTTCGACTAAATCCTGTGTAGACACGGTTCCTTTGTCTAAAATAAACATGTACACGTCTTTAATACGATTAAGCATTCGATCAGTAGTTGGTTTCATTAAATGAACCACTCCTTCATCTTAATTCACTTGGCAAAGACTAGCGGACGACAATATGTGCGGAGTGCACTTAGGCTAATAAGTAGCTGCCTTAGACATCCCCTTTTCTATTTTTATAGTCAGAACAATTATTCTGATAACTTTATTATATAGAAAAATTACTTGTTTTTCTAGTGAATGCAAGAGAAATTTACATTTGAAATATAAAATTCATACTGTATTTTGTGGGAATAAGTGAAAAACATGCTATATGTGGTAGTGTCAGTAGAAGTTACTGAAAATAGTTGTCAGAAAGATGATTGTCATATATGTTGTAAGGTGTAGAATAATGTTAATACTTTGAAGGAGGTACATGGTATGGATTGGTTACAAGCTGCAAAAGAAAGGCAAGATGAATTAATACAAGAGTTACAGGAGCTTGTGCAAATTAATAGTGTGCTCGATGAGGATACAATAACTACTGACGTACCTTTTGGAGATGGTCCACTTAAAGCTCTTGAATGGTTACTAGCAAAAGGTCAGAATGAAGGTTTACAAACGAAAAATGTTGATAACTATGCTGGACATATTGAAATGGGTACTGGTGAAGAATTATTAGGTATTTTATGTCATGTTGATGTTGTCCCTATTGGAGATGAAGCTGATTGGACATATCCTCCATTCAGCGGCACTGTAGCAGATGGTAAGTTATACGCACGTGGTGCGATTGACGATAAAGGTCCTACTATTGCGGCATGGATGGCCATGAAACTTGTGAAAGATGCTGGGATTCCATTAGAAAAAAGAGTACGAATGATTATTGGTACAGACGAAGAAACAGGATTCCGCTGTGTCGACCACTATTTTGAACAGGAGGAAATGCCAACATTTGGATTTGCACCAGATGCGGATTTCCCGCTCATCAATGCTGAAAAAGGCATTGCAGAGCTTGTGTTCTCTCAAAATAAAATGGGTGATGCAACGAAAGAACAACTACTACTATTAAATGCAGGAAAGCGCCCAAATATGGTACCTGATTTTGCTAAAGCAACGGTTCAGCATGTCTCAGCGCAATTCGAACAGAATTTTCAAACATTTTTAAGTAAAAATCAGCTAGAAGGCTCTTTATTAATGGAGGGCTCTCACTATATAATAACTATCAAAGGTAAAGCAGCACATGCAATGGAACCAGAAAAAGGTGTCAATGCAGCTGTTTATCTTGCAGCATTTTTACAACAAGAGTTGACGACTGAGGCAAGTAAACAATTTGTCGACTTTATTGCAGATGTTTTTTATCAGGATCATTATGGTTATCAGCTTGATTTACACTTTGAGGATGCGATGTCAGGTAAAACAACATTAAATCCAGGTATTGTAAGCTATGATGTCAATAAAGGTGGCAGTTTGGTGATTAGTATGCGCTACTCTGTGTCCTATCCATTTGATGAAAAAATAACGGCGGCACAACGCCTAACTGTAGAAAAAGGGTTTTCTTTAGACATTCAAGACGACTCTAAACCTCACTATGTTAGTGAAGATGATCCATTCATCCAGACGTTAGCAGCTATCTATAGACGTCAAACGGGTGATAAAGAAACACCTCTATTATCAACAGGTGGTGGAACATACGCACGTGTGATGAAAAAAGGCGTGGCATTTGGCATGCTATTCCCTGGGGAGCCAGATGTAGCGCATCGTGCAGATGAGTTTGTTGTGGTAGAAAACCTTGTTAAAGCAGCGGCAATTTATGCTGAAGCAATTGTTGAACTTGCAGGAAAAAAATAACTCAAAGACGAAAAGGATGAACAAAACATGGCATATTCATTATGGAATGATCAAATTGTTGAAGAAGGATCGATTGCGGTATCACCAGAAGACAGAGGCTATCAGTTTGGTGACGGCATTTATGAAGTAATCAAAGTTTATAACGGAAATATGTTTACAGCACAAGAACATATTGATCGTTTCTATGCGAGCGCCGAAAAAATTCGTCTTGTTATTCCTTATACAAAAGACGTTTTACACAAATTATTGCATGAACTAATTGAAAAAAATAATCTAGATACAGGACATGTTTATTTCCAAATCACACGTGGTACAAATTCGCGTAATCACGTTTTCCCAGATGCGAGCATTCCAGCTGTTTTAACTGGTAACGTAAAAACGGGTGAACGAGCATATGAAAACTTTGAAAAAGGGGTAAAAGCTACTTTTGTAGAGGATATTCGTTGGTTACGTTGTGATATTAAATCTTTAAACTTACTTGGAGCAGTATTAGCAAAACAAGAGGCTGCTGAAAAAGGTTGCTATGAAGCAATTTTACATCGTGGGGATATCGTTACAGAATGCTCATCAGCAAATGTGTATGGTATTAAAGACGGTAAGCTTTATACACATCCAGCTAATAACTTCATTCTAAACGGTATTACACGCCAAGTGATTTTAAAATGTGCAGAGGAAATTAAATTACCTGTTACTGAAGAACCGATGACAAAGGCTGATTTATTAACAATGGATGAAATAATTGTTTCATCAGTATCTTCTGAAGTTACGCCTGTTATTGATGTTGATGGTAACCAAATCGGTGCTGGTGTTCCAGGTGAATGGACACGTAAATTGCAACAGGCTTTCGAAGCAAAACTACCACTTTCTTTGAATACAAAATAAATGAAACGCTTATGGGGGACTATCGATTTGGGTAGTCCTCTTTTTTATGGATGTAATGTTGGGTGTGGTCATGTAAAATAAAAAGGATAGAAAAGAATAATTTTACAGATTGAAATTTGTAGAACAAATGTCGATGTAATGTATACAATTGCCTCTTTGCTACTAAAGCAATCGTAATCAATGACGCATCGGTGTAATGGTGTTCAGAAATTTTAGAGTTGACGGGTAGAAGTTAAACTAAAACCGTTATGTCTTGTGACAACGGTTAACTGACCTGCTTCTTGCAGGCATCTCTTAAAATATGGCCCCCACTGGAGGCTTTGGGGCAACATACACTGCCATAAGAGTGGCACATTTAATGGTGTTCCCCTATTTCAGCAGACGTTTGAACACCCATTGCCCCCTATTTAGAGGAGGGTGTCATCTGTACATGGCACTTCGCTGTCGGTACAAACAAACATTTGCTGAATCAAGATAAAAAGAGAATTAAAGATATGGTAAGTAAGAATGGAGTGACCGTTACATGGCACAATTGGTGAAAATACAAGATTATATTTCACGCTATCAAATTGATTTAGCGAGATATCCAACACAATTTGTGCGCTTAAAGAAAAGCCAATGGGAGCGTATTAAGCGTCAGTGGGAATTAGGAGAGGATATTAGCGAGTGGCAACATGTCGACAATGAGGCAGAAACGGATGCTTTAGAGGAAAAAGAAAGGTTTTCCTTATTAAAAAAAATCTTTGCTGGCCGTCAAAAGGAAACAACAGAGAATGTTGAACAAATAGAAATATCAAATGAGCTTGTAAGTGATGAGGATACAATTCCAGAAGAAGAAACGACGCTCACATTTGAGCCTAAAATTGTCTATGCACCACAATCCATCCATGAGTTGAAACGAATGTTTATTGATCAATTTTTCCATTTTCAAATGAAATGGGCTAGTTCAACATTACGTGAAAAATCATATGTAGATCCTCGCTTCATGCGTGATTCTTTACTACGGACGTTATTGCAATCGTTACCAGATAATTACTTGTTGTTTTATTATCCGATTTTACAAATAAGAAAAGCCCCTATTGAACTTGATGTAGTGCTAATGTCACCAACGGAATGTATTTGCATTACGGTTTTAGAATCTGAAAATCAAGCTGTCTATGTAGGTGGCAGTGATCGCTTCTGGATCAAAAAAGTGGGAACAAAAGACACAAAAGTTCTAAATCCAACGATTAATTTAGGTCGGATGGAATCGGTGCTCTCTCAATTATTTAAACAAGAGAATATTGATATGCCTATCAGTAAGGTTATACTAACTCGGAATGGTTATTTTGATTATCCAGGTTCACCATTTGGGGTTCGCTTTGTTGATCGCCGAAATTACCACGAATGGATAGAGCATTTAAGAAAAGTCTCCTCGCCTATGAAGCATATGCAAATACGAGCTGCTGAAACCATTTTAAATACTGTCCAAACGACCTCCTTTAATCGAGATATTTGGCAGCAAGCATCACCACCAACAGAGGGTTGATCTATGCAGGTTTTATTTATTGTTAATGAAGCCGCAGGAAATGGCAAAGGGAAGAAGGTTTGGCTTCAGCTTCAACAGCAGCTAACAATTACCTATCAAGTAGCTTTTACAGAGTATGAAGGGCATGGACAGGAAATAGCCAAACAATGGGCACAACAACAGCAAGATAACATGTTACTTGTAGTTGTTGGGGGGGATGGCACAATCCATGAGGTGGTTAGTGGTATTGTACATAATGAATTCGTAATAATCGGTGTCGTTCGTGCTGGCTCTGGTAATGATTTTGCGCGCTTTTTCCCAACATTTCAACATGCTAGGCAAATAGAGGACTATGTAAGAACCACCATGGCAAATGTAAAGATGGATGCAGGGATTATTCAGCTTGGTGATATGCGTAAGGAAATATTTGTGAATAATGCGGGTGTAGGCTTCGATGCCTTTGTAACAAATTTAATCAATACATCTCGTCTCAAGTTTTACCTCAATAAAATAGGGCTAGGTAAACTGTCGTATGCTATCGCTGTCATTAGAGGATTATTTCGCTTTAAACTTTTTGACGTAACGATACGCTCTGGTGAACAAGAATGGAAATTCCAGCAGACTTGGTTTGTGGCAATGAGTAATCAGCCTTATTTTGGAGGCGGTATGAAAATATCACCTGCTGCGAAAGCAGATGATGGACAAGTGGATATAACGATCTTGCATGGAATTTCACGTATAAAATTATTACTTGTTTTTGTCACTGTTTTTTTTGAAAAGCATACAAAATTTAAGGAAATTACTTTTTTACAAGGACAACACTTTGATATTATTGTTGGAGCTCATCAAGTTGATTGTCATACGGATGGCAATTATATTGGCGTTGTTAATCAAGAGACCAATATTCACTGTACTGTACAGCAAAATGCATGGAGAGTTATTGCTAGAGATTCCTAAAAATATCATTGTGCAATAATTTCATGCGAATTGAAAGGGAATACGTTATACTATAAAAAAATCAATAATTTCACAAGAAAGAAATGAGGAACAACATTGAGATTAAGAAATAAGCCTTGGGCAGAGGAAATGATTACAGATCACCCAGAGGTGATTATTCCAAATCCTGAAGACTTTAAAGGAAACTGGCAGGCCATTTTTGGAAATGATCAACCTATCCATATTGAAGTAGGTTCTGGAAAAGGGCAATTTGTTACAGGAATGGCTTTGCAAAATCCAACTACCAACTATATTGGCATTGAGCTTTATGATAGTGTGATTGTTTGTGCATTGGAAAAAGTTCTTGAGGCGAAATCTCCAGCGAATTTACGCTTACTTAAAGTAAATGGCGCAGATTTATATAAATTCTTTGATAAAAATGATGTATCACGTGTATACCTGAATTTCTCAGATCCTTGGCCAAAAACACGTCATGCCAAAAGACGTTTAATGCATGAGGATTTTTTGAAATTATATGAGTCGATTTTGGTGGATAATGGGGAAGTCCATTTTAAAACGGATAACCGTGGACTGTTCGAATACTCATTAATCAGTATGTCTGAATATGGTATGTTACTAAAGTATGTATCTCTCGACCTACATGCAAATATGCCAGAGGATAATGTAATGACTGAATATGAGGAAAAGTTTTCTGCGAAGGGGCAGCCGATTTATCGATTAGAATCACAATTTATCACTAAATTGTAGGGGGAGTATGGATGGATCAGTTACAGTTTCACAATATGTCATTATCATGGCTTAACGGGGGTGTTACGTGCCTAGATGGTGGTGCGATGTTTGGCGTTGTACCAAAGCCACTTTGGTCGCGCAAATATCCAGTCAATGAAAAAAATCAAATTGAGTTACCGACAGAACCAATTCTTATTCAATATGAGGGCAAAAATTATTTAATTGATACAGGAGTTGGCTTTAATAAATTAAATGAAAAACAATTACGGAACTTTGGTGTGACAGAAGAATCCTCATTAGCGGAAAGCTTACAGGAGCTAGGATTAACTACAGCTGATATTGATGTGGTGTTAATGACGCATTTACATTTTGATCATGCTGGCGGTTTAACGCACTGGGAAGGTGATGTACTTGTACCAACTTTCCCAAATGCCAAGATTTTTGTAACGAAAATTGAATGGGATGAAATGCAGAATCCAAATATTCGCTCTAAAAATACGTATTGGAAAGAAAATTGGGAACCAGTACAGCACTTAGTTGAAACCTATGAGGGTACGTTGGAAGTTGCACAAGGGATCGAAATGATTCATACAGGTGGTCATAGTGAGGGGCATGCCGTTATCAAGCTAACTCAAAATGGCGAAGTATTATTGCATATGGCAGATATTATGCCTACACATGCCCACCAAAACCCACTGTGGGTATTAGCATACGATGATTACCCAATGACAAGTGTATTTGCCAAAGAGCGTCTAATGAAAGAAGCTCTTGCTAAAAACTATGGCTTTATTTTCTATCATGATGCTTACTACCGTATGATTAAATGGGATGAAACAGGTAAAGAAATTGTTGATAAGCTAGAGCGCAGTAGACAAGCTGTTATTACATTCTAAAAGAGCTAGACAAGACGAGGTATTTGACACATAAAATGTCAATGCCTCGCTTTTTTGTTCGTGAATAGGATAGAAAATATGATACACTTAACACGATACTAAAATACAAAAGAGAGTTGAAATAAACATGGCAACTGAGCAACCATTTTTACCAGTTTTACTAGGATCAGATATGAATGCATATGGTATGGCACGTGCATTTTATGAAGCATACGGTATTAAACCACTTGTTTTAGGACGTTCTCATTTAACAGCGACACAAGATAGTCATATCCTACAATTTCAAGAAATTGACCGTTTAAATGAACAAGATGTTTTTGCACCTGCACTTGCAGAAGTGGCAAAAAAACATGCTGATAAAAAACTATTACTATTAGCCTGTGGAGACGATTATGCAAAGCTTATTATCAAAAATAAGCCAGCATTACAAGAGCATTTTACCGTTCCCTACATTGATGAATCGTTGATGGATGAAATTTTATTGAAAGAAAATTTCTATAAAATGTGTGATCAATATAATTTTAAATATCCAGGTACAGCGACGGTGACAGCCGACAACTATGAAAACTTTACACCACCATTTGATTACCCTATTATTTTAAAGGCTTCAAACTCTGTAGAATATTGGGCATGTAAATTCCCAGGGAAGAAAAAAGTATTTGTCGCGCATGATGAAGCGGAAAAAACGGCTATTTTAAAAGCGATTTATAGCTCGACTTATCAGGATACAATGATTATTCAAGAATTTATTCCTGGTGATGATTCCTATATGCGTGTGTTAAATGCTTATGTAGGGAAAGATGGGAAAGTCAAGCTGATGTGTTTAGGTAATCCTATTCTAGAAGAACATTCTCCTGAAGGTATTGGCAGTTATGCGGCCATCGTTACAACCTATGATAAAGAATTAATGGATCAAGTACGTTTCTTCTTAGAGGACATCGGTTATACAGGTTTTGCGAATTTCGATATGAAATATGATATTCGAGATAAGCAGTATAAGCTATTTGAAATCAATTTACGTAATGGACGATCTAGCTATTATGTAACGGCAAGTGGTCATAATTTAATGAAGTATGTAGCTGATGACCATATGTTAAATATCGAGCAAGATGTCACATATGTACAGGACAAACATTTGTGGATGATTATTCCTAAAGGTGTATTGTTTAAATATGCATCAAATGAAAAGCTCAAATTAGAAGCGAAAAAATTAATTAGTGAGGGTAAATACACAAATTCCCTTTACTTTAATGAAGACATGAATGCCAAGCGTTGGGTGAAACTAACGTTAAATAACTTAAATTATTATCGAAAGTATAAAAAATACTTTAATAATAAAGGTCTATCAGAATAAAATAGACAAGCCATCTCAGTTTAATGAGATGGCTTCTTTTAATGTATAAAAGGTTAAACTTCTGTCAGTTCTACCATAACACCAGAGCGTGCATCGGCAGCAAATTCGAAGGTTTGCATTTCTCCTTCATGCATACGAGAGATTCCTCCGCGATATACTGGGATCGTCATAATGCCGTTTGTGAAATCTTCTGTTTTCATAAAAATCCAAGAACCGTCAATCGGCGCATCCTTTTTGAATTCTCTTTTTATGTTTTCGAGTACTTGTCCTGCAGGTACGAACGGAGAAACTTTTTCACTAGCTTCTTTAATAATGACTGCGGCAGCTAAGCCAGTTGCAACACCAATTAAAAAATCACGTAATTTCATACTCTTTTCCTCCTTTTTCTATACTTTTATTTTAGCATAGCCAATAGAGTGAATGCACGTTCACACTTTAGCAGTTTTAGGAAATTTATCAATATTTCGAATTCGGAAATAAATGTGTTACAATAGGCAAGGAAGAATATTCTACTTCGTGGGGAGAGAGTCATCATGAATGAGGAAACATTACAATTATTTAAAACATTAACAGAACTGCCAGGGGCTCCGGGTAATGAACATGCTGTACGTGCGTTCATGCGTTCTGAGTTGGAAAAGTACTCGGATGAAATCGTTCAAGACAATTTAGGGGGTATTTTTGGTGTGAAGCACAGTGATGTTGCTGATGCGCCGAAAATATTGGTTGCAGGCCATATGGATGAAGTTGCATTTATGGTTACTTCTATCACAGATAATGGAATGATTCGTTTTCAAACGTTAGGTGGCTGGTGGAACCAGGTTATGCTTGCTCAGCGTGTAGAAGTATATACGAAAAATGGTGCAATTCCTGGTGTTGTATCATCCATCCCACCACATTTACTAACAGATGCAGAACGTGCCAAGCCAATGGATATAAAAAATATGCTAATTGATGTTGGTGCTGACAACAAAGAAGATGCAATGGCTATAGGTGTTCGTCCAGGACAATCAATCATTCCAATTTGTCCATTTACACCAATGGCGAATCCGAAAAAAATTATGGCTAAGGCGTGGGATAACCGCTATGGCTGTGGTTTAGCAATTGAATTAATGAAAGAAGTCAAAAACGAAAAACTAGGATCCCATTTATATTCAGGCGCCAATGTAATGGAGGAAGTTGGTTTACGTGGTGCTCAAGTTTCAGCAAATATGATTAAACCAGATTTATTCTTTGCATTAGATGCTTCTCCTGCCAATGATATGTCGGGTGAGAAAAGTCAATTTGGACAACTTGGTAAAGGTACATTGCTTCGTATTTTAGATCGTACAATGGTCACACATCGTGGCATGCGAGAATTTATTTTAGATACTGCCGAATCAAATCATATCCCTTACCAGTACTTCGTATCACAGGGTGGAACGGACGCAGGACGAGTGCATACAGCAAACGATGGTGTACCAAGTGCAGTTATTGGTGTTTGCTCACGTTACATTCATACATCAGCGTCTATTATTCACATAGATGATTACGCAGCTGCCAAAGCGTTAATTGTTGAATTAGTGAAAAAAGCAGATCGTTCGACATTAGAAACAATTCGCGCTAATGTATAAGAAGTTAGAAAGATGCCTTTTAGAGGCATCTTTTTCTATGGAAAGAAAGTAGGGATGAGATGAATATAGCAATTGGTACAACCAATAAAGCCAAAACAGATGCAGTTGAAGTGATTGCTCGGCAATACTTTGAGGATTCCATCTTTACTCATGTGAAAGCTGCTTCTGAAGTATCAGATCAGCCTATAAGTAATGAAGAAACGAGACTAGGCGCAATTAACCGTGCTAAAAATGCCATGATTAAAACAGGTGCACAATTGTCATTCGGTTTAGAAGGTGGTGTAACAGAAATCGATGATGAAATGTATGTTTGTAATTGGGGTGCATTAACTGTTTCAGATGGAACAACGTTTACAGCTGCTGGCGCACAAATTATATTACCAAAAGAAATTGCCCAGGAAATAAGAGCTGGCGGAGAGCTTGGTCCCATTATGGAGCAATATACAAAGCGTCGCGATATTCGTCAAGGTGCAGGTGCAGTAGGTATTTTCACTCAAGGTTTAGTAAGTAGACAGATGATGTTTGAGCATATTGTATCGCTTTTGATTGGTCAATATTTGTTCACAATTACACGAAATTAGTTAAATAGCATTAGTGTTTAACATGCAGTTAGGTTGCATCTTATTAATTATTTTTTTAAAATAAAAAAAAGTTAGTAGTGAAAGGAAGAGAGACATGTCGTATACATGGCTAAGAACAATTGGCCTGATGCTTTTACTTCTTGTACTTTCTGGCTGCAATCAATCAATCGATGAGCAAATTGCCAATGGACTTCATTTAACGGAGACGGTTTTTGCTGAAGAGCCAGATGAACATACTGAGCAAATTGGGGATATCAAATTATACTTACCTTCAAACTATAAAATTGAAGATAGTTCGGATGCTTACAATATTGTTATAACAAAAGGAAAAGAAAGCTATATTCTATTCATTAATGACCGTGAAGTACAAGATAGTAAACTATATTATAATCTATTAAAAGAAAATGAAGCTGACAAAATCATTGAAGAAACTACTTATGACAAGGATGGTCGTTTTGGCTTTGCAGCGGTTTTAAAAACAGATGAAGAGAATGAAATGGAGCTAGTTGTTAGTAGTGGTGGCGTGAAAATGACAACAATTTCTCAAACAAAAAATATTGAAGATAATTTGCATGAGATGACGAAAATAGTTCATTCGGTTAAGATGAAGTAAATAGATAGGCTTGAACAGAACGGTTCACAAACATGTGAGCCGTTTCATTTTGAAGACAGGATGTGAAAAAGATGAAGCAAATGAAGTCGGAGCAACTAGTAGAGCTATTAAAAAAACAATTAAATGAGGAGAAATACGAATTTCATTTTGATAAAAAATACGATAAATTACGATTGAATCACAAGACGATTGGAAAAGGGATGGAGCTTTCATTACCTGGTATCTTAGCAAAATACAATGATAAGCAAGATGCAGCGATTGAAGAAGTTGTATATACAATAGAGCAAACTTTTAACGCAATGGCGCAAGAAAAAGAACAGGGCTTCCAGACGACTACACAAATTTATCCAGTTATTCGGGCAACTTCTTACCCTCAAGAATCGAAAGAAGGGCATGCATTTATTACAACTGAGCATACAGCTGAAACACGCATTTTTTATGCGCTCGATTTAGGTAAAACGTATCGTTTTATTGATGAATCTATGTTAGAAGCATTACAATTAACTGTAGAGCAAATTCGAGAAATGGCACGCTTTTCGGTGAAGCAATTACCAACTGCATATAAAAAAGATGAAGTAGCAGGTAATACTTTTTATTTTGTCAATGTGAATGATGGCTATGATGCTAGCCGTATTTTAAATGAGAGCTTTTTGAAAGAAATGCGTACACAAGTGGAGGGCGATATGACATTGTCTGTGCCACATCAAGATGTGTTAATTATAGGTGATATTCGCAATGAAACAGGGTATGATGTATTAGCACAGATGACGATGCATTTCTTTGCTGTCGGTACAGTACCGATCACGTCATTATCTTTTATTTATGAAGATGGAGAACTTGAACCAATCTTTATTTTAGCAAAAAACAGAGTGAAAAAGGAGCAAGAAAAAAAATGAACGTATTTTACAACAAAGAGCATGTAGGGGATGTATTACTAGTTCAACTAGCGACGGAGTCTATCGTGAAAACGGTAGTAGAGCGCGCTGGAGATATTGCTATTTTAAAAGAAGCCCAAACTGGAGAAATTAAAGCTTTTAATTTATTTAATGCAAGCAGTTACGTTCAAACGGATGCACAAGGCTTAGTTGAAATGACACCAGAAATAGTAGCGCAGCTAACAGCAGCAATCGAAAAAAATGGAGCTATTATTAGCCTTGATGTTGATTTTACTCCAAAATTTGTTGTCGGTTATGTAGAATCGAAGGACAAGCACCCTAATGCTGATAAATTAAGTATTTGTTCTGTGAATGTAGGAGAAGAGACTTTACAAATTGTTTGTGGTGCGCCAAATGTAGAAGCAGGTCAGAAGGTGGTTGTTGCAAAAATCGGTGCAGTAATGCCTTCAGGAATGCTTATTAAAGAAGGAAATTTACGAGGCGTGGAATCTTACGGCATGCTTTGTTCAGCACGTGAGTTAGCCATTCCTAACGCCCCTTCTGAAAAAGGAATTTTAGTATTACCTAAGGATGCAATTGTTGGTAGTGCTTTTGAATCATTAACTAAATAAAAATTCCTTCGTTTAAAAAGGAAATTACTAAAATTTAAAATTTTTATCATGATATTATTCATTGTATCAAGGTGAAATGCCCTAAATCGTTATGTTACTAATATGCTAGTAGCATAACGATTTTTTTGTTTAGAATGAGCCTCTAAATGCAAGTTTCAAGTCCGTTTTTATGGTATGCTTTTGATGTAGACATTGAGCTATTGATTGTATGAAACTAGACAATGCTATAAATGAAGTGTTAGAGAAATGAGTGAAACGAAGTGAACTGGTTTAAAAAACAAATTAGTAAATTTATAAATAAAGAAGATGAAGATTACGAGTATGAAGAATATTATGAGGACTATGAAGAAGAACAGGCAGAGCAACTACATACACATAATGAACCCCTGATGTCTAAACAAAAGACTTTCCGTTTTCCATTGATTGACGATGATGAAAGTGGAAAGTCATACACGCCACAAAAAGAACTGTTCGACCAACTGGAAGATGATGATTATGGACAAATTGAGGAGCTATCTTTACCGAAGCATTTAAATCATCATATTGTTGATTCCAGTGTTTATGATATAGAGGTCTCAGGCATTCGAGATTTATTAGCGAATCGTACAAAGCGCACAGGTAGAAAAACAACGGTGAAAAGCCAGCATGTAGAACAGGAATATCGTTCGAGAGCAAGCTTAGTGTTTCGAGATGCACAAAATGAGTCAGCCAATATTACATCTAATCCTACTCCAGTACCAAAAGAGAAAAATCAGAGGAAAGAACAGAAAGTTGAAAACAGTTTACCTGAGAACCGTAAACGTTTTGTTCCAACAGATGTTCCTTCACCTGTCTATGGATTTGCAAAACCAAGACCAATCAAAGAATTATTGGATAAAAGAAAAGAAGAATACGAGAATCAAGAAACTGAAGTAAATGCAGCCGAAATGATAACCGTCACGATACCTATAAAAGAAACGACAACAAATGAGGCTAATGAAAATATACTAGAAGAAAAAGAGCCGGCTAGCACAAATCAATTGGGTGTAGTGGAACAGCATGAAATGCTTGAACCAAATGAGCTATCTACAACAAATGAATCCATTATTTTTGACGAAGAAGTGTTGGCTGAAGTAAACGATAATAAGGAAAGCATGTCATCCAATGTATCTGTACCGCAAACTACATCATTTGCAATGGCATTTGAAGATCAAGTGAAGGAAGCTGTTGTGCAAGATCAAACGGTTCAACAACTTTCTGCAAATCAATCTGAAATTCATGTCAAAGAAATGATAGTGGAACAAGTACAAATCGAAAATTCTACAATCCATATCGGAGAGGTAACAGTTGTTCAGCCGTCAAAGGGCGACCAATTACTGATAGACGAACAATCTGTTGATACTGAACAGAAGGAAGAAAAAAGTCGAATTCCTTTTAATGTACTAATGTTAAAAACGGATAAAGAAAAATGGAGAATCCAACAGCAATTGAAAATGGCTCAGCTCATTCCTGTCGAAAACAACTCAGCAGATGCAAACGAGCTAGTGGAGACGGTAGAGAAAGAAGAGGAAAAAACACTGTCCGTAGACAGTGAAGCAACGTCAAGTACTAATCAAACACTTGTATCACTACTAGAAGATGATATGGATTCACCAATCCATCAAGATGAGAAAGACGATGCACAAAGTGTCATTACAAAACAAAGTACTGAAGAGAATGTAGCTGTGATTACAATGGCTCCTGTAACAACAATGTCAAGTGTACTGACGAGAGAAAGAACAGAAATCGAAAAAGTAAGTGTGGATGAAATTTCGGCCACTACTGAATTAGAGTCAGAATTAATTCCTAACACTGAAGTTATTTCAGAAGCTGTAGACAACACGCCAGTAGTATCTGTCGAGAGTCAAGTACAGCAAGTATTTGAAATGGAAGTTGTAGAGGAAGCACAAGAAGTGGAACAACCTGCAAAACCTGTTCACGTCTATCAAAAGCCTACGGATGAATATTTAGAGCTACCGGAGGAAAAAACACAGGATACAGAATGGATGGAGCAACAAGGTGATACATTAGTTGAGGCACTTTCCTATTTCCAAGTTTCTGCTCAAATCGAATCAATTATGCAGGGACCTGCTGTTACTCAATTTGAAATAACGGTGAGCCACGGAACAAAGGTTAGTAAAATCAGAAACTTAGCAGATGATTTAAAACTTGCCTTAGCAGCAAAAGATATTCGTATCCAAGCACCAATTCCTGGTAAAAGTTCGATAGGTATTGAGATTCCAAATCGAGTATCTCGAGCTGTTCGATTGTCAGAGGTGACAAATAGTGCATCCTTCGTTGAATCGGATTCACCTTTAGAGGCTGCTCTAGGTCTTGACTTAACAGGAAAGCCTGTCACGCTAGATTTGCGGAAAATGCCTCATGGTTTAATTGCTGGTGCAACAGGATCAGGTAAATCTGTTTGTATTAACTCAATTTTGGTTAGTTTATTATATAAAGCCGCGCCACATGAGCTAAAGCTTATGCTGATTGACCCTAAAATGGTAGAGTTGGCACCATTTAACCATATTCCTCACTTAGTTAGCCCTGTTATAACAGATGTGAAGGCCGCAACGGCTGCACTGAAATGGGCAG
This sequence comes from Lysinibacillus cavernae, assembly GCF_009724685.1. Lineage (GTDB taxonomy): Bacteria > Bacillota > Bacilli > Bacillales_A > Planococcaceae > Lysinibacillus > Lysinibacillus cavernae. The sequence continues at coordinate 98,062 of NZ_WMEF01000007.1, forward strand.
TGGAGGAAATGGAGCGTCGTTATCAGCTATTTGCTCATGCAGGTGCACGTGACATTACACGTTATAATGCAATAGCTGATAAGAATAATGAACATAGCTTGAAATTGCCTTATATTTTAATTGTCATCGATGAGTTAGCCGATCTAATGATGATGTCTCCTGCAGATGTAGAGGAAGCCATTTGCCGTATTGCTCAAAAGGCACGTGCATGTGGTATTCATTTAATTGTTGCAACGCAAAGACCTTCTGTTGATGTAATTACAGGGTTAATTAAATCAAATATTCCTACACGTATTGCCTTTGCCGTTTCCTCACAAATTGATTCTCGTACGATTTTGGATGGGCAGGGAGCAGAAAGATTACTTGGGCGAGGCGATATGCTATATTTAGGTAATGGTATGTCAGCGCCAGTCCGTCTGCAAGGAACATTTGTCACAGACGATGAAATTGAAGCAATTATTGAGCATGTTCGTGAGCAGGGTGAGCCTGATTATATCTTCGATCAAGAGGAATTATTGAAGAAAACAGAGGTATCTGCAGAACAGGATGATCTGTTTGAAGATGTTTGCCGATTTGTCTATGAGCAAGGTGGCGCTTCTACTTCATTAATTCAACGAAAGTATCATATTGGCTATAATCGAGCTGCTCGTTTAATTGATATGTTAGAATCACACGGCTTTGTTTCGGAGGCAAGAGGCAGTAAGCCGCGTGAAAGTTACATTACAGAACAAGATTTAATTACTATGTTTGAATAAGAATTGCATTGTTTTCGTCTAGATTATCTAATTTACGTCGAAATTAGTTTTTTTTGAAAAGTTACACATCTATCCTTATGCATAAAAAGTGCTATAATAGACAAGATGTGTTGAATAGTACGTATTTTTTAACACTTGTGAAGGTATTAATACCTAACCATTCGTAAAATAATACGATACACCTAATAGATGATAGATGGGATATTGAAATTCCCGGGGGGTTTAATTAATGACAGTTTTTCATTTCACAGGCATTAAAGGTTCTGGCATGAGTTCACTTGCACAAATCTTATTTGATGCTGGTGAACAAGTACAGGGTTCAGATGTCGATAAATATTTTTTCACGGAGCAGCCGTTACGTGAACGTAATATTCCAATTTTTACATTTAATGCAGATAATATTAAAGAGGGCATGACAGTGATTGCAGGAAATGCTTTTCCTGATGATCATCCAGAATTAGTGCGTGCACAAGAAATCGGCGTAGAAATCATACGTTATCATAAATTTTTAGGCGAATATATTGGCAACTATACATCCATTGCGATAACAGGTGCACATGGTAAAACATCTACTACAGGCTTAATGTCACATGTAGTAGGCGGCTATAAGCCGACATCTTATTTAATTGGTGATGGTACTGGTGCAGGTCATGAAAATGCAGACTTCTTTGTGATGGAAGCATGTGAATACCGACGTCACTTCTTAGCATACAATCCTGATTATGCCGTGATGACCAATATTGATTTTGATCATCCAGACTATTTTGCTAACATAGAGGATGTTTATTCTGCTTTCCAATCATTAGCTTTACAAGTAAAGAAAGCGATCATAGCATGTGGTGATGATGAACAACTTCAGCGAATTCAAGCGAAAGTACCAGTTGTCTATTATGGATTTGGTGCTGAAAATGATTTCGAAGCTCGTAATGTTGAAAAAACAACTGAAGGTACAAAATTTGATGTCTTTGTTCGTAATGAATTTTATAGTACTTTCTTTATCCCATTATTTGGGGATCATGCTGTTTTAAATACATTAGCGGTTATTACGCTATGTGAATATGAAGGCATTTCACCTGAAATTATTCAGGAGCGTTTGCACACTTATAAAGGTGTAAAAAGACGTTTTACTGAAACAGATATAGGGGATAATGTTTTAATAGACGACTATGCACACCACCCAACGGAAATTCGTGCTACAATTCAATCAGCACGACAAAAGTTTCCTGAACGTGAGCTAGTTGCTATATTCCAACCACATACATTTACACGTACACAAGCTTTTTTACAAGATTTTGCGGATAGTTTGAGCCTTGCAGATACAGCCTATTTATGTGATATCTTTGGTTCTGCAAGAGAAACGCAAGGTGCGCTTTCTATTCATGATTTAGCGTCACTAATCGAAGGCAGTGCAGTGATTACCACTGAAGGAATTGGTATATTAACAAAACATAAAGGCGCTGTATTTTTATTTATGGGCGCTGGGGATGTTCACAAATTCCAAGATGCGTTTGAAGACGTGCTTAAAAACAATGAAACAGCTTAGTCCGTAGGGGGTTAAGCTGTTTTTTCTCAAATTTGAGCAGGAATTCCGTTTTTTTTGTCGAAGATAGGGAAAGTAATAGTAAAGAGAATTTACTAGCAGGAGGTCAACTTATGGAAGTGATTTTGTATATTGCAGCCATTATTGCTGCAATCGGTTTTTTAATTTTATGTGTGAGCGTAGGGATGACATTATTTTCGCTCAAGTCCATTCTAAACAGCTTAGCTGGGACATTATCAGGGATTGAAGGACAAATGGAAGGCATTACACGTGAAACAACGTCCTTATTATCAAAAACAAATAGCTTAGCAGAGGATATTCAACATAAATCGGAACAATTAAACTCAGTTGTTCAAGCGGTTAAAGGCATTGGTGACTCCGTTAATGGTTTAAATAATTCTGTACAGCAAATTACTTCTTCTGTTTCTAAAAGTGTAGAACAAAACGAAGAAAAGATTGCACAAGTTGTACAATGGAGTAATGTTGCGATGGGTATTGCTGATAAATGGAAGAAGCGCAAAATCATTGAACAAGAATCTATGTCTGAAGATGTGTATGCCTTTGAAACGGTTCAAGTAGAAAAGCCGAAAAGAAAATGGGGTCGTAAAAAGTGATAATTATTCAGTGAGTTTTCAAACCTGACTGAATAAAAATAAAGTCTTAGACATAAGTTGTAGATGCATCTGTGAAAGTGGATGGACAACCAGTCTAGACAAATTTGATAATAAGATGGGGAGGAATCGTTGCATGACAATTCAAAAGCCAAATTTTAATGAAGTTAAGGAACAGCAGCTTGAAAGTTCATTGCCACAGCTTTATCATCCACAAGACTCGATTTATGAAGAGGAGCGTGTAAACATGAAAGATTTTGTGATTGGCGCATTAGTTGGAGGAATCGTAGGTGCAGCTGCAGGTCTACTGTTAGCTCCAAAATCAGGAAAAGATTTACGTAGTGAAGTGGCTGTACAAGCTGTTCATTTAAAAGATAAGAGTGCAGACTTCTCGACAACTGCAAAAGATAAAACAGTGCAGCTTTCTAAACAAATTCAAGAACAATCTACACAATTAGTGGAGAAAGTCAAAACACTAAAATCTGCAAAAGCACCAACTGTTTTTGATGATGGTACAGTTTCCTTTGAAGGTGAAGAACCACTTGAGGATTTTATTCCTAGCGAGGAACCAAAAGCAGTAGAAACGAAAGAAAAAGCTGAAGAGACAAATGAAGAAGTACGTGCATAATGCATAATATAAAGGGATACGTTACAAGATAATATTGTGACGTACCCCTTTTTTTTACGTGATAGGTGATGCTTCTAATATAATTTCTAATTGATCGCCGCCGAATATTTCTGTGTCAAAGCTCGCTGGATGACCATTTCTTAAAATTGTGAAATGTCCTTTAAAGGTGCCAGGTAGTTGCCAATTAGAGAAGCGGAATACATCCTGATAAATCCAATGGCTGCGATCCTTTTCGTTAAATACTATTGCCGCCCCATTAGGCACAGTAGAGAGTGGAGACATAATTTTTTGATTGACGAGCGCTTCATTTGCCGTTTTGGTAAGTTCTAAAACTTCATGTTGGAAATGAATGATGATTTTATCCTCTAGCAAAAGATTCATTTGGTCTGCAATACGTTGTACAGTTGGGAATGATTGTTGCTGAAAGCTAATCACATCTCCATTTTGAACAGCATAGCTCATTTTAGCTACTTTACCATTAATCATTAACTGTGAGGAGAATTCTGGTAAATACAAAGGTTGACCATCAACTTGAATTGTATAGGATTCAAATTGCTTTAACAAATTCCAATTGTTTGTGGTTTTAAATACATCTTCAATTGTTTCAGCTATGTCGAATACGACTTTGTCACGATCGTTTAAAATCGTATCAAGTGAGGCTGGTGAATGATTGACCGTAATTTTTGGTTCAATCACATATTTGGTATTTTGGATAGTAATTGTTTTTATCGCTGCATCATCAACAAGATCTCTCACGGTAGCTGTTGCTAGCTGCCCGTCTTGCCCTTCAATCAACTGAATGGCATCTCCTGTTTTAATTAGTGTTTTTGTAGATGCCTGTTGTCCGTTTACCAATATTTCTGCGGGTTGCCCATGTCCACCTGGGATGAAAATATCTTGTCCATTGACACTAACAGATAACCCATGGCCTGGTTTTCCATATAATTGCTTTGCTCGAATATTTGCCGCTAAAAAAGCATCTGACACAGTCATTTCTTTTAATTCAAAAAGACGAACAACTTGATTATTTACAGTTAAGCTCATATATTGAATCGGCATTTTTTTAGCTGCAATCGCAATACCAATTGGTGTGACTAATTCGGGCGATGCTTTTATATGTTCTTCCTTCGTAAGATTTTGAATGGCATCAATACCTCGAACTGCTATACGATTTGCTGGTAAGTCAAGTACTTGTCCTAGTTCCGTAGTCAGGTTTGGTGTTAAGCTGCCACCACCAACCAGCATTACCGCTTTTGGTGCTACACGGTTATTGAGTCGTAAAATTTCTTCTCCAATGGATATAGCCAACTGCTTCACTGCAGGTTCAATTGCTACTAAAACTTCTTCCTTTGGATAATACTGATCAAAGCCAAGGATATCTTGAATTAATATCTCTTCTTCTGTTTGAAGCTGTCGTTTTGTTTTCTCTGCTATAGGGAAGTCTAATAAATAATGGTCGCTTAATGCCTCTGTTATTTCGTCACCAGCAGTTGGCACCATACCATAGGCCACAACGGTACTTTTATCAGTAATGGCAATATCGGATGTCCCAGCACCGATATCAACAAGTGCCACATTTAAACGGCGCATCGTTGGAGGGATCAGCACATTAATTGCAGCAATTGGCTCTAATGTTAATGCATCCATCTCTAAATCGGCCCGCTTAAGTGCAGCAATAAGAGATTCAACCACAACACGAGGAAGGAAAGTTGCAATCACTTCAATTTGCGCTTCATCTCCTTGTTGATCAAGCAGGCTTCCAATTTCCTCGCCGTCCAAGCGATAATAGAGGACTGAGTAGCCTACACAATAATAGTGGCTAATTTTTGCATCCTCTTTTTGTTGCAAAAGTTGTTGCTGAGCTTGTTGAACGGCCTGAAGTTCCAAGCGGCTAATATCTTCTTCTGTAAAAATGGGTCGATTACGTATATTGATCTTCACGCTAGCTTGTTCTGTTTTCAAAGATCGACCTGCGGCTGCAACACTTACCTTCGTAAGAGGCCCGTGTTTCTCTTCGAGTTCACGTTTTATTTCATTAATTAAATCTGCCACATACATGACATTATGTATTTGACCATCTACCATGGCACGTTCTTTATGCTCTTTTACTAAGATATCTTCCACATGGAAATGGTCATTTTCTTCTTGTAGAATAATCCCGACCACTGAGCGTGTACCAATATCAAGTGCGAATAGTTTAGAACTCAATGTAATCGCTTCCTTTCGCGTCATACTTGAAAAATACTTGAAAAATAATTTAGCGAGTTGAAGCGCTAAATTAAAAATGCGTGACATTCTGAACAACATTGATTATAATATTGCTATTATCTAAAAATGTAACATACATTTCAGCGTTCTGGAAGTGTCTGTCATGAGGAGAGGAGCAAGTAAACATGAGCCAAAAAGATTTAGAAAGCTTACGTAGTCAAATAGACGGTTTAAACTTAGAAATTCTTCGTCTAATTAACGAACGTGCAGCTGTAGTTGATGAAATCGGTAAAATTAAAGAAAAACAAGGTGTTAATCGCTATGATCCACTACGTGAAAGACACATGCTTGATCTTATTAAGGAACACAATCAAGGTCCATTAAACCAAATGACGGTTGATTATATATTTAAGCAAATCTTTAAAACAGCATTAAAACAGCTTGAAGCTGATAAGAAGAAGGAATTACTTGTATCTCGTAAGAAAAAATCCGAAGATACTGTTATTAATATCAATGGTGAATTAATTGGACAAGGAAAACCATCTTTCGTATTTGGTCCTTGTGCAGTTGAGTCTTATGAGCAAGTAGCAGCAGTTGCAGCTTCCATTAAAGCAAAAGGTGAAAAGTTAATTCGTGGTGGTGCGTATAAACCACGTACTTCCCCATATGACTTCCAAGGTCTTGGACTAGAAGGTCTTAAAATTTTAAAACGTGTATCAGAGGAATATGGTTTAGCTGTTATTACGGAAATTGTAACACCAGGACATTTAGAGGAAGCATTAGATTATATTGATGTCATCCAAATCGGTGCTCGTAATATGCAAAACTTTGAATTATTAAAAGCAGCAGGTGCAACAAATAAACCTGTCCTATTAAAACGAGGCTTAGCTGCAACAATTGATGAGTTCATTCATGCAGCTGAATACATCATGTCTAAAGGAAATGAAAACATTATCCTATGTGAACGTGGTATTCGTACTTATGAAAAAGCAACGCGTAATACACTAGATATTTCAGCTGTACCAATTCTAAAACAAGAAACGCATTTGCCAGTATTCGTAGATGTAACACATTCAACAGGTCGTCGTGATTTATTATTACCATGTGCGAAAGCAGCTATTGCGATCGGTGCTGATGGCGTTATGGCAGAGGTGCATCCAGATCCATCTGTTGCACTGTCTGATTCTCAACAACAAATGGACATCCCAACATTTGACGCATTCTATGAAACACTACAAAAATTCATGAAAAATCATGAAATTCATGCATAATTGTTAACAGCTAACACCGCTTGCTTACTTCGGCAGGCGGTGTTTGTTATATCGTGACAAAATAATGTCTAGAATAGGACTATTAGTACTTGGTTTTTACGTAGTTCTTCTTGAAAATAATATGAAAATTATCGTATGATAAGGCTATAATAGGAAAAAAGGGAGGCACGTACGATGACTGTTACAATTTATGATGTTGCAAGAGAAGCAAATGTTTCCATGGCAACGGTCTCTCGTGTAGTCAATGGTAATCAAAACGTAAAACCAGCAACACGAAAAAAAGTATTAGAAGTAATTGAACGATTAGAATACCGTCCGAACGCAGTAGCGCGAGGTTTAGCTAGTAAGAAAACAACAACAGTTGGCGTGATTATCCCAGATATTGCAAACAATGTTTATGCAGAGCTGGCTCGTGGTGTAGAAGATATCGCCACAATGTATCGTTATAATATTATTTTAGCCAACTCAGATCAACATGAAGATAAAGAGTTACAGCTACTGGATACTATGCTTGGGAAACAGGTAGATGGTATTGTGATGATGAGTGATGAAGTCACAGAAAAAATGCAACAAACGATGGATCATTCCCCAGTACCGATTGTGCTTGCAGGTTCGGTTGATGAATCGCAGACAATCGCAACTGTGAATATTGATTATTTCCAAGCGGCTTATGAAGCGATTTCATTACTTATTCAAAATGGACATACACGTATTGGATTCGTGACAGGACCGCTTTCCTATACAATTAACGGAAAATTCAAGCTAGCAGCCTATAAGCAAGCATTACAAGATGCTGGTTTACCTATTGATGAAGCATTAATTGCGGCGGAAGAGTCTAGCTATGATATGGGCTTAGAGGCTTGGGAGATTTTATCTGCACTCGATCAGCCACCAACAGCTTATTTTGCAGGCAGTGATGAATTGGCAATTGGTTTAATTCATGGCGCCCAAGATGCAGGTAAAAATGTACCAGAAGATATTGAAGTAATCAGCTTTGAAAACTCAAAGTTAGCACGGATGGTTCGCCCACAACTAACAAGTGTGGCACTGCCACTTTACGATATTGGTGCTGTTGCGATGCGCTTACTCACTAAATTAATGAGCAAGGAGCCTGTTGAGGACGAGGCAGTTATTTTACCACATCGTATTGAACATCGACAATCTGTCAAAAGTAAATAATAATCCGTAACACGTAAATCTTATTAAAGGTTTACGTGTTTTTTTATAGATGGTGGATAGAACTAGCAAAGTGATGGATAGAACAAGCAAAGTGAAGGATAGAATCAGTAAAGTGATGGATAGAACAAGCAAAGTGAAGGATAGTCAGCAAAGTGGCGGATAGAACGAGCAAAGTGAAGGATAGTCAGCAAAGTGGCGGATAGAACAAGCAAAGTGAAGGATAGAACCAGTAAAGTGGCGGATAGAATCAGCAAAGTGAAGGATAGAACCAGTAAAGTGATGGATAGAACAAGCAAAGTGGCGGATAGAACAAGCAAAGTGAAGGATAGAATCAGTAAAGTGAAGGATAGTCAGCAAAGTGGCGGATAGAACTAGCAAAGTGGCGGATAGAACTAGCAAAGTGGCGGATAGAACCAGTAAAGTGAAGGATAGAACCAGCAAAGTGATGGATAAACCAAGCAAAGTGATGGATAGTCAGCAAAGTGGCGGATAGAACCAGCAAAGTGAAGGATAGAATAAGCAAAGTGAAGGATAGAACCAGTAAAGTGGCGGATAAAACAAGCAAAGTGGTGGATAGAACTAGCAAAGTGATGGATAGACCAAGCAAAGTGAAGGATAGAATCAGTAAAGTAAAGGATAGTCAGCAAAGTGGCGGATAGAACCAGTAAAGTGAAGGATAGAACCAGCAAAGTGATGGATAGAACCAGTAAAGTGGCGGATAAAACTAGCAAAGTGGCGGATAGAACAAGCAAAGTGGCGGATAGAACAAGCAAAGTGGTGGATAGAACTAGCAAAGTGATGGATAGACCAAGCAAAGTGAAGGATAGAATCAGTAAAGTAAAGGATAGTCAGCAAAGTGGCGGATAGAACCAGTAAAGTGAAGGATAGAACCAGCAAAGTGATGGATAGAACCAGCAAAGTGAAGGATAGAACCAGCAAAGTGATGGATAGACCAAGCAAAGTGAAGGATAGAATCAGTAAAGTGATGGATAGAACCAGCAAAGTGAAGGATAGTCAGCAAAATGGCGGATAGAACCAGCAAAGTGATGGATAGAACAAGCAAAGTGGCGGATAGAACAAGTAAAGTGAAGGATAGAACCAGCAAAGTGAAGGATAGAATCAGTAAAGTGACCAATACATTGCACAGCAATTACCAAAGCAATGAAAAAGCCTCACGTATATCGTGAGGCGAAGGGTTAATTTCGTTTCTCATTTCGAATAATATGTAGCGCTTTTGCTAACATTTGAGCATTTTTTTCTTCAATTTCAGCTTTTCGAGGAATGGGCTCGTATAAAGGAATCGGGTCCTCCCAAGTCGGAATAAAAGGAACAGGTGCTTCAGGTTGCCAGCGATCAAGCCAGTTTTGTGGGAGGGGTCCTGTTGGTAACACTTGGTCAGTCATTTCTAACCATAGCATGGACCAAGCTCGAGGAACCACTCGCCAAATATCGTAGCCACCACCACCAACAGCAATCCATTTACCATCACAATATTCGTGTGCTAATTGATGTGCAAGCTTTGGAATTTCACGATAAATGTTCATGGTTCCATGTAAATGTGTTAATGGATCAAAATAATGGGCATCAGCACCATTTTGTGTTAACACAATATCTGGTTTGAAAAATTCAAAGACCTCTCGCATCGCCTGTTCATATATCTCTAGGAAACTTTCATCCTCTGTAAAAGCATCCATCGGAAAATTAAACGAGGTCCCATAACCTTGACCATTGCCACGCTCAGTAATGTTTCCTGTTCCTGGGAAGAGATAACGACCAGTCTCGTGAATGGACAGTGTACAAACATTAGGGTCCTCATAAAAACTCCATTGCACACCGTCTCCATGATGAGCATCTGTGTCTACATAAAGTACACGTGCATTATATTTTTCCTGTAAATAACGAATAGCGACAGTACTATCATTGTAAATACAAAATCCCGAAGCGCGACCACGAAAACCATGATGTAATCCCCCACCAAGGTTGAGGGCGTGCTCAGCTTTACCTTCCATCACATAATCAACAGCAGTTAATGTGCCACCGACCAGTTGTGCGCTTGCTTCATGCATATTTTCAAAAATGGGTGTATCTTCAGTGCCTATTCCATAGCTTTTACATTGTGCTTCTGATAATTCTCCATGCCCTGCTCTTTTCACAATGTCTATATATTTTGGATCATGTGCAAGCAACAATTCTTGCTCTGTTGCAACACGAGCTGGAACAATATCTACATCATCGAGAGCATTAATATTTTTTAATAAATCCATAGTTAGCGTCAAACGTTTATGATTGAAAGGATGTGTATCTGAAAATTTATATCCGAGTTGTTCAGATGAATATACGAATACCGCTTTTTTCATTATAATGAAACACCTGGTAAATTAGGCCACATGACATCAAAGCCCTCTTTGCGGAGATCTTCAATCATGGCTAATGGATTCAGTGTTTTTACTCGGACACTTAAAATTTTGTTTTGTGTATTTTCAGAGTCAGGATAAACTAAGACGCTTTGGACGTTGGCATGATGTTGGTGAAATATTTTTGTGATTTCAAATAAAACCCCAGGTGTATCAGCTACTCGAATCTCGATTTTTGAGCCAGGCTCCGTAGCACCGGTCAGCTCTATATATGTATAGAGTAAATCTGTTGTAGTAACAATTCCTACTAATTTTCCGCCAGAGACAATCGGTAAACAGCCCACTTTTGATTCGTAAAATGTAAGAGCTACCTCTTCTACAAAATCTAGGGGGTGACCAACCAGCGGGTCCTTCACCATAATATCCTCCACTTTTGCTTTAAAAACAGGGGAGTTAGGTTCATCCTGTAAAGATGAAGGCAGAACCTCTTTAATATCTCGTTCTGTAATCACACCTAGAACGTGCCGTTCCTCATCTACAACCGGTAAATGGCGCACTTTTTTCTCGCGCATTAGTCTTAGTGCTTCAAGCACTGTATTGGTAGGAGCTAATGTGTAAGGCTCATCATTCATAATTTCTTCGACGATCATATATGCATCCCCTTTGTGTTGGTTTTAATACATGAAACGATTTCTAAAACGAAGCCTATCAAATCTTTCCATTGACTCAGGAGGCACACGCTTTCCTTCGCGTGCCATAAGGCAATTTGCTGGATGTGATGTAATTTCGGGATCATCTGTAGCAAAATACTCGAAGCCGACGGAGCTCATCATTTTCTCCATCATTTTGCGATAATCCCAAACATTTAAACCAGTTCCTTTTAAATCCCAATGCCAATAATACTCGGTAGTAATCACAAGGTAGTCTTCCATTTCATCTCCCATAAATGAAACGGCTAGCAGTGCCTTCCCTGAACCAGTCCCACGATAGTCAGGAATGACTTCGATGGCGCCTAATTCTATCATGTCATCGATTCGATCCTCTGCCCATCGTTCAAGTGGATCAGGATATAGATAGGTAACATAGCCTACGATAATATCTTCATTTCGAATAATAATAATACGACCTTCGGGAAGGCCTGCAATTTCTATTATGGCCTGCTGTTGTTGTTTTGGAGGTCTGAAGGCAACCAAGCCTTCATGGAATGAATATGCAGCTAATTTTTCTGGAGGAACAGGTCCTTCCACATACACAGTACCATGCTTAGTTTCCTTCGTAACAGAAAAAAAAGTTTTTTTATGTTCCATAATTACACCACCTGAGTTTAATAATTCCATTATAGCTGATTTCTTGCGGAAAAACGCTTATTTTTGCAAAATATACCTGTGTTTTTAGAAAAATAAAAATATTAAGACAATCTATCTCAATTCGTGTAAAATAGAAATATATTGCTTCTGTTATTTAACAGATAAAAGTAGTATAAATAGGAATTCTAACAATATTACTACATTGAACTGTTATATAACAAAGCTACATATTAATTTTGCTTTTAGAAATAAAGTAAATTTCAACAGGGGGGATTGTTGAAATTTAGTCAAAGGCAAAAGCAAAGAAAGGGGTAATTTCATGGGAATGAAAATGAAGGAAAAGTTAATTGCTTTACCTGGTCAGCACCATTTAACGAATTATGAAAAAGTGGCAAAGTCTCATAATTGGGCGGATACTGAAAAGGCATTTAGCTGGTTCGAAACTGGTTTAGTGAATATGGCGTATGAGGCAATTGATCGTCATACAGAAACACATCGGAAAAATAAGGTGGCACTTTATTTTAATGATGGTAAACGGAAAGAGGCATACTCTTTTAATGAAATGAAAAAGTTAACAAATAAAGCGGCAAACGTTTTTAGTACGGCTACTAATCTGCAAAAAGGTGATCGTTTATTTATCTTTATGCCACGTTCACCAGAGCTTTATTTTGCCTTATTAGGTGCGCTGAAAATGGGCGTTATTGTTGGACCATTGTTTGAAGCTTTTATGGAAGGTGCTGTGTATGATCGACTTGCGGATAGTGAGGCGAAAGTATTAGTCACGACACCAGCGTTACTTGAACGAGTGCCTCTAGCTAAATTATCTAAATTGGAGCATGTATTTTTAGTAGGTGAGGATATTGAGGAGAAAGCGCAAATTTTAGACTTTAAGAAACGTTTAAAAGATGCTTCGGCTCAATTTGACATGGAGTGGGTAGACAGAGAAGATGGGATGATTCTTCACTATACCTCTGGATCAACAGGTGCTCCAAAGGGGGTATTGCATGTTCATAATGCCATGATTCAGCAATACCGATCGACACAATGGGTACTTGATTTACATGAAGATGATATTTACTGGTGTACGGCCGATCCTGGATGGGTTACAGGAACAGCTTATGGTATCTTTGGGCCATGGTTAAACGGTGTGACGATGCTAATCGTTGGCGGAAGATTCTCACCACAAGCATGGTATCAAGCCATTGAGGACTATAGTGTAACGGTTTGGTATAGTGCACCAACTGCATTCCGAATGCTAATGGGTGCAGGTAGTGGCTTGCTTGAAAGCTATGATCTATCTTCTTTACGACATGTACTATCTGTTGGTGAGCCTTTGAATCCAGAAGTTATTCGATGGGGAGTGGAAGAACTAGGACATCGTATACATGACACATGGTGGATGACAGAAACTGGAGCTCATATGATCTGTAACTACCCTTCGATGGATATTAAGCCAGGTTCAATGGGAAAACCTCTCCCTGGTATTCATGCGACGATTGTAGATGATGGAGGCAATGAAGTACCACCTTTTACAATGGGGAATTTAGCTATTCAACGTGGTTGGCCTGCTATGATGCGCCAAATTTGGGGTAATCCAGAGCGTTATGAATCTTATTTCTTAAAAGGAGAATGGTATGTCTCTGGGGATTCTGCTTATATGGATGATGACGGTTACTTCTGGTTCCAAGGACGTGTGGATGATGTTATCATGACGGCTGGTGAACGTGTAGGGCCATTTGAAGTGGAAAGTAAGTTACTTGAGCACCCAGATATTATCGAAGCGGGTGTTATCGGGAAACCTGACCCAGTGCGAGGAGAAATCATAAAAGCATTTGTATCCTTACGAGAAGGAGTCGAGCCTTCTGATGCATTGATTGAAGATATACGTGATTTTGTTAAAAAGGGTTTATCGGCTCATGCAGCACCACGTGAAGTTGAATTTAAGGATAAATTGCCAAAAACACGTAGTGGTAAAATAATGCGTCGCGTATTGAAAGCGTGGGAATTAAATTTGCCAACGGGTGACTTATCGACGATGGAAGACTAATAGAGTAGTCAATAACAACAATTGATATTTATACAACATGTGCATAAAAAGAACGCAAGGATTCATTCGGTGAACGAAAGGATTCTTGCTTTCTTTTTTCTGAATTTACGATGTTATAGAAGCTTTTTCAAGGTGGGGTCATGTCTGATAGAAAAAATAATATTCAATAAAAATTCAGTTGACTTAATAATTATGCAGACGTATACTATTTTTAACTTATTTCAGAGGTGAGTGCATTGAAAGTAGGTATTATTGGAGCAACTGGATATGGTGGGTTAGAGCTTATTCGATTTTTACATAATCATCCCGCTGTGGATCGAATTAATTTATTTACTTCTTCAGAAGAGGGAGTTCTATTTTCTTCGAAATTTGGTCATCTTGTTACGATAGCTGATACACCGTTACAAAAAATAGAGTATGACACTTTAGAAAAATTTGATGTTGTTTTTACAAGTACACCTTCTGGCGTGACAAGTGATCTTTTACCACCATTGGTCGGGAAAAGGCCAAGATTAATCGATTTATCTGGTGATTTCCGATTAAAGGATCTAGCAAGCTTTGAAACATGGTATGGCAAAAAAGCTGCACCATTTCATAGTGTTCAGCAAAGTGTATATGGTTTAACTGAATGGAATACAGAGCTTATACGGCAAGCAACGCTAATTGCTAATCCAGGCTGTTACCCAACTGCAGTTTTACTATCCTTACTACCACTTGTAAAAGAGCGATTAATTGATCCAAGCTTTTTAGTGATTGATGCTAAAAGTGGCCTATCAGGAGCTGGTAATAAGCCATCACAAACGACTCACTTTAGTGAGACTAATGAGAGTTTCTCTATCTATAAAGTAAATACACATCAGCATATACCCGAAATAGAACAGGCACTTTCCATGTTTGCTCATGTAGATACAACGATTACTTTTAATACGCATTTGGTACCAATGACCAGGGGAATTTTGGCGACATCTTATGCTCCTGTAATGCCTGGCATTACGGAGGCACAATTGGTCACTTGTTTACAGGCAACCTATGAAAAACATCCATTTGTTCGGGTCGTTACAGATGCTTCTAGTTTAGGGACAAATCGTGTAAAGGGATCGAACTATTGCGATATTTTGGTGAAAGTAGATCCTCGTACAAATCGTGCCACAATCGTCAGTGTGATTGATAATCTTGTCAAAGGTGCAGCAGGGCAAGCTATCCAAAATATGAATGTGCAATTTGACTTACCGCAAACGACAGGACTAGATGTCGTGCCGTTCTTTATTTAACAGCATGCAGGCAACTGTATGCTTCTCTTATTTTGTAATCTAAGGAGGAATTATGGATGACAGTTACTACTTCAACGAATGTAATGAAAAAATTATCAAGTAAAAATATTGTTTCACCAAAAGGTTTTAAGGCAGCAGGATTACACTGTGGTTTAAAGCATAAGAAAAAAGATTTAGCGCTTTTAGTAAGTGAAGTACCGGCAAGTGTAGCAGGTGTTTTTACAACAAATGCTGTTCAAGCTGCACCAATAAAAGTAACAAAAGAAGTTGTCTACACAACTAAGAAAATGCAAGCGATGATAGTGAATTCCGGTAATGCGAATGCTTGTACAGGAAAACAAGGTGTAAAGGATGCGCAAACGATGCAAGCACTAGCTGCTGAAAAATTGGGGATTGCACCTAATTTTGTAGGAGTTTGCTCAACAGGTGTTATTGGTGAAATAATGAAATTGGAGCCAGTAGCTAACGGTATTCAACAGTTAGAGCCAAAGGATAATTTAGAAAGTGCTATTGATTTTGCTCAAGCCATTTTGACAACTGATACGGTTATGAAAAATACGAGCTATAGTACAACTGTGGATGGAAAGGAAGTAATTATTGCTGGGGTTGCTAAAGGGTCGGGCATGATTGAACCGAATATGGCAACGATGCTTGGTTTTATTACAACAGATGCGAATATAGAATCAGATGCTTTACAAGCAGTATTATCTGAGATTACTAATTTAACATTTAATGCCATTACTGTTGATGGGGATACATCAACTAATGACACAGTGGTTGTACTGGCAAATGGCTTAGCTGGAAATGATTCTTTAACACCTGAGCATCCAGATTGGCAAAATTTCTATTACACATTGAAAACAGTAGCGGAAGATTTAGCAAAAATGATTGCAAAAGATGGCGAGGGAGCAACAAAGCTCATTGAAGTGGAAGTTGTTGGGGCACTTTCAGATGAAGAGGCACGTAAAATTGCGAAAACAGTCGTTGGATCTCCACTAGTAAAGACTGCTGTCTTTGGCTGTGATGCTAACTGGGGACGTATTATTGCAGCGGTAGGATATAGTGGCGCTACTGTTGATCCAGATAAAATTACTATTCAAATTGGTGGCGCAACAATGGTTGAGAACGGTGAGCCCATTCCTTTCTCTGAAGATGAATTAATTCAAATATTAAAAATGCATGAAGTAAAAATCTATGTGTCTCTAGGTATTGGTGACGGCAAGGGGCATGCTTGGGGATGTGACTTAACGTATGACTACGTTCAAATCAATGCATCATACCGCTCGTAAACGAATGGTAATTAAGCTTGGTGGCAGTACACTGGAGGGTTTACATGAAGCCTTCTTTGACAACTTTAAAAAGCTACAAGAAAGCGGAGTAGACCTTATTATTACCCATGGTGGTGGACCAGCCATTAATCGTGAGCTAACTGCTCAAGGCATAGAATCGCATACATTAAATGGTATACGCGTTACAAATGAAGCCACTATGAAGGTTGTGCAGTCGACCTTAATAGGTCAAGTGAATCCTTCTTTAGTTCATGAATTAACGAATGCCGGTATAGCAGCCATTGGCTTAAATGGCTTTGATGGTCAGTTAATGGTCGCAGATTTTTTAAATCAAGCTGTTTACGGCTTTGTAGGAGCAATCAAAACAATTAATACATCATTACTTGAAGCTTTCTTGAATGTAGGTATTGTACCAGTTATTGCTTGCGTAGGTGCTAATGAAGCAGGTCAGGCTCTCAATATTAATGGTGATACGGTTGCAAGTGAAATTGCGTTAGCAGTAGGGGCAGATAGCTTATTACTAGTAACGGATGTGCATGGTATTCGTATTCATGATGAGTATCAAGCAATAGTAACACCATCTCTCATTGATCAATGGACGGAACAAGGGCATATATATGGAGGGATGATTCCGAAAGTACAAGGGGCTGTCGACTGTTTACATGCAGGCATCCCTTCTGTACAAATTGTAGGTGAAACTCTAATAGGTACCACGATTGTAGCTTCAAGGTAGCTTCATTCTTCCTAGTGTTCTAATAACATAGCGCTAGAAGTATAGTTGTTGAGAGAAGACAATTTCAAATGATAGTGGAGATGATAACATGAGTGCTTTATTCGGGAACTACGGTAAACGTCGTTCGCAAATTGTCAAAGGGCAGGGGACCATTGTTGAAGATTCTACAGGGAAACAATACTTAGATTTTACTAGTGGCATTGCTGTAGTGAGTCTTGGTCATGCTCATCCAGCCATTGTGCAGGCGTTACAAGATCAAAGTGAAAAACTATGGCATATATCAAATCTTTTTGGTATACCTGGTCAGGAGAAAGTAGCACAAAAATTAATCGACAATACGCACTTTGCTCATGCCTTTTTCTGTAATAGTGGGGCTGAGGCTAATGAAGCGGCCATTAAATTAGCTCGGAAACATACAGGGAAAAATCATATTATTACATTCGAAAAATCATTCCATGGGCGTACCTTTGGAGCCATGTCAGCAACAGGCCAAGGCAAAGTACATAATGGCTTTGGGCCACTAGTAGAAAAATTTACGATTTTGCCTTTCAATGATGTCGCCGCACTTGAAGCAGTCATTGATGATTCTGTGGCAGCTATTATGCTGGAAATGATTCAGGGAGAGGGTGGCGTCAATAGTGTATCTGCAGAATTCGCAGCAGCTATTGCGAAAGCTTGTGATGATAAAGGAATATTACTAATTGTTGATGAAGTACAAACAGGTATTGGACGAACAGGAACACGCTATGCCTTTGAACAGACCGTATTAAAGCCACATATTATGACATTAGCAAAAGGTTTAGGTGGTGGTTTCCCAGTTGGAGCCATGTTAGGAACAGCTGAGCTTCATGCTACATTTAGTCCAGGTACACACGGTACAACATTTGGCGGAAACCCTCTAGCGATGAGCGTGGCAGAAGCCGTTTTGAGTCATGTTTTCGAGCCATCGTTTTTACAGCAAATACAAGGTGTATCAGCTTATTTTGTGGCACAACTAAAAGAGCAGTTACCTTCTAGTTATAGCATCCAAGGACAGGGCCTTTTGTTAGGGGTTGGCTGTGGTGAAACAGAAGTTGCATCTTATATCGTAGCAGCGGAGGAGAGCGGTCTGTTGTTAGTAGGAGCAGGGCCAAATGTTATTCGTCTCTTGCCACCATTAACTGTTACAAAAGAGGAGATCGACGAAGCGGTAGCTATTTTAAAGACAATCTTACATTAATCTAATGACAAAGAATCTGCTTGTTGCCAGCAGATTCTTTGTCGTGTTAAAAGTTATTGTAGTTGTTTCACTAAAGTTGTCACTAATTTTGGTAGCCATTCATCAAGCTGACTAAATGTAAATCCTGCTTTCTCTGCTTTTGCATTTGACATATACCAATCTGCAGATACACCATAAGGTGATTGGGATGCTTCATCACCGCCAATAAGCGAAATTTTTGCGCGTTTACCACTTGCTTCTTCAATCAGAGTGAGTAGATCTTTGAGCGAAATGGTACCGGATGCTGTAGCATTGTAAGGACCTTCAATAGGGGTAACACCAACAAAATATAAAAATGCAGCTGCTTCCTCATCTGTAATATAGCTCATCTGTGCATCAATGTTCGGTAATGTAATCGGCTGGTTCTGTAATATTCGTTCAACGTGGAAATGTAAACGACGCGTATAATCATGTTCGCCCATGACGATTGGAAAACGTACAGCGACAACTGGGAATGAAGCGTCTTTAAATAATACAGCCTCTGCTTGTCGTTTCCCTTCCCCATAAGAAAATTCTTCTTGGTGACCCATGCGAATTTGATAATGGAATGGGTCAAAGTCTTCTTCTTTTTTCATCTTGCCATCTACTTCGTAGGTTGAAAGAGTTGAAGTAAAGACTAGCTTTTTAGTTTTCCCTTTTAATAGCGCACAAATTGCCTGTGCCTCATTTGGAGAATAGCAAATATTATCATAGACGATGTCCCATGTTGTATTAGAAAGCGCCTTTGTAAGTGCATCAAAATCAACACGATCTGCCACTATCTGTTTAACATTTGCACCAAATGGATTGCCGCTTTGACCGCGTGTTAAAATCGTTACATCATGTCCGTTTTGAATACAAAGTTCCACTAGCTTTTTTCCAAAAAAACGAGTACCCCCTAAAACTAATATGTTCATATTTTTCCACCCCTTCAATATAGTAGTCTTCTCTATAATGACAAAAAAACAGACTTACTACAATTCAAAAGTGAAATGTAGCAAGTCTGTTTAACTTGATTAAGCACACTTATAAAATTCGGACAAAATGATGCCGAGGAATAATTGATTATCTTCTTGATGTGTCAGGAGGCGTGGTGTTGCGACTATCTCCACCGTTAGAGCCGTCTCCAGGATTACCGGACTCGTTGCCATTGCCCCCAGATCCGTTGCCATTACTACCAGACCCATTCCCGTTGTTAGAGCCATTGTTACCAGATCCATCACCGTTATTAGACCCGTTTCCGTTATTCGATCCGTTGCCGTTACTACCAGACCCATTGCCATTATTACCAGAGCCATTTCCATTGTTACCAGAGCCATTGCCATTTGTAGGTGGCGTTGTCGGTGGAATTGGTTCTTGCTCGTTTTCCTCTGGGTCAGGTTCATTTTCACTACCACCAGTAGAAACGACATTAGATTGCCCTGATGTCAATCCTGTAATATCTACAGCGACCACAGCATAAGCCTGTCCACTAGCGACAGTAATACTTTGTGTTGACTCTAGCACAGATGTTACAAGTGTGTTACCACCATTCGTAACGTTGTAGATACGATAACCAACAACATCATTCGAAGACTCTGACCATGATAATGTCGAGCCATTCACTGTAGCTGATACGGCTGCTGGTGGGCTACCATCCGCTGGGAAATCAACTGCAGATACAGATGAATTCGATAAGGTTGAATTCTTTGGTAATAGACTAGCTGGGTTACCACCAAGTCTACCTAACATTCGTTTAATAAAGGCTTGATTAATGCCTGCACCACCTGATTTAACAAATTCCGCTGGTGTATTTGGCAGAGCATTATAGGTTTTTCCTTTAATCGTCACAACACTTGAAGAAGCTAAGCTATCATCAGCTTGTGATGGTAAAAATACTTTTGCATTAAATAAATCTGAGCGTACAAGACCAGCGTTTGCACAAGCAGCTGAAGGGGCCATACCAGAAATACCACAGAATGAAGCGGTGACAACATTTTTAGGCGCCTTAAAGCTTGTTGGCGGATCAATTAACTGAGGGTCCGCATCGTAAACGGCATTCATTAAAGTTCCCCATAGCTTATTTACACGAACACTTGGTTGTAAATACGTATTGTTAAATGCATAGAGTGTACGAGGTTGATCGTACCCCATCCAAACACCAAGGGATACATTTGGGTTATAACCAACTAACCAAACATCTTTATACTCTTGGGAAGTTCCTGTTTTCGCAGCGAAATCGGAAGAGAATTTTAATGTATTTCGTGCCATTGTACCAGTTCCTTTAGTTAGAACATCACGTAACATATCTGTCACGATATAAGATGTTTCTGGACTGAATACTTGGACTGGTTCTACCTCATGCTGATAAATAATATTTCCTTCTTGATCTTCGATTCGATCAATCATATAAGAGTCAACGAATTGACCACCATTTGCAAAAGTAGCAAAAGCATTTGTGTTTTCTTCAACAGTAGTCCCTTCACTTAAAGCACCGATACCAGTTGCTAAGTTTGTAAAATCATCTGGATGTAATTTAGTGAAGCCCATTTTTACTAATAAATCAGCAGGGCGTCTATTGATAATATCATTATATAAACGTAGTGCTGAAATGTTTTGAGAGTCTGCCAAAGCCTCACGGGCTGGAATAAGACCTCGTTCATCACTCGTAATATAGTTACTAGGACTCCAGTTACCAATCGAGAATTTCACGTCAACGAGTGGGCTGCCTGCACCTATTACCCCATACTCTATGGCAGGAGCGTAAACAAGTAATGGCTTCATAGTAGAACCGTTAGAACGAAAAGCTTGCGTTGCGTGGTTTAATTGCGTTGTTTCAAAATCTCGACCTCCAACGAAGCTTAAAATTCGACCTGTTGTATTTTCTATTAAAATACTGCCAACCTGTACAGGCATCTCAATATCAATTTCTTCCCCAGTTACAGGGTCTTTTCCTTTACCTGTATACGTATGACCGTAATATTGGAAGTCCTTCGCAGCTTTTTGCATAGCATCGTACATATCTTTGTTAATCGTTGAGTAAATACGATAGCCCTTCGAACGAACATCACGATCTGCTAAAATCGTGTATTTATCCTTTAGTTTTTTTTCTGATTTTAATCGTTCTGGGTCAACCCCATCTTCCTTTGCGAGTTTCTCGGCAATAATTTCTTTTGCACGAGCTTCAAGCTCGTATGTTAGCCATGGATAACGATCCTCCGCACGCATTTCTGGTCCGCGGAAATCAGCAGCGATATCATAGTCTAACGCTTCTTTATATTGAGCATCTTCAATATACCCAGCCTCTTTCATACGATATAATACCGTTTTCATACGATCGATACCTGGTTTTAAAGCTTCCTCACTCTTCAGTTCACCTGTATTCGTAAATGGTGTATAGGCAAATGGTGCCTGTGGAATACCAGCTATGTACGCAGCTTGTGGAAGTGTTAATTCTTTAGCTTTTACACCAAAAATCCCTTCAGCAGCTGTTTCAACACCTGCGATATTTCGTCCGGAAGAGTTACGACCATACGGTATAATATTTAAATAAGCCTCTAATATTTCTTCCTTTGTCATAAAATGCTCTAAACGCATAGCCAGTAAAATTTCTTTTGCTTTACGTTCATAAGATACTTCATTTGTTAATACTTGGTTTTTAATAAGTTGTTGTGTAAGGGTAGAGCCACCTGTCTGCGTAGCAGAGTTTGTGACATCTTGTAATAACCCACGAATAACCGCTTTTGGAACAATTCCGTTATGCTCGCGGAAATATTCATCTTCGGTTGCAAGGACAGCATTTACAACTTCTGGTGCAACATTGCTAAGTGACGTTTCACGGCGATCTAAGTCTGTCCGTAATTTGCCAATATAAATATCGTTGGCAAAATAAATTTCACTGGTTTCTTCATAGCTAAAAATTTGATCTCGTAACTCTTCTTTTGAGCGTAATGGTTCTTCTTTTACAAGAGAAGCAAAATAACCAGCTCCAACTGAACCAACAAATACAGTACCAACCAATGCAAAGACTAAAAATAGTAAAAATAAGTTCCAGGTAACACTACCTGAAATACGTAAATTCTTCATCCATTTTTGTTTAAGTAATTCATCGATCTTTGCATTGATTTTTTCAATCCAATCTTTCAATGTATCGACCTCCTAAAATCTTGTCTATTATAGCACATATTGTTTTGGCACGAACATAGTTATTGACATTGAAAAAGATTCGTATAGAATTATGTTTATAGTTTTCTAGTGAGGAAGAGTTTGCAGTAGTGTCTATATTCCCTGTTTAGAGAGCCAGTGGTTGGTGAAAACTGGTCATAATGTAGAGACGAATTACGTGCTTGGAGCTTAGACGTGCGCGCCTGCGATAAAGGCGATTGAATGAAGTGGAAGGTGGATGACATCTTCAAGCCGGGTGGTACCGCGTTAGTTTGCAACTTAACGTCCCTGCATGCAATTGTTTGCGTGTAGGGACTTTTTTTATCCAAAAATGTCCATGCACGTAACGAATTTCAACCATTTTAGGAGGAATAAACATGACAAACGAATTATTACAAGATTTAGAATGGCGTGGCCTGCTATACCAACAAACTGATGCTGAAGGCATGGCAAAATTATTAGAAGAACAATCTGTATCTTTATACTGCGGTGTCGATCCAACAGCAGACTCTATGCATATTGGACACATTGTTCCACTATTAACGCTTCGTCGCTTCCAAAAAGCTGGTCACCGTCCAATTTTACTTGTTGGTGGTGCGACAGGTATGATTGGTGATCCATCTGGTCGTTCAGAAGAGCGTCAATTACAAACAGTGGAGCAAATCGATAAAAACGTACAAGGGATCCGTAGTCAATTAGAACGTATTTTTGACTTTGCAGAAGATGGCAATGGTGCGCAGCTTGTGAACAATCGTGACTGGATTGGCAATATCAATACAATTGAATTTCTACGTGATTACGGGAAATTAATTAATGTGAACTACATGCTAGCAAAGGATACAATTGCTTCTCGTCTTGACACAGGTATTTCATTTACCGAGTTTGCGTATACATTGATTCAAGGTATTGATTACAATCATTTATACAATCACTACAATTGCCGTATTCAAGTAGGTGGATCTGACCAGTGGGGTAATATTACAACAGGTTTAGAGGTTATTCGTAAAACGCATGAGGAAGAGACGAAAGCCTTTGGGATTACGATTCCGTTAGTAACGAAAGCAGATGGCACGAAATTTGGTAAAACAGCAGGTGGCGCAGTATGGTTAGATGGAAAGAAAACATCACCATACGAGTTCTACCAATTCTGGATCAATGCTGCTGATGCAGATGTAATCAAATACTTAAAAATCTTTACGTTCCTTTCTCGTGAAGAAATTGAAGCATTAGCAGTGTCTGTTGAGGAGGAGCCACACTTACGTAAGGCACAAAAAGCACTTGCTGAAGAAATGACTCGTTTAATTCATGGTCAAGAGGCATTAGAGCAAGCCATTCGTATTACGGCAGCTTTATTCTCAGGCGATTTAAAAGCACTTTCGGCTGAAGAAATGAAGGATGCATTTAAAGATGTGCCTTCTATTGAAATGGCTAAAGAGGACAAAAATATTGTAGACCTTCTTGTAGAAGCTGGTATTTCATCATCAAAACGTCAAGCACGTGAGGACGTATCTAATGGTGCGATTAGTGTGAACGGTGAAAAGGTAACAGATTTAGAATATGTATTCGATGCGAAGGATCGTCTAGAGGATGCATTCAGTATTGTCCGTCGTGGTAAGAAAAAATATCATATGGTGAAGTTCGTGTAATTGTTAATATCTAAACAACATCCCCCGACTATAAAGGGGGATGTTGTTGTTTTTTTATAGAAAACTTGGCAATTCCATCTGGTCGTATTGTTGAGGGTGCAATATTTTAGCCAGCTTTATAGCACCTTCAATAAGACGGGGAGAAGGGCGACAATACAGCCATTCCTCCATCACATGAAGCTGCCCCAGTTGCACGGCATGTAGCTCTTTGGCATGTGGTCGTTTTAATAAATTAGCTGGCTGTATACGCTCAAAAGCTACGCCTACCCAAGCCATCATAATATAGTCGGGGTTACGCTCAACGACATCTGCCCAATCTGTTTGAACACTGGCTAGTTCTACATCCTGAAATAAATTGACTCCACCTGCAATAGCACTAATTTCTGTTAGCCAATTTATTTTTCCTGGTGTAAAAATTGGGTTCGGCCACCATTCCCAATAGAGGGTAGGTTTCATCGTGAGGGAGTTTGCAATAGTACGCATTTTGTCAATCGATTGCAAATATTCTTCCGCGATGATCTTAGCACGTTCCTCTACATGACAAGCTCTCCCCAGTGAAAGGAGATCTTGAGCAATTTCCTCTAACGAGTTAGCATTAAAAACAATGTGGGGAATATTTCTTCTTTGCAACTCTTCGATGTTTTTCTCCATTCCAGGCACACTTAAAGAAGCAAGAACAAGATCGGGCTGTAATGCCTCTAAATCGTTCATATTAATAGATAAATCTGGGCCAAGCTGTGGCAAATCTTTAACGCTTGATGGCCAATCGGAGAAATCATCTACTCCAACAAGCAGGTTTGTCAGCCCTAAATAGGCTACAAGCTCCGTATTGCTTGGACATATCGAGATTAAACGCATATTGTTATCTCCTATTCTTTTTAAGAAAAGTATAGCGAGAGTTTCCATTATAAACAATGTGTGTACGTCTTTTCTTCATCTTTGTGCATAGAAAAAAGGTGGAGAAAACGCTTTGTTTATCTCCACCTTTTGTTTTTTTAATTAATTATGAAAGAGCAACAGCTTCAAGCGATTCCTCTTTTTTCACGATAGGGCCCATTGCATTTGTAATAATTTGTTTAATATCCTCTAGTGTTGCTTTACGAGGATTTGTCTCAGCGCAAACATCTAACAATGCATTTTTCGCTAAGATTTCAATATCCTCGTCCTTTGCCCCCAGTTCACGGAAGCCAACAGGAATGTTTAGATCTTTTGATAGTTTTTCGATAGCCGTAATCGCTTTTTCAGCAGCATCACGCTTACTTAAGCCTTCCACATTTTCACCTAATAATTCAGCAATACGAGCAAAACGCTCTGTACGTGCTGTTAGGTTGAAGCGGCAAACGTGTGGCAATAAAATGGCATTACACACGCCGTGAGGTAGATTGTAGAAACCACCTAATTGATGGGCAATCGCATGAACATAGCCAAGTGAAGCATTATTAAAGGCCATACCTGCTAAAAATTGTGCATATACCATTTGTTCGCGAGCCTCTAGATCAGCGCCATTCGCGTAGGCACGTGGTAAAAACTCTGGAATTAGTTGAAGTACTTTTTCAGCACATGCATCTGTAATTGGCGTAGCGTTAGTAGAAACAAAAGATTCAATTGCATGTGTTAATGCATCTACACCAGTAGCTGCAGTTAGAGCAGGAGGTAAACCAATCATGAGCTCAGGGTCATTAATGGATAGTAGTGGTGTCACATGTTTATCGACAATCGCCATTTTCACTTTACGTGCTGTATCTGTAATAATTGTGAAACGAGTCATTTCACTTGCAGTGCCAGCCGTTGTATTGATTGCAATTAATGGCACAAGCGGATTTTGTGATTTGTCAACGCCTTCATAATCATGAATGCGTCCACCATTCGAAGCAATAAGTCCGATACCTTTTGCTGCATCGTGTGCGCTGCCTCCTCCAAGAGAAACAATGGAATCACAGTTTTCAGCATGATACGCTGCAATACCATCTTCAATATTTTGATCTGTTGGATTTGGTTCTGCTTTAGGGAAAATTGCTACATCAATTCCAGCAGCTGTAATGATGTTTGCAATTTGTTCTGAGAGACCTAATTTGTGCAAGCCCTCATCTGTTACGATTAATGTCTTTTTTACTTCTAAATCATTTAAGCGTTTACCAACTTCTTGAATTGCTCCAGGTCCAAATAAGTTTGTTTTCGGCATAACAAATTGCTTTAGAACGTCTGACATATTTCCAACCCCTTTTAAAAAATTATTATTGCTTGAATGATGGTGAACCACCTTTCGGAATTCATCGTATTCTATTTTTTGGTAAAGTTCAACTCGTATTTTTATTAAAATTGTTAATTTTCTTCATGTTATTATTTTACAAAAAAGTTAAGTTGAATAAAGAATACGGATAAAGTAGTCTTGTATAAGAATATTGAATTTAATATGTTTGAAATATATTTTACTATGAAAGTAAAATATATTTTTTGGAAAATGGTTCTATTTTGAGAAGTGTTTGAATAGTAAATAACTGATATTTTGTTTTTATTATTAAGGTAGTGATTATATTATTTTGAAACTATGTAATTACTATTTCAAAGTACATAAAATTGTCACAATAGGAGAGGGGATAATTATTGTTGGTTATAATAATTGGGGCAATCCGTCTGCGCAAAAAAGTAGTGGCTATATTTTGAAGAAATTTGTGGAAATAAAAGTTCTTGCCTTAGATTAAATTTATAGTTAGAATGTTTGATAGTTAGATAATCTAATTAAAAGGTGATGCAATGACAAAACTTAAGAAAACGTACACGAATGAAGATGATTTACCAGTATTAGGGGTAGAGCCGTATATTGAACTGATTCAGACGTCTTCTTCAAGTGATACAAATCAAGAAGATGCGAAATTGGGATTAATGTTGTTATGGTTAAGTGATCATGTGTTGGATGTAATAGACAATGAGTTAGCTCCTTTTGGAATCACAGAAAGTAAATTAGACTTATTACTATTGCTGACATTACATGGAGAGAGACGTGCGACTCCCTCTGCTTTAGCTAAACGATTGGGAATTACGAGAGCATCAGCAACGTCAATGCTTGATTGGCTAGAAAAGAGAAATCTTGTTGTGCGGAATCATAGTAAAGAAGATCGGAGGAAGATTTATGTAAGTTTAACTGATGAAGGTCGTACTTTTATAGCTGAAGTTTTACCGACTTATTGGTCATCGTGTGCTTCTAATTTAATTGACTTGGAACCAGATGAACGAAAAGTATTTGAGAAGCTGGTGAGTAAATTATTAACATCTATACAAAGAAAACTAAAGGTGGAACGTTAAACTGTAGCTATATTGATACAGTTTAACTTTTAGTCATTTAATTAGATTATCTAACTATAAGTTAATCAAACTAAAAAGGGTGATTTATTTAATGAATATTGTAATTTCAGGAAATCGCGCAAACTATTCTTTAATGACAACTATTTTATCCTGGACAGGTATGGTAGTGATGTCGAGTCTCTATTTAACAATACCTCTGATTAGTTTATTCAGTGATTATTTTAATATTTCATTGACTAAAGCAGGCTTTACATCAAGTGTTTTTTCACTTGGATTTGCACTAGGGTGTTTTTTCTATGGTGCGATATCAGAAAAATATGGACGTAAAAATGTCATTGTATTTGGGCTTTTTTCATTAAGCGTGATAACGTTACTTTTAGGTTTAGTTAATGATTTTTCTTTTATTCTTCTATTGAGAGGATTACAAGGACTTGCGGCAGCTACATTTTCACCAGTAGCACTTGCTTATACACTTGAGGTTTTTCCAAATGATCGAAAAGTTGGGGCAGTTGGTTTTATCAGTACGGGATTCCTTGTAGCGGGTATAGTTGGCCAGGTGTTTAGTGGATATGTAAGTGAACATAGTCATTGGCACGTCATCTTTTATGTGCTTGCTGTAGTGTATGTTATGACTGCTTTGTTAGTCGTGTGGATCTTACCAAAGGGGATAATACAGAACGAAACTAAAAATATATGGGCTCCTCTGAAGAGAATCGGTATTATTTTCACCAATAGAAATTTGATATTCAGTTATATCATTGCGTTTGTATTATTAATGTCATTTGTCAGTATGTACATTATTTTAGGTGCATATTTAACAAGTGATTCCTTTGGTATGAAAAGTCAGAACCTCATTTACATTCGTGCCTTTGGGATAGTAGGGATGGTTATGTCACCATTTGCAGGGAAATTAGCAAAGCGTTTTAATGTGCTGTTTGTATTGAAAATGAGCTTATCTTTTTCGATTATCGCACTAACCGTGATGAGCTTTATTTCAACTATAGCTGGTTTAACGATCATTAGTATTTTATTTGTTGGTGGGATTGCACTTGCTGTTCCTTCATTAGTGACACTTGTTAGTCAGCTAGGCTGGAATATGGGAGGGATTGCAGTCTCTATGTATACAGTCATTTTATTTGCTGGAACAAGTGTTGCACCGTTCATATCTGTTTATTTGATACAATCTGGTAGCTTTACTGTAGCCTTCCTTCTCCTTGCTACAACACTTAGTATCGGATTAGTTTCTGCACTAATGATTAAAAGCGGAAAAAAAGAAAGTTCGAATTGAATCGTGCTCGTAGGAAAGTAATGTAAAAAGCCCTGAAACCTTGATATACAAGGGATTTCAGGGCTTTTGTTGTCATCATTTGCAGAGCAAATTGATTAACGAGAGTAGTACTCTACGATGAATGATTCGTTGATTTCAGCTGATAATTCAGAACGCTCTGGAAGGCGAGTGAATGTACCTTCTTTTTTGTCAGCGTCGAATGCTAAGTAGTCAGGTACGAAGTTGTTTACTTCGATTGCTTCTGTTACAACAGTAAGGTTTTGAGATTTTTCACGAAGAGAAATCGTTTGACCTGGTTTTACGCTGAATGATGGGATATCAACACGTTTTCCATCTACTAAGATGTGACCGTGGTTAACTAATTGACGAGATCCACGACGAGTACGTGCTAAACCTAAACGGTAAACTAAGTTGTCAAGGCGAGTTTCAAGAAGGATCATGAAGTTTTCACCGTGAACACCTTTCATTTTACCAGCGCGGTCAAATAGAGTACGGAATTGACGTTCGTTCATACCATACATATGACGAAGTTTTTGCTTCTCTTGAAGTTGTAAACCGTATTCTGATAATTTTTTACGTTGGTTTGGACCGTGTTGACCTGGTGCGTAAGGGCGTTTTTCGATTTCTTTACCTGTACCGCTTAGTGAGATACCAAGACGACGTGATAATTTCCAAGATGGACCTGTATAACGAGACATAATGTTGTCTCCTCCTTTAAATTTGGTTTTTTTGTTGTAAAACAAAAACCAGTAGTACCCATTCTTACACGCATTTTATTTTCATGTATTTTCGCCTATGCAGCCGTTAGGTTACACAATACACCATCTAATTTTCATTGCTGAGAATCTAAGTAGTTGTACTTAAGAAAATAGAGGAATAAAATACAGCTATAAGCTTATACCACTGCTGCGTTTATTTTACACAGCCTCCATTGTAACCGCTTTGGACAGGGACGTCAATTATTAGTATGTAAAATTTAATAAAAGGACTTATAGTAGGAAATTCCTCACTAGCCATTTTATATGATATGAAAATAGTTAATGATTCGCTGTGTAATGTAAATTGTAAAAGTAAGGGAGAATTACATAGTCAAAATGACACAAATTATGTATAATATATTATAAGTTAATAGTAATTGATTTGGACGTTATATAGAAAAGGTGATTTCATGACAGACCATTTACAAACGCTAAAATATATAAAATCAGATGTATTGAGCTTTTGGGTGAGTTCTAATGAAGAACAAACTAGTTTTAATGGGTATTTTTGTTCATTGAAACAGTGTCTAAAGAAGCACTTGAAAATTGAAAATGTTGCGTTTCTCAGTTTTGAAGGTAATTCTTTAATACCTATCGAAGAGATGGCTTCATTAACAATTGAAACAAAGCTAAATGCTGTGTCATGGCTGATGATTGAAGCTAATTTTTATCAACAAAAAATAGTGAAAATTCCTTATATATTACAAGCAAGACAGGCCTATTCAATGATGACAGATATGGTGCTTTTCCAAGCAGAGGGCAAAAATCCCATTGGTGTATTACTTGTGGAGGCAACAGAGTCTTGGACAGACTTTATGACCTCGGATTACGGTGAAGAGTGTATAGAAATACTTTCTAAGGTTCTTCAAATGGCTAGAGACAATCTAGATGTAAAAATAAATGAAGATCAATATCGAAAATTGTATAATATGACTGATTTATTTCATTCAACAATGGATATTGATTTAATTTTAGAAAATGTATTGAAAAATATAAGGGATAATTTCCCCGAATTTAATGTAGAGCTTATATTATCGAATGATCAAGACCGACACACGACCATCGATATTAAGCTTTTTGATTATTTATCAGAAAGACCTGCTACTATTGAGGCCTTTGTATCAGGAGAGTTAACAACAGAACTAGCGGGTGATTTAAATTTTCGGCTGCTAAATGCACCTATAAAGGGCAGGCAAGCTATCTATGGTATCTTGCAAGTAAGTGCTCCAACGACTTATCTTTTTTCAACGATTGAAAAAGACTTCGTACGGATGCTCGCACAAGCATCAGGAAATGCACTTGAAAATGCAAAATTATATCATCAATCGCATCGCCTCGTAAGTGACTTACAACTCATTAATGAAACATCGCATCGTTTAAATATGCGGATTGACATTCATGAAATGTTACTTTTCCTACAAAAGCAGTTACTGAAATCATTTCAACCAATGGAAGTTTGTTTCGCCTTTAAAAAAAATGATTCATTTGAAGTGACGGGTGCAAGCACTTCTTTATTTAAATCAGAAGAGGGTCAAACTTATATTAAACACGTTGAACAACATTTTGCTCAAACGAATGACCCACTGTTTATTGCTGATTTTAGCCGTTTAACCCCTAATCAAATTGAATATCGTTCCATTATGGCGATTCCAATATTAATGGAGGAAAAGATCAATGGTTTTAGTATTGTCCTACATAAAGAGCCATATTTCTTTTCGTTCGATAGTTTTAAATTAATGCAATCGTTAATTCACCACTCATCTTTAGCTATTGCAAACTCTATTTTACGAACACAGCTTCAGGAAATGGTCGATTTGGATCATTTAACGAAGCTTTATGCCCGCAGTTACCTCGATCAATTTGTAGAAAAGTCGCTTGAATATGATCAATCGGGGATGTTTTTGTTAATTGATATTGATAATTTTAAGCGCATCAACGATACGTACGGTCACCAAGTGGGTGATAAAATTCTTGTGCAGATTGCTGTCCAGTTGAGAGAAACAATTGGTAGTCGTGGGATTTGTGCAAGATGGGGCGGAGAAGAGATGTCAGTTTATGTGCCAAATATCAATGAGAAAGAAGCTTTAGAATTAGCATCAGCCATTGTGGAAGTAATCCCAAGTGCCACAGATCCACAAGTAACAATTTCTGCTGGTCTTATAACATGGGATGATCAAGATCGACCAGCATTCCAATCTGTTTTTTTACATGCAGATACGGCATTGTATGAAGCGAAAAATAGTGGGAAAAATCGTTTTTGCATTCATGATGGTACTTATCAAACAAATCCATAAGTTTGTTGAAGCAAAATATAAGTGTTTGTACAAATAATTCGCCCTGAAATGACAATATAAGACATTTCAGGGCAATTTTTAATATCCTATAAATGAAGAAGTAGCGTTTTGACAAATTGCTCTAAGCCATCTTGATCTTCCTTGGAAAAGCGATTCACTATTGGACTATCAATATCAAGTACACCGATGATTTCACCTTGCTTCTTCAAAGGTATGACAATTTCGGACTGTGAGGCAGCGTCACAGGCAATATGTCCTGGAAAATCGTGTACATCTTTTACAACAATCGTTTCTCCCGTTGCCAAAGCTGTTCCGCAAACCCCACGGCCAATCGGAATTCTAACGCATGCAGGAAGTCCTTGAAATGGTCCTAGTACAAGTTCATTTTCCTGTAAAATATAAAAGCCAACCCAGTTGATATTTGTTAAAAATTGATTTAATAGTGCAGAGGCATTACTTAAATTGGCAATTTTATCTGTTTCGCCAGCCAATAATGCATCTAATTGCTTTGATAATGTTAGGTATTGGTCAGCAATGGACCCTTCGTAATTAATTTGTGTAAACATATAAGCACCTCGTTTAAAATTTATTTATATTGGTAATATAACATTATGATGTTGATGTAAATCATCTGCGCTATGTGCATCCGAACCAAATACATATGGAAGTTCAATAGCTTGACTATAATGGATAAAATCAAATGGTGGATAAGGCTCCTGACAATATTGTTTACTTAAACCAGCACTATTTAAATCGAGTTCATAGCCCTTACGCTTCATGATGTCCAATACTTCTTTAATTCGAGAGGCGTCATTGATTTTTTCTTTATGTGCTAGCTGAAATTTATGAATAAGTGTTGGGTGCCCAATCCGTTTTGGTTTGTATGGACCAAGTTCTGATCTAATCGATTGTAGGACAGTATCATAATATAAATCATAAACCTGTTCGACAGAGCCAACTTTTTTTGAAAAATCAATAAAGCATTCAGGAGAAAAGTCGATACATACAAAGGTATCTTCACATTGTAAAAAATGGACTGATAGTATAGCATCATCTAAAAAATGTCCATATGTAGTAAGAAATTGACGAGTTTCTTGTTCAAATCCTTGGATATAGTCTACTTCTAACCCAATACGAATACGAATATCTTGTGCATACTGTTTTTGTAGGCGCTGCAATTCTTCTAAGTAAGGCATGAGATCATCTGGATTCATACCACTATCTTTTTGCGGGGTAGGGTCATTAAAATTTTTGGGTAATGGGGCATGTTCTGTAAACGTTATATCCGTGAAATTATGAGAAATTGCTTTTTCAATATATTGAATGAATGAGTCAGAACTGCCGTGTGGACAATAAGGACTATGTATATGCCCATCGCGTTTCATAATTAACCACTCCTTTAGCTCTATTGATATGCTAATTAAATATTTCACTATAGCAAAAATACAGTTTTCTGAAAATCACTTAAATTTTAGTACAAAAGGCGAAAACATAGTATATAATAAATACAACTAGCCAATTCGTTTATTGTAGAATAGGAGGCTTACGATGGAGTATATCATCATTCCGATTATCCTACTATTAATTTTAGCCATAGTAGGATTTATGATGCGAAGAAAACATGTTGCAATTATTGCAAAACTTGAAAATGAAAAATTACAAATTCAACATAACCCTATAAATGAAGAAATTTCAAAAGTAAAATCTTTAAACATGAACGGTGAAACGGAAGAAATGTTTGAACGATGGCGCAATACTTGGGATGAAGTCATCGACGTACATATGACTAAAATTGATTCACTTCTATTTGACGCTGAAGATCAAATTAACCGACTTCGTTTTAAAAAAGCGACGTTAATAGAACGTGAAATTGAAGATTATATTGAAAAATGCGATCAAGATAAAGATAAAATATTAGAAGAACTGAATGAATTAATTGGCA
The DNA here is from genome assembly GCF_009724685.1 of Lysinibacillus cavernae. GTDB lineage: Bacteria > Bacillota > Bacilli > Bacillales_A > Planococcaceae > Lysinibacillus > Lysinibacillus cavernae. Next base: position 131,866 of record NZ_WMEF01000007.1, read on the forward strand.
GTGAAGAAAAAAATCGTATTGAAATTGAACAATTAAAGGAATATTATCGCTCTGCAAGAAAGACATTGCTGGCGCACCAGCATTCGTTTGGTGTAGCGTTACCTGCTCTTGAGAAAAAGCTTGAGACATTTGTTCAAAAGTTTGAAGAGTTTGATGTACTGACAAATGAAGGGAATTATTTGCAAGCGCGAGAAATTGTCATTAGTTTAAATCAAGAATCTCAGCAAACATTTGACTATATTAATGATGTCCCATCTATTTTGACTGAAATTCAAGTTAAGCTACCAGGAGCGGTTCAGGAATTGCGTAATGGTCAACGTGAAATGGAAGACCAATCCTACTATTTACAGCATTTAGAATTGACTGAGGCATTAAACAAGTATGAAAAAGAATTTGATTCATTAAAAAATGATTTGTCTGAGCTTAATTTAACAGTTGTAAAACCTCGTGTGACAGAAATTAATGAAGAGATTGATCATTTTTATGATTTACTTGAAAAAGAGGTTGTTGCTAAAAATTATGTCGACCAAAATTGTGATCGTTTGTTAAGTTCCATCACGAGTGTCATTTCTTCTACAAAGTTAGTTAGTGATGAAGCGACTTATGTGCAACAAAGTTATCATTTAAATGAAAAGGATGCAGAAATTCCAAAAGCTGCATTAAAGCAATTGGAAGCACTGCAACGTCGTTATGATTTATTAGCAATGCGGGTTAGAGAAGAAAAATCTGCTTACTCTAGTTTGCAGGAAGAATTAGTAGAAATTAGTGAAGAGCTTGAACGAATTCATGAAGAGCAAGGGCATCTATCGAATACAATGAAGAAGCTTCGAATTGATGAGAATAAGGCTCGTGCTCAAGTCGAAAACTTAACGAAAATGTTACAAGACACAGATCGCCTATTAAACAAGGCAAATATTCCAGGAATCCCTGAGGAGATGGATGCACGACTTGATGAGGCTGCAGAGCACATCTATGTTGTCATGCAAAGCTTGCAAGAAGTGCCACTTAATATGGGCACAGTTCATAATAATTTAAATGCAGCAACTCTTTGTGTAGAAGATGTTAAAGTAAAGGCACATGAATTAATAGAAAATGTTATGCTAATTGAAAGAATCATTCAGTATGGTAATCGTCACCGTGCATCGAACCCAAAATTGAATACGCGTTTAAAAGAAGCTGAAGGGGCTTTCCATCAATTCCGTTATGCAAAGGCATTAGAAGAAGCGGGAACGGCTGTTGAAGAAATGGAGCCAGGTGCTTTAAAACGAATTCAAGAATTGGTTGTAGAAGAGTCCATGTCAAAATAATTCAAATAACATTTGAGCTGCCTAAAAAGTATAGCGATTACTTTTTAGACAGCTTTCTTTATAAATTCTAGAATAGGATGTGATCTGCTTGAAGCTACTGAAGCGAGACATGAATGAAACGTATGCAAATGAGATTTTACATTGGCAATATGAACAACCATATGATTTTTATAATAATGAAGTCTCAGATGAAACGTTGCAAGAAATGCTTGAAAATCCCTACTATGCTATTGTCAATGATCAAGAGGAATTAATCGGTTTTTATTGTACTGGATCGGCAGCTCAAGTGCCCAAAGGACATGAGTTTGGTGCATATGTAAAAGGTTGTGTGGATGTTGGCATTGGTATGAATCCCAATCTAACAGGACAAGGGTTGGGTGCAACATTTTTTTCTTATATTTTAATGACTATACAACAAGAGCAGCATACACCACTTCGTTTAACAGTCGCACAATTTAATAAAAGAGCGATCCATCTTTATGAAAAATTTGGTTTTGTCAAAGATATAGAATTTAGTACACCAACAACTTTCATCACGATGTTGAAAATCAATTAAAATTTGAATAATCGTTAAAGTTAGTGGTCAATCTGTGAAGATTGCGTTATGATAAGTACCGTTAAATCAACGTTTTGAAAGTGTGTGAAAAGTTATGGTTAATACAATTTATTTAGATAATAGTGCTACAACAAAACCTTTAAATGAGGTTATGCAGGCGTTTATGGTTGTGAATGAGCAGTATTACGCCAATCCTGCCTCTATCCATGCTATGGGTGTTGAATCCAATGATTTATTAATGCGTGCACGTGAGCAAGTAGCAGATATTTTGCAGACAGAGGCAAGAAATGTGCTATTTACTTCAGGTGGTACAGAGTCAAATAATGCTGCTATTTTTGGAATAGCACGTAGTAATACACATATAGGAAAACATATTTTAACGACTGAGATCGAGCATCCATCTGTCTTAGAAACAATTAAACAGCTCGAAAAAGAGGGCTATGATATTGACTATCTTAGTGTCGATCAAAATGGTGTGATTTCTCTAGATGATCTACGTACTAAGATACGTAAAGAGACCATTTTAGTAAGCATGATGCATGTAAATAATGAAATGGGTGCTATTCAACCTATTGATGAAGCAGCTAAAATGATTCATGAAATGAGTCGGGCTGTTCTTCATGTTGACGCTGTACAAAGCTTTGGGAAATTAGCTATATCCTTTAAAGGAGAAGATGGGCCTGACTGTATTTCTATTTCTGGTCATAAAATACATGGATTAAAAGGTTCAGGTGTATTGGCTTTTCGTAAAGCCATAAGGTGGCAGCCATATGCACTAGGTGGAGGTCAGGAATTTGGATTGCGTAGTGGAACTGTAGCGGTTCCGCAAGCAGTCGCATTAGCGAAAGCTGCTCGGTTAGCAATTGAGACAGCGAATGAACGTGCAATGAAATATCGTCAATGGCAAGATGAAATTCGTGCGCAGTTAGAGGGATATGGAGAGTCAGTTCATATTTTATCAACCCCACAAGGTGCTGCACATATTTTATCATTCAGTGTTCGGGATTTAAAAGGGGAAGTTATTATAAACGCCATGCAAAAACGTGGCATCATTGTGTCAACGTCAAGTGCTTGTTCATCGAAGCAAACAAAAACAAGTCATGTTGTTGAGGCTCTGCACCTCGATGAACATTACAAAAAAGGTGTAATCCGTATTAGTTTTGGTGCACATAACACGGCAGAAGATATAGAAAAGTTTAAACAAGTGCTAGCAGAAGTAATGTTGGAACTCAAAGGAGAAATTAAGTAATGATTTGGAAAGAAATTTTAATTCGATATGGTGAGCTTTCTACAAAAGGTCGTAATAAAATGGATTTTATCCGCCGCTTACGTGAAAATATTCGTCATGCTTTTGCGGATTTAGGACATTTGCATATCCGTACAGAACGTGACCGCATGTTTATTGCTATCGAAAACGAAGCACAGATGCAAACACTCATAACAGGACTACCTAAAATTTTTGGTATTCAATCATTTAGCCCTGTGGCTGCATGTGAAAAAGAAATTGAAACAATGAAGAAATTGGCCATCACAATAATGGAGACATTTAACGATGAGCAACGTACATTTAAAGTAGAAGTTAAACGTACAGATAAAACATTTCCTTTAGAATCTCATGCAATCCAACGTGAGATTGGTGGCTATGTTTTACCACAATTTAAAAATTTATCTGTCAAAGTGAAGCAACCTGATATTGAGCTTCGTGTAGAAGTTCGCCATGATGCAACTTATATGATGGCACAAGTCATTGCTGGTGCAGGCGGCATGCCAGTAGGGTCTAATGGAAAATCTTTATTAATGCTATCTGGTGGTATTGATAGTCCTGTTGCAGGTTATTTAATGATGAAGAGAGGTGTGCGTTTAGAAGCCATTCACTTCTTTAGCCCACCTTATACAAGCCAAAATTCATTGGAAAAAGTAAAAGTACTTGCAAATGAATTAACGAAATTTGGTGCTAGTATTCGATTACATGTCATTCCTTTTACTGAAATACAAGTATTGATTAAAGAAAAAGTACCTTCTAATGTTTCAATGACGACAACTCGTCGTATGATGTTGAAGGTAGCCGATCAGGTCCGTGAGGAAATTGGAGCTCTTGCCATTGTTACAGGTGAAAGTCTTGGACAAGTAGCAAGTCAAACGCTTGAAAGCTTAACGGCCATTAATGCTGTAACAAATACACCTATTTTACGACCATTAATTTCAGCAGATAAGCTAGAAATCATTGATATTGCAGAAAAAATCGGCACATACGAAACATCTATTCAGCCATTTGAAGATTGCTGCACGATTTTTACACCTGCAAGCCCAAAAACAAAGCCGAAACTTGAAAAGGTAGAGCACTATGAAAGCTTCTCTGATTTTGATGAACTTATCGAGCGAGCAGTAAAAAATCGAGAGGTCTATATTTTCCCTAAGAAAGAAGAACAGCAACAAGATAAATTTGCAGATCTATTATAATGATTCAACAGCCGTCTCAAAGCTCGTTTTGAGACGGGTTTTTTGTGATGTTTTCTATGTACCATTAGAGGTACAATTTACCTCTAAAATTTTTGTATTAAAAATCTAATATCGCACATTCTATATTCACAAGGAGGTGAGAAACATGACAAACAACAACAACCGCAGTTCAAACAAGCTTGCAGTACCTGGTGTACAACAAGCACTAGATCAAATGAAATACGAAATTGCACAAGAATTTGGTGTTCAATTAGGAGCTGACGCTTCAGCTCGTGCTAACGGTTCCGTTGGCGGTGAAATCACTAAACGTCTTGTACAAATGGCAGAATCTCAATTAAAAGGTATGCCAAACAACCAATAAATGCTGATTAAGCATTTATAAACTTAAAACCAGTGACCGTAAAAGGCACTGGTTTTAGTTTGTTTATAGATCATTTATTTATGCGAAACAAAGATGTAAAGGAAGAAACTGTTTGCTCAACATCTTCACTTTTACAAATAGCAGAAATAACTGCAACACCATCAGCACCTGCCTGTAATACAATATGTGCATTTGTACAGTTAATGCCACCAATCGCTACTATAGGTAATTCAGGGTGGAGATTGTGAGCCTGCTGTAAAAAATATGTGCCGCAAGGTGGTTGTGCATCACTTTTAGATGTTGTTGCAAAAATAGGACCAATCCCTACATAATCAGCATGATGAGCAATAGCTGTTTGTAATTCTTCGTGTGAATGTACAGAAACACCAAGGATCATGTTCTCAATTTTTTTACGCGCTATGGCTACATGTAAATCATCCTGGCCAATATGAACGCCATCAGCACTAATTCGAACAGCGAGATCAATATCATCATTGACAATGAATGGCACATTATATTGTTTACATAGCTTTTGACATTGACGTGCAAATTGTTCATAGGCGAATCCAGTTAAAGCTTGAGGACCTTTTTCACGAAATTGAAACATTGTAATACCTGCTTTCAACGCTTTTTCGAGAACAGTGATTGGCTCCTGATGGAAAACATTGTTAGTGCCCATAATAAAATAAAGCTGTAAATCCTCACGTTTCATGAATCTTCACCTCGCAGGCTGTTTTATGCTGTTGATAGGCAAAATGGTTTGTAGGACCATGACCATTCCCGATGGATAAATCATGCATAATCGCTAATTGAATAAATTTTTTAGCTTCAATAATGGCCTCTTCAAGAGTGAAGCCTTGTCCAAGAAAAGCAGTGAGTGCTGCTGAAAATGTACAGCCAGTACCGTGTGTATTTTTTGTTTGAATTCGGGGCGACTGCATGGAAAAAGATCGACCATTTTTATAAAATACATAATCAATGGCATAAAGTGGATCTGCTAAATGGCCACCTTTGATGATGACGCATTGTACGCCTAATTGTAAAAAGCTTTGCGCCACTTCTCTTATATCTTCAATATGGTTTATTCTTCTCCCTGTAAGCGCCTCTGCTTCTGGTATATTTGGCGTAACGATAGTAGCGAGAGGCAGCAGGGATGAGCGCATTGCCTCGATAGCATCTTGCTGTAATAAGCTTTCTCCACCTTTTGCTATCATCACTGGATCGACAATCAGTGGAATTTTTAAATCACTGATAATGTGCGCGATTGCTTGAATAATATCCGAGGAATAAAGCATACCCGTTTTAATCGCAGCGATCGAAAAATCTGCTACTAATGCTTGAAGTTGTTTTTCTACAAATGAAACATCAATTGTGAAAACACCCGTAACACCCAGAGTATTTTGAGCAGTTAAAGCTGTAATGACTGAAGTCCCAAATACTTCTAATTCTTGGAATGTTTTTAAATCAGCTTGAATACCAGCACCGCCACCACTATCAGAGCCTGCAATCGTCGTTACAGTATACATGAAGCTTCACCGTCCTTTGACAAGCGGTGTATGGCATTTAACAAAGCTATTTGAAAATCACCAATTTCTGCAGTAAATGCAGAGGCAAGTGCTGCTGCTTTTTTATAGAAAGTGAGTGTTTCTGCTAATTGTTTGTATGGATTATTACCTACGATATAGGCAGCACCGCATATAGCACTAAGTAAACAGCCTGTTCCAGTTACCTCCGTCATCATTGCATTTCCACCAGTGATCCAATGGCTATACACACCATCTGTCATAAAATCTCGTTCACCCGTTACGATGACAATGCATTTGAAACGTTGAGCCAATAATGTTGCTTCAGCCTCCATAGCCATGGAGCCATGACCGCTATCGACACCTTTCTGTTGCCAATCAACATTGGCTATCGCCGCAAGCTCACCGATATTACAACGAATAACTGCAAATTGTATGTCCTTAAGCAAGTGTTGTACGGTTTCCTTGCGATATATTGTGGCTCCAGCACCGACAGGATCTAGAATAACAGGAATACCAAGTGCATTCGCTTTTTTACCTGCTAACAACATGGCATTTTTTGTTCGATCATTCAGTGTCCCAATATTAATTAATAGAGCTTGTGCCATTGCTACCATTTCCTCTGCTTCGTGGCTATCGTCAGCCATAACAGGAGAAGCACCTATTGCTAATAAACCATTTGCTTGGAAATTTGCCACCACATAATTTGTGATGCAATGAATGAGTGGTCGTTGTTGACGAATTGTTTGAAAAATCATTTCAGTCCTCCTCTGTGGATGGACGTAAGCATGCAAAAAAGACCCTTTTTGTGTAAATGCACGAAAAAGAGCCTTTCATCTGAAAAAACGATGTCCGTTGCTCCCTACGTCAGTATTAACTAACAGGTTCAAAGGGTCAGGTTTTACCTTCTCAACTCTTATGAGTCCCCCTGCAATCTTGCTTTTAGTTGACCAAAATGTACCATACTTTTCATTTGTATTCAATAGCTAGTTTTCCTATCGACAAAACGTGACTGATGCCATATAGCAAAGTATGATAGTTGTCATGACTTTAACAAAATTGAGCACAAACCATTGAAAATGCTGAAAAAGGAGTTTTATAATGTGTCATAACAAAAGGGGGCATTTGCCGTGAAAAGAAAAGATTTAGTTGCACCAGAATGGTATAACATATCAGAGGAAATTGAAAAATTCGCTCAAGATGTAAATAAAAATGCGTTAATTATTTATGAAGAAAATAAAGAAGTACAATTTATTACATATGCACATTTACTTGAAAAAGCGAACCAAGCGGCACACGTTTTCACCAAGCAAGGCTTAACAAAAGGTGATGTGATTTTAGTGATGGTACCACGTTCAGTAGAAGCATACATTGTGTATATTGCAGCATTGAAAGCTGGATTAACCATTATTCCAAGCTCTGAAATGTTAAGATCTAAGGATATTGAGTACCGCATTCAACACGCGAATGCTAAAGGTGTTGTTGCATACGAACCCTATATTGAACAATTTGATGAAGTGGGAAATTTACAAGGAACACAGCAATTCGTAATAGGGGAAGCACACGAACCTTGGCAACCGTTACTTGAAAAAATGTACAATCAACCTACAACCTACATAAGTTCTGACCCTACGAAAAGTACAGATAATGCATTTTTAGCCTATACAAGCGGTACTACAGGAAACCCAAAAGCAGCTGTTCATACTCATAGCTGGGGTTATGCACATTTACGAACTACGGCCCCACATTGGCTAGGTGTGCAAGAAAATGATGTCGTTTGGGCTACAGCAGCACCTGGATGGCAAAAATGGATATGGAGTCCGTTTCTTGCTACATTAGGCAGTGGTGCAACCGCATTTGTATACAAAGGTAAATTTGATGCAGCTACATATTTAACATTGCTTGAAAAATTTAAAATCAATGTATTATGCTGCACACCAACTGAATATCGTTTTATGGCAGCCCTTCATCAATTACATGAGTATGATTTGAGTGCAATTCGTCAAGCTGTATCGGCTGGTGAGCCTTTAAATAGTGAGGTCATCAAAGTGTTTTCGGAAACTTTCAATTTACAAGTTCGAGACGGCTATGGTCAAACAGAAAACACGTTACTCGTTGGTACAATGATAGGAATGGAGACTAGAATTGGCTCTATGGGAAAACCTACTCCAGGTAATACTGTTGAAATCATTAACGATGATGGCAAACCAGTTGCTATAGGAGAAATTGGTGATATTGCTGTTCATCGTGAAACACCCGCACTTTTTAAAAAATATTTAAATGATCCTGAACGAACAAATTTACAATTCCGTGGAGATTGGTACATTACAGGAGATCGTGCCTCCAAAGATGAAGATGGCTACTTTTGGTTTGAGGGTCGAGGGGATGATGTCATTATATCTTCTGGCTATACAATCGGACCATTTGAAGTAGAGGATGCATTGATGAAACATCCAACTGTGAAAGAAGCAGCTGTCATTGCGAGCCCTGAAAAAGTTCGAGGAAATATAGTAAAGGCATTTGTTGTACTTCGTAATGGAGAAATTGGTAATGAAGCACTCATTCGAACACTTCAAGATCATGTGAAATCATTAACAGCACCCTATAAATATCCACGTGCTATTGAGTTTGTTGAAGAACTGCCGAAAACATCCTCAGGTAAAATTAGACGTGTCGAATTACGACAACAAGAAGCAAAGCAATTCCATGAATCATCATTTCCTAGGAAATAATGTCGAAAATCAAAGTTCATGCAAATGTATGAACTTTGATTTTTTTTCTGATTTTAGATAAGGTATTATGAGGAAATGAATAAAAAAATTTTTGCATATTATTGCAAAAAAATGAAACAAATAAGCAAGTCATACGTATTACGTGTTGAGGAGGCGGAAAGACATGAATGTTAAAAGGTGGGTTGCTTTAGTAGTTGCAGGAGTTCTTTTACTATTTTCATTAGGGATTAACACTGTTTTTGCTCTATTTAAAGCAGATTTCCTAGGTAATTTTGATAGTTTAATGGCAGGAAATAATTTAGATGTTTATGAAAATGTAATCGAAGGAGACAATTTTGATAAGCGAATTGCTTATTTAAAGGTAGATGGAACGATTCAAGATATCGGATCAAGTACATTATGGCAACCAGTTGGCTATGATCATCAATTCTTTTTAGACCAGTTGGATAATATTATGTATGATGATTCGGTACAGGGCATTGTTTTAAGCGTTAATACACCAGGTGGTGGCGTGAAAGAATCAGCAGAAATCTATAAAAAGCTCCTGAAAATTAAAGAAGAACGACAAATTCCAATCTATGTATCTATGGATTCCATGGCAGCATCAGGTGGTTATTATATTTCAGCACCTGCTGATAAAATATTTGCTCATCGTGATACAATAACAGGTTCTATAGGTGTCATTATGCAATCTATGAACTACCAAGCATTAGCTGAAAAAGTTGGTGTTAAATTCGAAACGTTTAAATCGGGTGAGCACAAGGATATGCTAAGCCCAATGCGTGAAGTGACACCTGAGGAACGCACAATGATGCAAGATATGATTAACGAAACGTACGAAGAATTTGTAGATATTGTAGAGCAAGGACGTAATATGTCTGAAGCAGAAGTGAAAAAGGTTGCAGATGGTCGTATTCTCGGTGGTACAAAAGCGCTTGAAGCCGGCTTAATTGATGAAATTGGTGACGAAGAAGCAGCCATCGCTGCTCTACGTGCTGATTATGGACTTGAAGATGCTGCTCTATTTGAGTATTCATATGATATGGGAGGCTGGCAATCATACGTTGGTATGAAAATTGGCTCCATGTTTGGTCCATCAGCAGAAGAAAAAATGCTAATGAAAATTATGACGGACTACAGTGCACCAAAAATGATGTACTTATACGGGGAATATTAAGGAGGGAGTACAATGACAAACAATGAAATTGTTATGCAAGGTTCACCCTCTATCGAAAATGGCTTTCTCATCAACGCATCAGAAGATTCAGCAAAGCATAAAAACTATTCTTTAAAAACAGCTGGCTTTTGGATTCGACTTTGGGCATTTTTATTAGATGGATTCATTATTTCTGCTGTAGGTGGGATACTCGTAAATCCTATATTTTATCTAATGGATTGGTCCTTATCGGAATCTGTTTGGTATGCACCGATTTCTATTATCATGGCGATCCTTTATTATAGCTATTTTGTGCTAATGACAAAGTTCTTTGGGCAAACATTAGGTAAAATGGTATTTGGATTACGTGTTATTTCATTAAAGCATGATAAGCTTACTTGGTCAGATGTGTTATTCCGTGATTGGATTGGTCGTATCATCAATAATATTTTTATGCCACTTTATATTTTGGTAGTCATTTTACCAGAAAACCAAGGTTTACATGATTATTTTGCTGATACAACAGTGGTGCATGAAAAAATCTTTATTGAAAAAGAGGTAGCGCCACCTTCTTTAACAAAGCAAGAAGCGATTATGGAAACTGAGGAAAAACCTGAACTAGCAAAGCTAGAGGAAAAAAATGAACAATAGACAAGAGGCTGTCTCGAAATAGAGAGACAGCCTTGTTAAATGAGAAGAGGATTAATTGTAGTGAAGACGGGTGGGGCCTTGGGGATGAGCTTCACAGATGACATCCTGGGGCGAGTAATTAGAGGAACGAAAGCTAAAAACATCACATCCTGTGATACGAACCTTCGTGACCAAGCAGCAACTCCATTGGAAAGGAAATCAATCCCTTGCTTTGCTGAATAGCTCTACCAAGACTCATTCAAATAAAGTAAGCTATCTTAGTTGCAATTAATTCCCTTCATTTAGTAATATTATGTACATATGATGATTAGGAGGCGTTTATATGGCACAAGTAACATTTAAAAATGGTCCAGTAACACTAGTAGGAAATGAAGTAAAGGTGGGCGATCAAGCACCAGATTTTACTGTATTAGCGAATGACCTATCACCTGTAACATTAAAAAACGCAGAAGGAAAAATTCGTTTATTTAGTGTTGTACCATCATTAGATACTGGTGTATGTGATGCGCAAACACGTCGTTTCAATGAAGAAGCAGCAAACTTAGGTGACAATGTAGTCATTTATACAGTATCTGTGGATCTTCCATTTGCTCAAAAGCGTTGGTGTGGTGCAGCAGGTATTGATGCAGTTCAAACTGTTTCGGATCACCGTGATCTTTCATTTGGTGAAGCATATGGCGTGTACATTCAAGAATTACGTCTTCTGACACGTGCAGTATTCGTTGTGGATGCAAATAATAAAGTAACATATGTTGAATATGTACCTGAAGCTACAGACCATCCAAACTATGAAGCGGCCATTGCAGCTGTCAAAACACTAGCATAATGAGTTGCTTTTAGGCTAAGATAATACTAGACAAAGGGGCTGTGACGAGTTTTTTGTCACGGCTCTTTTCTGCGTGAAAGGAAGTTATGTATGGAAAACATCGAGAAGTTATTTGGATTGCTAAATGAGCATGCTGAAAAGTTCGAAAAAGAACAAGATATAACACTGTTAGAGGGGTTACTAGATGGCCTAGAGGCATGGCTTTATGGCGAAGTCGATTTTTCACAGAAAGATGCAACAAAAGAGGACATTCGCAAAGCTATTCAAATTGCCATTTTAAAGGGAATGCGTAAAGGCTCGCAGCCAAATCATCAAATGACACCCGATACTTTAGGGTTATTAGTTGGTTATTTTGTGGAACAAATATTTGCAGAGCGTCTTGAAAATGAAAAAATTTCAATTATGGACCCAGCAGTAGGTACAGGAAATTTACTACTTACGGTCATGAATTTATTAGATGGAAAAGTGGAAGCAACAGGTGTGGAAGTTGATGAGCTACTCATTCGTCTTGCTGCAGCCACTGCTGATTTAACAGAACAGCCTATTTCTTTATACCGTCAAGATGCCTTACAAGATCTGTTGGTAAATCCAGTTGATGCTGTTGTTTGTGATTTACCAGTAGGTTATTATCCAAATGAAGAAGTAGCAATCGACTATGAACTATGCCCGTCAGAGGGGATGAGTTATGCCCACCATTTATTTATTGAGCAATCGATGAATTATACGAAGGATGGTGGCTATTTATTTTTCCTTGCGCCATCTCATCTTTTTGATTCGGAGCAGTCTAAGCAACTACACAAGTACATTCAAAAGCACGCCTGGATTCAAGCTATTATCCAATTACCTGACTCTATATTTGCCAATAAAGCATTAGAAAAGAGCATAGTGATTTTACAAAAGCAAGCGAAGGAGTTAAAAGCACCTAAAGAAGTACTATTAGCTAAAGTTCCGAATATGCAAAATAAACAGGCGCTTGCGTTATTCTTTGAAAAAGTGAAGATGTGGAAAGAGGGCAAGTGATTGCTCACAAAACCAACACAAGTAAAAAGGTATCCTAGTGAAGGATACCTTTTTATGTATTGCGGTTTAGTTTTCTGGTGTACGAATAACAAGAACGTCACACTTAGCTGAACGTACAATTGCTTCAGATACAGAACCGATTAGGAATCGCTCAACTGCATTTAGACCAGTTGCACCACAGATGATTAAATCTGCGTCAACGATTTTTGAAAGCTCTTTAGTAATGATATTTTTAGGAGAGCCATACTCAATGATAAGGTTAACATTTGATAAGCCTTCATCTTCAGCTTGTTTTTTATAACCATTTAATAGTTCTTCAGAAAATGCTTGAGCACGTTCTGCGATAGAACGGTCATATGCTTCGATTGCAGCAAATGAACGTGTATCGATAACATTTACTAGATTTAATACAGCACCTTCGTTTCGTTTTGCAACGTCAATTGACTTACGAAATGCGTATTCAGCTTCTTTCGAACCGTCTACTGCAACAACAATGCTTTTATAATGATTAGCCATTTGAAAAACCTCCCTGATTTGTATATGTTGATTATACCAAATGATTGTCTAAAGGAAATACTTTCCGGAAGAAAAATTATGAAAAAGTGAAGGCATTTCATTATGAAATGTCAATCAAATATACTTACTTAATTCCCACTATTTACAGCGTGTAAACGTCTTTTGGTAGTCAGAACTTGCGTATGAATGATCCTTATTAGCTGCTTAATTATTGTCCTTTTTAGTTTTTAAATATAATAACTTATGACGTTATTTATCGTTTAAATATTTAGTATTTTGAAAATGTTAGAAATTTTATTTGTATTTACTTTAGATAAAGCTTTTTTTTCAATAGTTTGGTAATATGGAATTGCAAGGGGTGCATCAATTCATAGTTACATAAATGATGCTTATTTCTTACGTAATGGAAGGGGATAGGAAACAATGAAGATTGGTATTCCAAAGGAAATTAAAAACAATGAAAATCGTGTAGCCATGACACCAGCAGGAGTTGTTACTTTAACACATGCAGGCCATGAGGTGTACATTGAAACTGGGGCAGGCTTAGGATCAAGCTTTACGGATGCTGATTACATTGCAGCAGGTGCTCATATTGTGCAAACTGCTAAAGAAGCATGGTCACAGGAGATGATCATGAAGGTTAAAGAGCCTGTAGCTTCTGAGTATGATTATTTCTATGAAGGCCAAATCTTATTCACGTATCTACATTTAGCGCCAGAGATTGAATTGACTCAGGCACTTTTAAATAAAAAGGTTGTAGGTATTGCCTACGAAACGGTGCAATTAGCAAACGGTTCATTACCTTTATTAACACCGATGAGTGAAGTAGCTGGTAAAATGGCTACACAAATCGGTGCACAGTTCTTAGAGAGAAACCATGCTGGTAAAGGTATTTTACTAGGTGGTGTATCAGGTGTACAACGCGGTAAAGTGACAGTAATCGGTGGTGGTATTGCCGGAACAAATGCTGCAAAAATCGCTGTTGGTATGGGAGCAGACGTAACAGTTATCGATTTAAGTCCAGAACGTTTACGTCAATTAGAAGATATGTTTGGTCGTGATGTTCAAACATTAATGTCTAATCCATACAATATTGCTGAATCAGTAAAAAATTCTGATTTAGTTATTGGTGCCGTTTTAATCCCAGGGGCAAAAGCACCGAAACTTGTTTCTGAAGAAATGATCCAGTCAATGCAAGCTGGCTCTGTTGTAGTGGACATCGCTATTGACCAAGGCGGTATTTTAGCTACATCAGATCGTGTGACAACACATGATGATCCAACATATATCAAACATGGCGTAGTACACTATGCAGTTGCAAATATGCCAGGAGCGGTACCACGCACATCAACAATTGCTTTAACAAATAATACAATTCCATATGCACTTCAAATTGCAAACAAAGGCTACAAACAAGCTTGCCTAGATAATGCTGCACTGAAAAAAGGTGTGAATACATTAGATGGACAACTTGTTTATAAAGCAGTGGCTGATTCACAAGGTTTACCATACGTTAATGTGGATGAGCTAATTCAATAAATAAAAAGGAAGCACACTAGTTGCTTCCTTTTTTTATTCATTATAGAACAATTAAATCTTTCGGGAACTTTGTTAGTACTTCAACGCCATCCTTCGTTACAACAACATCATCCTCGATACGTACACCTGTTACATCTGATTTATAAATCCCAGGTTCAATTGTAAAGACCATGCCTTCTTCCATCGTCATGTCATTTGCCCCTGTAACTGATGGGAATTCATGTACGGAAATGCCAAGACCATGGCCAAGGCGGTGTGTGAAATATTCACCGTAACCTGCTTCGGTAATTGTATCGCGTGCAATTTTATCTAAGTCCATAGCTCGAACACCAGGTTTCACAGCTGCGACAGCATTTGTGTTGGCTGCTAAAACGGCATTATAAATTTCCTTCTGTGCTTCACTAGGCTCACCAAAGGCAACGGTACGTGTAATATCGGAGCAATAGCCATCATAAATAACCCCTAGGTCAAATAGGACCATATCCCCTTTTTCAATTTTACGCGCACCTGGTATACCATGAGGAGATGCCGTTTTTGGACCACTCAATACCATTGTTTCAAAGGACATTTTGCAGCCTTTATCTTGAATAGCACTTTCAATCGCTGTTAGAATTTCCATTTCTGTTTTACCTTCAGCAATTTCTTTGCAACCGATTTCAATTGCATAATCAGCTAATTTCGCAGCTTTACGTAATTTTTCTAATTCACTTTCATCCTTGATTACACGCATTGCATTAATTTTTTCATCAAGACGAACAAAGTTAGCTTGAGGGAACGATTGTTGTAGTGCTTCCAAACGTTCTACGATTAGTTGCGCTTTTTCAATGGCAAACGTAGTTGGATTAGCTTGGCGTGATGCGATTGCTTGGGCAAGTACTTCCATTGAGTTTTCTGTATCCTGATGTCCAATTACTTCATAAGACCAACCTGCAGCCTTTGCATCAGGAATCTCCATTTGCGGACAAATTAGAAAAGGTTCAGCATCTTTAAAAATCATGACCCCTAGTAATCTCTCATGTGGATTACTTTTAAAGCCTGAAACATAAAAAACATTGTCAGGTGTTGTTACAAATGCTGCTTCGATGTGATTTTGTTGCAAGTAACTTTGGATTTCTTCAACTTTTGACATAGATATGTCCTCCCTTTATTACATTTGGAATTTACATTAGGAAGCTTCGACTACTTAAAGAACATGTCGAGGTTCCTTTTTTAGTACGTACTGAATAATTGTGCTCTAACGTGGTATAAAGCTGTCAGAGAATACTATGATTATTCTCTGTACAAGCATATCAAAAAAAGGGAAAAAGCGCATGGGTAGCGAATTAAAATGATGGACTGTAATTTGTAAATCGAGGAGGATTTTAAGATGGAAATAAGTTATCATGGGCATTCAGTTGTCAAAATTCAAACAAATGGAAAAACAATCATAATTGATCCTTTTATTACTGGCAATGGACAGACAGACTTAAAGGTTACTGAGGAAGCACCAGATATTATTCTACTTACACATGGGCATAATGATCATGTTGGAGATACAGTGGAGTTAGCAAAGAAAAAGGATGCGTTAGTCATTGCACCAAATGAATTAGCAAATTGGATTTCTTGGCAAGGTGTAAAAGTACATCCAATGCATATAGGCGGTGCCAAAGAATTTGACTTTGGCAAGGTAAAATTTACACAAGCCTTCCACGGATCTTCTTATATAACAGAAAATAATGAAATTATCTACATGGGTATGCCAGCTGGAATTTTACTATTTGTTGAGGGACTAACGATTTATCATGCAGGTGATACAGCGTTATTTAGTGATATGAAATTAATTGGTGAACGACATCCGATTGATATTGCGTTCTTACCTATTGGTGATAATTTTACAATGGGACCAGAAGATGCTGCATGTGCGGTTTCATTTTTAAAGCCAAAAATTGTAATTCCTATTCATTACAATACATTCCCACCAATCGAGCAAGATCCACAAATTTTTGCAGATTTAGTGCAAAATTCAGAGGTTCAAATTTTAAAAGCCGGTGAAAAAGTAAACTGTTCCTAATCAATGATAAGGCTGTACTAATAAATTGATACCACTCTGGTAGTAGAAATGATGGGGAATGTTAAACAATTTCATCACTTTATATTAAATATTTTCATAAAAAATATGGTACACTAAGAGCAGAAATGAAGCTTAGGAAATAGGTGATATTTTGTCTACAAAACATGAGAAAATTTTACAATATATCGAATCACTACCGGTGGGCGATAAAATTTCAGTACGCCAAATTGCGAAGGAAATGCAAGTGAGTGAAGGGACGGCTTACCGTGCTATAAAGGAAGCAGAAAATCGTCGCTTAGTAAGTTCAATTGAACGTGTTGGAACAATTCGTATTGAGAAAAAAAAGAAAGAAAATATTGAGCGCTTAACTTTTGCAGAAATTGTCAATATTGTCGATGGTCAAGTTTTAGGTGGAAAATCAGGTCTACATAAAACGCTAACGAAATTTGTCATTGGTGCAATGCAGTTAGAGGACATGATGCGTTATACAGATGCAGGTAGCTTATTAATAGTTGGTAACCGTGTTAAAGCTCATGAAAATGCACTTCGAGCAGGTGCTGCGGTTTTAATAACTGGCGGTTTTGATACAACGGAAGATAATAAGTCGCTTGCGGATTCATTAGATTTACCAATTATTTCAACAAGCTATGATACGTTTACAGTAGCGACGATGATTAACCGAGCAATCTATGACCAATTAATTAAAAAAGATATTTTATTTATCGAAGACATTTATGTTCCAATGACTGACACAGCAGCGTTAAAAAATGATGAAACAATTCATCATTTCCAGAAACTAAATGAACGCACAACACATGGTGCATTTCCTGTTGTCACACACCAAAATAAGTTGGTCGGTATGATTACAGTAAAAGACGTCATTGGTCGAGAAGAAAACGAGCTCATCGAAAAAGTGATGACGAAAAATCCAATCGCTGGCTCTATGAAAATGAGTGTTGCTTCTGCTGGGCATCGTATGATTTGGGAAGGAATCGATCTTTTACCAATTGTTAATGATGACAATATTCTGCAAGGTGTTATTAGTCGTCAGGACGTGCTGAAGGCACTACAACTTGCACAAAGACAGCCTCAACATGGCGAAACCATTGATGATTTAGTGAAAAATGAGATGAAGGTTCTAGGTGATGAAGAGCTTATCGTGGAATTTAAAGTCACGCCACAAATGACCAATCAATACGGAGCCATTTCTTATGGTGCCTTTACCACTTTACTAGCTGAGGTCGGCTCATTTGCGCTAAAACGTCGTAAACGTGGGGACGCGGTGGCTGAAAATATGACCATTTATTTTATTAAGCCAGTCCAAATGGAAAGCACCCTTACAGTCAAGCCTCGTATATTAGACATGAGTCGTAAGTTTGTGAAAATGGATTTTGAAGTATATAATCAACAAATTCTTGTCGGTAAGGCAATGATGATGTTCCAGCTATTAGAACGTTAAGGATTGAAAAGGGATGGCCTAGCGCAATTGCTTGGTCATCCCTTTATTATTTATATTATTGATTGATGCGCAATTCTTCCTCAACAAATTGACCATAATGTCGTACTTTTTTTGTATTTTCTATAATAACAAAGATGCCTAGTACGACAAGAATTGTTACAATAATAAAAGTATATAAGCCTGGGAATAAATAGGCTTGATTTAATCCGAAAAACAGGATGAATGATCCAAAGCCAATATTCGCCTTACTTTTATACCAATTTTTAGCAATAGGTAATGGAGAACGAAACTGTTTTGTTTTAAAATAAAAATAAAAGACAAATGATATGATTATCGCAAACACAAATATTAAATTGAGCATAGTAAACCTCCTAGCATAACTAGACATTATTGTAACGATTATTAGAGAAAAATGCTAACGGTTCTTACTATCATATTGGAGGAAGTTACTGTGAAAAGACAAATCATCGACACAATTGCTGCTTATGAAACAATCGTAATTCATCGCCATGTACGTCCAGATCCCGATGCTTATGGCTCACAGCAAGGATTAAAAGAGATCATTTTAGCAAATTATCCTGAGAAAAAGGTTTTTGCTGTAGGCGAACATGATGCTTCCTTATCATTTATGGCACAGCCTGATCATATAGCAGATGATATCTATAACAATGCCTTAGTGATTGTTACAGACACTGCCAATCAGGAGCGAGTTGACGATCAGCGCTATACAAAAGGGAAAATGGTGATTAAAATTGACCACCATCCAAATGATGATGCTTATGGTGATCTTTTATGGGTAGATACGACTGCAAGCTCTTGCAGTGAAATGATTTATGAATTGTATGAGGAAGGTAAAGAAGTTGCTAACTGGAAGCTTTCTGATGCTGCTGCACGATTATTATTTACAGGAATTGTAGGGGATACAGGAAGATTCCAGTTTCCAAGTACAACAGCTAAAACATTTAAAGTTGCTTCTGAACTGATTACATATGATTTTGATCGAAATCAAGTTTTTGATGGTATGTATGAAATGGAGCAAAAGCTACTTAATTTACAAGGCTATATTTATCAAAATTTTGTAATGGATGAGCATGGAGCTGCTTATGTAAAGCTGACAAAGGAACTGCTAGCAGAGTATGATGCGGTGCCATCAGAGGCCTCTTTATTAGTAGGTTGTCTCGGCAGTGTCAAAGGGATATGTTCTTGGGTTGTATTCATAGAAGAAGATGATCAAATCCGTGTACGACTACGTTCAAAAGGTCCCGTTATTAATACATTAGCAAAAGAATTTAACGGTGGTGGACATCCACTTGCCTCTGGTGCCACGGCTTACTCATGGAAGGAAGCAGACCGCGTCATTTCAAGATTACAGGAGCTTTGTAAAGCGTATCATTAACAAAGAAAAGGAAGGGATTCATTTGACACATGTATATACGAAGATGCATACGAGCGCGGATTTATTGAAAAGCACAATTCGGCTTGAGCAATTGATTCCTTTTTTACAAGAGCAAAAGACACAGGCCTGTGCAATCGTTAATACGAAATTGTATGGGCTTTTGCCTTTTTGTAAAGCATTGCAGCAAGCTGATATCCATGCTGTCATTGGACTTTCGGTTAACGTACAGTGGCATGACAAGAGCATACCTCTAGTACTGTATGCGCGGACTCAGGAAGGCTATCAACACCTATTAAAGATTAGTAGTGCTATATCAATTAGACAAGATGAAGTGCTGCCATGGAAATGGCTTGAGGGGTATGCAGCAGGTTGTGTGGCTCTGCTCTCAACAAATGAATTAACGGATTTAGATGGCTGGCAAGCAATGGTCGCTACTTTTGTTCAGCTATTTAAAAACGATTTTTACTTAGGAATTGCAAGACCTGGAGGGGTAAAAGCAGCTAATGAAGAAGAATTAGTTGTCTGGTGTGAAGAACAGTCTATTCCACTTGTAGCCACTCAAAGCTGTTATTTTTTGCGCCCAGAAGATCATTTTGCTTATGAAGTAGCAAGAGCAATAGATACAGGCGAAAAACTAGGAGAAACAATGCTAACGGCCAATTTGCAAGGGTATTTTGCACCAACAGCACAGGAATGGCAAAATTGGTTTGGTGATCGACCAGAGTGGCTTGAGTCTAGTGTGAAAATGCTAGTTAGCTGTAAAGCTGGTATACCTGAAATGCCTGTGCAAATGCCTGAATTTCCTGTACCAGCAGGTGAAACGGCTGAAAGTTTGCTTGTTAAAGAAGCATTTACAGGATTAGAAGAACGTTTTAAGCAAATGGCAGTGCCCATTAGCTATAAAGAGCGACTGCAATATGAGCTTGAAATTATTTGCTCAATGGGCTTTGCTGACTATTTTTTAGTTGTTGCGGACTTTATGCGCTTTGCGAAAGAAAATCGCATTTTGACTGGACCAGGTCGTGGTTCATCTGCTGGTTCTCTTGTGGCCTATAGTCTCTCCATTACACAAGTAGATCCACTTGCCTACGGTTTACTATTTGAGCGATTTTTAAATCCTGATAGAATCACATTACCTGATATTGATATCGATTTTGTTGATAGTAAAAGACAGCAAGTGATTCAATATGTTGCACAAAAATATGGCAAAGCAAATGTTGCACAAATTATTACATTTGGAACCTTGTCAGCAAAAGCTGTTGCAAGGGATGTTGCGAGAGTTTTTGGTTTTGAAGCAGAAACGTTAGAAAAAATTTCGAAAATGATTCCGAATAAGCCAGGCATAACTTTGCAAAGAGCTGTGGCAGAATCAAATGTCTTTCAAGACTGGTTAGCAGAAAATGAAAAGCACCAGCGTTGGTTCGAGGTAGCGCTAAAACTAGAAGGTTTACCAAGAAATTCCTCCACCCATGCAGCAGGCATTGTCATTGCTCCTTCGCCATTAGTAGATACTGTTCCTATTGAAGAAGGACATGATGGTATTTATAGTACACAATGGCCAATGGGTGATATTGAAGCGTGTGGTCTCGTTAAAATGGATTTTTTAGGCTTGCGTAATCTCACTATTCTAGAACAAATACGTTGGTCTATCTATAAAGCGAGAGGACCTTGGATAGAATTTGGATTAATTCCTATGCATGATGAAATGACTTTCCAACTATTACAAAGTGGGGATACATTGGGTATCTTTCAATTAGAATCAGACGGGATGAAACAAGCATTACGTGATATCCATCCTACAAATTTTTTAGATATTGTGGCCGTAAACGCACTTTATCGACCAGGTCCAATGGATTTTATTCCTGTCTACGCAAAACGGAAAGCTGGCAAAGAAATGGTCGTTATGCCCCATCCGGTGTTAGAGCCTATTTTACAGGAGACATATGGTGTTATTGTCTATCAAGAGCAGATAATAAAAATTGCCTCTGTTCTCGCGGGATTTACAATGGGACAAGCGGATTTACTTCGCCGTGCGGTTAGTAAAAAAAATCGTCAGGTTTTAGAGGAACAACGTGCTGCATTTGTTAATGGGGCATTAAAGCAAGGCTTTGAACTACGAATAGCGGAAGAAGTATATGAACTCATTGTGCGTTTTGCAGATTACGGTTTCCCTAAAAGTCATGCTGTGGCCTACAGTGTGATTTCCTATCAAATGGCCTATTTAAAGGCACATTTCCCGCTAAGTTTTTATGCAGCATTATTATCAAATGCAACGGGAAATGTAGAGAAGATTCAACAACTTGTCCATGAGGCAAAAGATAAGGGCATCCCGTTTTATCCACCTTCTTTAAAAAATAGTACGAAATATTTTACTGTAGAAAATGAAGGTATTCGTTATAGTTTATCGGGGATCAAAGGTGTTCCGCATACATTTATCGAAAAAGTGAATGCTCTACGTCAAACAAATCCAGAGGCATTGAATAACATGTTCGATTTAGCTGTTGCCTTAAGTGCACAGCATTTTAAACCGAAAGTGATGGAATCATTAATTTATGCTGGTGCGCTTGATTATCTAGAAAAAGACCGAGCTGTCCTCATCATGACAGTAGACGCAGCCTTGAAACACGCAGAGTTGCTAAGACCTACTGAGGATATTGATATGACATCAGCTATGGCCTTTAGTTTTGGTAAACCAAAATATATGCAGGCAGAGGAAATTTCACAAAAGGAAAAATTGATGCATGAGAAAGAGAGATTAGGCTTTTATATTTCTACACATCCAGTAGCGCAAGAAAGGTTACACTGGGGTGATGTCAATAGTACGTGTCGAGAGTTAAAGCAGTCTCGAGATGGTACTTATGTGAAAATGATTGGCATGATTGATGAAGTGAAAAAAATTCGTACAAAAAAAGGTGAGCAAATGGCATTTGTTCAGCTACAGGATGAGTATGGAACTGTTTCTATTACGTTGTTTCCACAAGTATTTCAATTCGTTCAAGACCTGTTACTAGAGGATGAAATGCTGTTTATCGAGGGTGTTTTGGAAAGACGTTTTGGAAAGTTGCAGATTAAAGTAAAACATGCGCAAACGACAAAAAAGATCTAAAATGAAACAAAAATTTAGAAACTGCATTTAATTTTTATGCAGTTTTTTCTTTACTTTTGAACAGTTATTTTGTAAGCTAGAGTCAACGTAAAAAGTGGTCAGACCACTTTTTGATAAGGGGAGTTAGTCGTATGGATAAAAAAACCGAACAAAAAAAAGTGTTTTTAGAAATCGTCCAACAACTACGTCAACTCATTAAAATGGAAAAAATTCAAGCAGGTGAAAAGCTACCTTCTGAACGAGTGCTATCTGAGCGTCTAGGTGTCGGGCGATCCTCTGTGCGAGAGGCTTTGCGAAGCTTAGAATTGCTAGGGCTTATTGAAACAAGGCATGGTGGCGGTACTTTTCTTGCGTCCACACATAAGCATCAGCTTGTAGAAATACTGTCGATGTTTATATTAGAAGATGAAAAATCAAAAAAAGATGTCGAATTAACGCGACAGATTCATGAAATGGAAGCAATTCGCGTAATAAGTTGTACAGAGATTCTTCGCACACTACCTGTGTGGGATAGTTTTTTTGTGAAACTAGAAATAGAAGGTATGGTTAATTGTCGAGATGTTTTGCGAGAATTATTAATCACGACAGGTAATCGTCTTTCATTAAAAATCTGGTTTCAATTAGCAGCTTATGATGGCGACCGTTTAAATCGAAACTCAACAGAAGATGAAAAACTAATCATTCAAACGATGTTGAAATCGATGCAGCTTGGTTACGAAAAAGAAGCATTAAAAGCTTTTGAGCAGTGGATGAGTACTGTACAAAGCATTTAGACAACAACAAAGGGGGAGTCGAACATGGCAATACGCAGCTTATTTAGTGGTAATCGAAAAAAGAAAGAGGACGGACAAGAAAAGGCGTTTCCAGAAGGATTAATGACAAAATGTCCTGAATGTCGTCACATTCAACTTACAAAGGAATTAGAAAAAAATCATAAAGTTTGTACAAAATGTAATCACCATTTCAAAATGACTGCTCAAGAACGTGTAGAATATTTCTTAGATGAAGGCTCATTCGAATCAATGGATGATCATTTACAAACAGGTAATCCCCTAAATTTCCCAGCGTATGTGGAAAAAATTTCAGCTGACCAAGAAAAGACAGGTTTGAATGAGGCTGTACTAACAGGTGTCGGTACTATAGATGGAGTAGAGATTGTTGTAGCGATTATGGATTCTCACTTCCGCATGGGCTCAATGGGCTCAGTTGTGGGTGAAAAAATCACACGTGCAGTGGAAAAAGCGACAGAACTAGGTGTACCATTTATCATCTTTACTGCTAGTGGTGGCGCACGAATGCAAGAGGGTGTACTGTCATTAATGCAAATGGCAAAAACGAGTGTGGCTTTAAAACGCCACAGTGATCAAGGTTTATTATTCATCTCAATTTTAACGCATCCAACAACGGGTGGAGTTTCAGCAAGTTTTGCCTCAGTTGGTGATATAAATATTGCAGAACCACAAGCATTAATTGGCTTTGCTGGTCGTCGTGTTATTGAAGAAACAGTAAGAGAAAAACTGCCAAGCGATTTCCAAACAGCAGAGTTTTTATTAGAGCATGGTCAACTTGATGCAATCTTCCATCGCAAGGATTTACGTAAACAAGTTTCACTACTTGTAAAAATGCATACGAAAGGCGGCGTGCAACATGTCTAAAACTTTAGCATTTGAAGAACCAGTCGTACAACTACGAGAAAAAATTGATGAATTGAAAACAATTGCTGCAGAAGCAGATGTAGATATGTCCGGTGAAATCGAGAAGCTTGAAACACGTTTATCGCAGTTAGAGCAATCGATTTATGCCAATATGAAGCCTTGGGACCGTGTGCAAGTTGCAAGACATCCAGAAAGACCTACAACTTTACAATATATTGAAGCAATGTGTGAAAATTTTATTGAATTGCATGGAGACCGTACGTTTGGTGATGACGCAGCGATTCTTGGTGGAATTGCCATTTTTGAAGGGCAGCCAGTAACTATTATTGGACACCAACGTGGTAAGTCCACAAAAGAAAATATACGTCGTAATTTTGGTATGCCTCATCCTGAGGGCTATCGAAAAGCCTTACGTTTGATGAAGCAAGCTGAGAAATTTAAACGACCAATCATTTGTTTTATCGATACAAAAGGTGCTTACCCAGGTAAGGCTGCTGAAGAACGAGGACAAAGTGAAGCGATTGCTAGAAATCTTGTTGAAATGGCAGGCTTAACTGTACCCGTTATTAGTATCGTAATTGGTGAAGGTGGAAGTGGTGGTGCACTAGCATTAGGCGTAGCAAACCGTGTCTTTATGCTAGAGAACTCAACATATTCCGTTATTTCTCCAGAAGGAGCAGCATCCATTTTATGGCGTGATGGTAGCCTTGCTAAGCAAGCGGCTGAGGCAATGCGTATAACAGCACCAGATTTAAAAGAGCTTGGTGTAATTGATGGCATTATCCCTGAAATTATCGGTGGTGCGCATCGGAATGTAGCGAAACAAGCTCTTTCTATTAAAGAATGCATCAGTACTACACTTCATGCATTAAATTCTCTAAATGGAGAACAATTAATTGAAGATCGTTATGAAAAATTTAAAAGAATAGGACAATATACAGAAGCGTAAACTTGTTTGTCCGTATCAAATAAATGTTCTCACTGGATTGTGAATGAAAAATTAAAGTATAAAAAATTGCTCGTAAAGAGACAAAATTTGTATCTTAACATATTAAAAAGCTATAAAAATAAAAGAAGATAGTAGCGCCATTTTAACGCCAGACTTCTTGAAAAATTGTTAGATTTAGGATGTTTTTGGGTGGAAAGAGTGTGTGAAAGCGCATTCTTTTCATTTTTTATGTAAAAGTTATGTTTTTGTATCCTCAGAACCCTTACATAGTTTGTTTTTTCATGTTAATGTGAATAATAATAGTAACTGCAGGAGGTTTTCGACAATGAAAAAAATTGCTGTATTAACTAGTGGTGGAGATGCGCCTGGAATGAACGCAGCTATTCGAGCAGTCGTTCGTAAGGCAGCATTTCATGGAATTGATGTTGTCGGAATTAAGCATGGTTATGAAGGCTTAGTAAAAGGTTATATGGAAGATCTTGATTTAGGAGCAGTTGGTGGTATTATTCAGCGAGGTGGTACGCATTTAAATTCCGCAAGATGTCCAGAATTTAAAGAAGATGCTGTCCAGCAACGGGGTATTGAAAATTTACGAGCTGCTGGAATTGAAGGACTTGTTGTCATTGGTGGTGACGGGTCTTATCGAGGTGCTATGGATTTAGTGAAAAAAGGTTTCCCTGTTGTAGGTGTACCAGGAACAATCGACAATGATATTCCAGGAACGGAATATACGATTGGCTTTGATACTGCTCTCAATACAGTTGTAGAATCCATTGATAAAATCCGAGATACAGCTACATCCCATGAAAATTCTTTTATTGTTGAGGTTATGGGGCGCGATGCAGGTGATATCGCCTTATGGGCAGGTCTTGCTGCTGGTGCTGAAACTGTCTTAATTCCAGAAGAAAATTATAATTTAGATGATATTGTCGCACGCTTAGATCGTGGGGCAGCACGTGGTAAAAAACACAGTATTATTATTGTTGCAGAAGGTGTCATGTCTGGAAATGAGCTGGCAAAGCTAATAAAGGAAAAAACAGGGAAAGAAACACGTGTTTCAGTGTTAGGTCATATTCAGCGCGGTGGTTCACCAACAGCTCGCGATCGAGTATTGGCAAGTCAATTTGGCGCACATGCAGTTGAATTACTAATGGAAGGCAATGCTGGCCGAGCAGTAGGCATTCGCAATCATCAAGTCATTGATTATGATATGCCTGAGGCTTTTGAAAAAAATCATGAGGCAGATGTAAGCCTTTATACACTAATGAAAGAACTATCAATATAATTTGTTATAAAACGGAGTGGGCAAAAATGAGAAAAACAAAAATCGTATGTACAATTGGACCTGCAAGTGAGTCACCAGAAACTTTAGAAAAATTAATTGAAGCAGGTATGAATGTAGCCCGCTTGAATTTTTCACACGGATCTCATGAAGAACATGCGGGACGTATTAATTTAATTCGTGAAGTTGCACAAAAATTAAATAAACCAGTAGGAATTTTACTTGACACAAAAGGTCCAGAAATTCGTACACATAACATGAAAAATGGCGAGCTTCACTTAACAGCAGGCCAAGTGATTGATATTTCAATGACAGAAGTAGAAGGTACTGAGACAAGCTTTTCTGTCACTTATGAGCGTTTAATTGAAGATGTTGAACAAAACTCAATTATTTTACTTGATGATGGTCTTATTCAATTACGTGTCTTAGCAACAGATATGGAAAAAGGGTTAATTCATACGATTGTTGAAAATACTGGTGTCCTAAAAAATAAAAAAGGTGTAAACGTACCAGGGGTTTCTGTACAGCTTCCAGGTATTACAGAAAAAGACGCACAAGATATTTTATTTGGTATTGAACAAGGCGTTGATTTTATTGCTGCTTCATTTGTTCGTCGTGCAAAAGATGTTCTTGAAATTCGCGAATTACTTGAACAAAATGACGGTGGTCATATTCAAATTATCCCGAAAATCGAAAACCAAGAAGGTGTCGATAATATCGACGAAATCATCCTAGTGTCTGATGGGTTAATGGTTGCTCGTGGAGACCTTGGTGTGGAAATTCCAGCCGAGGAAGTACCACTTGTACAAAAGAAATTAATTTTAAAATGTAATCAAGTAGGCAAACCGGTTATTACCGCAACACAAATGTTAGATTCTATGCAACGTAACCCACGTCCTACACGTGCAGAAGCAAGTGATGTAGCAAACGCAATTATTGATGGAACAGATGCCATCATGTTATCAGGTGAAACTGCTGCGGGTCTTTATCCAGTGGAATCGGTACAAACGATGAATAAAATCGCACAACGTACTGAGAATTCATTAGATTATAGATCAATTATTTCTGCACGCAGTCGTGAAAAAGAAGCAAATATGACAGAGGCTATTTCTCAAGCAGTAGCTTATACATCCATCAATTTAGGTGTAAAAGCAGTATTAGCTCCAACTGAAAGTGGTAATACAGCAAGAATGATTGCAAAATATCGACCAGGAGTGCCGATTGTTGCAGTGACAGGCTCTACAAATACAGCACATACATTAACATTAGTATGGGGTGTGTACCCAATTGTTTGTCAACGAGTGACAACAACAGATGAAATTTTAGAACTAGCTGTTGATGAAAGCTTGAAGTATGGTTTCGTTACACATGGAGATGCTGTTGTTATTACAGCAGGTGTGCCAGTAGGTGAGGCTGGTACAACAAACTTAATGAAGGTACACATTATCGGAGATTTACTAGCTCGTGGCCAAGGGATTGGAAAAGCCTCTGTTGTAGGTAAAACAGTCATTGCCAAAAATGCTGCTGAGGCACTTGCCTACGATACTGAAGGTTGTATCCTCGTAACAGTTGGGTCAGACCGCGATATGATGCCTGCATTAGAAAATTGTATTGGTTTAATTACTGAAGAAGGTGGTCTAACTAGTCATGCAGCAGTTGTTGGACTAAGTCTTGGTATTCCAGTAATCGTTGGCGTAAAAGAAGCAACAACATTAATACGTCATGGTCAAGAGATCACAATGGATGCAGAAACAGGTGTTATTTACAAAGGGCATGCAAGTGTTCTTTAACTATTAACAAAAAGCTCTAGTGCGGTTTGTTGTACTAGAGCTTTTTAATAAAGGTTGTACACACTCTACTTTCTTACCTTTTATGGAAACTTCTTTTTTCTATTAATAACGATGGCTTGCTTGCTCTTTGAATAGGTGTATTCATTTTTTTATGAAACTTAATGGGCTATAATAACGTATAAAAGGTAGAGCTTTTCAAGTAGAAAGGGGAAAAATATGCGAAAAATTTTTCTTGGTTTCGTTGTCTACGCATTAGCCGAATTGGCGTTATTAATAGTCATTGGACAATATATTGGTGTTTTAAGTACATTATTGCTCATTATTGCAACGAGTGTTATTGGCATTTATGTAATGAAGAATAAAGGTATGAATTCTGTTCAAAATGTAAAACATACAATGTCACGTGGAGAGGCACCAGGAGAGGCCTTGGTTGACACATTATTAACTTTTAGTGGTGGTATACTTTTAGCATTACCAGGATTTTTAACAGATCTTGTTGGTTTACTACTACTCATGCCATTTTCACGAAAAATGTTCCAACCCGTTGTCTATTACTGGATGCGTAAAAAAATGAAAAAAGGTCAATTTATTATCGTTCAAAGATAGAGTTTTCCTTTAGCTTCACTGCTAAAAATAAAAAGATAGGGCTAAGTAAGATTCCATAAAAGCCAAACAATAGAATAGAGGCAGCGCTGATGAAAAATGTATGGAATGTACGCAGTTGAAGCGTGTTGGACCAAAGCATTGAATCGGCTAGCTGCCTCGTTAATTGTACAAATAAATACAGCAGTAAAATGGCAACACATAAAAAGGTATTACCGTTGAAATAAAAATAAATGCTCATTGGTACAAGAAAAACGCCGATTCCGAAAAATGGTAGCACATCTGCAAATGCAACGATAAATGCTTTAATGATAGCTTGTTCAAACTGGAGGATCATAAACCCTGCACAGAGGATGAGTAAGGTAATCGTAAATAATTGAAATTCCACAAATAAGAAATAATGAAATAGTTGCATGATTTTAGCAAAATGTGATTGCCACTCATGGCGATATTTCTTTGGCACATATTGAAAGAACCAATATCGTGATTTACGTGTTTCTAATAGAGCAAAATAATAAGCAACCAAAAAGATAAATACCTCAATTACATGCTTCATCAATAATTGGAACAGATCTGCTGTGTATACGATGATAGAATCAAAAATGGACAGCGACTTTTCTTTTAACACTTGTACAAACATGGATTCATATTCACTAAAAAGAGGGAAATTTTGTAGTGTATCTCGAATTTCTGGAAAGATGACAATAATACTGTTAATGGATATGACTACAAGCAGAAAAATACAGGTTAATATGAATACTTCCACAATAATTGCTGCGATCCAATAGGCGATCCTACAATATTTATGTAAAAAATGTATTATAGGATACGTTGAAAATGATAAAAAAATTGCAAGTGAAACAGGTAATACAAACCAAAGTATGACTAAATAAAAAATAAAAAACAAAACACTTGTAGTTCTTTCGTATGAAAAGTACTTTAAATTCCTCATTTTTACAAATTCACCCCAAACCAATTGATAAATTAATGTCAAAATATACAAAAAAATCTCTTTAGGACAATTTTATAGTCGTTCGGACGTCTTTTTCTTTATTTGGAGGATTTTCATTCACAAAGCTGTCAAAAATGATTATAATAGCAATGTAAGCGATTTACTTAATGGTTCATATGAGCAAAATCCGTAAATGCAACATAAAAAAAACGCATTTGCAACAAAATATAAATATGAGGGAGCGATAATTTATGTCAGCAACTAAAGGTTTAGAAGGTATCGTAGCAGCGGAATCTAAAATCAGTTCAATTATCGATGACACACTTACATATGTTGGTTACAACATTGATGATTTAGCAGAAAATGCGTCATTCGAAGAGGTAATTTACTTGTTATGGCATACTCGTTTACCAAAAGAGGACGAGCTAGCTGAATTAAAACAACAATTGGCAGACAACATGTCAATTCCGCAGGCAGTTATCGACCAATTCAAAACATACCCACTTTCAACTGTACATCCAATGGCTGCATTGCGTACTGCAGTATCTTTACTTGGTGTATTCGATGAAGAAGCGGATGTTATGGATCCAGAAGCAAACTACCGCAAAGCAATTCGTCTACAAGCTAAAATTGCTACAGTAGTAACTGCATTCTCACGTGTGCGTAAAGGTTTAGAGCCAATTGCACCGAAACCAGAACTAGGATATGCTGCAAACTTCTTATACATGCTAAAAGGCGAAGAGCCAGCAGCTATTGAAATTGAAGCATTTGACAAAGCATTAGTGTTACACGCTGACCATGAATTAAATGCATCTACATTTACTGCACGTGTATGTGTAGCTACATTATCAGACGTTTATTCTGGTGTAACTGCAGCGATTGGTGCATTAAAAGGACCACTTCATGGTGGAGCAAATGAGCAAGTTATGAAAATGTTATCTGAAATCGGCTCACTTGATAATGTTGAATCTTACATTCAAAATAAATTAGACAACAAAGAAAAAATTATGGGCTTCGGTCACCGCGTATATCGTAAAGGCGACCCTCGTGCACCACATTTACGTGTAATGTCTAAAAAATTAACTGAACTAACTGGTAAACCAGAGCTTTATGAAATGTCAGTTAAAATCCATGACATGATCGTAGAACAAAAGAAATTACCTGCAAACGTAGATTTCTTCTCTGCGTCAGTGTATGATTCTTTAGGTATTGATCATGACCTGTTCACACCAATTTTTGCAGTATCTCGTACTTCAGGTTGGGTGGCACACATCCTTGAGCAATATGCAAACAACCGCCTAATCCGTCCACGTGCTGAGTATGTTGGACCAGGCATGCAAAAATATATTCCAATCAGCGAGCGCTAATTTGGAAAATATGCTAGAATGTTTGGGACTGTGTTAGCATTAACACAGTCCTATGATTATGAATTTAGGAGGCAACAGAATGTCAAACAAAATTGTAGTTGAAAATGGCGTACTTAATGTACCAAATAATCCAGTAATTCCTTTCATCGAAGGTGATGGAATTGGTCCAGATATCTGGGCTGCAGCATCACGCGTAATCGACGCTGCTGTAGAAAAAGCTTATAACGGTGAAAAGAAAATTGAATGGTTAGAAGTTTTAGCTGGTGAAAAAGCATTTAACCAAACTGGTGAATGGTTACCACAAGAAACTTTAGACAAAATTAACGAATACTTAATTGCAATCAAAGGTCCTCTTACTACGCCAATCGGTGGTGGTATCCGCTCTCTAAACGTAGCATTACGTCAACAACTTGACTTATATGTATGCTTACGTCCAGTACGTCACTTTGATGGAGTGCCTTCTCCAGTTAAACGCCCAGAAGACGTTGACATGGTTATCTTCCGCGAAAACACAGAAGACATCTATGCTGGTATTGAATTCGAATCTGGCTCAGAACAAGCTCAAAAAATCATCAACTTCCTACAATCTGAATTTGGTGTAAACAAAATCCGTTTCCCAGAAACATCTGGTATCGGTGTAAAACCTGTATCTAAAGAAGGTACTGAGCGTTTAGTACGTTCTGCTATCGAATATGCAATCAAACATAAACGCCCATCTGTTACTTTAGTTCATAAAGGTAACATCATGAAATTCACTGAAGGTGGATTCAAAAAATGGGGTTATGAATTAGCTGAAAAAGAATTTGCTGATCAAACTTTCACTTGGAACCAATACGATGCTATCAAAGCTGACCAAGGTGAAGAAGCAGCAAACAAAGCACAAGCTGACGCTTTAGCAGCTGGTAAAATCTTAGTAAAAGATTCAATCGCTGATATCTTCTTACAACAAATCTTAACTCGTCCAACTGAGTTTGATGTAGTAGCTACAATGAACTTAAATGGTGACTATATTTCTGATGCACTAGCTGCACAAGTTGGTGGTATCGGTATCGCTCCAGGTGCTAACATTAACTATGTAACTGGACACGCGATCTTCGAAGCTACTCACGGTACAGCTCCGAAATATGCTGGTTTAGATAAAGTAAACCCATCTTCAGTATTACTTTCAGGTGTATTAATGCTTGAACACTTAGGATGGCAAGAGGCTGCTGACATGATCACTAAATCTGTTGAGAATACAATTTCTTCTAAAGTTGTAACTTATGACTTCGCTCGTTTAATGGACGGCGCTACAGAAGTGAAATGTTCAGAATTCGCTAATGAGTTAATCAAAAACCTATAATTTCCTATTCTAAAATAGGAATTATCACTAAAGCGGATGCTTTATTCTGCCGATATAATTAGGGTGAAAGTAAATTTTAATTAAATATTTACGATAAACTTGTTTAATCGAGGGAGTGAGATGTATGTCTCCTCCCTCTTTTAAAATATATAACCTAATGCTAAAGGAGCGTATTCAAATGTCTCTGAAACGTAAAAAAATCTCAGTAATCGGTGGCGGGTTTACAGGTGCTACTGCAGCATTTTTAGCAGCTCAGAAAGAACTTGGTGACGTCGTATTAGTGGATATCCCGCAAGCTGAAAACCCAACAAAGGGAAAGGCTCTAGATATGTGGGAAGCAGCACCAATACAAGGTTTTGATTCTTATGTACAAGGTACTTCTAATTATGCAGATACGGCTGATTCTGACGTAGTCATCATTACTGCTGGAGTGGCACGTAAACCAGGAATGAGTCGTGATGATCTAGTTCAAATCAATCAAGGTGTCATGAAAACTGTTTCAAAAGAGATTGCTATGCATTCACCAAATGCTACAATCCTTGTACTGACAAATCCAGTTGATGCCATGACTTACACTGTATTTAAAGAAACAGGTTTCCCTAAAAACCGTGTCATCGGTCAATCGGGTGTTCTTGATACAGCTCGTTTCTGTGCATTTGTGGCAGAAGAACTTACTATTTCAGTGAAAGACATCACTGGTTTTGTATTAGGTGGTCATGGTGACACAATGGTACCATTAACACGTTATTCTTTCGCAGGTGGAATTCCTTTAGAAACGTTAATTTCTGCTGAACGTTTAGAAGAGATTGTTGATCGTACACGTAATGGTGGAGCTGAAATCGTCAATTTACTTGGTAACGGTTCTGCCTATTATGCGCCAGCTGCGGCACTGATTGAAATGGCAGAAGCTATTATAAAAGATCAGAAACGTATTTTGCCATCTATCGCTTATTTAGAGGGTGAATATGGCTATCATGATTTATACTTAGGTGTTCCTACATTACTTGGTGCAAATGGCATTGAAAAAATCTTTGAACTGGAGTTAACGGACAAAGAAAAAGCAGCTTTAGACCAATCGGCAGATGCAGTTCGTAATGTGATGAAAATTTTAGTGTAAACCAAAATTGTCGCTGACGCTTTGCTTTCGCGCAGATAAGCAAAGCGTCTAGATTTTTTCGAGTTTACGAGTAGAAATGAACGCTGTAAGATAAAAAATGAGTAGGAATCGTTCCTACTCGTTTTTTTTATGTTCAAGTGTTTGGCAGCATAAGGTTCTTCTGCTTTTCGTTGTACTTTTAGCATAAAATTGATACTATGAATGTAGTATGATAGAAAAGGGGTTGGCGTATCTTTGCTTCAAAAAAACGGTAAACTTGGTCTCACAATCGATGAAATTACAGTTGGCGAGAAGATCCATATAACTGAAAAAATTGAAGATAGGGATCTATTGCTGTATTTAGGGCTTACAAACGATAGTAATCCGCTTTATATTCAACATGATTATGCGGCTATGACACCTTTTCAAAAACCAATTGTGCCGACAATTATGTTAAATGGCATTATTACATCAGCTGTGTCAAAATATATTCCTGGGCCAGGTGCACGAATTATTGAGCAACATTTAAAATATTTAGGACCTCTCTATCATTATGAATTGTTTGATACGCTATTAGAGGTAACAGCAGTCAATAAATACGACAATACGGTTACTGTGTCTGTACACTCATTTAATGAGCAAAAAGAGCTTGTAATTGAAGGTGTTTTACTGGTGACTCCACCACTTGCACTATAGACGTCTTGAGGTTTGAAATGGGGGTTTCAAATCACTAACGGAGGCATTATATATGACAAAAACAATTTTAGTTATTGAAGATGAATTTTCGATTGCAACATTATTGAAATATAATTTAGAACAGGCAGGCTATGTAGTTGAAACTGCTGCTGATGGTCAAGAAGGGCTTGAAAAAACAATCGACTTACAGCCAAATTTAATTCTTTTAGATTTGATGCTTCCGAAACTAGATGGTATGGAAGTATGTAAACAAATACGTCAGCAACGTATGAATACGCCAATCATTATGTTAACTGCAAAAGATGATGAATTTGATAAAGTTCTTGGTCTTGAGCTAGGAGCAGATGATTATATGACAAAGCCCTTTAGCCCACGTGAAGTGTTAGCGCGTGTCAAAGCTGTGTTAAGACGCTTTACGCAAAATGTTGTGGCAGATGATAAAGATGAGCCTCAAGAGAAAATGTATGAGTTTGGACAATTGCGTGTGTTCCCAGAACGTTTTGAAGTCTTTTTACAAGATGAGGCACTCGAATTTACACCGAAAGAATTTGAGCTACTGATCTACTTACTTGAAAATAAAAATCGTGTATTAACACGTGATCAGCTATTAAGTGCTGTATGGAAATATGATTTTGCTGGCGATACTCGAATTGTGGATGTACACATTAGTCACCTTCGCGATAAAATCGAGGAAAATAGCCGTAAGCCGATGTTTATTAAAACAATCAGAGGTCTTGGTTATAAATTTGAGGAGCCGAAAACGACATGAAATCAATGAGCAATCGCTTATTCTTGACATTCATGCTTTTACTTGGAGCGATACTAGCTGTCCTAATGATTGTTATAGGTCAGCTTTTTCCTGTTTATATCAAGCAATACAATGAACAAGCAAACACGCAAATACAAACGTCAATGGATCAAGTAATCGATGAACGCAAGATTGAATTATCTAAGGAAGATCAAGAGGCATTGTATGAGGCACAAAGTATGGAACGAGAGGATTCCTTGTTGATGTATGTGCGTGCCAGGCTCTATATAGTGCTAGCTATCCTTTTCACAATCACAGTGTTTTTAATCGCGATTATCAGTCGTTATATGATTCGTAATTTTACTGAACCGATTGATAACGTGACAGAAACGGCACTTGAGCTTGCAAAAGGGAACTATCGTGCTCGTGCCCAAGAAAATGAACATGAACGGATGATACCACTCAGTCATTCCATTAACATTTTGGCACGTAATTTACAGGATATTACGACTATACGTGAAGTAGAGGAAGAAAGACTAAAAACATTAATTGAAAATATGGGAAGCTCTCTCATGATGATTGGTCGCGAAGGGAATATTTCCATTGTGAATCGGGTATTTTTAGAGCGCTTCGGGATGCAACTTGATAATGTACAAGGAAAGGTTTTTCGTACAATTGGCTTACCGAAATCATTGGAGCAATTTATCGATCATGTATTTTTAACAGAGATGCCTTATCGACAACAAATTAAAATGGAAGTACAACAAGAGCTCTATAATAAAGAAGTGTATGGGGCGCCGGTAATTGGAGATCATGGAAGATGGCTAGGTGTTGTCATCGTTATGCATGATATTACGGAACTTGTACGTTTAGAGCAAATTCGTAAAGACTTTGTAGCTAATGTATCGCACGAATTACGAACACCTATCACATCTATTAAAGGTTTTTCAGAAACTTTACTGGACGGGGCCTATAAAGACGAAAAAATGCTGATTTCCTTTTTAGAGATTATTTATAAAGAGAGTAATCGTCTTCAAATGCTTATTCAAGACTTGTTAGAGCTGTCTAAGATTGAGCAGCATGGCTTTACTGTCAACATCATGCCAATGGGCTTACAGGATGTGCTGATTCGTGGGGCAGAGCTAACAGCGCCGCGATTAGATGAGAAAAATATGAGTTTTCAAGTAGATATCGATCGGGATGTTCAGGTTATGGGAGATGCCAATCGTGTTATTCAAATCGTTACGAATTTAATCACCAATGCTATTACATATTCTCCTGAAAACACGACCGTTTCCATTCGGTTAAAGGAAAATGAAACACATGGCATTATTGAAATAGAGGACCAAGGAATTGGTATAGAAAAGCATGAAATCGCCCGAGTTTTTGAGCGTTTTTATCGTGTGGATCGAGCAAGAAGTCGCAATTCTGGCGGGACAGGCTTAGGGCTAGCGATTGTTAAGCATCTTGTAGAGGCCCATCATGGTCGTATTCAAGTAGAAAGTGAAGTTGGAATTGGGACTAAAATGATTGTCATGATTCCGAAAAATTAACAAATCCTTTACATGAACAAAATGTTCCATTCATATTTGGGTACTATACTTGTTAGTAGAAACCCCCTATATGATTGTTAAGACGATAACCATAAAAAATCTTATATGTTAGAAGATTTTTTAATAACTGCTTTATTTTCGCCATAGAAAGAATCTACTGTCTCATTTTTAGATAGTAGATTCTTTTCTGTTTTACAGAGAAGGTAAATAGGTGTAAAGTATAGTAGCATAAAAGTTTACTATCAATCTATTGTAGATTTTTCGTTAAACGATAGCTTTTACAGTCAGTAAATCAACCTTCTTTTCAAGTCGATCATGTTTTTCTGACTGTTGAAGCAGAGAAAAAATGAGAGAAGGATGACCATGAAAATCGTCAAAAGTATCGTGCAAATCGGCTATCTTTATATCCTATTATTTATCGGAAATACTATTGCACGCTTACTTCACTTGCCGATTCCAGGTAGCATAATAGGACTTGTCCTATTATTTTTACTTTTACAGCTTCATATTATTAAGCTTGAATGGATTGAGTTAGGAGCAGCCCTATTACTAAGTGAACTCTTACTATTCTTTATTCCCTCTGCCATCGGTGTTGTTGATTATCATGCATTATTCGGTGTGCAAGGAATGAAAGTTGTGCTTGTCATTGTTGTAAGTGCGATTGTCGTGATGTTAGTAACGGGCTATACGGCGCAATGGCTAGAGCAACGAAAGAAAGGTGATACAGTATGAGCCTATTCATAGCTATAGCAAGCTTACTTGGAACAATTGCTATTTTTTATATTTGTAAAATGTTTTATAAAAAATATAAAAAAGAATGGCTAACACCTATGCTGATTACGCCTTTCGTGATTATCGTTATTTTACTCCTAACAGGCATACCTTATAAATCCTATAATACAGGAGCAAATGTCTTAACAAATTTACTAGGACCAGCAACAGTTGCATTTGCGGTTCCTATTTATAAAAATGTCAACCTATTAAAAAAACACGCATTCGAGATTTTCGTAAGTATTGCGGTTGGTTCAGCGGTTGCTATTGTGTCATCATTTATTATGGCTTTAATCGTAGGGCTAAATGATGAGCTTGTGCATAGTTTGGTACCACGTTCAGTAACGACACCTATTGCGATGGACATTTCAAATATGATTGGAGGTTCTCCTACCCTTACAGCTGTTTTCGTTATGACAACAGGGATATTAGGGAGTCTACTAGCACCAATCGTTATTAAAGTATGCCGTTTCCATAGACCTTCCTCTAGGGGGCTAATGCTTGGCATGGGTGCACATGGAACAGGTACTTCTAAAGCATTTGAATTCGGTGAGTTGGAAGGTACCTTTGCTAGTCTAGCGATGATCGTTGCCGCTTTAATAAGCATTGTATTATCCACTACTATTTTCCCAGTATTTGAACATCTAGTTATCAATATCCTGTTACCTTAAAAGGTAACGGGATTTTTTTATCTTGATACAGCGAGTGACAAACGCATGTTGTAGAAGGGAGTGCTGTTAAAAATCGCGACTTACTGTGGCAATGACGGTGTGACCAGTTAGTGGAGAGAGGGCTGCACTACGCAGGTCAGTTAACCGTTGTCACAATGAGGGAGGTTTTAGGTAGTCAGCTCGGAAAAATCTTTGCGCATTACTGCATGAAAGCGAAACATCATAAATTATATGAAAATATTTTGAAACTTTTTATAAAGGACTCCGTAAACAATAGTAATAAGCAAAAGGGAGGAACAGACATGAGTGTGAAAAAGACACTAATGATGGTTGGACTTGGAATTTTAGGTATTATTGCACTTATTACAGTTTTTACATCATGGTACACAGTGGATGAATCAGAACAAGCTGTTGTGATTACATTTGGTCGTGCCGATGATACAGTAACAAATCCAGGACTACATTTTAAATTACCTTGGCCAGTCCAATCAGTTGAAATTTTATCAAAAGAAACATTTAGCTTACAATTTGGCTATAAGCAAAATAAATCAGGTGAATTAGAAGCGTACGATGCCGAAACAAAAATGATTACAGGTGATGAAAACATTGTTTTAACAGACCTTGTTGTTCAATGGAAAATTACAGAACCTAATAAATTCCTATTTAGCTCACAAGATCCAGAAGGAATTTTACATAGCGCTACTTCGAGTGCCATTCGATCTATTATCGGAAGTTCTTCTATTGACGCAGCGTTAACAGAAGGTAAAGCTGAAATCGAAGGAAAAACACGTGAATTATTAGTTTCTCTAATTGAAAAGTATGATATTGGAATCAGTGTATTAGGTGTAAAATTGCAAGATGTAGAATTGCCAAATAAAGATGTGCGTGCAGCATTTACGGCTGTAACAGATGCACGTGAAATGAAAAATACAAAAATAAATGAAGCTGAAAAATATGAAAATCAACGCACTAATGAAGCTAATGGTGAGCGTGATGCGATTTTGTCGAAAGCAAAAGGTGCGAAAACAGCCCGTATCGAGCAAGCTCAAGGTGATGTAGCAGTCTTTAATAAACTGTATGAGCAATATAAAGGCAATCAACAAATTACACGAGAGCGTTTAATTTTAGAGACGCTTGAAAATGTTTTACCAAAAGCGCAAATTTATATTATGAATGATGATGGCAGTACGATGAAGTACTTACCATTACAATCATTACAGCCTCAGCAGCCACAAACAGAGAAAAAAGAAGGGGGCGGTAACTAATGGATCAAAAAAATAATGATCTTGACAAATTCCTCAATTTTTTATCAGGTAAAAGTAAAAAAACCGCTTCCTCTGAAGGTAACTCAGGGGAGAATGTAGTGGAAATGTCGAAGAAAGGCCCTAAAAATCCCAAGAAATACATCTCTTTAGCTGTCACATTAACAGCCGTATTTGCCCTAGCAATCATTATATTAACAAATATTTATATAGTGAAGGAATCAGAATACGCAGTTGTTCGA
Source organism: Lysinibacillus cavernae (assembly GCF_009724685.1). Taxonomy (GTDB): domain Bacteria; phylum Bacillota; class Bacilli; order Bacillales_A; family Planococcaceae; genus Lysinibacillus; species Lysinibacillus cavernae. The sequence goes on from NZ_WMEF01000007.1 coordinate 171,503, forward strand.
CAGTTTGGAGAGGTTGTCAAATTTGAGCGTGAACCAGGTTTAAATATGAAAATTCCATTTATCCAAAGTGTCACAAAGTTACCAAAAAACCAAATGACATATGAAATTTCAGAAGAAGAGATTAATACAAAGGATAAGAAACGTATTATTATTGATAATTATGCTGTATGGCGTATTACGGATCCTAAGTTATTAATTTCTAATGCTGGTACGATTGAAAAAGTTGAATCACGAATGGAAGAGTTCATTTATTCAGTTATCCGCTCGGAACTTGGGCGAATTAACTATACAGAGATTATTAATGATGAGGATTCTTCAAGAGGCAGCATAAATGACGAAGTAACTGAACGTGTTAATGAACTACTATCAAACGATAAATATGGCATTGAAGTAGTAGATGTACGTATTCGTCGCATTGATTTACCAACTGAAAATGAACAGTCTGTTTTTACAAATATGATTTCAGATCGTGAATCCATTGCACAAAAGTATCTTTCTGAGGGAGATGCTGAGAAACGTCGTATTGAAGCCAAAACGGACCAACAAGTACAAGAAATGCTAGCTACAGCCAATAAGGAAGCGGCAATCATACAAGCTGAAGGAGAAGCAGAAGCCGCAAAAATTTACAATAATTCTTTCTCTCAAGATCCTGAATTTTATTCCTTATATCGCACACTAGAATCGTATAAGAAAACGGTTGGAGAAGATACAGTCATTGTTTTGCCATCGACCTCACCATATGCTAACATCTTGTCTGGTTATATAAGATAAACTGTTAATTAAAGTCGTCTCTCTAGTGAAAGAGACGACTTTTTTGTTGTTATAAAATTATAACTATCCGTTATTTCGTATTATTATATTATGAAAATAATAGAAATTTATAATTTTATATTCCCCCATCTACTATAATTTGATAGAATGATAATGTTTAAAATGAATAGTTGGGGGTAATAGCTGTGAAATTACAAATTAGCACATGGCTCCAAAATTTAGGGATAGCTTGTAGTATAGCATCGTTATTGACACTTTTCTTCGGCATATCTGATTTTTCATGGGTGACGAAGAGTGTTTATCATATACCAGTATTTTTTGTATGTATCTTTTTAGTTAGCATCTTTATTGCAGATGATGTTAGAAATCTGTTTAAAAAATTGTTTTGGTACGAAAAACGTAAGACCAAGCGTCCTATTTGGCAAGTTGGTATTGGCTTTATTTTCTTTTTAGCACAAATTAGCACAGTGATGGTATTTAATAAAGAGCTAACACAGCCACAATTGGGAGGAATGCCTTTATTTTTAGTGTTTGCCTTTATGAATGCATTTGTATTAACAGTAGTTTATGAAGAAATTTTTCATCGCACATCAAATTCATAACATGAATCAATGAGCTTTCATTCAAAGGAACTTTCTCTCTGAATGAAAGTTTTTTTGTTTTTTGTACCAAATGCAAAACGTCAGGTGCGGTGTTAATACGTAAATTATTAACATTCGCCAATATTGCCTTTATTTTATTCGCCCTGTGCGGTTGGCTTTTTGCTATGGATCGAGATGATGAAGTGACGGATAAAACCCTGAATGTGATGGATAGCTTGTTAAAAGTGACGGATAAAACCCCGAATGTGATGGATAGCTTGTCAAATGCGACGGATAGCAACTCCAAAGTAGTGAATAACCGCCTGCTTTTTTTACTTGAATTGTATTGTTATGATAAAGTAGAGGTAATAGAAGACAACGCAGGAGGATAAAATCATGACCAAAGAAAAATTACTATTATTGGACGGTAATAGTTTAGCATATCGCGCGTTTTTTGCGTTGCCATTGTTAACGAATGATAGTGGCATTCATACTAATGCTGTGTACGGCTTTACAACAATGCTACAAAGAATATTAGAGGAAGAACAGCCAACAAAAATATTGGTTGCTTTTGATGCTGGAAAAACAACATTCCGCCATGAAACCTTTACAGAATATAAGGGTGGGCGACAAAAGACACCACCAGAATTATCAGAGCAATTCCCTTATATACGAAAGCTTATTGATGCCTATGGTATTAAACAATATGAGCAAGAATTGTATGAAGCAGATGATATTATCGGGACGCTTGCTAAAGAGGCTTCATCGCAGGATATGGATGTTATTATTGTATCCGGAGACCGTGATTTAACTCAGCTTGCGTCGGAGCAAGTAACAGTCTATATTACGAAAAAAGGTATTACGGAAATAGAGATAAATACACCAGCATTTATTGCTGAAAAGTATGGTTTAAGCCCATTGCAAATTATTGATATGAAAGGTTTAATGGGAGATTCTTCAGATAATATTCCTGGTGTACCAGGTGTCGGTGAAAAGACAGCTGTAAAATTATTAAAAGAACATGGCTCCGTTGAAGCGCTATATGAGGCGATGGATACATTGAAAGCTTCTAAAATGAAGGAAAAACTTGTAGCTAATGAAGAGCAGGCCATCATGAGTAAGAAGCTGGCAACGATTTATACAGATGCCCAAATAACTGTTTCACTTGCTGACCTCGCATATAACGGACCAAATGAAGAAGAATTAATCAGTGTTTGGCGGGAACTTGGCTTTAAATCACTGCTCGATAAAAGTGATTTTGAAGTTCAACAAGAGGAGCAAGCACCTTTCGACTATGACCTTGTCCAAGAAGTGCGCCCAGCAGACTTACAGGATGTGATGGCTGTACATGTTGAACTAGAAAATGAGCACTATCATACTTGTCAGCTACTTGGGCTTGCGTTATCGGATGGAACAAAAACACAATATATTCCTTTTGAAGTTGCAGCCAAATCAGATGATCTCCGTCGTTGGCTAGAAGATGCTACAAAAATAAAATATATGTCTGATTCAAAGGCAGCTCAAGCGGCATTAAAGCGTGTAGGTATTCAATTAGCTGGTGTTGATTTCGATCTGCTTCTTGCCTCCTATATTAATAATCCAGCGTTAAGTGGAGATGATGTCGCAACGCTTGCGAAGGAACTTGGTTATCGTGATGTTCAAGCAAATGAGACGGTCTATGGAAAAGGGGCAAAACGTGCTATACCTGACATGGATCAACTTGCCCAGCATGTTAGCCGTAAAGCTTTTGCTGTGTGGACATTACAGTCAAAGTTGGAAGCATTATTAAAGGAAAATGAACAATTTGATCTTTATAAAAACTTAGAACTACCACTGGCAGCGATATTAGGTGAGATGGAAAGCGAAGGGATCACGGTTAATCGTGCTACGCTAGAGAAAATGGGACAAGAGCTTACTGACAAGCTAGTAGTGATCGAGCAAGAAATTTATGCAGAGGCTGGAGAAACTTTTAATATTAATTCACCCAAACAATTAGGTGTTATTTTATTCGATAAACTTGGGTTGCCTGTGATAAAAAAGACAAAAACTGGCTATTCTACAGCGGCAGATGTACTGGAAAAATTACAGTCAGAACACGCGATTATTGAACATATTCTGTTGTATCGTCAGCTTGGTAAACTACAATCCACGTATATTGAAGGCTTACTTAAGGAAATCCACGAAGCGGATAGTAAGGTGCATACGCGCTTCCAACAAGCTTTAACTGCGACAGGACGTTTAAGCTCCACGGATCCGAATTTGCAAAACATTCCTATTCGTTTGGAGGAAGGTCGAAAAATCCGCCAAGCATTTATACCGTCAAAAGAGGATTGGATTCTGTTTTCTGCGGACTATTCACAAATTGAATTACGAGTGCTTGCCCATATGTCAGAAGATAAAAATTTGGTAGAGGCTTTCCGTGAAGGTATGGATGTTCATACACGTACAGCTATGGATGTATTTCATGTATCAGAAGATGAGGTAGATAGTAATATGCGTCGCGCAGCGAAGGCTGTTAACTTTGGGATTGTCTACGGTATCAGTGATTATGGTCTATCACAAAACTTAGATATAACGCGTAAGGAGGCAGCAACGTTTATTGAAAAGTATTTAGCAAGTTTCCCAGGCGTTAAACAGTATATGGATGATATTGTGCAAAATGCGAAATTTAATGGCTACGTCACTACCATTTTAAATAGACGACGTTACTTACCTGATATTACGAGTTCTAACTTCAATTTAAGAAGCTTTGCAGAGCGTACAGCAATGAATACGCCAATTCAAGGAAGTGCCGCTGATATTATTAAAAAAGCAATGATTGATATGGATGCTCGACTGAAAAAAGAAAAAATGCAAGCCAAACTACTCTTACAGGTGCATGATGAATTGATCTTTGAAGCTCCTAAGGAAGAGATTGCCATGCTAGAAAAAATTGTACCAGAGGTAATGGAAAATGCTATAGAGCTTTCAGTACCGCTCAAAGTAGATTTTAATCATGGATCTACATGGTATGAAGCCAAATAAGGAGGGATTCAAATGCCTGAATTACCAGAGGTGGAAGGTGTCGTCCAGGCATTGAAGCCAAAGATTGAAGGACGTACGATTCAACAGGTTCAACTATCTGAAAGAGTCCATTTTTCATTTAGTGAGGGCAAGCAATGTATCGTTAAACAAGCAGAGCCTGATGCATTTGAATTATCTATGTCCCAAATGATGATCACCACAATTGAACGACGAGCAAAATATATTTTCTTTCATTTGTTGAAAGAGGATGTTTCATATGTCCTTGTCAGTCATTTAGGAATGACAGGCGCATGGTTTGTTGTAAATTCACCAGAAGAAATCAATGAAGCGAAGTTCCAAAAGCATATTCATGCAACATTTAAAATGGCTGATGGGGGTTACTTGATCTATTCGGATATTCGCCGCTTTGGTGAACTTCGTTTTCTGACAAAAATTGAAGATCATGCACCATTAACAAAAATGGCACCAGAGCCATTTGATGAACAAGCATGTGACTTTTTTATAACAAAATCCAAATTACCGAAATATGAAAATAAGGCGGTAAAAGAAGTAATTATGGATGGGCAAGTTATTTCGGGCTGTGGCAATATTTATGCAACGGAGGCATTGTTTGCTCAAAAAATTCACCCAGCACGCAAAATGAACCGCATTAGTGAAAAACGTAAACTGGAATTATTTCAGGAGATTGTTGCTGTCCTTCGTCAAAGTATTGAAGCGGGTGGCTCAACTATCTCTGATTATCGAAACATTAATGGGGAAGCTGGTAGTATGCAGAATCGTCTGCGAATGTATGGGAAAAAGATATGTCCAGCATGTGAAACGGCAACAAGTCAAATGGCAATTGGTGGGCGTACCTCGGTCTATTGCCCAAATTGTCAACATTAAAGGGGATTTAACGATGATTATCGGACTTACAGGAAGTATTGCAAGCGGAAAAAGTACAGTAGTTAAAATGATGACCGAACTGGGATTACCAATTGTTGATGCGGATGTTGTAGCACGAGATGTCGTAGAACCAGGTGCTGAGACATTAGCATTAATTGCTGAAAGTTTCGGACAAGCTATTTTGCTAGAGGATGGCAATTTAAATCGAACATTGCTTGGGGATATTATTTTTCATGAGCCTGCCAAACGAAAAATGTTAAATGATATTATTCATCCAGCGATCAGAAAAGAAATGTTACGTCAACGTGATGCCTATTTAGACGCAGGGTGTGAGCATGTTGTTATGGACATTCCATTATTATTTGAGAGTAAGCTCCAGCATTTTGTGGAGCGTATTATTGTAGTTTCAGTAAGTGAAGAGGTCCAGCTTCGCCGCTTAATGGAACGCAATAATTTGTCAAAAGAGGATGCATTGGCGCGTATGCACTCACAATTACCGATGTCTGTTAAAGAAAAAGGTGCACATGCGGTCATTTATAATAATGAGAATATAGAGAACACAGAGAAGCAATTAAAAAAAATCCTGACCTATTGGGATGTCATTTAATTTGTTCATTTTCGATGCGTAGTAAGTAAATCTTGCTGCGCATTTTTTTATGGAGAAACGCCATAATAAAGAATGATTTTTCAGAAAATAAGAACTTTAATATTATCAATATATAATGTTCATCTTTTTTAAAATTGTGTTATACTAATCACCGTAAAGTATATAATTAATTAATCTGAGTATGTACTCACAGGAGGATATTATAAATGACAGTATCAATTGCTATTAATGGTTTCGGACGCATCGGACGTATGGTTTTCCGCCAAGCGATCGTACAACAAGCTTTAAATATCGTTGCGATTAACGCGAGCTATCCAGCAGAAACGTTAGCACATTTGATTAAGTATGACACAAATCACGGAACATTTGAGGGTACGGTAGAACCAGCAGGCGATGCTTTAGTTGTAAATGGTAAACGTGTTCAAATTATTAGTGAGCGTGATCCGTTAAAATTACCTTGGGCTAAAATGGGTGTAGATATTGTTATTGAAGCGACTGGTAAATTTAATGAACGCGAAAAAGCAGCAATGCACTTAGAAGCTGGCGCGAAAAAAGTTATCTTAACGGCACCTGGTAAAAACGAGGACGTAACAATTGTTTTAGGTGTAAATGATGATAAACTTGATATTGCTAAACATGATGTTATTTCGAATGCTTCTTGTACAACAAACTGTTTAGCGCCAGTAGCAAAAGTATTGAATGACACATTTGGTATTGAAAATGGCTTAATGACAACAGTTCATGCTTATACAAATGACCAAAAGAACTTAGATAACCCACATAAGGATTTACGTCGTGCACGTGGATGCGCACAATCAATTATTCCTACATCTACAGGTGCTGCAAAAGCATTGAAATTAGTTTTACCTGAATTAGAAGGTAAAATTCACGGTATGGCACTTCGTGTCCCAACACCAAACGTATCTTTAGTTGACCTTGTAGTAGATTTAAATACTGAAGTAACAGTTGATTCTGTTAATGCTGCATTCGTAAAAGCTGCAACAGAAGGACCAATGAAAGGCATTTTAAACTTCTCTGTTGAACCATTAGTATCTGTTGATTACAACACAACGACTTACTCATCGACAGTTGATGGACTTTCTACAATGGTAATGGGCAACCGTAAAGTGAAAGTACTTGCTTGGTACGATAACGAGTGGGGTTACTCTGCACGTGTTGTAGACCTTGTGAAAAAAGTAGCCAATGCTTTAGAAACTGTTAACGCGTAATAATTTTATAGAGAGCACATTGAAATCTAAATGGTTTCAATGTGCTCTTTTTTTGGGGAAACTTTCCTTGTGCTTTAGGTGCTTTAGGTTTATCATGAGCTCACTAACGTGAATGCACTTTTCTTACATGTAGGAAATTTGTTATAATAGAAATATTAAATTGTTGTAAATCAGGAGAGTAATTATATGAGATGTCCATCTTGCCAATTTAACGGAACGCGTGTAGTGGATTCGAGGCCAGTAGATGATAATAAAGAAATTCGTAGACGTCGTGAATGTGAGTCATGTGGCTTCCGTTTTACAACGTTTGAAAAAATTGAAGAGACACCATTAGTTGTAGTGAAAAAAGAAGGTTCACGCGAGGAGTTTAGCCGTGAGAAGGTACTTCGTGGGCTTATTCGTGCTTGTGAAAAGCGTCCAGTTGCGCTTGACGTACTGGAGGCACTTGTCCTGTCGATTGAAAAAGATCTGCGTCGTATTGGAAATTCGGAAGTACGCTCAGAAGATGTCGGTGAAATGGTAATGGATCGCTTAGCTAAAATTGATGAGGTAGCCTATGTTCGTTTTGCATCGGTTTACCGTCAATTTAAAGATATTAATGTCTTTATCGAGGAAATAAAGGACATTATTCAACGTCAAACGGAGAAGAAATCATAGAAAACAGAGAGGATGAATGACGTTGATTCATTTATATAAGGAATTGCAGCCTGGCGATCCTTTCGACATTCGTCTACCTCATGCATTTTCTACACAGGAGCGTCAATTAGTCACATTATTTTATCAACCGCTAACGGGCTCGGAGCCAATTAGCCTTTATTTAACATTATGGGCGGAAGCAGAGCAAATGCCAAAGCAGCAAATGACGCATTATTATTTAATGAATGTACTAGGGCTACCTATAGGTAAAGTGTTTGAGGCTCGTATTGCACTGGAAGCAATTGGTTTACTACGCACATGGAAAAAAGAAAATGCTGGTGAGCGTAGTTTTTTATATGAGTTACAGCGCCCGCTAGATGCCGATAGCTTTATGAAAGATCCTCTGTTGTCGATGTTCTTATTTAGCAAAATTGGGGAGCAGGCATATCGGAATCTACGTCAGCGTTTTATGTCACCTATAAAGGACACGGAGTTTAAGGATGTATCTCGTGCATTTATAGATGTCTTTAAGCCTGTTCATTCTAATATTCCATCAGATTTACAAGCGGATACGAATGGAAAGGATAAACAACAAAGAGTATATCCTTTTTATTTGGAGCTATTTGACTTTGAATTATTGCAAGCAGGTTTATCAGAGCAATTGGTACCGTCCAACTTATTGACATTAGAAGTGCGTGAAGCGATAGCGAAGTTGGCATTTCTATATCATTTAACAGCTCTTGATATGCAAAAAGTGGTCATACTTGCTTTAGACGATGATTTAGGGATTTCTCAGGAACGTTTACGCAAGGCTGCTGCCGATTTTTATAAATTAACAGTGTCGAAGGAGCCGCCAAAACTAGCGCGAGTAAACGAACCCGTACCTATAGTAGAAGCAGGGCAAAAATCGAAGGATCAGGAGCTCCAACACTATTTAGAAACAACAGCTCCTGTTCAAGTGTTACGTGATATTAATAATGGTAAAGAACCTCTGCAAACATCTGTCCAACTTGCGGAAAATTTAATCGTTCAGCACGGTATGCCAATAGGGGTAGTCAATGCATTGCTAGAGTATGTCATGCTAACGACGGATATGAAGCTACCTAAAAAATATGTAGAAACAATTGCAGATCACTGGGTACGGAAAAATGTACAAACTGCTAAGGAAGCAATGGAACTTGCACGTCAAGAACACGATAAATATACCGCTTGGAAAAACAAGCCACAAACGACCACTAAAACGAGTCAGCGCTTTAAGGGACGTTCAGGACATCAACGAGAAGAAAAAGTCCCTGAGTGGTTTTATAAACGTGATGAGAAACAAGAGGAAAGTACTTCTAGCACGATAGATTTTGAAAAAGAACGTCAAAAAATATTAGAAATGCTAGGAAAAAGTGAATAGTAAAGAAGGTGAGCAACAATCGAACCTATAAATGGACCATTAAAACGAGCAATTAATGTACCCTCGTTTCAAGAACGCTATGAAGCCATGCGACGTGAAATTTTAGAAAATCCACGAGTACAAGAATTTTTAGCACGTCATGCAGATGAATTAAACTATGATAATATTGAACGGAATTTACCTAAGCTCCATGAATTTATTAGCCAATCCACGGAATGCTGTGGTTGTGATAACACAGAACATTGTACAAACTATTTAAAAGGCTTCCTTCCTACTTTACGGGTAGTTCGGAAAACAGTTGAAATGGATTATGTACGTTGTGAGCAAAAGATCAGGGAGGAAGAGCGTCGGGATGTCGCGAATATGATTGCAAGTATGCATATGCCAAAAGATGTGCTGCAAGCAACTATTCAAGATTTAAGTATAGATGATGAGTCTCGAGTGATGATTGCCCAAAAAGCAGCACAGTTTATAAAAGCGACAAAAGAATCAGGTCATTTGCCATCAAAAGGTTTTTACTTATACGGTAAATTTGGAGTAGGGAAGTCTTTTGTGCTAGGTGCACTGGCCAATGAACTAGCGTCTATAAAAATACGTTCAGTTGTTGTTTTCGTGCCAGAATTTTTACGGGAAATGAAAAATGCCATTGGCGATAATACATTGAATGAAAAAATTGATTATATAAAAAAAGCACCTGTTTTAATGTTAGATGATTTAGGAGCAGAAACAATGACTGCTTGGACACGAGATGAAATTTTAGGGACTATTTTCCATTATCGTATGGCGGAGCAATTGCCTACGTTTATTACTTCTAATTTTAATTATGAAGAATTGGAACATCATTTAGCTCAGTCCCAAAAAGGTGATATTGAGGTTGTAAAAGCTGGGCGAATTATGGAGCGAATTAAAGCCTTAACTGTGCCTATTGTAATGCAAGGCAAAAATCGCAGGATGTAACATTGATAGTTGCATTTTTCGACAATCGAGCGTATACTGACTCATATACTTAATAACACATGCATTGATGAGGACATGAATTTTGTGTATCGGCTTATAGAGAGGGAAGTCATCGGCTGAAAACTTCCTAGTGTGAGCACAGCATTTACTACCTACTGAGCAGCGAAAGGGATAATCTTTCGCCGGACCCTAGCCCGTTAGCTAGCCTTGAGCTTCGTCTGACTTTGTATAAGTCGGAAGGAAGAAGGGTGGAACCACGAGCATATGCTTCGTCCCTTTCGTGAGGGACGGAGCTTTTTTTATTTTTTTTAAGATATGGTGAACCAACTCCAATCGAGTAATAAACCACTTAATAAAGCATTGACTTAGCTCAGTCCTAGCCGAAATGGCTTAAACATTCACTCAATTCATTCATCAATCATTATGTAATCAAACAAAAACGAAGGAGTGCGAAAAATATGTCAGAAATGATTAAATTAACTTTCCCAGATGGCGCCGTAAAGGAATTTGCAAAAGGTACTTCAACTGATGATGTAGCATTATCAATAAGCCCAGGCTTACGTAAAAAAGCTTATGCAGGTAAAATTAATGGTCTGTTAGTTGATTTAAAAACACCAATCGAAGAGGATGCAACAATTGCGATCGTCACACAAGATGATGAGGAAGCACTTGAGATTTTACGTCACTCAACAGCTCACTTAACAGCGCAAGCTATTAAACGCCTATTCCCTGATGCAAAGCTTGGTATTGGTCCTGTCATTGAAGGTGGTTTCTACTACGATATTGACTCACCAACACCAATTACTGCTGAGGATCTACCAGCAATCGAAAAAGAAATGAAAAAAATTATTGCTGAAAACTTAGAGGTGGAACGCAAAAATGTAAGTCGTGCTGAAGCACAAGCAATCTATGAAGAGATTGGCGATGAATATAAATTAGAATTACTTGAAGCAATTCCAGCAGATGAGCAAGTATCTATCTATTATCAAGGGGAATTTTTCGATCTTTGCCGCGGTATTCACGTACCAGCTACTGGAAAACTTCGTGAATTCAAACTTCTATCATTAGCTGGTGCTTATTGGAGAGGGAACTCTGATAACAAAATGCTTCAACGTATTTATGGTACAGCGTTCTTCAAAAAAGAGGAATTAAAACATCACCTACAAATGCTGGAAGAAGCAAAAGAGCGTGATCACCGTAAAATCGGAAAAGAATTAGAGTTGTTCACTACTTCTCAAAAGGTTGGTCAAGGTTTACCACTTTGGTTACCGAATGGTGCAACAATTCGTCGTGTCATTGAACGTTATATCGTAGATAAAGAATTATCACTTGGTTATAAGCATGTTTATACACCAGTACTAGGTTCGAAAGAGCTTTATCAAACTTCAGGTCACTGGGACCATTACCAAGATTCTATTTTCCCACCAATGGAGATGGATAATGAGACATTAATTATGCGTCCAATGAACTGTCCTCACCATATGATGGTTTACAAAAATAGCATGCACTCATATCGTAACTTACCATTACGTATTGCAGAGCTTGGTACTATGCACCGTTACGAAATGTCAGGAGCGGTTTCAGGCCTACAACGTGTACGTGGTATGACTTTAAACGATGCACATATTTTTGTTCGCCCAGACCAAATTAAAGGGGAATTCCAAAAAGTAGTACAGTTAATTTTAGAGGTTTATAAAGACTTTGATTTAAATGATTATTCGTTCCGTTTATCATATCGCGACCCAGCAGATACTGAAAAATACTTCGATGATGATGTTATGTGGGAAAAAGCGCAAAGCATGCTAAAAGAAGCAATGGATGAGCTTGGATTAGATTACTTCGAAGCGGAAGGTGAGGCTGCATTCTACGGTCCTAAACTTGACGTTCAAGTAAAAACAGCGATTGGTAAAGAAGAAACGTTATCTACTGTTCAACTAGACTTCTTATTACCTGAACGTTTTGACCTAACTTATGTTGGTGAAGATGGAAAACCACATCGTCCAGTTGTTATTCACCGTGGTGTTGTATCGACAATGGAGCGTTTTGTTGCCTTCTTAATTGAAGAATACAAAGGCGCATTCCCAACTTGGTTAGCACCAGTACAAGTAGAAGTAATTCCAGTATCGAATGAAGCACACTTCGACTATGCAAAACAAATCGAGGAGCAGTTAACTGCTGCGGGTTTACGTGTAGAAATGGATGATCGTGAAGAGAAATTAGGCTATAAAATCCGTGAAGCACAAATGAAAAAAATTCCGTATATGCTTGTCATTGGGGATAAAGAAGTAGAAGCAAACGGCGTAAATGTTCGTCGTTATGGCTCTAAAGATTCCGAAACAATTAGCTTTGAGAATTTCTTAGCAGCTGTAAAAGAAGAAATTACAAAATAATCTTTAACAAGAAAGCCTCGCTTGCATAAGTGAGGTTTTCTGTGTAAAATAAATCATGCTTTTGTATAGATTATTTAATTTTAGGTCAATCTAGTAGAGATAAGAAAATAAGTGTTTGACAGCTTATCATATACATGCTAATATAATTAAGGTTAATGAATACAAAGTTTGTGGTTGAAGTAGAGGCTGCCCGCTTCTCACCTGATACAACGCTTTAAAGGCTGTGAACAGGTATGACACGTTGAATTGTTTTGCGTAGACTTGCGCATGCACATATAGCGGGCGGACATCTTCAAAAATGTCCGTCCTTTTTTTATGGACATGACAAGAGGATGTACCGTTCAACCGGGCAAGGCTTTGCCCAAACCATGTATTCGCGACAACTACTTGGAGGTGGATTACTATTAGCAAAGACATGTATGTAAACGAAGGCATTCGCGCACGTGAACTTCGATTAATCGATCACAATGGTGACCAGCTTGGTGTAAAGACACGTAATGAAGCGCTAGAAATCGCCGCTCGTGTAAACTTGGATCTTGTCCTTGTGGCCCCTCAAGCCAAGCCGCCAGTCGCTCGTATCATGGACTATGGTAAATTTAAGTTTGAACAGCAAAAGAAAGACCGTGAAATTCGTAAAAATCAAAAGGTCATCGTATTGAAAGAGGTTCGTTTGAGCCCAACTATCGATGAACATGATTTCCAAACGAAGTTACGTAATGCGATTAAATTCCTTGAAAAAGGCGATAAAGTAAAATGTAGCCTACGTTTCAAAGGTCGTGCGATTACACACAAAGAGATTGGTCAACGTGTGTTAGATCGTTTTGCTGAAGCTTGTGCTGAAGTATCAACGGTAGAACAAAAACCGAAGATGGAAGGCCGAAGCATGTTCTTAGTTCTTCAACCAAAGAACGAGAAATAATATTAGACGAACAGTTTAGGAGGAATTCGACATGCCAAAAATGAAAACTCACCGTGGAGCTGCGAAACGTTTCAAAAAAACGGGTTCAGGTAAATTAAAATATGACCGTGCTTACGGTAGCCACTTATTCGCAAACAAATCTACGAAACAAAAACGTCACCTACGTAAAGCTAACATCGTTTCATCTGGTGACTTCAAACGCATCAAATCTTTACTTGTTTACATGAAATAATTGACTACAAAAAAATACTAACATTCATTTTTTAATGAAAAGCAGGAGGTAATTCATATGCCACGCGTAAAAGGCGGAACAGTGACGCGCAAACGTCGTAAAAAAGTATTGAAATTAGCTAAAGGTTACTATGGTTCAAAACATACATTATACAAAGTTGCTAACCAAGCAGTAATGAAGTCAGGTCAGTATGCTTACCGTGACCGTCGTCAGAAAAAACGTGATTTCCGTAAATTATGGATCACTCGTATCAACGCAGCTGCTCGTATGAACGGTCTTTCTTACAGCCGTTTAATGCACGGTTTAAAAGTTGCAGGTATCGAAGTTAACCGTAAAATGTTAGCTGACCTTGCTGTAACAGATGCTGTAGCATTCACGCAATTAGCAGACGCTGCTAAAAAAGCAGTAGCTAAATAATATTTGACAAAGTCAAATATTATTTCTGCACCGAAAGTGAAACGACAGGTGCAAAATAGGAATTTTCTGCACCGAAAGTGAAACGACAGGTGCAAAAAAAAGACTGATGGATTTTTCCATCAGTCTTTTTTTGTGTTAGATTAGTAGTATAACGTTTTTTGATAAAGGAGTAGGGAATGGGACAAGCATTATTAGCTTATATGAGCATCGTATCGATTGTGTTGCTCATTTTAATGGGGATGGATAAATCGCGTGCGAAAAAGCATGAATGGCGTATTGCGGAACGAACTTTGTTTACACTAGCCATAGCGGGAGGGGCAGTTGGTGGTGTACTTGGTATGTATTTATTCCGTCACAAAACACGCCACAATAGTTTTGCATTTGGTTTTCCGCTACTAGCAGCCCTTCAAATTTTTATCATTGTACAATTGTGGGCGTAATTGAAAACAATAAAAAACACATCCTCATGATGGGGATGTGTTACGCATAAGCTGTTCAATGGGCTGCTTCCAATTAATTTTTGCGCTTGGATAATTCAATAGAATTTCTTGCTGTAAATATTCAAAGTCGCTTTTGCTGAAGCCTTGCAACGTTGCAGCATCACGAGCTCCTACAAAGATGGTGACAACTTCGAAGGCATCCTCTGTCGTGCCCAAGTATTTTTCACCTTCAAAAAGAGCACCCTTATAGGAAATAAAGAAATTTTTGCGGACATTTTTAACGTCATCATAGAAATAATATTGGCCTTTTTCATAGGCTTCATCAAGTTTGCGTTTAGGATCGGTTATATAACGAATCGCTTTATAAAATACATAAATAATAAGCGCAATCACAGCAAGTCGAATAAGTAACGGCAACATTTTAAATTTTCCCCCTTGAAGAAAGGTTATTCTTTCCTATACGATTAGAGAGGTCAAATAGTTTCACTTTTATTTAAATATTTTTTAGAAATTTAGGAGAAAAAAATGAATTTACAACAATTGTTTAATATGCAAAAAGAGCTTGATGATTTTATCGAGCAAACACAAAATATTCAGCAAGATGTATTTCAAGAAAAAGGCTTAGCATTAATGGTGGAGCTAGCTGAGCTTGCCAATGAAACGCGCTGCTTTAAATTTTGGAGCACAAAAGGTCCTTCAGCGCGTGAAGTTATTTTAGAAGAATATGTCGATTCCATTCATTTTATCTTATCTCTTGGCTTGCTAAAGGGGTATACATCAATCGAAAAATGGCCAGTGGTAGAAGAGAAAAGAAATTTAACGGAAACATTTTTACAGACACAAAGTGCTATTTTAACATTTATTCAGCAACCTACTGAAGAGCTTTATTTAGACATTTGGCAATTCTATGGATTACTTGCATACAATCTCGGATTTACATTTGAGGATGTTGTTGGCGCTTATATTGAAAAAAACCAAGAAAATTATAATCGTCAGCGTTCAGGATATTAAATTAAGAAATACACCAATTTTCAGACGATTAAGCTAGGAATATTTCGGTAAACGAAGTATAATAAAATAGATACAAGAAGTAGGAGGCCAAAAGGATGACACAACTAGATCCAACATTACAAATGTTTAAAGATTTAACAGATGCGAATGGTATTGCAGGTAATGAACGTGCACCTCGTGAGGTCATGAAAAAATACATTGCACCATATGCAGACTCTGTAGAAACAGATAACTTAGGAAGTGTAATTGCTAAAAAAGTAGGCGATGAAAACGGTCCTAAAATTGTCGTAGCAGGACATTTAGATGAAGTAGGCTTCATGGTTACACAAATTGATGACAAAGGCTTTATCAAATTCCAAACAGTAGGTGGATGGTGGAGCCAAGTTATGCTTGCGCAGCGTGTAACGATTACTACACGTAAAGGCGATGAAGTGATTGGGGTTATTGGTTCAAAGCCACCTCATATTCTACCTGCTGATGTACGTAATAAAGTAGTAGATATCAAAGATATGTTTATCGATATTGGTGCTGCTTCTAAAGATGAAGTACTTGAATGGGGCGTACGTCCTGGCGATATGGTAACACCGTATTTTGAATTCAACGTCATGAAAAATGACAAGTATCTGTTAGCAAAAGCTTGGGATAATCGCATTGGTTGTGCCATCGCTATTGATGTCATGAAAGCGTTACAAAATGAAAAGCACCCGAATATTCTTTATTCTGTAGGGAATGTGCAAGAAGAAGTTGGTCTACGTGGTGCTAAAACGGCAACACATAAAATTCAGCCAGATATTGGATTTGCAGTTGATGTAGGTGTAGCAGGAGATACTCCAGGTGTTACAGCAAAAGAATCGACTAGTAAGATGGGCGCAGGTCCACAAATCGTTGTGTATGATGCATCTATGGTATCACACCGTGGCTTACGTGAATTCGTATTAGATGTAGCAGACGAAAACAATATTCCATATCAATTTGAAGCGATGGCTGGCGGTGGTACAGATGCTGGTTCTATCCACGTAACAGCAAATGGTGTACCAGCACTATCAATCGGTATTGCAACACGTTATATCCATTCACATGCAGGTATCCTACATCGTGATGATTATGATAACGCTGTTAAATTAATGGTGGAAGTCATTAAAAAATTAGACCGTGATGCAGTCAATAAAATTACATTCGATTAATTGAATGGAAAGAACTAAATAGAAATACCATAATTTAGCCTTCTAACTAAAATGTTAGGAGGCTTTTTTCGTTGGTCAAACCAAAAAAGTATACCGAAATAGTTAGGGGGATATAGCAAGTGTTACACAATAGTCATTAAATGGTCGTTAGTACATGCTAATAACAAGTTGAAAACGAAACTAAAATACTATTTTTGAAAATTATTTTTGTATGGTATAATTTCCTATAAAAGGAGTGGATTTATTTGGGAATTCGAAAAGTAATCAAATTTCTATTATGTTTATCTATTATTTTATGCATTATAAATTATCCTAGTATTTCTTTTGCTGAAACACTTGATACTAATATATCTAGTGAAAAAAGCAAATCTGACATTGATACGGGTATAGCAAACTTGAACTACAATAACAGGGAAGTATTAGCAGTGAATGGTGACAAGGTTGATAGCTTTGTTCCAAAAGAAGGTATTAACTCAAATAATAAATTTATAGTGGTTGAACGTAACAAAAAATCACTTACAACTTCACCGGTGGATATTTCAATTATTGATTCTATGGCGAATCGTACATATCCAGGAGCATTACAACTTGCAAATCAAGCTTTTGCAGACAATCAACCTAGTTTATTGGTGGCTAAAAGAAAGCCCCTAAATATTAGCATTGATTTACCTGGTATGAAAAGGGAAAATACTATGACTGTGGATAATCCAACATATGGTAATGTGTCTGGGGCTGTAGATGAGTTAGTATCTACTTGGAGTGAGAAATATTCCACTACACATACTTTGCCTGCAAGACTACAATATTCTGAATCTATGGTTTATAGCAAATCTCAAATAGCAAGTGCTCTAAATGTTAACGCCCAAGTTCTTGACAATTCACTGGGGATTGACTTTAATGCGATTGCGAGTGGAGAGAAAAAAGTGATGGTTGCAGCATATAAACAAATATTTTATACAGTAAGTGCTGAACTACCTAACAATCCATCAAACCTTTTTGATGATAGTGTTCATTTTGAAGAATTAACTCGTAAAGGGGTAAGTAATGATGCTCCACCCGTTATGGTGTCAAATGTAGCTTATGGTAGAACAATTTATGTGAAATTAGAAACAAACTCTAAGAGCAAGGATGTACAAGCTGCTTTTAAAGCCTTACTGAAGAATGTCAATACGAATGTGGAAACTAGTGGACAGTACAAGGATATTTTTGAGGAAAGTTCCTTTACGGCTGTAGTATTAGGAGGAGATTCACAAAAGCATAATCAAATTGTCTCAAAGGACTTTAATGATATTCGAGAAATAATTAAAGATAATGCAGAATTTAGTCTTAAAAATCCAGCATATCCAATTTCGTATACAAGTGTTTTCTTAAAGGATAATTCAATTGCTGCTGTTCATAACAATACAGATTATATCGAGACGACAGCCACAGAATATTCTAAAGGAAGCATCATCCTTGATCATTATGGTGCATATGTTGCTCAATTTGAAGTAGCCTGGGATGAATTTTCATATGATGAAAATGGCAATGAAGTACTAACTCATAAAACTTGGGATGGAAACTGGAAAGACAAAACAGCCCATTTCTCAACAGTAATACCACTTCCGCCTAATTCAAAAAATATAAGAATTTATGCAAGAGAATGTACAGGACTTGCATGGGATTGGTGGAGAACGATAATTGATGAATACAATGTTCCATTGTCTAATGAAATCAAAGTCTCCATTGGAGGAACTACATTATACCCAAAAGGTAGTATTAATTAGGTTTAGTTAAGAGGCACTATTTCAAAGGCTATGGCATAGGGTGTTGTGGCTCTACTCATCTAACATCAAAATTCACCAATAATATTTAATTTCATTTGATTGTAGTGATAATAGAATTTTACCTCCTAACAAATTATTGTTAGGAGGCCTTTTATGTTTATTTAACGATAACCCTATGTCACGTTCCTTTAATGAATGCATAATTATTCGTTTGTACGAATTTTTGCCACATTTAATGACAAATAAATAATAATTGAAATTAATTATAAAAATTCAGTTGATTTTATATTTATGCATGCTATACTAATTTCAACAGCAACGATATAAGGAGCGAAGGCTATGAAATTACTCGAAGAAGTACAGCTAAAATTAGTGCCTAGTTTAAAAGGAAAGGATCTTTTAACTTTGCTAGACTATACAAGTCAAGAGGTTCAAGAACTTATTGAATTAGCAACACAACTAAAAATGATTACAAAAGAGGGCAAATGCCCAAGATTACTAGAAGGTAAAACACTTGGTATGATTTTTGAAAAACATTCAACTCGTACACGTATTTCATTTGAAGTCGGCATGAATCAGCTAGGTGGAAAAAGTATGTTTATGCATGCGCGTGATTTACAAATTGGTCGTGGTGAATCGATTTATGATACAGCACATGTGTTATCGGGCTATTTAGATGGCATAATGATTCGTGCAAATTCTCACGCGATGGTCAAGGAGCTTGCAGAGCATGCAGCTATTCCGGTGATCAATGGATTAACGGATATTTATCATCCTTGTCAAGCATTAGCAGATTTAGAAACAATTGCAGAAAATAAAGGCATTTTAAAAGGTCTTAAAATTGCCTATGTAGGAGATGGCAACAATGTAGCGCACTCCTTAGTAGTAGCTTCTGCTCATGTCGGTATGAATGTCGCAGTGGCAACACCAGTAGGTTATGAGTGTGATGAGGAAGTGATCGTAAAAGCACAGGCGATTGCTGCGGCAAATGGTAGTACAATTATGATTACAAATGACCCTGTTGAAGCTGTACTAAATGCAGATGTTGTCTATGCAGATGTTTGGACATCAATGGGTCAAGAGGAAGAGACGGCAAAACGTTTAGAAGATTTTGCAGGCTATCAAATTAATGATGAGCTAGTTGCCTATGCAAAACCAAATTATATGTTCTTACATTGCTTACCAGCACATCGTGAAGAAGAGGTTGCTACATCTGTTATTGATGGACCTAATTCTTATATCTTTGAACAAGCTGAAAATAGACTTCATGCACAGAAAGCCGTTCTTGCATCAATTTTAGCTTAAAGTTTGACATATGCTTCTCGAGTTGAGAAGTACGATAAATAAAGTTCACTTGGACAACAGAGGGTGTTTATGTGAATAACATACCAGTGGTTGGCAGACAGAGGGATGTAAACCACGCGCGATGTTTGTTGTCAAGATGGATGGCTGCATCGCTACATAGTAAAGTAACCTGGGAGACGCTGGGTTACTTTTTTCTTTTTGTCAAAATCCAAAAGTGTAGTTTTCCAATAAGTTATAGAGAATATAAAGAATTATTTATATAATAGGATAAATAAGTAATGAAGGAGTGAACTCCTCGTGAATATAGACCACATCGAGGCATTTTTATATGTTGTACATTACAAAAGTACCCATAAGGCAGCTAATGCATTGTTTCTATCACAACCAACTGTGACTGCGCGAATTAAATCATTAGAGCGGGAGCTAGGTGTTGAATTATTTTATCGAGAAGGGCGGAGTGTAAGTTTATCGGATAAAGGTAAAGATTTTTTACCATTCGCTACACAAATTGTGCAAACATTTCAGCAAGGAAAAAAACAATTAGAAGAGACACGAGAAACAGATGAAGTATGCGTTGGTGCAAATGGGGTGACGGCACAATATTTTTTAGCGTATGCATTACCTAAGTGGAAAGAACGATTTCCTTATTTGCGTTTTCAAATCATCACAGGCCCAACAGCCATGATTTTAGAAAAGCTGGAAAGCCATCAAATTCATTTAGGTTTTATTCAATATGTGCATCGGGATGGGATTTGCAACGAGCTATTGTTAAACAATGCGGTGAAACTTGTAAAACATCGTGACCATCCATTACAACTAAAAGACCTTATTCAAGCAAAAGAATTAGCGCAACAGAAAATGGTGTTTTTTGAATGTGGAGCGTTTGATTGGAATTACGTGCATAAGATGTTCGAGGTAGAGGGCGTGACAGCCGATATTGAAGTACGAACAGATCATTTAGAGGTAGCTAAAGAATTTATCAGAACGAAAGACTATATAAGCTTTTTACCACATCTATGCGTCAAAAAGGAATTGGAAAGCGGTGAGTTTGTAGAAATAGATGTTAAGCATTTACTGGATATGAATCAACACATATTTTTAACCTATAAAAATAAAGATACATTGACATCAGCTTTTTGGCAGACGATATGTGAAACAGCTAAGCGTTTTGAAGGCATTCAGGAAATGCATTGATAAAATATTTTATTAGAACGTAAATTTTTTTCTATTACCTAACCTATTGCATATTGTCTAAAGGAACTGTAATATCATTCTCAATCCAATTTTATTTATGAATTGCCATAAATAAAAATTTTTAAAATAAAAACATACTTAACCACTATGTTTAGTAAAAATAAAATTTGAGGAGGAATTGACATGGCTAGACAGGACAAAATTCGATTTGGAGCAATTATTCATGGGGTAGGAGGTAATATTTCGGGTTGGCGTCATCCGAAGGTAGCGAGCAATCAAAGTGTAAGCTTACCTTTTTATATTCAGCAAGCTCAAAAGGCAGAGCAGGGAAAATTTGATGTAGCATTTATTGCAGACGGATTGTTTATTAATGAAAAATCCATTCCTCATTTTTTAAATCGTTTTGAGCCTATTACGATTTTATCAGCTTTAGCTGTAGCGACAAAAAACATTGGATTAGTTGGAACAGTTTCAACTTCCTATAGCGAACCATTTACAGTGGCACGACAATTTGCTTCTTTAGATCATATTAGTGCTGGCCGTGCAGGCTGGAATGTTGTAAC
Organism: Lysinibacillus cavernae; assembly: GCF_009724685.1. Lineage (GTDB taxonomy): Bacteria > Bacillota > Bacilli > Bacillales_A > Planococcaceae > Lysinibacillus > Lysinibacillus cavernae. Next base: position 193,016 of record NZ_WMEF01000007.1, read on the forward strand.
CACGCCATTAGAAAGTACTGCTTTAAACTACAACAAAACAATCGACCAACATCCTAGCCATGCAGAACGTTATCAAATTGCGGAAGAATATTTAGAGGTTGTCAAAGGCTTATGGGATTCGTGGGAAGATGACGCATTTATTGCAGATGTCGACAATGATCAATTTTTTGATTCAGAAAAATTACACACGTTAAATCATAAAGGAAAACATTTTTCTGTACAGGGTCCACTCAATATCGGTCGAACAAAGCAAGGGCAGCCCGTTATTTTCCAGGCGGGTTCATCTGATGCTGGCATTCGATTGGCCGCAAAGGATGCAGATGCTATTTTTACTCATGGTGCATCCATTGAAGAAGCGCAAAAATTTTATAGTAGAGTAAAAACAGAGGTAGCAGCATTTGGACGAAATCCAGATGAAGTGAAAATTTTCCCTGGTATTTCACCGATTATTGGCGATACGGTAGAGGAAGCGGAGGTAAAATATCAAGAAATCGTTGAGTTAGTTTCCGTAGACCGTGCTTTGGCTTATCTTGGTCGTTACTTCGATCATCATGACTTTACACAGTATGATGTGAATGCATCGTTTCCTGAGCTAGGTGATATTGGTGCAAATAGCTTTAGAAGTACAACGGATTATATTAAACGATATGCTAAACAAGAGGGACTCACATTACGTCAAGTAGCTTTACGAGAAGCTACACCGAAAACAGCATTTTTTGGGACAGCTGAACAGGTAGCAGATATTGTACAGGAATGGTTTGAAAAGGAAGCAGCAGATGGCTTTATCATCGGTGTGACCGTGCCTGGTGCACTAGAAGATTTTGTTGACAAAGTTGTGCCAATTCTACAAGCAAGAGGGCTTTATCGTAAGGACTACGAGGCAGATACTTTACGAGGTAATTTGGGTATCTCATTCAAAGAAAGTCGCTATGTCAAACAGTCTGTCTAAAAACCTAGTAAATTGATTTGAATAAAAGAAATTAAGGAGGCATTGTATGAGTTACACATTAGGAATATTAGATCAAAGCCCTATCGTTGAAAAAGCAACAAATGAGCAAACGTTACAAAAAACTGTAATATTAGCACAGAAAGCAGAGCAGCTGGGCTACTCACGCTTTTGGGTATCGGAGCATCATCATACTGATTCATTAGCAGGTTCGTCTCCAGAAGTGCTAGTTTCCTATTTACTTGCCAAAACGAAATCCATTCATATTGGGTCAGGTGGCGTGATGTTACAACACTACAGCCCATACAAAGTGGCGGAAAATTTTCATGTATTAGCATCATTGGAACCTGGGCGAGTAGATTTAGGCATTGGTAAAGCGCCAGGCGGCTTACCTCTTTCCACGAGGGCTTTACAATACGGCACGCTCAATCAGGGGGAAGATTTTGAAGATAGACTCCTATTTTTACAGCAATTAATTGAACAAACAATACCATCAGAGCATGAATTACATGGCGTACAGGCAACACCTATCCCAAAAATAAAACCAACTCTATTTTTATTAGGAGCGAGTCCACAAAGTGCTGAGCTTGCAGGGAAACTCGGTATTGCCTTCGTCTTTGCACGTTTTATTAATAGCAACAATGATGTTTTGGCGCAAGCAGCTCGCATCTATCGTGAGCATCATGCGAATGGTCACTTTGCAGTATCGATTGCAACGATTGCAGCTCCAACTAAAAATGAAGCAAGAGAGTTGATAGGTGATCAAAAAATAACGAAGGTGCATTTAGCGAGTGGTAGGACACTGACATTACAATCTGTAGAGTTAGCAGAAAAATTTGGACAGGAATCTGGAGAGGCGTATGCAGTCAAACAATACGATGCGGATATTGTCTATGGATCGCCTGAGGATATTAAAGCCATATTTGATGATTTTCATAAGCAATATCAAATAGATGAATTCATCTTGCATACCCCTGTGTTGAAGGAATTTGAACGTGAACGCTCGTTTGAGCTATTAAGTCCAGTCAATTTACAGTTACAGCAAAAAGAAGTCGTGAGCTAAGGAGGTCCACAACATGACAAATAATCTAGATATAGTAGTTTGGTCGAAACAAGGGTGTAGTTACTGTGATGAAATAAAAGCATATTTACAAGAACAACAAATTTCATACAAAACGGTGGATGTCACGACAAATGATACGTTCCGTGACATCCTTGAAATAAAATATGGTGTGCGCTATATACCCATTGTAGAAATTGGGTCAAGTGAAACGGGTATCTATAAAGCCGTAACTGAAATTGGTTTAGAGCATGTACAGAAGGCACTTGCCGTGAGTTTACCCTCACACGCATAACAGAAGGAGAGAGGGATTTTATGAAAAAAATATCGTTTTATCTACTACTTGTACTAGCAGCACTTTTAACAGCCTGTGCAAGTTCAGAAAAATCAGATGGAGATACGAGTGCCCAAAAAACAGCACAGGGTGGGAAAGATGTTCAAAAAATCATTGTAGGTACAGGTACACAATTTCCAAACATCTGCTTTTTAGATGATAAAGGGAATCTAACTGGCTATGATGTTGAGCTTGTTCGAGCAATCGATGAAAAGCTACCAGAGTACGAGTTTGAATTTAAAACAATGGAATTTTCTAATTTATTATTAAGTTTAGAGACAAGAAAAATTGATTTTATTGCCCATCAAATGGAAGTCAATAGTGAGCGTGAAGAGAAATTTTTATTCAATAAAGAGCCGTATAATGTATTCCCATTAAAGGTGACAGTGAATGAGAAAAATAATGACATCCATTCAATCGGTGATTTGAAAGGGAAAAATGTGAGTGTCTCACCAACAAGTAATTCTGCTGTCTTTGTTGAACAATATAATAAGGATCACAATTTGGGCGCGAATATTGTGTATTCTTCGGGTTCAGTCGATGTCAACAATCAACTTTCTACGGGCCGTATTGATGCCATAATTACCACGCCATTTGCTGTGAGATACTATAACGAAAGCAATGAGGCACAGCAAAAGGTTGTAGGTGATGCTCTATTAAATTCAAAAGTTTACTTTTTACTCAATAAAGATGAAGTGAAATTACAGGAACGTTTAGATGAAGCCATTGTTGAATTAAAGAATGAGGGCATTGTGAGTGAGCTCAGCAAAAAATGGTTAGGTGATGATTATACAGTAGACTTTTAATGAACAGGAAAGGAAGAGGGAAGTATGGATAATAACTTTGATGTCGTGCTCATTGCGAAAGTCATCCCAACATTGCTTCAGTATTTACCAGTAACATTTGAAATACTAATATTCTCCATACTTTTTGGAATAGTACTTGGATTGGTACTAGCGATACTGAAGCTACTTCACATACCTATATTGAAGCATATCATCACAATCTATATATCCTATATTCGTGGCACACCTATTTTAGTGCAGTTGTTCTTAGTATTTTACGGCATACCTGCATTGTTAAAGCTCATTCATATCGATGTAACACGTATGGATGCGATGTATTTCGTCATTATTACGTACACACTAAGCAATACAGCAGCATTTGCCGAAATATTTCGTGCCGCCATTTTAACCGTTGATCGAGGGCAGATGGAGGCTGCCTATTCAGTAGGATTAAGTGGAACACAAGCTTTTATGCGAATTGTTTTCCCACAGGCGATCCGTGTTGCTTTCCCCAATATAGCGAACACGATGATTAGTTCATTAAAAGATACATCTCTAGCATTTTCAATTGGTGTGATGGATATGGTTGGGCGTGGAGAAACTTTGATTGCTTCAACGACACGAGCATTTGAGATCTATGTGGCATTATCGATTGTTTACTATGTCATCGTGATCATACTTGAAAAAATATTTACGTTCAATGAACGTTATTTTAATCGCTATATGCCAAAGGAACTTGCTTCACATTAGGGGGAATATGTTATGACCATTGATGCGTCTTTTATAGTTGAAGCATTGCGAGAAATTAGTAAAGTAATACCATTAACCTTATTTATGACAATTACACCTGTTTTATTAGGTATTGTTATCGGAATAATAGTAGCCTTCGCTCGGATTAAACAAATAAAAATTGTCACATCTATACTTAATTTTTATGTATCTTTTTTCAGAGGCACACCCATTATTATGCATATCATGCTCGTATATTTTGGCTTACCTATAGTAGTGGATGTTGTGGCAAGTACTTTCAATCTAACGATTCAATCGACCTCAATTCCTATATTATTTTTTGTTATACTCGCACTGACCCTTAGTGCAGGGGCTTATGCTTCGGAAATTATTCGTTCAGGTATATTGAGTGTACCAAAAGGACAATTAGAAGCAGCGTATGCGATAGGTTTAACATTTACTCAAGCTATGCGACGTTTTATCTTACCGCAAGCCTTTGGTCAGTCAATTCCTAACTTTACAAATGTCTTTATTGGTTTTTTACATGCCACATCTTTAGCGTTTTTTCTTTCTATTAAAGAATTGACAGGTGTTGCAAATATTGTTGCTTCTGTGAACTTAAAGTTTTTAGAGTCTTTTATTGCTGTCGGTCTCATTTATTGGGGTATTTCAGTAACGGCTGAATGGATCTCACATCGCATTGAAAAAAGAGTAACAGCCTATAGTAAGGGTGGCTTTTGAGTATAGAAAGGGGAAATAAGAATGACAGTAGCAGAAATTGTGATTGAACATTTACAAGAGGAAGATTATGCACGCTATCTTGAGGTTTTGGTCGAGAGTTATGCTCAATACGAAAAGGATTATAAGGACCCAGAGCGCTGGCAATCGTATCTAAGTGATATCCGTGCCTCCATTGGTAATCCAAATGCAGAAACGATTCTAGTAGCAAAGCGTGAGAACGAGATATTAGGAGGGCTGCAATTATTTACTGATGCTGAGAAAGCATATGGATTACCAGAGCTTAATATTCAATCTACAATCGTACGCTTGTTAGGTGTACATCCGAAAGGCAGAGGGCTGGGAGTTGCGAAAAAATTATTGCACGAAAGTTTTGCCTTTGCCAGAAAGAGACAGGATCCGGCTTTATATTTGCATTCAGGTGATATCATGCAGGCTGCTATTAATCTTTACTTATCTTTGGGTTTTGTACGAGATGAATCAAAGGAATTTTACAAGGGAGATATTTTAGTAAAGAGCTTCCGCTATGATTTATCTTGATTCAATCATGTTTTTTGTGCCAAAAGCGAAGTGTCGGGTACAGAAGTCCCTGTTTTTTTCTTCAGGTGTTCAAACGCCCTCTGAATCAAGAGCAAGCCTCCAGTGGATGTCACAGAGAAGAGCTTTTCGAGCGAGCTCGAAAAAAACTAGACGCATTGTTTATCCGCGCGAATGCGGAGCGTCAGTGCCAATTACGCAGAGGTTTAATTGATAATGATAAACCCGCTGATGATAGCATCAGCGGGTTTACGTTTGTTATAGGGAGAAAATTTTCCCTGGATTCATAATGTAATGTGGGTCAAGTGCTGCTTTTATACTTTTCATGACTGCTAAAGAAGTACCATGCTCAGTAGCTTGATACTTCATTTTACCAATTCCAACGCCATGTTCCCCTGTACATGTGCCGCCTCGAAGTAACGCGTATTGAACGATATGTTCGTTGAAGCGATCTGCTTTTGCTTGTTCTTCCGTATCATTTGGATTTAACATTAATAGCGCATGGAAATTACCATCCCCCACATGACCGACAATGCCACCTGCTAGTCCAACCTGATTAAGCTGTTCGCGTGCATATAAAATGGTTTCTGCAAGCATTGAGATAGGTACACAGACATCTGTCGACATAAGTTTCTTCCCAGGGTAAGCATGAATATATGCATAAGCCAATGAATGACGAGCTTCCCATAGCTTATTACGTGCAGCATTATCTTGTTCAAATTCAACGGATAGGCAATTAAAATCCTCAAAAATCTCTGAAGCAAATACTATATCCGCATGCATACCTGCTTCATTTCCGTGGAACTCTAAAAATAATGTTGGTTTTTCCCTAAAGGAAGTATCGTTATAGAAATTGGCTTGTTTGATGGAGGCTTCATCGACCAATTCCACTCGACCAATCGAAATGCCCACCTGTAATAAAGCCGTGACTGCACTGACAGCATCGTTTACTGTATCAAAAATAGCACGTCCCGCCGTCACAAATTCAGGTATACCATAGACTTTCAAAGTTAACTCTGTAAAGCAACCAAGTGTTCCTTCTGAGCCAACGAATAGCCCGTTTAGATGATAACCAGAAGAAGACTTCGCTGCTAAATTTCCAGTATGGATGACGGAGCCGTCTGCAAGAACTACTTCTAAATCGCGAACTTGATCACGCATGACTCCATAGCGCACAGCAGTAGTGCCACTGGCATTGGTTGCTGCCATACCACCTAGTGTTGCATCTGCACCCGGATCTACTGTAAATTGTAAACCGTGTTTTTTTAACTCCTTATTTAATTGAGAGCGTGTGACACCAGGCTGTACTTTTACAAGAAGATCATCCTGTCGAACTTCTAAAATAGCATTCATTTCAGAGAAATCGATTGAAATACCATGTGAAATGGGAATAGCATTTCCTTCTAAGCTTGAGCCAACACCGAATGGTACAACTGGTACACGATGTGCATGTGCAATTTTTAAGATGGCACTGACATCTGCTGTGGAACGGGGAAAGACAACAATATCTGGTAAGCTCATCGCATGATGAGATTCATCTTTTCCATGTAGCTGTCGTACCGTTTCGTTTGTTGACACTTGTTCTTCTACTAAAACCTGTTTGAGTTGATTGACAATTAATTCTACTTCAACAGACATTCCAATCCCTCCAAATTTTCTGATAAATAAAACTTTATCACGCATTTATTGGAAATGGAATGCACTGTTTATTAAAAATCAGTTAGCAAATACTTTTTCTAGTTTTTGAACGAATTCATCCTGTTCAGTTGGACTTGATTGCTTCCACCATTTTTCAAAAAACACCCCAAGACCTGGAAGTAAATGCTCTTCTCCACGGTTAATTGCATCTTCCACAATATCTTTAAATTCAGCTGCAGATTGACCGTGGACATTCGCTGTAATTGCATCTCTTATTTGAAAATTCATCTATTTCGCCTCCTTAGTAGTAATTTGTCCAGTCATCGTTTAAATATGTATGAAATGCCAAAGAAAAGATATGATTTTTACAATAACATGCCATAGTTATGAATAAACAGGACAAGAAATTTATCCATTTTTATGTGTGGAATGATGAAAAAGGGCATTCGCCTTCACTAAACGCCAAGTACTAAGATAGAGTCACCTAGGAATATTGGACTGTGCATAGTCGACAGGGAAGAAAAAGAATGACCATTCAAAACGATCAAAAACGCTCATCTACTCAATCATTCGATGAATTATTAGAAAGTGTGCAACCAATGATTACATCTATTCTTAAACAGCTTCGTATTTATAAAGATTTTGATTACTATCGTCACATTGCATCCATCGCTGTATGGAATGCGTGGCTAAAAGCAGATCCAGCAAAAGGACAATTTTCCGCTTATATTTATTCAACGATAAAAGGAGACATTTTAAATGAATTATCAAAGGAAAAAAAATATACAGAGCGAATGACAGTAGTGGATAATGAAACACTAAATTATGTTCGTGAACTGGAGGAAGTGGAAAATCAAAAAAGTAACAACATACTTGAGAGTATTTTGCCCCAGTTAAAACAGGAAGAAAGAAACATACTACTTCTTTATTATGTAGAAGGTTACAGTGATCAAGAAATAGCCAAAGTACTAGGATTATCTGTAACAGCCAGTAAAAAGAGACGATATAGAATCACCAAAAAGCTGAGAAATCAAATTTCCAAAGAGGAATAAAGCACTAAAATATCAAAAGTATGCTAGTATTGAGATAAAATGAATATTAGCATACTTCACCTGAATGCATACAAATTACGATAAAAGTGTTATGATTTGTAAGAAGTCAAAGAAATATACAATTCTGAATCTATTATTCAATATAGATAGATAAAATTTCCTAGTGAATGTTTATATAGCAGTATGGAGGGTTTGTATTGGAGAAATGGTTTAATCAGATAGACAAAAAAGAGCTTTGGTACATAGTATTACCATTATTACTTGTCATCCCATTATTAAGCTTTAGCAATCAAATTTATGGTGTTTTTCAGGGGGACATTTATAAAAATTTCAAATTGGTGATACAAGTTTTAATCATCGTTTTTACAATGGCGATTGCTATCCAATCCTATTTAGTATTTTCGCACTTATTATCAAATCAAACATTATACATAGGTAATATGTTTTTTATTATTGCATTACTAGGATTAAGTAGTTTGTTTTTTAGCCAAAACCAATCTATTGAATGGAACTTTATGGACGATTCCTTACATATATTAATGCGTTTGTACCTATCACTTGGATTTTTATTTATTATTTTATACCCTAGAAAAAAAATAACATTGAAATATCGGAAATTTACATATGGCAGTTCTCTACTTTTTGTAATAGGAAGTATTTTTCTAGCGTATAGTTCGCCTGAATTTTTGCCAAGACATTGGATCCATTTTCTTGATAATATAGTGCATCTATTTTCTATTGTTCTTCAAATTTTAACCATTATTATTATTAGTAGGTATTTTAAAAAATTGCCGAAGCGGTCTATGTGGCTAATCAGTGCAGCTATCTCACTCATTGTTAGTGATATCTTTTTTATTATTAGTCAAAATCAAAATGCTATATGGGATTTCTCAGCGCTTATTTATCAATTTTTAGCATTTTATTTTTTCTTAAAGGCCATTTATTACACATCTGTGGAAATGCCGTTTCAACAATTATTAAAAATTAAGAAGGATCTTGAACAATCTCAGGAGGAGCTTCGATTCCAAGCCTATCATGATGATGTTACATTGCTGCCAAATGAACATTTATTACTAAAAACGTTAAAAGACAATCTACATGAAAATAAAGTACAAAAGGCAATCATTGCCATAGAAATTGACCGTTTTGCGGCCATTCATTCTTCCATAGGAATCAGCCATTCTAATAAAATGATGAAGCTTGTTGCAGAGCGTATTCGAGCAATTTTACCACCACATTATTTTGCGACCAAACTTCACGAGGGACAATTTGTTATTTATATTAACCATGTAAAGACAATTGAAGAACTATTGCAATTTTGCTTAAATCTCAAAAGCGCTATGAAAGAACCTTTACAGGTACAATTATTTTCGTTAAATGGCAATCTAAATATGGGAATTGCTCTCTATGAGGATAATTGGACAGGCGAAGAGCTTTTGATGCATGCACAGTTAGCAATGCGAGAGGCTAGACAAATCCCTCAAAGATTTCTGTTTTATAAGCCCTACATGTCGAAGGGAACTGCAGATCGAATTTTATTAGAGCAAGACTTACATAATGCGTTAGCAAATAATGAATTTTATTTAGATTATCAACCACAGGTTAATTTAAAATCAGCTACCATTGAATCCGTGGAAGCATTGGTTCGCTGGCGTCATCCTACTCGTGGTTTTGTTCCACCGGATCAATTTATTCCTATTGCTGAAGAGTGTGGTCTCATTATTCCGTTAGGTAAATGGATATTAGAAACAGCTTGTACACAAGCGAAAATATGGGAGAAACAAGGATTACCTCCAATGAAGGTTGCAGTGAATTTATCTCTTGGACAATTATTTCAACAGGACTTAGTAGAAATGGTGGAAGACATATTAAAACGGTCAAAATTGAATCCAAAATTTCTACAACTTGAAATTACTGAAAGTATGACGATGAATATCGATCAGATGACACAGCTATTGCATGAGTTAAAGGCACTAGGAATTCAAATTGCTGTAGACGATTTTGGAACAGGCTATTCATCTTTATCTTATTTGAAAGATTTTCCAATAGATTGTTTGAAAATTGACCGTACTTTTGTGAGAAATGTACCACATAATCCAAATGATGAAGCACTTGTATCAATGATTATTTCAATGGCCAAACATTTACGTTTGAAGGTTGTTGCAGAGGGCATTGAAGAAGTGGAGCAGCTGTCATTTCTGATCGATGGTGGATGTGATTATATTCAAGGTTATCTATTTAGTAAGCCAATTTCGCCTCAGCAAATAACAGATACCTATAAAGATTTACACTACCATGTGGATGAAATTTTAATGCAGCTTCAATATATTGAGGATTACATTATTTGAAGTGAAAAAAAGGACCTGCTTATTAAATAAGCAGGTTCTTTCGTTTTAGTGAACGAGATATTCTTCTTTTAATTCGGATATATCCACTTCAGAACGCTCTTCTAGAGAGCGGCGTAGGTGGACCGTCGCTGTTTTCTCATCATCATGGAGTTGATCAATCCAGATGGAAACGCCATTATAGCTCACTTCATATTCTAACGGTGAGGCGACAATTTCTTGTGCACGCTGAAAATCCAACTGTAGCCCCCCTTATTTTTTATTCTTATTCTTACTTTGCGTAACTGAATTAATCAGCTCCATAAACTCTTGAGAAAATTCTTCACTAACCTTATTTGGCGCGATCTTTTGATTTTTTGGTGTTTGTGGTAATGAACCTTTATTATTGCTTTGACCTTGTTTATTGTCTCTTCCCATGTGAGTTGCTCCTTTCTTGTTGATATATTTTAATATGGCTTTGAAACGAATTTTTTATCCTGCATTCACAGGTAGTAAGATGCCATTTCACATGGGGAAAAATCGGTAAAGTATAGCATAGCTCTTTGTTTTTTGAGAACAATAATGTGAACTAAGATTTTTTTATGGAAAAATTATTATTTAATAAAACCCAATTTTGAGGGAATGGGAACCCTAAAGCCCAATAACTAATACCTCGAAGGTTATATTGTTTCGCCATGTCAAATTTAGCCTGTGCACTTCTTGCATCTTCAAACCATACCTCATGATTTCTCCCTTGTTCATCTACATAACGGTAAAAAGGAGATTGTGCTGTCGGGTCAAATTGAATGGTTGCCCCGTACTGGATGGCTCTATTAAGTGCTTCTTGTGGACTGAACGTTTCAGCTTCTTGACCTTTGACATGTGGTAGGAGCCAATCACGAGCATACAGCTCAAAGCCCAATAATATCTTATTAGCTGGTATTACAGTTAAGGCATATTCCACAACTTTCCGCATTTCATTAATTGGCGAAATGGCTTGTGGGGGACCAAGGCGATATCCCCATTCATATGTCATTAATACAACAAAATCAGCTATTCTACCGTGTGTCTCATAATCATGCGCTTCATATAATGTTCCTGCTTGCGTAGCACTTGTTTTTGGTGCAAGTGCCGTTGACACAAGATAGCCTTTTGGATGGAGCATATCAGCAGCTAATTGAATAAATGCATTGTAATTTTCACGATCTGCTGGCAAAACATTCTCAAAATCAATGTTCAATACTTGGTAGCCCTTATCTTGCATCACCTGTAAAACATTATTCATCACCTTTTTACGTAAGTCTGCATTGGACAAGACGACATGTGCTAAATTAGAGCCTTCCTCTGTAGAAGTAAAATTTGTGAGCGTTAACATAGGGATAATGTTTTTAGCCTTTGCGGCTGCTATCATCTTTTCATCATTTATAGGCTGTAATGTACCATCTTCCTTCATCATATAAGCAAAGGGACTAAAATAAGTTAGTAGATGACCAACAGCATTAATAGAATCAATTGCTTCTTCAGAAGGTTGATAGGAATAAGCATTGACTTCAATCAGCGGTAATTTTCTTGGGATCACTAATGGAGCGCCAGTGTATAGCATATTAGGGTTGCTTATTTTATTTTCTACAACGATGGCTTGAATGGTTGTACCGTATCGTTGAGCTATTTGCCATAATGTCTCTCCTGGCTGCACTATATGAGTAATCGGTGGAATAATTAATTTTGTTCCAGGTGTTAACCTATCGGGATTTGTTAGATGATTTTCTGCAACGATAGATTGTATGGGAACGCTAAATTGATGTGCAATTGACCATAATGTATCTCCACTTTTAACGGTATAATTTGTATAAGGTGAAGGAATAACAAGCGATTGTCCGATTGCTAATTGATCTGGTGTAGCTAATGCATTTAATTGAATAATAGATTGAACAGGCACCGCATAACGATTGGCGATTTGCCATAAGGTTTCACCAACACTCACTACGTGAATAAGCATAGAACACCTCCAACACGATTTCATTAGTGCATCATATGTTTCAATTGTGAAAATGAGTATTTTAGAGTGATCAATGCTTGAAATTTCAAATTCTTTCTAGATGAGTTGCATAGTATAAGTATCATTGTGAGAAAGGGGCTTGATGTTGAAAAAGGCAAAGCTCACGGGTAGAATCGTTACACCTGAAGGTCCGGATTATGAACAAGCGAGGACGAATAATAATTTAAATAATCCTAAATATCCGAGTAAAATTGTATTTTGTCAAGAAACGAAAGATGTAGTCAATGCATTAAAATGGGTCAGAGAAAACAATGAACCGTTTAGAATTCGAAGTGGACGTCATAACTATGAAAATTTTTCATTATTAAATAAGGGTCTTGTAATTGATGTTAGTGACATGAATAATATGTTTATTAATCTCCCAAAAATGACGGTAAAAATTGATGCTGGAGCGAATATGGGGAAAGTATATCGTGAATTATGGGAAAAAGGCGTAACAATCCCTGCTGGCACTGAAAGTAGTGTTGGTCTAGTTGGCTTAACTCTTGGTGGGGGTTTTGGGATGCTATCACGTCCATTTGGTCTAACTTGTGACAATCTAATCGAATTAGAAATGGTGGTTGCAAGTGGACATGAAGGTGCACAGATAATCCGAGCAAATAGGGAACAAAATAATGATCTCTTTTGGGCAAGTTGTGGTGGCGGGGGTGGTAATTTTGGTATTGTCACATCACTGACATTCAATGTACATGCCATCAATGATGTATCGCTCTTCTCTATTACATGGGGATGGGATGATTTTGAACTCGCTTTTGATGCATGGCAAAAATGGGCTCCTTATACAGATGAGCGTCTGACATCTCAGATAGAATTAAAGTCAAAGGAAATAGGTGAAATCGTAGCACAAGGGGAGTTCGTAGGGGGAGCAGCTGAATTAAAGAAATTGCTCCGTCCTCTCAGAAAGGCAGGTTCTCCAATTAGTATCTGGATAAAGGAAGTACCTTATATCAAAGCGATTGAATTTTTTGATGTACCAAGTGGCAATCAACCAGCCCTTCGAAAAAGATCAGGATCTTTTATTGCGAGACCGTTTCCCTATGAGGCAATTAAAAGAATGAAAGAATTTTTAGCGAATGCGCCAAATTCAAATACAACGATTTGGCAACAAGCTTTAAGAGGGGCAGTCAGCGAAATTGCGCCAAGTCGCACGGCCTATTACTATCGCAATGCGTTAATTGCTCAAGAATATAATACCTCTTGGAAAAATTCAAATGAGGAAGAACAAAATATCAAGTGGGTAGAAAACTTACGACGAGCTTTATCACCTTATACTACTGGTGATTATGTTAACTTCCCAGATCGATTTATTCAGGATTGGCCAACCGCTTATTACGGTCGAAATTTTAAAAGGCTTCGAGAAGTGAAAACAAAATATGATCCTTTTAATGTATTTCAATTTCCACAAAGTATTCCACCTATTAGAACATGGTTGTAGACTAATAACTGAGCAGGGTGCAGGGGCATTACTGCTCTTTTTTTATCTTGTTAATCACATCAGAATATACGAAAAAGCAGATGAAGCATTGTATGTATCAAAAGAACATGACGCAACCAAGCCTCTCCTTTTCATGATAGGAAGTGAGTGGACCTCACTTTTCAGCTAACAATTTTTTGATTGAAGGAAGGTCTGCTGGAGCAAATGGAAGGCCAAGTAATTGATTGCGAGGAACCCACCTTGCTTCAGCGTGTTCCAGAATTTCTGGCGTGCCTTTTATAATGGAAGATTGATAAGTTTCTAAGTGAACGAAAAATTGTTCGTATTCATGAAGGGTTTCTGCCACTTGTTCACCTACTTGAATCATGCAGTTAAATTCCTCTAGAATTTCACGATAAAGTGCCTGTTCAGGTGTTTCACCTTGTTCAATTTTACCGCCAGGAAATTCCCAATAATTTGCTAGTACCATATGTGGACTTCTTAAAGCACAGAAAATTTCTTGTTGATCATTTTCAATAATGGCACCAACTACATGTATCGTTTTTTTCATCTACATTTACCCCATTCTTGACTCAGTCAGATGATTTTAACTCTGTATGATTATAGCATGTATCATTTGTTATTAATTCATATAGCGCTTTTGGAAATCAACAGTTTCCACACATAGCTATGAAATTTACTATTTCCTAAGGTATAATAGTGGTCAATATATAGGAAAAAGGCGGTAAGAGGTAGCGATGAAGAGAATCGAATCTACGCAAAATGCGTTAGTTAAATATTGGAAAAAGTTAGCAACGACAAGAAAAGAGCGTGAACGATCAGGTGAATTCATAGTAGAGGGCTTTCATCTTGTTGAAGAAGCATTAAAAAATAAAGAGCATGTATTACAAATTATTGTGCGTGAAGGTATTGATTTGCCAATGTTATGGCCAATTGATGATGTTGCGATTGTAGAAGTAACGGCAACTGTTGCAAAGGAATTCGCAGAAACGGAAACTTCACAAGGCGTTTTTGCTGTATGCAAGCAACCAGTTTTAGAGAATGAAACGATGGCAACTTGGCGTAAGGTGTTATTAATTGATGCTGTCCAAGATCCAGGTAATATTGGGACAATGATTCGTACAGCTGATGCAGCTGGATTAGATGCTGTTATCTTAGGAAAAGGTTGTGCTGATCTTTATAATCCAAAAACACTACGTGCTGCACAAGGCTCACATTTCCACATCCCAGTAATACGAGGAGATTTAACAGAGTGGGTAGATTTATTACAGGCTCAGGGTGTACCTGTATTTGGAACTGCTTTGGATGAGGATGCAGTTCCGTATAGTGACATTCAGCATTCGGGTGCATTTGCGATTGTTATGGGGAATGAAGGAAGTGGCATTCAGCCTCAGCTATTGGCAATGACAGATCAAAATATGATTATTCCTCTTTTTGGACAGGCTGAATCATTAAACGTAGCTGTAGCAACAGGTATTGTTTTATATGGCTTTGTGAAGTAATTTCCAGACAAAAACGGGATTCAGGCAGTTGACCCTTGATTTGCTCCGGTTCATTACTGTATAATCTATTCTAAAATGTAAGTTTAAATAATAAATGCTTTGACCGGGAAGTAGTAAAAATTGTGAATGGACGACAGGGAGCGTTAGGCCAGAGATTGAGAGCCAACGCCGTATCAATGCAGTTTTGAATTCAGCCCGCGAGCAGCCACCGGGACCAGTCTGAAACTGTAAAGGTGTGCCGGCTTCATCAAGTCGTTATGTCAATGAAGTGATTGTAAGGTATTTCGTCTTGCAATAACTAGGGTGGTACCGCGAATATGTCCTCGTCCCTTTTTTAGGGGCGAGTTTTTTTATGCCTAAAATGCAGGCATTTATTTTCTAAGGAGGTTTTATCATGGAAGAGCAATTAAAACAATTAGAGCAAGAAGCGCTTGCTAAAATTGAAGCAGCTGCAAATTTAAAAGAATTGAATGAAGTGCGAGTTGCGTATCTGGGAAAAAAAGGGCCTATCACTGATTTATTAAAAGGGATGGGGAAATTATCAGCTGAAGAACGTCCAAAAATGGGTGCTTTAGTGAATAATGTTCGTGAAAGTGTAACGGCAGTATTAGAAACAAAAGTGGCTGTACTTGAAGATGCAGCTATTGCTGAAAAATTAGCAAGTGAGTCGATTGATGTTACTTTACCAGGTCGTGAAGTTAAAGTAGGGAATCGCCATCCTTTGACACGTGTAATTGAAGAAATTGAAGATTTATTTATCGGAATGGGCTATGAAATTGCTGAAGGTCCTGAAGTGGAGAAGGACTACTATAACTTTGAAGCATTGAATTTACCAAAAGGTCATCCTGCTCGTGACATGCAAGATTCATTCTATATTTCCGAGGAAATATTGCTTCGTACGCATACGTCACCCGTACAAGCACGGACGATGGAAGCCAAAAAAGGCGAATCTATTCGTATCATTTGTCCAGGTAAAGTATTCCGTCGTGATAATGATGATGCAACACACTCACATCAATTTATGCAAATTGAAGGTTTAGTGATTGGCGAAAATATTCGTATGAGTGATCTAAAAGGAACATTAGATACTTTAGCGAAAAAAATGTTTGGTGCAGATCGCGAAATTCGACTTCGTCCGAGCTTCTTCCCATTCACAGAGCCATCAGTAGAAATGGATATTTCTTGTTTCAAATGTGGTGGCGCAGGTTGTAACGTATGTAAGAGCACTGGCTGGATTGAGATTCTAGGTGCAGGTATGGTTCATCCAAACGTGTTAGAAATGGCTGGCTATGATCCGAAGAAAGTTTCTGGTTTCGCATTTGGTATTGGTGCAGAACGTATTGCGATGCTGAAATATGGTGTTGACGATATTCGTCATTTCTATACAAGTGACACTCGTTTCTTATCACAATTTGAGCGAACAGAAGCGTAAGGGGGATAAAACATGTTAGTATCATTAGAATGGTTAAAAGATTATGTCAATACACAGGACTTAGCACCTGAACTATTAGCTGAAAAAATTACACGCTCTGGTATCGAAGTTGACGCAGTAATTGATCGTGCAAACGCGATGGATAAGGTTGTAGTCGGTTATGTTGTATCAAAAGAGAAACATCCAGAAGCTGATAAATTAAATATTTGTCAAGTTGACGTTGGAGAAGCAGAGCCACAACAAATTATTTGTGGTGCTCCGAATGTGGATGTTGGTCAAAAAGTAATTGTTGCTCGTCCAGGAGCACATTTACCAGGTGGTATTAAAATTAAAAAGGCGAAACTTCGTGGACATGAATCTAACGGTATGATTTGTTCATTACAAGAGCTTGGTATCGAAGGAAAGCTTGTTCCAAAGGCATATTCAGAAGGCATCTACGTACTGTCAGAAAATGCGGAAGTAGGTTCAGATGCACTGGCTATTTTAGGCCTGCATGATACGGTGCTAGAGCTAGGATTAACTCCGAATCGCTCAGATGCCCTTTCTATGCTAGGTGTAGCCTATGAAGTAGGTGCCATCCTTTCTGAGGAAATCAAGTATCCAGAGATTGCCTATCAAACTGCTAGTGAAAAAGCACAGGATTTCCTAAAGCTTCGCGTGGAAAATTTACAAGCGAATCCTATGTATGTAGCAAAAGTTGTGAAAAACGTAAAAATTGGTGAATCACCAATGTGGCTACAAAATCGTTTAATGGCAGCTGGTGTACGCCCGCACAATAATGTGGTGGATGTGACAAACTATGTGTTAATGGAATATGGTCAACCACTACATGCTTTTGACTATGATAGCCTAGCAACAGGTGAAATTGTTGTTCGAAAAGCAAATGAGGGTGAAAAAATTACAACGTTGGATGACCAAGAACGAACATTGAAAGCGTCTGATTTAGTCATTACTAATGGAAAAGAGCCAGTAGCTATTGCTGGAGTAATGGGTGGCGCTAATTCAGAGGTAACAGATTCTACAACGACTGTTGTCATTGAGTCAGCTTATTTTGACGGCTTAACAGTACGCCAAACGTCTCGTCACCTTGGTCTACGTTCTGATGCATCTGCTCGTTTTGAAAAAGGGGTAGATCCAAACCGTGTCTTACCTGCTGCTGAACGTGCTGCAGCATTACTAGCTGAACTAGCTGGTGGTGAAGTATTAGAAGGCACATGTCTCGTAGATGAGTTAGATAAAACACCAGCGCGGGTTGTTGTTTCTCCAGATTTTATTAATGAACGTTTAGGTATGAAAATTGCTTTAGAAGATATGCTGTCTATTTTAGAGCGTCTTAAATTTGGTGTAGAGGCAGCAAATGGTTTATTAATTATTGATGCGCCAACACGTCGCCAAGACATTAAAATTGAAGAGGATATAGTAGAGGAAATTGCTCGTCTTTATGGTTATGATGAAATCCCTATGACACTTCCAGAGGGTGCAACACAAGTAGGGAATTTGACACCATACCAAGCAAATCGCCGTGTTGTACGTACTTTCATGGAAGGTGCTGGCCTTAATCAAGCTGTGACATACTCGTTAACATCCGATGCATTGTCACAACGTTTTGCTTTGAAAGCAGAGCCAGTGACTCGTTTGTTAATGCCAATGAGTGAAGAACGTTCTACATTACGTCAAAGCCTTATTCCACACTTAATCGAAGCGGCTGCGTATAATGTAGCGCGTCAAGCTGAAGGTGTTGCTTTATATGAAATTGGTTCAGTGTTCCTTGGTCAATCAAATGAGGGGCAACCATACGAAGAAGAACATGTAGCAGCAGTATTAATAGGAAAATGGTTAGACCATGCTTGGCAAGGCGAGAAAAAAGCAGTAGATTTCTTTGTATTAAAAGGCATTGTAGAAGGTGTAATCGGTAAGTTAGGCTTGGAAAATCGCATTGCATTTGTGAAAGCACAAGTAGATGGATTACATCCAGGACGTACGGCTAGCATTTTATTAGATGGCGAACAAGTCGGCATTATTGGTGGACTCCACCCAGCAGAACAAAAAGCATGGGGTGTAAAGGACACATATGTCATGGAAATGAATCTAGTTGCCCTATTAAATGCAACTGCACAAGAAGCACCACTTGCTTACAAACCAGTTCCTCGTTTCCCTGCTATGTCTCGTGATATCGCTCTAATTATGGACCGAACAACTACAGCAGGAGAAGTAATCAATGCAATTGACGCAGCAGGCGTAAAATTATTGAAAGACATCCGCGTATTTGACGTTTACGAAGGTGAGAAAATGGAGTCAGGCAAAAAATCTGTAGCATTCTCTCTCACATACTTTGATCCAGAACGAACTTTAACAGACGAAGAAGTAGTAGCTGCACACAACAAAGTGTTAAAAGCAATTGCTACGATTTCAGGCACAGAAGTACGCTAAAATATATTGAAAAAGACTGCCTCACGAGGCAGTCTCAGACTGTAGACAAACTCAAAGAATTTGAGAGTTTGCCTACAGTCTTTTTTCTTTTACAATGAAATAAAGTAAAGCCGTTGATTTTCACTACGGGCGGGATCGATCTGCTTCCCTCGCTTTTACCCCCAAAGTACCATACCATTTGAGGGCAACGAGTGAATTTGTTAGGTTAACTTTCGTGCTTTTTCAGTGTTGGCAAAATGCCATTTTGTTATGGAGCGTAGAAATTCCTCACCTTGATTACGCCAAATTCGTGCTGCTTGCATATCGACCTTATTGGAGGCCCCCTTCATCAAATCAAGCCCTGCTATCTCACTTAGACGATCCATTTCCTTTAAAAATGCAGCACGAGCTAAAATAGATGCTGTAGCAACAGCCACATGTAGTTGCTCTGCTTTGGTAGAAAAGTATACATTTTCTTTTACGATTTCACGTTCGTTTTTTAAATAGTTGTAATAGACACCACGTTCGGCAAACTGGTCAATTAAAATAGATTCAGGCTTTTCTGGTGCCATCTTTGTCAGTGTATTTTGTAATGCTTTGTTGTGCATCATGGCTTTCATCTTCCCTTGGGAATAGCCTTTTGCTTGTAGGCTGTTATATTTTTCATTACGTAATACGAGAACGCTATAGACACAAGATGCACGTAAATCGGGTGCAATTTTTCGCATGTAATCATCCGTTAGCATTTTCGAATCTTTTACGCCAAGCTCATTTATGAGTTCGATTTTGGATGTAGGCACATACACAGCAGCTACTGTGATAGGACCAAAATAATCGCCTGTGCCTGTTTCATCTGAACCTAATACAGACATTGTGGCGAAGTGATCAGGCAGTACATCACCTTTCGCCCCAATAGAAGATGATTTCTGAGTAGTCGTTTTTTCGATAGTTCCCCAACGAGCAGCCTCGCGTTCAGCGCCACCTCCTTGAAACATTAATTTTCCTGATTTATACATAGTTATCGCTGTATCTGGTAGTTTGGCAGCAAAGATGACACCAGGAGCCTTTCGTTCAATAAAGTAGGTTGCATAGTAAGCCATTACCTCTTTTTGAATATTTATTGAAATGGAAAGCACAATATTTGACATTTAATCGTTCCTTTCTGTCCCTCGTTGTTCACAATTTTATACCTTTCATGGTATGATAATAAATAGCTTTTTTGTGTGATGGTGCTCACAAGCTGAAAAAATCGTGTGTGCATCGAATTTATAGGAGGGTGCGACTATGGAAAAACAAGAAAAGAATAAAATTTCTGTGGAAATATATGGTCATACATATAAAATGGTCGGCTTAGAATCCATTGGCCATATGCGACTTGTTGCTTCGATTGTTGATGACCGTATGCGCGAGATGAGCGTACATAATCCCTCACTTGATAGCACAAAACTTGCTGTTCTGACAGCAGTAAATACTGTTCATGATTATTTACTATTAAAAGAACGAATGGAGCAACTAGAAGAAGAATTGAAAAAATTAAAGGGTTGAAGAGAATGTTAGATTTAATCATATTAGTGGTACTGTTAGCTGGAATTGGCGTCGGCGCAAAACGTGGTTTCATTGTACAAATGATGCACATTGTCAGCTTTGTAGTAGCCCTAATTGTTGCGTATATTTATTATAAGCCATTAGCACAAAAATTTGTATTTTGGGTTCCGTATCCAGGAGTCACTGATACAGGTAGTCTAGGTGTTGTCATTGATAGTCTAGACTTGGACCGTACTTTCTATCGAGTGATTGCCTTTGCTGTTATTTTCTTTGCAGTCAAAATAACGTTGCAAATCGTGGCATCGATATTTGATTTTATTGCGTATTTACCTGTGCTCAATACAGTGAATCGCTGGCTTGGTGCATTACTTGGCATGATTGAAAACTATTTAATTATGTTTATTTTGCTATACGTGTGCGCGTTATTACCAGTTGATTTCATTCAAAATTTAATGTCGAAGTCATTGTTAAGTGGTCTCATGTTGGAACATACGCCGATTATTACAAAGATGTTCCAAAATTGGTGGTATATTTATATGCAATAGTAAACTATGCACTTCTCTCTGTTTTGAGAGAAGTGTTTTTACGATAGGAGGAATAACCAATGAATAAAAAAACAATTATTCGCACACTCGAAAAAATTGCTTTATATATGGAACTACAAGGAGAAAATCCATTCAAGGTATCTGCTTTTCGAAAAGCAGCTGCAGCACTTGAGGGAGACGAGCGTTCATTAAGTGAAATGGATGATGTAACTAAACTCAAAGGCATTGGAAAGGGAACGGCAGCAGTAATTGAAGATTTAATGGCAACGGGTGAATCGAGTTTGTTAAAAGAGCTAGAAGAAATTGTACCTAAAGGGTTACTGCCATTGTTAAAATTGCCTGGCTTGGGAGGGAAAAAAATTGCGAAGCTTCACCAAGAACTAGGCATTGACTCAGCAGAAAGCTTAAAGGAGGCTTGTGAAACGGGCAAAGTTCGTGAATTAGCAGGCTTTGCTGCAAAAACTGAGGAAAAAATTTTAAAGGAACTTGCTAATTTAGCTAATCGTTCTGAACGACTACCAATTTGGCGTTTAGAGCCTGTGGTTTTACAAATAGAGGGACTTCTAGATAGTATGGAAGAAGTGGAACGTTTTTCTGTAGCTGGAAGCTTTCGTCGAGCGGCAGAAACAAGTAAAGATATCGATTTTATAGTAGTGACAGAAGTGGTTGATGTTGTACGTGAAAAATTACTAAAGTCGTTGACAATTCAAGAAGTGGTGGCAGCAGGAGATACAAAAATTTCGGTAATTTTAGACTTAGATGATCCGATTAGTG
Organism: Lysinibacillus cavernae; assembly: GCF_009724685.1. Taxonomy (GTDB): domain Bacteria; phylum Bacillota; class Bacilli; order Bacillales_A; family Planococcaceae; genus Lysinibacillus; species Lysinibacillus cavernae. The sequence continues at coordinate 214,860 of NZ_WMEF01000007.1, forward strand.
TTGATTTCCGTTTAGTGAAGAACAATGAATATGCAACTGCCCTGCATCATTTTACAGGTTCAAAAGACCATAATGTGCGAATGCGCCAACTTGCAAAAGCGCGTGGTGAAAAAATTAGTGAATACGGCGTTGAGCAGGAAGACGGCACTGTTTTGACGTTCCAAGATGAAGAGGCATTTTTTGCTCACTTTGATCTACCTTGGATACCGCCGAGTTTACGTACAGGAACAGTGGAATTTGACAAAACAAACGATATTCAAAACTTAGTTCGATTAGAAGATATAATGGCAGATTTGCATATGCATACGACATGGTCTGATGGTGCATACTCTGTTGCAGAAATGGGCGAGGCATTACTTGCACGTGGCTATAAATATAGCGTAATTACAGATCATTCCCAATTTCTAAAGGTCGCAAATGGTTTAACGCCGGAGCGTTTAGAAAAGCAACGTGTGGAAATAGAAATGTTTAATGATACACATCCAAATTTTTATTTGTTTAAAGGGACGGAGATGGATATTTTGCCAGATGGCTCCCTCGATTTTGAAGATAACGTGTTGAAAGAGCTAGATTTTGTTATTGCTTCTATCCATTCTAGCTTTACACAATCACAAGATAAAATTATGGCACGTTTACTAACGGCCATGCAAAATCCGTATGTTCATATGATTGCCCATCCAACTGGTCGAATTATTGAGGATCGTGATGGTTATAATCCTGATATGAAACAGTTAATTGCGTGGGCGAAGGAATATGGTAAAATTTTAGAGTTAAATGCAAATCCGTATCGTCTTGATTTATGTGTAGAACATTTAGTAATGGCTCTAGCTGCAGGTGTGCCTATAGCCATTAATACAGATGCTCATGATATTGCTCATTTGCGTTTTATGGATATTGGTGTTCGCTATTCAAATAGAGCATGGCTACCAAAAGATATGATTGTGAATACATGGACGCGTGAACAGTTTGAAGCGTTCATAAGACGAAATAAATAGGTTGAGGAGGTGTTCTCAGTGATAGCAGAACGCGCATTGAAAACACTAGAATACGATAAAGTTCGGCAGCAAGTGGCTTCTTATTGTACTTCATCAATTGGTAAATCTGCCATAGAGGAGCTTGTGCCACAAACCGATTTTGCTAAAGTAGTACAATTATTAGAGGAAATGGATGAAGGATTATCCATTTTGCGTGTAAAAGGCAATGTACCAATGGGTGGAATATTTGATGTTCGCCCATCTGCAAGACGTGCACAAATAGGAGGCATGTTAGCAGCGATAGAACTAATGGAAATATCAAGTACGATTCGAGCTAGTAGAATTCTTCGCAATTTTATTGAAGATATAGAGGCTGATGAAGTGATTGAGATTCCACATTTCATTGCCAAAAAGGAAACGATCCCTGTATTAACGGGATTGCAACATGAAATCAATAACTGTATTGATGACAATGGAGCCGTAGTAGATTCGGCAAGTCAAACGTTGCGTTCCATTCGCCAATCCTTACGTGCTGAGGAAGCGAAGGTGCGTTCTAAATTGGAAAGTTTAATCCGTGGAAGTAATGCGGCGAAAATGCTTTCTGATACACTTGTCACTATTCGTAATGATCGCTTTGTAATTCCTGTTAAACAAGAGTATCGTCACCATTATGGCGGTATTGTCCATGACCAATCTTCATCAGGTCAAACATTATTTATCGAGCCAGACTCTGTTGTACAAGCGAATAATGAAATTCATCGCTTGAAAATGAAGGAGCAAGCCGAGATTGACCGCATTTTACTAGCATTAAGTGCAATGGTGCAAGAAGTAGCACCAGATTTATTTAACCTAGTAAAAGTTTTAGGTGATATCGATGTCATATTAGCAAAAGGTAAATATGGACAAGCCAATAAATGTACGATGCCTAAAATGAATCAAGATGGCTATATCCGACTAGTCCGTGCGCGTCATCCACTTCTACCAATAGATATGGCTATTCCAAATGATATTGAATTTGGCAAAGAGATTACAGCTATTGTGATTACGGGTCCAAACACAGGTGGTAAAACGGTGACGTTAAAAACGGTAGGCTTGTGTACATTAATGGCACAAGCTGGGTTACCAGTGCCAGCGTTAGATGGATCAGAGCTCGCTGTATTTAAGCAACTGTTTGCTGATATTGGTGATGAGCAATCCATTGAGCAATCACTTTCCACGTTCTCTTCTCATATGGTCAATATTGTAGACATTTTACAAAAATTTGATCAAGAGTCACTTGTTCTTTTTGATGAGCTAGGAGCTGGTACTGATCCACAGGAAGGAGCTGCCTTAGCCATCTCTATTTTAGACGAAGTGCATGGTCGAGGTGCTCGTGTAATGGCTACAACTCACTATCCTGAGCTAAAAGCATACGGCTATAATCGACCAGGCGTTGCCAATGCAAGTGTCGAGTTTGACATTGAAACTTTGAGTCCAACTTACCGTCTACTTATTGGTGTACCTGGGCGCTCTAATGCATTTGAAATCTCTAGCCGTCTTGGGCTTCCAGAATCTATTATCGAACGTGCCAAAGGCTTTACAGGGACAGATCGACATGAGGTTGAATCGATGATTGCCTCACTGGAAGAAACGCGTCGCCAATCTGAAGATGATGCAGAACGTTCCCATGCGCTACTATTAGAATCAGAGACTTTACGTAAAGAGCTTCAAGATAAATTGCAAGCATACGAAGAGCGTAAAGAGGCACTTGATAAAAAAGCAAAAGAAAAAGCTCGTAAAATTGTAGATGAAGCTAAACAAGAAGCGGAAACAATTATTGCAGAGCTTAGAGAAATGCGCAAAAATGCCGACCAAGTTGTCAAGGAGCATGAACTGATTGAAGCGAGGAAACGATTGGAAGAAGCTACACCACTTGAAAACAATAAAGTGCTGCAAAAAGCGGCACAAGTGAAAGCTCGTGCGCAAAACTTAGTTGTCGGGGACGAGGTAAAGGTGTTAAGCTATGGTCAACGGGGTACTTTATTAGAAAAAGTGTCAAATACTGAATGGGTTGTCCAAATGGGGATTTTAAAAATGAAAATCTCAGATAGTGATTTGGAGTATATTAAACCTGAAAAAGAGCCTGTATTACGAACAGCTGGTGTGAAAAATCGAAATAGCCATGTTAAATTAGAATTAGATTTGCGTGGTGAGCGCTATGAGGACGCGATTTTAAGAGCAGAAAAATATATTGATGATGCGCTACTCGCTAATTATGGTCGTGTATCAATTATTCATGGTGTTGGTACAGGGGCTTTACGCCAAGGTATTCAAAGCTATTTGAAAAAGCATAAGCGCGTGAAATCCTTCCGTTTTGGTGAAGCCGGCGAGGGGGGCTTAGGCGTCACAGTTGTTGAATTGAAATAAGCTATAAAGGGGACGGAGAAAAATGCTGAATTCTGGCTTTTGGCGATATCCAATTATCGAAACGGCAGGATATTTTAGTGTTGTTGTATTATGTTTAGTCGTCTCGATGGCATTGTTCGAAGTCGTTACGAAATATAAAAATTGGGAAGAAATTAAAAAGGGTAATGTGGCTGTGGCTCTTGCGACAGGTGGAAAAATTCTTGGTATTTGTAATATTTTTCGCTTTTCCATTGCACGCCATAGTACAATGAGTGAAATGATTGGCTGGGGTCTTTTTGGCTTTACACTATTGATTGTAGCGTATTTCTTATTTGAATTTATGACACCTCGTTTTAATGTTGATCAAGAGATTGCCAATGATAATCGCTCAGTTGGTTTCATTTCCTTTACCATTTCAGTCGGTCTATCGTTTGTAATTGGGGCAAGTATTGCATAGGAGTGTCGTGACATGGAAAAATTAGCAAAAGTACTAATCGTTGTCTGTATCGCATTTTTGGCAGTGGGCGTCTACTATATGATGACTGTTTAAGCAAAAAAACGCATCCTTCTTGTGAGGGTGATATTATCCCCTTTAAGTAGACAATGTAAAAAAAACTACACTAAACTGTAGTTAACATTCTACTTAAAGGGGATTTTCTATGGCTCGAAAAAATCAGGTTTATTCAAATGAATTGAAATTAGAAGTAGTACAAGCTTATTTAAAAGGCAATGAAAGCTCGCAAAAAATTGCAGAAAAATATGGCATTCAAAATCGTTCGCAGGTGGTGGCTTGGGTCAAAAAGTTTAAAGAAGTGGGTTCGATTGAAGCGTTTAACCGTCTTCCATCCGCTGGTTCTGGAGCGAAAGGTGTGAAGAATCCTCTGAAAGGTAAACGAGTTCACTTTAAAGATGTGGAAGAAGAACGGGATTACTATAAGGCACAGGTGGAATTCCTAAAAAAGCAGTATCCAAATCTGTAAATGGAGGCATGCCAACTTATCCAGATCGTTATCGAATTATTGATGAGATGAAGAATCGTTACCCGATTACTTGGCTAACTGAAATGGCTAAAGTGCAACGTTCAGGCTATTATAGATGGGTAAAAAATGGAAAGGTATCGTTACGTAAACGGGATGATATCCTTTTAAAGGAGCACATTTTATCGATTCATCAAACACATAAAATGTATGGCTACCCACGTATGCAAATCGCCTTAAGAGACAAAGGGTTCAAAATAAATCACAAGAAAGTCTATCGATTAATGAGTGAGCTAGGCATTCAGTCCATTATCCGTAAGAAGCGTCGTGTGTGGAAAAACCAAGTATCTCGTGTATTCGATAACATCGTAGAACGCCAATTTAAAGAGCGTACAGAAAATGAAGTATTCGTCACAGATATTACGTACTTACCAACCAAAACTGGTTTTCTCTATCTTTCTGCGGTTCAAGATTTATATAATAACGAAATTGTCGCTTGGAAGATAAGCAAACGAAACGATTTAAAACTGGTCATAGATACGCTTGAAGAATTGACAGCAAAAAGAAATGTGTATCGAAGTATTCTCCATTCAGATCAAGGCTTTCAATACACATCGATTAACTATCATCAAACAGTGGAACAACTCGGCATGATTGGCAGCCATTCTCGTAAAGGGAACTGTCACGATAATGCCTGTATTGAATCATTCTTCTCCCATTTTAAAAGCGAGTGTTTGTATCTACTACAGGATAATTCTGAAGTAGAGATTATCCAAGCAGTTGAGCAATATATCTACTTTTACAACTATAAACGTTTTCAAAAACGACTCAACCATCTAGCGCCGATAGAATATCGACACCAGATGGCTGCGTAGTGTTTTTTAGTGTTGTCTACTTAACAGGGGTAAGTCCA
>NZ_WMEF01000008.1 GCF_009724685.1 Lysinibacillus cavernae
GAATCAAGCAGCGATTGATGAGGCACAAGAGGCAATTGACAAACTGCCAGCAGGTCCAGAAAAAGATCGTCTACAAGGTTTAGTGGAAGCTGCACAAGATTTACTGAATCAACAAGGACAAGGGGAACAAGACTTAGCGGATGCGAAAAACAAAGCAGAAGATCTATTCACAGATGGCAGCTTTAACAAACTAAAAGATACAGCGAATCAAGCAGCGATTGATGAGGCACAAGAGGCAATTGACAAACTGCCAGCAGGTCCAGAAAAAGACCGTCTACAAGGTTTAGTAGGAGCTGCGCAAGATTTACTGAATCAACAAGGACAAGGGGAACAAGACTTAGCGGATGCGAAAAACAAAGCAGAAGATCTATTCACAGATGGCAGCTTTAACAAACTAAAAGATACAGCGAATCAAGCAGCGATTGATGAGGCACAAGAGGCAATTGACAAACTGCCAGCAGGTCCAGAAAAAGATCGTCTACAAGGTTTAGTGGAAGCTGCACAAGATTTACTGAATCAACAAGGACAAGGTGAACTAGACTTAGCAGACGCGAAAAACAAAGCAGAAGGTCTGTTCACAGATGACAACTTCAACAAGCTGAAAGATACAACCAATCAGACAGCGATTGATGAGGCACAAGAAGCAATTAACAAATTGCCAGCAGGTCCAGAAAAAGACCGCCTACAAGGCTTAGTAGAAGCTGCGCAAGACTTACTGAATCAACAAGGACAAGGGGAACAAGACTTAGCAGATGCGAAAAACAAAGCAGAAGGTCTGTTTACAGATGGTAGCTTTAACAAGCTGAAAGATACAACAAATCAAGCAGCGATTGATGAAACACAAGAAGCAATTGACAAACTACCAGCAGGTCCAGAAAAAGATCGCTTACAAGGCTTAGTGGATAACGCAAAAGACTTATTTGATGCTTCTCAACTTGCACTGACGGTAGATCCACTTAGTGTTGGCCAAACCACAGTTTATGGTAAGTATTCACCAGGAATAGTTAAGGTTAATATCTACCTGAATGATGAATTTGTTCGTAATCGTCCTGTGAATGGAGATGGTACATTTAGCGGACATGTATCTAACACGTTGAAAGCTGGAGATGTTGTACGTTTGGTTCCAGTTGATGCGAAAGGTCATCAAGGAACAGCTGTTGAAGTTATTGTAGGTGGAAATGTTGGAGCTCCAACACTAAATCCTTATATTGAAGGCGACATGTACTTGACAGGAACAGTGGCTAAGGATACTTCTTATGTAAGAGTGTATGTCAATGGTGTACATTTGCGTAAACGTAATGTAGAAGCAAACGGTGTAGATATTTTGGTGAATGTGAGTGATTCTGGAGCGAAGGTTGGGGATATCATTAAGGTTGTCCCTTACAACAGCAAAGATGTAGCAGGTCAAGAAACAACAATCGTTGTTCAAGCCTCGGAAAAAGACTCAGCAGATGCGAAAAACAAAGCAGAAGGTCTGTTCACAGATGGTAGCTTTAACAAGCTGAAAGATACAACAAATCAAGCAGCGATTGATGAAACACAAGAAGCAATTGACAAACTACCAGCAGGTCCAGAAAAAGATCGCTTACAAGGCTTAGTGGATAACGCAAAAGACTTATTTGATGCTTCTCAACTTGCACTGACGGTAGATCCACTTAGTGTTGGCCAAACCACAGTTTATGGTAAGTATTCACCAGGAATAGTTAAGGTTAATATCTACCTGAATGATGAATTTGTTCGTAATCGTCCTGTGAATGGAGATGGTACATTTAGCGGACATGTATCTAACACGTTGAAAGCTGGAGATGTTGTACGTTTGGTTCCAGTTGATGCGAAAGGTCATCAAGGAACAGCTGTTGAAGTTATTGTAGGTGGAAATGTTGGAGCTCCAACACTAAATCCTTATATTGAAGGCGACATGTACTTGACAGGAACAGTGGCTAAGGATACTTCTTATGTAAGAGTGTATGTCAATGGTGTACATTTGCGTAAACGTAATGTAGAAGCAAACGGTGTAGATATTTTGGTGAATGTGAGTGATTCTGGAGCGAAGGTTGGGGATATCATTAAGGTTGTCCCTTACAACAGCAAAGATGTAGCAGGTCAAGAAACAACACTTGTTGTTCAAGCCTCTCTAGTTGTTGAAACAAAAGATTACCTTGAAGGAGATGAGCAAATTTTCGGTCAAACAGTTACTTTAGCAGACAAAATTGATATCTATGTAAACGGTAAATTCCTCCGTACTCGTGCGGTTGACAAAGTAACAGGTGAGTACTTTGGCAGTATGCGTTCAACGGTAGACGGATTGCCTAAAGCGGGTGACATCATTAAAATTGTTGCCCGTACAGACAAAGGGGTTGTACTCGCTCAAGTTGAGATTACAGTAGGAGAAAAGAAGGGACAAGGAGCTCCAACTGCACAACCATTTACTGAAGGTCAAACCACTATTACTGGTACAGTTCCACAAAATGCTCAAAAACTGAGAATTTACCACGGAATAGACTTTAAGGATGTATTAATCCGTGGTGTGATTGATAAAGTAAATCAAACGTATTCAGTGTATATAGCTGATTTAAAACTAAAATCTGGTGATCAAGTGAAAATTGTTACATTGAACGAGCTTGGCCGTGAAAGTGCACCTTTCATACTTACAGTTAAATAATAGAGAAAATGTGAAATGAACATCACAAAACTCGGTTGAAGAATAAGAGAGTAGCATATGATGTGGCTCTCTTTTTCTTATCCTATAAGTAGGTTATTAAAATGAGTGATAATATGAAAAAAACGTTTAATCAGGTCTATCTCGATATAGAAAAGTTGATTTATTTATCCTATCGACGCCGAAATAAATGGAATTATAATGAAATTGAAAAAACACGAAAAAACATAATTGAGAATATTAAAGCGATTGAGTTAATAACCAAAGAAGCATCTAACCTAAAAGTTAGGAGGGATAATATTATAGAATACTTCGAAAAATAAAACCACTTTAGAATGGTCAACTTACTTGTAAGACTTGAAGGTCTTTCGCAGTTTTAAATTCACTTGTACAGAGGTACATATAAAAGTCAGTTGTACATTGAATTGAACGATTCGTTGAAATGCTAGGGTGAATTTGTAGTGTCGTATGAGATAGTTAATGGGATGAATTATATTTATTAAACTTGAAACATTACAACTGGCTATGAATGAATACCAGTTTTACAGTTATTGAACAAAACAACAATGATTAAAAGGCTTAAGCCTGTTGAAATTCTAGGCTTAAGCCTTTTAAAGTTTTTTATTACGATAACGGAAAGTGATTCCATTGGACCATTATTAATGGATTTTCCTCTATGTATCATCTTATTATCTGTTCTTCTTACAATCACTTCAACTATGCTTATCTATTTAAAGCTATATTTCCACTCCATTCATTCATACACTTCCATCCAAATAAAAACATCAGAGAGATTTCTTCAGCCAAAAGGTTGAGGATGTATGTCATTTCTTTCGAATAGATTTTTTGTCACCAAATACCCCTTTAAATAAAATAATCTTTTCTTTACACAATTTCCTATTTACTAATCATATTACCAATAATGAAATGATTTATTACCAATAATGAAATGTATAGTGATTAAAATTATGTCATCTTTATCTTTATTAGGCATGATATCTTAGAGCTTCAATTCAATTCTAATAACGTTTTTACTTTTGTAGATATAAAGTCTAATGTGAAGGGAAGGAGATTTTCTATGAATAGATTTAATGATCGTCATTCAGATCTTCTGTATCATTTATTTTATGAGGGCACTTGGTGTAGTTTAAACGACCTATCAAGTAAAATTGGTTACTCAAAAAGTACATTGTGGCGAGACTTGTTACTTATGGAATCTAATCTCCCTAATGATTGGAAAATTGAAAAAAATGAAATGAATGGTGTCAGATTAATAAAACCACAAAACGGTACTTTAGAGCAATTATGGTCTCATCACAGAAGTGAAAACACATACTTTCAAACACTAGAATTAATTCTTTTTAATAATGGCGTAACGATAAATGAAATTATTCAGCAGGTACACATTAGTCGCTCAACTGCATATCGACAGCTAGAGAAAATAGGAGAGGTAGTGAAAAGCGCTGGCGTTCAATTATCAAACCATCCATATAAAATTATTGGTGAAGAAAAAAAAATCAGACGATTTATGATGCAATATGTGGAGTATATGTCTGGAAATATATATGATTATATTACTTCCTTTGATTTTGATGAATTTCACAACACACTATTAAAATTATTAAAAGAGCATTCAATGACTTTACATGTAGGTGCAATACAAAAACTAGGGATTTTCCTACATATATCTAATACTCGCATAAGGCATGAATGTTTCGTGACATTCTCAAAAACGGTTATAGAGGATTATGAAAACTCGAAGGCTTTTAAGATATCCAAACGTTTATTTAAGTTTATGGGGAAAATTACAAACAGAGATAATCAGATTCATGAAGTTTTAATTTTTTCATTATATTTAATGAGTGAAGAAATGCACTTAAATCGATCGCAAGAATTACGAAATTTTAGATTAAGCCTGGACTTGACTAATGGTAAATCACTAAAGCAATTTCTCAAAGTACTATCAAAAAATGTTGGTTTTGATATCTCGCAGGACGATACCTTTATGTATAATTTCGCTCAAACTATGCGAGGTATATCCTATGACATACATTTAAATACCGATACACGACTAAACAATATTCTACATTTTGTACCATATTTTGAAAAGAATCCTTTATATATCCTTATTGAAGAAATAGCAACAACTAGTTTTGAACCATTAATTGCATCATTAGAAAGTGTAGAAATACTGGAAATCTTTATGTTAGTTCAAGCAATGCTTCTCCGGAAAAAGAATCAAATTGTAATAGAGGCAGCATTAGTATGTCGTTCATATGTAGAGAAAGATTATATAAAAGAAGTATTAAAACGTAGCTTTGGCAATCGGCTGAACATTAATGTAATGGATTTTTCTGAAATTGACCTATTCTTCAGCAACAATGATCTTGACATTGTAATAACTACAGATTCTGGTCAATTATTGGATAATGGACACATTCCGATTTATAAAGTTTCCTCATTCCCTACACCTTCTGAACTAAAAGAAATTAAAGAATTTACGCACAATTTCTTTGTTGAAAGGTATAATCTAAATAAAGAATTTCTGCATCCTTTTGAGGAGGAAGACGATAACGATTATAGCGAACACCTGTATTTGAATTATATGTAGTGTGTCCACACCTTCGATTAAAAGCTTTGAAACATATTTTCCTAAATGCATAAACAATGCTCGTCACAATCTTTATTCAAAGATTATTAAAATTTCAGCTATCATACTGCGATTTGTAAGTTCTTTATGATCTAAAAAACTTAAGTTTGTAATGAATAGGTATCTAAATTTTATAGTTAATAGTCTGCGGTAGCAGTGAAGGATGTTGATGCTAGATGGCTTGTTTCATTGATGCAATAGCTACCCTTTATTACCTTCATAACATGCTAGATGAATACTTAGAATCCCTCCAAAAATAAATAGGTAAAATGGAAGATGAATTAAAAGCTTATCAATAAAACATTAGCATGGCCCGAAGGTCGTGCTTTTTCTTAAGGAATGAAAGCAAATGAGGAGAATCAATTTTGAAAATTCTACAAATTGTATGTTGATTTTTAAAAAAATTGCTGTATTTTTAATGGAAAATAACATAAATGGTAAAATATATATTAATAACAATGTTTTACCTCTAACAAAATCCTTCAATAAATATTATTATTTTCTTTGGCAAGTATTTTTTAGTGAATCCACGCGTGAAATAACTGCAATAATTTACTTTATCCCTCTGAAAACTAAAAAACTGTCCTTTCTTCATAAAATAACTTATTCATCGAACAGCAGGTAAAGAGGCTATTTAATATACACTGCCTTTGTATGAGGAAAATAGATTTTTAATTTACACAATATAAATGATGACATAGATTCGGAAAAATCGGTACTTAGGGCTCGAAATGTTATATTTAACGAGATAGTTTTGTATCGTTTTTGGAAATTGATGTCTCAAAATTGAATCACCGACCTTTAGCTTAGGTGATAATTTTATTGTAGTAGAGTGTTGAACTCTTTTAAACGTTTTATTAAATAATTGGAATTGAAATCGGTTATAAACACGCATGTTTACAAACGTACAAAAAGATAGGCAACTGTTAATGAAAATTATTACTAAAGACTCTGCGACCAGCCAATTTATAGTATGAAACATATGTTGTATCGAAGAAATATCGTTCGTTTAGAGGACCGTTGGAAAAAGTGCATCTAACAATTTAACCCCATGTTTATCTACATAAGTTTGGCGACGGAATTGGCCGAGTGATTACAGGAACAACCAGAATAAATGCATTCAAAGACTGAAGTAATTCTAAAATACGAGCCAATAATTATCCCGATAACATAGTAATGTGAATGTTACTATTTTAAGGATTAAATCTTTGTAGCTACCTCATGATTATCTTGATAACAGTACTCCAAATTTCTAGGAAAACAAAAAGCATTGTGGATTCAATGAATAAACGTACACAGATTTTGTTATCGAAAAGAAGGGGATATATTTTATTTATGATTAAAACTAACAATGAACAATCGTACAATTAAAAAGAAAGTAAGTAACAATACTGTTATTACTTCTAAAAAATGGTACAGGGAAGGTTTTTATATGAATCGTTTTAATGAACGGCATGGCCAATTAATTTATTATTTATTTAACAAACAATCCTGGTGTAGTTTTGGAGAACTATGTAAAAATACAGGGGTTCCAAGAAGTACCATGTGGCGAGATTTAAATTTTATACAATCAGTTCTGCCTACCGGATGGAGTATTGAGCGGAATGAAATACAAGGAGTCCGTCTAATCAAACCGATGAAAGGTACGTTAGAGAGTGTGTGGACACATTTAAAGGGAAAAGATACGTACTTTCAGACATTAGAATTACTGATATTAGAGAATGGCGTATCTATTAACGATATTGCTGAGAAAATACATATTAGTCGCTCTACCGTTTATCGTCATTTGGAAAAAATAGAGAACGTAATTGAATGCGCTGGCATTCATCTTGAAAAAAATCCTTATAGGTTACAGGGAGATGAAAAAAAATTCGCCGATTCATTATGCAATATTTAGAAGGTAAAATATTGAACATGTCGGATCTTACTAATTTTAATGGAGAAGCGTTTAAAACCTCTTTAATGCATCAGCTATCTGATTCTTCCGTGGTTCTTCACATTGGTGCTATACATCGGCTTACAATGATTATGTATATTGCCAATATTCGAATTGGACACGGCTGTTTTGTGTCCTTTCCAGCACAAACAATAAAAGAATATCAGGAAACTAAATATTTTCTTGTTGCCAAAAATTTGTTTCAATTTATGGAGAAATGCCCAACGAGGACTATTCAAATGAATGAAAACCTCTTTTTTGCCTTATATTTATTGAGTGAAGAAAAACCATTAAACCGAACACAGCATCTTGGTTACATTCGTTCTCAATATAAAAAAGGTAAAAGTGACCCAATCTCCCTCTCTTTGTCAGAACTTTCTGCTTACACGAACATGGATCTATTTCAGGATGATAAGTTTGTGTATAAATACGTACAAACGATACGACGGATTACATTCAATTCACAATTTAATACGGATACCCGAGTTAATAACATGTTACCCTTCCTTCCTTATGTGGAAAAAAAACCCTTATTCAAATTCATCGAAGGTATGAAAAAAAGCTTTTCAACCTCATCTATATATCTTGGAAAATTAGAGGTATTGGAAATTTTTTTATTAGTACAAGCTGCTCTTCTGCGAAAAAAAAATCAAACGATTATCAAAACCGCTTTAATCTGTAGAACGTATATAGAAAAAGAGTATATCTCTGAAGTGTTACGTTTTCACTTTGGACAGCAGCTTCGTATTACATCCTTAGACGTTGCAGATTCTGAGATTTTACAACGAAATAATGAGTATGATTTGATCATTTCAACAATTGGGAATGGCCAATTTATCACTCATATTCCTAATCTAATAGTATCTTCTTTTCCCTCTTCTGCAGAATTAATCGAAATCAGACAGTTCATAAATCAATATTTTGTAGAACACTGGGACATCGATGAGCGAATGATATATCCTTTTGAAGAGGATTTATGATATGAATAGTGCTTATTTTTACCTATATATCAATATTTTGTACCCACACAAACTAGCACTATAAATTGCTCAGAGTAAAAGTTTAGAACAAAAATGTGCTTTGTTGTCTACAAAGTGAATAACATAAGATTATACAAGATGATACTAGTGAACTTATTTGTATTGTCATTAGCGATGTTCCTGTCCTTCAGTCAATAGCTAGCAATTGGCGGTGAACCTGGACAAACATTTACTTGCTAGAATAGAGTGATGCAGTAATATTAGCAACGGATGTTTCCTCCTCAACGATACGTGTCACACTCAACAGTGCAATAGCGACCGTATCAGGATATTCAAAGGATGAATTAAATAAGTGAGGGACGATACAACTATCCAAAAAGAGGAGATATGTATCTCCAGCACCTATCACGAAAAGTGATAGGTCTGGTATCTATGAGACGAGCGCTATTCTGTTTTTTCTCGTGTTTTTACTAAATAATAAGCATTGACGGAGGATGCAATAGGAATGATCAGTGCAATGCCGATGCCTGCACAAAAAATCGTCATCATTTCAGCACTAAAAACTTTGGAATTGACGATTTCACCAATCGAATAAGAGAGATCCTTAAACCATATCAATAAACTTAAATAGCCACCAAAGAAAGCGAAAAATAATGTATTTGTATCCGTTCCTAAAATGTCCCTTCCAATACTTAATCCAGATGTAAACAGTTTCTTTCTACTAATAGAAGGATTGCGATAAAAAATCTCATGCATGGAAGTAGCGATGGAAATGGCAACATCCATGATGGCACCGATCGTACTCATAATAATGACAGATGCACCAATCTGCACAAAATTAACACCAATATAGAGGGAAAAGATACTTATTTCTTCTGTTGATTCTTCTCCAAAGCCTTGGATCATCGATTTTTTCGTTACAAACGTAATAAAAAGCAGTAACACAACAATCGTCACCATTGTGGAGATAAACGCTGTAATGGTTTTACTGTTTGTTTTATTGATATAGAATAGGCTAATACAGCTAATGACTGTACAGGCGATGAACGTCAGGATAATTGGACTGTTTTTCGGGTTCGTCATTAAAAAGATGGTGACAAAAAGTACACCAAAATTTAGGAATAAAGAAATAAATGAGCGTACACCTTGTTTACCTCCAACAATCACCATTAAAATACATAAAATTACGGCTAATAACACAATTACATTCATGCTTTAACCCTCTTTCGATTAATGAAAAATAGAGCAGTATACTGACTAATAGGAATCGTAAGGACGACACCAATACCACCTGCTAGCGCTCTAGCCAATTCTAGAGAAAGATTTAAGGACAGTGTAAGCCCTAATGGTGACGAATTTTTCAAATAGAGAATGACCATTGGTATGGAACCACAAAGATAAGCAAAAAATAAAATACTCGTAATGGTCCCCATGATATCTCGTCCTATTTCAACACCTGAAGATTTAAGTGCCTTCACAGAAATAGTAGGATCTTGTTCATATAAAGCAAATATCGAGGAAGCCATCGTAATGGAGACGTCCATGACAGCCCCAAGTGAGCCAATAAATAACCCTGCCATAAAGATTGTGCGATAGGGGCGAGTTAAAAACTGCATTTCTTCATAACGAAGACCGTTTTCACCCGTTATCCACATCACGACGGAGCTAATGATAAGTGCAATAACAGTTCCTAATAGCGTTGATATAATGGCTGCATACGTTTTTGTATTCAATCCACTGATGAGTAACAAAGAAATGATGGTAAATAAAAGAACACAAACACCAATTATCAATAACAAGCTCAGGCTACCGTGCTCAACATACAGATCTAACGCAAATGATAAAATCAACGCATTTACAACTAAACTAACAATGGAGAACAAGCCTTGTCTTTTTCCGATAATGAGTAAGCCGAAAATAAAAATCCAAGCAATGATGATAATGGTTTGATCTCGTTTCAAGTCGAGAATGGAACCGGTTAAAACTGATGGCGTTGCTTGATTATTTATGGAGACAAAAATTTCATTGCCTACATGGTATTCTTGATCAAAAGCTCCAGATGAAGAATAGTCATTCGTCAATTGAATGGACTGCCCCTTGTACTGTCCGTTTTTTATGACTGCTGTAAGATGCTGTGTAAACAAATAATCGTCATTGTCATACATATCTGTCATCGGTTCTGATTCCGCCACATCAGCTTTGATCACTTCAGCGATAGGTCGATCATAAAATTGTTCATTATGATGAACAAATACAATCGAAATGACACTACAGAACACTAATAAGGTAGTTAAAATACCTTGTTTAACCGTAATATTTTTAAAAAATTGCAAGTAAATGACCTCCAAACTGCTGGACTGATTAGTCACCTGTAAAGGAACGAATTAATGAGAGGGAAGTTCCTTAAAAAGGATAAATGTCTTCAGTTTAATGATTTAGTTTACATTAATCAAGTTATACAAGTTGTAGTAAATTTGTATTCTATAAAAGTTTGTGTTAAATTAATTGGTACTATTATTCGAAGGGAGGGCAAAATGATGGAAACTGTATTCGCAAAGGGTTTAACTGAAAAAGAGGTAAAATCTTATAATCTTTGTGGGGATTTGCTTGCAAAGGGAGAAATCTGCCCTTTTTTAAGCAAATTTCATATCGAAACAGGTTCCAAAAGCTTTTTGCCTTCTAGACATAGCAAGTATTTACATCTGTGTTAGTAGCATGAATACGATATAGTGAGCAAAAAAGCGCCGGTTCCTGAACGGCGCTTTTTTTGCGTTTTGTGTGAGATATAGAATAGGGCCTCTACACAGAGGTTCATTATTTTCCAAGGTGCCGTTTTTATGGTGCCTTTTTTTGTTGTGGAGGAATGGAGAATGGGACATCTTATACGTCCATTTATTTCTTAAGCATGACAGCTTAGTGAAATGATGGACAAAAAAGATTAAGGAGTTTGAAAAAAATGATACTTCAATTAAATGGAATTAGTAAAAGCTATTTGGGGGACCCAATTCTCTCAAATATTTCGATGAAAATGGAAAGTGGAGATCGGATTGGGCTTATTGGTGTAAATGGAGCTGGGAAATCTACATTGCTACAGATTATTGCAGGTGATCTGCCTTATGATAAGGGAGAAATTTTCACGGGAAAAGGAGTGACGATGGGCTATTTGCGTCAAGACAGTGGATTGCAGATGAGTAATACCATTTGGACTGAAATGCTAGGGGGATTTACGGAGCTTCTAGCGGTTGAAGAGGAACTTCATGAGCTAGAATTGCAAATGGGTGAGCCGTCTTTATTAAATAATCCTGAAAAATTTGAGCAAGTAATGACGCGATACGCCGTCAAAGCAGATTGGTTTACACAACAAGGTGGCTATGACGTCGAGACAAAAATTCATAGTATTTTAAATGGAATGGGCTTTGGTGACATCTCCAAAAATACACAGATCGAAAAGCTAAGTGGGGGACAGAAAACGAGACTTGCTCTAGCAAAAATCTTATTAGAACAGCCAGATTTGTTGCTGTTAGATGAACCAACAAATCACTTGGATTTGGAGACTTTAAATTGGCTTGAACATTATTTACGTGGCTATCAAGGAGCCATACTTATTATTTCCCACGATCGTTACTTTTTAGATGCGTTAGTAAACGAGATTTATGAGATTGAGCGTACTAAAGGTACGAAGTATAGCGGTAATTACTCTAAGTATGTGGAAAGTAAAGCTAAAAATCGTCAATTGCTAGAGAAAAAATATACAAGGCAACAACAACAAATTGCCAAAATGGAGGAGTATATTCAGCGTAATATTGCTATGGCAACGTCTTCAAAAAGTGCGAAGAACAAGCGAAAACAGCTTGAACGAATTGAACGTATTGAGAAGCCGTTGAAAGATTTAAAACAAGCACAAATGGCATTTACCACAGACAAGAAATCTCATAAAGAAGTATTGAAGGTTCGAGATTTGAATATATCTTTTAAGGTGGAAAACGACAAAAAAACATTGTTGCAAGATATTTCATTCGAATTATACAGAGATGATCGGGTTGCATTAATTGGTCCAAATGGTGTTGGCAAAACAACGTTATTGAAAACGTTGTTAAAGGACATTACTCCAGATAGTGGTGTTGTCACTTGGGGCAATGGTGTGACGATTGGCTACTACGACCAAGAACAATCGACGTTACATCCCAATAATACAGTATTAAATGAAGTTTGGAATGCATTTCCATCGGTTGAAGAGGCAAACGTACGTACAGTGCTCGGTAACTTTTTGTTCACGGGTGAAGATGTTTTTAAAAAGGTATCCGCATTAAGTGGAGGCGAAAAAGCACGAGTAGCTTTAGCTAAACTTATTTTGCAGAAAGCAAATGTTTTAATTATGGATGAACCAACAAATCATCTCGATTTATTTAGTAAGGAAGTATTGGAGGAGGCACTTTTAAGGTTTGAAGGTACATTACTATGTATTTCACATGATCGTTATTTTTTAAATAAACTAGCTGACAAAATGCTAGAGCTTTCTTCGACTGGTGTGACAGTCTTTCAAGGTAATTATGATGATTATGTTCAAAAGGGAAGAAGATAAAAGGCATAACAGCCACCTCTTTGGTTATTCGTGTAGCCAAGGAGGTGGCCTCTTTTTGAAATTTTTTAGAGAGAAGGATGGATAATATAATAAAATAGTGTTATCGTAAGAACTAGCTAAATAAAATGATCCTTCGGGGTAGGGTGAAATTCCCAATCGGCGGTGATGAAGTAATTCAAAGTCCGTGAGCGCAAGCTGATTTGGTGCAAATCCAAAACCGACAGTTACAGTCTGGATGGGAGAAGGGTATAAGTGCAAGCTTTTTAAATTGATTGTAATTTAGAGGGTTTATTTGACTATGCACTTATCACATGACTTCCCATAAATATTTTTTGGGAAGTTTTTTTTATTTAGCAAACCAATTGAATAGAAGATGTTCTTCGGGGTAGGGTGAAATTCCCAATCGGCGGTGATGAAGCAATTCAAAGTCCGTGAGCGCAAGCTGATTTGGTGCAAATCCAAAACCGACAGTGATAGTCTGGATGGGAGAAGAACGAGTGAGATGACAGTCTATGGAAAAAACAGTATCCAATTAGGCTTATTTGTTGACGTCTTATACTCCCAAAACCCCTTTGTTGAAAGGGGTTTTTTTATTGAAAGCTGAAGGAGGGAGAAGACGGATAAAAGTTGAAAAGTGACAGGTAGAACAAAGGAACTGACGGATAGAAGAGAGATTTCGCTAACCAATGAAAAGCAGGTGATTGAATGTTTACAGGGCTTGTAGAGGATATTGGCACAATAAAAGCCATGCAAAGCGATAGGCACAGTATGAAAATTACGATTAACTCTTCCAAGATAGCAGAGGATGTAAAGCTTGGGGACAGTATAGCGGTCAATGGTGTTTGTTTAACGGTAACACATTTTACGGACCTGGAGCTAACGATGGATGTCATGCCTGAAACAGTCAAAGCAACAAATTTACAGCAGCTGGCAATAGGGGATCCTGTTAATTTAGAGCGAGCCATGCCTGCTAATGGACGATTCGGTGGTCATTTTGTTGCAGGACATGTAGATGGAGTAGGAAAAATTTTACGAAAGCGTCCTGTTGCCAACGCAGTTTATATTGATATCGAATTGTCAGAGGAATTAACAAGCTATTGTATTCCAAAGGGCTCCATAACGATTGATGGCACAAGCTTAACAATATTTCATGTTGAATCGAACAGTGCCACTATTTCACTCATTCCCCATACTTACAAAGAAACTGTTTTAGGTATGAAGAAGATTGGAGCAATTGTGAATATCGAAACGGATTTAGTTGGCAAGTACATTTTACAGCAACTGAAAAAAGGACATGTAACGCCTGCTATTACGAGAGATTACTTAGCACAACATGGTTTTTAATAGTACAAAATGAGGAGATGACAATAGTGCTACATGCAATTGAAGAAGCCATTGAGGATTTAAAGCAAGGCAAAATGATTGTGGTGGTGGATGATGAGGATCGGGAAAATGAGGGGGATCTTCTGGCACTTGCTGAATTCATAACACCAGCAACAATTAACTTTATGGCGACCTATGGTAGAGGGTTAATTTGTACACCCATTTCACAGCAGCTTGCTCAAAGTCTAGAGCTGCACCCGATGGTTCAATACAATACGGATAATCATCAAACAGCATTTACCGTCAGTATTGATCATGTAGTAACAACGACAGGGATAAGTGCCTTTGAACGAGCAGTCACGATACAAAAGATGATTGAACCTCAAGCAAAGCCGACTGATTTTCGTCGACCAGGCCATGTTTTTCCACTGATAGCAAAGGATAAAGGTGTCTTAGAGCGGAGAGGACATACAGAAGCGACAATTGATTTAGCAAAGCTATGTCATAGTGTGCCAGCTGGTGTTATTTGCGAAATCATGGGAGATGATGGTCAGATGTTACGTTTTGAAGAACTGAAAAAATATGCGGCTCATCACGGCTTAAAAATGATATCCATAGAGGCGTTGGTTGCTTATCTTAGACAATTATGCATAACCGAAAATAAACTATCTATTTAAAAAGGAGAAATAAAAATGGGTCAAACATTTGAAGCACAATTAATTGGGACGGATTTGAAAATTGCAGTAGTAGTAGGTCGATTTAATGAGTTTATAACAAGTAAATTATTAGACGGTGCAATGGATGGTTTAAAACGCCATGGTGTAGATGAAGCAGCAATTGATGTAGCGTGGGTTCCAGGAGCTTTTGAAGTTCCTTTTATTGCGAAACAATTAGCAGAAACGAAGAAATATGATGCCATTATTGGTTTAGGTACTGTCATTCGTGGGTCTACAACTCATTATGATTATGTTTGTAATGAGTCAGCAAAAGGTATTGCCAATGTGTCCTTAACAACAAATGTACCTGTTATTTTCGGTATTGTGACTACGGAAAATATTGAACAGGCTATTGAACGTGCAGGCACAAAATCTGGTAATAAAGGCTATGATGCGGCGATGTCTGCGATTGAGATGGGAAATCTAAAGAAAATGATTGGTTAAGGTATTTTGAATCCTTGTTATATCATTTGTTTTCTTGAATAGTTTGAACAACCATGGGAAAAATATGCTTAAGTGTATTTATTGAATGTGATCTTTTTCATAAATGTACTAATCATGAGCTGGCTCAGTAGGAGATGAGGTGTATTTCATCTATGGAACAAATGATCAATTTGAAAATGTTGAAATCACTATTTCAACGCTCTGCTGATGTGATTTTCCAACAGTATAAATTTCAACAATATACAGTACATCTGATTACTTGTGATGCGATGTTCAATGAACAAATACTTCAGACAGTGGTTGTCCAACGGGTGCAATCATTATTGAGCAGTATCTCTGACGAAATGTTAGAGGAGCAAATTGAACAGCATTTACACATTCCGTATTTACAAAAGGTTTTAACGAAAGATGATGTCATTACAAGAGTCTATAAAGGCCATGTATTATTGTATTTTGAAGAAAGTCAGTTACTTTATTCTAGTGATATTTCGAAAAGACCGAATCGAGAGCCTGGGGAAACAACATTGGAATTAGTTGTTAAAGGACCTAGAGATGACTTTATTGAAGATGTTTTTATTAACATTGCTTTATTAAGAAAGCGATTACCCACTAATTCATTTAGTGTAGAGACATTAGAAATTGGGAAACGTTCTAAAACAACAGTAGCGGTACTTTATATGGAAGACATTGTGAACTTAAACATGTTGGAACAAATCAGATTACAATTGCAACAGATTGATACAGATATTGTTGTGAATGGTGATTTGTTAATGGAAACGGTCGAAAAGACTGCCTCAATTCTTCCGAGGCATGATTATACCGGAAGGCCAGATTTTGCTATTCAGGCATTAATTAGGGGAAGAATACTAATAATGATCGATGGTGTTTCGTATGCCATCATTACACCTACGAATATTATGCTTCTCTTTAAATCAGGAGAAGATAATGATTATCCTATCATTGTCAGTTCAATGGAACGACTGCTCCGAATTGTGGGGATATTAATCAGCATGCTGTCACCAGGTTTTTGGCTTGCATTAACGACGTATCATCAAGAACAACTCCCTTTTCTTCTTTTAGCAACAGTTGTTGAATCAAGAACGGGTCTCCCATTTCCAACGATTCTCGAAATATTAATGATGTTATTTATGTTCGAATTATTTCGTGAAGCAAATTTACGGCTTCCTAGAGCGATTAGTGGCTCAATAAGTGTAGTGGGAGGATTAATTATCGGTGATGCTGCCATTAAAGCTGGCGTGACAAGCCCATCGATGATTGTCGTGATTGCCATTTCTAGTATTGCTGCTTTTACGTTAGTCAACCAATCGTTTGTGACAGCCATGAGCATTTTCCGATTAATTATTATTATAGCATCCGCCTTTTTCGGTTTATTTGGCTTCTTTATGTCATTGTTTTTTATCCTTATATACGGAGCAAATATGCGTGTCTTGGGTGTTCCTTATTTAAACTTTAGTGCAGATCTCGAAAAAGACAATATTAAAAAGTCATTATTAAGAGTATCTCCAAAAGGCTATAGAAGAAGGCCATCCTTTTTAAATCCACAGGATCGAACACGTACTTCGAGTAAAAAATAAACAAAATTCATTGTAGATCAGGTATTATAGGTACCTGATCTATTTTTTATGACCTTTGATTTAGTGAACAATTAAATTTTTAAATCGTATAGGATATGAGACATGTAATGTTATTATTAACCTTTTTAGTTTACTTTCTTGTTAAGGATATTTAAACTATTGATTACGACTTGCAATTTTAGGTATCAATAAAATAAAAATTGATTTTATGTTTTAATTTATGTAGGATATACAAGCAATATTAGCTATACAAACAAAAAATAGAGTTAATTATTATATAATGATAATATAGAATATTAATAGATGAGGAAGTCCCGTTTTATATGAAAAATCGAAAAATAAAACTAATATTAATTCTATCAACGATTTTATTATGTTTGTTTACAAGTTTAAACATCATTACATCCTATGTGAAAATTAAAAAGACCGTTGAAGAGTCAATTGCCAATCAAAGTCTAGAGGCTGCCAATTCCATTGCTTCTTCTATTGATACAGATGCGTATCAGCAATTTTTGAAGAATCCACAGAAAAATGATTATTATTGGGAAGTAAGAAATTACTTAAATGACGCAAGAATAAAACTAGGGGCATTATTTGTTTATACCCTAAAGGTAGATAATCCAGAAGTATCGAGTGCGATGATTATGGGGCTACCGAATGAAATGAAAAAGGGCTTTGATATTGGTGAAGTTTGTACTGTCCCTGCAAAGCAAGTTAAAAAAGCTTATAATGGTGAAACCTATGTCACTGAGGTGATCCATGATTCTATACATGGTTCCTATTTATCGGTTGGAGCGCCAATTAAAGATGATACTGGTAAAATTATTGGTTACCTAGGTATTGATATAAGCGCAGATATGCTAAATGGTATTAAGGGAAAAGTCATTGAAGACAACCTGTTTATTTTAATTTTCAATGGTGTATTTATTTTAATTGTTATTGCTTCTTTTTTCTTTTTACAAAGATGGTATCAAAAAGAGGTAGCGAAGGAAGTTGGCGCTACTGAGGACACCTATCAAGCAGAAATCAAAACATTGATTACTTCTGTGTCGTCATTACGTCATGATTTCACGAATCATATTCAAGTTTTACATGGCCTTTTACAATTAGAAAAAACTGAACAAGCAAAGCAATATTTGTCCTCACTTTCGAAAGAAGTGCAAGCGATAAAGTCTTTAAAATTAAATATTGATCACCCAGGTTTATCCATATTATTGCAAACGAAAAAATTAACTGCCCAAAATCATAATATTGATATGGATTTTACCATCTCTCAAGACGAATTTAATAATATTAAAACGACAGATTTAATCAAGATTTTATCTAATTTAATAGACAATGCGATTGATGCTGCTATTGAATTACCTGAGGGGCAACGAAAAATTATGATTTGTTGTAACGCAGATGAGGCACAATATGAATTTAAAATTACGAATACTGGTCCAAATATTGTAGATCCTAACCAAATTTTTAAGCAAGGATTTTCAACGAAAAAAAATGAGAGTGGTAGATTAAGAGGACAAGGATTATTTATTGTTAAAGAAATTGTCCATAAATACAATGGTCATATATCTATTGATTCATCGAACCATTTAGAAACGACTGCCATTGTTAATATTCCAATAAAATAAGTGAAAAGCTTCCTACAAAATTGTAGGGAGCTTTTTTCTATTTGTAAGGCATACATTACAAAGTATAAAGTGATATGATGAAGGAGATGAAGAAAATGGAAAAGGATCTCCTAGCGTTATTAAGAGAGGGCAGGCTCATTTTATATGCAAGGCATGGGACGGCAACAGTCGGTGTAGATCGAGCGTATATGACTTTTCAAAGTTGCAGGAATCAACGAAACTTATCGGAATATGGTCGTAGGGAGGCTGTTTATTTTGGTCAGATAATGAGATATTGGCAAATCCCTATCTTGTCATCGATTACTGCTAGCTCTTTCTGTCGAACAATTGAAACGGCTCGGCTGGCATTTCCAAATGCTGATGTACAAATTGATCCCTTCTTGTTTGAAATATTTATGTTAGGAGGGCATCCTACCACTGTTGAGCAAACAGGTATATTAAAGGCTCTTGAATCCATGCTGGAAAGAATACCGCCACAAGGAATGAATAGAATGATGGTTGGTCATAGTTTTCCCAAAAATGTAGGTCTTGGTCAAATTTCGAATATGGGGACGGTTATTGTGAAGCCTAAAGGTCCAGGAAAAGGATATGATATCGTGGGGAAATTAACTATAGAAGATTTAGCAAAATTAGATTCAATTTGAAATGAGGGAGAATATGAAGTTCAAAACAGTATCACAATGCACATTAGAGGAAGTGTTGAAAGCTTGGAACAAAGGCTTCGAAGGATATTTTGTGGAAATCAATATGACGACAGACATGTTTTTACATCGACTGGTTGGGGAGGGGCTGTCTTCTGAGCATTCCATTGTCGTTTTTGATCAAGATGAACCGATTGCGATTGTCATGAACGGCTTTCGTACCATCAATGGCAAGAAAACAGCTTGGAATGGTGGAACAGGCATCTCTCCAATCTATCGAGGTAAAGGGGTTTCACGTATATTGATGGAAGAAACCTTAGCCATCTATGAACGAGAAAATGTAGAAATTGCTACACTGGAAGCTATCAAGGAAAATCAGGTAGCGATTGCTTTGTATGAGAAATACGGCTATGTTATTTCTAATCAATTACTATTTTTAAGTGGCGAATATGAAGCAAAAGTCGAATATACAAAAGACCTTCGTGTAGAAACCATTCGCCCAGAGCAACTACCCTATTTATCTTTTTATCAGGAAGATGTTCCTTGGCAATGTAGCTGGCATAGTGTGAAGCAGGGAGAAGCCAAAGTTTTCTATAATGAAGAAAATGAAGCGCTAGGCTATATGTTATACAGAACAGTATGGGATGGAAAAGGAGAGATAGAGCGTATTCTGCTCTACCAATTAGCGTTACTAGAAAATAGCAATGTAGAGTTAGTACCACACTTTCTAGCAAGTGTCACTACATCTAAAGTCAACATTACGGCAGTGAATCTCGTCTCAAACAATCCAGCAACGAGCTATTTTCTAAAAAATGGGCTTAAGGTGACGACAGAACAGGTACAAATGAAAAAACTATCCTAAGCAAGGTTGTCAATCAAATAAAAATCCAGTATACTAATGCGATAAAGAACGGAAATAAAGGATGACGTATATGACTTTTGAAGAAATATTACCACGCTTAAAAGCAGGAGAAAAAGTGATTCGTAAAGGTTGGGGCGGTGCAGAGCTATATGTGAAGCTAGTCGGCCAAAGTCAGCATGATGGTGAGACATTGAATCCTTATTTTTTAATTAATGTACGTGGAGAGGGCTATACAATGTTTACACCCACAGTATGCGATTTATTAGCGGAAGATTGGGTAATCGTAGAATAATGATAAGAGAAGCCATCTCAATTTTGAGATGGCTTCTTTCTGTAAGGAGTAATAGGATGAAATTTGAAGAATATAACACGAAGACCGTATTTATTACTGGTGCTGCTTCAGGTATTGGACATGCTCAAGCCATTGCTTTTTTAGAAAATGGGGCGAATGTATTTGGTTTTGATTTAGAGGAGCAGGGCTTAATTCATTTACAGCAACAGTATCCTGAGCGTTTTGCCTACTTAATTGGCACTGTATGTAGTCAACAAGATGTGGAGAGGGCATATCTAGAAGCCATTTCAAGATTTAAGCAAATCGATATTTTATGTAATACAGCAGGCATTTTAGATGGTTTCGCGAAAACGCTTGATACAGATGAAGCACTGTGGGATAAAATAATGAACACGAATGTGAAGGGGACGTTCTTTGTGACAAATACAATCTTGCCACATATGGTAGAACGTGGCACTGGTATTATCGTCAATATGGCGTCGATTGCTGGGCTTGTTGCTGGTGGTGGCGGTGCTGCCTATACAGCTTCTAAGCATGCCATTGTTGGCTATACGAAGCAGCTAGACTTAGATTATTGTCGAGCAGGTATTCGCGCGAATGCCATTGCACCTGGGGCCATTCAAACACCGATGAATAAAGCTGATTTTGAAGGAGATGGGGAAATGGCTAAATGGGTAGCTGACGAAACGCCTGCAGGCCGATGGGCAAAGCCTCATGAGGTCGCTAATTTAACCCTATTTTTAGCAAGCTCAGCTGCAGATTACATTCATGGTACTGTGATGCCAATTGATGGTGGTTGGCTAACAAAATAGCATTGTTCAATTAGATATTCTTCTGCTATAATACGCAAGTAAGCAAAAATTGCTTGCACTACGGCACTTCAGATAGGGCATTTAGCTCTCTTCCTTTGGTCGTAGTTATTACTAAAATAGCAACGAGCTATTTTACAAAGGAGAATAAAATTGAATACATCTATTGTAAAAGATTCAAGCCGTATTTCTGTAAGTGAACTTACAAAGACGGCACTTGTTGCAGCTCTATACGTCGCTGTAACGGTTTTATTGTCAGTTATTAGCTTTGGCGCAGTCCAGTTACGTTTGTCAGAGATGTTTAATTATCTGGCATTGTACAATAAACGCTATGTTGTAGCGGTGACGATTGGCGTAATACTCGCAAATTTTATGTCACCAACATGGATTTTAGATGTACCGATCGGTGGGATTGCGACGTTCCTTGTTTTAATTCTTTGTAGGAATGTCACAAAAAAAATGACAAATGACATTGCAAAAATGGTTGTAACCGCATTGATTTTTGCTGTCTCCATGTTTACAGTTGCAGGACAACTAACAATCATGTATGACCTTCCTTTTTGGGCGACATGGTTCACAGTGGGCGTTGGGGAATTATTGTCTATGACTGTTGGTGGTCTGACGATTTACTTATTAAACAAAAAAATAGATTTGTCCAAATAATTTAATATATATAAAACGCATGATCATAGCATTATTCTGAATTTCGTAACTACTTGATGCAAGTCCTTTAGACCAATCACTCTAAGGATAATATGTTTGCAACACACAGCAAGAAGGGACTCCCAATGGTCCATAAAGAAACATTGGGAGTCCCGCTATAAAGAAATTCTTTGTCCTATTTGTTAATTTGATTATCTTTGGACGCCTCACCATTGGTATTATCAGGCTTTGCCAGAAGCTGCACCGAATTAATGGACGAGTTTGATAGTATATAATTTCCTTTTACCACAGCTAAAACCTTAGCAACATATTCTGTGGATGAAGTGAGTGGGTTACCAAATGCATCTAATTCTATACTTAGATCTTGACTTACATTGGAGAGGCCATTCTGATAAATTCTAGTACTATTATTATTGTTAATGGCATTACTTTCTTTGAAACCATCTGCTGCATTTTTAGGTAACATAAACACTCTATACTCCGTTACGTTTTGTCCGTTTTTGATATCGAAGCTAATTGTAATATCGGAATATTTATTTTGCTCCCCTTGAACACTCAGTTTCACATTCTCCACCGTTACAGGTGCTGAACGCTCCACTAAAGTAATAGAAGAAGATGGGAAGGATAAGTTATACATTGCCTTAGAATTTCCATCACCTATGGACAATATATACACGCGATATTCTTCACCATTCGTTATAAGTCTTCCATCCGTATCTCTACTACCAGCTCCCAAACTCATACTATATTGGCCTTTACTTAAATCGGTATAATTAGTGACTTTCATAGCTGCGTTCACATCAAAGCCATTTGCTTTTGATGCGGGTACAACAAGAATACGGTAACTACCTATATTTGATTCATCAGAAGGCTTCGAGAACGATATTTGTAAATCTCGACCATCTCCATTATCGCCAACATCGCTTACATTAATATTGCTTACCGCCTGAACAGCTTTACTTTTACTAAGTGTAATTACAGGCGAAGCAGACGATAGGGCATAGGTATTTGGAGAGTTTCCGTTGGAAACAGTCAGTACATAGACGTGATAGCTAGTTCCTTCTGTAATAAAATTACCGCGCACGTCCCTAGTTCCATCCAACGTTCTAGTTGCAGCTATATTCCCACCTTTGTTTTCAGTGATGTAATAATTGCTACTATTGGCTTGTGAAAGATTAAAGCTGCTGTAATAAGCTGTCGGTACGATTAGAATTCGATAATGATTGACATTTGATTCATTAGAAGGCTTCGTGAACGTTACTTGCACATCACGGCCATCTCCATTATCACCTATATCTGCAACATTCAGATTGGTTACAGCCTGCACATTAAAGTTCTTATTTAGCGTAATCGTAGATGTCTGCGCAGATAGAGTATTGCTTCCTATTCCATTCGCTACAGTTAAAACATAGATACGGTAGCTAGTACTTTCTTTGATCGTATTACCGCGCACATCCCGAGTATTTTCAGATAAAGCCTGCTCATACGTGGAATTTCCAGATTTGTATACAGTCGTGTAATTGCTGCTGGATACATTATTTGCTTCCGTCAGACTGAAGTTATTGTAATTTGCTGTTGGTACAACTAGAATCCGATAGTGACTAATATTTGACTCGTCCACAGCTTTATTGAAAGAGACAAAGAGGTCACGTCCGTTGCCATAATCACTTACATCGCTAGCATTGAGATTCGATACTGCACCCGCATTGCTGCTAAATAGCGTAATCGTATTGGAGGCTGAAGACAGCGTGTTATTCGCTGAGTTATTTGCTACGGCCATAACGAATACACGATAGCTAACTCCATTCTGAATGGCATAACCGTCAGTATCTCTTGCCCCTGAAGAGAGCACCTGAGTAATATTGTAGCCTGTCTTGTTTACTTGTGTGTAATAAGTGTTAGATAAACTGTTCGCCTTCGTCAATGTAAAGTTCGAATAGTTGTTAGCTCTTACTACAAAAATTCGGTAAGCGTTGATATTAGATTCATCGGACACTTTATTAAAGCTAACGCTCAAATCTCGTCCATCCCCAAAGTCATTGACATCATTCACCTGTGTAATAATCGGAGAAGACATTGTATTTTGACTAAGTGTTACTGATGATGAGGCAGACGACAGCTTATTGCCCACTGAATTCGTATTACTTACAGACAGAACGACCGCTGTATAAGGTTCGTTATTCTTAATGAAATCACCAGAAGTATCACGTGACGAGGAAGACAATGTTCCTGTCAAAATACTGCCGTTACTTCCCGATTTATTCACTGTTGTATAGTAACTGCTTGATAAATTATTTGCAGTAGTGAGGTTAAAATTGCTAGCATCCTTGGTCTTTACGATAAACACACGATAATTGGCAGTATTGTTATCATTCTGCGGACGAGTGAAGCTAACAGAGACATCGCGTCCATCGCCAAAATCGTTAATATCGCTAATTTTCACACTTGTTACCTCTGTTACTGAAGACAAATTGGTTAAGGTAATCTTTGGAGAAGAAGTCGATAGAACGCTAGAATATGAACCTTTCCCAACAGCAAGTATACGAACCACATATGGCTGATCATTTCTAATGTAGTCTCCATCCACATCTCGAGAATTCTGTGATAAAGTGACAGCAAGGTTCGAACTTGAAGTAGATACCACTGAATAATTAGAAGGGGAGACTTTCAAAGCAGATGCCAAATTAAAGCTTTTTGAAGCCTTCAAAACCATAACCCTATAATGATCGACGTATGATTCTGTAGACGATTTAGAAAAGCTAACCTCCATGTCACGCCCATCCCCCTGATCATTTACATCTCGGACGGACACATTACTAGGAGGAGAAATACTGATATTGCTTGGAGTGTCAGATTTAATAGTTACGGTCTGATTTCTTGAGTTCCAGTCAACCTCCTGACCAAGAGCTTCACTAACGAAGCGGACTGGTACCATTGTTCTGCCTCTTAATATTTGGGCAGGTACATCAAGCGTAACTGTCTGGCCATTAATAGTAGCTGTCTTCGATTTCATCTTGAGAACTACTGTTGTATCTCCTTTAATCCCTGTTACTGTTTGACTCCTTGGATCCCAATTTACATTGGCACCCAATGCCTCAAAGATTGCTCTAAGTGGCAGCATAACACGCCCTTGAATCATCGCTGGCGGCTGATCAGTCTTCAATTGAACCCCGTCCACAGTAATTGTGATGGCTTTAGCCGCTTGTGCGATTGCCGGTTGCAGCAATAGCGGTACAATAAGCATCGCTGCAAAAAATAAAGTCCATATTTTTTTCATAAATTCCACCCTTCCTCATGCTATATGACTGACGCAGCATGACAACTAATTTAACGTATCAAAGGTCTAAAAGTTTCACCATTTTACCTACTAATGAAAATTTAACCATTAATGGCTGTGTCGCTGTATTTTCTGAGTTACTGCATTGATTTTTGCTGTCTCCATGTTTACAGTTGCAGGACAACTAACAATCCTTTATGACCTTCCTTTTTGGGCGACATGGTTCACAGTGGGCGTTGGGGAATTATTGTCTATGACGGTTGGTGGTCTGACGATTTATTTATTAAATAAAAAAATTGATTTATCAAAATAAAACGAGCGAGCCTCCTTTAAAGGGAAGCTCGCTTTTATATGGTTATTCAACGGTCACAGCTAATTCTTTGACGACTAATGATGGTGAACCATGACCATTTGGTAGGAAGTAAAGATCTGAGCTAATTGCTTCAATATCTTTTAGTAGTGTAAAGAAATTACCTGCGATAGTCATTTGCTTCACTGGTGAGGCAATCTTACCATCTTGAATATGGAAACCCCTTGCTGCAACAGAGAAGTCACCTGAAATGCTATTCGTACCAGAATGAAGCCCTGATAAATGGGTAATTAGCACACCTTCCGATAAAGAGGCGATTAATGTGTCCTGTGTGTTTTGACCAGGTGCAATATAAAAATTTTGAGGGGCGATGGACAAAGAGTCTTTATAGGATTCTCTTTGTGCATGACCAGTTGTCTCACAGTCATCTTTTTTGGCTGTTTTTCGATTATGCAAGAGTGTTTGTAATGTCCCATTAGCAATGATGGCTTGTTGTTTTGTGGCAACTCCTTCACCATCAAAATTGCTACCGGACAACGCTTCAG
The DNA here is from genome assembly GCF_009724685.1 of Lysinibacillus cavernae. GTDB lineage: Bacteria > Bacillota > Bacilli > Bacillales_A > Planococcaceae > Lysinibacillus > Lysinibacillus cavernae. Next base: position 25,916 of record NZ_WMEF01000008.1, read on the forward strand.
GATGATACGGCACATTGAGGAGTGTCAATGTCTCGGCTGCGACTTGCTGACCCACTTTACCTTTTAGCAATGACTGATTTTTTTGTGCCTTATCGGCAGAGAAAATAGTCATAAAGGTACTGAGTAAGGATGCGGCAGCATCTTGCCGAAGTATGATTGGATATTTACTAGAAGGGATGGATTGCTCACCTAAATTGGCAAGAGCCTCCTCAGCAACATTCTTGGCAATGGCATCTACATCAAGAGCATGAAAATCTCTTGTCGTTTTTATATAGCTACCTGATTTTAATTCGTCACCTTCTTTGACAACAGTCGAAAGGTAGAGGACTAAGCCATTTTCCTTATGAGATAAAGCAAGATTTTTACTATTGGCTAATGTCCGCTCAGTTGAATAGGATTGTAGTATACAATAATCGAGCGTGACAATGCGTGGGTCATATGCTCGGATTTTTTCCTCAATTGCACGAAGTAATTCAATTTTTTCAGGAATACTAACGGCCTCTAGTTCCTCGTTATAAAAAGAATGTTGAGCATATTCTTGGCTACCTTCAAAAATAGAGATGTCTTCATGCTCATCGAGTATTTCTGCATTAGCTTTCACATAATCAATTAAAAAAGAAATAGAATCATCATCTACTTTTTCAGTATATGCATAGCCCATTTTCCCGTTATAAACACCTCGAAGACTAAGACCACCATCCTTGGATGTTTCGTAGCTATCTAATTCACCTTCATAAAGTGTGCATTGGAAAGAAGTTTTATGTTCATAATAGACCTCTGCTTCTGTTAATCCAGCTTGCGTTGCTTGTTGTAAAAGCTTATCTTGATACTGTGCAATGTTCATGTTTTATTCCCCCTTTGTTCCACCAACAGTTATTTCACTCACACGAATCATCGGCTGGCCTACATTGACAGGAAGACTGCCACTAAGAGAACCACACATGCCTGCTCCATGTGCGAGATTATTTCCAACTCGATCAACTAGCTGCAATGTTTTAGCGCCATTGCCAATGAGCGTTGCGCCACGCACAGGTTGTTCAATTTTGCCATCTTTGACGATATAGGCTTCCATCACTGCAAAATTATAATCACCAGTGGAAGGAGAGACTTGTCCACCACCCATATATTTTGCATAAATACCGTACTCCGTAGACGCGATGATATCTGCTGGTGTTGAAGTACCTGGTGCGATATAAGTATTGGTCATACGTGATGTTGGGTTAAATCTATAAGATTGCCTACGGGAAGAGCCTGTCGGTTGGGCGTTCATGCGCCGAGCATTAAATTTATCTATTAAGTAGCCCTTTAAAATGCCATTTTCAATTAAAACGTTTTTCCTTGTTTTTTCTCCCTCGTCATCAATATTTAGCGATCCCCATTCATTCTGAAGTGTGCCGTCATCAATATATGTAACGATTTCAGGAGCCACTCTTTCACCAATTCGATTAGCAAAGACGGAATTGTTTTTAGCAACAGCTGTTGCCTCTAAGCCATGACCACAAGCCTCGTGGAAAATGACACCACCAAATTCATTATCAATGATAACAGGGAATTTTCCGCTAGGACATTCATCTGCATGAAGCATAGTGACGGCAATACGTGCAGCTTCGCCTGCGTAGTGGTTGAGATCAAGTTGTTCAATGAATTCAAAGCCTGCATGTGCACCTGGGCCATAGAAGCCAGTTTGTACTTCAGTCCCTTCTGTAGCCGTCGCTTGCATACTAAGTCTACTGTAAACACGCGTATCCTCTACAAATTTACCTTCAGAGTTAGCAATCAGTACGTTCTGCTGTTCGTCTAAATAGCGAATGCCTACTTGGCTAATACGTGGGTCATAATTTCTAGCTATTGCATCAGCTTGCCGCATAATAGCCGTTTTACTTGTGTGCTCCACTGTATTGGGCATACGTAGGATTTGATGAATAGGTGTAATAATTTCTTTGCGGAGAGGGTGAATGATGCCTGACTCATCTCCTTTGATAGCTAGTGCTGCTCGTTTTGCAGCTGCTAGCAAGCCTTCCTCTGAAAAGTCATTCGTGTAGGTATAAATACTTTGTAGACCTGAAAAAATTCGGATGCCGATCCCGAAATCACGTCCAGCAATACTTCGTTCAATTTTTCCATCCTGCAAAAAGTATTCATTTACATATTTATCTTCAATGAAGATTTCCGAAAAATCACCACCCGTAGCTAGGGCAGCTTCAAGTACATTTTCAATAATGGATTGTTTGATCATATAATTTCCTCCTTTTCTTGATTATACCAAATTATTAAAAAATTCTGTATTGTGAAAATCTACTAGTTTGTAATGATGTAGATAAACCACACAAATTAATGTATATTACCAATATAATTTTTTATGACATATTTTTTGTACAATTTCACCAAACTAATGGAAAGACAGAGGAAGGTGAAGAGATGCAGCAACCATATAATGTAGGTGATATTGTTTATATTTTTTACCGCAATCCGCATATTCAGGATGTAACGAATATACAGGAAGCGGCAGTGGTCCATCATCCAGAGCAACCAGAGGAGCTAGCACTATTTTTATTTGAAACGTATTATCCGATTTCGAATGACATGTTGATTTTTTCAAGTGAGATGGCGGCTGAGCAAGCCTATCATCAGTATTTTCATTAAGGGGGACTAATTGATGAAGCCATTTATGCCTCAGCTCGTCTATTTTGAACCAGATGCACTCCAATATCCACTTGGTCAGGAGCTAAAAGCAAAATTTGAGCAATTGGGAATTGAAATTCGCTATACGACTTCACACAATCAAGTGAGAAATCTTCCAGGTGACAATGATTTCCAAAAGTATCGAGTAGCTAAATCGACACTAGTAGTAGGAATACGAAAAACGTTAAAGTTTGATACATCTAAGCCCTCAGCGGAATATGCCATTCCATTTGCGACAGGCTGTATGGGACATTGCCATTATTGTTATTTACAAACAACAATGGGCAGCAAACCTTATATTCGTACGTATGTGAATGTCGATGAAATTTTACAACAGGCCGATCATTACATGGCTGAACGAGCACCTGATTTTACCCGCTTTGAGGCATCTTGTACCTCCGATATTGTAGGGATAGATCATTTAACACATACATTGAAACGGGCGATTGAACATTTTGGACAAAGTGAGCTTGGTCAATTACGTTTTGTGACGAAATTTCATCACGTGGATCATTTATTGGATGCCAAGCATAATGGGAAGACAAGGTTTCGTTTTAGTGTTAATGCTGATTATGTCATTAAACATTTTGAGCCAGGTACATCTCCTTTAGTGAAGCGTATTGAGGCAGCGGGGAAAGTGGCAAGAGCTGGGTACCCACTTGGCTTTATCGTTGCTCCGATTTATCTTCATGATGGCTGGCAGGAAGGCTATTACAATATGTTTGAGCGATTGGATGCAGAATTGCCAAAGGATGTGCGAGATGATATTACGTTTGAGTTTATTCAGCACCGCTTTACAAAACCAGCCAAACGTGTGATTGAAAAAAACTATCCTATGACAAAGCTGGAACTTGACGAAACCGTGAGAAGGTATAAATGGGGGAAATATGGGATAGGTAAATACATTTATCAAAAGGAAGAAGAGGAAGATATTAAGGAGCACTTGTATGGCTATATGCAAAAATTTTTTCCTCAAGCGAAATTAGAATATTTTACGTAATGAGAGAGAGCCTTCGTCGTTCTCTCTAAATTTTTATTTGAGCTACATATGGTTCAACGAAATGACGATTCAATTCAAGGCATTGTCTTTAACTGTTCATATTGTATAATCCCCCTTTCAATGGTAACTCTAACAGAGAACGACAAGCAGAGGGGGAGAATAAAGATGGACTCATTTCAAGTAAATTGTTGGTCGGAACATGAGGAACTAAAGGTGGTAATGCTTTGTACACCTTCGATAGTAGATGTAACGAATTCAAAAATAGCCGAGCAGGTTGGGTGGAGTGAGCCTGTCAACCATCACAAGGCGATGGAAAACTTTATGGCATTGAAGACAACGCTCGAAAACGCTGGGGTAAGAGTGATAGATTATGCCGAAGAATTATTAAATGATCAGCAGCTGTTAAGTGAACAGCTCATTAATCGTTATTTTGTGCGCGATCTAGCCTGTGTTGTGGGCCAGCAAATTTTACCTGGTAATGCTGGAAGCTCGTTAAGACGCCCTGAGTATCCACATGCTCATGCTATTTTAGCCAAGTGGTTTCCTAAACAATTTATAAGCAATGCACAGCCTTGTAAATCACTTGAATGTGGGGATGTGATGCTATTAAATAAGGATGCAGTCCTCATGAATCTAGGGATGAGAACATCATTAGAGGCTGTCGAAAGCTTGAAGGAGCGCTTCTTTAAACAAGGATTTTCAGAAATTGCGGTCATTGATTTACCGAAGGGCAATGATACGCTTCATTTAGATATGAATTGTAATGTTGTGCATCATAACTTGATGATTGCTAAAAGCTTTGTGCGTTATTTTCCTGTACAGGTGTTCACAGCCTAAGGCAGTCATTTTGATATGCCAGAACCATTTTTAAAACGGCATGGCTTTGAGGTTTACTGGCTCGAAACCTATAAAACCATTCCAGACATTAACTTGATTAATCTTGATCCAGAAACTTTAGTAATCAGTAAGCAGGCGTCTAAACCGCAGTTATTGAAGCATCCGTTATTGCATAAAAAGAAACTACTGGAAGTAGACGTCACAGAGCTTGAAAAAGGTGGTGGAGGCATTCGGTGCATGACACTGCCTTTAGTAAGAAAGTAGTGAAGGGTTGATTACATGACATCAAATACAAGTAAGGGCAGGTTGTCTTGGTGGCAACTTTCGCTTCTAGGTATAGGCTGTACATTAGGAACAGGATTTTTTCTTGGGACAAGTATGGCTATTCATAAAAGTGGTCCCGCTGTTTTAATTCCTTTTTTATTAGCGGCCATTTGTACGTATATTGTTTATGATGCACTTGTCAAAATGTCTGTTGAGAATCCTGATAAAGGTTCATTTCGTACTTATGCTAAACAAGCATTTGGTAGGTGGGCGGGATTTAGTAATGGTTGGGTCTATTTAATTTCTGAGATTCTAATCATGGGAAGTCAGCTGATGGCACTCGGTATTTTTACGAAGTTTTGGTTTCCTGCATTGCCATTATGGGTTACAGCCTCCATCTATGCTGCTATAGGGCTAGTCGTGATCCTCACAGGAATGAAGGGTTTTGAAAACTTCCAAAACATCTTTGGGGCATTAAAGGCAGCAGCAATTGTGATGTTTATTATCGTAGCCGTTGTGATCATAATGAAAGGCTCGCAAGCCTCTACACTTGACTCACTATATACGAATTATGAAGCGTTTTTCTCACAAGGTATAAAAGGAATTTGGCTTGGTCTATTGTATGCCTTTTACGCTTATGGAGGTATTGAAGTAATGGGGTTAATGGTCATTGATTTAAAAAATCCAAAAGAAGCACCAAAAGCAGGAAGAATAATGTTAGTAGTTATCACCATCATTTTTTTAATGGCCATTGCACTTGCGTTAGCGCTTGTCTCTTGGAAAGACTTTACGATTAATGAAAGTCCCTTCATTACTGCCCTTCATGGTAATCACATTCCCTTTGTGGCGGATATTTTTAATGGCGTATTAATCATTGCTGGATTTTCAACAATGGTCGCGTCTCTCTATGCGGTTATTACGATTCTTATTACACTTGCAGAAGATCACGATGCACCAAAAATACTAGCGAAGAAAGGGAAGAGGAAAGTTCCTATTCCTGCCTTTATATTTTTAACTTGTGGCTTAGTCATAACAATTGTTATTGGCTTTCTCATGCCAGAAAAAATCTTTGAATATTTGATGACTGCAGCGGGTTTAATGTTGATCTATAACTGGCTCTTTATTTTAGTAACATATATGAAGCTTATGGAGTTATCCAAATGGGAGCATGTGAAAAATTGTTTGGGAATGCTGCTTATTGCTGTTACGGTATCTGGTACATTAGGAGAAAAAACAAGCAGACTCGGGTTTTTCGTGAGCCTGCTCTTTATTGTCCTAATAGGGATTGCGACCTGGATTGTTGTGAAAAGGCAAAGTAATAAGGAAGCCTAAAGGAAGTTATTTTTGTGACATCCGTAAGAACGGACATTTGGGCGGACTTTGATTATCATCGCTTAAAAAGTATTGCTTCCATTCATAACTATCTTCTTGTCCGTACCATTTTAAATCGGGATGCCCTGGGAGTGCATCATAATTGGCAATGCGTTGACGGATGAGCTTCTTTAATTTTCGCCCAAATGCAGTAGAGTCGTTCATTTCTTCAAAAATCCAGCGTGGTTGGATGGCCATGAGCAAAGTAGAAAAATGGCGACTCCTTCGCATTTTGTGAGCTGGCGTTGCACAGGAGATAAAATAGGGCTCTCCGTTAAAGCAAAACTCCCATTCATTGTGGGCAGGGTCAGTTGGTATTTCTTCAGGCCATTCGAGATCGTCGATTTTAGTTAAATGGTTGAGAATGGTCCAAAATAATTGCTGATAATCCTCGACTTTATAACTAGCTAGCATATCTTGAGGGCTATGAAAGAAAACGGTGAGTGTCGTATATTTACCAAAGGTTCGCGAGGATTCTGTGAATTCCTTTAAACATTGTGCTAGTTCATTAATGGATTGCTCCTTCCGTGGATCTTCGATAAAACTATAGCGCAAATGGTTCGATAAAAACCCCATTCTTGCAGGTACACACGGAAAGGTATTTTCTTCATCGGCAATCGTGGCGGCAAAATCCGTGTAGGCAGACTGTTGCCAAAATGGAAGTGTGTCCAAATGTTCCTCAATCCACTTCCTGTCAAATACTCCTACTTCCACTTGAGTCTCCTCCTTCTATACACCTTTATTCTATTAAAGAAAAAGCCAATGGGTTACGAAATCATCTTGAATATGTAAGGATACATTGATCGATTTTTAATCACTCGAAGGGTGGCATGAATGGTAGAGTCTTGCTTAATTTGGGTTGTCTTTAGCAAGGGGAGTGGCATATAAAATAATTACATTTGTTCAAAAATTACTGCTGCTTCAACGACATGGAACCATTGAAACAGCACATTTTAAATTTTTTGTTGAAAGACCTTTTGTTCAAGGATAAATAGGGCCTGTTGAATGTCCTTTATATCATCCTGTGTCGCATGTTGAATAAGCTGTAGAAAGCGTTCCTCGATGCATGCAAAGGCCTCCTCCATCATTTTATTTCCCTCAATGGACAAACGAATATACTGCTTTCTTCGGTCCTCTGTGTCACTAATTTTTTCAATCAGATTTCGTTCTTGTAATTTACGTAATTCACGACTTGTATTAGGTAAAGACATGTGCTGACAGTCACTTATTTCGGTCGGTGTGACGGGCTGGCTTACTTTAATATATTCAAGAATTTTATATTGAAGCGGAGTTATATTCGCAATGGTGACATTTTGTGTGAGATCATGTGTCACTTGATGGACAGTGGCTGTAAACGATACAAATTGATGAAATAAACTGCTTTTATCCAATCGGATCACCTCTTATTGTCAAGATACCAAATAACTTGTCTTAAAACAATTATCATTTGACAACAAAAAATGAATCGATTATTATTTAGTTATCAAATGATAAGTAATGGAGGCATAAAATGAAAACGTTAATTGTCTATACATATCCAAACCATAAGAGCTTAAATTATGCATTTTTACAGGAAGTAATGAAGGGGTGTCAAGAGAATCCTGCCATTGATGAGATACAGCTACTAGATTTATATGAAGAAGATTTCGATCCTCGTTTGATTTTCCATGAGCATAAACGACGTCGTGATATGTATCGTGATCAGAAATTGGAAAAATACCGACAGCAGCTTACATGGGCAGATCAACTTGTATTTGTTTATCCGATTTGGTGGGGGAGACCGCCAGCCATGCTATTAGGCTATATTGATCAATTGTTTGCGGCAAATTTTGCTTATCGAGATACTAAGGGGTTATTTCCAGAGGCACTCTTAAAAGGGAAATCGGTTGTCTGTGTGTCCACTATGAAGGGGCCAACGAATTATCCATTATTATGGTTGAATAATGCGCATAAAATCTTGATGAAGAGAGCATTGTTTAAGTTTGTTGGGATGAAAAAAGTGAAGTTTTTTGAGTTTGGTAACATGGAAAGTAAAAAGGGGAAACAGCAGCAAAAATTGAATAAAGTATATCAATATTTTAGAAAAGTAGCTTACTAATGACAATAACTCGTGCAGACGGTCTTAGTCGTTTGCACGAGTTTGAGTACTGTCGATGGGCAATGTAACCAAAAAGGCTGTAAATTCAGCTAGTTTGCTTTCAACAACAATGGTTCCCTTGTGCATATCAATGATTTTTTTGACGATGGCTAACCCTAATCCGCTACCACCATTTGCGGCTGTTCGCGATTGATCGGCCTTATAAAATCTTTCGAAAATATGCATTTGTTGTTCTTCTGTTAGGCCGATGCCAGTATCTTGAACAATGACGGTTACCGTATCTAGTTGCTTCTTCATGGACAAAGTGATGGACCCATTGTCAGTCGTAAATTTAATGCTATTCGTCAGCAAATTCATCCAAACTTGATTCATTAAATCCTCATCTGCTGTGATGCAAAAGCTGTCAAGCTGAAGATCAAAGTCCAGCTGTTTGGCTAACCAATTCGGTTCAAGCGCCAGTACAACATTGCGTATTTGTTTATCCAGTCGATAATTTTTTGGCTCGAATGGATGATGCTGTGATTCTAAGGAAGTTAGTTTGAGTAAGTTTTCACTGATTTTTGACAAGCGACTACTTTCTAATTCAATAATTTCTAAGTAATGTTGACGCTTTTCTTTAGGTAGATTGATATTTTTAAGTGCTTTTGCAAAACCATTAATAGACGTTAAGGGTGACTGGATTTCATGAGAGACGTTTGAAATGAACTCTTGACGCATTCTTTCAAGTTCACCTAATTCGATGGCCATGTGATTGATGCCATGTATTAATTGCCCGAATTGGTCTTCTTCATCTGCTTTCAAATCTAATTGTACATTAAAATCGCCTTTAGCCATACGACTCAATGCATCCACGATGGTATCCCAGTAGTTACGTTGTCGATTAAGGCCGATTAAAAATATAATCGCTGCGGAACAGGCAAAGAGCACAAATACACCAATGACTGTCCCTAATTGCAGCCAAAAACCATGAAGCTCTGTATCTAATCGACTGTAAAGCCATGTGGTCAAATGATAGGAAATAAAAGCAAAAACGGTATTAGCAATGAGAAAGAGGCAGAAGACCATTACCAACTTAAAAAAGAATCTTCTTTGTCTCATGAAGCTAGTTCCAAGCGGTAGCCAAGACCACGAATAGTGCGGATAACAAAGCCACTCATTTCTTGTGGAAAACGCTCGCGGATTCTCTTAATATGAACATCGACTGTTCGTTCATCTCCCTCATAATCATAGCCCCAAATTTCTTCGATTAAGTGCTCTCGTGAAAAGGTTTTGCCAACATAGCTTGCTAGCGTAAATAATAGCTCAAACTCCTTCAAACGAAGAAGGATGGGCTCATCATTCATATCAACCTCATGCGTATGGCGATTAAGTTTGACATTACCAGCTTCTACAACCTGAGAGAGGGAAATATGATATCTTTTTAAAATCGACTTAACACGAACAATTAGCTCGGCAGGCTCAAATGGCTTTACGAGATAATCATCTGTCCCTAGATGAAAGCCCTTGACCTTTTGAGAGGTTTCTCCTTTTGCAGTGAGCATGAGGATAGGGATATTTGTATCGAATGAACGTATTTCCTCACATAATGTCCAGCCATCCATGTTTGGCATCATAATGTCCATCACAACCATATCTACTTTTTCAGATGTTAATTGGGACAGTGCATCGACACCGTCCGTAGCTTCCATAACCTCTAGACCTTCATTTTGTAGAAATACTTTTACTAATTCTCGAATATGGGCATCATCATCTACCACTAATAGTTTGGTCATCTAAACAATTCCCTTCGTTAGATCTCTTTTATTCGTAATTGCTGCATGGCAAACTCACGATACATGGCATGCGTCTCAAAGAGTGTTTCGTGTGTGCCACAACCTGTAATATGTCCTTTTTCTACAAATAGTATTTGATCGGCATCAACTACCGTTGATAGGCGGTGAGCAATCACTAATGTAGTGCGACCTTGCATTAAATTATCTAACGCTTTTTGTACATAAATTTCTGACTTACTATCTAAACTTGATGTAGCTTCATCCAGCATTAATATTTGCGGGTTCCGTAATAGCGCTCTTGCAATGGAAATACGCTGACGTTGGCCTCCTGAAAGCTTGATGCCTCTTTCGCCTACTTCTGTGTCAAACTTATCTGAAAGCTCGTTAATAAATTGATCAGCATAAGCCATTTTAGCCACTCTTTCAAGTTCATCATCCTGCACTTCACGGTCAACACCATAGCAAATATTTTCTCGAATCGTTCCTGACAGCAGAGCACTTTCTTGAGCCACATAGCCGATTTGACTGCGCCATGAGTGAAGTGAAAATGTCTCGATTGGCGTTTCTCCTAGCGTAATACTACCGCTAGTTGGTTGGTAGTATCGTTCTAATAGAGAAAATGTGGTTGTTTTACCGCCACCGCTTGGACCTACAATGGCCGTTACTTTGCCTGGCTCTATTGTGAAGTTGATATCGGATAAAATCGGTTCTTCGCCATATGAAAAGTCAACATTTTTAACATAAATCGGCTGATCTATTTTTTCAACAGTGAAGCCTTCTTCAATATGCTCCTCTTCATGCTCAAGTAATGCACTAATACGTTCAGTGGCACCCATTGCTTTTTGAAGTTGAGTAAAGAACATTGTCAATTGTGTCATCGGCATGATGATTTGGATTAAATATAAAATAAATGCCACCATATCACCAGCTGTCAGTTCACCAGAGGAAACACGGACGCCACCATAGCCAATAATAGCGACCAGAACAGACATGAGAACGAATGAAATTAATGGTGAAATAAGCGCATGGATTTTTGCTTCTTTTAAGCCGAAGTTAAAGAGATTCGTAATGCCTTTTTTCCCACGCTCATATTCAACTTGCTCAGCATTAGAAGCCTTTACTAATCGTGTTTCAGGTAATACTTGATTTAATACAGATGTAAATTTTGCAGTCTCATCTTGCATACCCTTTGAAATCACAAACATGCGTTTACCGAGTAGCATTAAGATAACCATAGCCAATGGTACTGCAATTAGCATCACTAACGTCATTTTCCAATCTAAGAATAAGAGAATGATAATGGAACCGATGATGGAAATAACACCCGATAAACAGTTTGCTAGATGCTCAGTAATGAGCTCCTTCACGACAGCTGTATCATTTGTTACACGACTCAATGTTTCACCAGTATCGTTTTCATCATAATAGGGGATTGGTAAATGCAGCAGCTTGCGCCAAAGTTGATCCCGTAATTTTGCCACCACATGGTGACCCACACGATTTAAATAATAGATAGATAATCCACTAGCTATTGCTTGAGCGATAAAGGCAATACCAAGCAAAATGATTTGCCAATAATTAAGCGATTCTAATGAAAAGCCGTCCACTAACTGTTTTGTAAATAATGGGACGATAAAACCTACGCCCGTTGTTGCTAAACTCATAATTAAAGCTATAACTAGGAGCCAAATAGGTGGTTCAGCTCGCTTTACTAATTGTACAAAGCGTCGCCAGTCTGGTTTTTTAGTCGTATCTTTTGATGTCTCTTGCAAAGAAATAAGCCTCCTTCAATATCGTCAAACAACGTATGTCGTTCCTATGGTTTTTACTATAGCATGTGTTTATGAACTGAATATGAAATGAAATAAAAGGTGATGAGCAAATCAACATCACCTTCTAAATAGGACTAGTCTGCAAACTCATCATGATATAAAGATTTGCCGAGCAAGCGATAAATTCTTAAAGCTAATTGGATTTGTAAAAGTTCCTCATAGCCTTTTAAATCGGTCTTTAAAATCTCTTTAATTTTTTCGATACGGTAGATTAATGTATTGCGGTGAATAAACATTTCCTTGGCTGTTTCACTAATATTCATATGATTAATAAAATAATTTTCTAATGTAAGTAGGTAGCTCGTCCCGTGTAAAAGATCATGCTCAAAAACAGATCCTAAGCTTTCTAAGAAAAAGTTTTTTAATTGCACCTCGTTAATATTAGAATCCAAAAAATGATAAATGGAGTGATCCGCAAAATGAGCCACTGCTCCACGCTTCTCGAATCGTTGCATCAAGCGTAGTGCCTCGTGAGCTTCTGAAAAGCTTTTATGAACGAAACGAATATGTTTATACTCTTTCCCAATGCCAATTAAAAAGGAAGTATGACTATTATGCTGTACTAAAAATTGTAGAATATTATCTGCGTATTGTTTTGTTTCATTGATGGTCATATCTTGTTTATTGTCCTGTTGTCCCACTAACACGATGATTTGATTGTTTCGATAGAGACAAGTAATTTCACCATTAATAGTACTTGAATGTTCATAAATTAAGGTCACACATTTTTTGGCTATCTTATCCGATTCGTATTTTCTAGAAATTAAATCAAGATGGTCATTAAGACTATCGTGGGTTATAGAAATCACAATACAATAATATTTATAATTGATATTTAAACCATGAAGGTCACAAAGTGTTTGTAGCGTTTCACTGGATGTGATTTTGCCAGTCAATAGATCATCAAAAAACTCTTGTTTAATTTTTAAACGTACTCCCTCTATTTCCTTCTGTTTAATCCTTTCTAATGCCACAATCGTGGAGGCTTGCTCCAAAACAATAAAGTCAAACTCATTCAAATCACGAACAGTTTGCCAAATAACAATATAGCCGTAAATGTAATTAGCTACTGCTACCGGGAGAATTCTACATTTCACAGCTAAATCCTCTAAATGATAGATTCTTGTAATCGATTTTTGCATTTCATTGAGATCATTAGGAATGGAATCGATAAATTCCTTTGAAAACGTTGGACGATTCTTCTTTAGATTGATTCCATAGGCAAGAGGCACTGGATTTGTAGCTAAATCTGTATAATGCAATAAATTCCAATCATTATCTAAAAAGATAATTGGGTTATTAATCGTCTCAGCCAACATCGAGGAAATGGATTCAATGCCTCCTCCTTCAAGCGCAACCTTGAACAATGTATTATGCATATCCAAAGATTTTCTATTTAATAAATCATAGCGTCCAGACGCCTTTTCGTTGATGATCGAGATGACCTTAGACAAGGTGTAATTATAAGGTAACTCTATTAAGGGCAATCCATGTTGATTGGCAATATCGATCATGTTTTGAGGCGTTTTTTGTAAATAACGTCTCATTTTAATAACAAGGCCAGCACAATTTATTTTAGAGATTTCTTGAATGATTTTATTTTGTAATGCTTCATCGTCTTGGAAAATATAACCTGTTGTTAATAACAATTCATTCGGTGTCAGCCAATCAAATGCATCAGGATTTTCAATAATGTTCACAAGTGCTATTTCATTGTGAATCCCTCGTTCTCCCGCAACAATTTTAATGCCTTCAAGCGCTTTTATTTCTAATATATCTTTGATTGTTAGCAAATGATTTCACTCCTTTGCCATAATCTTATCACAAAACATTGTACATATTGCCTAAATCATCTTTATTCTTTTTGGTTTTGCTAAACAATGATATATACGGCATAAAGGAATAGAATAAAGCATGTAAGACGGGAATGTGAAAATAATAACATTCTCGCGGTTCACTTTTGTTTAGATAAAATGAACAATAGGTCGTGAAAATGGAGGTATGAAGAAATTGGAAGATACAACGATTGTGTCAGAATTTTTAGCTGCTGCTGAAGTAGGGAATATTGACGCTTTGCAAGGTTTTTTACAGCAAGGTGTGGATATTAACTCTCGAAATAAGCGCAAGCGTACAGCAATTTTGCTTGCTGCAATGAATGATCAATTAGAAACCGTAAAATTTCTAATTCAAGAAGGGGCAGATGTTGACCTTCAAGATCAAATTTGTTTAAACCCATTTTTGTTTGGATGTATTAACGGGAAGTTAGAACTTGTGAAAATTATGCTTCAAGCAGGCACAGATTTAGAACGTTTAACGCGCTTTGGTGGCGTAGGTGTTCATCCAGCAAGTGAGAAGGGATTTGTAGAAGTAGTTCGCGAACTTGTAACGACAACAGATATTAATGTTAACCATACGAATATTTGTGGTTGGACACCATTAATTGAAGCAATTCTTCTGAATGATGGCGGAGAAAAGCAACAAGAAATTGTTCGTCTTTTAGTTGAACATGGTGCAGACACACAATTAGTGGATCAATATGGCGTGACTCCATTAGCAATGGCTAGAGAAAAAGGATTCACTGAAATTGAAAAAATTCTACTAAAGGCAGGGGCAAAATAGTAGTACTCCTAAGACTAAAAGAGGTGTACATATGATACACGCTATATCTGGTGATAGCTATTTTCTTCAGCAAATAGTTGAAACGAAGTTTACGGGATCGGTTCATAGTGTTTTTAAACATGCATTAAATATTCAAAGTGGGGTAGATGGTGAAATTTTCACCCTTGCAACGCAGGCGATGGATAATGCACCTAACACACTTATCATCAATCTCGATACGTTAGCCAACCTGCACATTAGCCAAAATGATAGGGTATCGGTCATGAATGACCAACTATTAATAGAAGATAAATTACAATTAGCGACTAAGACAGCTACTCGTTGGCAATGTCAACTACCTATTTTTCCATCAGATAGTACAAGTTTAAAAATTAACGTAATTACTGTGAAACAATTTATTGATTTACATGGTAAAAGCGGAGGAATGAAAAGCAGTCATTCGCCAATTAGTGAATTTGAGGCCGAAACATCCAGAATGTTGAAGCTACGTACAAATTTACTTCGTGAGGAACTAGTAAGTCAGCGTTTTGATCAATTTCAGAAATATGCAGTTGATTTAGTTGGCTTAGGGCCAGGGCTGACACCATCAGGAGATGATTTTTTAGTAGGGTTATTTACCGTCATTCACTTAGAAAATAGCCCGTGTTCTATTTATCAACAACTATGTGAAAGCGTCATCAACATGATTAAGCCATTGACCAATGATATTAGCTATACAACATTGAAAAAGGCAGCATATGGACAAGTAAGGGAATCCATCTATTCACTCGTTCATGCCATTTTGTATGGTACGGAAGTAGATTCGATCCAGGCTCTGAAAAAGGTGCTTGCTATTGGCTCCTCATCAGGGACAGATATCGCCTTAGGGCTCATAAGTGGCTTAGAAGCCAATATAAAATTAGGAGGAAAAAGATGAGTATTAAAGTCGTAATTAAGCGAAACACATATTTTGATTCAGTGTCGTTGATGTCACTTTCAACAAAAGCAAATCAAATTGAAGGCGTTGAGCAAGCAATTATTGGTATGGGTACAGAAATGAACAAAGGAGTCATTCGTAATGTTGGTTTGATGACGCCAGAAGTGGAGGAAGCAACAGCAGGTGACTTAATGATTATTGTAAAAACTGCTAATGCGGATCAAACAGAAAGCGCTTACTTAGCGGTTGAAGAATTATTGACTAATAAAAATACAGCGCAAGCAAAAAGCGATATTAAATATGCAACGATCGATTCTGCTGCGCAAGGTATTCCTGATGCAAACTTTGCTGTTATTTCTGTAAATGGTGCATTTGCCGTTCGTGAAGCACGAAAAGCACTTGAAAATGACCTACACGTCATGTTATTCAGCGATAATGTGAGCGTTGAAGACGAAGTGGAATTAAAAACATTTGCACACGAAAAAGGCTTATTAATGATGGGACCAGATTGTGGTACGGCAATCATCGGTAATACAGGACTTTGCTTTGCAAACGCTGTAAGAAAAGGCAATATCGGTATCGTTGCAGCATCTGGTACTGGTAGCCAAGAAGTGAGTGTTCGTGTTCATGACTTCGGTGGTGGTATCACACAACTTATAGGTACTGGTGGAAGAGACTTAAGTAAAGAAGTAGGCGGCATTATGATGCTTGATGGCATCAAAGCACTTGATGCTGATGAGGCGACAAAAGTGATCGTCCTTGTTTCGAAGCCACCTGAAGCAAGTGTTGAGAAAAAAGTACTAGCGCAAATTAAAGAATGTAGCAAACCTGTTGTTGTTTACTTTATTGGTGGAAATGAAGAGGCAGTAGTGGCAGCTGGTGGACAGTTCGCGAAAACGTCTAAAGAAGCAGCACTTAAAGCGGTATTACTAGCCGGTATCGATGAAGCGGGCATTAACAAACGTGCACTTAACCTTCCATTAATTGAAGAGGTTCGCGCAAAACTATCACCAGAACAAAAATACATTCGTGGATTATTCTGTGGCGGAACATTATGTGATGAATCAATGTATATCGCTATGGAAAAATTAGACAATGTTTATAGCAATATACAAAAAAATCCAGACTTTTTATTAAAAGATATCAATGTGAGTCAAGAACATACATTCATTGATTTCGGTGATGATGATTTTACAAATGGTAAGCCACATCCAATGATCGATCCATCTTCTCGAATTGAGCGTTTCTTACAAGAAGCGAAAGATCCATCTGTTGGTGTGATCGTGATGGACTTCGTATTAGGCTTTGGTTCACATGAAGATCCAGTTGGCGTTATGCTTCCTGCAATGATTGAAGCAAAACAATTAGCAGAAAAAGAAGGCAGACATCTAGAGATTATTGGTTATGTTCTAGGAACAGATTTAGATACGCCAAGACTAGAAGATCAAGTGAAAAAATTAATTGATGCAGGTGTTACACATGCAAGCAGTAGTACAAATGCAGGATTACTCGCTAGAGAAATAGTTTTGAAAGGAGAAAATCATGAGTAAGATTAATGAACTTTTTACAAGTAAAGTGAACGTAATTAACGTAGGTATAGAACTTTTTAAAGATGATATTTTAGCACAAAATGCAACTGCTACACACTTAGAGTGGTCACCACCAGGTGGAGGGAAGCCTGAAATTATCGCAGCACTAAATAAAATTGATAAAGCAGAACTTGCTGAAAAAATTGAGGCAGCAAACCGCCTAGCAGTTGAAAAAATTGTCAATTCTCAACCAGTGCTAATTGGTTTTGACCAAGCGATTAATGTTGTACCAGGCATGACGAAAAAAACAATTTTACACGCAGGTCCACCAATTACTTGGGAAAACATGAATGGTCCGATGCAAGGTGCTGTTATGGGTGCGCTAGTATTCGAAGGATTAGCAAAAGACCTAGAAGAAGCAGCAAAGGTTGCAGCATCTGGAGAAATCACATTCTCACCATGTCATGAGCATAACGCTGTTGGATCAATGGCTGGTGTTACTTCAGCCTCTATGTTTGTGCACATTGTTGAAAATAAAACATATGGCAATCGTGCATTTACAAATTTAAGTGAGCAAATGGCAAAAGTTTTACGTATGGGTGCAAACGATGACAGTGTTATTGATCGTTTAGTATGGATGCGCGATGTATTAGGACCGATTTTACGTGACGCAATGAAACTGAACAAAGATGGTATTGATCTTCGTTTAATGCTTGCACAAGCTCTTCATATGGGTGACGAGTGTCATAATCGTAACAATGCAGGTACGAGCTTATTCATTCAAGCCTTAACACCTTATATTTTAGAAACGGATTACCCTGTTGAACAAAAACGCGCAGTATTTGATTTCGTAGCAAGCAGTGAATACTTCTCAGGTCCTACATGGATGGCATGCTGTAAATGTGCATTAGATGCTGGACACGGTATTGAACACAGTACAGTTGTTACAACAATGGCACGTAATGGTGTAGAATTCGGTGTTCGAATTAGTGGTATGGCAGGCAATACATGGTTTACTGGGCCTGCACAACAAGTTATCGGACCGATGTTTGCTGGTTATAAACCAGAAGATTCAGGTCTTGATATTGGAGATAGTGCTATTACAGAAACATACGGGATCGGTGGTTTCGCAATGGCTACTGCACCAGCAATCGTAGCTTTAGTAGGTGGAACAGTAGATGAAGCAATTGGTTACTCACGTCAAATGAAAGAAATTACAACAACAGAGAACCAAAACATTACGATTCCGTTATTAAACTTCATGGGAATTGCTACTGGTATTGATATTCGTAAAGTGATTCAAACTGGTATTCTTCCAATCATCAATACAGCAATCGCACATAAAGAGGCTGGTATTGGCATGATTGGTGCGGGTATTACTCATCCTCCAATGGAAGCTTTTGAAAAAGCATTAATCACAATTAGTGAGAAGTGGGCTTAAGCCTACTTCCTATAAGTAGGAGGAGCTACATGGAACACGCAAAAATTGAACAGTCCAGTCGAGACTATAGAGCACTTGGCTATTCGGAAGATCTTTTACCGAAAGGTCCTCAGGAAAGAGACTGGGGTATCTTTAACTACATCACAGTTTGGATGGGCGCGGTTCACAATATTATGTCTTATATGACGGTTGCAGGATTTTTTGTCTTGGGATTATCTGTTAATCAAGTTTTCTTAGCCATTATGCTATCAGCAGTGATTGTTTCGGCAGGCTACTGCTTAAATGGATATTCTGCCTCTAAATATGGTATTCCATTCGCCATATTATTAAGAGATTCATTTGGAGTGAAGGGTTCTATTATACCAGCATTATGTCGGGGATTGGTTGCTGGGGTTGTATTCTTCGGTACGACGACAGTTGTGGGCGCTCAATCTCTTAATGTGTTATTTGCTAGATTCATTCCGAACTATATGTCTATTGGTGGAGACTTCACTATTTTTGGCTTAGATGTTCCAACAATGATTTCTTACAGTATTTTATGGGTAGTTACAGTTTTACTATTTTTAGGCGGCATGGATATGTTAACTGTCTTTGGTAAATACTCATCACCAATTGTTTATATTTTCATTATTGGAGCAGCTATTTGGGCAATTAATATTGCTGGAGGAATAGGTCCAATTTTAGCGTATAAAAATACGACAACTATGGAAAGTCCATTAGTCTTTATTGCATGTGTAAGCGCATTGGTATCTAACTGGGCTGGACCAATTGTTAATATTGCAGACTATACGCACAGAGCTAAATCACCAAAAGCAATGATCTACGGCTTATCCATTGGTATGATCGGCTCGTATCTGCTATTTGCGATCACTTGTATTAGTTTAATAGCAGGGACAGAGATTGCTTTTGGGCAACCAATTTTTAATATAGTAGACGCTATCGATAAAATTCAAAATCCGTTTTCTGTCGTTGTGTTAATTTTAGCATTAAATGTAGGGGCAACAGCCTTTGTAGTTTTCGGTAATTTGTTACCATCTGGATTACAAATGACAACTTTATTCCCTAAAATATTTACTGTTAAAACAGCAGGAATTTTAACAGCAGTTATTGGAACAATCATTTTGCCTTGGAAACTAGTATCGAGTACAGAAACTTTATTCTTCTTCTATAGTTTTATAGGCTCTATGTTTGGACCAATTGCGGGTATTATGTTGTCTAGCTTCTTTATCGAACGCAAAAGACGCATGGATTTATCAACGATTTATGTGGAAAAGGGTAACAATGGTGCCTATAAATCCGGCTATAACATCATAGCATGTATCGTCCTATTGATAAGTTTCCTATTACCAATGTCAGGTGCCTTCCTGAAGGGCGTACCTTTTTTCGTGAAACTTAATGACTTTGCTTTCTTTAGCGGGTTGATCGTGTCATTTATTTTATATACGTTGTTATATAAATTTAATCATCAAGAAGTTCGAAATAGTGTAGAAAAAGAAGTAGGGGTGTAGTTGTGAATAAATTAGTAATTGTGGCAATTGGTGGAAACTCATTGGTAAAAGATAGTGGGAGTGAATCCGTTCAAAGTCAGCAAGAGGCAGTTGCTCAAACTGTGGAACATATTGCGGATATGATTCAAGAAGGCTATAAAGTCGTTGTAACACACGGTAATGGACCACAAGTTGGTTTTACATTACAAAGAAGTGAAATTGCCAATGAAATATCTGGCATGCCAGCAGTACCTTTAGTAAATTGTGTTGCAGATACACAAGGTGGAATAGGGTATTTAATTCAACAAGCGTTAATTAATGAACTCACTAAACGTCAAATTAATAAAAAAGTAGTAAGTGTGATTACACAAGTTGAAATCAATGAAAATGATCCAAACTTTATCAATCCTACAAAGCCAGTAGGTTCATTCTTTACGAAAGAGCAAGCTGATGCGATGTTAGTCGAACATCCAGATTGGAAAATGGTTGAGGATTCTGGTCGAGGTTATCGTCGCGTTGTGCCTTCACCAAAACCAATCGATATTGTGGAGAAAGATGCTATTAAATCATTGATTGACAATGATTATATAGTAATCGCTGTAGGTGGCGGTGGCATTCCCGTTATTAAAAAAGAAAATAATGTCTATGAGGGCGTAGATGCAGTTATTGACAAAGACTTTGCGACAAGTTTATTAGCGGCTCAAGTAAATGCTGATTCATTAATTATTACAACGGGCGTTCCTCGCGTGTTTATTAACTTTGGTAAGCCTGAACAGCAAGCACTTGAAGAAATTACTGTAGAAGAAACAAAGCAGCATGTTCTAGATAATCAGTTCCCACCAGGAAGTATGCTTCCAAAAATTGAAGCAAGCTTAAGTTTCTTAGAAAATGGTGGTCATAGAGTAATTATTACAAACCCTGAAAGCCTAAAAGAAGCAATCAATAATCAAGCTGGTACTCATATCATTAACTAACGTAGGAGGAATCACTGTATGGATTACATTCAATTAGCTATTGAAAAAACAAAAGAAGGTATCGATCAAAATATAGGCGGACCTTTCGGTGCAACAATTGTCAGAGGTGACGAAATCATCGCTGTTGTAGGTAATACGATGATGCGTGATACAGATCTATCTGCACATGCAGAAATAGTGGCCATTCGTGAAGCTTCTAAAAAGCTAGGAACAATGGATTTGTCTGATTGTGTTATTTACGCTACATGTGAACCATGTCCAATGTGTGTTTCAGCAATTATTTGGGCAGGTATTAAAGAAGTACATTATTGCAATACAGCAGAAGATGCTCATGAAAATGGCTTCTCTGATATGCATATACGTGATTACTTAACAGGTAAAGATACTAGTGTTCTAAACATGCACAAAATGGAGTCTAGTGAAGACTGCGACCAATTATTCGTACATTTTAACAAAAAAGTGGCGGAAAATGTAAAATAATATCCTGTAGATTTGAGTGATCATGCTTAACAAAAATAGGGCTGCTCAAACCTTTCCGCAGGAGTAAATTAGAGTAGGGATCTCGTCATGGAGAATCCCTTTTCTAATTTTAAACAAAAAATTCTGAAAATATTGGTACAATGAAATAAATGATGATGCTTTTTATTTAGCAATGGGCAAAATTAGGTCAAATTTTCATCTTCGTAATTCTTAAGAAGGAGCTGTTTACATGGTTTATAAAGAACGATACCAACAATTACTAGATAAAATGAATCAATATAATTCAGGTGAGAAAGGGATTACGAGAGTTGCTTATACGAATGAAGAACAGGCTTGTTTACATGCCTTTATTCGTTTATGTAAAGATGAAAATCTTCAAATTCATATTGACCATTGTGGAAATCTTATTGCTCGAAGAGAAGGTAGTGTCCCAGGATTGCAGCCTGTTGTCATGGGATCCCATTTAGATACTGTCTATCAAGGTGGTAAATATGATGGCGTCGTTGGCGTAACTGCTGCACTGGAAGTTATTAAGCGATTGAACGAGCGATCCGTTGTGACAAAGCATCCAATTGAAATTATTGCCTTTGCCTGTGAGGAATCATCTCGATTTGGTGTTTCAACAGTTGGAAGTAAGGCAATGGCGGGCTTGATTGATAAAGAAAAATATCGCCATTTATTAGATCGAGATGGTATTTCCATGGAACAGGCATTTGCTCATTGTGGGCTAGATTTTAGTAGTATTGATCAAGCAACAAGAGTAGAAGAGGGGTTCCATGCCTTTTTTGAATTGCATATTGAACAAGGACCATTGCTCATTAACTATGGTAAGAAAATCGGTATTGTGACGGGGGTTGCAGCACCTGTTCGCTTATTAATGAAATTAAGTGGAAAAGCGTCACATTCAGGCACGACACCTATGAATATGAGGAAAGACGCCCTTTTAGGTGCATCCGAATTGGCATTAGAATTAGAAAAAGCGGCGTTAGCAGAGCAAGATTTTGGAACAGTGGCAACGGTAGGTATGTTAGAAGTTGTGGCGGGCTCAATGAATGTTGTGCCAGGAGAAGTAGAGTTAACTGTAGATATTCGTTCATCTTCTGTAGAATCTAGAGAACGTGTACTTCAACATCTATATACATCGATTACACATGTTCAACAAACAAGACAGCTTACTATTGAATACAATGTCATTAGTTCAGAGGAGCCTGTCCTACTTTCTTCCAATCTAATGACAGAGTTTGAAACTATTTGTGTAGAAAAGAAACTCTCCTATCAATATATGCAAAGCGGTGCAGGGCATGATTCCATGAATATGACGAGACTTGGACCAGTTGGCCTTATTTTCATCCCATCTGTGGATGGCTTAAGTCATCATCCTGATGAACATACAGATCTTGAGGATATATTAATAGGGATTAATGTCTTAGAAGAAGCTGTTCTAAGGTTTGCTACTAGCATCTAGATTCTCAAAGGTTTATTGGAATGCACGCATGGCGATAAAAAATGACGATCCCATTTTCATGGAAGAGCGTGTATTAGAAAATTATGTGGTGGTCGCAAATGAAACGCTAAACTTAACATTCTTGCTGATTATAAAGAAATATTGAAAATGAATCCCTTTTTTAAAAATACTATTAATAGTAATTACATTTTAAATATAATATTGAATATTTTGTAATTTTGATGTACGCCTACGCTAAATAATAGTAGAAGAGGTGATGTAAATGAAAAAGCGATTAAGTATATTATCATTTTTAGCAATACTAGTATTTGCATTATTTTCATTTTCAACAGGTGCTTTAGCTATTAAGAAGGATACAAGTTTCGAAGATGGTAGAATTATATCAGCTTCAGATACGTTATATGAACCAGAGCCAGTACCTGGTTTTGATAGTGAAAAAAGTTATACAGATGGCGAAATTATATATGAATCAGATACGTTATATGAACCAGAACAAACAAATGCTGTTATAGATAATACAAACGAAAAAAACGCTCCATATGATTTTTATATTTATAAAGATAAAACAATTGTAGCACCATATTCATCTTTCAGCAGTATACCAGAGACTCGTTACTATGAGGAGTATACTGATGGTTATTGGTATAGAGGTACACTAAAATTAAAAAGTGTTGTAGCATCTGGAAGTGGTTGGTCTGCTACATATAGTGGGACACTTTCTGCATGGGTAGAATAATAAATCTAAATTTATTCAAAGCTCACTTATTTGGTGGGCTTTTTTATTTGCAATGCGTCTAATTAGATAGTTTTAACTTTCTGAACTTTTGAGCCAATGTTAGAAGGGAAATTCCCAAGAAACAATAAATTTCGGCATAAAAGGCAAGGAACTAATTTACGATCATTTGTAATGATAGAGAAGGGGCAGCAAACAATTCAATAAATAAAAGGACGATCTTTTTGTTAGAAAGTCGTCTTTTTCATGCGGACTAGATTGATGGGCTGTTGTTTTTGATTGCCAATTTTTATTTGAATAAGGATCATAGCCATGACGATGATGATCATACCAATAATTGCAGCTGTAAAATTCCCAGTGAAATCTCGTATTAGACCGACAAAGAAAGGACCAAGAGCAGCAAATACGAAGCCAACTGATTGCGTCATAGCGGCCAAGATACTTGCCTCGTTAATATCTTTGGCTTCATCAATTGGTAATGTTAGTCCTAATGAAAATAGGCCCCCTGCACCAATGCCAATAAGAACACTACTTAACCAAGGATTAATAGAACACAGTAACATTAATAAACCAATTAATTCTAACGATGAACAGCCTATTAGCCATACAGCTCTATGTTGAAAACGATTATTTAAAATTGGCACTAAAAACGTTGCAGGCATTTGGGCTACTGTTAACAGTGTTAGCATCATGCCCGCTTCATGCTGGCTATAGCCAATATCCTCGGCTATAGGTGGTAACCAAGCCATAATTGTATAAAACATAAAAGCCATTAAGCCAAAAAAGCCTGTTAATAGCCAAGCCTTTTGATTCGTTAACATTTGCTTTACATTCATGGCAGCACTAGCTGTATTGGACGCTGTAGCAGCGACTGATTTATGCTCGATTGGCTTCCACCAAAAGAATACAGCGATGAGGGCAAGAATAGCCCACGAGGCAGTGGAAATTTGCCAAGATTGAAAAAAATTGCTTAATGGGATGGAAAGCCCTGAGCCAAGTGAAGCACCTAGAACTAAAGCTAGCGAATAAATACCGACTACACGAGAAGGGTTTGTAAATTTCTCTTTAATATAGCCTGATAATAAAGGCCCCACAACCGCAATGCCAATGCCAGATAAAAAGGCAGTTAGTAGCATCACCCAGGCAGAATAAGCAAAGTATCTCGCAGCTGTTGCTAGTCCAATAAGAATAAGTGAGTAAGCAATGGCTCGCTCAATGCTCCACCGATTGGCAAGTTTGATAGCGAAAGGTGCAAATAAGCCCATACATAAGACAGCTAATGATGTTAGTAAACTTGCAGTAGCTGCATTCATCTGTAATGATTCGCGAATAGTTCCCAACAAAGGCGATACAGACGTGATCACGGGCCGTAAATTAAAGGACGCTAAAATAATAGCGATAATTGGTAGGATTGATCGTATTAAATTCATTTTCTAACAACTCCATTACATCTAAAGATAAAAAAATAATTAGCTTATACTTGAAGTCTATAACAACAATAATGATTGAACAATACTATTATTACTATTACAATGATAGCTATAAACTATGATGGGTGTGGTCGTTGTGGAAATACGTCATCTTCACTATTTTATGGCAGTCTGTGAGGAGCTACATTTTACAAAAGCTGCTGAGAAGCTTGGCATATCTCAGCCAACATTAAGTCAACAAGTACGCGTGCTTGAGGAAGAGTTAGATATGCCATTGTTTGATCGAATTGGCAAAAAAATTGTTATGACTGAGGCTGGAACGCTATTATTTAGCTATGCTACAGAAATGCTCAATACATTACAAAATGTCAAAGACGCCATTAAGGATTTACAAGAGCTACAGGGTGGTCAGATTAGCGTGGGCATTATGCCATCTGATTTAGACTATCGGATTACACAGCTCGTTATTGACTTTCATCAAAAATTTCCTAAAGTAAAACTAAAGATTCTCGCATCCATTGATATTATGCGGCAGGTACTTGAAAATGAAGTTGATATTGGCATCGGGACGAATGTAGAACCAGATGAGCGATTGGTGATTATTCCTTTACGAAGTGAGGAATATGTACTGACCGTTTCAAAGGGACACCCTTTGGCGGATCAAACAGCTATCAGTATTGCTGAATTAAAAGACCTTCCTATGGTGATGTATCCAGAAGGTTTTCTTGGGAGAGAGATTGTCGAAGAGGCTGTAAAAAAACATGGTTTTCAGCTCCATTCGATTCTTGAAACAAGCTCTGTCACGTCAATCATAAATCTTGTTCGTGCCAATATTGGCGTGACGGTGCAACCTTATCCTTTAGTACAACAAATGAATGATCCAAATCTGTGTATTATACGTATTTCGGATGGTGCGCCTAGCCGTAGCTTGTCTATCATTTATCGGGTAGATCGCTATGTAAGTCAGGCGACAACAGCTTTTATTGAACAAATAAAAGAATATTTCAAGTCCTAAAAGCAAAATGTCTAAAAGCCAAAGGCAAGTAAATTTTTGAACGAATTAGTTCCTTTTTTTGGAGAGTCCACATATACTATTTTTAAATCGACAGTCAGTCTATTTTTGTAGGTCAAGTTACAGAAGCTTTTGTGTTCTAAACTTGTGCCTACATTTTTTTAATAGAGAGATGACCGACTGTCGGTCTAATGATTTGGAAGGTGATCAGTAAATGGAGATGGTAGGAAAAGAAAAGGGCTTTTCGAAAGATTTTATAATAATGGTATTTGGCCAGATTATTTCTATTTTGGGCTCTGCCCTTTTACGGTTTGCTCTGTCACTTTTTGTCTTAGACATGACAGGACGGGCAGATCTTTTCGCTGTGCTTTTTGCTTTGTCCAGTATACCTATTCTAGTTACGCCATTTGGTGGTGCCATGGCAGATCGGTTTAATCGACGTAATTTAATGGTACTATTTGATTTTATCAGTAGTGTCATTGTGTTGTTTTTCTTTTTTGCGTTATTGGCAGACAATCATTCCGTGTTCGTGATTGGCATTGTCATGGTGTTACTATCACTAGTAAGTGCGCTGTACACACCAGCCGTAATGGCTAGTATTCCATTATTGGTTAGCGAACAGAAACTGGAGCAGGCCAATGGAATCGTCAACGGGGTGCAAGCATTGGCTGGCGTGACTGCACCTGTACTAGGGGGAATCTTATATGGATTACTAGGACTAAAAATTCTTGTGTTGGTGAGTGGGTTATTATTTTTCTTAACGGCTATTTTAGAAATGTTTATGACGATTCCGTTTGTACAACATGACTACGATGGACACTTAGTATCAACATTATTGAAAGATATGAAAGATGGCTTTACCTATGTTTTGAAGCAAACATTTATTTTAAAATGCATGCTACTAGCCGCTTTATTGAATTTATTGTTTACACCGCTTTTTGTCGTGGGAGTGCCGATTATTCTCCGTGTCACAATGGAAAGTAATGATTCATTGTATGGAATAGCGATGGGCGTCATTGATTTGGCAACTATTTTAGGAGCGTTAACGGTGGGCTATTTTGTTAAAAAACTCCGTATTCAAAACTTATACGTTTGGATTTTGGTGACGGCATTATTGGTCATCCCCATGGCTATTGCTGTGTTGCCTCGAATGCTACAAGTAGGCTACTATCCTTCATACTCTTTATTAATTGGCTGTAGCCTTGTGATTGCGATGATGATGACGGTCATATCTATATACGTGATTACACTTGTCCAAAAGGAAACACCGAACGAAAAATTAGGGAAGGTCATGGCCATCATGATGGCAGTATCACAATGTGTGGCACCGCTTGGGCAAATAGGATATGGCTTGTTATTTGAGGTCTTTCGTAGCAGCATTTATGTACCGGTTTTAATGATTAGTGCGGTTGTATTATTGTTAGCGCTCATAACGAACAGAATATGGCGATTTGAGGATAAATGATTGGTAAGGCAAAGAAAACTACCATTTAAACGGTAGTTTTCATTGTGAGCTAAAATCTTCTCGTTCTACGATGTCTGTGCCTATTAGTATGAGAATGCGTTGGTTTTGAGGGGAACAGCAGTGGTGGCATTTGCTGGGCATTATTTGCTACATGAACAGAAATAGATTCATCTTCTATGGAATGTGCTGGCATCTCTTCCTCATTTGAAAGATTTTGTGCAGCATTTAAAAGTGGTGCTGGTGACTCATTATGATGTGTAGTATTTGTATTGTTTGTTGGAGCAGTCGTTTCTTCCTGTTGAGTAGGGTGTTCTATTGCTGCATGTGGCTGTTGGACAGCATGGACGTCTTTCATGACAAGAATGGGCCGCATCATATCATGATCCTCATGCTCAAGGAAGTGACAATGCCACATGTAATGACCGATATGATCTTTCCAATGCATAATAATTTTCGTCATCTTTCCAGCATCAGCTTTCACTGTATCCTTCCAGCCGCGCTCATAGTCACGAGGCTCTTCTGGGGGTCCTGTGAATTCTAATTTTCCTTCACTTTCATAGAGCTCCAAATCAAAGGGTCTTCGTTCCAAAATTTTAAATTGAATAAGATGTAGATGAATGGGATGAATGAATGCTGTAGCATTAATAAAACTCCATACTTCAATACTATCTAGAGATGGTTTTTCCGTCGCTGGATCATGGAACATGCGATTGTTTAATAATAACATCGGTCGCCCAAATTCATCTGTTGTCGCTGTCAGTGGCAGCTGTCTATCGATATGTGCATGATGTGAGTGTAAATCCATGGTAACTGCAAGTCTCCCTGGAATTTCACTTGTATCTTCACATTTTAAAGGTAGTATTACTCTAAATTGCATAATGACATTCGTATGTTCATCACTGAAATCTGTATCAGTATTGATTAAGGTGATTTCCTGCCCCTCACAGCTTGAAAAATCGATAATGACATCTGTGCGCTCAGCTGGCAGCAGTTCCACAGATTGAATGGCTTGAGGTGTCGATAAAAAACCACCATCTGTACCAATTTGAATCATTGGCTGACCATTTGACAAGCTGATGACGTAGCCTCTCCGATTGGACCCATTGAGGAACCGAAATCTATATTTACGTGGTTCTACATCTAAATAGGGCCAGAGTCTTCCATTTACTACTATTGTATCTCCAACAAATCCAGGTGTGATGGAGGGATGAACAGGAACGGGAAATGGTGGTTCGTCAGGATAAAATAACGAGCCATCTTCATTAAACGATTTATCTTGAATTAAAATAGGGTATTCATAATCTCCACATGGTAAATTTGAGCGTTCTTCGAGCGTATCTCTCAGTAAATAAAATCCTGCCAAACCAGCGTATACATTTAAGCGAGTTAATGCCATAGCATGGTCATGGTACCACAATGTAGTACCAGGTTGATGATTGGTATATTCATGTATTTCTTTATTAAATTTTGGCCCAGTGTGTCGATAATCTCTTGTGTACCATGCCTCTGGATGACCATCACTCTGCCAATCCACATTGGCACCGTGTAAGTGAGTGACGGTTCTTACTTCTTGTGAATCGTTGGCAGCATGGAGCGTAAAATCCACTGGCAAAAAGTGCTGTAAGGGTAGTTGATTTTTATATTTCACGTAGATTGTTTTATCTTTAGTGGCTTCAATAGTTGGTCCTGGATAAAGCCCATTGTAACCCCAAATTAATGTTTTTGGAAAATGCTTATGAAAACGGTGCTCGCCCTCCATCATGACCAATTCGTAATAATCATTTTTTTGTTGACCTCTACAGTATTTTGGTTTAGCTATTATTGGTTTAGGCAGTTCATCTACAAATTTTGGAATGGTAGCTGGATCAGAAGGGTTAATTTGCATACTCACAACATCACGTCCCTTTTCAATACTTAAAATGGCTAATTATCTCCATCATATGGGTAAAAACAATAGGTAACTGGGACAAAAATGGAGAAAAATGTGTACAGATATAAAATTTTTAGCCGTTGTGAAATAATTTTTGAAAATAGAGGATTCAGATTATAGGTGATCCGATATAAGATTATGTACCTCATACCTAGAGATTTTTGAAACGGAGGAAATAGTTGGTATATTACTAAAAAGGCGGACGAAGTGAATAAGTATGCCTTATAATTGAGAAAACACGAAGTGAAATTGGATGATATAGGGCTTGGAGAAGTGGTGAGACAGTGAAATTAACATTAGAAGAGTTAAATAAAACGATTATGGAAATGCGCACAAAGGGGTATTTAACGGAAGCGCTAAAACTAGCTGACCAAGGTCTTTTAGTTGCATTAGAGACTAACAACTATCCAAATGTATTGGATTTATACTACCAAAAAATATTAGTTCATCATGCTTTAGGCGACACATTATGCATAGTCAGTCTTATTCATGATTATGAGGCTATTTGTCAAAAGTATGGTTCTAGCAAAGATTTAATGCATTATTATTTAGTTATGTCCTTAATTTATGATTTGGTTGGAATACGTGAAAAAACGGTGGAGATGACGAAAAAATCAATCACCTATGCACATGAACTACAGGACCCAATCATGCTAGTTCGATGTCACAATAATTTATGCTATTTAGAGGTCGAGAAGGGCTGTACGAAGGAGGCACTTCGAGCAGGGCTGTTAGCAAGAGAATATAATAAATCGTTAGCAAGGACATTACCTGATTTAGCAAAATTACACGCTATTCGTATTAATAATAATTTAGCAGATGTTTATATTTTAGAAGGTGATTTTATTACAGGGAAGGCGTTGCTTGACAGTACATTAACTTCGGACATTATTCAGCACCATAAACGTGAAAAAGTAGCGGCTTTGTTTGGCTATGGATTCTTATATGAAAAGCAGAATAAGCTTGAAGAAGCAGTGTCCTATTATAAGCAAGCCATAGAACTTGCTCAATCCTATGGTGATAAGGCAATTACAAAAAAAGTCATGCGATTACTGTTAAACGTATTGTATCAATTGGATTGGCGAGATAAAATTTTTGATGTACAGCGTGAATATATTGATCTCACTGAAAAAATGAGTGTAGATAATTTACTACAGCAAGTGATGAATTTGGAATTTAAGCGTCAAAAGGAGAAGTTGGAGAAAAAAGCTCATTATGATCCACTAACAGGCGTATTGAATCGCCATTTTTTAGATTATGAACTACCGGAATGGTTAAACGTAGCCAGTATGACGCAGTCCTATGTATGTATTACGGTTCTTGATATTGATTATTTTAAATTATTTAACGATATGCATGGTCATCTGTTTGGCGATAGGGTGTTACAGCTTTTAGCCAATGGGTTGAAGGAATTTTTACATGAGGAAGATGTGAAAATTATTCGTTATGGTGGAGATGAATTTATTCTTTGCATGAGGCATCAAGATAAAGACTATATCAAATCTCTTGTCAAAAATACACATGCCTATTTACTCACGTTAAAACTGGAACAACAACATCAAAGCTTTCCATTAAAGGTCAGTATGGGTGCTTGTGTCAATGATCAGAAAAATTATCAATTTAAAGAGCTTTTTGAGCTAGCAGATAGCTGCTTATATCAAGCGAAAGATAATGGCCGTGCCAGCTATGTCCTAAACGAACTATCATAAACTTAGTCATTCCTATTTACTTTGTTGAATAGGAATTTTTCAATGGAATGAAATTTACTAGTCCAATCATTTGAAAACGTTGTTCTAGCAACGTACAATATATGAAATTAAGAAACACTACAGCACAAAATTGTTGTATAATGTTGTGGTATGAGGAAAGAAAGCAGGTTGACAATATGGAAAGCAAAATGAATGGTTACGCAGTTATAGATACACATAAGTTTCAGCTATGTGTTATGCCAAAACAGCTCGATGTGAAACATAAGGTGAATAGATGAAAAACTGGTTGATTTTCATTTCTGTCTTTATTGTTTCGTTGTCACTTGTCATTAGCATTTTAGTACTCTGGAAAGCCGAGGCTCCGTTCCGTTCGATTGAAGAGCAGGCTGAACAGTTGGCACTCGATGCCAAGGCCCTCGCAATTGTATCGGAGTCCTACACATATAATGGCAAACATTCGTATGTTACTGTGTTCGGGGTAGACGAATACGGTGATAAAAAGGCTGTCTTTGTCCCGACGAATCTAGATGAGGATTCCATTCAGGAAGTGTTATTAGAAGATGGTATTACGGAAAAGCAAGCATTATCGGTTTTTAAAAATGAAGGAAATGTACAAAAAGTCCTCCACATGAAATTAGGCTATGAGAAGCCTGGCGCTGTTTGGGAAATTACATATCTAAACGACCATGATCAGCTCAATTATGTCTATATCATGTTTAAGGATGGCGACTGGTGGAAGCGCATTACGAATTTATAAGAGGAGTAGATCCCGGATGAAAAATTTATTAGCAACACGTGTAAAAACTTTAACACCATCTTCAACATTAGCTATTACTGCGAAAGCAAAAGCATTGAAAGAGCAAGGTATTGATGTCATTGGTCTTGGGGCTGGTGAACCAGACTTTAATACACCTCAAAATATTTTAAATGCAGCCATTGACTCAATGGAAAAAGGTTATACAAAATATACACCTGCTGGCGGTCTTCCAGTTCTGAAAAAAGCAATTATTGATAAGCTACAACGCGACAATAACCTTACTTATCAACCAAATGAAGTCATAGTTGGTGTAGGGGCAAAGCATATTCTTTATACGCTATTCCAAGTGATTTTAAACGAGGGCGATGAGGTTATTATTCCAATTCCTTATTGGGTATCTTATCCAGAACAAGTGAAATTAGCTGGCGGTGTACCTGTATATGTTGAAGGTACACGTGAACAAAGCTATAAAATTACAGCGGATCAGCTAAGAGCAGCTGTGACAGATAAAACGAAAGCGGTTATTATCAATTCACCTAGCAACCCATCAGGCATGATTTATTCTCGTGAGGAGCTAGCAGAACTTGCTGCTGTTGCAGAAGAAAAAGATATTTTAATCGTGTCAGATGAAATTTATGAGAAGCTTGTATACAATGGTATTGAGCATTTTTCAATTGCACAACTTTCTGATGCAGTGAAAGCACGTACAATCGTAGTAAATGGTGTGGCAAAATCTCATTCTATGACAGGCTGGCGTATCGGGTATGCTGCAGGTGACGCAGACATTATTAATGCAATGACTGACCTTGCATCACACTCAACATCTAACGCGACAACAACAGCACAATATGCAACTGTGGAGGCGTATAATGGACCTCAGGACGCAGTAGAAGAAATGCGTCAGGCATTTGAATCTCGTCTTGAAAAAATTTATCCACAGTTAAGTGCAATTCCGGGCTTCCATGTATTAAAACCACAGGGTGCATTCTACTTATTGCCAGATGTAGCTGAAGCTATGGCTCACACTGGCTATGATTCAGTAGATGCATTTGCTGCGGATATTTTAACTGAAGCAAACGTAGCAGTGATCCCAGGCTCTGGCTTTGGTACACCAACTACAATGCGATTATCTTATGCTACATCTTTAGACTTACTAGAAGAGGCAGTCCGTCGTATTGATTCATTTGTAAAATCAAAATGGCAAGACTAATCTTTCTAGTCGACTTTGGAGGATTTCTATGAAAAAAATTATGATTAAAGATATGCCACAGCATATCGGTGAAACTGTCAAAATTGGCACTTGGTTAGCCAACAAACGTTCTAGTGGAAAAATTGCGTTCTTACAGCTACGTGATGGTTCTGGCTTTGTCCAAGGCGTTGTAGTGAAAGAAGAAGTAGGCGAAGAAATTTTTGCTACGGCAAAAGGAATGACGCAAGAAACTTCGATGTACGTTACGGGTGAGGTGAAAGCAGACGAACGTTCAAGTTTTGGATGCGAGCTTGTTGTAACAGGTATCGAGGTACTACATGCAGCAACTGATTTCCCAATTACACCAAAAGAACATGGTCCTGAATTTTTAATGGATAATCGTCATTTATGGCTACGTTCTCGTAAGCAGCATGCTGTTATGAAAATCCGTAACGAAATTATTCGTGCAACATATGAATTTTTTAACAACAACGGTTTTACAAAAATGGACCCACCTATTTTAACTGGATCTGCGCCTGAGGGTACTTCGGAGCTATTCCATACGAAATATTTTGATGAAGATGCTTATTTATCTCAATCTGGCCAGCTTTATATGGAAGCAGCTGCTATGGCGTTAGGAAAAGTATTCTCATTTGGTCCAACTTTCCGTGCTGAAAAATCTAAAACACGTCGTCACTTAATCGAGTTTTGGATGATTGAGCCTGAGATGGCATTTGTAGAGTTTGAAGAAAACTTAGAGGTTCAAGAACAATATGTAGCGCATATCGTACAATCTGTGCTGGCAAACTGCAAATTAGATTTAGAGCGACTTGGTCGTGATACATCGACGTTGGAAAATATCAAGGCACCATTCCCTCGTATTTCTTATGATGATGCTATTAAGCTTCTACATGAGCAAGGTTTCGACGATATCGAATGGGGCGATGATTTTGGTGCGCCACATGAAACGGCTATTGCTAATACATTCGACAAACCAGTATTTATTACATGTTACCCTGTAGGCATTAAACCATTCTATATGCAACCACACCCAGAGCGCGATGACGTTGTATTATGTGCTGATTTAATTGCACCAGAAGGCTACGGTGAAATTATTGGTGGATCTGAGCGTATTCATGACTATGATTTATTAAAATCACGTCTAGAAGAGCATAACCTGTCATTAGATGCATATGCGTGGTACTTAGAGCTTCGCAAACAAGGCTCTGTTCCACATTCAGGATTTGGTCTAGGGCTAGAGCGAACTGTTGCATGGATTTCAGGCACAGAGCATATCCGTGAAACGATTCCATTCCCACGTTTACTGAACCGCTTATATCCATAAGCTATTAATTTAAAAGTCGCGTAGTGAAATATCTACGCGGCTTTTCTACTTACTTAAAGAAGGAGTCTGGAGACATATGAACGTAAATAATCATCGACTCCGTACATGGACTGAGCAGAGAATGATTCCAATTCCTCAGCTTTTTTTTCAGTTTTATAAGGAGTTAAATATGGAGGATGAAGAGGCACTAATTGTCATGCACTTATTAGCCTTTCATATGGAAGGGAATGACTTCCCAACACCTAATGATCTAAAGAAACGTCTCGCAATGTCTGACAATGACATCACATCACGTTTACAACGATTAATGCAAAAAGGCTTTCTTGAAATTACACGTGATGTGGATGCTGGTGGTAAGCTCTATGAAAAATATTCAGTGTACCCACTTTGGGAGCGTATTGTTCAGATGATTGATATGAAAGAGCAGCAAAAAACGGCAGCGACACTTCGACAAGAAGAAGGGGAGATTTTCCGTCTATTTGAAGAGGAAATGGGTCGTCTTTTATCTCCTTTAGAGCTTGAAAAAATAGGATGTTGGCTTGATGAGGACAAGCATAGCCCAGCGCTCATTAAGGAGGCGCTGAAGGAGGCTGTCTTTGCAGGGAAAATGAGTATTCGATATATTGATCGCATATTGTTAGAGTGGAAAAAGAAAAATATTACGACACCTCAAGCTGCCCAAAAACAAAGTGAACAGTTCCGTGAGAAGCAGACATTTAACAGAACACCAGCCAGAACAGCTCAGCAAGAAAGCCAATCGACCAATAAAGTTCCGTTTTATAATTGGTTAGAAGAAAGAGAATAGGGGGCATCCGGTTTGTTAACGAAAAAACAGTGGGAGCATTGTCTAGAAGAGATGGATCGAATGTTTCCTGATGCACACTGTGAGCTCGTGCATGACAATGCTTTTGAGTTGACGATTGCGACATTACTATCTGCACAATGTACAGATGTACTTGTCAATAAAGTAACCAAAACATTATTTCAAAAATATAAAATACCAGAAGATTATTTAGCCGTATCATTGGAGGAATTGCAGCAGGATATTCGCTCTATTGGTCTCTATCGTAATAAGGCGAAGAACATTCAGGCTTTATGTCAACGATTGCTGGACGAGTATGGTGGCGAAATACCTGCAACGCGTGAAGCACTCGTAACATTGCCTGGTGTAGGACGAAAAACAGCCAATGTTGTGCTTTCAGTGGCCTTTGATATTCCAGCTCTTGCAGTGGATACCCATGTAGAGCGCGTATCAAAACGTCTTGGACTATGTCGATGGAAAGATTCGGTGCTTGAAGTAGAAGAAACAATTATGAAAAAAACGCCAATGGACAACTGGTCGAAAACGCATCACCAATTAATTTTCTTTGGACGTTATCATTGTAAAGCCCAAAACCCAGGGTGCCATGCATGCCCTTTGCTCAGTGATTGTCGTGAAGGTCAAAAGCGTTTGAAGAAAGGCTTGGTGAAGGAAGCATGAATAGTGAGGCCATCGCAAAAGACAAAATAGATGCTTGGTTTGCTCAGTGGACAACTTTGCAAGCTAACATTCATGAAGCCCATAATGCCAGAAATAATACAGCAAAGGGTTTAATGGAAGAAGCGATAGCACTGTTTGAACAACTTGTACAAGCTGCTGGTGAAGAGGTGTTACCGATTAATGGCAATGAGCGACTTGCCTTTATAAAAGCTAAACCAGGTCAATACGCTTGTTACCGCCAGCTCGATGAATTATTTAAGGAAACGAAAAAGCGTACCGCGCGCTTGCGAATTCAAGCTAGTAAAAGCTAGTGTAGATGGATAGAAAGCGAAAATTGGTTGATAGAACACGAAAAGTAGCGGATAGAATGTGAAAAATGGTGGGTAGAAAGCCAAACTGCGGATTAAATGCAAGAACTGGTGGATAGAAAACCAAGAGTAGCGGATAGAATGAGAAAACTGGTGGATAGAAAGCCAAGAGTAGCGGATAGAAAGTGAAAACTGGTGGATAGAAAGCCAAACTGCGGATTAAATGCAAGAACTGGTGGATAGAAAACCAAGAGTAGCGGATAGAATGAGAAAACTGGTGGATAGAAAGCCAAGAGTAGCGGATAGAAAGTGAAAACTGGTGGATAGAAAGCCAAACTGCGGATTAAATGCAAGAACTGGTGGATAGAAAACCAAGAGTAGCGGATAGAAAGTGAAAATTGGTGGATAGAACGCCGAAACAGCAGATAGCCTCCTACCTAATATAAAAAAAACCGAGAAGCAGCTTGATGTGCTTCTCGGTTTTTTGTCTATTCTGAGCTTTGATCTTCTTCGGTTGGGTTAGTAGGTTCGGTTGGCGGTGTTGGCTGCTGATTTCCATCATTGTTGTTGCCATTGTTTCCACTATTCCCGTTATTACCATTTCCGTTGCCATTATTATTGCCGTTATTATTGTTATTACCATTGTTACCATTTTCGTTGCCATCGCCATTATTATTACCATTGTCATTGTCTTCTTGACCAGGATCTATTGGTAAATCAATTTCTGGCTCATCTGGATCTTCCGTTTCTAAATCTTCCTCAGGTGTACTTGTGATTTGGAAGGTAGTTGTACCAGGTTCACTGCGCGTACCGTCCATAATGGCTACGACAGAGATTGTGTAATTACCATCTTCAAGCGTATTGCCAACTGTTAAGCCTTTGCTCTCTGTTGTGCCAAGAATAACGGTTTCTCCACCTTCACGTGTTGCAGAAACTTCAAATGAAGTCGGTAATGGCTCATCTGTTTCAGGGTCTAGGATTGCATCATGTTCCCATGAAATGTTGATGGACTGTGCTGCTAAATCTAAGTTTGCTGATACGTTGTAAGGTGTAGATAATTCTGGTGCCTCATAAACACTTGACACCTCAGTTGGTTCCGTACCACGAACGAATAGCTCTGTTTGGCGTAATTCGCTAGGTGTATATTCACTTGCTAATTTAAGTGGTTTAGAACCTACTTCAATCGTTGCTTCAACAACCGTATTTGGCTTTTTAAAGCTTGCAGTTTCAACGTTTGCTGAAATTTCTTGCATAATCGATTTGAATAAATTTTGTGGTAATCGACGTTCTTCCCACGTTGTAATCGGATCAAAGTGTTTTTCATAGCCACTCCATATCGCAATGGAATAGTTTGTTGAATAACCAGCAAACCATGAATCTGGTACACTTGTATTCGGTAAATTATACTTGCTAAAATCCTCTGCTGAATAGTTGGTTGTACCTGTTTTACCTGCGATATCTAAGCCAGGAACATTGGCAGCAGTACCAGATGCATCAGGTTTATTGCCAACAACATCACGTAGCATGTCTGTTACCATATAAGCTGTATAATCGCTCATAGCGACTTTAGATTCAGGTGTATAGTTTTTCGATGTTTTTCCATCACGATAGACGATTTTTGTAATGGCATGTGGATCTGTATAGACCCCGTTGTTCCCGAAAGCTGCATAAGAAGCTGCCATTTGAATAGGAGAAATTGTAATAGCTCCTCCACCAATCGCATCCGATTCATAAAGATCATCCGTTTCAATTCCTAAACGTCCAACAAATTCCTTGGCTTTTTCAGTGCCAACCTCTTGTAATGCTTTAACAGCT
This sequence comes from Lysinibacillus cavernae, assembly GCF_009724685.1. Lineage (GTDB taxonomy): Bacteria > Bacillota > Bacilli > Bacillales_A > Planococcaceae > Lysinibacillus > Lysinibacillus cavernae. Next base: position 63,856 of record NZ_WMEF01000008.1, read on the forward strand.
GGTACGTTACGTGAAGCATATAAGGCTTTACGCGCAGTCATGGCACCCATATATCTGCCATCCCAGTTTGTGATTGTTTGTTTTGTACCTGTGTAATTCATTGGCTCATCCACAAGTGTTTGACCTGTAGACCAATTTAAATATTCGACTGCTGGACCGTAGTCAACTAATGGTTTCATTGTGGAACCAGGTTGGTTTTTTGTTAGGTCATCTGCGTAGTTAAATCCACGTTCAGCTCCGTAATGACGACCGCCACCAACGGCTTGAACCGCACCTGTTTTTGTATCAATAACAGCAACACCTGACTGAATTTCTTCAGTAGGGAAATTACTGTCGTCGTTCATCACATTTTCTACGACTTTTTGGGCATCCGGATCAAGTGTCGTGTAAACTTTAATTCCTTCTGCCATTGCCGATCCGTCACCGTTAGTTTCTAATTCATTAATCACAATATCTAGGAAGGCATCGTATTTTGAACCAGCAAATGATTGACGCGTTGCATCATCGGCAAGACCTGCTTGGACTTCCATTTGTTTTGCTTCTTCCATTTCAGCTTTTGAAATTTTTCCATGTTGATGCATTAAGCCTAAAACAGTATTACGACGTTTCTTTGCAAGTTCAGGGTTTTTTAATGGATTATAAGCATTAGGTCGTTGCACTAACCCTGCTAGTAATGCTTCCTCATCTAATGTTAAATCTTTTAATTCTTTACCATAGAAATATTGTGCTGCTGTTCCGAATCCATAGATACGTCCTGACATCAACATTTTATTGAAGTACATCTCAAAAATTTCTTCTTTTGAATATTTGCGCTCTAATTGAAAGGCTAGCCATGCTTCTTGTGCTTTACGCTTTAATTTCTTCTCGTTTTGTAAAAATGAGTTTTTGACAACTTGCTGTGTTAGGGTAGATGCCCCTTGTGCACCAAAGCCATCACGGAAGTTCGCAAGTATAGCGCCACCTAGACGATAAAAATCCATGCCGTGATGCTCAAAAAAGCGAACATCTTCTGTTGCCAGGATAGCGTTGACCATGTCTTCAGGTATATCTTCATATTTTATATATTTACGGTTTTCAGCACCGATTGTTGCAAATAGTTCACCGTTTTTATCGTAGAACTCTGAAGATACAGGGTCCTTCAATAATTCTTCATCAAGCTCTGGAGCCGTGCTTGCATAGTAAGCAAATAATCCAGCTCCTCCAATGAAGCCTGCCACACCAATTGCTAAAAGTGTTAAGAATATACGTTTAAACCACAACTTAGCGGATGAGGTTGGTTTATTCTTCTTTGTATTTTTAGTTTTATTTTTTTCAGCGAGAGCTTTTTGATGCTCTCCACGTGTTCGACGACGTTCAGTCATTCTTAATTCTCCTCACTTTCAGACCCGTAGCATTTTGCATCGATTAATTGCTGGATAATGGTTAAATAATCGATACGTGGATAATAACTTGTGGGAATTTCATATGCCTCTTCCTCTATTGTTGAAAAGGATATCGATTTTCGTTCGCCATTCTCCATTGCTTGCCAGGCCTTTTGTAAAACTTCGTACGGCACAATAAAATATCGTTCAAAAGCTGAAAAGCGAACGATAATAAAAGCTACACCATTTTGTTCCGTCACTTGCTGCATATGTGTCATTTGATGCTCATGAATATTTTTTAAGGGGAAACTCGTTTTGGAAGCAGTTTCCTTTGCATCAAAATCTATATAATGCCCATTCCAAACACCATTGTAGTCGGTTGTAGAGGGTGTTCGAAAATAAGCTTCACGAATAACAGCAGCACTTCGTGAAGGGTACTCTACTTTGACGATTTGCACAGGAACAGGTTTCTTATGAATGATAGCAAGTCGCCTTTTTATATAATAGTCGTTTGCTTCATTAATTTCATCTTCTAGCGTCTTCCCTCGATTACTAAAAGATAAATCTTTGTTTTTACTTTTTTTTTCTGTTTTCTGTACAGAAGCATTCGGGGTATACAATTTCCCGTTTGGATAACGAATTGTCATTTAGCCCACCCTTTATTATACTGCTTTTTCTATTCAATAGTTTACCATGTTTTAGTGGCTATTCTCTACCTCCATCAGTCATGTTATCACTACTAGAATTATAGATAACGAATGGGAAGAATGAACAAATTGCGTCGAAAAATCGCCAACTCCCTTATTACGCGAATCGTCAAAATAACAGATAAATTTAGTCATGAAATCGAATGAAAATCTGTATCCATTCAGACCTTTCATTCATGACGATTTTTTCGGTTGAAGGTTCACTATTAAAAATTTATCGAAAATCTTCTTCTTTCAGCTAACTTACGCTTATTTTGTCACGCTTGAAGGTAATTCTATACATACGAGGAATACTAAAGTAAAGCAAAGGAGGCGTTATTTTGAACAAGTTAGAACAATTAGTTGCGCAGTTAGATCTGGTCAATCAATTACTTTTCACAAGAGTATCACTTGAAAGCAATGCACAGAGTTTGCACTTTTTTATGCAGCTCAAGGCGGTTAGCCAAAAAGTAAGCTTAGCAGAAAAGAACTGGCAAGTAAAGAATGCTTGTTCGCCTACTAGTAGTGAAAAATGATAGACTTTGGTACACTTATCTCATAAGCAATTGAACTAACGCAATCACATTAAAATTGATACAAGATTTACCATGAAATTGCGGTAAATCGATATCAAGAGCAGTGATATTTACGTAGTTTAGATGGTGGACGAGGCTTACTCATCCTATACTATGTAATAACTACGAAATATATTTGCTTACGTGTAATTGATGAGAGATGAGGTGCAAAATTGTTAGTTATTCAGCAAACGACCAAATTAATAGATGAATGTGATCAATGTGTCTCACGTTTCTGGCAAATGCGTGAAGAAGACCGAACACCAGATTTTTTTCAAGAGGTGAAACCACACGCCGATGAAATTCACCAACTGTTAAAGGCATGGCAGCAAGAAGCCAATAAATGGATTCAACAAAACCGACCGAAATATATGCATACACAACAAATTGCTTCAGCGGTAGAATCGATGGAGCAATTTGTTGTGCAATCTTTTTATAAAGAAACAAGTAAAAAACGTTTTTTAGATGCGGTTCATTCTACCTCTTATACATTAACAATCTTTGAACGGTTGGTTAAGGAGGAAGAAGCAAATGCTATTGAAGAAACGGACGATTAGTGAGCTTTTAAATGAGTGGAGATATGATGAAGAATTAAAAGAGCGTATTCTACATTGGCAAACACTAGAAGGAAAACCAGCCAAATATGCACCTTTCCCGGGGAATTTACACCCATCTTTGGTGAAAGCATTACAGGCAAGAGGTATCGAGCAACTGTATACACATCAACGAGAAGCTTTTGATTTGGCACAGAGTGGTACATCCTTTACAGCTGTTACACCAACTGCATCAGGTAAATCTTATTGCTATCATTTACCGGTGCTCCAAAAAATAGTAGAGGATAAAAATGCGCGCGCGATTTATTTATTTCCAACTAAGGCATTAGCGCAGGATCAAAAAAATGATTTAAACGAACTGATCGAGCAAAGTGGCGAGGAGATTTTAAGCTATACGTATGATGGAGATACGGCTCCAGGTATTCGTCAGAAGGTTCGTAAGGCAGGGCATATTGTGATGACGAACCCTGATATGCTTCACTCAGGAATTTTGCCACATCATACAAAATGGGTATCACTCTTTGAAAATTTGCAGTATATCGTCATTGATGAATTGCATACATACAAAGGAGTATTTGGTTCACATGTCGCACATGTTATTCGGAGACTAAAGCGCATCTGTGAATTTTACGGCAGTAAACCAGTGTTCATTTGTACATCAGCAACTATTAAAAATCCTAAGGAACTTGCCGAGCTTTTGACGAATGAATCACATGCGCTTATTGCCGATTCGGGTGCACCTGTTGGCAAAAAAACGTTTCTTTTTTACAACCCACCGATTATTCACAAAACATTTGCGGTGCGTAGAAGTGCCGTTTTAGAGGTCAGTGATTTGGCCAAAAGGCTTTATACAGCTGGCATTCAATCTATTATTTTTGCCAAAAGTCGCGTGCGAGTAGAGATGATTGTAACGTATTTGAAGGAGCTTACTCGCAATAAGCTACTTGACGAGTCTGTACGTGGCTATCGAGGTGGTTACTTGCCATCTGAGCGACGTGTGATCGAAAAAGGCTTGCGTGATGGAACGATTCAAACAGTGGTGAGTACAAATGCATTAGAGTTAGGCGTTGATATTGGTCAATTACAAGCATGTATTATGACAGGTTACCCGGGAAATATTGCGAGTGCTTGGCAGCAAGCAGGACGTGCTGGAAGACGTCAGGATGAGGCATTGATTATTTATGTTGCGCAATCTTCTGCGCTGGATCAGTATGTGGTGAATCATCCATTGTTTTTACTCGGTAGTACACCAGAGGAAGCACGTATCTATCCAGAAAATATGCTGATTTTAATGGATCATTTAAAATGTGCTGCCTTCGAGCTACCTTTTTCAACAGGCGATACGTATGGAGAATATGACATACAGGAATTGTTGGAGTATTTAGCAGAGGAAGGGGTAGTTTTTAAGACGAGTGATAAATGGCATTGGATGAGTGATCGTTTCCCTGCTCATGATATTAGCTTACGTTCAGCGTCACAAGAAAATGTAGTCATTATTGATCTTACCATTCCTGCACAGACAAAGGTTATTGGTGAAATGGATCGTCATAGTGCCATGACACTCTTGCATGAGGAAGCCATTTACTTGCACCAAGGTATTCAGTTCCAAGTAGAGAAGCTTGACTGGGAGGAAAAGAAAGCTTATGTGCGTGAAGTAGATGTAGATTACTATACAGATGCCAATCTAGCAGTTGAAATGAAAGTTTTAGAGGAAGATCGTAACCGTTCATATGCAGGCGGTACAATTTGCTTTGGCGATGTTGGTTTAGTTGCACAAGCAACGATTTTTAAGAAAATTCGCTTCGGCACACATGACAATATTGGCTCAGGGCCTATACATTTACCACCAGATGAAATGCATACAAGTGCTTCGTGGCTTTCGTTCAATAGGGTGTCTCAATGGTCAGAGGCAGAATTAACGGATGCTATGGTGGGAGCTGCTTATGCGATGAACGCTTTTATCCCGATTTTTATCCAGTGTGATAGTAGTGATGTAGCAGTTGTGCCGCAAGTAAAGGCATCACACAATGAGTTACCAACGTTCTTTGTTTATGATAAGTATCCAGGTGGGATCGGTTTAAGTGAGAGAGTATTTGCACTATGGGAAGAACTGTTAAACAAAACGCTACAACATGTATCGAGCTGTCCCTGTGAATCAGGTTGTCCGTCTTGTATGGGGGCGCAAGATAGTTTAGAGCAAGGGAAGAAAAGAGTGATAGATCTTCTTCGAATGTTAAATTAAATTAAAAAATAGGGGCTTAGGGAATAAGCGAGTTCGTTCCTCAAGCCCTTTTATATTTTATAAATAGTATCATCTTATTTGCTAAAACGAGGGTTACCTACTACGCTTGTGGGAAGGAGGAAGTCGATTTGCTATTCGACCAAATGACACATTTTCTTTTTCATTTTCTTGATATTAAAATTTTATCAAGCAAGACAAAACGGCATTATCAACAAAGACTTGAGAGCCATTGCTTACTGTTTATCACAAAGGGGACTGCTAATTTGGCTTTTGGAGATCACCAACACAGGCTGCTTAAAGATAGTGTCTACCTTTGCCCTGCTCAGAGAGAGCTTATCTTAAAGGTGGATTTAGAGAAGTTAACTACAGTTTACCTTATTACCTTTAATGCTCTCCCACAAATGGAGACGAAGACTGATAGAGGAGAAGAGATAAATCTTGAACAAACAGAAGAAATCATCCGTCTTTGTAACAGTCTAATTTCATTGGTTGAGAGTCCCATCAAAGAGGACATTTTATTAAGCCAAGCACATTTTTACTTGCTTTTACATACCATCACTCAGCATCGTAAGACCTCTAATAGAGATTTGCAACATATGTTAGAAAAAACAAAACAACATATGGAGTATCATTTTCAAGAAGTAATTCAAGTGAAAGATTTAGCCCAAATGATGAATATAAGTGCAAAGTATTATATGAAACTATTTCGAAAACAGTTTGGTATTAGTGCCATCCAATATTTAATGAATATAAGAATGGAAGCGTCTAAATGGCTTTTAATAAAAGGAGGTAAAACCCTTCGAGAAATTGCAAGTGAGGTTGGGTATAAAGACGAGTTTTACTTCAGTCGTCGATTTAAACAACAAATGGGTATGTCTCCCTCTCTATTTATGAAAAGTCGTAGAAAAAACATCGCTGTTTTAGATAGTTCTTTTTTTGGCTTGCTTGCACCACTACATTATATCCCCATTGCAGCACCGCTCCATCCAACATGGCGATTTCATTACTATAAGACCTTTGGAAATCATGTACCTATTCAGCTAGCTGTAGGCAGAACGCCAGCCGTTTTAAATGAAAATATTGCGTTACTTCTACAAGAAAATCTCCAATATGATTATATATTTTGCTTAGATAATGTGACGGATGAGCAGTTGATGATATTACAAAAGAGAGGCCATGTATATCGACTTGCGTGGAGCAGTTTATCATGGCGTGAACAGTTGCTAGAGGTTGCGAAAATCCTAGATGCAGAGATCGAAGCAAGGAAATGGCTTATAGAATACGAACAAACTGTACAAGAGGCCGTTGCTAGCTTAGCGTACATTTGCCATGAGCGAAGTATGTTATTTTTGTTAGTGAGAGAGGATGAGTGCTACCTGTATCAGGATAGAAGTATTCAAGAAGTTTTGCTGAAGGACCTAGGACTAAATGTAATGATCTCTGACACGCAAGAACCTATTACAATTGGGCAATTATCTGAAATGAATCCAGATTTCATCATGGTACTTGTTTATGAAGACGAGGAATCGATGATGAAATGGGACGAGCTTCAATCAGATGAGCTGTGGCTTGAATTGAAATCAGTGCGAAATGATTCTGTCTATACACTTACTCATTTTCCATGGCGCGACTATGCTCCGTTGCCACATTTACTGATTGTAAAAGAAGTCATGCAATTGTTAACCGCAGATAGTTCATTATAAAATCCGCCTTTTCTACATGGACGCCAAAAGAACGCTTGTTTATTATTGATAATAGTTTTCATTCTCAATTGAGATTAGCGTAAAAAGGAGGCGTTCTTGATGAAAAAAACTATGGTCATTTTAAGCATCATAGTATTAACTTTAACTTTATCTGCATGTACAAAAGATAAGGAAGAATCAACATCATCTGTCTTGCAAAAAAAGGAAAGTGAAGAACAGACAACAAAAATTACTTATTTAAATAATCATTACAGCGTTCCAATAAAACCAGAGAAAATTCTCTTTTTAAATGCCTTTGAATCCATTGAGGATGCTGTGATTTTGGGCATAGAACCCTATGCAGCAAGTGCAATTGGTAGTGATGAGGAGCCATTCCCAAGTTTTTTTGGCGACGTTACGGCGAATACAATTCCTTTGTTAACAACGAGTGGCGACAGTTTGGAGTACGTTTTGCAACTTGCACCAGATTTAATTATCAGTACAGATATGGAAGATCCAAAAGTTTTAGAACAGTTAGAGAAAATCGCACCAGTAATTCCAACTTCTCATTATGGACCAGATTGGCAGGAGAATCTTGAAATGCTAGCTGAGATTACTGGAAAGACTGAAAAAGCAAAAACACTTATTGATAAATACCATCAGGATAAGCAAAATGCTATCCATTATCTCGATTCATTCCAAGACAAGGATGTAGTAGCCATACGTATTCGAGGTGGCGAAATGATGATTTACCCTAAAGACGTATTTCTCAATGATGTACTATACGGTGAATTGAATCTCCCTGTGCCAGAAGCTATTAACAAGGTGAATCAGCAAACCGTTATTACTTTGGAGGGCCTCTATCAAGCCAATCCAGACTATATTTTCATTCAGTATGATCTATATGAAAATGATATGGATGGAAGTATATTTGAGGAGCTTCAACAAAGCCAAGTTTGGAAAGGATTAAAGGCAGTCGAAAGCAATCAAGTTTTTATTAATGCCGTAGATCCATTGGTAATGGGTGGAGGGACATTGAATGGTCGAATTCGTATTTTAGAAGCAACTATGGAAGCATTAAGTAACTAAAATATGTAAAGGTGATAAGGAGCGATTGTGTGAAATTATCAGAGGAACTTGATCAACTATTTATGTCAAAATTTGAACAAGGGCTTTTCTCAGGCAATATTTTAGTAGCGAAGGAAGGTAAACCTATATATATAGGTACTTTTGGCTTGTCAAATTACCATATTGGCAAGAAGCTTTCCAAAAATTCCTTATTTGAGTTAGCTTCAGTAACGAAGCCCATGACAGCCATGGGTATTATGATTCTCGAGGAACAAGGGAAACTTAATTATGATGACGCTATCAAGAAATGGATTCCCTCATTTCCATACGAAACCATTACTTTACGGCATGCATTAACACATACATCTGGATTGCCAGATTATATGGAATTATTCGAAAGTCACTGGGATCATCGTTGTATTGCGACGAATAGAGATGTACTACGTTTACTAACGGAACATAGACCACCGCTCTATTTTGACTCAGGTGAAAAATATCAATATAGTAATACAGGTTATGTTTGCCTGGCAATGATAATTGAAAAAGTATCAGATATGTCCTATGCCTTGTTTATGTTACACCATATATTTAAACCGTCAGCAATGCAACGAACAAGGGTCATGAATCGCAGGTATCATACTGAAGATGTTGAGGATTTTGCTTTTGGCTATATCCGTGATGAGAATAGTGCATTAATCTCCTTGCCTGACGAACTTCCAGGTTATGAGTTTGTGAACTATTTAGACGGAATCCAAGGAGATGGAATGATTCATTCAACAATAATGGACTTACTCTCGTTGGATAGAGCGCTAAAAAGGGGGGATTTGCTTTGTGCATCATCTCTCGAATTGGCTATGTCCTCAATTGTGACAAAGGATGGTCAAAAGACACCATGTGGCTTCGGTTGGTTCATTGATCAATCACCAAAAACAGGTAAAAAGGTATTCCATAGTGGTGGTTGGCCAGGTTATACCACGATGTTATGCCGTTATATAGAGACTGATTACACCATTATTATCCTCAATAATGTAGAATGCCATACAGAAGATAACCTGCATGAAAGAGTATCAGATTGGTTACAGCAAATTGAAACATATATATTTTATTGAATGGGATACAGATAGAAACTCAGTGGGACTTTTTCCATTGAGTTTTTTTATCTTAATTCTGTGGATATTATGCTATAGGTCGTGATAGTTTTAGGTTAACTTCTGCTCGTCAGTGTGAAAAACTAGACGAAATGACTTTGAATGAGTCTAACAATCATGTTACTCTTGCAAGAGAGATGTCTTATACAATAAGCAGAAAATGAGTGAAATAGATGTCATACGAAAATAAAATACTACAAATGAAAAAAATGCTTGGTAAAAAAACAACGGCTCAACAAAAAGTACAACAACCAGCTTTTCAAAAACCAGCTAAACCTAGCTATACAGAGCAATGGGAAAAAGCAGGATTAACCGTTGTTGAAAATGATTTTGGCATTGTGTTTAAGCGTCAAGTGCAGTATCCATTTAGTTTTCAGCATGGACATTATCAGCTGCAATCATTCTTTGATGCCTTGAAAAAATGGCAAGGTGTCGAGTTTGACCATCCTTATGCGCTTGATATCAATGAACCGGTATTATTTTTTGATACGGAAACGACAGGTTTAAAGGGAGTTGGCACGCACATTTTTTTGCTGGGCTTTTTAGAGGTAGCAGAGGAATGTTTTTTATTGACGCAATATATTCTTGCAGATCCTGCGCATGAGGCCGCTTTCTTGTTTGAATCAAAGCTTTGGCAAAAATCGGCTACAGTGATTACTTATAATGGTAAAAGCTTTGATTGGCCGCAGCTTGAAACGCGATGGACGCTTCATCAAAAAACGTTGCCAAAATTACGATCTCAGCGACAGATTGATTTGTTGCATAGTTCGAAGCGTTTATGGAAAAATGATATGGAGCGCTTAAAATTAAAATCGGTGGAGGAAGAGAAGCTTGGCTTTTCTCGTATAGGAGATATTCCAGGTCATCTTGCACCTATTATTTATTTAGATGCCGTAAAAAGTGGCATACCAGATGCCCTTATGAAGGTGCTACTTCATAATGAGTGGGATTTATTGTCACTTATCACACTCTATAGTCATTCTACGCATTTATTGTTTGAAGAGGATCATGAGGAATCTGCGAAAACCTTTACCAATATCGGGAAATGGTATGGTGATTTAAAAGAAAGCACACAAAGCGTTAGGGTTTTAGAAAAGGTGACAATGAAATTTGATGCACTAGAAGCGGGCCATGCCCATTATTATTTAGCACTACAGCACAAAAAAAGTAAACGTTACAGCGAAGCCATTGATGCATTTGTAGCCTCTCTCCATTTTGTTGAACCAAGAACAAAGTTACATGTTCTTGAACAGCTAGCCATACTTTATGAGCATCAAATGAAAGATTATGAGCAGGCCCTTTCTTATACGCAAGAGGGCATACGTCTAATTCAAAATAATGAGCAATGGAGAGCAGAACAAAAACAAAAATGGGAAATTTCTTGGGATAAGCGACTGCACAGATTAGGAAATAAGAAATAATTTCCTGGGTAAGCGCAAGAAACGACAAGTTTAGCCTTACAATTGATGTTTTCAGACGATATAATGTGATGAAGTATGCTATAATGTATTCGTGTATGTAGTGTGAGGAAGGGCGATGTGAATGGACATTAAATTAACGTCAAAAATGATCCTTGAAAAGGAATTTAAAAAGAACTTTAAAGGCTATAATGTAGAAGAAGTCGATTCTTTTCTTGATGAAATTATTCAAGACTATGAAACGTTTGAAAAAGTGGTGGCCCAACTACGTGAAGAAAATAGACAGTTAAAAGAAGAAATTGATAGTACACCTAAGAGACAGCCGATTGCTTCAGCAGCAGCTGGTACAACTAATTTTGATATTTTAAAACGTCTTTCTAATTTAGAAAAACATGTATTTGGCAGCAAGCTATACGAATAATTTTAGTTAATTATATTGTATTTAACATAAAACTCTAGTATAATCTTTCGTATCATCATGAAATTCGGGTAATCGCTGCGGCGCTAGACGTCGTAGAGGAAAGTCCATGCTCACACGGTTCTGAGATGACCGTAGTGTTCGTGCTTACTGAAAAAATAAGGTAAGGCAGCTGATAAGGCTGACGGCGGAAGGAAAACCTAAGTCCTTGGATATGGTTGACACTTCCTGAAAGTGCCACAGTGACGAAGCTTGCTTGGAAACTTGCAAGGTGGAACGAGGTAAACCCCACGAGTGAGAAACCCAAATTATGGTAGGGGCACTCTCTAGAAGGAATTTAACGGATAGAGGGACAGAGTTTGCTCTGTAGATAGATGATTACCACCTGACCGTACGAGGCGCAAGCTGTTTGAGTACTCAGGGACAAAACATGGCTTATGGAATTTTTTGATGCTTATCTACGAAATATCAAACGCTCTCCAACTCGGTGGAGAGCTTTTATTTTGAGTTCATGTGGAAAAAGTAACCTTGTTAATCAAGTCTTGGTATGCGTGATACGTTTGAGAAAAGTTAAAGTATCGCTACCGCTTCTAAGCCGCATCTGAAAATGATTATTGTATGGATGTATCTTGATTCAGCAGATGTTTTGTACCTCACGAAACACCAGGTACTTAAAACTTGCACCTTAAGAGATGGCAAGAGTTTGCAAATTTTTCTTTCCATTCAGTGGATTCCGTACCCCTTGAATCAAGATATAGCATCAGGCAAATATCACAGATTTTGAAGATAAGCTTTTCAAACAAGCTTAAAAAATCTGAACATAATACGCCGAGGTGCAATGGATATACATACAAGTTGGCCAGGTGTAAAAGCCCTTTTGAGGGGGAGTATAGATAGATAGGATGGAGCGGAAACATGAACGGAGTAACTGGATGGGAAAGTATGGATAAATTGAAGTTGATTTCTAAATATCCTACTAACTTAATACTTAAAATCTTCGAAAATGTATCTGAAGGTATCATGATTACTGATGAATACAAAAAAATAGTAATGGTTAATCCTGCCTTTGAATTTGTTACAGGCTATACATGTGATGATGTGGTTGGAAAAACGCCAGCCGTTTTACAATCTGGTGTACATGAATTGCCGTTCTATTTAGAGATGTGGGAACAGATACGACAAGAAGGCATTTGGCAAGGTGAGATATGGAATCGTCGTAAAACTGGAGACGTATATCCTGAATGGTTAACAATTGTTTGTGTAACCAACAATGAGGGGAAGGTTACAAATTACTGTGGTATCTTCACAGATTTGTCTGAAAGAAAAATAGTAGAAAACGAATTAGAAAAGCGTTTGCTTACGGATTCATTAACAGATGTATCCAATCGTTTTGCCTATATCGAAAGAATGGATAATCTCTTAGAATCGACTTCTGCTATTTCTCATTCAGTGCAGCATGCGGTCTATTTTTTAGATTTGGATCGATTTAAACAAATTAATGATACATTAGGCCATGCTGTTGGAGATTCAATTTTAATAGAAGTAGCAAATCGTCTAAAAAAGTTACTGAAAAACAAAGATGTTATTGCACGATACGGCGGAGATGAATTCGTCATTACTTTAACAAATGTGAAGAATGTGAAGGAAGCTGCAAAATTCGCTGAGCAAATTATTAGTAGTATAGAACAACCAATGGTGATTAATGGTCAGGAAGTTTTTGTGTCTACAAGTGTCGGTATTAGTGTTTATCCAGTTGACGGTAAAAATACAGAAGAATTGATCAATTGTGCAGATAGAGCAATGACTTATTCAAAAAAGAATGAATTAAACGGCTATTCCTTTTATTTTGATGAACTGCAAACAGACGCACAACGCGTTTTATTGTTAGATTCGGAGTTAAGAAAAGCGATTGAAAACCGTGAATTTGAGCTGCATTTTCAGCCGAAAATTTCAATGGAAAATGAGCAAATTCAAGGCCTAGAGGCACTAGTTCGCTGGAATAGCGAGAGGCTTGGCTTTGTGTCTCCAGCAGAGTTTATCCCTTATGCTGAGGATACTGGTTTAATCATTCCATTAAGTGAAATCATATTGGAAAAAGCGTGTGAGGCAGTTATTCAAATGCAACAACAAGGTTGGAAAACACCTGTTGCCATTAATATATCGAGTATTCACTTTAAACAGCAAAACTTTTTAGATTCAATACAAGCAATATTAGAACGCTACAATATGCCAGCAAACAATTTTGAAATAGAAGTGACAGAACGAACAGTTATGAACAATGCAAACGAGACTGTTAGTAAGTTAGTTCGTTTGAAACAATTAGGCTTTAAAATCTCTATTGATGATTTTGGGACAGGCTATTCGTCCCTAAGCTATTTAGTTCGCTTTCCGTTAGATTGTTTAAAAATTGATCGAAGCTTTATACAGCATATAGGATCACTCGATGAAAAACAGGCAGTTGTAGATGCTATTATTCAAATGTCCCATCGCCTAAAAATGAAAGTTGTTGCAGAAGGTGTAGAACAGGCACAACAAGTGGATATACTACGTAAAATGAACTGTGATATTATCCAAGGCTATTATTACAGCAAACCATTACCATTAAACGAACTCATTGAGTTTATGGAATTTTGGGAAATTGAGCATCAAGGAAGGAAATAATGTATGGCAAATTATCAATTAGTGGCTACGTCAGCAATGGGTCTGGAGGCAATTGTGGCCCAAGAAGTGAAAGCACTCGGTTATGAAACAACCGTTGACAATGGTAAAGTATATTTTGAAGGCGATGAAACGGCTATTGCACGTACCAATTTATGGTTACGTGTCGCAGATCGTGTGAAAATTGTAGTCGGACAATTCCCAGCAAAATCATTTGAACAATTATTTGAAAGTGTTAAAGCCCTACCATGGGAAAAATATTTACCAGTAGATGCTGCTTTTCCAGTTTCGGGGAAGTCCGTTAAATCCAAATTATTTAGTGTGCCAGATTGCCAGGCCATCACAAAAAAAGCGATTGTCGAACGTATGAAACAGCATTATAAACGACTCGGCTTTTTAGATGAGTCTGGTGCAACTTACAAAATTGAGGTTTCAATTTTGAAAGACGTGGCCACACTAACTATTGATACATCTGGCGCAGGCTTACATAAGCGTGGTTATCGTCAGGTTCAGGGTGAGGCGCCGTTAAAAGAAACATTAGCAGCGGCACTTGTACAAATTTCGAAGTGGAATCCAAATCGTCCGTTTGTTGACCCGTTCTGTGGCTCTGGTACCATTGCATTGGAAGCAGCAATGTTTGGCCAAAATATAGCGCCAGGCTATAACCGTGAATTCATTTCTGAGGACTGGCCATGGATGAAAGCTGCAATCTGGGACACTGTACGTGATGAAGCAGAAAGTTTAGCGAATTATGATCAGCCACTAGAAATTTTTGGCTCTGATATTGATCATCGTATGGTCAGCATTGCACAAGAAAACGCAATGGAAGCAGGCTTTGGTGAGTTGATCACGTTTAAGCAAATGCAAGCACGTGATTTTACAACACATTTAACGGATGGTGTCATGATTGGTAACCCACCGTATGGAGAACGTATTGGTGATGTTGAAGTCGTGGAACAGGTTATCCGTGATGTAGGGAAAGTCATGAAAAATTATCCAACCTGGTCAGTATATATGCTCTCCTCCATGAAAAATTTTGAAGAATTATATGGACGTCAAGCGACGAAAAAACGAAAATTATTTAATGGTTTTATTGAAACAAATTATTATCAGTTCTGGGGTCAAAAGTCTAAAAGAGATTAACGAATAGTAACGGAAGATAAGATTTTTTCTTATCTTCCGTTTCGTCGCGTATAATAGCACCAGATAGTTAGAGGGGGAACATCAATTGCGTAAATCTTTACCATTTGCATTATCAAAGGACCTTTCCTTTTTCGAATCATTAGGAAATTGGATGGGAGATGTTCTTTACGATGAATTGCCCGAAAAGGGTTTTGAATGTCGTGATGAGCAAATCTTTATGGCTTATCAAATAGAACAAGCACTGAAAGAAAAAAATGTACTCTTTGCAGAGGCAGGAGTAGGAACTGGCAAAACGATTGCTTATTTACTACCAGCCATTTCTTATGCGCGTTACACTGGGAAACCGGCGCTTATTGCTTGTGCTGATGAAACATTAATCGACCAGCTTGTGAAAGAGGGGGGCGATATTTATAAACTCCAAAAAACGCTAGGGCTTGATATCGATGTTCGTTTAGCAAAATCAAGAGATCAATATTTATGCTTAAAACGCTTTGAGGAAGCAGAAAAAGTGGAGACGGATGAATGGATTGATGATATTGCCTTTTCAATCCCTGATGGGGTGTATGCACAGGGCTCTATGATTGCTGTACAGCCATATGGAGAACGCAGTGACTATCCAACCGTTAGTGATGAGGATTGGCAAAAGGTCAATTACAACTCCATTATGCAATGTTCTGTTTGTGAGCTACGCAATCGCTGTGGGCAAACATTACATCGTTCCCATTATCGTAAATCTTCAGATCTTGTCATTTGTTCCCAAGATTTTTTAATGGAACATTTGGCTACAAAGGAATCTCGTGAACGTGAAGGTCAGCTCGCACTACTACCTGAAGTGTCCATGATGGTGTTGGATGAAGGACATTTACTAGAATATGCTGCGCAAAAAGCGATGACGTATAAAGTACAGGCGACAACTATTGTCGCATTACTAGAGCGTTTGATGGTAGATGGCGTACGAGAACGTACTCTCTATGCGATGGAAAAATTACAAGATGATCATGAACTATTTTTTGACCAGCTTCGTGATGATATTGTGGCTTCAACGGAAGACCGTAAACGTATTAATAAATCTAAAACATTGCTGGCTTACGGCAAACAGTTGATAGCAGATGTAGAAACTTTAATGGAAGAATTCGTCTTTGAATCAGAAATGTATATGATTCCTGAATATGAATTAAATATGGCAGAAGAATATTTAGAACAATATGAGGCTTCTTTGCGTATTTTCATAGCGCAGGGGGATGCTGTGGATTGGTTAGAGGAAACAGATGGTGAAGAAACGCTCGTTATTATGCCTCGTTTAATCACAGAAGTTTTAGCGGAAAAATTATTCTCTAAAAAGCTTCCGATTGTCTTTTCATCTGCAACTTTGTCGGTCAATAAAGACTTTTCTTACATCGCATATAGCTTAGGAATTCGAGATTACCAATCATTTTCTGTGCCTTCTCCATTCGATTATGAGGAAGTCATGAAAATCTATTTACATGAACTTGCCCAACGTGATAAAACAGCGCGTGTTCAGCAATTGCTGCGTGATGGTGAGCAAACATTGATATTATTTAAATCCAAGCAAGCCATGCTAAACTTTAAAGCCGAACTACCGCTAATGGAACGAATGTATATAGCATTTGAGGGAGATCGTGAGCTTTCGGCTATTGTCCGAGATTTCCAGCAAGGAACGATCAAAACATTATGCTCATATCATTTATGGGAAGGTTTAGATTTACCTGAGGAAGCATTAACGCGTGTTATTATTTATGATTTACCGTTTCCTCCGCAAGACCCGTTATTTGATGCGAAACGTACATTTGCTGAAAATCCATTTGAGGAGGTCGAATTGCCTTTCATGCAACTTCGCTTACAGCAAGGGATGGGACGCTTAATTCGTACATCAAATGACCATGGTGATATTCACATTTTGTTAAATGAAGAAGAACAAAAACAGCGTGCAGCCTTTGAAAATATTTTAGCGGTTGTACCGGAAATTAAGTAGATAAAAGCGAGTTTGCAAATGAATGCAAGCTCGCTTTTTGGTATATTAAAATAATATTTTATTTGTAGCTAAATAATGTGAATTTAAAAAACTGTTGAATATTTCTCTTTTAAGCTATATAGTTCTTTGTAATGCAATGAAATTTGGTGAAAGAAAATATTTTTTTTATTGAAAATAATTTCACAAAAGGTTTATAATAATGACAAGAATTTTTAAGAATAGTCAAATTGTTTGATGACTATTCCTTGATAGGGGGCTTGAACCTGTCGAACATTCAATCATTGTGTAGAAAATATACAAATCTATCGGCAACGGATATTGACAAGTTAATAGAAATTGAGGCTACGCTAACGTATTATGCTGAGTTGACTGATTGTTATATGTTCATAGATTGCATGTTGGAAAATTTGCCACATGCGATTGTTGTGGCAGAGGCATTCCCGAAAAAGGAAATTGGTTTATATGAAAAATCAGTTATCGGAAAATTCGTATTTGAAAGTTTTGAACCAGCTGTATTTGCTGCGTTTAAACATAAAGAAAAATCATCTATTTCCAGAGCGATTACGCAGGAAGGCATTACGGTGGAGCAAAATGTGATCCCCATTTTTAATGAGCAACAGCATGTGATTGCTGTGTTGATTCAGGAAAAAATGGTAAAAATGCAAACGACACCAAAAGATGATTTTCAAAATATGCCTTTTGCATTAATTGAGCATATTGTAGAACCACAGTCTCAACCAATTCCAGTTGTTTCCGATTTACTCGTAGAGTCGATTATACTTACCAATCACGAAAATAAGGTGATTTACAGTAATCCTGCTGGCTATCATTTTATTTCAGAGCTATCTGGATTAGAAAACTTTTACAATGTCGCATTGGATAAAATCTTACCGTTTCTACAGGAAGTCTATGATAAAGGCGATGATGTCTTTTTCTTAGAAATTACGATTGATCGTAAATCCTTTATTGTAAAGAAAATTCCAATACGCAGTCAAAATGAGAAGGTCACACTACTCATTATTCATGATCTAACAGAGCTTAAACTGAAAGAAAATGAGCTAATGATGAAAACATTTGCGATACGAGAAATTCACCACCGCGTGAAAAATAATCTTCAGACAGTGACAAGCCTATTACGTTTGCAAATGCGAAATGAATTGTCAGCTGCGAATGCAAGTGCGTTTCAAGAGGCATTAAATCGAATATATAGTATTTCATCTGTTTATGAGCTTATTTTGGAAAATGAGGATAACGCTGAAGAGAGAGTAGACGTTATTGCATTAGCTAAAAAAATCGGTCATAAAATGATTGGAACGTCCAATACAGCAACGATTCAACTAGCCTTTCATCATGATAATTTGCAGCTATTTTGCCATTCAAAAAAAGCAGTATCCCTTGCACTCATTATTTGTGAGCTACTGCAAAATGCATTAAAGTATGCTTTTATCGGTCGTGATGAAGGAACAATCGATATTCAATTCATTCAAGAAGATTCTACCATTTCACTTCATATTTCTGACAACGGCGTTGGAATGCAAGAAGTGAAGGCATCTTTTGGTATGGAGATTATCACAAGGCTTGTAGAATATGATTTAGCTGGCTCATTTTCAATTATCCCTAGTGAAGAAGGTACACATACTCAAATTCAGTTCCCTGTAAGTGAGGAGGTATTTATCGTAAATGACTAGGAAAGTTATGATTGTCGAAGATGAATCACTGATAGCAATTGATTTAAAGTTTATGTTAGAGGATAATGGCTACGAAGTAGTAGCTCAAGCTAATAATGGCGAAACTGCCATTGAGTTAGCCTTTATACATAAACCACAGTTAATCTTAATGGACATTAAAATGCCTAAACTAGATGGTTTAAAGGCAAGTAAAATTATTGAACAACAGCTTGGTATACCCGTTCTTTTTATCTCTGCATATAGTGAAAAAGAATTGCTGCTATACATGAAGCAGGATAATATATTAGGATATGTTATGAAACCGTTTTCCGAAAAAAATGTGTTGCCAGTGCTAGAGGTTGCTTTTCATCAAATTGATAAGTTCAACCGTCTCAATGGGGAGATCTTACATACGCAAACACAATTAGATAAGCGGAAAGTCATTGAACGAGCAAAGGGCTTGCTTATGCAGGCAGAAAATATAAGTGAGGACGAGGCTTACCGCAAGATTCGCAACGAAAGTATGCAAACGCAACAGGAAATGGTGCACATCGCAAAACAAATTATTAATACCTTACAAGTCAATAGTTGAAGCAAAGGCGCTTTAAAGAGATTTCTTCTTTAAAGTGCCTTTTTTTATATAAATTTATCAATTATAAAGGGGTGATGAGTAAGATGGCAATGATAGGAACGGTTATCGTTTATATTATTATGATTTGTGCAGTTTTAGGGGCAATCGGTGCTATCCGAGACGCTGAGTATGGGATTGGGAAAGAATTTATGAATGGGATCCATACAGTTGGACATATTTTTGTCCCAGCAGCAGGGATCATGGCAGCTATACCTTACTTAACATGGTTTATTAGTCATTTTATTAGTCCGATTTTTGAGTTAATTGGTGCAGATCCTGCCATTGCAGCAACAACTATTTTAGCTTCGGACATGGGTGGTTACCAATTAGCCAATGCGTTAAAAGAGTCATATGAGGGATGGGTAATGGCTCTAGTTGTTGGATTTATGTCAGGTGCTACCATTGTATTCTCGATTCCGATGGGCCTTGCGATGTTAGATAAGCGTGATCATAAATATATGGCGCTAGGCATTATGGCTGGCGTATTAACAATTCCGATTGGTGCATTTATTTCTTCGATCATGATTGTGCTATTTAACACAGAAGTCCGTGAAGTCATTAGTACAACAGAGGCGCCTACATATGTGTTTGCCATTTCTGTTTTACAAATTTTAATTAATTTACTGCCTTTGTTTATTTTCGTTGTGTTAATCGCGTTAGGCTTAAAACTTATTCCAAACGGTATGATTACCGGCTTCATGGTATTTGGACGCGTGATGGATGCAGGGATCAAATTAGTGTTAGTGTTCTCGATTGTTGAAATTTTCACAGGCATTTTTACAAAGATATTTGGTGCATGGGGCTTCGATCCAATCATGGCTGATGAGATCGATCAATTCCGAGCATTAGAAACAGCAGGTTATATCGGTATTATGCTAGCGGGTGCATTCCCAATGGTTTATTTAATTCGAAAATATGCTTCGAAACCACTTGAAGCGGCTGGTAAAAAATTGGGCTTATCATCTGTAGGCAGTGCAGGTATTTTAGCAACAATTGCTAATATTTTAGCGATGTTCACACTTGTTCGCCATATGCCACCAAAGGATAAAGTAATAAACATTGCATTTGGCGTATGTTCAGCATTCTTGTTAGGTGACCATTTATCATTCACAGCTAATTTCCAGCCAACCATCATTTTACCTGTTATTGCTGGTAAGTTTTTAGCGGGTGTTATTGCGATTATTTTAGCGTACAAGCTTTCAGTACCAACTGCATTAAGGTTGGAGATTGAGGATCGTAAGGCAGGCATCATTAAAGAAGGCGAATATTTAACAGATCAAAAGTCTTAATCGATTAAAAAGTGAGGTGATGACGTGTGAGTGAAGAGAAAAAACGATTTATTCAGGAGTTTGTGCCGGGTAAACAGCTAACATTGAGTCACCTTATTGCTAATCCTGATCCAGAAATGTTTCAAAAGCTAGGCATTCAAGATGCGGGGGCACTTGGCATAATGACATGTACCCCAAGTGAAACAGTTATTATCGCAGGGGATTTAGCGACAAAGGCAGCCAATGTCAAATTAGGATTTTTAGATCGTTTTACAGGCAGTCTCGTTATTGTTGGTAGCGTATCAGAGGTGGAAATGGCGATGTTAGAAATTAATCGCTTTTTATCAGAGGTATTAGGTTATACACCATCAAAAATAACGAAATCATAGGATGTGTCAAATGAAAAATCGAGTAATGATAATAGGCGGTGTGCAAGCAGGAAAGTCAACATTGATGAATACTTTGTTAGGTAAAGAAAGCCAAGCCAACAAAACACAAGCACTCGTTTATGATGACTGGATTGTTGATACACCAGGTGAATATGTTGAAAACCCAATGTATTACAGAAATATCATGGCAACATCGTTGGAAGTCACCCATGTGATTTACTTGCAGGATGCCACGGCAGAGAGGAGTGTGTTCCCTCCGCAGTTCAGCTTAGGGATTCCCAAAATCCAAATTGGTGTTATTACCAAGATTGATGCACCTAACGCAAATATAGAAAGGGCTACAGCTTTATTAAAAAATGTGATGACGCAAGGCCCTATCGTGAAAACATCTTCTTGGCAAAAGCTTGGCATTGAGTTTATTGAACCATTGATACAACTCAAGACACATGAAGAAATTCGTCAATTTGTGAAGGATCGCGATAGTCCGTATCTCATGTATTGCTCGCAGTAGCGAGGGGGAGGTGTAGGGTGAAAACTGAAAAAATATTTAGTGCAGGCATTGATATTGGAACAAGTACGACAAAAATGGTGGTCAGTAGCTTTCTGTTAAAGAATGTGGCAGGTGTGACACACGTGCCAAGAATTGAAATTATTGAGAAAACGGTGTTGCATCAAAGTCCAATCATCAAAACACCTTTTATCAATAAAGACATGATTGATATGAAGAAGATAGAAGAATTTATTTTCCAACAGTATCAATTGGCACAAATCGCACCAACGGATATTTCAACAGGTGCCATTATTATTACAGGTGAATCTGCCACGAAGGAAAATGCAAGCGAGGTTGTCCATACCATTGCAGATGGCGCTGGTCATTTTTTAGTTGCTACCGCTGGTCCTGATTTAGAGGCTATCATCGCTGCTAAAGGTGCGGGTACTTTACAGCAATCAAAGAATTCAGCCAAAGTAATTGCCAACATTGATATTGGTGGAGGTACAGCGAATATGGCTGTTATGCAATTCGGAGAAGTCATTGGTACTTGTACCTTACATGTTGGTGGTAGATTGATTGAATTTAAGGATGGCAAGATTCAATCAATTTCTCCGCCACTCATGCGACTGATGGAAAAATGGTCTAATCCGTTAGCTGTTGGTGATGCGGCAGAGGATGTTCGAGTTTCTCAATGTATTGAAGAAATGGTTAGGACACTTGCTATGATCCTTCATGGACAATGTACTGATGAAGAGCATCCATTATTGCTAGGTCATTTACCGAACTGGCATAAACCAGTCGATGCCATCGTCTTCTCTGGTGGTGTGGCCTCCTGTATTTATGAAAATGAATGTACACAGCGTCAATATGATGATATCGGCGAAAAATTAGCAAAAATGCTAGTACAGCATGAGCAGTTGCAATCATTTTTATGGCTAAGACCTGAAGAAACGGCACGTGCGACAGTAACTGGAGCTGGTACACAAACGACTGAAATCAGTGGGGCAACCATTCAGGTGGATGCGGAAGTGTTACCGCTAAAAAATGTGCCTGTCTTCAACTGCCATATGGATGCAACGACGACTGACTATAACATAACGGTGAAGACAGCGGTGGAGCGAGCAGATGATTTATTTTCTATACAGAATCATCGTTCTCCATTTGCACTCTATTTTAATGAATTGCCGTATTTAAGCTTTCGGGATGTACATGCATTGTGTGAGGCCATTTTGCAACACTTGGCAACCAGATGCTCCAAGGACATTCCAATTATCATAGTCATTCAATCAGATTATGCAAAGATTATTGG
Organism: Lysinibacillus cavernae; assembly: GCF_009724685.1. Taxonomy (GTDB): domain Bacteria; phylum Bacillota; class Bacilli; order Bacillales_A; family Planococcaceae; genus Lysinibacillus; species Lysinibacillus cavernae. The sequence continues at coordinate 86,559 of NZ_WMEF01000008.1, forward strand.
ACAGACCATACAAGCAATCAATCCTACAGTGCCAATCATTTGCATCGATCAAATTAAAGTGGAAACTGGTGACTACATCGACATTGGAGAGGTTCTGCCATCTGGCGTTGTTCCTGTCGTTGTGAAAACTCTTGCCTTCCATTCAAAGTAAGGAGGATGAATATGAATCTATCGGTGATATTTGGTGGAGAAAAATATAATTTTAAATCATTAAAAGATGTAATGGCTAAGGCCAATGAAGAAAAATCAGGAGATCAGCTTGCTGGTATCGCAGCTGAAACGGTTCAACAACGAATCGCAGCTAAGGCAGTGTTAAGTGAACTTTTAGTAAAAGATATCCGAGAAAATCCATTAGTGCCGCAAGAAAATGATGAGGTTTCGCGCATTATTGAAGGCGACGTTAATGAGCAAATATATGGAGAAATTAAAAACTGGAGCATCGAGCAGCTGCGTGAATATATTTTATCGAATGATACTGGTGATCGTGAGTTAAAGCGTTTAAGCAAAGGGATGAATTCCGAGGTTATTGCTGCTGTCACAAAGCTCATGTCCAATCTTGATCTTGTCCATGCAGCCAATAAAGTAGAAATTCTATCAACCTGTAATATTACGATTGGCCAAAAAGGGACGCTGTCTTCTCGATTGCAACCAAACCATCCAACAGACAATATAGATGGCATTATTGCCTCACTAAAAGAAGGTCTGTCCTATGGGATTGGGGATGCCGTTATCGGCATTAACCCTGTAGATGATTCTGTTGAAAGTGTCAAAAAGGTGCTTACGGCAACAAAAGAATTCATCAATGATTGGTCGATTCCTACACAAAACTGTGTATTGGCCCATATCACAACACAGATGAAGGCGATTAAGCAAGGCGCTCCAGCAGATATGATTTTCCAAAGTATCGCTGGTACTGAAATTGCTAACCGTTCTTTCGGGATTTCTGCAGACCTAATAAGAGAAGCAGAGGAGCTCATTAAAAAGCAAGGGACTGGTACGGGTCCAAATTTATTCTACTTTGAAACAGGTCAAGGCTCAGAGCTTTCAGCAGAAGCTCATATGGGGATTGACCAAGTGACACTTGAATCTCGCAATTATGGATTTGCAAGACATTTTAATCCCTATATTGTCAACACAGTGGTTGGTTTTATCGGCCCAGAGTATTTATACAACAATAAACAAGTCATTCGAGCAGGTCTCGAAGATCATTTCATGGGCAAAATGCATGGTATCCCTATGGGCGTAGATATTTGTTATACAAACCATATTAAGGCAGACCAAAATGATGTTGAAGATTTAAGTGTGCTGCTGACAGCTGCTGGCGTTAATTTTATTATTGCTGCACCGATGGGTGATGATGTCATGCTTAACTATCAATCAATGAGTTTCCATGATGTGGCTACATTACTCCAAACATTTGGTAAAAAACCAGCGCCAGAATATTTGGCTTGGTTAGAGAAAATGGGCATTTATGAAAATGGTCGACTTTCAGCAAGAGCTGGCGATTTATCCATTTTTGAAAGGTAGGTGAATCAAGTGAATGATCAATTAGTCTCTATGATTACACAGCTTGTCATGGAAAAGATGGAGAAGAATACAGGCAGCCAAACGCCTGAAGCAGTAGTTACTCCAATAGAGCAACCGGCAGAAACGCTTATCAAGTTTTTTGATACGACAGCAAATCGTTCTACAGAAATAACAGAACCAATGTCAACATCACAAGAATCATTAATCAAGCTGTACCAACAGGGAGTTCCTCAACAGGTAAATCCAGCTCCAGCAACATTTGAGCAACCATTTAATGTTGCTGTGACCATCAAACCATTTCAGTTTGAAGCAACACCATTAACTGAAAGTGTACAGGCTGCAAAAAAACATACACCTGCCCGCATTGGAGTTGGTAGAGCGGGGACAAGACCGAAAACAAAAACGTGGTTAAAGTTCCGCCTCGATCATGCTGCTGCTGTGGATGCCGTGTATGGTGAAGTTTCAGAAGATCTTTTACAAAAGCTCAATGTCTTTCAGGTAACAACGAAAGTAACAGATAAAGAAGAATACATTACAAGACCTGACTTAGGCCGCCGTTTATCGGACGAATCAAAGGCACTGATTCAGCAAAAATGTAAACAACAGCCGAAAGTACAGATTATTATCTCCAATGGCTTAAGTGCAAGTGCGATTGAGGAAAATGTGCAAGATGTTTACTTAGCACTTCAACAAAGTCTTAGCAATTTAAATATTGATATCGGCACAACGTTCTATATAGATAAAGGCCGTGTTGCCCTAATGGATGAAATTGGTGAGCTGCTACAGGCAGAGGTGATTGTTTACCTCATTGGTGAGCGTCCAGGTCTAGTATCAGCTGAATCAATGAGTGCGTATTTATGCTACAAACCAAAAATCGGTACTGTGGAAGCGGAGCGTATGGTGATATCGAATATCCATAAAGGTGGTATTCCACCATTAGAAGCGGGTGCTTACCTAGGAACAGTCGTGCAAAAAATCTTGCATTACCAGGCAAGTGGAGTAGATCTTGTCGCAAAAGAAGGTTAGGGGGCTGAAACATGAATCCTCAAAAAATAATGGCGCAAATTTTGGCAATGCAAACCATTCCAAGAGTCAACAGTGAATTAGCAGAGCAGTTAGATTTAAAGCCATCCCACAATAGCATTGGGCTTGTTACACTGACAATCGATGATGTTGGCTATGTTGCCTTAGACGAGGCGACGAAAAAGGCAGATGTCGATGTTGTCTATGCGAAAAGTTTCTATGCGGGAGCGGCTCATTCATCTGGCCCCTTGTCAGGTGAAGTGATTGGCATCATTGCTGGAAGCTCACCTGATGAGATTCGTAGTGGACTTGATGCCATTCAACAAAAAATTGAATTTGATACGTACTTTGAAGCGATTAATAACAATGACAATCATACTTTGTTTGCCCATACAGTGGCAAGCTGTGGTACGTATCTTGCCGAACTTGCAGATGTAAAGGTTGGCACACCACTTGCTTATTTAATCGCACCGCCTCTAGAGGCAGTTGTAGGATTAGATGCAGCATTAAAGGCGGCAGATGTAGAGTTAAAGGTTTTCTTTGGTCCTCCATCTGAAACCAATTTTGGTGGCGGCTTATTAAGTGGTAGTCAATCGTCATGCGAGGCTGCGGCACATGCTTTCAGAGAAGCTATTGAAAATGTAGCTAGAAATCCAGTGATCTAGAAAGGAGGCGGCTTTATGGCCACATTAGACAAAGACTTATTAGCGATTCAAGAAATGAGAGATGCCGTTAAACATGCTAATACAGCACAGGCTGCCTACATGCAATTTTCACAGCAACAAGTAGACAACATTGTGAAGGCTGTTGCGGATGCTGCCTTCAAAGAAGCAGACCGTTTAGCAAAAATGGCCGTGCAAGAAACGGGGATGGGTATCCCAAATCATAAAAAAATGAAAAATGAAGTGGCTTCAAGAGATGTTTATGAAGATATTAAAGAATTAAAAACGGTTGGCATTGTAGGCTATGACCGCGTAAAAAAAGTGGCAGAAATTGCGAGTCCGTTCGGTGTCATCGCTGGTATTGTACCAACGACGAATCCAACATCGACTGCCATCTTTAAAACACTCATTTCTTTAAAAACGAGAAATGGCTTAGTGCTTAGCCCTCATCCATATGCCGTGAATTGTACAAAAGAGGCTTTAGACATATGTCGAGTAGCTGCGGAACAAGCAGGTGCACCAGAGGGCTTACTACAATGTTTAACGATGTCTTCTATGGAGGCAACGCAACAGCTAATGAAGCACCCTAACATCCATTTAATTTTAGCTACGGGTGGAGGCGCATTGGTGAAGGCGGCGTATAGCTCTGGTAAGCCTGCTTATGGTGTAGGCCCAGGGAATGTACCAGCTTACATCGAAAAATCGGCTAATATTCAAAAGGCTGTACGTCAATTGGTGCAAAGTAAATCTTTCGATAATGGCACAATCTGTGCAACAGAGCAAGCCATTATTGTAGATAAGGCGATTGCAGAGCAAGTACAGGCAGAATTAAAGAAAAATGGTGCCTATCTATTAAATGCTGAAGAAAAAGCCAAAATGGAAAAATTGATTTCGCCTGTTCCAGGGAAAGTAAATCCACAGATTGTTGGCAAATCAGCTACTATCTTAGCAGATTCAGTAGGTATTACTGTACCAGAGGATACAAAAGTACTTGTTGGGTTGGAAACGATGATTGGTAAAAATATACCATTTTCTCTTGAGAAACTATCACCAATCTATGCCTTCTATACAGTAGAGAATAGTACAGAAGCAAAGCAAGTAATGATTGACCTATTAAATATTGGTGGACGTGGACATACATGTTCTATTCACACTGAAAATGCTGCATTGGCGGAGCAGTTCTCCGTTGAATTACCCGTATCACGCATTGTGGTCAATACATTATCATCAATCGGTGCAGTAGGTGGTACAACGGGCTTAGCACCATCCTTTACACTAGGCTGTGGTACATTTGGTGGCAATATTACGTCGGATAACATTACAGCAAGACATCTATTAAATATCAAACGTATGGCTTATGGCATTAAAGATGTAGAAGTACCAAAACCAGAATTTGAAGTACAGTCGGTCGTAGAGTCGGTTGTCTCACAAGAGCCTGCTCTAGACACAACAATGGTTCAACAAATTGTCGATCAAGTATTAAAACAAATCACATTACAAAATAAATAATTTGGAGGAATGACAAATGAGTACAGCATTAGGAATGGTAGAAACAAAAGGTTTAGTAGGAGCAATTGAAGCAGCAGACGCAATGGTAAAGGCTGCAAGTGTTAATTTAGTAGGAAAAGTACATGTTGGTGGCGGTATCGTGACAGTTCTTGTACGTGGAGATGTAGGTGCAGTGAAGGCAGCAACAGACGCAGGCGCAGCAGCAGCACAACGTGTAGGAGAGCTTCTTTCAGTACATGTAATCCCACGTCCACACCACGAATTAGAAATGATTTTACCAAAAGCAGAAGCGTAATTTTATCAGCAAGAGAGCTGACCAACCATAGGACAGCTCTCATCTTGTCATAATAGAAAAATAATCAATGAAATATAGAGGTGGCTAACGTGATAACAGCGACAAAAACATTTCCAGTGGCCATTTCGGCTCGTCATATCCATCTAAGTGAAGAGGATTTGCATGCACTTTTTGGTCCAAATGCAATACTAACAAAGGACTTTGATTTATCACAGCCAGGGCAATTTGCAGCGAAAGAGCGTGTCTCAATTGAGGGACCAAAAGGCGTTATTCATCATGTACGTGTACTTGGGCCAGTAAGAGCAGCAACACAAGTGGAAATTAGCCGAACAGATGCTATGAAGCTAGGGGTAACACCTCCCTTAAGGCAATCGGGTGATATTGACAACTCTACAGGCATTAAACTACTTCATCAAGATAATGAATTAGTGATCCAGCAGGGAGTCATCATTGCACAAGCACATATTCATATGACTGAAGAGGATGCCAAAACATTGGAAGTACACAATAATGAATTGGTTTCAGTGGAAGTAGTGAGTGATCGACCTGTCACTTTCCGTGGTGTAGTTGTACGTGTTTCTAATGACTTTAGTCTGGAAATGCACATTGATACAGATGAAGCAAATGCTGGTTTTATTGAACAGCAAGCACAAGGCAAATTAGTAAAAATATCATCGTAAGGAGGAGGCAAGATGCAAGAAAATTTAGTTCAAAAAATTGTGGAAGAAGTTCTGCAACAAGTCTTAAAAAATCAATCCTCCCCTCCACCTGACAGTAAAATTCCAATCGGTGTATCCGCCCGTCATGTCCATCTTGCACAAGCAGAAGTGGAGCAGCTCTTTGGTGAAAACTATCAGCTTACACCGAAGTTTGAACTATCGCAGCCAGGGCAATTTGCGGCAGAGGAAACCGTAGTGATTGCTGGGCCAAAAGGGTCTATTGAGCGAGTACGTATTCTTGGGCCGGCTCGTTCATTGTCTCAAGTGGAAGTGAGCTGGACAGATGCCATGAAATTAGGGTTAAAGCCTCCATTAAGAATTTCAGGCGATATACAGGGCTCTAGCCCTGTTACATTGATCGGTCCAAAGGGAAGTGTCGTGTTAAATGAAGGACTCATTGTTGCACAGGCACATATTCATATGTCTCCTGCGGATAGTGTGAGATTCAATGTAGTAGATGGACAGTCTGTACAAATCAAAGTAGAAGGCATTCGCCCAATTATTTTATCGAATGTGGTCATTCGCGTATCAGAGCGTTATCGGTTAGAAATGCATATTGATACAGATGAAGCAAATGCGGGGTTCATTCAACAAGGAACACTTGCGGAAATCGTTCATCATCAAGTAAGTGAACCAGCTATACCTGTGAAAGAGCAGTCGCCAGTCGTACAGAATGTAGTGCAACCATCCGTCTATCATTATGACAAAAAGCTACTTTCACAAATAGAAGTGTTAGACATCGATGCGCAAGAAATTGTTGTTCCTAAGAAAACCATTGTGACGGCATTGGCTTATGATAAGCTACGAGAGTTAAATAAAACATTAACAATCCGTTCTGAGTAATAAGAAAATCTGTGTCGTATAAAGAGGGTGAAGTTCATGCAAATGGGAAGAGTGATAGGCAGTGTATGGGCAACACGCAAGGAGGAAGGGCTGAATGGTTTAAAATTACTAATCATTCAACCAATTGACTCCAATCAACAGCCGATTCGCACAGAAATTGTTGCAGCTGATCGTATTGGAGCGGGCATTGGTGATGATGTACTCATTACAAGCGGTGGATCATCACGCTATATTATGAAAGAAAATCCGTTACCAATCGATGCAGTTGTCATTGGTATTATTGATTCTACAGAAGTGATGAGAGGTGAAGAGAATGAGTAGCGCGATTGGAATGATTGAGACAAAAGGATTAGTTGGTTCTTATGAAGCAGCTGACGCGATGATTAAATCTTCTGACGTTACAATCGTCAAGCAGGAATTCGTTGATGGTGGTATTGTGACAGTTGTCGTGAAAGGTGATGTAGGCTCTGTACAAGCAGCAGTAGAGGCTGGAAAAGCCGCTGCCATGCGTGTTGGTGAATTATTAGGCGCTCACGTAATTCCGAGACCTGATGAGGACGTATTCCAAATGATTAAAGGACCTGAGGTACCAAAGAAAAAGCCTGCCTCAGCACCAGCATCAACGCGTGCTAAAAAAACAACAGAAGCAACAACAGCGACAGATAATCGAGGTGAGGCATAATGGCATTTCGTAAAAATAAAATCGCTGTTATTGGAGCAGGTCATACTGGCGCCACGTTGAGTTTATTTTTAGCACAGAAAGAATTAGGCGATGTGGTACTTGTCGATATTCCAGAAGCAGAGAACCCGACAAAAGGGAAAGCATTGGATTTATTACAAACAGGTCCTATCGAAAAGTTCAATGTGTCAATTAAAGGAACGAGTAATTATGAAGACATTGCTGGTGCAGATATTGTGGTCATTACAGCAGGTATTCCTCGTAAACCAGGTATGAGCCGTGATGATTTAGTCACAACAAATGCCAAAATCATTCAACAAGTTTCAAGACAAATCAAACACTATGCACCAAACAGTATCGTCCTTGTTTTGAGCAATCCAGTCGATGCGATGACATACGTTTGCCAGAAGGAAACGGGCTTTGCCAAAAATCGTATTATTGGACAGTCAGGTGTGTTAGATACAGCGCGCTTCAACACATTCGTTGCCCAAGAGCTACAAATTGCACCAGAAGATGTGTCAGGCTTCGTATTAGGTGGTCATGGTGATGAAATGGTACCATTAATCCGTTATTCCTATGCAGGCGGCATACCATTAGAAAAACTAATTCCCCAAGATCGACTTCAACAAATCGTCGAACGTACACGTAAAGGCGGCGGTGAAATTGTCGGTTTGTTAGGCAATGGTAGTGCGTATTATGCACCAGCTGCAGCTTGTGCACAGATGGTTGAAATCATTATCAAAGATCAACGAAAAATTATCCCTTCTATTGCTCTATTAGAAGGGGAATACGGGTATCATGATTTGTTTTTAGGAGTACCCACTATTTTAGGTGGCAATGGTATCGAATCTGTCATTGAATTGCACCTGACAAAGGAAGAACAAGCAGCCCTTCAGCATTCAGCAGAGGCTGTTAAACAGGTGATTGCCATTTGCCAAACCATTGAATAGGGTAAACAGACTCTGTTCTTCGATAGATAGAAAGTATCCCCAACTTTCTTTCAATTGAAATGGAATGGTAGCTCAAAAAATGTTTGATTGGAAACCGAACATGACTTGAAAGCTAGTTAAAATCCTCATAATTATAAATATGAAAATCTCATTCAATAGTGAGTGTTTAAAATGTAGCAAGCTTAATAGTTTGCTACATTTTTTATTGTTCATTCACAACCTATATCAAAAAAACTCTACTCACTTCAACTATAATCAAACTAGGAGGGATGTGAATGAACAACATCATACAGGAGATGATTGATTGGATTGAAAGTCATCTCTTAGAAGGATTTTCATTAGAACATTTAGGGAAGGAGATGGGTTATTCACCTTATTACTGTTCTTTTAAATTCCATCAGATGACCGGAATGACGATCAAAAAATATATGTCACTACGAAAAATCTATCTTGCTTCTATTGCATTAAAAGATCCACATGAAAAAATAATCGACATTGCCTTTCACTATGGTTTTTCATCACAGGAATCCTTTTCGAGAGCTTTTAAAAGTACCTTTGGTATAAGTCCAAATGATTTTAGAAAGTCTCCACAACCTTTACAAACATTTGTGAAGTTGATTTTACATAATGAAAGAGGATGGTTCACTATGGATATTTCTCAAAAATTAAAAATTGATGCACTACAAGAGAAGATTTTCGAGCAATTCGATCAAGAGACATTGAATGTATTAAATGGCCAAATGATGTATGAGGAGTTTGCCAAACAGCAATTAATGGGGAATAGTGATTATGTTCCTTTCAACGAAGCCATGTGTGCAAATTCAACTACAAGCCCGATTTTCAGTGAAGCATTTAACAAAATCCGAGCGGCTGGACATCAAGTGTCGTTACAAGAGTATAGGCAGATGACATTGAATCCCTTGAAGCCGTTGTTTACAAGAAACTATAAATGTATTGTTTTATGGTTTGGGGATGATATGTTCTGTCAGATGAATTTGCTGACTGTACTTGCTTATCTGGAACAACAAGGGTATCAAGGAACAATCTATTTTCATATGGTCAATGAGACAACCTATGATGTGGAGGAGACAGAGATTGTGCTGGGAAATTATTTGGAGGTCTATCTAGAGGTTTTATTGCACCATCGTCTTCCAACGGCAACACTTATACCTGTCATGTATCAGGGCATTCAATTGTATCTTAATTATTTAAGGGAAGAAAATGATATTACTAGGTATATTAAAAAGCATCTGGATCAGTCTCAAAATGACTTACTAAAACAATTATTTTCACTATTTTCTCACTATGGGTTGGGAGATAGTCAATATATAAAAATAATTGATAAAATAAAAAAAGAATATTCTGAATAAAGTTGCTAAAAAGTCCATAATATACAAAATTTTCGAAAATATGATAAACTTATAACGTTAAAAGGAGGATGAATGCATGACTGTTCAACAATTTACGGATTATGTTAAGAAGATGCAACATTATGAGGAAGCACTCAATGTAATTTATTGGGATATGCGGACGGGCGCACCTAAAAAAGGGTTAGCACAACGTTCAGAGGTATTAGGTACATTATCAGCCTCCTTATTCGATATGCAAACGAGTGAAGAACTGGGCGAGCTTTTAACAGCTTTAGAGGCACAAAAAGCTGACCTTGACTATGTGACAAGTCGTTTAGTAGAAGAAGTAAGAAAGAATTACGATCAAAACAAAAAAATCCCAGCTGATGAGTATAAAGAATACGTGATTCTTCAATCTAAGTCGGAGACTGCATGGGAAGAAGCGAAGGCGACAAATAATTTTGCGCTATTCCTCCCATATTTAGAGGAAATCATTCAATGGCAGAAAAAATTCATTCACTATTGGGGCATTAAAAACGGATCTCCGTACAATACATTACTCGATTTATATGAACCAGAAATGACGACAGATGTTTTAGATCAAGTATTTGGTGATTTACGTGAATCCATTGTTACACTTGTCCAAAAAATAGCCAATTCATCGAATAAACCAGATACGAGCGTGTTATTCAAACATTTCCCTCGTGAAGCACAACGTGAATTATCTTTAGAAATGCTAGCTCAGCTTGGTTATGATTTTGATGCAGGACGTTTGGATGAAAGTGTCCACCCATTCATGATTGGCTTAAATTACGGAGACGCTCGTATTACAACAAAATATGATGAAAATGACTTCCGTTCAGCTATTTTTGGCACGATTCATGAGTGTGGTCACGCCATGTATGAGCAAAATATAGATGAAAAGTTAGCAGGTCTGCCGTTAGCAACAGGAACTTCGATGGGTATTCATGAGTCTCAATCATTATTTTATGAAAACTTTGTAGGCAGAAATGAGAAGTTCTGGGAGCAAAACTATGAGCGTCTACAGCACTTTTCACCAGCGCAGTTTGGCGATGTAGCATTAGCTGATTTCTTACGTGCTATTAATATGGTCGAACCATCATTCATTCGCATTGAAGCAGATGAATTAACCTATCCATTACATATCATGATTCGCTATGAAATTGAACGTGACTTGTTCAATGGAGATTTACAGGCGAAAGATCTGCCACAAGTTTGGAATGATAAATATGAGGAATATTTAGGCATTCGCCCTGAGTCTGATGCACAAGGTGTGCTACAAGATATGCACTGGTCAGGAGGCATGTTCGGTTATTTCCCTTCCTATGCTTTAGGGATGATTTATGCAGCACAGTGGAAACATACGATGGACAAGGATATCCCTAATTTCGATGAGCTTTTAGAAAAGGGAGAGCTACTACCAATTCGAGAGTGGTTAACAGATAAGGTCCATCAATATGGGGCTTTGAAAAAACCATTCGAATTACTAAAGGAAGCAACAGGGGAAGGCTTAAATGCTACGTACTTAGCAAACTATTTACAAGATAAGTACACGAAGCTCTATCAACTATAAATTGAAAAAAGCGATTTCTCGGAAATGAGAAATCGCTTTTTATGTGCATATGGATGTTTACCACAATTGATAGCCTTTGGAGCCGGCTGGTGAATTTGAAATAATATCAATAATTGGCACTGTGTAAGCAAATAAAATTAATGCCACTAGTATAACAAGCCATATTTTGAAGTTTTCTAAAATAGCTGGTGTTGGACCACTAAGCTCATGAACATCGCCTATAGGGAATTCTTGTTCACCTTTAGGTGCAAACCAAGTTAATTTCACCACGATATAAATAATTACTAGGAGGGCGATAAAGAGAATTGTTCCGCCGACAGCTTGTGCGATTTGATAAGGAATCCAATCATAGGCCTGCTGAGCGCCTCCATATTCTGAGTAATCTGAGCGACGAGGTGCACCGAAAAGACCTGCAATATGCATGGCAGAGGACATAATTGTCATACCAACAGCCCATAGGATACCTGCGAAATTGCTGAGATTATTTAAAGACTTTGTCAAAGTACGGCCTGTTAAATGTGGAATTAACCAGAATGCCGCACCGAAGTAAGTTAAAACAACAGCTGTTGCAATTGTTAAATGGAAATGTCCCGTAACCCAAATCGTATTATGGATTAATTGGTTCATTTGGTAAGAGGCATTGACAATCCCGCCTGCACCTCCAGGAATGAATGCTACCATACCGATAAAAGGAACGAAGAAACGAGCATCTTTCCATGGTAATTTTTTAAACCAACCGAACAGCCCTTTACCACCTAATTCACGACCACGTAACTCGAACATAGCAAACATCGAGAAGGCTGTCATAAGAGAAGGAACGATTACAGCGAAAGTTAATACAACTTGAATGAACTTCCAAGTACCATCAATACCAGGCTCTGTTAACTGATGGTGAATCCCAACAGGAATAGAGAAGAGTAAGAACAGCATAAATGAAAGTCTTGCTAAAGAATCAGAGAATATTTTTCCGCCAATTACTTTTGGAATAATCACGTACCAAACCATGTATGCCGGTAATAGCCAGAAGTATACAAGCGCATGGCCGAAATACCAGAAGAGGGTACGAGATAAGGCCACGTCAACACGCTCAATAAAACCTAGCGACCATGGTAACAGTTGGAATAAAACAGAAGCTGCTACACCAAGCGTTGCCACGAACCACATTAAATTATTAACAACAACCATAAACGATAATAATGGACTACTTTGTCCGCTACCTTTATGCTCTTTGCGCCACTGTACATAACGTAAAATTTGACCTACGCCGCCAACCCAAGAACCAACCACGACTAATGTAAGGCCTAAATAGAAGATCCAGTGTGCCTGTAGTGGTGCATAGAACGTATAAAGAACCGTTGCTTTATTCAATAAAACCATCGTTGCTGAAGCAGCTGTACCAATGGTCATTAACCAGAAACCAATCCAACCAAGTCTGCGTTGACCATCTGTAAATGTACCAGACGTACGGCTTACACTCGCAATTTGGAAGCCATAGATAAAGAATGTAGTTAAAATAAGACCTAGTAATACGCCGTGTACTGTTAATACTTGATAATAGCCAATGCCAGCTGGTAATGTAAATTGACCAGAACGTACAAATACTTGTAATAAACCTGCAAGACCACCTAATAACAATGAGATGAATGCCACGTAAATATGTGCCATTGCTAGCTTAGCATCTCGGCGATCTACCTTTGTCATTGAATTAGTGTGACTCATTTGAATCCACCACCTTTAGCATAGAGTGCATCATCGTATGTCCTGTACCACAGTATTCATTACATACGATTAAAAACTCGCCCACCTGATTGACTTCTGTTACATATTCCGAAATATAACCAGGCTCAAGCATCATGTTGATATTTGTACCTGCAACTGAAAAGCCGTGCATAACATCCTCGCTTGTCGCGATGAATTTCACCTTTGCACCAAGTGGAACCTCAATTTGTGGAGGGTTATAATTGAATGCTGAAGCAACTACTACAACTTCATAATCCCAATCCTTACCCTCTACTTTATGGACACCTGGATTATCAAATGGAGCTGTTTCTTTCACTTTCTCGTAATCTAGTGTTTTTTTACCATTGTTCGGGTGAGAGCCTTGATGAAATGCCCCGATACCGAGAATGATCAGGAATGCAACTAAAGTAGCAACTCCGAACACAAGCCAATACTTCTCATACTTATGTATGTGCATATGTTTCTGTCCCTTCTTCGTAGATTAAAACCGTCCAATGAACAAATCGAAGCAGTACACCCAAAGTAAAATGATGATAATACCTACTCCAAAAACTGCATAGAGTGAACCTTTCAAATTCTCATCTGACTTCTTTTTGTTTGCCATTTTTTGTCCTCCTACGCTTTTTATTGTTGTGTTTCTTACTGTCATCATATAAAAATCCATTTCATTTTGATGTGAAAAAAATCACACATCTAAGCGAATTATGTGAAGAAAGTGTGAAAAATTAGGAACAGAAAAAAACAAGCCATCTCAAAAGTCATTGAGATAGCTTGCTGATTTATTGTATTTTGTTTAATTTTAGTAAATATAATAGATTGGAAGGAAAGCGTAAACCGCTCTTATCAATCTTTCATGCGCCTGACAAATCGGATACATGAATGCTGTATGCTCATGCATACAATGTCTTATTTGGAAATAATCTTTAATCCTCGTTTTCTATTCTTCTTCCTCGATTGTTAATAGAACTGTTAGTGCACCAATGCTTGGGAGCGAAACTGGGAGAGCAAATGCTTTTTCAAAGCCATATAATTTTGTATTGCCCACCATCACTGTTGGCGGAGTGATATCAATTTCTAAGCTTTCTTGCCCAACAGCTGTACATAAATTTCCTGCAATCATGTTACCAAATTCACCTGTAAAGGATTCTAACATTTCTCCCTCTAGTGGCATACCGAACATTGTACTGCCAATCCCTCCAAACACTTCGGGAGAGGAATCAATGATGACGCGCCCCTTTACATCTCCGATTAAGCCAATTAATACGCCCATTTGCTGTTGTTGAAAGGGTTCAGAAATAATACTAGGCGACTTTACTTCTATATCCATAGGAAGAATGGATTTTAAAGCGTGGATTGTCCCGTTTAAAATAGTTTGAAAGTACTTCGAATTACTCATGGTTACCGCATCCTTTTTCCGACTTTTCTACATCTTACCATGTAAAAAGGGTAAGATGAAAGTATGTCTTGACGAATTAACGTGAAATTTATAATATATTAATGAGAATGATTTTCAAATTCAATGTAATGGTCTATATTTATGTAAAAAGGAGCGGTTAGCAATGACATTCGTATTAATTGGAGCAGCTGTAGTCATCTATATTGGAGTTGGGAAATACGTCATGAAACAGGCGACTGCACATTTAAAATAAGAAATTGTATACCATAAAGCATGGTCCGAGTAATCGGGACCATGCTTTTTTTATGTTGAAAAAACTTTTTACTATAGGTTTTTGTTAGTAGGGAGCTTTTTAATAGGTGTTCCTATTAAAAAAAACAAAAGATCCTGATTTATATGTTTTATCTAAATAATTTAATTAAATAGAATTTTTATTTTTTTCTGAAAACTATTGAAATAACCCGCTGATTTCTGATAAGATTTTAAAAAATGGAATCGCGTTTCATATATTGGAACGGAGGGGGGAGAAATGAGCTTGAATATTTTAGAAGTTAAAGATTTGAAAATAGGTATTCAACAAAATAAAAAAGATATTGCTATTGTGAATGGATTGTCATTCCATCTTGAAAAAGGAAAAACCTTGGGGATTGTAGGGGAATCAGGTTGTGGAAAAAGTATGACATCACTTTCACTTATGGGATTGTTACCTTCTGGGGTTAATTGGCAAAGTGGCGAAATTTACATAGATCAAAAACAAATTAATAAAAAAGCGAAGAAGGAGTGGCGAAAGATTCGTGGGAAAAAAATTTCCATGATATTTCAGGAACCAATGAGTTCGTTAAATCCAGTGTATAAAGTCGGTTCTCAAATAATGGAGATGATTCATAGTCACGAAAATATTTCAAAAAAAGAAGCACATGAGCGTGCAGTTGATATGCTTCGTCTCGTTGGTATACCTCGTCCCGATAAAGTAGTAAATGAGTATCCTCATCAGTTATCAGGAGGAATGCGACAACGGGTAATGATCGCCATGGCTTTAGCTTGTGGACCGGAAATATTAATAGCAGACGAGCCTACTACTGCTTTAGATGTGACTATTCAGGCTCAAATTTTAGATTTAATGAAAGATGTACAGGAAAAATTAGACATGTCCATCATTTTAATTACCCATGATCTAGGTGTAGTAGCGGAAATTTGTGAGAGAGTAATCGTGATGTATGCGGGTGAAATAGTTGAAGAGGCGAATGTGTTGGATTTATTTGATCAACCTCTCCATCCATATACAAAAGGATTACTAAACTCATTGCCGGATATTGAATCGCAACAAGAGTATCTTCCATCTATTGAAGGGGTGGTACCATCGCCATCGGATATGCCTTCTGGTTGTAGATTTTTCGATCGATGTGAATTTGCAACAGATAAATGTAAAAACAAACCTGATCTATTTACAACGTCTATTGGTACCACAGTAAGATGTTGGTTATATGAAGAGAATGAAGTGGTAGGGGGAATTGGAAATGGGCAGTCCATTGTTAGAAGTTAAACACTTAAAAAAATATTTTCCAGTAAAAGGATCACGTACAGGGAATTTAAAAGCAGTAGATGATGTTTCATTTTTTGTAAATGAAGGAGAAGTTTTAGGAATCGTGGGGGAATCAGGGTGTGGAAAGTCCACTATGGGCAAAACAATAATCCAACTTCTTACACCTACTGAAGGTGAAATTTTACTGAACGGAGAAAATATTGCAACTCTTAGTCCAAAAGAGGTACGTCAAAAACGTCGTGATATGCAAATTATTTTTCAAGATCCTTTCTCATCCCTTAATCCTCGTATGAAGGTTTTTAAAATAATTGAAGAACCGTTAGTGAATTTTGGAATTGGAACAAAGGAAGAGAGGAAACAACGCGTTAATGAGGTAGCCAAGCAGGTTGGACTCACACAAAAGCAGTTAGAACGTTTCCCACATGAATTTTCAGGTGGTCAAAGACAACGAATTGGAATTGCTAGAGCATTAGTGTCAAATCCGAAATTGATTGTTGCAGATGAACCAGTATCTGCTCTTGATGTTTCGATTCAATCTCAAGTATTAAATATAATGAAAGATTTAAAAAAGGAAATGAACCTTACGTATATTTTCATATCTCATGATCTTAGTGTAGTGCACCATTTTTGTGACCGGATAGGAGTAATGTACTTAGGTAAGTTAGTGGAAATGGCAGACAAACATGAATTATTTAATAATCCTAAACACCCTTACACAAAAGCATTACTATCTGCATTACCAAAATCTCATCCTTCAAAAGTTAAGGAACGTATTGTGCTCAGTGGGGATGTTCCAAATCCAGCAAATCCACCATCTGGTTGCACCTTCCATACACGATGTCCAAGTTGTATGGAAATATGTAAAGTGACATCTCCGAGATTACACAGTATTGGCGATAAGCATGAAGTTTCATGTTTACTTTATGAAGAGCAAATGGAGCGATTAACATGAGCAAAACATTGGAAAAAGGTATCAACATTTTAACTTTATTCACTGAAGAAAAACCATCTTGGCGGTTAGACGAATTAGCAATCGAAACGGATATTCCTAAGCCGACCCTACATAGATTTTTAAAAACATTTACAGATTTAGGTGTATTAAAACGTCCTTATGTTCAAAGTGGTGGACAGCTAGTATTGAGCGATCATTATTTACTTGGACATAAGCTTATCGAATTAGGAGCGATTGCTGCTAATTCAATTGAAATTCGTTCTTTGGCTATACCGTATATGAAGATGTTGCAACAGAAATTTGACTTAGCTGTGCAGCTAATCGTTTTGGATGAAACAGATGGCCTTTATATTGAAAAAATTGAAAGTTTAAAACCTGTTCTATTGTATACACGAGTGGGAAGAAGAGCACCACTTTATGCAGGAGCTTGTTCGCGAATACTTTTATCTTTTCAATCGGAAGAAAAAATTAGTGAGGTATTGCAAAAACCACGTAAAAAATATGCTAGTGGAACGGCTGATAGTGACCAAGAAATCCACAAATTAATTGAGTTTGGGAAAAAAAATGGCTATGCCTACAGCGTGTCAGAATTGGAAGAAGGCACTGTTTCAATAGCAGTACCGATTTTCAATAGTGACCGCAGAGTAGAATACTCGATTAGTATAGCTGGTATAGAATCACTATTACCTCAAGAAAAAATAAATACATTTTTAGAAGGACTGTGGGAAACTGCTGCTTTAATATCTGCTGAACTAGGTTATTCGATGCCATATCCTTATGGTGTATAAATAGCACAAATACAAAAGGGGATGAACAATAGTGAAAAAACAAAAATGGATAGCGCTACTACTTGTTTGCATGATGGTTTTTTTATCAGCATGTAGTGGCGGTACATCATCAAAAGACGATAGTAAAAATAATAGCAAATCTTCTGGTGAAAACCCAGCAGGAACACGTGGTAATGAATTAGTTATTCGTGTTGCAGGAGATCCGCAAAACTGGGATCCGATTGATACGTTTTTACTTGCTTGGAGTACAGTTGCAACATCGGTATTTGAAGGATTAGTAAGTCGTTCTTTAGATTTAGAAATCCAACCAGGGTTAGCAGAGTCTTGGGAATATAAAGATGATAAAACAATTGTATTCAAACTGCGACAAGGTGTTACCTTCCATAATGGGGAACCCTTTAATGCAGAAGCAGTTAAATTTACATTTGATCGTTTGCTAGGTGAAGAAGGTCAAAAAGGTCCTCAATATTCAAACTATACTTCTATTGATAATGTGGAAGTAACTGGTGAATATGAAGTGACAATGCACTTAAATGCAATTGATCCAGTCCTATTAACAAAACTATCAGGTTATGGTGCTGTTATCGTTCCTCCTAAATATATTCAAGAAAAGGGAGCTGAGAATTTTGATATGAATCCTGTTGGAACAGGTCCATTCAAAATGACTGATTATCAACGAGATAAACAAGTGGTTATTGAGCGTTATGAGGGTTATTGGAATAAAGATGCTATTAAACTAGATAAAGTAACATATAAAGTTATTCCAGAAACAGCAACAGCATTGGCAGAATTACAAACAGGAAATATTGATATTATGACACGTTTAGAAGTTTCGCAAGCTGCAACAGCAGAAGGGTCTGACTTTATTGAGTTAATGGATGTGTCGACTCCTACAGCTTACTCAATCCGTTTTGATACAGCTCAAAAACCAGTGGATGATGTCCGTGTTCGTCAAGCTATTAACTATGCCATTGATAAGGAAAGGATTGTGAAAGAAATTTTAGGTGGCTACGGTAACCTCATTAGTTCTTTCCAAAGTAATCTCTCTTTTGGCTATAACAAAGATTTAGAGCCATACCCATATGATCCTGAAAAAGCAAAAAAATTACTTGCTGAAGCTAACGTTCCCGAAGGTACTACACTTGAGTTCTTTATTCCAGGTACGGATGGGACATTTAAAGAGATTGCACAAGCAGTAGCATTTTACCTAGAAGAAGTAGGATTAAAAGTTTCTATTAATAGCGTGGAAAACACTACATTCCAATCAGAATTAATACCACAAGGAAAAGCTGGTCATATGTATAAAAATGGCTGGGGTGGTTGGACTTTAGATTTTGATAATACAGCTTATTTAATGTATCACGAAGGAGAATTTTGGAACCCATCCTATAAAAATGAAAAAGTAGAACAATTATTAGCGGCAGAACGTGCCACTATTGATAATGACGAAAGACAAAAAGTCTTTAAAGAATTAACAGAAGTATTATATGAAGATGCTGCGGAAGTTAATTTATATTCAGAGGTTGAATTATACGCAGTGAATAAACGAATAAAAGGTTTCCAACCACCACATGATGGTCGTTTTAGATTTGAAGGTGTCACTGTCGAGTAAGTAAAAAATTATGAGATAGTATGCTTGTCATACTATCTCTTTCATTTCAAATTTAGGAGGATGGAATTATGCTTTCCTATATATTAAGACGTTTATCGCATACTGTGTTGGTGATAATTGCTGTTTCATTAATTATATTTTTCTCAATTCGATTAACAGGTGACCCTGTAAGTATTATGTTTGGTGCTGGTGAACCTTCACAGCAAGCAATAGAAGAGCTGACAGCCAAACTAGGTTTGGATAAGCCAGTTTGGGAGCAATACATCATATTTATGAAAGATTTAGTAACACTCGATTTTGGTACATCGTATCGTTCAAATAGTCCAGTCCTAGAGATGTTGCTCGAACGAGCATGGCCGACAATTGCACTTGCTTTAGGTGGAATGGCAGTAGCGTTGTTAATCGCTATTCCATTAGGTATTCTATCAGCAGTTTACAAAGGAAAATCTATTGATGTTTTTAGTCGTATTTTTTCTCTATTAGGCATTTCTTTCCCTAATTTCTGGTTAGCCTTTATGTTGATTTTAATTTTTGCTGTTCAATTAAAGTGGTTGCCGGTATCTGGATTTGATGGGTTTAGTTCATTGATATTACCATCAATTGCTTTGGGTTTAATTCTATCAGGTATATTAGTTCGATTAATTCGTACGTCTATGCTTGAGGTACTTAAAATGCAATATGTCACAACAGCACGCGCGAAAGGAATAAGAGAATGGCTAGTTATCATTCGACATGCCTTCCGCAATGCTCTATTGCCAACTGTAACATTTGTTGGTTTACAGTTTGGAGGGCTATTAGGGGGTGCAGTTATTGTAGAGCAAGTTTTTTCATGGCCTGGAATTGGAAGATTAATTGTTGATTCCATTAATCAACGAGACTATCCGGTAGTACAGGGGGGAGTAATACTTTTAGCGCTTATCATGATTTTAGTTAATCTGATTGTTGATTTATGCTACTCATTGATTAACCCGAAAATTCGAACGGGAAGAGGTGATAATTAATGACACAGGTAATGGAAACAGAAACAGAAACAGAAACAATAGCAGAAAAAAAAGTTAGTAGAGTAAAAAGTGTTTTGAAATTCATTAAGAACAATCCTACAGGGATAATAGGTTTGTTATTAGTTGTAACCACTATACTATGTGCTATTTTCGCTCCTTATATTGCACCGTATGACCCAGGAGCAGCTAGCTTAGGTCATCGTCTAGATTTGCCTAAATGGTTAGACGAAACAGGTAAATCTCAATATTTGCTTGGGGGAGATCAAGTTGGACGGGATTTGCTAAGTAGAATTATTTATGGTGCGCGCATATCACTATTAGTTGGTATTTGTGGTGTATTCATTTCTTTAGTCCTTGGTACGTTTCTAGGATTAGTTTCTGGATACTTTGGAAAATGGATGGATGATTTAATTATGAGGTTAGCTGAAGTTCAAATGGGGCTACCATTTATTTTACTAGCAATTGTAATTATGAGTGTATTTGGAACAGGTATTGAAAAAATTATTATTATCCTTGGGCTTACATATTGGGTTAGTTTTGCAAGATTAATTCGAGGAGAAATTTTGGCTTTAAAGGAACAAGAATATATTCAAGCTGCAAAGGCAATTGGAGGAACGCATTTTAAAATTATCCTTAAGCATATATTACCAAATGTTGCATCCTCTATTTTAGTGTTAGCAACTATGTGTATTGCAGAGTTTATCTTGTTGGAGGCGTCACTAACATTTTTAGGGTTAGGTGTCGAACCGACAGTTCCTTCGTGGGGCGGAATGTTAGCAGATAGTCGTAATTATATGACTTCAGCTTGGTGGATTTCTGTATTCCCAGGAATAGCAATTATGTTAACTGTACTAGGTTTTAACTTATTAGGAGATTGGTTACGAGATCGCTTAGATCCAAATATGAAAGTTTAGGTGATACTGTGAACTCTATTATATTTTCAAGTTTATTTAAAAAGAATGAAACGATAAAAAAACCTTCTTTATTTATAGATTTACCTATAAATCTTGCTCCATTAGGATTAATTGATTTTTGTGCAAGGTTAGGCTTTGAGTCAAATGAAATAGATTTTGATTTATTCCAATCATCAAATCAACAGTACTCGATGGAATTTTTACAGCATAGTAGCACATTTATTTCAAAGAATGAGACCACCTTTACAGTTTATTATGAGACTGAATCATCTCTGTCAACTTTGTTAAGTACGATAGCAAGTGAGGGTGTGCCTGAAACACATATAGACAAACCATCATCTTATTATGAAAGTTTAAGTCATCTCTGGTCAGCATATGGAACTGGTGAGAAAGATGAGGCACACCCACAACAACATTTAAGTTTGAAAATTAATTTACAGCAAGAAATACAGACAAATGCCATTATAAAAGAGGTTTGTTATCTTGCATTACGGTTAGGCTTATATTCTACCTCTGTTTCATTACCGGTTGTCACAAAAGATAATCGACAGTTATCGATTGATATTAAGCAAGGAACTGTAAATTTAATGGAGTTAAATTCTAAAAACGCCATTCAAATTTGCGGTACAAAAGAAAGCTTACCGACTGTTCTGCATTCAATAGCAAAAGAAAAGCATGTCTCTGAAGGTGGCTTACTTGGTATTTGGGAATTAAACGAAAAGCAAGTGAATGCAGCAGATATATTGTATGAAACAACATGGGAAGATGAATCGGAAGCATCGTATATTATAACTGCTTTACAAGATGAACCAAATAAAATGTTGGATGCTGAAATTTATATTACAGCTTCTAAAAAAAATCGAGATGAATACTGCTTAGAATTGTATAATAAATTTTCAAATTTAAACACGATTAAAGTTCGCTCTGCATTTAAAACAGGGTTATACTGGATATTAGAGGAAGTGCTTCCATCTGTTTCTGACCATTTCGAACAAGTAAAAATAGTTTGTAAAGATGGGGCTGGTGAAAAAGGTTTAGAACAACATAATCGGTGGATCATGGAACTTTACCCAGTGGATGAATTGATTGAAATGCAATATGGCGTATCAAAAGAGCAAGTACAATTTGAACTTTCTAGCACACAGCAGCACATTTATAGTGTATATGTAGATGATGTATTAATTGCTGAACTTAATCCTTTGATTAGTGAATTGGATTATGTTGACGGTCAGAAAAAAGTCTATCCAACTACAGCTGGGTATAGATTATTTGAAAGTAGTAATCTGATTCTAGAGAATATAGTATTGTCAGATCGTGAGCGTTTCTATAAAACGTACATTAAAGAATTTCTTCCTCAGATAGTGAAGAAATTAAAAATTGATGTAAATAATGTCAATCAAGGTCAATTGTTTCCTTTATTTGATCGAATTGAAATTGACTTTACTTCCTCTGGAATTGAAGAAGATTTAAACGTTAAACAAGAAGCAAATTCGTCGTTTGAGGCGCTATACGAGGATCTATATTTTAACACACTAGATTATTTTAATGAGCTAGGTCGTCGATTAGTTAATCAGCCTTATAAAGCCCCTGGTGGCGTTATACCTTATATTCATATAGAACAAGATATATATATGCCTATCAAAAGTTTAATACGGGTATATCAATGGCAAGATAAACCGAATGTAGATCCAGTTACAAAGCGAATCTTGTTTAATCAAAAAGGGCACTTTGAAACTGTGGAAATGGATACAGGTAATCAACCCAAGATAATTGAGGTCAAAACACATTTAAAACACAAAATGAAAAATGTTTTTCAATTATTAGCTCGTTTTAAAAATTACTCTGAGGTCAAATTAAATTATGGCGATATTTCTTATAAAGGTAATGTCATTCCATTTTTCGAAGTGACTGAACCAATTACAAGTGAATATTTTTCAGGGCTTAAAAAAACGGATGAAAAACATACGATTGTATTTGAGGCTGGGCATCATCCAAACGAAGTATCTAGTACGCCTGCTGTATTAGAGCTAATGGAAGATATGATTTGTCACCATCCAGAAATTTTAAAAAAGATTAACATAATCATTATTCCATTATCAAACCCAGATGGTTATGAAATTATGGAGAGTTTAACTAAAGAACATCCAAAATGGAAGCATCATGCTGCAAGGTTTAATGCAGTTGGTTTAGAATTTGCACATGTGAAATTCCAAAAAAGCGTATTTGGTGAGGCAAATGTTTTACCCCTAATTTTAAAAAAGTGGGCACCTGATATAGTAATTGATGATCATGGAATACCTGCTCGTGAGTGGGTTCAACCTTTCGCAGGTTATGCATGTCCACCTATTTTTCCTGTTTCTTACACACTCCCAAGTGCAAAGATATATGGAATTGGTCGTTATGCTGATCACGATACGAAGGAAGTTCAGGCTAAAAATCTGGAACTTGTAGCTGAAAAAGTGAATATGATTTTTGAAGGATCCACATTTGCTCAAGAAAACGCTTACTGGCGTGATCGATACTATAAATATGGAACAAAATGGGATCCTCGAAAATACCCAATTGAGGAAATGGGAAATATCAATTTTTATCGTAGTATGGAAGTTACTCCGACATACTCATCAGTTAGTATTTTACGTTATCCGCAGTGGGTGGCTCTAGATATAATTTCCGAAGTGGCCGATGAAATCGTTTACGATGAAGAATTAGTTTCGTGTATTGAAGCACATAAATTATTTAATCAGGCCATTATAGAAGCTGCAATAGCTACTCCAGTAGATAAAAATAAACAATCTGGACGCTACATAAAAAAACGTCCGATAGAAATTAGGTGACCAACATGACAAAAATATTATTAACTGGGTTTGAGCCATTTCTTGATTATAAGATCAATCCGACGATGCAAATTGTAGAAGCATTAGATGGAATTAAGATAGATGGCTATGCTATTGTCGGACGAATTATGTCTGTAGATTTTCAACAATCGGCTGGGCAGTTGAAGCAATTTATTGAGGAAGTGAAGCCGCAAATCATTATTTCTTTAGGATTAGCAGGTGGGCGATTTAAAATAACGCCAGAGCGTATTGCCATAAATGTGAAAGATGGGGAGCCTGATAATAATGGCTACACACCTGTTGATGAAAGTATTTATGAGGATGGGGCAGATGCTTTTCTAACGAATTTACCGATTCGCAATATGGTGAATCGATTACAGGCAGAGGGGTATCCAGCAGAAATCTCCAATACAGCAGGTACCTATTTATGCAATAACATTATGTATGAGGGGCTTGTATATGCACAGCAACATGAAGGGGTTCATGCTGGCTTTATCCATATTCCAGCATCCTTTGAGCTGGCTATCCAACATGGCAAAATTCCAGGCTGGAATAGCCAAGATTTAGTGGCAGCTGTAAAGCTTTGTATTGAGGAGACAGTTCGTGCAACCAATCATTGATTTTCCTCATTCGATGTGGATTAGCCAGCATACCGTTCGCTTTGCATTCAATGACGAAATCTCCCACACAAACTTCTGTGCAGTACAAGCATTTAGTCAGTTTCTGAAAAAACAGCTACGGCACCATCTAGTAGAAAGTGTCGCAAGTTATCATACAGTTACAGCTTATGTGAAACAAAAAATAGATATTGTACCATTAAGAACACAGTGGCTGGAGATGCAAGCTTCCACAAATGAAGGAACAAATCGTCTTTTAAAAATACCCGTGTGCTATGATGAAGAATTTGCCTTAGATATTCAGCGAGTGATGGACTTTACAGGTTTATCATTTGAGGACATAAAAACAGTGCATATGTCAAAGAGCTATTATGTTTATTTAATCGGATTTTTACCTGGCTTTCCTTATTTAGGAGAGCTTGATTCAAAATTGTTTGTGCCACGCTTAAAGAAACCAAGAGTTGCTGTATCCGCGAGTTCCGTTGGTGTAGGCGGTGGCCAAACAGGGATTTATCCAGTCGATTCACCAGGAGGCTGGAATATAATCGGAAAAACACCATTAGACTTATTTGATGTAAACGGTAAAGAGCCGTTTCTATTTGCTCTCGGTGACGAAGTTCAGTTTTATGAAGTAACCAAACAACAATTTTGGGAAATGAAAAGCAAAGGAGTGTAGCGATTGAAGCCACTTCTGCTCGTAACAAAACAAGGTGTTTATGGCAGCTTACAAGACCAAGGAAGGTACGGCTATCGGTCATTTGGTATTCCGTTATCTGGACCTATGGATAAAGTATCGTTTCAAGCAGCACAGCAAATCTTACAAAATCATCCTGACCAAACGTCTTTTGAAATGTTCGTAGGTGGTTTTGAATTTGAGGCATTGTCTGATGGGATGTATGTATTAACGGGTGGACATTGTACATGCCTTGTTAATAATGACCCGATAGAAATGTGGAAAACGTTTCGATTAACGAAGGGTGATCAATTAGCCATTAAAAGTGTCCATCAAGGCTCGATTGTCTATTTAACCCCCCTTGGAGGGTTTTATACAAAAAAAGAGCTTGGTAGTAGCTCATGCCTTCCTCTTGGTAATCTTGGGACATCTATTACAAAAGGCAGCATTTTGTACGGACAGATAACATCACCTTTAACATACAATAGAGGGCTTTATGCACCCTATCGTCCAACTTTTCTCAGCACAATTTCGGTTAGAATTTTCAAAGGACCGCATTTTCACTTATTTACGGAAGAGAGTCAACGACAATTTTTGCACAATCCTTTTCAATTTATCGGTGGCAATCGCATGGGCTATTACATAAAAGGGCCTGTCTTACAGCTTCATGAAATGCAAGATATTCTGTCAGAAGCCACACAGTTTGGCACAATCCAAGTGCCGCAAAGTGGTGATCCTATCATCTTAATGGCAGATGCTCAAACGGTGGGGGGCTATCCTATTATTGCGACGGTACATGAAGGTGATTTACATAAAGTAGCACAGATGCGTACGTTTAACACAATACAATTTGCACTGGAGGAAGCGTGATGCCAATTGATATTAATTGTGATTTAGGAGAAAGTTATGATGCTTTTATCACAGGAAAAGATGAAGAACTAATAGATTATGTGACATCGATTAATATTGCATGTGGCTATCATGCAGGTAATCATACGATCATGCATCAAACTGTTCGTAGTGCGATTCGTAAAAATGTTCATATTGGTGCGCATCCAGGCTATCCTGATCGAGAGGGATTTGGTCGCCGAAACATGGAATATAATATGACAGAAATTTACGATATGATGGTCTACCAGATGGGTGCCTTGCAAGCGTATGTTCATATTGAAAAGGGCACACTCCATCATGTTAAGCCACATGGAGCGCTCTATAATCAATGTGCTAATGATAAGGAAAAAGCGTTAGCTGTCGTCAATGCAGTGTACGATTTCAATCCACAGTTAATTTTATATTGTTTATCTGGTAGTCAAATGGAGATGATTGCAAAGGAAAAGGGGCTTCAAGTGTATGAGGAAGTTTTTTCGGATCGTCGTTATAATGATGATGGCACATTAGTGAGCAGACAGGAACCGAATGCCTTAATACAAAATGAAGCTGAAATGCTTCGTCATGTAAAAGGTATATTGACGACCAATGAAGTACTATCCGTACAGCAAAAAAAAATAAAAGTTGCTGCACAAACACTATGTATTCATGGAGATGGTCTGCATGCGCTGGACTATGCTAAAAAAATTGCTGCGCTCAGACGGCAACTACAACATAATTGAAATAATGGATGCCCTAAGTTATTTAAGGCATCCATTTTGTTTAGATGATAGTTAATAATTCAACAGCTTCAAGCACAATTGGCGTACCAGCTGAAAGTGTAGCTGTAACAGTATTGAACGTTACTGCCGTTGCAGATACTGTATAGGCATCACCTTCCTGTAGAACACCATTAATATATAAATTATAGTAGCCATTTACAACTACTGGAAAAGTTGTTGCCGCTGTACCGCTATCGTTTAAAAACGTTGTTGAAGCAACTGTAGTGCCATCTGTAATGATAAGAGGTGCAGCTAAGACGTTAAAAAATCTTGTAGAAGTACCTGTTACATTGACATGAATATTTATAATGGAAAGCGCCACCTGTTTCACCTCCTTTCAGGGCTTTTATTTTGTTGTGAAGCCTAGTGATTCAATGATGATGGGCGTTCCTCTATAAAGTGTTGCATTGTAAGGTACGATCGTTAATGAGGCTGGTGTTATCGTATAAATGCCACCTTCTTGCATAACAGCATTAATATACAGATTGACGTAGCCATTTGGTGAAAAGACCGTAAACTCAGTTATGGGATCGGCATTGTCATTCCAAAAGAGGGTCGCTGGAAGAGTTACACCATTTGTTAAATCAAGATCGGCTGTTACGATATAAAAATATCTATGGATTGTTGGTAAAATGGCTCCTTCTGGGATTACTTCAGGAGGAGGATCGATAGGCATTCCGTTAGTTGCTTTTATACGTGGCCAGAAAAATCGTTCCTCGCAGTTACACTGACAACTTGTTTCAATGATTCGATGATACTTAGGATTCACCATGTGCTATCACACTCCATTCTTATAAAAATAACCTTTGTCGTGAATACTTTTACTATAAAATATGAAGAAAATAGTATGTTAACTAGTTGACCAACTATCATTTGGTGATGATTATTTCGAATAAACATGCTTTTGAGGTGCAATCTAGCAGGATGGAAACGTTGGCGTATATGCTTTTTACCGTAAATTAGTGTTATACTTTGCTAGTTGAATAAGGTAGAATACTAATTATGAATAATTAACGAAAAAGGGGTTACTGGTTTCATGAAAGATTTTGATCAACAATTGGAGGGGCTTTTAAAGCAAGCTTCCTTGCAATACATAATATATCAGCATAATGGTGATACGGAGCGCATGGATAAAACATCACTTTTTGCTCGAAAAATCCAACAAAAAGAGTATGTGATTGGCTTTGCAGGCCATTTCTCTGCAGGGAAGTCGAGCATGATTAATGCGCTGTCTGGTGAGAATTTACTTGCATCTAGTCCAATTCCTACAAGTGCAAATATCGTGAAAGTGCATAAGTCAGAGGA
The DNA here is from genome assembly GCF_009724685.1 of Lysinibacillus cavernae. Classification (GTDB taxonomy): domain Bacteria; phylum Bacillota; class Bacilli; order Bacillales_A; family Planococcaceae; genus Lysinibacillus; species Lysinibacillus cavernae. The sequence goes on from NZ_WMEF01000008.1 coordinate 114,733, forward strand.
AGATTTTGCAATTGTCTATATGCACAATGAAAAGCCTGTAAAATTTGAGGCAGGCTATGATTTTAAAACAGTAAAAGAGCTAAGTAAGAATGGGGATTTAGTGTCGCAAATTGAAATTGGACATAGTACTTCTACACTACCAGTAGGCGTTACAGTGATGGATACGCCAGGGGTAGACTCAACGGATGATGCGCACCGAATGTCAACTGAATCTGCACTCCATATTGCCGATATCGTATTTTATACAATGGACTACAACCATGTGCAGTCGGAGTTGAATTTCCAATTTACCAAGCAATTAATGAAATATAATCCAAACGTTTATTTAATTGTTAATATGATTGATAAACATAAAGACAATGAACTGAGCTTTGAAGACTTTAAAGCAACTGTTCATAATTCCTTTGCTGCATGGGGTGTTGTGCCTAAAGGTGTATTTTTCACATCATTGAGAGAGTCTGAACATCCACATAATGATTTTGAGGCAGTAAAGAAAATCGTTATGGATAGTATGAATGATTGGCAGGAGCAGCTTGTACAAACGGCAACGAATACATTGGGTTTATTACAAAGTGAGCATGACAATTATTTAATGGAAGAAAGACAGGATCGTTTAGATATCGATGAAGAGATTTTAAGTGCGGACGACTGGGCGCACCATCAAGATATTATAGAACAATACAACAAATTAAATCGTCAGGTTGAATTATTCTCAGTAGAGGCATGGAACGAAACATTTGAGGAGCAACGTAAGGAATTGCTTGCCAATGCAGCTATTATGCCGGCAGATTTACGTGATCGCTTACGCCTTTATTTAGAAAGTATGCAGGAAAGCTTTAAGGTAGGGGGACTCTTTACTGCGAAGAAAAAAACAGAGGAAGAGCGTAATCGTCGTAAAGAGGATGTTTTTAGTGCCTATCAAAACGTAGTGCACGCACAAATTACAGGGCATTTAAAAGGACTCATGAAAAAAGCATTGAAGGACGTTGGCGCATTAAATGATGAACGTGCCTCAGCCATTGATGCCTATGCATTTGATTTACCTTTTTCATTGATCGAGCAACAAGTTCAAACAGGTGCTCTGTTAACTGGTGATGCTGTATTAAACTTCGCTAACCGCGTGGCGGAGGCAACGAAGCGCTACTTTATTCAGGCAACAGATAGCTGGAAAAATGCGCAAGTGACAACGCTCGAAGCAGTAGCGACAGAAACAGCTGCTCCGTCAAAATTAAAAATGGCGGGTATGCAGGAGAAAGTAGATGCCATTAAGGCTGTGCTTGAAATCGAAGGCTATCAGCAATATAGTGCAAGCATTATGCATCAAGCGAGTAATGAAATCCGTAAAATCGCGAATCAACAGCTAACAAATTGGGAACATTCATTTAAGCAAGATTTAGCAGATATTCGATTGTTTGATGAATCCATGCTGAAGCCGAAAGAAGAAGTGATCCAACAGGAAGAAGCTCAGCAGGCTGTAAGTGCAGCGACCCTTCCAATTGATGGGGTCATCAATCGTGCATTGCATACAGCAAATGCTGTAAAAGAAGTTCAAGGATTTGCAGAAGTAGCCCAATACCTTGAAAATAAAGTGGAACGATTACAGAAAAAAGATTTTACAATCGCTTTGTTTGGGGCTTTTAGTGCGGGAAAATCATCATTCTCAAATGCATTAATGGGAGCAAAGGTGTTACCAGTATCACCAAACCCAACAACAGCAGCGATCAATAAAATTCGTCCTGTTACACCAGAGCATCCACATGAAACGGCAGATGTACAGCTTAAAACAGCTGAGCAAATGCTAGAGGATATTCAAGGCTCTTATGCAGCAATTGGCTTATCCGTTTCTTCATTAGATGAAGCGTTTAATCGTACTGACGAAGGGTTAGCAGTTCAGTTAACCGATGAGCGCTTAAATGTTCATAAGTCGTTTATTCGTGCTTATAAGGAAGGTTACTTGACGTTTAAATCAGAGCTTGGTTCAATCATTCGCGTAGACCGTGAAGAGTTTGAAAAATTTGTCGCACAAGAAAATAAATCATGTTTCGTTGACAATATCGACTTCTATTATGATAGTCCATTAACGCGTATGGGTGTGACACTGGTTGACACTCCAGGAGCGGACTCTATAAATGCACGTCATACAGGTGTAGCATTTGAATATATTCGTAATGCAGATGCCATCCTATTTATTACGTACTATAACCATGCCTTTGCTAAAGCAGACCGAGAGTTTTTAATTCAGCTTGGTCGTGTAAAGGATGCGTTTGAGCTTGATAAAATGTTCTTTATTGTGAATGCTATTGATTTAGCAACAACAGATGAAGAACAAGAAGATGTGAAAGGCTATGTTCGTTCAGAGTTACAACGATTTGGCATTCGTTTCCCTAGACTGCATGGGGTATCAAGCCTTCTAGCGTTAAAAGAAAAAGTAGAAGGTGCTGATTTAACATCTGGAATGCCACCGTTTGAAAACGATTTCCACACATTCTTAAATGATGAATTGAGTGCATTAGCGGTGCAGGCCCTTGCAGAAGAAGTTGATAAAACGGAACAACGTTTAGCGGATTTAATTGCACAAACAGAGGAAAACTTAAAACGTAAGGATGAGCGATTAGAGGAACTAACAACACTGGAACAGCATATTCAATCGAAGTTCAGTGTGCTCAATACAAGTATGCTTGAAAGCGAAACGAAACAAGAGCTTGATGAGTTACTGTATTATGTTCTACAGCGTGTTTATTATCGTTATCCAGAATTCTTTAAAGAAGGCTATAACCCTTCGACATTTGCAGCGATGCCAGCACAACAAGCATTGGAGCATGCATTGAAGGAAGTCATGCAAAGCTTGCGTTTCGATTTTACACAGGAAATGCGTGTAACAAACTTCCGTTTATCTCAGTTCATTAGCAAGAAGATGCAACAACGCTTTAAAGATGAAGTACGTGAACTGAAAGAGTTAAATCGAAGCTTCTCGTTTTTAGCATTTGAATCTTCTGAGCCAAATTTACTTGATTTTGAAGGTCCGTTTGCACATATCACGAAATATGCAAGTGTAAAATCTCACTTTCGCAACCAAAAAGCTTTCTTTGAAAAGAATGAAAAAATGAAGTTGAGTGAGGCACTAGAAGCTTTAACAAAACCAGATGCCCAAGATTATTTAGATGCACAGAAAATTTCTCTCATGACGTGGGCTATTACGTTTATTGCAGAGGAAGCAGAAAAATTACGTTTATATATTTATCATCAAGCGCTTGAACAAATTGAGACAGAAAGACTGGCATTGCAAGAAGAGAGTCGTTTAGCTTCTTGGAAAGCGATTTACGCACAATTACAATACGCATGAGGTGATTCATATGGGAAAAGTATTCAAATCAGTGGATGAAATTCAGTTTGATGGTGTCCGTTTTATCGATGCTCGTTTCGATCTTCAGAATAAAGAGGCGGGAAAAAAGGCATTTGAAGATGGCCATGCAACTGGCGCGATTCATATAGATTTAGAACAACAGCTATCAGATATGGACAGTAAAGATGGGCGTCACCCAATGCCAAGCAAAGAAAAATTGGCTTCCGTATTTCAAGAATTAGGCTTGCGTTATGAAGATCAAATTGTTGTGTATGACCAAGGAGCAGCTCCATTTGCACCACGTGCTTGGTGGATGCTGACGTACGCTGGTTTCCCGAATGTTGTGATTATAAATGGCGGCGCACCTGCACTAGAGGCGAAAATCCCGTTCACCAAGGATATTATTAAATATCCACCAACAATCATAGATTTTGTTTGGAAGGATGAGCTTTATGCCCCACGCCAAGCGGTAAAAGCAATTGTAGATGGAGAATTTCAGGCAACTTTACTTGATGCACGTGCAGCTGAACGTTACCGTGGTGAAATGGAGCCACTGGATAAGGTAGCAGGGCATATCCCAACTGCAAAAAACTTTGACTGGGAGCAATTAAAGGCAGATGGCCAATTAAAGGCGAACGATGCATTACGACAAAAAGTTGCGCGTGATGAACCGATAGTTGTCTACTGTGGTAGCGGTGTGACAGCATCCCCGTTGTATGCTGTTTTAGCAGACGAAGGCTACGAAAACATCCAATTATATGTAGGCAGCTTTAGTGATTGGATTACACAGTATGATGTGGAAAAAGGTACAAATGAATAGAGATTGAATGAAGAAACGCTCACTTTGGTGGGCGTTTTTTTAGTTTGGAAAGTGGTGATGGAACGTTTAACGTGGTGGTTAGAATTGAAAAATTGGTGCCATACACCGCTCGATGTGTGAGGTAGAATCATCGGGGTGGATAGACCGCCCGGAGTGACGGATAGAAACGAAAAAGTGGTGGATAGACCGCTGAGAGTGGCGGATAGAATAGAAAAAGTGAAGGATAGCGCCAATTGAGGTGGATAGAATGCTCAAAGTGATGGATAGAACAGAAAAAGAAGTGGATAGACCGCTCGAAGAGAAGGATAGCGAGCATCGAGGTGGATAGAATGCTCAAAGTGACGGATAGAATGAACAAAGTGATGGATAGAACAGAAAAAGAAGTGGATAGAACGATCGAAGAGAAGGGTAGCCCTCATCGAGGTGGATAGAATGCGCAAAGTGATGGATAGAACAGAAAAAGAAGTGGATAGACCGCTCGAAGAGAAGGATAGCGAGCATCGAGGTGGATAGAATGCTCAAAGTGACGGATAGAATGAACAAAGTGATGGATAGAACAGAAAAAGAAGTGGATAGAACGATCGAAGAGAAGGGTAGCCCTCATCGAGGTGGATAGAATGCGCAAAGTGATGGATAGAACAGAAAAAGAAGTGGATAGACCGCTCGAAGAGAAGGATAGCGAGCATCGAGGTGGATAGAATGCTCAAAGTGATGGATAGAACAGAAAAAGCAGTGGAAAGAACGCTCGAAGTGAAGGATAGCGAGCATTGAGGTGGATAGAATGCTCAAAGTGATGGATAGAACAGAAAAAGAAGTGGATAGACCGCTCGAAGAGAAGGATAGCGAGCATCGAGGTGGATAGAATGCTCAAAGTGACGGATAGAATGAACAAAGTGATGGATAGAACAGAAAAAGAAGTGGATAGAACGATCGAAGAGAAGGGTAGCCCTCATCGAGGTGGATAGAATGCGCAAAGTGATGGATAGAACAGAAAAAGAAGTGGATAGACCGCTCGAAGAGAAGGATAGCGAGCATCGAGGTGGATAGAATGCTCAAAGTGATGGATAGAACAGAAAAAGCAGTGGAAAGAACGCTCGAAGTGAAGGATAGCGAGCATTGAGGTGGATAGAATGCTCAAAGTGATGGATAGAACAGAAAAAGAAGTGGATAGACCGCTCAAAGCAGTGGATAGAAACGAAAAAGTGAACGATAGATAGTGTGCTCGAAGTATCAGATAGCCTGATTAAAGTACGAAAACGAACTAAGATAATTAATAAATAAACACTGTTTACTTTTTCTAATTACGATGCTAAAATATTCTTAAAATTTAGAAAAGGAGTGTGTGCATGGATGCATGTTGGAGAAAAAACGTATAGTTTTCGAGAATTTATTGATAAAAGAGATGCCATGAATGATTTGGATAATCCTTTTTTATTACAAGTCCTACAACAGTTTAGTTGTGAAACATGGGGTGAAATGCTGCCGAGATTAGAGCCTTTTGTGGAAAAATTATCAACAGAGTGGCGTTCTGTGGCTGCTGAAAGTGCACGACCTGAAAATCAGCCTAAAATAAGACATTATAATGCATATAATGAGCGCATTGATCGCATTATTCGTTCGAATGAAATGCAACAAATGGAGAAAGACATATTCGGATATGGGCTATTTTCTAAGGACCAGCTGAAAAATGAAGGAATCGTCAAGCGCTTTTTTTTACATGGTAATGGAGAAGCGGGAATTACTTGTCCATTAGCATGTACAGATGGACTGATTGCCTTAATAGAGCTTTTCAAGGAGGAGGCTCCTGATGAAGTAAAGCGCATCTATGAGCATGTGACAGAAGGCTATGAGGGCCATTTTGGGATCGGTGCACAGTATATGTCAGAGATTCAGGGAGGATCAAACATTCCAGCGAATGTACTGATGGCTAAGCCGGAGGGCGAGCATTATCGGTTATTTGGCAATAAATTTTTCTGCTCAGCGGTGCATGCTGATTATGCTGTAGTGACTGCACGTGTCGAGCATACTGATGATATTGCGGTGTTCATTGTACCTACCTGGCAAGGGGATAAGGAAAAAGAGAAAAGAAATCATCACGTGATCAATCGTTTGAAATGGAAAATCGGTACCGCAGAGTTACCATCCGCAGAAATCGATTATCAAGGAGCAATTGCTTATCGCATAGGTCCACAAAATCGAGGAGTTGCCCTTGCTGTTAGTATGGTCTTAACACGTTCACGATTGGATATTGGGTTTGCTAGTGGCGCTTTTTTAATGAGAGCTGCACGAGAAGCGAAGCTATATGCAAACTTTAGATCAGTATTTGATCGACACATTGATGAGTTTCCAATGGCGGCAGCACAGCTTGAGGATTTGGAATATGCCGCCAAACGTATTGTTGGTACAGCCTTTCATATTTATCAAGCATTTATTCAAACGCAACAAGAACCTAACACGTTAGAGGCGTTCGTTGTGCGTGAATTAATTTTATTACAAAAAATTTATGCCTCAAAAGAAGCTGTAGATAAGCTTCGTTTGGCTATTTCTATTTTTGGTGGCCATGGGGCGATTGAAGATTTTTCAGCAATCCCAAGATTATTTAGAGATAGCTTAGTGAATGAATTATGGGAGGGGCCAAGAAACGTATTATTATCTCAGATATATAGAGATCTTGTGAAGATGAGACAGCAAATTTCTATTTATGATTTAATTGCTAGCATTCTCGTAGATAGTTCAGAGAAGGAAGTAAAGCTGTTTGCAGAACAAATCGAACAATTAATGCAAGTGAATTTAATCGCGTTTCCAAACCATGAGAATCGTCAAGCAGCAAGGAAATGGGAACAAATCTGGGAAGAGATTTTCACCTTATTTCAGGAGCAAACCATAAAGGATAAAAAAGATTTACCAATTGCACTAGATTAGTATGTTGACAAAAAATTGTGTAGGGGTGGCCATTATGAACATCAATATTGGTAAGTTGTTACAACATCGCGCGGTTTTAATGGGGGAGAAGGAGGCTTTTATCCACAAAGACAAGCGGTGGACATTTCAACAAATGAATGCGAGGGCCAATGGCTTTGCTCATTTTTTAAAGAAACAAGGTTTTGCTAAAGGGGATCGTCTAGCGATTTTATGCAAGAATAATGAAGATTTTATTGCTGTGTTAATGGGGGCATCGAAGATTGGTGTCGTCACTGTTGTTTTAAATTGGCGTCTGCAAGTACCGGAGCTTCAATATATTGTGGGGCACAGTAAAGTAAAGCTCGTTATTTATGATGTTGATTTTGAGTCAACAATTCAAGCATTACAAGAACAAGGTGTGATTACTGACGTTCTATCCCATACAACTGTCCCTTCTCTGCAGGAAGTTTTTGATGAGAACGTACAAGAACCTGTTTACGATGCTAGTAGTGATGATGTAGCGCTTATTATGTATACGTCAGGTACAACAGGTAAGCCAAAGGGAGCGATGATTTCTCACAATAATTTATATGCTGCGGGAATAGGTTTATCGCAAACCATAGACTGGTGGGAGGATGACCGTTTCTTAATGGTGGCACCATTTTTCCACATAGGTGGCATCGCTCCGCTCATTACGAATATTATGTGTGGCTGTACGATGGTACTCATGGAAACGTTTGAGCCTATGGCAGCTTGGAAAATTGTAGAGCAAGAAAAGATTACGACCATGATGACAGTACCAACAATGCTAGCATACTTATTAAAAACTTATGAGGTTGCACATGCTAACGCATCTTCTATTCGAAACATTACCTGTGGTGCTTCGTCTGTGCCTGTTCCACTTATTTTAGGATTTCGCCAACTAGGTATTCCCATTCAACAAGTGTATGGAATTACGGAATACACAGGTGCAGTGACAATGTGGAAGGAGCAGATGGATAAAGATAAGTATGATTCTATGGGCAAATCGATGATGCATGGTGAAATAGCAATTGTTGATGTGAAGTCAGATGAAGTGCTATCTCCAGGTGAGGTAGGGGAAATCAGTTTACGTGGCCCACAAGTGTTTGTCGGTTATTTCGAAAATATGGAAGCGACAAAGCAAGTGTTAAGGAACGGCTGGTACCTTACTGGAGATGTTGGCTATATGGATCGTGATGGCTATTTATTTGTAGTTGACCGCATAAAAGATATGATTATTAGTGGTGGAGAAAATATATATTCTGCAGAATTAGAACTAGTGCTTGCCACTCATCCAGCTGTTACAGATGTAGCGGTGATTGGCGTTCCAGATGAAAAGTGGGGCGAGATTCCAAAAGCTTATATAGTAGTAAAACCAGAAGTATCGATAACAGAAGCGGAAATAATGGCGTTTTGTAAAGAGAATTTAGCTTCCTACAAAGCTGTGAAAGAAGTAGAGTTTGTTGAACAGCTTCCTCGAAATGCTGTTGGAAAATTACTCAAGCATCAGTTAAAGCAGGGAGTCAAACAATAATAAAAGATGAGGACAAAATAAAAGGCAGGTTTTATTTTTCCTGCCTTTTTATTGTGACGATCAATAGATCTGTTAGTTGTTTCATATGTTGCCAGGTTGCGTCTTTTGAACGACCAGGTAAATTTTTATAGGTAATTAATAGGCCATTTAACGATGCAAAATAAAGTTGTACGGCATTTTTAAGATTTTCCTCAGGGAGATGTAGACTTAAAGCTTCTTTGAAAAGTGAAAATAGTTGATCGATAATGTCGCGTAACTCTTGTGAGACATTGCCATGTTGTTCGTTTTCTAGCATGAAATAGGTCATCATTTGATATAGATTATCGTGCGTATACATATATTCTATATATTTTGTTGTCAGCAATTCGAGTTGATGTTCTTGTCCCTCAATTGTTTGTTGTAATACGATTAATAGGTTTGCGCTTTCAATTTTAAATGCCGTCATAAATAGATGTTGTTGATCATCAAAATATTGATAGATTAGACCTGGAGAAACGTTTGCATGCTTAGCAATAGTTCGCATACTCACCTCAGCAAATGGCTTGGAACTAAATAATTCGATCGCGGCATTAATAATATTTTCTCTATTGATAGTTTTTTTCTGTTCTCGCTTGGACACTTGCTGAACTTCTTTTGTCTCCATAAGTAATGCTCCTTCACACTTTATATAATTAAGATTTTATAAAAAACATCAGACATTGACAATCAAATAACGTGATACATAGTGTGAAAAAAATGCATTCATTGTAGATGGCGATTGCTATAATCGCTGGAATGTGAAAATGACTCACTATTCATTTTATGCTACACTTTTGTAAAAGGGGGAAAGTGAATGTTTAAACGTGAAACAAGCATAGAAATTCAACATCATCATGATGTACAATGTGCACTTGGAAAAGTAGCAATTCAGGGGTTTGGCATGAGTGTTTACAGCTTTTTCGTTGATGGATTATTGATTGATACGGGTTCCTATTCGTTGGCAAAAGAGTTTCAATCTTTTTTCAATGATTTGCCCATTGAGCAAATCGCATTGACACATTCTCATGAGGATCATGCGGGTAATGCTGCTTGGCTTCAACAGCAAAGAGATGTTCCTATTTACCTTCACCTCGACTCTATTCAGCTTTGTGCTAAAGATGGGGATTATCCACTGTATCGCCAAGCACTATGGGGCGAACGACCAGCATTTATGGCTCAACCGATTAGTACTACATTACAATCAAATACGGCCGTATGGGACGTCATTGAAACACCGGGCCATACAACAGATCATCTAGCCTTTTATAATCGTCAAACAGGAGCTATGTTTACAGGGGATTTATATATTCAAACCAAAACAAAGGTTGTACTCGACGAAGAAAATATTGTACATACCTTAGCATCCTTAAAAAAATTAGTAAACTATGATTTTAAAGAAGTATATTGCTGCCATGCAGGTTATCTGGCAGATGGACGAGAACAAATTTTAAATAAAATTGCATATATTGAAGAAATGGAAGAGAATGTGCATCAACTTTTTAAGCAAGGTTATTCCGTAGAGGAAATGACGAAAAGTATATTCCCTCGTGATTACCCGATCACCAAAGTGTCTGGTGAGCAATGGTCTTCCAAGCATATTATCACTGCTTTTATCAATCATTTTAAGCAAGGGTCCTTAACATAAGGGCTCTTTTTTTGTTGACTTGATAGAAGTTCCAAATACTTTGGTAAGCATAATAAAAATCTTTGTGAAAAAATGTGAATAAATTGTGACGGAACCAGGTGGAACAATGGATGCGCTTACATTAGTTTGTGAAAAAATTCTCATTTACACAAGAAAAATACTATGTGAAAAGTTGAACAGGTTAAAAGGCTATAGTTGTACACTTTTCAATAATAAGGACATTGTAATAATTATTTTAAAATAATTGATTGTGAAATGATTAATTTGACAGAAAAATGTATAATAAGTCGTAAAATGCTGTGCTATTAGAGAATTAAATAAATTAACTGAATATTTGTTGACTATATTTTCACAAAGTATTATGATTCTGAAATATAATAAAAAACTAAGGGAAAAGGATGGGATGGAATGGACGTAATGAAAAAAGCATTAGAAATGCATGCACATTATAGCGGGAAATTGGAGGTAATTTCAAAGGTGCCGGTTCAAGATTCTTATGATCTTAGCTTGGCTTATTCACCTGGTGTGGCTGCGCCATGTGTAGAAATTGAAAAAAATCCATCACTTGTGTATGACTATACAATGAAAGGGAATATGGTAGCGGTTGTAACGGATGGTACGGCGGTTTTAGGGTTAGGGGACATAGGACCTCAAGCGGCATTACCAGTAATGGAAGGGAAGGCGATTTTATTAAAGCGTTTTGCCAATGTTGATGCTTTTCCAATATGTTTGGATACGAAGAATACGGATGAAATCGTCAGCATTGTGAAGGCGCTTGCTCCGACGTTTGGTGCTGTAAACTTAGAGGATATTTCGGCGCCAAGATGCTTTGAAATTGAAGATCGTTTGCGTCAGGAATGTGATATTCCTGTTTTCCATGATGATCAGCATGGAACGGCTATCGTGGTAGGTGCAGCTATGATTAATGCCAATCGTATTGTGAAAAAGGATATCGCGACGATGAAGGTTGTTATTAACGGTGCTGGTGCTGCAGGAATTGCAATCTTACGTATTCTTGTGCAAATGGGCTATAAAAATATTTATATGTGCGATACAAAAGGTATTATTTATGAGGGACGTGCAGAAGGGATGAATCCCATTAAAGAAGCAGTCGCTCATTTAACAAATCCAGAAAAACTTCATGGTACACTCGATGATGCCCTTAGAGGTGCGGATGTCTTTATTGGGGTCTCTGTTGCGAATCTTTTAACAGAGGCGCACATTTCGTCCATGAATGAAAATCCAGTTGTGTTTGCCTTAGCTAATCCAAATCCTGAAATTACGTATGAAAATGCCAAAGCTTGGGGTGTCCGTGTTATGGGTACTGGCCGTTCTGATTATCCAAATCAAATTAATAATGTCCTTGCATTCCCTGGCATTTTCCGCGGAGCATTAGATGTGCGAGCAACAGATATAAATGAGACGATGAAGCTAGCGGCAGTAGAAGCTATTGCCTCTCTTGTAAGTGATGAAGAATTAACTGAAGAATATATTGTACCGAAATCTCTAGATGAACGTGTTGTGGCAATTGTATCAAGAGCTGTAAGTGGTGCAGCAGTTGAATCAGGTGTATCGGAACTATTCCAACAAAGTACGGCGTTATCTGTTTAACAAATAACGTCTCATTAAAAATAATGCGGATGGAGAAAAGTTGAATGCTTTTCTCTATTTTTTTTGATTTTTCTAGCGAAAATGCTCGAAAAATGTTGTTGTTTGATTTTTTATGTAATAAAATGAATGAGAATAATGTAACGATTTACATATTTCATTTAAGAAGAATAAATACTTAATAATAATAGTTTTGTTTTTAAATTTAGGTCTAAAGTCTATGTAAAATGAAAGAGGCGTTTAAACTATGAAATCATTATTTCAATTTAGATCCATTAAAGCGAAGCTAATAGCTTTCTCATTACTACTTTTAATGGTTCCCCTTATTATTCTAGGTTTTTCAAGCTATCAACAAAGTAAAGCAAATTTAGAGATGGTAGGAAAAGAGAATTTAAGAAATAGTGTGGAAATGACCATCGCTATGATTGAACAATTCAATCAACAGGTTGAGGCAGGTAATCTATCACTAGAAGAAGCGCAAGAAAAAGTAAAGATTGCTATTTTAGGAGAGAAGGATAGCGAAGGGAAGCGGCCAATTAATAAAAATATTAAACTAGGTGATAACGGTTATATATTTGTCGTTGACCAAAAGGGGAACTCCATCGCACATCCAAACATAGAGGGAACTAATGTTTGGGATGAACAGGATGATAATGGAGTTAAGTACATGCAAGAAATGATTGCGAAAGGAAACGAAGGAGGTGGTTTTGTTAGCTATGCATGGGAACTACCAAATTCAAATCAACTGGCCGATAAAGGCGTTTATGCAGAAACAGATCCTTATTGGGGTTGGGTCATCGGTGCAAGCACGTATTTAAATGATTTTAATAAACCAGCAGAGGATATTTTAAAATTAACAATTATAGTGATTGGTATTGCCATTATTGTAGGGATATTTGTTATTTGGCAATATGCAAGCAGTATGGCAAAACCAATTAACCGAGTGGCTCAAGCAATGGAACGATTTGCAGATGGAGATTTATCTCAAGAAAGTATGACCATTCGATCAAAAGATGAAATAGGAAAGCTAGCCATCGCTATGAATCAAATGCAGCTGAAATTGAAGGACATGATTCATAATATCGCAAAGGCTTCTGACTTGATTAATACTTCAAGTAAAGAACTAACACAATCAGCTAATGAAGTGAATATGGGGGCGGAGCAAGTTGCGATTACGATGCATGAATTGGCATCGGGTGCAGAAGGACAAGCACATCATTCCAATGAATTAACTTCATTAATGGAACGTTTCACAGCAGATTTACAAGAAACAAATCAGCATGGTGCCCATATTCATCAATCTTCTGCGGAAGTATTAGAGTTAACGAACGAAGGCAGTCAGTTAATGACATCCTCAAATTCTCAAATGGTGAAGATTGATAGCATTGTACAAAATGCTGTTGAAAAAGTAAAAAAATTAGATGCACAAGCACAAGAAATTTCTAAGCTGGTCGTTGTAATTAAAGATATAGCAGACCAAACCAACCTTTTGGCTTTAAATGCTGCCATTGAAGCAGCTAGAGCTGGTGAACATGGCAAAGGATTTGCGGTGGTTGCGGATGAAGTACGAAAACTTGCAGAACAAGTAGCATTTTCAGTGAATGATATTACAACAATCGTCACAAATATTCAGCAAGATTTTGATGTTGTTACAAATTCGTTAGAAGATGGTTATCAAGAAGTAAAAGAAGGAACCAATCAAATAAAAGCTACTAGTGAAACGTTTAATACGATTAGTTATTCCATCAATGATGTTGTTGAAAGCGTGAAATTAATTTCAACCAATTTATCCAAAGTAACAGAAGATGGACGTAAGATGAACAACTCCATTCAAGAGATTGCGGCGGTGGCTGAGGAATCTGCTGCAGGTGTCGAGCAAACAACGGCTACAACAGAGCAGACAAGTAGCTCAATGGAGGACATGGCAGGAAAGTCCGCTCAGTTATCAGAATTAGCTTTACAATTGAAGACATTAATTGCTCAATTCAAACTATAGAAAAAATCTCCCACTCTCTTAAATGAGAGTGGGAGTCTTTTTTACATCATGCTAACACCCATAATTCCAATGAGGATGATAAAGAAAAGGACGAAGAACACGATGAATAAAATAATGCTTGGAATGAAGATGGTGAAGAAAGCCATCCAGTTAGAAATTTGGTGTGCTTCTGCTACTACACCTACTGAAATAACAAAAGACCAGATACTAACAACAATGGTTACTAAAATAGTTGGCCAAAAAATCCACGGCAATGCGCCCATAAAGTTCGGGTCCAATAAAGAATCTGGTGAAGTCATTATCCAAATGATGTAAAGAGGAATCAGTACGATAGATGGAACAGCTGTTAAGCTCAATCCTTTAAATAAGTCCGAATACGTACCTGTACCCTTAAATAATTTACCAAATAGCCATGTGATGAGTGCAGAAAAGGCTGTTCCGATAATACCAGCGATAGGAGCGAAAATTACACATAATAATGCTAAAAGCCAAGGAGAAAAATTAGGAAATAATTCCGAATCAATTAGTCCAGACATCATAGAGCCAACATAACCAATAGACAAAATCAAAATGGCAAAACCGATAGATTTTTCGTTAATCATATAACGGGCCGTTTGCTTAGGATGCAGCCAAACAGATAAAAATGGATTTAGTTTAGGCCTCTCCTCTGTCGTTGTCTCATTATAGTTTTCCATTAAACTACCTCCAAAATAATAGAATAATTGCGTATTACAGTAGTTAATATACGAGTGGAGCAAGGAAAAGTTTCGTTGAAAATAAAATAAGTTTTCTACATAAAAAAAGAGCCGCAACTGTCGACTCTTTTTCGGGGATTTTTTCTCTTATTCAGCTAACATTATCTTCTCAAGCTCTAATGGTTCGATATATTGCTCACCTTTGTAAGCACGCATATTGCCACCAGAAATTTCATCGATTAATAAAATTTCATTTGTTTTGGCGTCACGGCCAAACTCTAATTTAATGTCATATAGCGTTAAGCCTTTTTTTGCAAGTTCTGCTGCAACAAATTTAGAAATTTCAATTGTACGTTGTTTTAAAATGGCATATTCTTCATGAGTTAACAGGTTTAACATCGCTAAAGCATCTTCAGAAATAGGGGGATCTAAACGATCATCATCTTTAATTGTTACTTCTACAAAGGAGTCTAAATCTTGTCCTTCTTTTACATATGCACCGTAGCGGCGTAGGAATGAACCGACAGCTTTGAAGCGGCAAATTACTTCTAAACCGCTCCCGAATACTGTAGCAGGTTTTACAGTCATTGTTGCATCTTCAAAGTTTGCATCTACATAGTGAGTAGGAACACCTTGTTCGTTTAATTTAGAATAGAAATGCGAAGTTAAACGTAAGCCAGCTAAACCAGCACCATCGATTGTTAAACCAACAGTATTAGCACCTGGGTCAAACACCCCGTTTTCTCCTGTAACATCGTCTTTAAATTTTAGTAAATAATGACCGTCTTCTAATTTGAACACATTTTTTGTTTTACCTGTATACAATAATTCCACAAAAAACCCTCCAATATTTCATAGTACTCTAAAATTATAACACGAATGTTTTGAATGTTTAATAACTAAAATGTTCGTTTAAATAGATTGTTTGAATGTTTTATAACGAATTAGCAAATTAAAAACAAGAAGATAACGAATGTTCGCTATCTCCTTGTTTGAAATTAAGAATATTCCGATTTCTAACCTAGGGAACATTGAAAAAAGAACGGTATTAATAGACGCCTTCAGTAAGCATGCCATCTGCTACTTTGATAAAGCCAGCGATGTTTGCGCCTACTACTAAATTACCTGGGAAACCATATTTTTCAGCAGCAGCTTTACTGTTAGTATAAATATTTTTCATAATTTGATGAAGTTTCGCATCTACTTCTTCAAATGACCAAAATATGCGGCTTGAATCTTGCGCCATTTCAAGAGCAGATACAGCAACGCCACCAGCATTCGCAGCTTTTGCAGGACCGAATAATACACCTGCATTTAGGAATTCATTAATCGCTTCTAGATCTGATGGCATATTTGCACCTTCACCGATTGCTTTTACACCATTTGAAATTAATGTACGAGCTGACTCACCATTAATTTCGTTTTGTGTAGCACATGGTAGGGCAATATCACATGGAATCGTCCAAATACCTGTACAACCTTCTGTAAAAGTAGCATTTGGTCGGTTATTAACGTAAGTTGAAATACGCTCACCTTTTACTTCTTTAATTTCTTTAATAGCATCTAAATCTAAGCCTTCTGGGTCATACACATAGCCTGAAGAGTCAGAGCATGCCACCACTTTTGCACCATACTGTTGTGCTTTTTCAATTGCGTACGTAGAAACGTTACCTGAACCAGAAACAACCACTGTTTTTCCTTCGAATGAATCGTTAGCATCTTTTAGCATTTCATTGACAAAATAAACGGTACCGTAACCAGTTGCCTCTTTACGAGCTAAAGAGCCACCATAACCAGGAGTTTTACCCGTTAATACACCTGACTCGTTTGCTTTTGTTAAACGTTTATATTGGCCCCATAAATAGCCAACTTCACGAGCACCTACACCAATATCACCAGCAGGAACATCGACATCTGGACCGATATGACGGTATAATTCAGTCATGAATGCTTGGCAGAAACGCATGATTTCTGAGTCAGACTTACCTTTTGGATCGAAGTTTGAACCACCTTTACCACCACCAATTGGTTGCCCAGTTAAAGCATTTTTAAAAATTTGTTCAAAACCTAGGAACTTAATGATGGATTCGTTTACGGAAGGGTGGAATCGGAGGCCGCCTTTGTATGGTCCCATGACATTGCTGTATTGAACACGATAACCACGATTCACTTGCACTTGATTGTTATCATCTTGCCAAGCTACACGGAAGGAAATGATGCGATCTGGCTCGACGATACGAGATAAAATATTAGCCTTAATATATTCAGGATGCTGTGCGAATACAGGTACTAATGAGATGAAAATTTCCTCAGCTGCTTGTAAAAATTCCGCTTGATGACTATTCTGTTGTTTTAGTTGCTCAAATACGCCATCTACGTATTCTTTTGCTAATTGTTCGTTGCTAACAGTTGTAATTGTCATAGTTAAAACCCCCATTTAGTTGATAGGTGTATCGTATATCTATTTTTCAAACTATTCAATAAAATACTTTTTGAGTTTGTGAAAATTTGAGCAAGAGGGGTCCGATAAAAAATATATTAAAATAATTATTGTGTGGTTGATTCATCTAATTATGAGAAAGGAATGATGCCTTATTGTGAAGGTTCTAATAGACGCTGATGCCTGTCCAGTCGTGGATTTGGCGCTATCTATATCATCTGAGTTTGAGATTGAAACTATCTTGTTTTGCGATACATCGCACCGTGTGGAACGTGATAATGTAATAACAATTATTGTTCCAAAAGGTCCAGATTCGGTTGATTTTACGCTAGTGAACGCGCTTTCAAAACACGATATTGTCATTACACAGGATTACGGTTTAGCCGCAATGGTTTTAGCAAGAGGGGGGTATCCAATTGATCAAAATGGACGAGAAATGTCTAATGAAAACATAGAACGTTTGCTCGATATGCGCCATGTTGGTCAAAAAATACGGCGTGCAGGAGGAAGAACAAAGGGACCTAAAAAAAGAACACAAGAAAACAATATATCGTTTGAAATGAAATTTCGACAAATTTGTGAACGAGCAATTTTAGCTCGTAAAATGGAGGAATCTACAGGTGAAAAATGACCGTAAACACGAACTATTACAGCAATTTCCGCAACTAAAAGAACTAGCAAATAAAGATACTGTATTATGGGAAAATACAAATTGGATGAGGACTCCACAAACAAACCTCTTTACGATGCTAGAAGTGGAGGAAGCGGAAGAAACATTGCATCGTTTTTCTTCTTATTTAAAAGTAGCATTTCCTGAGCTTGTAGAAAGTGATGGTTTGATTGAATCAATCATCAAGGAGATCCCAGCAATGAAAAGTGCGCTTGAGCAAAAGTACGGTGTGTCGATACCAGGTCAACTCCTATTAAAATGTGATCATGCTCTCCCAATCTCTGGTTCAATCAAAGCACGTGGAGGGATTTATGAGGTATTAATACATGCAGAAAGGTTAGCTTTGGCAAGTGGAAAGCTCACACAAGAAGATGATTATGCGCTCCTAGCAACAGAGGAATTCCAGTCGTTCTTCCAACAATACACGATTGCGGTAGGCTCCACAGGGAATTTAGGTTTAAGTATCGGCATTATAGGCAAGAAGCTCGGCTTTAATGTCGTTGTACATATGTCGAGTGACGCCAAAGAATGGAAAAAAGCTTTACTGCGAGAAAAAGGAGCCACAGTTATTGAATACGAAGCTGATTACAGTGTGGCTGTTGAGCAGGGGAGACATGAAGCTGAACAAGATCCAATGTGTCACTTTATTGATGATGAAAATTCAAAGGATCTATTTGCAGGCTATGCAGTAGCAGCAAAGCGTTTAAAAGACCAATTGGAAAAGACGAATATTACTGTCAACAAAGCGCATCCATTGTTCGTTTATTTACCATGTGGTGTCGGTGGAGGTCCAGGTGGTGTTGCCTATGGATTACGAGAGGTATTCGGCGAGCATGTGCATATTTTCTTTGCGGAGCCCGTCGCTTCTCCTTGTATGACAATTGGGCTGATGACAGGTTTACATGACGCTATTAGTGTAGAAGATATTGATCTTGACAATAACACGGAAGCAGATGGTCTTGCTGTGGGGCGTGCTTCAAAATTTGTAGGCAAAGTGATGGAAACGTATGTTAGTGGTTGTTACACAGTGACAGATAAAGAATTATTTACATCATTAGGGTTAGCAGTGGATAGTGAAGGATTATTTTTAGAACCTTCCGCACATGCAGGCATGTATGGTGCCATTCGCTTACTGCAAAAAGGTCAATCTTACTTAGAGCAGCATGCATTAGTAAGCAACATGTCACAAGCTACACATCTTGTGTGGGCAACAGGGGGCAGTATGGTTCCTACAACTATGCGTGCAGCATATTTAGAGAAGAGCAGAGAAATTGATAGTATTGAGTGATCCAAAAGAGTGTCACACCGCTCCTTCGGTATAACAGTGCACACAACTGCTCAACTTCAAAGGGACCCTCGAGTCTGATTAAACAAAAACAGGTGGAGAAATTTTCTCCACCTGTTTGCCGTATTAACGTAGCAATGCTTTGTGTTGTGCAGCTAGAAATACTTTGTGTGCGGCACTTACGCCTGCTCCTGGTTCAAAGTCGTAGGAGAAATCTTGAAGGGCGGCTTCCATTAAAGAGACGGCTTGTAAAATATCACTTGGGAAACAATAGCCCATATGGCCGAATCTGAAAATTTTTCCTTGCAGATGACCAAGACCGCCTGCGAAGTCTATATGATAGTGCTGCTTGAGATGTGCTAAGAGCTCAGCAAGGTCAATACCTTGTGGAGCCTTGATGGCTGTAATGGTTGGTGAGGCATATTGATCCTCTGTTAATAGCTCAATGTGTAATGCTTTCATTGCGCTACGCACCATGTTTTTCATGAGTTCATGGCGTGCAACCGTTTGAGCAAAGCCACCTTCTTGTTCAATTAATTTACAAACCTCATGCAGTCCGTAAATCAGTGTAATTGCAGGCGTATTTGGAGTCATGCCCTTTTCCGCCCAGCTACGATAGCTTAATAGATTTAAATAATATGCTGGTGTTTGATTTTTTTCAATGACTTTCCAAGCTCTTTCGCTCACGCTGACAAGAGAAAGCCCTGGAGGGAGCATCATTGCTTTTTGAGAGCCTGTTACCAGAATATCGATGCCCCAAGCATCCATTTCGGCAGGAACGCCACCGATACAGCTTACGCCATCTACAATAACGAGGGCATTTGTTTCGTCACGGATTACCTGTGCTAATTCAGCAATTGGGTTTAAAATGCCGGTAGATGTTTCATTGTACGTGACAAAAACGGCTTTAATATTCTCCAATGGTTGTAATAATGCTCGTAGTTCCTCGGGTGTGCAAGCTTGTCCCCATTCTTTTTCAAGCTTATGTACATGGAAGCCATATTGTTCACAAATCGATACGAAATAGTCACCGAATGCCCCAATGGTGATGACTACAACTTCTTCACCAGCAGCAACTGTGTTGACAGCTGCAGCTTCTAGTGCAGCTGTGCCACCTGATGGCAAAAGTAAGATATCCTGCGTCGTACCGAAAACGGGCTTTACTAATTCAATGGTTTCTCGGTATAACTCTACAAATTCTTGACTTCGATGACTAAAAATATTCCGATTCATCGCAAATTGAACTTTTTTTGGAATCGGCGTTGGCCCCGGATGTCTTAAAATATTTTCATACACATTCATCAGTCTCCTTTGATATAAATTCGAAATTTTCTAACTATAATAATACCATATCTACTATGCTAGCTAACTGCTTTTTTGAAAAAAAGATGGAAAATATTGTTTTTGTGATACAATTTTTTTTAAAGGAGGCTGTGTACATGGAAACAACGATACATTATCCATTTATTTATTTTTTGTACGAACCAAATCAGGTGTTCGTTTACAAAATTCAAGCTTTAGCGTATATCACGATAGCAGATGTTACAGAAAAGGGGGAATGGGCGGGGTATGAACTAAAACCATCTGAACCATTTACAGCTTTTCATCATGAACGTAGTAGCCCTAAGCAGGGGTGGTCCTTGTTGTTCGAGCAAAATCAGCTCAATCATTTTGTAGACATCATTAATGACTACATTCAACAAAGAAAGGTCGAGACCTCAACTACTGCACAAATGGTACATATCGTTTGCTCGGAATCTGCAGCAGGCTCATTACGGGTAGCACTTGCTCCGCCGAAATATGTCATAGGGTTTCCAGACGATTTATCTATCGGCCCATTATGGAAACTCGATGAAAAAAGAGGACAGGCATTCCGCCATGAGTGGTTAATGGAAAATATTAATGATGGCATGGATGATTTTGTAAATCAGAACAAGTTTATGAATACTATTAGAGAGATACAGAATATTCCACGTCACCAACCAATCTATATTTGGTATGGGCACAATGCAGAAGAACAGTGTGGACTCCGATTTATCCTCTATCTACTGCGTGATAGAACAAATGAAATTGTTCTCATCAACACGGGGGAACAGAATGTTATCAATCGTCAATGGAATATCGAGCAGTATGACAAAAAGCAACTACCTGCTGAGGAGCATCTGCTATTTCAACAGCAATGGGAAAGTTTAGCGCAAACAAAAGAGGTTTTTCGTCTATGGTTGCATCAGCAAATTCGAGCAGTTCCAGAGAATTACTATGATAATTTGATTATGTCAACGCTAGGACAAGTTCATCAGGAACAAGGAAGTGCAGATTTTATTCAAACAGGGCCATTCATTTATGAGCTAGTTACAAGAATGGATGACCCTCCAAATATCTTCTTTTTAGAATATCGAATTCGATATTTAGCATACAGTGGGGTGTTTGAATTAAAAGGGATTCCTAAATCAATGCGACATTACCAAGTGAGATTACGCCAAAAAACCTCTTTAGCCTAAGGGCATAAAGAGGTTTTAACACGGTGCATTATGCAACAAATGGTTTGTTCATGCGCATTAAACCGTAGATAGCAAAGAACAATCCACCTGTGATAATCATTAAAATCGTATATAGCACAGCTTTCCCTGTTTCGCCACACCAGCGATAGAATAGGCGATACGAGAAATACAATGTAAAGCCTACCGCACCTAGAGAAGCAAGTATGCCGATAAATGGAATAAACGAAACGATTAACAAGCCCGCATAAATAAGCGTATTTTTTAAAGCTGTTGCACGTACTGTTTCTCGATTGTCCCCACCAGCTGTCAGTAGGAAGAGACTGTAAGCATTAATAATTGGAATCCAAGCGATATAGGCTACATCTCCAAAACCATTTGTTTTAGACGTCATAAAATAAATGAGTGCACTAATAATGTAGGCGATTAAACCAATAACAAGAGCTGCTAAAATAAATAGTAAAAACAAGCCACCCATAGCTGCATCCAAATCATTATAATAATAAGAATCATCATAATTATACATCAGTAAAACCTCCCTTCATTTGAAAATACCTCCTAATAATAACAAGTCTAGCGTGTTTAAGCTACAACGAATTTTATGTAATATTTAGTAGAAATCGCACGAATGTACTAGAATATAAATTATTTTTAAGTCTTTGATGATGATTTTTTGAGTAATAAATACAAAAAAAGCAAATAATATCCTTTGGAAAATGATTGTGCTAGTTTTGGAGAATCATTTTTGACGTTTTTTACTTTATACCAAACATTACTATCCTATGATGGTAGGAGCTCATAACATACCATCCAAATCAAAAAAATAGCCACCTTACCACATAGTAAGGTGACCATTTTGCAAGAATTAAATGAATTTAGCAATGTGCGCTAATTCAATACGAGAAGAATTATAGGCAGGAGCTGCTGCTTTACCAATTGCGATTAAAATAACTGGCACGATATGATCAGCTAATTCAAACCGTTGAGCGAAGGCTTCTTTATTAAATCCACCCATTGGGACTGTATCATAGCCCATATCTTTTGCTAATAGCATAATTTGCATAGAAATTAGACCAGCATCAAATGTCACGATATTTTTTAATACTTCTTGTGGAAGCTGAGAATATAAGTTTATCGAATTGTTGATCATTAAATCTTTTGCTGCTTCATTGATATAGCCAAGATCAAAGTTTTTCGTATAGACAGCTTCCGCATTTTCGTACATTTTTGTATCCCCTAGAACGGCAATAATTGCTGAGGAAGTTTCCACTTGTTCTTGATTGTTTGCAATGGCACGTAACTCTTTTTTAGTCGCTTCATCTTGAATCACTAAAAAGCGCCAAGGCTGTAGATTACTAGATGATGGAGCAGACGTTGCTTCAACAAGTAATTCTTCTAATTGTTCTTGTGGAATTTTATAGGTTTCGTCGTATTTACGTACAGATTTACGTTCATGCATAACTTTATTTAAATAACTTTGTGTCACGGTCATTATTTTAGTCTCCTTCATTGTATGATGCGTTTTTTACTATACGATATATGAATCCATATTCCAAGTAAATTGCTCGAATTAAAGATTCTTGAATGGAGGATTTATTATCTTTGTATCATGTTGTAGTATTTTGAAAAGTTACAAAAAAAATATATTTTTATAGACGTAATCCATTTATACTAGAAGGTAAATAGAGCAAAAATAACAGCATGGAGTGAAGGTAGATGAAAAAACTATTGGGAAATTTAAAACTTATGGAAAAAATAGGGATACTTATTCCTATTATCATTGTTTTTCTAGGTGGTATGTCCTTCCTTAACTATTTGGGCGCATCAAATGAACTTGAAAGCTCTATTGAAAATGAAATGTCTATACTGGCGGATGATGTAACAGGCTCTGTTGAGAGCAAATTGCATTCACATACTCAGCTTATACATAGTGCAAAAACAACGATTGAGTCGGCAGACAATATAATGACAAGAGAACAATTTACTCGCTATGTACAACAGCTATTGCCACTCAATAAGGAAACATATGGTATGGGCCTATGGCTAGAGGAAGATGCAGCAAAGGGTGAAATATTTGGGCCGTACGCCTATAAAGAAGGGGAGAAAATTATCGCAACGGATACTTATGAAGATCCAGCCTATCGTTTTCATGAGCAAGACTGGTATCGCAACAGTATCCAATCTGATCAAGTAGTACATACAGCGCCTTATTTTGATGAGGCTTTAGGAGAAATGTTTATTTCATTTGGTACACAAATTGTGAAAGATTCTACCCCCATTGGCGTCATTACAGGGGACTATGTTTTAGATTCAATCCAATCCATTGTCTCGGATGTGAAAATTCGCGACAGTGGCTATGCATTTTTAATTGATGATAGTGGACAATTTTTAACGCATCCGGATGTAGAGAAAGTGAATAAAGAGTCGATTCAGCAATTTTTAAATATTCCTGTTGAACAATTGTCAGAGCAGCAAAAGCTAATGCAAACAACGATTGATGGCAATGACTTTACACTACAATATAAGCAAATACAAGATATGCCATGGAAGTTGGTTTTACTTGTTCCAACAAGCGAGCTATATAGCGAGGTACAGGCAATGCTTCAACAACAAATAGTAATCAGTGTGATTCTCATTGTACTCATTGCGATTATTATCTACTTACTTGCTCGCTATATCCGTACTGAAATGAAAACGATGAATACGTATTTAGGCTATCTTGCTACTGGCGATTTAACGCAACAAATGACTGTCCATACAAAGGATGAATTTGGTGAAATGGCTCAGTATTATAACGATTCTGTGGAAGCATTAGGTTCGATGATGCAGCGGATCGTAGCCGAAACGGAAACGGTTGCTTCAACTGCCGAGGAATTAACAGCAAGTGTACAAGAGGTCAATAAAACCGTCACAGAAGTAGCCATTTCCATGCAAGATGTAGCTGAAAATACAAGTTCACAACAACAGGTCAGTGGGCAATTAAAAGGTGTCACAACACAATTAGGCAATGATATGAAAACGGCAATGGACGATTTACATGACGCGGTCCAACAGTCTGTAACAACGTCTAATATGGCTACAGGGGGCTCGAAAAAAATACAAGCTTTTGTGGATGATATCGTTCAGCTTCATGCACAGGTAGACAGCAGTGCTAATCTAGTGAGTAGCTTAAAAGAGCAATCCGCACAAATAGAGCAAATGAGTCAGTTAATTTCAGCCATTACCGACCAAACCAATTTACTATCCCTCAACGCTGCTATTGAAGCGGCACGAGCAGGTGAAGCAGGAAAAGGTTTTGCTGTTGTTGCTGGAGAGGTGAAAGCACTTGCTGAACAGACAAGTCGTGCTTCTTTAGACATTGCGAAAGTCGTCCTAACGATTCAAGAGCAAATGAATGAAGCCGTGATCTTAATGGAGCAAAGTCGAAGAATTGCCCATCAGGGTATTGATTCTGTCCAACAAGCAGGCACTACCTTTGATACGATTGCCAATGCCATCGAAGGGCTTCAAAATACGATGCAAAAGACGAGCAAAACAACAGCAGATGCCTTTAAAAATCTAAATGAAGTGACAGCAAACGTGCAGGTGATTAGCCAACAGGCAATGACAACGAATGATCATACATTAAATGTATCGGCAATCACTGAAGAACAGGCCTCTACGATGAATGAGATGGCTGTGGCCTCGGAGCAGTTAGCGCAACTTGCTCAAAATCTCCGAGAAGAAACAGGTAAATTTAACGTTTAATAAAGGGCGTACATCTATGTTTAGGTGTACGCTTTTTCATTACCTAAATGTAAATGCTTCCCATTCTATATGGCTACTAGGAATGGACGATTTGAATTGCTTAATCATTTTTTCTGGCCCACATATAAAAATACTAGTATTAGCTGGTATTGTCATAACATCAAAAATGAGCCTGTCTTCCTGAGTTGTATCGATAAATGTCACTGTGAAATGATCATTTGTTTGAGCATAGTCCTGCAAAAAATCTTTGTAGATGACAGTATCTGGCCCATGAAAGGAATAATATAGGTCAATTTTCTTATTAGGGTTCAGTTGTAAATAAGCTAGAAATGGCGTGATGCCAATGCCACCAGCAATCCATATTTGCTGATTGGAACCATTGTCAAAGTCGAAATGACCATATGGACCATCTAGGGCTACGGGTGATTTTACTTGAATACGGTTATAAACCTGCTGTGTAAAATCTCCAACTGCTTTCATCGTTACCACAACTTTTTCTCCATTACCACCAGAAATAGAAAAGGGATGTGGTGCCTTTTCGATGCCATCTTGAAAGATTTTTAAAAAGATAAATTGTCCTGGACGATAGTCGAGCTTTTTCGAGAGTGTTAGCTCTAATTCAATAACATGGGTGTTCAGTCTTTGAAGAGCTGAAATATGACCGGTGTACGGGAAGAACATATCTTGATACATCGTGAGCATATACAGAGCAGACATAAATCCGATAATTGTTGTCAGTGCTGTGAAAATACCTAAAGGTGTAGGTTGTAATAAATCATATTGGCTAGAAAAATAAGCATGATAAATACCGGATGTATAGGGAACAAGTAATAAACGATGGAGCCAGCGCCAATGCTCATACTTTAGAAATTTTGCAATGAAGGCAAGGACAATAAGGATGATAAAGCCATATTGTGCAAACTCACCTAGCTCTTTAGCAAATTCATTTAGTGAGGTTTGTTGCATTAGTTCCTTATCAGGAACCATTTTTTGCAATTGCCCGTGTAAAATGAGCAATCCAAGTGAAAGGATTGCCAGCACTTTATGATAAAAATAGACTCGCTCAAGCCCATTAAACCAACGTTCTAAAATTTTGATTCTTGTAGCTAAAAAGAATACAAGAAATAAACCAGTAATCGCTAATCCTCCAATGAGATGGCTCAGTTTATTCAGTAGGTGGATGGGCTCCATAGGTGTAGAGAAATACCAAAATAAAGCACTACTACCCATAGAGAATAGTATAAAAAGTATTCCTTTATAAGCTTTCATAAAATAACCTCCACCACTATTTTTATCCATATTGTAAATAGCTATACAAATAGTAGGATTAAAATATTTTCGAGCGTACGTTCGGAATGTATGTTCCCTTTTGTGCAGATTTGTGATACATTAAGAAGGAAAAAATATTAGAGAGAGAAGGAGTGGAAGTAATTTATGCAAGGGAATACCCATATCGTTGGGGGCATCACAGCAAGTCTTGCCTTTGCACAGTTTTCAAATGATAACCCACTTGTCTTAGTAGGTGCAGGTGTTATCGGTGCATTACTTCCAGATATATGTCACAGAGGTAGTAAAATCGGTCGAACATTTCCCATCATAGCGAAGTTAGTTAACATGGTGTTTGGGCATCGTTCCTTTACACATAGTTTGCTTTTTCTATTGTTAGTTATGTTGGTGTTACATAGTTTGATTCCTTACAAAGCGATTTCTATTGGGATTATTATTGGGATGGCTAGTCATATCGTGCTTGATATGTGCACAAAGAAAGGTGTTAAGTTATTTTTCCCAGCGTCTGTCTCCATTCGTTTTCCGCTTACAACGAAAACGGGCAGTAAGGTAGAAGGGTTTGTGCTCATGTTGCTGTCGATGCTATCCATCTATTTGAGCTACGAGTTGATTGTAAGATTCATTTATTCGATATAAATAAGAAGTGCCCCAGTATTCATCTACTGGGGCTTTTGATGTTAGTCGACCTGTATCTCGTCAACAGTTTGTTCTACTTCGGCACGAGTCATTTTTTCTCGTCCTTCTTGCATAGCCTTCAATGTTTTATGGGCTAAGGCAAGTGGTAAGCGACAGAACAGTAGAATGGTACGTTTATTGATATCTTTCATATACAGATCTGCTTTAGCTAAATTTTCTTCAGCATAGGCAAATAAATCATCACGTGTCCATCCTTCAGGAACAAAGCTTACACCACGCTCATCTAGATCCTCATGCTGATTACGTAAGATGTTGACAGCCTGGAGTCCTCGACCATAGCCTATTGCTAGTTCACGATTGGTTTGAACATTGGCACCCCACGCCCAAAGCTCAGACAACATCGTCCCTACAAGCCCTGCCACGTAGTATGTATAATCATCTAAATCCTCTCTTGTATGCACTTGCCAATTGGCCTTTGCCCATTTTGCCATACCAAATGCCATTTCACTTGTGGAAGCTTGCACAATCTTGCGTGATTCCTCAGGGCAAAATGTCAGCCAATCTGCTAATCGAAGGGATACTTCAGGTAGTTGATCTGCATAAGGTGCTAGCAATGCGTGGTACGCTTCTTCATCAAATGTGTCCTTTAATAATTCACTTGTTGCAGATAGTAAATCAAATTTAACATCATTGGAAAGGTTTTCATGGTCTTCGATTTCATCAATGGCACGCATAGCTAAATAGGCAGCAGCCACCGATACCTTTAAATCATTTTTTAAAAAAGTAATCGGTATATAAAACGTGCGACTTGTATCTTTTAATACCTGCATCGCTTCTTTATAAAGTCTTTTTTGATCTTTCACTCGTATTCCTCCGTTCAAATGGTTCCACATCTATAGTATATCGTATCGTAAAAATAGGGAAAGATAAAACAGATTGTTCATATTTACAGAGATATTCTTTGAAAACGGTTACTAAAAATGATATAGTTTAATAGTAAACTATTTAACCATATACTTTTATGGTAATAAGGAAGTATAGGTTAATCTATATTTCAAGAGAGAGGAAGTTGAAAGAAATGGGACGTTTAGATAATAAAATTGCGATGATTACAGGTGGGGCATCTGGAATGGGGGCAGCGATGGCAGAATTATTCGCTCAAGAGGGTGCCACAGTCATTGCAGCTGATATTAATGAGGAAAATCTGGCAAAAATCTCTGAGCTAGACAATGTAGAGGGCATGAAATTAGATGTTTCTTCTGACGAAAACTGGGCAGAAGTGACAAAAGCGATTGTCGAAAAATATGGACGAATTGATATTTTAATTAATAATGCTGGTATATCATCAGAAAAAGGGCCAGATCAAATTACTCAGGCGGACTGGACAGTCATGCATAATATCAATGCTTTTGGTCCATTCCTTGGCATTAAACATGCTGCTAATTATATGAAAGAAGCAGGGAAGGGTTCCATTGTCAATACATCGTCTTATACAGCAATAATTGGTGCAGGCTTTAATGCGTATACAGCCTCTAAAGGATCTTTACGTGCGATTGCTCGTGCAGCTGCATCAGAGCTTGGCGCTTACAATGTGCGTGTGAATACAGTATTCCCTGGTGTTATTGAAACACCAATGACAGCTAAATTATCAGAAGCAAAAGAGGCAATGGATATGTTAGTAAGAGCTACGCCAATGGGTCGTCTTGGTCAACCTGAAGAAGTTGCAAAGGCTATCTTATTTTTAGCATCAGACGAGGCTTCTTACATTACAGGTGCTGAACTTGTGATTGATGGTGGCTACTCAGCGCGCTAGTTGAAAATAATAATAGAAAAGTGGAAATGCCTGTTCAAGCAGTGCATTTTCACTTTTTTTGTTTTTTTAGTAGAATGATGATAAAGCATTAGAATTTCGTCAAAAATCAGCTGTCGATTAGAAAAATTTTGATATTTTTCGTGATTTTTTCATGAAAGTTTACGAAGTTATTGCACAATCATTTCAACAGCGTTAAAGTTTAGAAAGGGCGAAAATGTCATTACACGATTTGGGGGACTGTACTGAGCGTTTAGCTTTTGTACGAATGAAAGAATTGGTCAGGATTTTGGCACATATAACTCCTTGCAAAATCCTTGACACCAAAGAGGGCATGAATTTTATGAATTGCCTGAATCTTAGCGTAAACCGTAATCATTGTATGAGGAAGTTACGTAATAATAACAAAGGAGAATTGTATGCCAAAGGCTATAGGTATTGATGCAGGTGGCACATTGACAAAGGTTGCTTATTTAGATAAAAACAACGAACTTGTTCTAACAACCTTCCAGTCTAATGATTTGCAATCTGTGACAAAATGGATTATTGATCATCCAGATATTGAGGATATTGGTGTTACGGGGGGACGTACAGAGCAATTACTTGATGTCATTAAAACAATGAAATCGATTCATTATATAGTGGAATTTGAAGCTACTTTAAAGGGTGTCCGATTTTTGCTAAATAAAGAAGGATATTATTTTGAGCGTAGTATGATTACTAATATTGGGACAGGTACTTCCATTCATTATATGGAAGATAATACACATATTCGCGTTGGCGGGACAGGCGTTGGTGGCGGAACATTAATAGGTTTGTCAGCGCTTACAACAGGTATTACAGATTACAATGAAATACGCGAAATGGCTGCCAATGGTCATCGTGAAAGTATTGATTTATTGGTCAAGGACATTTATCAGGGGATGGATACACCAATTGACGGTCATTTAACTGCCAGTAATTTTGGTAAAGTAGGGATCACTCAATCGATGAAGCACCCAGCTGAGGATATTATTGCGACAGTTCAGGGACTTGTAGGCGAAGTTATTACAACACTGAGCATTCAATATGCAGAAGAAAAAAATGCTCAACATATCGTTTACATTGGATCGACTCTAAGTAATAATGATCATCTTACCCGAGTGATTGCAAATTATACACGCACAAAGAAACATACACCTGTCTTTATTAACGATCATGGCTTTTCAGGAGCCGTCGGAGCATTGTTAAATATTACAGAGTATACAACTGTCTAGAGACAGAAAAGGATGAACATGACTAATGTAGTTTAGTCATGTTCATTTTTTTTTGCAAATATGTTGAAAAAAATACCCTACATAAAATACATCTAGCTGAACAAATTATATGGTAGGAGGTGAATTTACGTGGGCAAACGTAATAATCGAAACAACAGTAAAACAATGAACATGAGAACACATAATCCTTATGGAACCTACAAAAGCAAAGACCTAGATCGAAGCAATAGTAATAATAACAACCCAAATGACAATTTGAACGAAGAGTTCGCTGCAGAATTTGATGCGAAGGCTAAAAATAAAGACAATAAAACGAATCATGATAAAAACCAACAGTCTAATAAAACAAAATAGTGGAGGTAATGGTCATGGCGAAAAAAGGAAAAACGAGCTTCAAAAAGAAAAAGAAGGAAGATACACATAAAAAGAACGATCGTGAAGAATACTCAGCAGAATTTAACCAAGTCATTCATAATAATCCTCAACAACCAAAGCAATAGTAAAAAATTGCTCCTAAAGTAAGGTTATCAACCCTTTGAAGCTCTTATCTTTTGCTTTATTTACTGCTTTATACAGTCAAAAAGGGAGTGATTCAAGTGAAAAAATTCTATTTACTTGGGCTTCTTTTTGTTTATCTTACTGTATCCGTGCAAATCCCAATGGTTGCACATGCTCAACAAGAAACACCTGCCTATGCAAAGTGGGGACAACTGGCCATAAAGGAGGTAAAGGCGAAATATCCCACAGCCAAGATTATTGATTATTTGCACGAGGGCAAAGAAGTTCATGGGTCGTCAACCATTGAAAAGTTTAAGCTTTGGCTCAAGCAACCTGACAAGGAATTTGGTGTCTATGTAAGAATAAGCTATCTAACCACAACGCAAGAAGTGGAGAAAATTGAATTACAAGAAAGTACTTCATAAAAAGAGGATGCCCAATTTTAGGCATCCTCTCTCTTTAACTTTCTAGTTTTTGAATAAATTCACGCATCAAGTCTGGTAAGTCTGGCCATGCATGACCACTTACTAAATTGCCATCTGTATGAAGATTTGCATCAATGTAAGTTGCCCCTGCCACTTGCACCTCTGGCTTGCAGGCAATATAGGCTGTTAGCTCACGCCCTTTTAGTACATTAGGAATGGTTGCAAAAATTTGAGCTGCGTGACAAACAGCAGCAATTGGTTTATTGGTTTCAAAGAAATGACTCACTAGTGCTGGGACATGCTCATTCAACCGAATGTATTCTGGCGCACGCCCACCAGGGATTATTAGCCCATCAAATTGTGTTGGATCAACATCTGCAAATGAGGCATGTGCCTCTAAACCATAGGCGGGACGCTCGATGTATGTATCGACGCCATCTACAAAATCGTGTAATACGGTTTGTAATTTCTTTGCTGACGGTGCTGCGATTATGACATCATAGCCTGCTTCAAGACAACGATAATAAGGATAAAAAACCTCTAAAGCCTCCACTGCATCTCCCGCTAGTATTAAAACCTTTTTCCCCATGATTCCATCTCCTTTACATTGTGAATCTACTAGCTTTATTCGACACTTGCAAAAAGTTTCCTGCTAACGGTAGCGCAACCTTTCCAATTTACTGGCTTTACAAAGAAAAAAATGAAGCGTATAGTAATTATTTAGCTAGGTAAATAAATTTCAGGAGGTAGACATGATGAATCCAATATTCCATGCTTTATTTCAAAAAAGTCGGTATTTAACGAACTGCTTAAATGAAGTATTGAAGCAACATCAACTATATAGCTCACAGTGGACCATTTTATATTGCTTACATAAAAACGGGCCAATGACTTTAACGCAAATTTGGAAATATTTGAATGTGGAAGCGCCAAGTATCACAAGAGCTATTACACGACTTGAAACATTGGGCTGGGTGCAACGATTAGATGGGGAGGATAAGCGTGAAAAAATTGTGACCTTATCGGCACAAGCAGAGGAGCGCTTGCCAGCCATCACAGCAACCATTATAGCATTTGAAGAAGAAATGGTCGGATCATTAACTGTTGAGGAGCAGCATCAATTTATTAAGTTACTGGAAAAAATGAAAGGTTGATTGTCATGCAGCAAGAAGAGAATACACAAATATGGACGAAGCGTTTCATTAGTCTCTTTTTAACAAATATCTCAGTATTTTTTGTTTTTTATGGACTAGTAACGACTTTGCCACTCTATGCCATAGGCGAACTACATCAGACAGATAAGGAAGCGGGACTATTATTGTCAGGTTTTTTATTATCAGCCATTATTGTACGACCGTTTTCAGGAAAATTATTAGATGTATTTGGTAAGAAAAAACTGTTAGTCCTATCTATAGTAGGTTATTTTGTTTGTACAGTCTTCTATTTATTTATTCATCCATTCGGACTTTTACTTGGCCTTCGCTTTATTCAAGGGATTTTCTTTAGTATTATTACAACAGCCGCAGGGTCTTTAGCTGCAGATATCGTTCCTGCAAAACGAAAAGGGGCAGGGCTAGGTTATTTCACGATGTCTACGAATCTAGCTGTCGTAATTGGACCGTTCATCGGCTTATTATTAATTCAATATAGTACCTTTAACGTATTATTCATTGTTATGAGTATTTGTATACTAGCAGGAGGGATTTTAGCACTAACGGTAAATACCGATGATTTACCGCAACCTGCACATGGAGGAAAATTAACCTTTAAATTTGATGATTTATTTGAACGTAAAGCACTACCCGTTGCAGCGATTGCAAGCTTAGTCGCATTTTCTTATGCTTCTGTGTTATCCTTTTTATCGGTCTATGCACAGCAAAAGGATTTAATGGCGGTGGCAAGTCTCTTTTATGCAGTGTTTGCCGCAGCCATGTTAATTACACGTCCTTATACTGGTAAACTTTACGATACAAAGGGACCGCAATTTGTTATTATTCCTGGCATTATTTCCTTCGCAATTGGTCTGGTTATGCTAGCATTTGTGGAAGGGCCAGTACGGTTTTTATGCGCGGCTATTTTTGTAGGCTTTGGCTACGGAGCTGTTACGACAAGCTTGCAAGCATTAGCCGTTCAATCCACGGCCATCCAGCGAAGTGGCTACGCAACAGCTACCTATTTTACGATGTTTGACCTTGGTATTGCACTAGGTTCCTATATTTTAGGAATGGTAGCCGTACAGGCAGGCTATGCTTCTGTCTACTTATCAGGTGCAAGCTTACTTGGAGTTGTCTTTATTATTTATGTAGTACGTCTAGCAAAGATCAAACCGAAAAAAGTAGTGAATATATAAACAGTTGGGGCTGCCCCAACTGTTTTTCTATAAATTGATTAAGTTGTGAGAAAAAAGAAGTTTTATGGAAATGGAGATTAGTATGTTATCGATCTTACTTATACCGAATGCCATTAGACACTTTTTCTAATTCATTCCAATTTAAAATTTGAATTGAATTTTTATTTCTTTCAATAATTTTCTTTTCAGTCAGAGCGGAAATAACTCGATTAAGATGGCGATATGTTGTACCAAGTAAATCTGCAATTTCTTGTATATTCGAAGTTTTTAGCTCCATTCCAAAGCTGTCATCGGGTTCGGTAGAAATGGTGGACATAAGGTAACTCGCAAACTTGTTTTCTACAGATGCTAATAAGTTTACACGTGAAGCTGTTGTACATGTTTGTAGCTTATAGCTTACGTGTTCCAAAAGTATATGCAAAAACTTCGGATTATCCATTTCATATTGTTTTATATAAGCAAATGGTAGTCCAATCAATAAACATGCACTAACTGCTTGAACTTGCGATTGGACAGGAACGTTTCGAATCAATTCAATATCGCCAATAATGGAAAAAGGTTGGACAAATCTTAGTAAAAGTGATTTCCCGGTTGCAACACTTGATGTTATTTTCACTTTTCCTTCCACTAAAAACAATAGTGATTCCAGTTGACTACCTTCATGTAAAATAATTTCATGTTGTCGATATTGCTGTAGTGTAAAGGGGTGTTGCTTTTCTTTGCCAAATATTTCTTCAAGATGATATTCTCTTAATTTATTTTCAAGTAGTTTTGAGTCTTGAATAAAATTCATATAAAAGCTCCTTTTAGGACACATGTCCTTTTTATTATAAAATAAGCTGTTATGCTATGTATATGAATAGAATTCTAGGGGTGAAAAAATGAAATTTGTGTTCGATTTAGATGGGACAATTTGCTTTAAAGGCCAGCCTGTTTCTGAAAAGATACTGGGATCATTAGAAAATTTAGTAATCAAAGGGCATGAAGTCATATTCGCTTCAGCTAGACCAATACGTGATTTACTCCCCGTCTTACATGAACGTTTTCACCAATACCCAATGATTGGTGGGAATGGATCCATGGTTGCCATAAAAGGGAAAATAATATCCATGATTTGTTTTGATAAAGATAAGATTTCATCAATAAGCCAAATACTAAGCGCATACAATGCTTCGTATTTAATAGATAGTGATTGGGATTATGCCTATACGGGGCCAGTTACACATCCTATTTTGACTAATCTCGATCCACAAGGGCGTGCGAAAAAAGTTAATTTTGATCAATTGCAGTCCATTGTGAAAATTTTAGTTCTTACTTCTAATAATATGGAAGAAGTTGAGCAACGACTTAATCAAATCAATGTGGTAGTTCACACACATGCAAACGAGGGAATTTTAGATATAAGTCCAAGCGGAGTAGACAAATGGAGTGGATTGCAACAATTGGCTATTGATGAAGAGGAATACATAGCATTCGGTAATGATTCAAATGATATTACAATGTTTAAACATGCTAAGTATTCAGTTATGATCGGAGGAAATTTACAATTAGCCCCATTTTCATCTGAACAATTACCATTAAATGAAGATATAGAAAATCTTTTAGTGAAAAGACTTAGTGAATTGGGCGATTTTTATTGAATGTATAAGGAGAGGGATTTACAAGTACTATCAAAATGGTTTAAATGAAAAACACATTAAGCGTTCTCAAACTCATTTTGTTTGTCGGGGAGGCTTACTGTGTTTGTACATTAACAAGTCTTTAGGTAGAGTATTTATTGTTGAAATATCGTTAAAAGGGGTATCGAAATAATTTTCAGAAAAATGGTTGACACCAAATCTACTCGGTGTTACTATATAGTTGTAGTAAGTAATACTTAATAGCTTGATTTCCTAAAAGCTGTTGAGAAAAAAATTTTACCCCGGTACTAAGTGTTACTGAATATAAGTCAGACAAAATAGAGGTGGTTGTAAATATGGAAAATTTAACCGAAATGCTGAAGGGTTCGCTGGAAGGCTGCGTGCTGGAAATCATCAGCCGTCATGAAACCTATGGCTACGAGATCACCCGACGCTTGAACGATCTTGGGTTTACCGAAGTTGTGGAAGGGACGGTCTACACCATCCTCGTACGTTTAGAGAAGAAAAAACTGGTGAGTATAGAGAAGAAACCATCAGATATGGGGCCACCCCGCAAATTTTACTCACTTAATGAAGCTGGTCGCCATGAACTTAAATTATTTTGGGAGAAATGGGATTTTATATCATCAAAAATTAATGTTCTGAAGTCAAACTAGCTTCATATGATATTCCATCCAATATTTTTGGAGTGTCTTTTTCAGCTTTATAAAAAAGGAGGAAAAAATAACATGATAGAAATGTTCAAAAAATTGATTGGTGATAAAAAAGAGTACAAGATGATGATGGCACGGGTTGAAGCCCTTCCAGAGGAATACCAGTTTGTATTTAAAAAAATTCAAAACTACATGTGGAATTTCTCGACTGGTAACGGGATGGATATGCTACACATGCAGTATGAATTAATCGATTTGTTCGAAGCCGGTGCGGCGGAAGGCAGACAGGTGCTAGAAATCACTGGGGACGACGTGGCGTCCTTTGCCGATGAACTAGTGGCAAACGCTAAAACGTATATCGCCAAGTATCGTGAAGATTTGAACGAGAGTATTATGAAGCAATTAGGAAAAAAGTAAATTCAACAGATAATACCGACTGAATAGTTGATTACAATGTGAATGAACACCACCTTAGCTATTCAGTTATTTTTTTACCTTAGTACTAAGTTATACAGATTATCAGTCTGACTAAGTAGAGGCAACCTAGCTTTACAAGATGCTTATTAAAAGGAGGAAAAAAGTATGAACAATGGTGCGATTTCTGTAAAAGG
Organism: Lysinibacillus cavernae; assembly: GCF_009724685.1. GTDB lineage: Bacteria > Bacillota > Bacilli > Bacillales_A > Planococcaceae > Lysinibacillus > Lysinibacillus cavernae. Next base: position 151,120 of record NZ_WMEF01000008.1, read on the forward strand.
GTTAAAGAAATCCTTTAAAGACAAGGAAGTTTTAAAGGGGGTGGATTTTGAGGTGCGCCGTGGTGAAATTTTCGCGCTGCTGGGCTCAAATGGAGCGGGCAAGACGACGACGGTCAACATCCTCTCAACACTGATGAAATCCGATGGCGGTGAAGTAGGTGTTTGTGGCTTTGACGTCCATAGTCAGCCAGATCATGTACGCCAGAGCATCAGCCTGACAGGGCAGTTTGCTGCTTTAGATGGCATGCTCACTGGGCGAGAAAACCTGATGATGATTGCCAAGTTGCGGGGAGCTACAAATCCCGCTCAAGTCGCTGACAATTTGCTTGCAAAATTCAGCCTAAGCGATGCGGCCAACCGCCGAGCGGACCAGTATTCTGGCGGGATGAAGCGCCGGCTTGACATCGCCATGAGCCTGATTGGGACGCCAGCAGTTATTTTTCTCGACGAACCGACGACAGGGCTTGACCCCGAAGCACGAATTGAAGTCTGGGATACCGTCAAAGAGCTTGCAGGCGGAGGCACGACCATTTTGCTGACGACCCAGTACCTGGAGGAAGCTGAACAACTCGCGGACCGTATCGCCATCCTACATGGCGGAAAAATTATTACGACCGGTACCCTTACCGAACTCAAAGCGATGTTCCCACCAGCGAAAGTGGAGTACATCGAGAAGCAACCGACATTGGAGGAAATTTTCCTAGCAATCATCGGTACAAAGGAGGAGATGTAAATGAAAAGCAACACAGGAGTATTACTAGGACGTTTAATGCGCAACATCATGCGCAGCCCGGATACGATTATCACGGTGGCGATTACGCCGATTATGATGATGCTGTTATTTGTCTACGTTTTTGGCGGAGCCATTGAGACAGGAACAGATAACTACGTCAATTATTTATTGCCAGGAATCTTGCTGATGGCAATTGCATCTGGCGTCGCTTACACATCACTACGCCTGTTTACGGATGTAAAGAGTGGGCTGATGGCGCGTTTCATTACCATGCCCATCAAGCGCTCGTCGGTATTGTGGGCTCACGTGTTGACTTCGCTTGTTTCTAATGCACTTACTGTCGTTGTGGTAATCCTTATCGCCCTATTGATGGGCTTCCGTTCCAGCGCTGGTATCCTGGATTGGCTCTCGGTAGCTGGGATACTCGGGCTGTTTACACTGGCACTGACATGGCTAGCAATCATTCCCGGATTAACAGCGAAGTCTATGGAAGGGGCGACAGCTTACTCGTACCCACTGATTTTCCTGCCGTTTATTAGTTCGGCCTTTGTACCCACTGAAACCATGCCTAAAATTGTCCGTGCGTTTGCTGAGAACCAGCCTGTGACTTCAATCGTGAATACGATTCGTGCCCTCTTGTATGAAGGGTCTGTTGGCAACGGTATTTGGATCGCGGTTGCCTGGTGTGTCGGTATCATGGTCATCGCCTACTTTTTCGCCAGTAAACAATTTAAACGCCAGCTAGGGTAAGAACATCATTATAGATTTTTCCATAGTAAAAAGTCGATTTCTTGTCGTATAGGAATTCGACTTTTTTAGATTGGACATTGCTTAGCGTGTAATTTCTTCGTTTTGTCAGCAGCACCCCTATAAGAGTGGGGAAGGGGTTGCTATATTTATATTTAGGATAGATGAAAATAAAGCATAGCTAAAATAGTACGAGTACGTTAAAAAGGAGAGCAGTACAAGTCTGCTCTCCTTTCAAATTAGTTAAGATTCTTCTGTAAAAACGCCTTTGTTCGGTCGTTTTGTGGGTTTGTAAAAAAGTTGTCAGGATGGTCGGATTCGATGATTTGGCCACCATCCATAAAGACGACTTTGTTCGCTACTTCTCGTGCAAAGCCCATTTCATGTGTTACGACAATCATGGTCATCTGGTCTTCGGCTAAGCTTTTCATTACCTTTAGTACTTCTCCTGTTAGCTCAGGATCTAGGGCAGATGTTGGCTCATCAAATAATAAAATTTGAGGATTCATCATCAAGGCACGGGCAATGGCTACACGTTGCTTTTGGCCACCTGATAGATTAGCTGGATAAGCCTTTGCTTTATCAGCAAGTCCAATTTTTTTAAGTAGATCCAGACAACGGCTCGTAATGGCTTCAGCTGATTCTGTTTTTAATAAGCTCGGTGCCATTTCAAGGTTTTGCTGGACTGTTAAGTGGGGGAACAGGTTAAAGTGCTGAAAGACCATACCCATTTTAGCTGTTATGTCTTTGATCTCCTGTGGTTTAGCATAATGACCATCTTGCACAAGATAATCGCCATCTACTACAATACTGCCACCCTCAATTTCTTCTAAATGAATTAAGCTTCGAAGCATTGTACTTTTACCTGATCCAGAAGGACCAATGACAGCGATGACATCGTTTTTCTCAACCGTAAATGTAATTTGTTTAAGAACTTCCACCTGATCGAAAGATTTCTTCAAGCTTGTTACTTCCATCAATGCCATATGTGTCACCTCTATTCAAATTTAAAGCGTTTTTCTAGCCATTTAAAGAACACTGTTAGGACAAGGGTCATGACTAAATAAATAGCACCAGCAATAAAGAACGGCACAATCGTAAAGTCACGATTCACGGCTGTTTGCGCAAAATGCAGTAACTCTGGGACAGCTACCGCATAGAGCAGGGCAGTATCCTTAATTAGCGTAACGGACTCATTTGATAATGCTGGTAATGCTACGCGGAACATTTGTGGCAAAATCACACGTGTTGTCGTTTGCCACTTTGATAAACCGAGTACCTGAGCTGCCTCATATTGTCCTTTATCAATGGCAAGAAGACCACCTCGGAATATTTCTGCAAAATAGGCAGCATAATTTAAAATAAAGCCAAGGCAAGCGGCCACAAAACGATCAAGTACTAAATATTCACCGATTACTGGCAGCATAGGTAAACCGAAGCAAATTAATAATAATTGTAGTAATAGTGGTGTACCACGCATGATATATATATACGTATGTGCAAGCCAAGAAAGTGGTTTAATGCGACTTTTCACTGCGAGTGTTAGCAAAAAGCCGAATGGAATCGATACTAGAATGGCGATGAAAAACAGTAAAACTGTCATTTTCGCTCCTTCTAGCATCGGCAATATCATAGTTTGCCAGTAATCCGCCATAAAGATGTCCCTCCAAAAAGAGTAAGAGTTTCACAAAGGAAACTCTTACAGATGATGTATCCTGTCATTACTTTAATACTTTATCTTCACCGAACCATTTTGTAGAAATTTCAGCAGCCGTACCATCCGCATTCATTTTGTCTAATGCAGCTTGTAATTTTTCCAACAATGCTTCATTGCCTGGCTTCACACCAATACCATACTGTTCAGGTGCAAGTGATTCCTCTAATAATTTGAATGTATCAGGTTGTTGTGTCATGTAATATTCTGCAACAACAGCATCAATGACAACGGCATCAATACGTCCTGTTTTTAAGTCTGATAAAGCTAAAACATTATCCGCAAATTCAGTAATTTTTTTCACTTCTTTGTGAATCGGGTTACCGTTTAATGCATCTGCAGCAGAAGAAAGGGATTGAATACCTACTTCTTGTCCAGCTAAATCACTTAGTTTTGAAATCTTTGAATCTACTTTTGTTAGCACAACTTGAGCGTTTTCAAGATAAGGCTTTGTAAATAATACTTTTTCTTTACGTTCATCTGTAATGGTATAACCATTCCAAATTAAATCAATACGACCACTGAGTAATTCTGCTTCTTTTGTTTTCCAATCAATTGGTTGGAATTCTGCTTCGACGCCCATATGCTCAGCCGCCGCACGTGCTAAGTCAATATCGAAACCAACGATGTCGTTTTTGTCATCGCGGAAGCCCATTGGTGCAAATTTATCGTCAATCCCAATAATAATTTTTTCTTGGTCAGCAGCTGTATTGTCTTTCTCTGCTGTATTGTCTTTCGATGTACCACATGCTGCTAAAACAATCGCTGCTGTTAGCAGCATGAATAAAGTCACTACACGTTTCATCATTTATTTCCCCCTATAATCCTTCACTTTCGTTTGCTAAACTACTAATGTGTTAAAGGATATCACCGCTTATTATTTATGTCAATATCGTTTTGGATTAATCAGAAAATTACCTACACTTTCTAGCATTTTTTCATAAAATATTTAAATTGGGGGATAGTAAATAACTGAATAAAGGGGAAAAGAAAAAGAGACTGTTTACAAAAGACAGTCTCATGGATTGTGTTAGCCATTTTTGCTTTGGATCGCTTTTCGTGCCAAGGCATCAGCTGCTTTGTTTTGTGAATCCGGCACCCATTTGATAAAAAATAAATCAAAACTAGTGGCGAGCGATAAAGCTTTTTCCAAATAAGGTTTAAATTCCTCATTTTTCACATATTCTTTTTCCATAGAAGCGACAACGATTTTGGAATCGGAGCGTACGGATACAAGGGTGGGGCCTAGCTTTTGTGCTTCTTCGAGTCCGCGAACTAATGCAGTGAATTCAGCAATGTGGTTGTTTGTTTCACCAATATACTCACTGATTTGGATATGATGACCTTCCCCTTTAATAAATAGTCCGATACCACTTGGACCAGGATTTCCTGCACTGGCAGCATCTATATAAACTTCTAACATAGCATCCCTACTTTGCAATGAGACTTCCATATAATTGTACTACAAGGATAGTAAATAGTGCCTGTTAAAAATTAAACAAACAAAATAGTTGATTGTTCAATTTGAACGCTTCATAATAGTAGGAAGTGAATTTTGGACGTGAAAGGAGCGAGAGTTCAACATGGATAAAGTGACAGTTATGAAGGATATTGACGAACTGCATGATACGTATTGTGCGGATTGCTTAGTGATCAAGCATTTACGTAAAGACCGTGGTAAACCAGGAGCTCATCGTTTCTGTATTGAGTCCTGTTCAGTTGGAGAAAAGCTACAGTTTTTAGGAGAAGAGCTTTTGAAAGTTTATAGTAAATAAGTATCCAAGCACATAAGAAAAAGCTACATTTATTAGCAATACGCTAACAAATGTAGCTTCTTTAATTATAACGATTATTTTGTTTCAGCATAGTTACTTAAGTCTTGGTAATACTTTGTTAGAGAAGAAGCAGAAATATCGAATGTCGCAGCGATTTCTTTCACTGTCATAGAAAGGGATTCAAATAGCTCTTTCTCCTGACCATAACGAATCGCACCAGCAGCAATGGCCGCTTCTTTCCGAGCAGTAGGTTGTCCTTCAATTAAATAATCTTCTAGTAGCTCGAGCATCGGAGCTGTATCACGATCATTTTGCTCTAAGAAGTCTTTTACTTGCGTAAGGACAGTGCTCTCAAAGTTGGTAAATTCCTCACCTTTATAGCCATTTGATACAAGTAACTCCCAGAAGGCTAGGTGCTCTTCTTTTAAGAATGCGCTAACCTTTTTCTCGGATGTTTCAAATTTTTTCTTAAATTCTTCAAATACTTTTGCATGATTTTCAGGGAAGAAAATCAGTGTAGACACAGCTAAATAATGTGTCGATTCCTTCGTTCCATCTGGTAAGATAAAGGCAAATACGTGCATACCTTCAGGAATTGGTTTGTCATTTTCACGACGAATATAAAGCTCTTCATTTGTAAGTAAATGACTAGCTTTGAAATATTTTTCCTCAACAACAGACACCGTACCAATAAATAAAGTCGGTTGAGACCAGTCTTCAAGTACTTTGACAGTAGAAGGTCTTACTGCCTTTTTCTTCGTTTTCTTTAAGTAGCTTTTCCAAATAGATGGCTCTTGATGGAAGAAAAAGTCGTCTAAAGCAATGGCTTCAATTAGCTCACGCTGTAGAACACTCTCTAATTTAGGCTGCCATGTGCCCACATGCTCGATATACGCACGAACATCTTTACGTTCGGGATATTCTAAGAAAAATGTTTGTAGCACACGCTCTAATTCCTCGATTTGTACTGTTTCCACTGTTACTTGCTGTTTGCCTTCACAACATTTTTTATATTTTTTGCCGCTACCGCATGGGCATGGATCATTACGTTTTACCATAATTAGAACACTTCCTTCGAAAATTGTTAATCGTATATTGCTAAATAATTTGCGTACTCTTAATAATAACGGTACTTGTGTATGAAGAAAAATAATTGTCTATTTTGAAATATCTAAAAAATATGGAGGGACGCCCTGATTCTAGTATATGTACGTATTCGTTCACTTAGAACTAAAAAAAGAAAACGATCTACACTTTTAAAGTGCAGTACCGTTTTCTATACAATCTATTGTTGTTGAACAGCCTCTATTTCCAGTGTCAGACGTTCTAGCTCATCAATTAAATGGCCGATATAGGCAATCGTATCACGAAGCGGTTGGTCTGTTGTAATGTCAACACCTGCCATTTGAGCTAACTCTACTGGTGATTTTGTTCCGCCAGCCTGTAACACAGCTAACCATTCTGCAACAGCTGCATCTCCCTCTTTTAAAATACGTTGAGACACTTGTGTAGAAATCGTTAAACCAGCACTATATGTGTATGGATAAAGACCCATATAATAGTGAGGTTGACGCATCCATGTAAGTTCAGCACCTTCAGAAATGTCGACTGTATCACCCCAGAAATCTTCCAGCACAGAACGTTTTAATTGATTTAAGATGGTTGCATTGACAGCTTCACCAGCATCAATTAATTCATACACTTTACGTTGATAGGCAGCTTCTAGTAAATGAGTAACAAAGTTATGGTAATACGTTTTCGAAACAATATTAGAAATAACCCAACGTTTAAAGCGAAGATCATCATTATGTGTTAGTAAATAATTGGCTAACAGCATTTCATTCATTGTAGAGGGTGCTTCAATAAAGTACAGAGAAGGTCGACTATTTAAATAAGATTGATGTTCATGTGTGTTTGCAAAATGACCTGCATGACCAAGTTCATGAATAAGGGTAAAGACTTCATTCATGCGTTCATTCCATGACATCAATATATAAGGGTGACTTCCATACGGGCTTGAACAGAATGCACCAGTAGATTTTCCTTTGTTAGGTGCATAGTCAATCCAACGTTCATTGAAGGCTCTGTCCATTAAGTGATTGTAGTCTTCGCCCATAACGGCTAATGCCTTTTCTACATACTCTTTCGCCTCAGCCATTGATAGTTTTGGATCATAATCAGGATCAAGGGCAATTTTTAAATCCGCAAATGTCATGTGGTCAATGTCATTGGCTTTTTGTATTAATGTTGCATAACGTCGCATATGCGGTGCAAGTTCTTTAGTAATCAAATCAATTTGACGATTATAGAGCGAACGATCGACATCTTGGTCAAATAGTAAATAGTCAATAACAGAGTTAAAACCTCGTAGGTCCGCCATTGTTTTTTCTTGTTGAATATGCGTGTTATAAACTTGTGCCGTTGTATGCTGATAATCACGCAACTTGCTTGAAAAGGCCTTAAAGGCAGCGTGGCGTACTTCTGTATTCGCTTCAAACTCCCAGTCATTTTCGTAAAGGACGAAGCTAAGTGGATGTTTTTCACCATTTGCTTCAAAATCGCCAAAGTTCATATCCACTAATTTTGTCGTATTGTACGTTTCATATGGAGCATCGAAAGTAGCACTAAATGCTGCAAGTGCTTTTTCAACTTCAGGATGTAGCTGGTGAGGTTTTTGCTTTAACAGTTCCTCTAGATAATGTTTGTAAAGAGGGCTTAAGGTTGCCGCTTCTTGTAAAACAGCTTCTTCTAACGCCAGTAATTCACTGCGCACGAAAGATAGAGCACTGCTAACTTTTCCGATGGCTGTACCAAATTTTGCAGCACGCATTTGTGCTACATCATTTGTGCGATCTGTTTCGAGGTTTAAGCTTGCATACGTGCCAATCGGAACAAATCTTTTTTGCAATTCTTCAAAAGCCGTTAACACTTCAATTACTTTTTGTGCATCTGTAATTGTTCCTTGGTATTGCTGCTCGAAGCTAAGTGCATCGTCAACAAGCTGTGATAATGTAGGTTCAAAATCAGCATCATTGTTTAGTAAATCTGTTAAATCCCAAGTTTCTTCTACTGCTACATCTTTTCGTAATGGTAAAACTTCCATTAATAGACACCCCTTTACATGTAAGTGATCTTATTATAACGAAACTATTTCGGAATGTGAAATAATTTAATAGAATAATTGCAATATTCTTAATGAACATCTATTTGCATGATGCATGTTTGAAATATTGTCGGTCGGGAACTATATGTGTATAGCCAACATCTTTTGTAACGCATACTAATGGCTAGAATAATCGAGACATTGGAGGAGACAGGAATTATGACACAAAACTTAAACAAACAATTAAATAAGTTAGTTGCTACATGGTCTGTACTTTATACAAAGTTGCACAATTATCATTGGTATGTCACAGGGAGCGCATTTTTTACACTACATGCCAAATTTGAAGAACTGTATAATGAGACAACGCTTAATTTAGATGAAATTGCTGAGCGCATTCTTTCAAAGGATGGTAAACCAGTGGCGACATTAAAAGAGCATCTAGAGCTGTCCTATGTGGAGGAAGCAACAGGGAATGAGACGACAGAGGAAATGGTAGCAACGACGATTTCGGATTTCCAAAAACTCATGAAAGCATTAAATTCCACAATGGAGCTTGCAGCAGAGGAGGGGGATGATCGTACAGAGGATTTACTTAATGCGATGTATCAATCCCTTGAAAAGCATGCTTGGATGTTAAAAGCATTCCTTGAAAAATAATAATACTACATCATTGCATGTTGGAGAATTTCGATTTTCCAGCATGCTTTTTTTTCTGCTATGAGCGCACTATGACAAATTAGCAACATGTTTTAAAGCGTCATAACAATTATTACAGTTTGGTAAAAAGCGTTTGTTTGTATACAGCAAGGGTAATTACTAAGTAAGCCATACAAAATAGGAGGAATTGAACATGATGAATGAACAAAACCCACAAATTGAGGTGGCCCATACGCGGGATGAAATGCTTCATATTTTAGAAAGTATGCGGTTAGAGGGCTATCTTCAAGAGGATATCCATATCATTGCGAAAGATCCCGAACAGCTTAAGGACGTGAAATGGGATGCCGATGTCCAAACACATGAGGTTGGTAATTGGGTGGACCAATTCAAATCTTGGTTTACAGGCGACTCAGCTGTGACGGAGGGCTTAAAACGATTTAATCTGTCAGAGGGACAAATTGCTTATTATGCACATCTTGTAGAGCAAGGGAGTATCGTTCTATATGCGGAACGTGAAGATGAAATGGATACGCAAGCCCCATCAGAGACAGTTGCCGAGCAAGAGGCACGCTTAAAACAGCAAGAGCGTATGATAGAGGCAGAGCAATATAGAAGATTTTTATAATGATCAAACCAGCGTGATATAGCTCTGGCTCGCTGGTTTGAAAATAGACAAAGTCGTTGTTTCGACTTTGTCTATTTTTTTATCTAGCAAAGCTTTCCTTTCTAGAAAAAAGCACTACTTATTAAATGCCATCTTTATATTTACCAATGTTTTTCTTTGCATTTAAAATCGAAAGAATCGGATCACTTGCTGGCTTTTCATATGGTTGCTTAAACAGGTTGAGTAAATGACTAGATTCTTTATGGTCATGGCTTTGTTTAGTTTCCATCAGGAGTACTCTTTGTCCAGTGGGTTTGACAAGGTATTGACGCACATAGCCATTTTCGTGTCTAATCTCAATTTTTGATTTGTTCTTTTTTGCGTCTTCCTCTTCACTTCCATCCACATGTCTAAATAAATCCAATAGGCTTTCTGTTCTAATAGGTTGATTGAGTTTTGTTGGTAAATAATAGGATGCGTTTCGGGGTTGGATTTGCATATATAAATCTCCTTTATATAGTTCCTGTAAAAATTATACTGTATAGTAAACTATTTTACATGTAGTTGTGCTATAAATTCAATACATAGTAGAAAAGGAAGCTTGAGAGAGAACTCTCAGCTTCCTTTTTCATTCGTAAATAAAGTGACACGACACACTATTTTATTGTATAACTTTTTCCTGTGCTTCCTTCTTAATAAAACGTAAGGCATGGAAGTGTTCTAATTGAGCCACTAAATTACCAATAAGAATAAAGCTACCGCCAATCACTAATTTCACAGTTAAACTTTCGCCGATAAACATCATCGCAAACATAGCTGCAAAAATTGGTTCTAAGGAAAAGATTAGGCCTGTATGTGTAGCAGAAGTGTACTGTTGTGCAACAGTTTGACCAACAAAGCAAAACGCACTACAAATGATACCGAGACCTAAAATAGCAATCCAGGATGTCGTTGAATTTGGCAATGTCGGTGTTTCAAATAGCAATGTTAGGACAAGCGCATAAATACCAGCGAAGCCGAGCTGATAAATACCGTAAGAAATCGATTCTACATTACGAGTAAATGAGCTGTTTAAAAGTAAATAAATTGAATAACATAACGCTGCAATCGCTACTAATAAATCACCTGTATGGAAGGCAAATGAGCCATTCGCCGTTAAGACTGTAATACCAATCATGGTGCAAATAATCGCAAAGCTAACCGCTCTTGACGGTAATTTTCTATCAATGAAACTGCTGAAAATCGGCACTAACACTACAGTTAGGCTTAAAATAAAGCCAGCGTTTGATGCAGAAGTGGATTGTAAACCAAATAAACTTAGCGCGAACACAATGAATAATAAAAATCCTTGGATAGCCGCATATTTTAATGTTTTACCATTTACTTTGATCATCCGTTTATAAAAAATAAGTCCTGCTATGAAAAATGCGATGATGCAACGCAATGCCACCACATTATAAACAGCCAATGTTTCAAGCCCCATGACCATAAAGGTATAAGATAGTCCCCAAAACATTGTAACAATAACCATCAATACATTTGCTTTTCCTTGGATATTCATTATGTTCACCTACCATCTGTGTACTAAAACAGTTTTTATACTAAAAATTACTATATATCTTGTATTGTGATTAGTAAAACGAATGTTTATAATGAATAGAATTAAAAAAATTCATGTATATAGAGGGATTGCGGATGAGCTTAGTTAAATATGAGATTTTAACAAAGGTGGCAGAGGTAGCAAGCTTTACAAAAGCAGCGGATGCATTAGGATTAACACAGTCTGCTGTGAGTCATGCTGTATCAAGTTTAGAAAAAGAATTTGGTTTTGCCCTTATTCATCGAAGTCGTGTAGGTGTTACGCTCACGAGTGAAGGACAGACTATGCTAAGAGCGATGCGTCAGGTCTTGGACGCACAGGAATTATTGCAGCAGGAGGCTGCTCATATTCTTGGTGTTACCCGAGGAAAGGTTCGTATTGGCGTTATTTCAAGTATCTCGTCCAATTGGATGCCAGAAATTGTAAGGATAATGGATAATCAATTTCCTGGGATACAAGTGGAGTTACGAGAGGGAGATTACTATGAAATTGAACAATGGCTACTAAGTGGTGAAGTGGAAGTAGGGTTCTTGAATGGTCAAAAGTCAGAGCAGTATCAATTTACGGAATTACAACAGGACCCGTTATTATGTATAGTCTCTGATAAAAGTCCATTATTTGATAAGACAGAAATTGATATCGTTGACCTAGAGGATGTGCCTTTTATCATGACTTCCTATAAAGGAACAAATGATGTAAAGGTACTATTAGAGCAGTATCATGTGAAGCCAAACATACGCTTTGAGCTGTCAGAGGAGGTAGGTATTATTTCAATGATTTCCCACCACCTTGGGATTAGTATTTTACCTCAATTGGTCATTCAGAATTTGCCTTCAACATTAAAAGCAATTCCACTAAAGCAAGGTGGCTACCGTACAATTGGTATTGCGATGAAACACCACGCTTCACCAGTAACGAAGCAATTTGCCGAAATTTTAAGTGCTTGGTTAAAAGAACAAAGCAGCTCCCTATGATAGTAGCTATTGAAGCATATCCTTGCATTAAGTTAAAATAGTATTTGTATATAATGTAGAAAATAGGTGAATGTATGGGGACATTACAGGGCAAAACCGTACTCATTACAAGTGGGGGAACACTTGAAAAATGGGATCGTGTACGTGGGCATACGAATTTATCAAAGGGGACAATGGGCTGTTATTTAGCAGAGGCAGCACTGGCCGCTGGTGCTAATGTATTATATATGCATGGTTACTTTGCACAGCTCCCAGAAGATCACGACAACATGACATTGATTAAATTCGAAGGTATTGAGGATTTAGGAGAAAAGGTTCGTCATGCTGTACAACAAGAACAAGTCGATATCGTCATTATGGCCGCTGCTGGCTCGGATTGGGTCATTGACAAAGTGTATGATCAATCAGGTAACTTGATGGAGGAGGCAGGGAAAATGCCTTCTGACGAGCCACCTATCATTCATTTTAAAAAAGCACCAAAAGTATTAGGGCAAATCAAGGGCTGGCAACCGAATGTGACGTTAGTAGGCTTTAAGCTGGAAGCTACGAGTGATGAGGAATTTTTACTAGCTCGTGCACGACTGCGTATGGAAACAGCGGATGCACAATTTATGGTAGCAAATAGCTCACAATCTTTATATGGCAAGGATGAGCCTCATTGGATCGTGCCTGCTAAGGGACAAGTAATCAAGGTGATGGGCAAGCAACATACAGCACAAGCTTTAATAGCTTGTTTACAAGGGCAATAATAAGTGAACTGTGGAGAGGGTTATACTTCTGCACAGTTTTTTCTTGTGTAAAATATTGGTTTAATTTATTATTTACTTAACGTTCGGTAAAAAAGGAGGACATTATGGGAAATAAAGAACAAACCTTTCAAAGGATTATAGAAGTAGCCTATGTGATGTTTGCAGAAAAAGGATTTGAAAAAACAAGCTTAGCGATGATTGCAGCCGAGGTAGGTATTTCAAAACCAGCCATTTATTATTATTTTCCATCAAAGGATCAACTGATTGCTTACTTGTTTGAAGAACTTTATAAAGAAATTCAACGTGATATAGTTGTTGATTTCAATGAGCTTTCTCCAACAAATTTTAAAGACATACTGCTGGAGCTTGGTTACAAGTCCATTGACGAGCAGAGTAAGGATCCTTACTTTAATAAAATATTTAATCAATATTTGCTGTTAGCTGCTCGGGATGAAAGCTATATGAATCAATTATTAGCGCTACAAACAAATTTTTTAGCAAGTTTTTATGATGTCCTACAATATGCCGTACAGCTAGGCGTAATAGCTGATCATGGCAACATTGAAGCCAAGGCCCATATGCTAGCCTTGCTGTATGATAATATTGGGAATTTTATGTTAACGAACAGTCCATTGAACTATAAAGCTATTTGGAAGGAGGCAGTAAATTGCGTCCTTCAAGGGGGGAAAGATGACGAAGGTGAATGATCATCGTCGTATTGAAGGGCTAGATTTCGCAAGGGCGCTAGCAATGCTAGGTATGTTCATTGTAAACTTTGGCGTTATTACAGGATCTACTGCCAATGGTTCAAAATGGCTCATTCATTTGCAAAGTCTTTTTGAAGGGCGTGCTTCTGCTGTATTTGTCATGTTGGCGGGTATTGGTATAGCCTTTATGACCCGTCAATCCAGAGAAACGAAAGACCCGCTTCTTATCCAACAAAATAAGCTGACTTTATGGAAGAGATCACTTTTTTTGTTTGTGTTAGGGATGGTGCTATATGCTGTGGGTTGGACAGGTGATATTTTACATTATTATGGTGTTTATATGTTTCTTGCAGCTTTTTTAATAGGAAAGTCAAAGAAAACAATGTTGTTTGTTATTAGTGTGATTTTGATCCTTTCACAATGGCTCCAAATACAATTTAATTATCTAACAGGTTGGCATCCGAAAAATATTTTATTAGAATATCTTGATTTCTGGTCTGCGCAAGGTTTTATGAGAAATTTAGTTTTTAATGGCTACCATCCTGTATTCCCATGGATTTGTTTCTTTCTCATTGGTATGATGATAGGCGATTTAGATATAAGAAACCGTGTAGTGAGAAAGAAATTAATAGCGACGGGTTTCTTGCTATTAACTGTTACTGAAATTTTTTCAAAGGTGATCATTAAAGGTATGACGCAGCATTACTTAGATGTCGAGAGTGCATTGTACTTGTTTGATACGGGACCAATTCCGCCAAATATGATGTATGTTTTATCTAATACGGCTTCAGCTATCATCGTTATTGTGTGCTCCATGTATCTTGTAGAGACATGCCAAAATAAAGGGATAGAAGCTATGATAAAAACGGGTCAAATGTCTTTAACTCACTATGTTGGTCATGTTTTTATTGGGATTGGCATTTTATTCGCTGTCAATAAGATGGAAAATCAACCACTCGTCTTTTCAATGCTTTACGCATTTGGTTATTTTATTGGATGTGTCCTGTTTTCTGTATGGTGGAGAGCAAACCATAAACGGGGGCCACTAGAAATCGTTTTGAGAAAATGGGGCAAATAAAAAATGAAGGTTAGCTAACTATTTACTATTGCTTAGGCATAAAATACATTAGTATAGGCACTTTCATGATGATAATTCTATATTACAAAGTATTCAACTAGGTTTTCTAATATTTTATATTGACATTCGTATAACAGAATTATAGAATTATTTTCAAGAAACGCAGTACTCTTATCAAGAGAGGTGGAGGGATTTGGCCCAATGAAGCCTCGGCAACCAAAAAGATAGGTGCCAAATCCAACAGATGGTATCTGATAGATAGGAGGGGCTATCAATCAGTTTGATGCCTTGGCTCCTTTTGAAAAAAGGATGAGAAAGAAGGGGTGTGTCGTATGGCTCAGTCGGCAAAGGTAGATGATAAGAAATTAGAGGCAATTGCTAAGGCAATTCAAAATCTTGAATTTGGTGAAGTGCATATTACGATTCAAGATGGTGTGATTGTGCAAATTAATAGGCTTGAAAAGCAGAGATTTCCGCAGAAAAAATAAGATGATTTCAGTTGAACGATGTCAAAAGGCCACAAATAAGCATGAAGGATATCCTTTGCTTACAAGTGGCCCTTTTTTTGCGTAAACGTTAGCTATAAAAGCTAGTTGGTATCTGGCCGATATGACGGCGATGATAAAGTAAAGGCTCTTTTTGAGCATTCGTAATGTCTACTACTTGCCCAATAAAAATGGTATGGTCACCAGCATCAATTTGCTGAACCGATTTACATTGTAAAATAGCTGCTGTATCATGTAAAATCGGTAGACCAAAAGATGAAGTCGACCACTGGGCTTGTGCAAAGCGGTCTGGGATTTTACTGGCAAAAAGTGTACATAAATGTTCTTGATCGCTTGCTAAAATATTGACCGCGAATTTTGGCGAAGCCGTAAAATAAGGATGGAGCTGAGATTTTTTATCGAGTGACCATAAAATAAGGAGTGGGTCGATAGAAACAGATGCAAAGGAATTGACGGTTAAGCCAATAGGATTTGTTTCATGACATGTAGTGACAACTGTTACACCTGTTGGGTAATTACCTAATGCTAATTTAAAAGCAGCTACTTGATCTGTCATTCAAATCACCTCTTCATTTTTATAAATTAGTTAATGGAGCTAGTAGGTAAAATGAACTTTTTTTCATATCCTAATAGTAACTCCTTTTCTTAAGTAAATTTTAAACTAAACAAACATACAGGTAAAGGTAATGGGGAAAGAAAGGGGAATGGCCATGACTTTATATTTTGATCATCTGGTTCATCAAGTGGAATCACCAGAAAATATAAAGGTTTTCTTTAATAAACGAAATGTCCATACAGTGAATGGTGGGCAGCACACGATGTGGGGGACTTATAATACGTTAAGCTACTTTGGCTTAAGCTATATTGAACAAATTGCTATCTATGATCGTGATTTATTTGAGCAAGCGGCTCAATACCCTTTTTCCCTACATTATACGTTTAAACGTGATCAAGAGCGCCATGGATTTTCACGAATTGCCTTGCGCACTAAAAAAATTGAGGAAGAGGGTCACCGTTTGCGCGCAATGGGCTTTGAGGTATATGGACCTGATGCTTGCAGTCGAACAAGACCAGATGGCACTGTTGTAGAATGGAAATTACTGCATTTTGGCAAGCCAGATCTTCCAATTGATTTTCCATTTTTGATTGAATGGGCGGAGGAAGATGAAGTGCGCTTGACACAATTAAAGGATAGCGGTGCTATCAATGCAAAGCAGGCTATTAAAATGGAATCTATTCAGTTTTATGTCAGGGATGCGCAAGCAACGGTTCAGCTGTGGCAAGAGGTATTGCAGCTGCCAGAGCCTGAGCAATATGAACAGTATATGTCCCTACAGCTACCGAATATGCGCTTAGACTTTTATGAGGAAGAGATTGCTGCAGCCATGACGCTTGGGCATGTAAAAGAAGGGCCGTTTGGCGTTACACTAAATGATCCTCATCGAACAAGGGAAACACTAGTTTGTCCGGGCGCTTTTTATTGGATCAATCGATAAACAGAAAAAAGGAGTTGTTCATTTACTGAACAGCTCCTTTATGCTTATAATTTCACAACATTTGATGCTTGGGGTCCACGATTGCCTTCCACAACATCAAATGAAACCTTTTGACCTTCTTCAAGTGTACGGAAGCCTTCCTCCTGGATGCCCGTAAAATGTACAAATACATCTTCTCCATCATCACATTCAATAAAGCCATACCCTTTTTCATTATTGAACCACTTTACGATCCCCTGTTGCATAAGCATTCGCCTCCAATGCGCTTGAATGTAAAATAAAGTTAAATAAGTGTTGCTAGTAATGAGAAAAAAATGTGAAAAAATTGCATTTTCTCTTAGAACATACATGAATTGAACAAAGATGTCAATTGATTGTCGAAATGCTTGTGTATCTGGCTTTCTTTTTTTTCACAATTAAGACTATAATGGAAATGAACAACATAGAAAGTAGGATGCCAAATGACAACGAAAAATCAACCATTAACAGATTTAGAAATCGCTAGTCAAGCAGTGATCAAACCTATTACGGAAATTGCCAATGCTGCGGGTATTCCAGAGGATGCTCTTGAGCAGTATGGACGTTACAAAGCAAAGATTGACCCATTAAAAATTACAGCGCAGGGCGAGGATGCAAAGGTCGTGTTAGTTTCCGCAATTAGTCCAACTCCAGCAGGAGAAGGGAAGTCGACGGTTACTGTAGGACTTGCTGATGCCCTTCACCAATTAAATAAGAAAGTGATGGTCGCTTTACGTGAACCATCGTTAGGTCCAGTTATGGGCGTAAAAGGTGGCGCTACTGGCGGAGGCTACGCACAAGTTGTACCGATGGAGGATATTAATTTACATTTCACTGGTGATCTTCATGCGATTACAACAGCCAACAACGCTTTATCAGCTTTTATTGATAATCATATCCATCAGGGAAATGTGTTAAACATTGATCCACGACGTATTATTTGGAAGCGTGTGTTGGACATTAACGACCGTGCGCTTCGTAAAGTAGTCGTGGGTTTAGGTGGTCCTGTACAAGGCATGCCACGTGAGGACGGCTTTGATATTACAGTTGCCTCCGAAATTATGGCAGTGTTCTGTTTAGCAACAAGTATAGAGGATTTACGCGAACGTATTGCTAGCATCGTCATTGGCTATACATTTGAGCGTGAGCCTGTTTTTGTGCGTGATTTACAAGTAGAGGGTGCTTTAACATTATTATTGAAGGATGCCTTTAAGCCAAACTTAGTACAAACATTAGAAGGAACACCTGCCATTATACATGGTGGTCCATTTGCCAATATTGCACACGGCTGTAATTCGATTATGGCGACACAAACAGCTCGTAAGCTAGCGGACATCGTGGTAACAGAAGCGGGCTTCGGCTCTGATTTAGGTGCTGAAAAATTCATGAATATTAAAGCACGTAAAGCAGGCTTTAAACCAAGTGCTGTCGTGATCGTAGCAACGATTCGTGCCTTAAAAATGCATGGTGGTGTACCAAAAACAGCACTTGTCGGCGAAAATGTGGAAGCACTTCTACAAGGAATTGCAAACTTAGCTAAACATGTCGATACAGTTCGTACATTTGGCGTTGAACCGATTATTGCGTTAAATCGTTTTATTACAGACACAGAGGCAGAGTTAGAAGCAGTGCTGAACTGGTGTCAAGAAAATCATGTTCGTATTGCCCGCACAAATGTCTGGGAAGAGGGCGGTAAAGGTGGTCTAGCCTTAGCTGAACAAGTACTAGCCGTGTTAGAAGAAGAAAACAACTTCTCTCCTTTATACGATGTAACAGAGTCCATTGAAGAAAAAGTGCGTACAATCGTGCAAAAGGTATATGGCGGGAAAGATGTACAATTTACAGACCAAGCAAAAAAACAAATTGCCCAGATCGAAAAATTTGGCTGGGATACTCTGCCAATTTGTATGGCAAAAACGCAATATTCTTTATCCGATCAACCAAGTTTACTAGGTCGTCCAGAAGGATTCACGGTAACAATTCGTGAAGTGATTCCAAAGCTAGGCGCTGGTTTCTTAGTTTGTCTAACAGGCGATATCATGACAATGCCAGGACTGCCAAAAACGCCAGCTGCCTTACGCATGAATGTTGATAATGACGGACATGCGGTAGGATTGTTCTAAAATCATGTTTGAAAAGCTGCCCAATGAAGTTGGGGCAGCTTTTTTTAATTCATTATAGGATTTCACGATTTCATAGATGCTGATTAAAAGCTTCTTCTGATTGCTTCAACTCCTGAATAATTTGATCTTCATGCAATGGCGTAAGACAAAATCAAAATCTCCTGTTATAAAGCATTAAACCGTTGAATCCATGTTAAATTTTAGTTAATTCCATCTACAAACAGATGAGTAAATATTCATAAAAATTATTTTTTTCAAAAATTTAAGGTTCTAGTGATAAAACTAGGATCTTTTTTGTGTTGTAAAAAAATCACGAGAAGTTTCCTTATATAAATGTGTATGGTATTTTTTATAAATTATTATCTGATATTGGAAAGAAAAAGCGGATAATTACAACGGAAACCAATTGTCAAATGAATTTTTATTTAAAAAATACATTGAATTTTCTTTTTCTTTTAAATATAATTTACTTAATTCTAATTCGGAACACTGTACCGATAATAGGAACACGGAGGGATGAAGTCTTGAAAATCGCAACAGATATTGGCGGTACTTTTACCGACCTAGTTTTCACAGATGAAAAAGGAAATCTTCATTTTGATAAAGGACATACAACACCAGGTCATTTTGAGGACGGCATATTAAACGTATTAGGACGACATGTAACGGAAGAGTCTTTCATTGAATCATTTATTCATGGTTCAACTGTAATTATCAATACATTAACGGAAAGAAAAGGGGGCGTAGTTGGGTTAATTACAACAAAAGGTTTCCGTGACGTTTTAGAAATTGCTCGTGGTAATCGACCAGACTTATATAATTTTAAATATAAAAAACCAGAACCGTTTGTAGAGCGTTACTTAAGACAGGAAATCGATGAGCGAATCGATTTTAAAGGAAATATTATGAAAGCGCTTAATACCGAGGAAGTCAATGATATCGTTCGTAAATTTAAGGAATTGGGTGTTGAGGCAATTGCCATTTCATTGATTCACGGCTATAAAAATCCAATTCATGAACAACAGCTAAAAGAAGAAATTTTAAAAATTTGGCCTGAGGTGTATATCACACTTTCAAGCGAAACGATTAAAGAATATCGTGAGTACGAAAGAACGAATACAACTGTTCTTAATTCCTATGTAAAGCCGATTGCTCACGCGTATTTGAAAAGCTTAAAAGAAAAATTAAGCACAATTGGTATTACAGATCATTTAAAAATTATGCAATCGAATGGTGGCACAACAAGCTTTGATAAAGCAATGGAGCTACCAATCAATCTTGTGGAATCTGGTCCTGTAGCGGGGATGTTTGGGGCAGCAAAATTAGGACAGCTTCTTCATGAATCCAACATTATTGCTTTCGATGTTGGTGGAACAACGGCAAAATGTTCTCTTATTACAGATGGCAAGGTAAATGTCACAACAGATTACTATATTGAAAGAAATGAAAAATTTGCTGGTTATCCAATTAAAACACCCGTTGTTGATATTGTAGAAATCGGCAATGGTGGTGGCTCCATCGCACGTGTCGATCAATTTGGCTCGTTAAAGGTAGGTCCAGATTCTGCTGGTGCAAAGCCAGGACCTGTCGCATATGGCTTAGGTAATACACAGCCGACAATTACGGATGCGAATGTGTATTTAGGAAGACTATCATTAGAAAACTTTGATAACCCAGTATCTATTGACAAAGTGGAGGAGGCCCTTGTTGAAGCGATTGCAAAACCGTTTAATGTATCGGCAGAGGAAGCGGCACAAGGTATTCTAGATATTGCGAACTCAAATATGTTAAATGCATTGAAGCTCATTTCGATTCGTAAAGGCTATGATCCAGAAGATTTTACAATGGTAGCCTTTGGGGGCGGTGGCCCGCTACATGCCATTAACTTAGCTGAAGAATTAGGTATGAAAAAAGTCATTATTCCATATGGTTCGTCCGTCTTTTCTGCATTAGGAATGATGATGACAGAATACCGACAAGATTATATTCAAACGAGTTTAATGGACTTTGACAAGAATCATCTTGCAGCGATTCAAGCAAATATTGATGAAGCGATTGCGAATGCCTATGCGGATGCACCTTTGTCGCAGGATCATTATTATTTTGAGATTAATTATGATTTGCGTTACAAAGGCCAAGAGCACGCAGTTAAATTGAATGCGTCGACTAGTACACTTCATGAGGAAGGGTTACTTGAATTAGCTGGGGCTTTCCATATTAAACATAAACAAGAGTTTTCATTTGATTTACCAGCTACGCCAATTGAATTAGTAAACTTACATCTTACAATCTATGGGAAAGATGAAGCCGTTCAATTTAAAGAACTAGACTTCTCTCATATCGACGATTCGACTTGTATCAAAACAAAACGCAATTTATACGTAAAAGGAACAGGTTGGGTAGAGGTCAATGTCTATGATCAACAAAAACTAGTACCTGGATATGTTATTGCAGGTCCTGCCATTGTGGAAAATCCAACATCTACGGTCGTGATCAATAATAAGCAATCTATAGAAATAGATAAATATGGAAATTTGATTGTAGAGATGGAGGGGAAATAAAACATGAAAAAAGATGTTTTTGCAGTAGAGATTATTCAAGATTCATTGTTAGCTATAGGGGACGAAATGTTTGTTGCCCTAGCCCGTTCATCTATGAGTCCAGTTATCTATGAGGTATTAGACTATGCTTGTGGTTTAACAGATGCAAACGGTAATTTAATTAGCCAAGGAAATGGTGTGACAAGCTTTATTGGGATGTTGAGCCCAATGGTACAGCGTGTTATTGAAAAGTTCGATAATGGGAAAAAATTACACGAAGGTGATGTCATTATTATTAATGATCCATATGTGGGCGGCGGATCGCATCTATCAGATGTGGGCTTAGTCCTACCTATTTTCTATAATGGTGAAATTATTGCTTACTCTGCCAATAAAGCTCACTGGACAGAAGTAGGGGGCATGGACCCAGGTTCATTCACAAGTAATTCCAATGAAATCTATCAGGAAGGTTTACAGCTACCGGGTGTCAAACTTTATCATAAAGGCGAGTTAAACGAAGCTATCTATGAAATTATCTCGACGAATGTTCGTTTACCAGAGCTATCGATCGGCGATATGTTTGCACAAGTAGCAGCCTTAAAAACAGGTGAAAAACGAATCACTGAACTTTGTCAGAAGTTCGGTGCTGAATCGGTGAAACTGTCCATTCAAAAATTATTGGACAAAGGTGAAAAAATTGTAGAGCTTGAGCTTCAACAGTTACCAAAAGGTGAATTTTATGCGGAGGACTTTATTGAAGGCGATCCATTAAAAGGTGGACCTTATCCGATTAAAGTGAAAGTTACGATTAGTGATGAAGAATTTAAATGTGACTTTAGAGGCTCGCATCCAGCTGTGAATGTGCCAATGAACTGTTCACAATTTGGTTTAATGGCAAGTGTGCGCGTAATGTTCTTAGCCCTTCTTGGCGATATTGATGTGATCAACGAAGGTGTCTTTAAACGTTTAACGATTATCACGGATGAAAACTCTATTGTTTCAGCTAAACGTCCACATCCTGTGTCTATGAACTTTGAGGCACGTATTGGGGCAGCGGATTTAATTTGGAAAGCTCTTGCACCACATTTACCAGAACGATTATCGGCAGGGCATTTGCAGTCTGTTTGTACGTTTATCCTGACAGGTAAAAATCCTGAAAATGATGAGTCGTTCCTAATTGTTGAACCATCTGTTGGTGGTTGGGGAGCAGCGAATGATGAGGATGGTCAAAGTGGGCAATACTGTATGGGAGACGGTGAAACGTATAACCTTCCTGTTGAGATTGCAGAAACAAAATATGGTATCCAAATTGACGAATATAGCTTAAACTGTGACGGTGCTGGTGCAGGTCAATATAGAGGTGGCATAGGTGTACGTCGCGTCTATACAGTCAATAACGATGGTCAAAAGGTTTCTGTTAACTTAGGTAGACATCAATTTGCTCCATTCGGTTTAAATGGAGGAGGAGCAGGCTCTCATAACTATTTAATCATTCATAAAAATGATGGAACAAAGATTGGGCCAGTTGGAGTATTAGCCAATTATGAATTACAAAAAGGTGACCGCATTGAGCTTGTCACAGCAACGGGCGGCGGTTATGGTAATCCACTTGAAAGAGGCACAGAGGCAATTGAGCATGACCTGTTAAATGAATATATTTCTGTAGAAGTAGCGAAAAAGCAATACGGGTATCAAAACGCATAAGGGAGAAATAAATGACTGTCAAGACATTAAAAAACTCATTGGATATACTAGAATGTTTTGCAACGACAGAAAATGCATTAGGTGTCCGTGAAATTTCACGCATGATGAAACTGCCGACAAGCGTCGTGCAAAGAGCCATTAATACATTTACAGAAGCGGGTTATTTAATACAAGATGAAAGTACAAAAAAATATAAATTAGGTTATAAAATGTACCTTTTTTATGATGTACTATCAAATTCAAAGGACCCACACTCGACCATTTATGAATTGATGCAAAATCTTGCCAGTGAAATCAATGAATCAGTATTTCTTACTTATATGGACAATGAATACGGTGTCACAACGAAAATAGCCGAAAGCAATAAAAATGTAAAGTATGCGGTGTCTTTAGGAACGAAGACACCCCTTTACATCGGTGCTTCCTGTAAAGTGATGTTTGCCTACTTAGAGAAGGACACGCAGCTTGAATTATTAGCCTTTTTTCATGACAAACAATCGAAAGAAGAGCATATTACACTGCTTTCGTCATTAAAGGAAGAGCTGCAACAAATCCGCCAAAACAAATGGTGTGTAACGGTTGGAGAGTATAATGAACATGCTTTTGGCATCAGTGTACCGCTATTTAACTATAAGAAAGAGATTATCGCATCTCTTACAATTTCTGGATTAGTATACGATATCGATGAGCAAAGGGAGAAATACATGCTTGAACAGTTAGTGAAAGTAGCTCATCAGATACAATCACACATTTCAAAACTATAACAGCAATAGGGGAGCTGACATTATGAATAATAAAGTATTACATCCACGGGCTTTAGAGCCTGTAACTCTACTAATGATCGTCTTAACATCTGTCGTAGGGGCAATTATTGGGATACAGCTGATTACGACTTTAGGGATTTCTGCGAATACATCAATCGTTGGGGCGATTTTTGCGATGATTCTAGGACGAATTCCTATCGGCAAACTCATTGCGTTCAAATCAGTGCATAGACAAAATATTATCCAAACGGCCATTTCATCGGCCACATTTAGTGCAGCAAGTAGCTTAATGTTGCCAATTGGTATTCCATATGTTTTAGGCTATGAAAATTTAGTATTACCGTTATTTATCGGTGTTATTTTAGCGATGTTTGTTGATGCTTTATTATTATATAAATTTTTTGATACAAAGATTTTCCCAGCAGCAGGTACTTGGCCTCCAGGGATTGCGACAGCTGAAGCTATTAAAGCTGGCGATAAAGGTGGCAAGAATGCCAAAGTATTAATTGGTGGTGTGTTAATCGGTATCGTGGGAGCTGTTCTTAAAATTCCAATGTCAGCTTTTGGGGTAGCATTTATTGGTAATATTTGGGCTCTTTCTATGTTTGGAGTTGGTCTTTTATTAAGAGGCTATTCTGTTCAATTATTTAATGTCGATTTAAATGCCTATTATATTCCACATGGTGTCATGATTGGTGCTGGAATTGTGGCTCTATTCCAAGTGGCGTTTACATTATTGAACAAACGCTCAGCGAAAAAGTCAGAAGAGTTGAGCTATTCAAAAGATGCTAAAGAAATTCGTCAAGGTTTTGGTGTAGGGTTTATTGCTTATTTAGTCATTGCTTTATTAATCGCAATTTTAGGCGGTATTATCACAC
Organism: Lysinibacillus cavernae; assembly: GCF_009724685.1. Taxonomy (GTDB): domain Bacteria; phylum Bacillota; class Bacilli; order Bacillales_A; family Planococcaceae; genus Lysinibacillus; species Lysinibacillus cavernae. The sequence goes on from NZ_WMEF01000008.1 coordinate 175,596, forward strand.
ATATGTCTTTCGGTATGTTAATAGGATTCATTATCTTCGCAACAATTGCAGCATTTGTCCATGAGCTGATTGTTGGTATTGCCGCGATGCATGCAGGTTGGTTTCCAGCATTTGCAGTGGCGTTTATTACACTGATTGTTGGTATCTTAATCGGTTTCCCAGCACCAGCTCTTGCCTTACTGGCAGGTTATAGTGCAGCTACAGGGGTAGCATTTGCGGATATGGGCTATGATTTGAAAACAGGTTTTATTTTACGAGGAAATGGTAGTGATCCAGCTTTAGAGAAAGAAGGACGCAAACAGCAAATGATTGCTGGTATGTTAGCCTTCTCGATTTCAGCAATTGTTGTTTTACTTTCCTACAAATCTTATTTTGCACAAGATTTAGTAGCACCTGTTAACCATGTGTATGCAGCGACGATCCAATCGGGTGTTACGGGCGACGTAGCGAAACAATTAATGATTTGGGCAATTCCTGGGGCATTAATCCAATTAATCGGTGGTTCAAAACGACAAATGGGTATTCTTTTTGCTACAGGTTTACTTCTTATCAACCCTATCGCTGGTTGGGCAGTATTAGCAGGTATCTTACTTCGTGTTATTTTTACGTATGTGACGAAAGGTAAGAGAGAATCTGAAATGACAGTCTTTGCAGCAGGTGTCATTGCTGGGGACGCTTTATATAGCTTCTTCTCTTCTATTCTTAAAATAGGGAAATAGAAAGGAGTAATGGATGATGGCAAAAGTATTATCATATGAGGATGGGGTTGCTGCCGTTTATGGGGGAGCTATCCTTGGTGGCGGTGGTGGTGGTCTTCTAGAGGAAGGTTTTAAGCTGGTAGAGGAAATTTTTGCTGCTGGAGCACCACAATTAGTAGATATAATGGAATTAGATCAGGAAGATTTAGTGGCATGTGTGGCAATGGTAGGAGCGCCATCAGCAGTCGATCAATATATTTCTAGTGAACAACTTTGTTGGAGCTATCGTAGTATGAATATGTATTGCGATCAACGTCTAAAAGGCATCATTACCAATGAAAATGGTGCCATTACGACGATCAATGGCTGGTTACAGTCGGTATTATTAAATGTACCAGTCGTTGACGCTCCTTGTAATGGGCGAGCACATCCAACGGGTATTATGGGTTCCTTAAATCTACACGAACAACAAGCTTATCAATCTGTTCAATTTTATGCAGGAGGAAAGGATGATTTTGCGGTTCAAGGATTTGTGGAAGGTAATTTACAAAACACCGCAAAAACAGCACGCCAAGCATCCATTTTAGCAGGTGGGCTAGTAGGGGTAACTCGTAATCCTGTGACGATTGACTATTTACAGCAACATGGTGCACCAAATGCAATATCAATGGCCATTGAGCTTGGCTATCGTTTCTTAAATGGACAAACCTTTGAAGAAAAATTGGCTAACGTTTTGGAACAATTGAATGGAGTACACATCGTTTCAGGGGAAGTAAAAGATTATTCATTAACAAAGGAAAATGGCTTTGATGTTGGGAAATTATCAGTTGGTGATTACCATTTAACTTTCTGGAATGAGTATATGACGTTATCGAAAGAAGGGAAAATGCAATCGAAATTCCCAGACCTGATCATGACATTCGATAGAGAGAAAATGCTTCCTATACCTAGTGCAAGCATTAAAGAGGGTATGCATGTGGCGGTCATTCATGTAGACCAAAGTGATTTAATATTAAGTTCAACGATGCACAATCAGGCTCTTTTGCAGAAAATTGATGAAGTAATTAAAGATGTTCGATAACGATTGAAAACAATAAAAGCTGCCATCATCTACTTGAATGTAAGATGGGCAGCTTTTATTTGTCCTTCAGCGGGAAGGTAATACATTTTATCACAATTGTTCCTACTTCCTTTATAGCATCATTCATATGGCTTAAATGACTTTTCATTCTGTTTTGCACGACTCATTAAAATTGGTGTTCACAATTGTTAGCAATCGTAGTGCACGATTTTCATTAAAGGGAGGAGCTACGTTCATACATATCAAGTATCGACAAGAAGAAGGTAACAGCCATTAATGAAAAAAACAATGACACTTATGCTACATTTGATGAGATCCTATTGGTCATGCAACAAGCTAACTTGTTGTTCACATCTTTCGGCATGTACATTTGGCTATGCGGGTTAAACAAAGAATTTCTAAGGGAAAGTGTTCACTTTTATTTGTTTAGATGATTGGTTTTCAATACGCACGTCATCTTTTAAACATGTTATTCAATTGTAAGCCCGCTGAAGTTGAAGTAAAATCTGTCAAACACACAGCTGTTGTACACTACTGAAAAATATGAGTTACAGAACAAATGGATTGTTCTGTACGTTTATCATACAATATTCTGAAAAGTTAGTCAATTGAAATGGTGTCGGTTTTTTATTTTTCTAGTTTACCTTTTACATAAAAAAATACAGTATAATCTTGTAGGAAGGGAATGAGTTTAGAAAATGAATGATTTAATGAATAAAGTACGTGAAGTGTATGCGCAATTTGATGCTAGTCATGATTTTCAACATATTGAACGCGTCTATCAAAATGCTTTAGCTATTTTACATACTGAGCCTTCTGCAGATGTCGAGGTAGTAAAAATGGCGGTACTTTTGCATGATGTCAGCGACAAAAAGTATACCGATAGCAAAGAAAAGGAAGAGCAGTTAATCTCCGAGTTATCTGTTAGCGAGGAAAAAAAGCAGCATATTCGAGAATGTATTGCACAAGTATCGTTTAATGGTGGAAACGAGCTAGAAGCAACATCACTGGAAGCAAAAATCGTTCGAGATGCAGATCGTTTAGATGCAATTGGGGCTATTGGCATTGCTAGAACATTTGCTTATGGCGGAGCGAAAGGTCGCAAGCTTTATGATAAGGACGAAGAAGCACGCACAGATATGTCAGAGAAGGAATATCGTCAGAAAAATACCTCGTCTGTCACTCATTTTTATGAAAAGCTATTACTGCTAAAAGATTTAATGGTGACGGAGAAGGGTAAGGAAATGGCACTTGAACGACATCAATTTATGGAAAGCTTTTTAAAGCAATTACAGCACGAAATCGGTCAATAGAACAAAGTAACGAACCGTCTTTCAATGGAAGGACGGTTCGTGTGTTTCATTTGGATATTTCTTTCGAAGCATCAATATGGTTACTAGTACGTTTAGTACAACAACATAAAAGATAGCAATCGCAAGTAGAATTTTCGTTGTCACAGTGGCATTGCTGCTGTTAATGCTTCCCAAATAATAGCTAGATCGTCTGGTGTTGTACGCCAATTGCTGAAAGCCGCACGAATGGCAGGCACTCCTTGATAAACAGTTGGTGTCATGAATACTTTTCCTTGTTGATTTAAGGACGTTAAAAATTGTTTGTTCGTTTCATCTGTCAGTACTGCATGATTTATTGCAAAGCATACGACATTTAATCTAACTGGCGCTAACAGGGTAAAGAAGGAACTATCATCTATTTTTTGTCCAAGCTGTTGAGCTAGCATTACATTTTGCTCGATTAACTGTTGATAGCCATTTTGGCCGTACGCTTGTAATGAAAACCAAGCAGGTAGCGCACGGAATCGGCGAGAATTCTCGGGTGTAAGATCACAAAAATCTGGATTATCAAGCGATCCACCGAGGTAGGCAGCATTATTTTTAAACACGGATACTTGCAAGGATTGATCTCTAGTAAACTGCATAGCTGCATCATAAGGGACATTCAACCATTTATGCGCATCAATCGTAATAGAGTCAGCATGGTTAATGCCTTCAACTAAATGAAGGTACTTTGGTGAACATGCCGCAAATCCACCAAATGCCGCATCTATATGTAACCAGAAGTTATAGCGCTTCTTTAGCTCACCAATAGCTAATAAATCATCAAAGTCTACTGTATTCACTGTTCCAGCGTTTGCTACGACAATACAGGGTTCCTGTTGATTGTCTTCAAGAAATTGTTGTAATTTTGCGATATCAATGGCTTCACGCTCTTCCTGACATGGGATGAGGTGGATGGACTTTCTACCAATTCCCAACATAGAAGTTGCTTTAAATATACTTGAGTGAGGAGTACCACTGACAATTTTAATAGGAGGAATATCAAATAACCCATCCAAAGCAGTGCTTTTACCATAGTATTGAGCAACCCACTCCCTCGCCTGAGCAAGACCTACGAAGTTGGCCATTGTTGCCCCACTGACAAACGTACCACGGTAATCATCACTTATTAATAATAATTCCTTTAACATATCGATTGTCGCCAATTCCATAGCACCTGCGATTGAATCTTTTGAATGGGATAAGTTTTGATCATAAATACTTACTAACCAATCTCCTACGATCGAGGCAGGTGTAGACCCACCTGTAACAAACCCTAAATATCTTGACCCGGCGCTGCCGCTTAAGCCTGCTGCGTAATACTGTGTAAAATGGTGTAGTGTTGCCTGAGCACCGCTTCCTAGCTCAGGAAGCTTATCAGCAGGTGCATTGTAAGCATAGTTAGTTACAGCTCTATCCTCTAGACCATTAAAAAAATTGGCTGCATGTTCGACAACGTCCTTTAAAATAGTTTCTATCTTCTCTTGATCGTTCTTCATGTTATTCATGTGGCATCATTCTCCTTTATTCTTAAATTGTGCTTAGCCTTTTCTGTTTCTACACTATATAGTGATATATATAACAGTCAAACAATGACTATAACAGTTGGAGGTCCAATGAAAATTAAGCTAAATCGTCAATCAGATCAATCTTTAATTCACCAGATATCAAACATTATTGCTGAAAAGATCCGTTCTGGTTTTTTACAGGAAGGGAGTCAATTACCTTCCATTAGAAGCTTTTCAAAAGAAAATCAAGTAAGCCTTGTGACAGTTAGTAAAGCGTATTCATTGTTAGAAAAAAACGGTTATATCCAACTGCTACATGGGAAGGGGGCATTTGTTAGAAAAAAAGAAAAGGGAATTTTGAATGTTCATCAGAGTGACTATAATTGGCAGTTAGCCATCCCAGATTACATTCAACGTTCGCAATCTATGTTAAATAAAGGAGTAGAGTTTGCGATTAAGTTTTCAAGTGCGACGATCCATCCTGGGTTATTGCCCTCTGTCTATTTGACGAATCAAATTGTTGATATTTTACAGGCAGATCCGCAGATTGTTGCACGTTATGGTTCTGTGCAAGGAGATGAAGAAGTACGAAAAGCCATTCAAACCTATGTCAAACAATATGGTCAAATAGAAACAACGCCTCAAGAAATCATTGTGACAAATGGTGTTCAACAAGGTATTGATTTAGTGGCAAGAACCTTTATTGGGCCAGGTGACATTGTCATAACAGAAGCTCCAACGTACACAGCAGCCATTGATGTGTTTAGAAATCGAGGAGCTCATATTATTCCGATTCCAGTGGATGAAGAAGGAATGCGGACAACTATTTTAGCAACGTTATGTTTAAGCAAACAACCAAAGTTAATCTATACAAACCCTACATTTCAGAATCCAACAGGAACTGTTTTAAGTGAAGCGAGAAGAAGAGATTTACTAGAACTTGCCCAACAATATGGTTTTCTTATTATAGAGGATGACTCGTGGAATGAGATTTATTTTGACGATAATCCACCACCTCCAACGCTCAAAGCTTTAGATACAAGTGGTCATGTTATTTACTTAAAAGGATTTAGTAAAGCTTTAGCACCTAGTTGTAGAATTGGCGCCATCCTTTCGAAGGGGACTGTCCATCAACGGCTCTTAGCGGCCAAATCCTTTGCCGATTCGGGTAACCCACTGTTAACACAAAAGGCGCTCATTCCTTTTTTACAATCCGAACGAATGCATGCCCATTTAGAAAAACTCCGCATTGCACTTGAAATAAGAAGAGATCAAACGATTGCCTTGCTGAAAAAGTATGCACCTGAAGGCATTACGTGGATGGAACCGAAAGGAGGGCTGAATATTTGGGTGTCTTTGCCTAGTGATGGCAATACAGATGAACTGCTGTTGAAAGCCCAGCAAGCCCATATTACCTTTTTACCAAGCTCAGCTTGTTACCCAGGTGAGCCTCAATACCACCATATGAGAATTAGTTATTCGTATCCTGAACCGCAGGATCTTGAACAAGGGATCATCCAGCTTTGTCAGATTATGCACACGTATTTACAGGAGAATCGACCATTGTAAGTACAAGCCGTTGATAGTTTGTTGTTCTTTGTTTACCTGTCAATTGATGTTATGATGATTAATGGATATCAATAATCGTCTACATAAAAGTAGTGTGGGCATGATCAATACCTAACATGAAAGAGATGGAATAGTGGAATGAGTCATTTAATCGTACAAAATTTAACGAAAACTGTGGGCGATAAAACGCTTTTTCAAAATATTGAATTTACTATTTATGAGGGAGAGCGAGCTGGCTTAATCGGCATTAATGGAACAGGGAAATCGACCTTGCTATCCATTTTAGCAGAAGACATAGAAGCAGATACAATGTCGGTTGATCGACCAAACAAATACCGTGTTGCCTATTTACCACAGGAGCCGTCATTTAATGTTGGAGAAACAGTTTTACAAGCTGTGTTTGCAGGAGACTCACCGATTTTACAACTGAATCGTCAATATGAGGAAACCGTTGCAGCATTAGCAATAAACCCAACATCCGAAAGCCTACAAAAGACTTTATTTAGCTTGCAACAGCGCATGGATGAAGAGCAAGCATGGGATGTCAATGCGTTAGCAAAGACAGCATTAACAAAACTAGGCATTGAAACATTTGAAAGAGAAGTGCTAACACTATCAGGTGGACAGCAAAAACGGGTAGCTTTAGCCAAGGTGTTAATTGAACCAGCGGATCTTTACTTATTGGACGAGCCTACCAACCATTTAGATGTGCAGTCAACAGAGTGGCTCCAAGAAATGGTGTTACGACTAAAGGGTGCGGTTATTTTTATTACCCATGATCGTTATTTCTTAGATGAATTGTCAACACATATTTACGAGCTAGCAGATCAAACATTATATCGACACACAGGGAATTATGGTGATTATTTAGAGGCCCGTGCTATTCGTGAGGAAATGAAAGCTGCCTCTGCTCAAAAGGATCGCAACCGATATCGTTCAGAGCTTAAATGGATTCGTCGTGGCGCGAAAGCTCGTTCGACCAAGCAAAAGGCTCGTATTCAACGCTTTGAAAAGCTAGAGGATAACTTAGAGCGCAAATCAGAGGACGTTTCATTGGAAATGGGGCTCGCGACAACGCGACTTGGACGTAAAGTGCTAGAGGCTGAGAATATTTCGAAAGCCTTCGGACAGCAAAAAATTCTTGAAAACTTTTCATTTTTACTACAGCAAGGTGACCGTATTGGTATTATCGGTGCGAATGGAGTAGGGAAATCCACTTTATTGAATATGCTAGCAGGAGAGCTGGCACCAGATCAAGGTGAGATTCTTGTTGGATCAACAGTGAAGCTAGCACATTTCAAACAAACATTGCCGAAAATGAATGAAAATGAACGTATGATTGAATATATACGTGAGGCTTCAAATGATATTACAGATGCTGAGGGCGTTCGTTATTCAGCCGCTCAAATGCTAGAGCGCTTTTTATTCCCACTGCATGCACATGGAACACCAATTGGGAAATTATCGGGTGGAGAGCGCAAGCGACTTCATTTATTACGTTTATTAATGGAACAACCAAACGTTTTGTTACTCGATGAGCCAACCAATGATTTAGATATTGAAACATTAGGTGTGTTAGAGGATTTCATTGAACATTTCCCTGGTGTTGTCATTACCATTTCCCACGATCGCTTCTTCCTAGACCGGATTGCGAAAAAGCTATGGATATTGGATGGACAGGGACAAGTTGAGGAAACACTGGATCTTTACAGTGAATACTTGGAGAAGCGCGAGCAGGACACGGTTGTTAAAGTAGAGGCGCCAAAAGTTGAAAAGGCGAAGTCCGAAAAGCCAAAATCAGACAAGAAAAAGCTATCGTTTAAAGAGCAAAAAGAATGGGAAACGATCGCAGATGATATTGAAAAAACAGAAACAGCTATTATGGAGACCGAAGATGGAATCGCTAATGCTGGTTCAGATTTTACTAAACTACAGGAATTAACAGCAAAGCTTGATGAGCTGAATGCACAATATGAGCATCTGATTGAAAGATGGTCTTATTTAGATGAAATTGTCAACGGATAAGGAGCGATAGACATGAAGATTATTACAATTGAACCGACGCCAAGTCCCAATTCTATGAAGATTGTTGTTGATACAGAGCTACCTTTCGGGAAAAGCTATAATTTTACAAAGGATAATAAAGACGAAGCAACTGGCGAGGCTGCAGCGATATTATCTATTGAAGGAGTAAAGGGCGTTTACCATGTAGCCGATTTCTTTGCTGTTGAGCGTAATGCCAAGTATGCATGGGAAGGCATTCTAGCAAGTATTCGTCAAGTGTTAGGGGAAGATGTAAAAACACAAGATGAAACACTCATTGCTAATGAATTTTATGGTGAGGTTTATGTGCATGTGCAGTTTTACAAGCAGGTGCCTTTGCAAGTAAAAGTTTTTGATAATCAACGTGAACACCGTATAAGCTGTGGAGATCGTTTTGTAGATGCTTTTAATCAAATTATTGAGTCAGCAGTAGATGAAAACTATATTTTCCAGCGTAAATGGATTGATTATGGTGTACGCTACGGTGAGCTTGAGGAAATTGCAGAAACCGTTAAACAAGAGATTGATGTCACTTATTCTGCACAACGATTAGCGGAAATTGTCGCTGCCATCAATAATGACGATGAAAAAGCTGTTATTAAAACCGACAAGCTAAAACTGACAGTTGAGCAATTCAAGCAACCAGAATGGGAAAAACGTTTCCAGTTGTTAGATCAAATGGCTGATCCAGAGCTAGATGATTTACCACTACTTGATTTAGCATTACAGGATGAACAAATGTCCATTCGTCGACTTGCAACGGTGTACTTAGGTATGGTTGAGGATGTGGCTGTTGTTCCTTACTTAGAAAGAGCCCTACAGGATAAAAGTGCAGCAGTCCGTCGAACAGCTGGTGACTGTATGAGCGACATTGGTTTTGTAGAATTTGAAGGAGCTATGCAGCAAGCCTTACAGGATAAAAACAAATTAGTTCGCTGGCGTGCAGCGATGTATTTATATGAAGTAGGAACAGAACAGTCCTTACCTTCATTAAAGGCTGCGGAAGAAGATAAAGAATTCGAAGTAAAATTACAAGTAAAAATGGCTGTTGCCCGAATTGAACAGGGTGAAGAAGCAAAAGGCTCGGTCTGGAAGCAAATGACCGAATCCCGCCAACAATAAGTTGAAAAAACCAGCATCTGCTGGTTTTTTTCGTTTTAGGAGGGGCTTCGCTCGAAAGTTGGGAGGAATCGCTCAAAGGTAGTGAGGAAGTTTTCATGACCCCATTCAAGATGGAGAAACCCGCTCAAAGAAAGTGTCAATCCACCTAAAAATCAGCGTAAACCGTTTAAATCGACCCATCGAAAAATACTTCAATATAAAATCCAATGCAATCGAGAAAACTATCAAAAAACAGCGTAAAACAGAAAAAAAAGTTGTTTTCTAGCGTTTTGTTGCTGAACAAAAAGTTAAGGTCAATCTATGAATCATTAACATATTGTCTAGTTTCATAGAGATTGGACAATGTTAAAATAACATAAATTCAGAATATTCCCTAAAATAGGAGGTTCTTTGTATGACAGTAACCAGTTTGAAAACAACAAAATCTTATGTGCGTGATCGTGAGGCAGTCATTACATTAACACAGAAACTTGTGCGAATTGAAAGCGTTTACCGTGAGAATGATCCGAAGGGTAATGAGCAAGAAGTGGCACATTTTGTTGCTGCTTATTTACGAGATATTGGCATTGAAACGCATGTAGAGGAGGTTGTGCCCGGGCGACCGAATGTTATTGGCATTATTGATTCGGGCAAACCAGGGAAGACATTGCTTTTCGAAGGACATACAGATGTAGTGACAGAGGGCAATCGAGATGCTTGGGCATATGATCCATTTGGGGCAGAAATTGTGGAAGGACGTATGTATGGTAGAGGGACGAACGATACAAAGGGAAATCTTGCTTGTATGATTACAGCTTGTCAATCATTGCTACTAGATCAAGAAGAGTTTACGGGCAAGATTATTTTATGTATTCCTTGTGATGAAGAGGGGCTCATGTTGGGCATTAAACATTTTATTAAAAATGGTTGGGCTGACGGAGTAGATGGTGCGATTATCTGTGAGCCACAGGAAAACAATGTGTGTATTGCACAGCGTGGAGCTATCCGTTTGAAGGTAGATATTTTTGGTAAAATGGCCCACGGAGCCATTTCTTGGAGTGGCATTAATCCTAACTGGCGTATGGCACGTTTCATCGTAGAGCTTGAAAAACTAGAAAAAGAGGAACAGGCTCGATTAGGGCGTGATCCTATGTTGAATTGGCCATCGATTACGCCAACGATTTTACGTGCTCCAGTAAAAGGAGATGCTCAAATCAATGTCATCCCAGATCATTGTATGACGACGCTGGATATTCGCACTGTGCCTGCTCAAGATCATGATGAACTACTGGGCAGAATCGAAGCGATTATTAAATTATTACAAGCGGACGATCCTGATTTTAAAGTCGAGCTTACTGTCCTTGATAACCGACCAGCTACAGCAACGGCTAAGGAAGACCCTGTTGTACAGGCCATTTATGAGGCGGTGGCAGAGGTGACGGAGAAGGAACCAAAATATAATGGTGTTCCTGGTGCGACAGATGGAACGTTTCTTCATGTCCATGGTATTCCGATTGTGACGGTTGGTGCTGGAGATCGAGAAATCCCTCATCAAATCAATGAATATGTAGATATTGAAGAATTGGCAGAAACAACGGCGATTTATCGTTTGGCGGCATTGAAGTTTTTGGCGGGTGATGAACAATGAAGTCGATAAAAATTGCGGTTATACCTGGGGATGGCATAGGGAAGGAAGTTATGGAGGAAGCGTTAAAGATTTTGGCATGTTTGCAAAAACGTGATAGCTCCCTACAAGTCGAGACGACCATCTTCCCTTGGAGTTCTGATTATTATGTACAGAATGGCTGTATGATGCCTGAGGATGCACTTGAAACACTACAAAAATTTGATGCGATATTGTTTGGGGCTATTGGCGATGCTCGTGTGCCAGATGATGTCACGGTTTGGGAATTAATTATGCCAATTCGGAAGCATTTCCAGCAATATGTGAATTTCCGTCCAATTAAATCACTGCCAGGGATCACGTCACCTCTGGCAAATGGTGGGGAGATTGATTTTGTCATCTTCCGTGAAAATGCGGAGGGAGAATATTCGGACAGTGGTGGTCGACTGTATCAGCAGCAGCCACAGGAAATGACCATTCAAAATACAATTATGACACGGATTGGGATTGAAAAAATTGTACGAGCAGCTTGTGATTATGCGGAGCAACATGGAAAAACCAAAATAACAAGTGCAACTAAATCGAATGCTATTATTCATTCGATGAAATTTTGGGATGAGCATACAAAGAAGACTGTGGCTCAAAGCTCAGCAGCACTACAACTCCAATCAGTTTACATTGATGCTTTAGTCGCTTACTTTGTAGAGCGACCACAGGATTTTGAGGTAGTCGTAGCTTCTAATTTATTTGGCGATATTTTATCTGATTTAGGCTCTGCCATTGTAGGCGGATTGGGTCTGTCTCCATCGGCCAACCTGAATCCAGAGAAGGATTTTCCATCGATGTTTGAGCCTGTGCATGGTTCGGCACCAGATATTGCAGGGAAGGGTATTGCCAATCCAATCGCACAAATTTGGTCGCTTGCCTTACTTCTTGGCCATCAAGGTAGAACCGATTTAGAACAGCTCATTATCAAAGCCATCACCAAAGTACTACAAGAAGGGGTCGTGAAAACAGCAGATATTGGTGGACAAGCGTCAACAGCTCAAATGGGCAATGCGATTTGTCAGGAAATCATTCATATGACATTAACAGCAGGGGGTGTTTAGTATGACAGGCGAACAAAAGGTAATCGTTGTAACAGGTGCGGGAGGCGGTATGGGTAAAGCCATTATTCAAGAGCAGCTAAAGCAAGGCAATATGGTCGTAGGGCTCGATCTATCAACAGAAGCATTATCAGATTTGGCACAGGATTCCTTGCAATGTGTTGAAGTCAATGTTTTGCAGGAGGAGCGTGTCAACGACATATGCCAGCAGATTTTTGATAAGTATGGCAGGATAGATGGGCTTGTTAACGCACTTGGCATTGCACAGTCGGCTACACCTATAGAACAGGTGACAATGGATGAGTGGAATCGTTTAATGGATGTCAATGTGAAAAGCTTGTTTATCACAGCAAAAGCGATTGTACCTTTTATGAAAAAGCAGCAACGAGGTTCCATTATTACAATTGCCTCTATTTCAGCAGTTCGTCCTAGACCAGGTTTGCAGGCCTACATTGCATCAAAGGGTGCGGCAGAAAGCTTTACTCGTGGGCTTGCGATTGAGCTTGCACCAAGTCAAATTCGCGTCAATACGATTCATCCAGGGCCAGCTGACACACAAATGCTTGGTCAATTTGCCGCACAAGGGGCGGATGTCGAGCAAACAAAGCAAAGTGTATTTGTACAGTCTGTTCCATTAGGGCGTTTGGTCAAGCCATCTGATATCGCTGGGGCAGTTAGTTATTTACTATCTGATGCTGCAAGTATGGTCACTGGAACGACATTACATGTAGATGGTGGTCGTGGATTATAGGAGGGGTATGATGAAAAAAATTCCTATGTTAATTAATGGAGAGTGGATTCATGGTGATACAGAGGCATTACTAGATGTTAGGAATCCATCAACGGGGGAAGTGCTTGCACAAATCAGCAATGCAAGTAAAGCGCATGTAGAAGAAGCGGTACGTGCAGCCCGCGTAGCATTTGAACGGGACAATTGGCGTCAATGGAAGGCTTATGAACGGGGACAGTTATTGATAGAATTCGCACATTATATTCGTAAGCATGCAGAGGAATGGAGTTTACTAGAATGTCGTGACGTCGGAAAGCCCTTAACACAGGCAAGAGCAGATATCGAAGCAGCGGCTCGCTATTTTGAATTTTACGGCGGCGCGGCTGATAAAGTGATGGGGGATACCATTCCGATTGAGGATGGAATACTAAATGCGGTAGTGCTAGAGCCTGTTGGCATTACGGTACATATTGTGCCATGGAATTATCCGATACAAATTACAGCGAGAAGTGTAGCTGCAGCCATCGCGACTGGCAATGCAGTTATTGTCAAGAGTGCGGAGGATACACCGCTTACAACGCATGCTATCACGGAGTGGTTTGCTGATAGATTGCCGAAAGGAATTTTTCAACACATTACTGGCCTTGGTCGAGATGTTGGCTCTTATTTAACATCACATCCGGATATCAATCATATTACATTTACAGGCTCTGTTCCTACTGGTATCGCTGTCATGAAGGCGGCTGCAGAAAATGTTGTTCCTGTGACATTAGAGCTTGGAGGGAAATCACCCAATATTGTTTTTGCTGATGCTAATACGGAGCAAGCACTGGATGGAGTTGTGCGTGCCATTATCCAAAATGCTGGACAAACTTGTTCTGCAGGTGCGCGTTTACTCATTGAAGAAAGCATAAAAGATTCGTTTACATCACAATTAGTGCAAAAATTCGAGTCGATTCAAGTGGGTCCTGGTGAGGCAGACATGGATATGGGGCCACTGTTAAATGAACGTCAATATACGAAAATCCTCGGATTAATACAACAAGCAAAGAAAGATGGCTTTGTCATCACTGGTGGAGAGCCATTAACAATAGCAGGGTATGACAATGGTTATTATATACAACCAACTATTTTGGATGGCGTTGAACCGAATAATCCATTAGCGCAGGAAGAAATTTTTGGGCCAGTATTAACAGTCTTACCTTTTTCAAGCGTAGAAGAAGCCATTGCATTAGCCAATAGCACAGACTATGGCTTAGTGGCTGGCGTTTGGTCACAGAATATCGATACAGCTCATTATGTGGCAAGTCGCGTGCAGGCTGGGCAAGTATTTGTCAATAATTATGGGGCTGCTGGTGGCATTCAAATGCCGTTTGGTGGCTATAAAAAAAGTGGTATTGGTCGAGAGAAGGGCTTTGTTGCACTGCGAAACTATACGCAAATGAAAAATATCGCTATACGCTATGCACCACCTAATCAACACTGAGATGGAGGGCCGCATATGGAACAGCCAAAAGAAAAAGAAGTCCTATTAGAGGTCAATCAATTATCGATCAAATTCCATTTAAAAAATGGCAAAGAGGCAAAAGTTGTTGAAGATGTGAACTTTACCATTCATAAAGGAGAAACCGTTGCATTGGTAGGAGAATCAGGTAGCGGCAAAAGTATTACATCCTTAGCGATTATGCGTTTACTGCCAATACCACCAGGAGAAATTACAGCAGGTTCAATCGCTTTAAACGGCAAAAATCTACTCACCTATCAAAATAAAGAGATGAGCCGTATTCGTGGCAATGAAATTAGTATGATTTTTCAAGAGCCCATGACCTCTTTAGATCCTGTATTTACCATTGGTAATCAAATGATAGAAGGCATCCGCAGACATCAAAAGGTATCGAAAAAAGAGGCATGGAGTCAAGCCTTGCAGCTATTAAAGGAAGTAGGAATTGCGAATGCGGAGAAGGTGATCGCTGAATATCCTCACCAGCTATCTGGAGGGATGCGGCAACGGGTTATGATTGCCATTGCGATGTCCAATAATCCTCAGTTATTAATTGCGGATGAGCCGACAACAGCGCTTGATGTAACGGTACAAGCACAAATATTAAAGCTAATGATGAAAATGAAGGAAGAGCATCAATCAGCGATTTTATTCATTACACATGATATGAGTGTCGTCGCAGAAACAGCTGATCGTGTCATGGTGATGTATGCTGGGCAGATTGTTGAGGAAGCCCCAGTAAGAGAGCTATTTTTAAACCCACAGCATCCCTATACGACCGCTCTCTTAAAAACGATGCCAAGTCTTGAAACCGATGTTAAAAGGCTGCCGTCGATTCCAGGCACCGTACCACCGGCATATGCGTTACCTGAAGGATGTCGTTTTGCCCCGCGCTGTCCACATGCAATGGGACACTGTCATCAGGAGCAACCGGCAGTACACCATATCCAGGAGTCACATAAAGTACGCTGTCATTTATTCACAGAGAAAGGGGAGCGGGCTCATGACGGAGAAAGAAGTTTTGCTGGAAATTAATCATTTAAAGGCCTACTTTCCTGTGAAGCGGAAGTCAATGAAAGAAGAAAAAAAGGTGATCAAAGCTGTAGACGATATTTCGATTGAAATTTATAGAGGAGAAACCCTTGGAATCGTAGGAGAATCAGGCTCAGGAAAATCAACATTTGGGCGAACGATTTTAAAGCTTGTTGAGCCAACAGCAGGGGAAGTGCTGTATAAAGGACAACCAATCCAACATTTAAAAGGCAACAAGCTGCAAAGTTATCGCAATCAAATGCAAATGATTTTTCAAGATCCCTTTGCGTCACTAAATCCTCGGATGCGGATTGGTACTATTATCGAAGAGCCAATGAAACTGCAATTAACATTGACGAAGGAACAGCGAAAAGAGCGTGTAAAGGAGCTATTACAAAAGGTAGGGCTACCTGAGGATGCCATGCAAAAGTTTCCACATGAATTTTCTGGCGGTCAGCGACAACGTATTGGGATTGCAAGGGCATTAGCAATTAATCCAGAATTCATTATTGCCGATGAGCCCGTATCGGCACTGGATGTGTCGGTCCAGTCGCAGGTCCTTAATTTAATGATGGATTTACAGGATGAATTTCAATTAACCTACTTATTTATCTCGCATGACTTAAGTGTTGTGAAGCATATTAGTGACCGCGTGGCTGTGCTGTATTTAGGAAGAGTTGTGGAAGTTGGTACCAAGAAGGAGTTATACGCAAATCCATTACATCCCTATACACAAGCATTGCTATCTGCTATTCCTGTCGTCAATTTTGATGAGCCGAAACAAGAAATACTCTTACAAGGTGAACTACCAAGCCCAATGAACCCTCCTGTTGGCTGCGTCTTTCATACACGTTGTCCGTTTGTAATGGAAAGATGTCATCAGGAAAGGCCAATGCTTCAGGAGGAAAATGCTAATCAACGGGTAGCTTGTTTTTTATACGAAAAATAATCAGAATATTCGTTTTTTAAAAAATCGAGGTGTTGATCATGTTTGGTAATATTACGGATGTTCCTGGTGTCAAGGTAGGACATCTTGAAAATAGGGAAGGTATAACAGGCTGTACAGCATTATTAGTAGAGAATGGAGCAGTTTGTGGGGTGGATGTTCGCGGCTCTGCACCAGGTACTCGTGAAACAGATGCGTTAGACCCAATCAATGAAATTGACCGTATTCACGGTATTTGTCTCTCAGGAGGAAGTGCCTATGGATTAGATGCTGCATCAGGAGTCATGCAATTTCTAGAGGAGCAAGGGTTTGGAGTCGATGCGGGTATTGTGAAAATACCTATAGTTCCAAGTGCAGTTCTGTTTGATTTATTTATCGGAGATCCTAAAGCTCGGCCTACTGCTCAAATGGGCTATGAAGCGGCGAAAGCAGCGCGAGTTGGGCCATTTCCTAATGGTAATGTAGGCGCTGGCTACGGAGCGACAGTTGGCAAATTAGCTGGTCCTCATTTTGCTATGAAGGGTGGGCTAGGTAGTGCCTCACTTGCAGGTAAAGGTGGACTAGTAGCTGGTGCTCTTGTGGCTGTTAATGCAGTGGGAGATGTAAAGGATCCGCATACAAGGGAAATTTTAGCAGGCGCAAGAGATAGCGATTCAGATCAATGGGTGGATTGCTGTGCTTATCTAGAGAAGCATGAACAATCGGAGGCATTAGCTGGCACCAATACAACCATTGGAGTAGTTGCAGTGAATGCTAAGCTAACGAAGGCCGAGGCTAAAAAAATTGCACAGCTTACCCAAAATGCCTTGGCTAGAACAATTTATCCTGTTCATACCATGCTAGATGGCGACACGATTTTTGTGCTTGGTACAGGTAATCAAACGTATGCACTTGATTATTTAGGGCATTTAGCTACAAAGGTGATGGAGGAAGCAATTCTCGCTGGCGTGAAAGCAGCAGAAAAATTAGCAGATGTAGAAAGCTATACAAGCATTCAAAATAGAAGCACTTAGGAAAAGGGGGAACGGCAATGAAGTTGAAAATCAGTGGATTGATGCTATTAACATTCATCATGGCATTGGTAATGGGTGCGTGTTCTAGTGATGGAGAGAAAAATACAACAAACTCCAATAGCTCGAATGGACAAACGACTGCAGATGTACCACAGGACATCGTTGTACGTGTGAATGATGATCCAGATTTTTTAGATCCACATAAAGCAACGGCATCTATTTCATATCAAATGATTATGAATATGTTTGAGGGGCTGATGGCGCCCGAAACGGATGGCTCTTTAAAAGAGGGGCTTGCTGAGAGCTATGAAATTTCTGAGGATGGTTTAACGTATACGTTTAAAATTCGCCAAGGTGTGAAGTTTCATAATGGTGATGATTTAACGATGGACGATATTCAATATTCCTTCGACCGTTTAATGGGGAAAAATGGCGGAGAAAAAATGTCCAATAACTTTGATAACGTGGCATCTACAGAGGCACCTGATGCCAGTACATTTGTCATCAAGTTAAAAGAGCCAAATTCTAATTTCCTGTATTCATTAACAGCGAGACAATCAGCCATTATTCCTAAAAGTAATGATGGTAAGCATAATGAAAATCCAATCGGTACAGGCCCATTTGCCTTTGTGAAATATGCGCCTGGTACAAATTTAGAGCTGAAGAAAAATGAGCATTATTGGCAGGAAGGTTTACCTTATTTGAATAAAGTAACATTTGCTTTCCAATCTGATGATCAAGCAGCCATTATGAGTTTGATGGCCAATGAGGTCGATTTAACGAGCGTTCCATGGCATCGTGTTAGTGAGGTAGAGGGTAGCTATAATTTATCACATCAAAATAATAACTCATCCTTAATCGTTACCTTTAATGAAACAAAAGCACCATTTGATAATGTAAAAGTTCGTCAAGCGATCAACTATGCAATTAGTAAATCAGATATTATTGATTCTGTGTTTGCTGGTTATGCTGTTCCACTTGGCTCCAATATGAGTCCAGCAATGGGAGACTATCAAAAGAAGGGCTTAGAAAGCATGTATGAGCGTGATGTAGAAAAAGCAAAAGCATTATTAGCAGAAGCTGGTTATGCTGATGGCTTTAAAACAAAAATTACTGTGTCTTCACACAATGATATTTACTCAAATATTGCACAAATTGTAGTTGCTAATTTACAAGAAATTGGTATTGATGTGGAAATCGAAGTTGTGGAATGGGGAATTTGGCTAGATCGTGTTTACTTTGGCCGTGACTATGCAATGACAACGATTGATTTAACAGGACGTGCATCTGCTTTTGAAATTTTGAATGACTACATCTCAACAAACGATAGTGAAAACTTCTTCTTATTTAAAAATGAAGAATACGACAAAATAATGACCGATGTGTTAAAGGAAACAGATCAAGCAAAACAAAAGGACTACTACCATCGTGCACAGGAAATATTAGCAGAGCAAGCCGCAGCAGTTTATATTGCGGATTACCAAATTGTTTGGGGTTCGGACAAACAAGTGACGGGGCTCAAGAGCTATCCATTCTGGTTCCATGATATGTCAGAGGTTAAATTTTCAAACTAGAAAGGGATGAGTGCTCATGATGTATATCCTACGTCGAATCATCCTGTTAATAACAACCATCCTTCTAGTATCCATTATTACATTTGGTGTTTTTCAAATATTACCTGGTGATCCGGTTCGCACAATGTTAGGGACAGAAGCGGATCCCACACAAATTGAAAATTTACGATCTGAGCTCGGCTTGGATCGTCCTCTTTATGAACAATATGTGGATTGGATGAAGGGCTTATTGACAGGACAGTTAGGGAATTCTATTCGATTTTCAATGCCAGTAAAAGAACTATTATTTGATCGACTCCCTGTAACCATGTCATTAGCAGGGCTCACCCTAATTATTGTTTTATTCATTTCCTTACCTTTAGGAATGTTTGCTGCAAGAAGACAAAATAAATTAAGTGATGTGTCATTATCCACTGTGACGCAGATCGGTATGGCAGTTCCATCCTTTTGGCTAGGGATGATGCTCATTCTTTACATTGGCTTACAGTTTAGCTTCTTTAAAATCAGCGGCTATATTCCATGGACACAAAGTGTAGCTGGGGCGCTCAGTACGCTTATTCTTCCAGCTTTAACAATTGCGATTCCACAAATTGCTATTAATTTTCGTTATGTCCGTACAGCCATTTTGGAGCAAGTCCAGCTCGACTATGTGCGAACAATTCGCAGTAAGGGAATGTCTGAACAAAATGTTATGTATAAACATGTATTGAAAAATTCAATGATTCCGATATTAACGGTTTTTGGCTTGATTATGGCGGAGGTAGTAGCGGGGACGATTATCGTAGAACAGGTATTTTCATTGCCAGGCGTTGGCCAATTACTTATTACAGCTATAAGCAATCGCGATTTCCCACTTGTGCAGGGGATTGTTATGTATATTACAGTAGCGGTAGTCATGATTAATTTTATCGTCGATGTTTTATATTCTGTGTTGGACCCTAGAATTCGATTACGTTAAGAGGTGACGACAATGAAAAAACTACAACGCTATACTAATAAAATAAATTTATTCATGGGTCTCCTTGTCATTGTTGGCTTTCTCCTTGTCATGATGATTAGCTTTTTTTATACACCACATGATGTTAACGCGATGAATATACCAGAAAAATTGCGTGGGCCAGGTGGTCATTATTTTTTTGGAACAGATGAATTCGGGCGTGATATTTTTAGCCGCATTATGAAGGGGACACAAACAGCCTTTGCTGTTGGACTGTTAACCGTAGTGATTGGCACGGTTTTTGGTATTATCATTGGTGGGATTGCAGGCTATGTTGGTGGTTGGATTGATGAAATATTTATGCGTACCATGGATGCTTTAATGGCCTTTCCTGGAATCATTTTAGCGTTAATGCTGGTAGCAGTGTTTGGACCAGGGATTGTCAACACGGCCATTGCACTGGGCATTATCGCAATACCAGCTATCGCCAGAATTGCACGGAGTGGCTTTGTTCAACAACGTGACTCGGAATATGTGTTGGCAGCGAAATTAATTGGTGTCAAGCCTCATAGTGTTATGTTCCGCCACATTTTACCGAACATTTCGTCGCAAATAATTGTCGCGGCAACTGTGACTTTTGCGACTGCAATGCTGGCTGAGGCAGCGCTGAGCTACTTAGGGCTTGGGGTACAGCCACCAAACCCTAGCTGGGGCAGAATGTTGAAAGATTCACAGGCCTATTTAATAGGTGCTCCTTGGTATACGTATGCCCCAGGTGGAGCCATTACGATTCTTGTTCTCGGCTTATATATGCTCAGTAATGCTTTACGAGATTTTATGGACCCACGTTCAAAATCGTAACATGTCAGGTGCTGTTTTTTGCAAGAGTTCATATGCCTTTACGGCCATTTCGATGTTTAGGCGATGCGGAGCTTGTAAAAAATCAGCACCTAATATACTTTCTAGCCGTTCAATTCGTTTATAAAGTGTTTGACGAACGATAAACAGTTGTTCTGCCGTATCATTTTTCGCCCCATTACAGGTTAAATACACCGCTAATGTTAGAAATAAATCATGGGTATTTTTTTGATCCAACAATAAAATTTCTTGTAAATAATCTTTCACAAATTGTAATAGAGCAGTCTGATCCTGTTGTAATAACAATCGATATACTCCTAGATCCTTATAGTAGATGGAGTTAGCCAATTGATGGTGCTGCATTTGGATGGCCGATTTAGCTTCCTTATAGCCAAGATGGACACTTTCAATCGTTTGATAGACATTGCTAATGCCACAGCTTAGGGTGAGATGCTCAAAAAACTGAGCTGCTTTTCTAGCAACAATCTGTGAAATTGCTTGATCGAAGGAATCACGATTATCTTTCATATAGTCTGCAGCAATGTAAAAAGCTAAAATAATAATCTCATGCTGACGTACAGAAACGGTAGGGAAAAATCCTAGCTTTTTAAATATCGAGCGAACATACATGGCGTTTTGTAATTGTATTTCCTGCCATTCTTCTTCAGGTACAGCGTTGGCCGCATCATGTAGATTAAACACGACTACTCGGTAAAATAAATTACGACTTTCGATTGGTAAATAGCTTTGATAGTATTGGATATCCACTGGCTGACCTTGAATTAAGGCAAGAATAAATTCATCCTCACGGCTTTGCTGGCGCTCCTGAAGCATGCGGTTGCGCATCAAAATATGGGCAATCGACATCGTTGCACGTTCAAGGTTTAACAAGGTATAATCACTTGGCTTTGTCAGTCCAGAATGCATACATAAATAGCCCCAAACCTGTCCAAGCCCATTAACAGGAATGATGACAAAATGATCCTTGTCAATGGCTAAATGGTGCAAGGGCTCCTGTAGTTCTAATTGCTGACAATGCTCTTCCATGACACGTAAATATTTTTTAGCCTCCACAGGATAATAAAAGCTTTTTGTATCTTCTGAGACAAATAAAAATGGTGCATCTGTATCTTGATGAAGGACTTGTAAAATTTTTAAAATACCGTTCGGCATTAACGATAATTCCATAAAGGTTTTTGATAGTGTATCTAGCTGAGTAAGTGCCTGCTGGTGTTGATTAATTATGTACGTATGTAAATCTTGTGTGATATCGATAAATCGTACAATTTCTTCAAAGATGATAATAGGGAAATGATGGGCATTCGCCATTGCAATTAATTCAACGGGGACGTGGTCAAAATAGTCTCCAATTTCAATACAAAGACCAGCAGCGTCGTTGCGAATAAGGTTTTGTAAGTAGGCGATTTGTGTTTCACGTTCTAACTGTAAGCCGACACCAGTGGTTAAAATAAGCTCACCACCATTGATTAATGTGTCAAAATCTTTGATTTCTAAAATATGTGTCCATAGAACTTGACGTTCAAGACCATGCTGTCCTGCAATGAGCTTCGCCGATTCAAAATGCTTTCGCTTAAGGACATCACGTACGAGTAAAGGATGTTTCGACATAAATTGGCACCTGCCCTTCGAATGTACAATGTCTATTTCATTATGTTGGAGAAATCAGAAAATTTCAATATTAACTAACGAAATAGTGGGAAATTACAATAGACAAAAAAGGACACCTATGATAATCGATTGGAGGTTATGATATGGAGAAAAATGATCAGTTCACTCATACCTTACAGCAAAAAGATCATGAAAATGTTTGGCATCACATGTCCATGCATAACGACAAAGCGCCACCTATTATTGAACAGGGGGAGGGGGCATGGATTACAGATAGTTTAGGCAATCGCTTTTTAGATGGGATGTCAGGCTTATGGGCAGTCAATGTAGGCTATGGCCGCGAGCGTCTTGCCAAGGTTGCCTATGAACAATTAAAAAAATTATGTTATGCTCCTTTAACACAAAGCCATGAACCTGCCATCAGACTCGCAGAAAAAATTAACAGCCTACTAGAAGACGACTATATGATGTTTTATTCGAATAGTGGTTCCGATGCTAATGAAGTGGCTTTTAAGTTAATACGTCAATACCATCAACAAAATGGGGAAGGGACTCGTTATAAAATCATTGCTCGTTATCGCGGCTATCATGGTAGTTCGCTTGGGGCATTGGCTGCTACTGGGCAGGCGTTGCGTAAGTATAAATATGAGCCGTTAACACCTGGCTTCCTGCATGTTGCTCCACCTGATCAGTATCGTCGCCCAAAAGGGCAATCGATTGAAGCGTATAATTTAGCGCGAGCCCGAGAAATCGAAGAAAAGATGATTTGGGAGCAAAAAGAGACGATTGCGGCTGTCATTATGGAACCGCTGATTACTGGTGGCGGTGTGCTTATACCCCATCCTACTTATGTTAAGGAAGTCGAGCGTATTTGTAGAAAACATGGCGTATTACTCATAATTGATGAAGTCATATGTGGCTTTGGGCGAACGGGTAAGTTATTTGGTCATCAGCATTTTGGGATTCGACCTGATATCATTACAATGGCGAAAGGTTTAACAAGTGCCTACTTACCGTTATCGATAACGGCTGTACGAAAAGATATTTATGAAAAATTTAAAGAGACAGATGGCTACAGCCATTTCCGACATATCAATACGTTTGGAGGCAATCCAGCAGCCTGTGCAGTGGCATTAGAAAATATCAAAATCATTGAAGAAGAGAGACTTGTGCAACGGGCAAAAGATTTAGGTATACAATTATTACATGACCTGCAAGACTTATTGGAGCTCCCTTTTGTTGGTGATATTCGTGGACTTGGACTGCTAATTGGCATAGAGCTTGTCGAAGATAAACAATCACAATCACCTGCAAAACCAGAGAGAGTTGCTCAAATCATAGCGGATTGTAAAGCAAATGGGTTAATTGTTGGTAGAAATGGCGATACAGTGGAGGGCTTCAATAATATCATTACGTTAAGCCCACCGCTTTGCTGTACGGATGAAGATCTTGACTTTATGGTAGCTGTTTTAAAAAGAGTATTTGCAGCTAATATATAGCAAAAGGCGATTCCAAATGTGTGGAAACACCAGGAATCGCCTTTAATACTGTCGTTTATGACCCTTTTTCACATAGTCCCAGTCAATTTCTATGTTATGCAAAACACGCTTTAGTAGACTCTGAATGTTGTCCATCTCTTCTTCAGAAAATCCATCTAGTGCACGTTCATTAGAATACTCACCCTCTCGCTTTAAAAAAGGGTAGATGTCCAAGCTTTTGGCTGTTGGAAAGAGTAATTTATTTTTCTTATTCCCCTGCTCAAGACGTTTTTCAATAAAGCCTTTTGTCTCCAACTTTTGAATGGCCCGTGAGGCAGTTGTACGATCCACTTTTAATAACTCTGCCACTTTTTCTTGAATGATACCAGGATTTTCACAAATACGGATGACATACAAATATTGCCCCTTCGTCAAATCCAATTCCTTAAATTCAATATTACTAATCGAGTCTAATGCCCGTGCAATGGCACCAATTTCACGTAAGATTTCTTTCATTTTAAATCCTCCTGAGATTTTTATTGTATTTGCAATAAAAATCGTTCTATACTAATAGTATCATCTTCATAGTGAAATTGCACCTGGGAAGATGGCTATTTAGGAGAAACTAGGAGGAACATTCATGAGCATTAAAAAAATAACAACTGTAGCTGAATTAAAAACAGCGTTTGATTTCCGACGAAACGTTTTTATTGAAGAGCAACAAGTACCTGAGGAAGAAGAATATGATGAATTTGATTCACTAGACGCACCATGTGATCATATTCTTGTGTACTATAATGAGCAACCAGTTGGAACAGGTAGACTACGTATTGTAGACGGCTATGGCAAATTAGAGCGTATTTGTATATTGGAGGAATTCCGTAAATTTGGGCTAGGAAAAGAAATTATAGTAGGCTTAGAGCAAATCGCGCGAGACCATGGTCTAATAAAAGCAAAATTAAATGCCCAATCGTATGCTGAGGGCTTTTATGAAAAATTAGGCTATAAGCGTGAAGGTGATGAATTTATGGATTGTGGGATTCCACATATTTTAATGAAAAAATACTGGTAGCGGATACCTCTCAAACGAGTGAGTTGCTTTGTAACCTTCTAGTAAGTATTCAGTCTGCTGCTAAGAAATGGGAGTTGTTACGAGCGATTTTATCGAATGCCATTCAGCAATTTATTCTATTAACGCGCTCCTCTTGAAGTAGACAGGAAAGACTGTTGAATTAGGAGGAGTTTTTTTATCATTGCCTCTTTGTTACTGATGTTAAAATAAACCGATAGGGTGGGACAATCATCCACGAAAAGGGTTTTCTAATAGGATAGAACAAAGGATGCTTCCATTTGTGCTGCTTGAACAACCAATGTAAATTATGAGAATTGGTATCGTGCGCATTCCTCGTCATGTGCCTTCTTTAAATTTAGGCTTGCTAGTAAAACAATCACAACCAATTCCCGTTTCAATAGTAACCTCCTTATGAAAAAAGCTACCCAAATAGTTGGGCAGCCTTCATTTATTTTTCCTTCACAATCGTACCTGCAAAGCTGTCATGAGGAAGACGTTGCCCATGCTGTTGCTCGAAGGCTTGTCGATTTTTTAAATAGTCAAAAGTACTTACTGTATCTCGATAAGCCATTCGTTTGATAATTTGGCAGTCTGATAATGCATGGCCATCTTCGTTTTCGAGTGCTAGTCCCATTGCCTTGTAGCCAATGGTTTGACCTTTCTTACGGAGCTGCGCATATTCTAATGTCCACATCACGACTGTTGGTGTAACGAGTGCATGAACAGCCTCATTTTTCACTTTTTTTCGTAGGAAATATTCAACACCCAATGTAACGGCAGTTGAAATAGCTGTATCAATTAAAAATGCTGCTGTTCGCTTTTTTGTGATCGATTCCATGTAAGTCCCCCTTTAATTTACTTGTCTCAAGTACATACGAATAGGGAGGGCAAAAAGTTTCGGTTCAATTATATTTTATCTAACGGCAGTGCAGGATAGGAGGGGATGGCCCCGTGCTTCGTTGTCGAAATGCCTGCATAGCGGTTCGCAAAAGACAGTAAGGACTTCGCATGCTGTTCACAAAAGGCGACCAGTTGATCTACAGTAAGTTGATGTTGCAGGAATTGACTTAAAATAGCACCAATAAAAGCATCTCCAGCCCCTGTAGTGTCGACGGTTTGCACCATGTCAGCAGCCACCTTGATATGAGAATTTTTGGCATATAAAGTCGCCCCACCAGCTCCATGTGTAATGATGATGATGGCTACATGTTCCTTGAATAATGTTTGGACGGCTAGGTGCTCATCCTCTAGCGCAGTTAAAAACAGCAGCTCCTCCTCCGAAAGTTTGACAATATGCGCTTTTGGTAAAAAGGCTAAGATGGTTTCACGGCACGCTATCTCATCTTGCCATAAAGGTAAGCGCACATTAGGATCAAAAGAAACTAAGCAGCCTGCTTGATGTGCTTGTTCAATAAAAGCTATATGTGCTTGCTTCATGGGACTTTCAATCAGATTAACGGAACAAAAATGGATGATATCCTTTTCTGTTAATAGCTGTGAGGGGAGATATTCTTGTTTGTACAATAAATCCGCAGCCTGTCGACGATAAAATTGAAAATCCCGTTCGCCAGTTTCGGATAGGGCTACAAAAGCAAGACTGGTTTCTCCCTCAGTTGTTTGGCGAATATAGTGTGTATCTACTCCTACTTGCTGTAAAGTTTTGATCAGAAAATCGCCAAAAGCATCCTGACCGACCTGTGTCAGGAGAGCAGACTGTTGACCAAGCTTTGCGCATACTGCTGCTACATTTGCAGGGGCTCCACCAGCATGCTTTGTAAAGTGCTCGATATTGGCAAGAGAGCCATGCTGCTGTGTCGGTGTAAAATCGATTAATAATTCACCAATTGTGAAGAGTTTGCTCATAATGGTACCTCCTGTTTAAGCCGTTTTTTCTTTGGAATGTAAATCGTATAGAAAATACCCGCAAAAATTAAAAGTATACCCATCGTTTGCATAAAGCTTGGCATAAAATCAAGCAGCAGCATATCCAGTAAAATCGCGACAACAGGATCCACGAAAACTAATACGGATACCAGAATGGTAGAAAGACTGCGAATACTATCAAAAAATAAATAGTATACAAATCCTGTATGAATAAAGCCAGTCCCTAAAATATAAAACCAATTGGATGTCGTTAAACTCTCAAAGAGTGAGAAATCAATGAAAGGCAAAAGAATCACGATACCAACCGTTGTTTGAATATAGGTTAATGCATAGGAGCTAAGTTTTGTAATGGTCTTGCTAGTTAGCATGGTAAGGGCATAAAATACCGCTGACAGTAAGGCCCACACAAAGCCAGATTGCATAAACTCTGAGAACGATACAAAGTTGTTAAGACCAATGATAAAAATACTACCAATAAAACAAGTGATTGTTGCCACAAGTGCCTGGATGGTCATTTTTTCCTTTAAAAAGATCGCACCTAAAATCAAGACAAAAATAGGGGCTAAATTATAAATAGATATCGCAATAGAAATCGACATTTCTTCAAAGGCTTTAAATAAAAATACCCAGTTTAAAACAATAAAGACACCACAAATAATCGTTTGGAAAATTTCTTTTTTATCCCAAATCTCTGTTTTATGCCCACCCGTGATGAGCCACATTCCTCCTAGAAAGAGGGTTGCGCAAATGCATCTAACAAAGACGAGCTCTGTAGCAGGAACACCGGTATGAACAGTAAAAAAACCGATGGAGCCAAATAGTGCCATGGAGACTGTTAATTTAATGATTGCTGACATGTTCATACGAAACCTTCTTTCTATTTTTTATCAAACTTCAATTAAAAAAAGCAGAAGAGGGCTTAGAATTAATACCCTCTAGCTTTCAACTATTCACGAATTTGGCCATTCCCATGAATGAAATATTTAGTTGACGTTAGCGCAGGTAAGCCCATTGGTCCACGAGCATGTAGCTTTTGTGTACTAATACCAATTTCTGCACCATAGCCAAATTCAAAGCCGTCAGTGAAGCGAGTTGAAGCATTATGGTAGACAGCTGCTGCATCAACGTTGTTTAAAAACGTCTCAGCAATCAACGGATCTTCGGTAATAATCGCTTCCGAATGATTAGTGCCAAATTGATGAATGTGTTCTATTGCCTCATAGACGTTGTCCACTAATTTAACACTTATTTTTAAATCCAAGTACTCTGCTGCATAGTCATTCTCCGTAGCTGGAAGGGCAGACGCAAATACCTGACATACATGTTCATCACCGATGATCGTAACGCCTGCTTGGTGAAGTGACGTTAAAAGCTGAACACCGTATGCTGTAAACCAAGTAGGGTGAATGAGTAAACTTTCTGCTGCATTACAAACAGATGGACGCTGCGTTTTAGCATTCAGACAAATTTTTTCAGTTTTTATGTAATCCGCCATTTGATCCACATAAATGTGACAGTTGCCCGCACCTGTTTCGAGTACAGGAACAGTCGCTTCATTGACAACTAAATCAATAAGTGCTTTGCCGCCACGAGGAATTAGCACATCTAAGTACGCTTTTAAATGAAATAATTCTTTAGCCGTTTTGCGACTCGTATCCTCAATTAATTGAACAGCATCGGTAGGGATGGACGTTTGGGTAAGTGCACGATGGATACTTGCCACTAGGGCGATATTTGAATATTTAGCGGATGAGCTTCCGCGCAAAATGATTGCATTGCCTGTTTTCAGAGCGAGTGTCGCTGCATCTACTGTGACGTTTGGTCGTGCCTCATAAATCATACCAATGACACCAAGTGGTACAACACGCTTTTCGATGCGTAAGCCATTATCTTTGTTGATTCGTTCGACGATTGTACCTACTGGATCATTTAAGGAGACAAGTAAATGGATGGCATCGGCCATTGCAGCGATACGTTCTTCATTGAGCATAATTCGGTCCAGTGTAGAAACAGGCATGCCTTGATGTTCACCCTCGGCTAAGTCTTTGGCATTTTCAGCCATGATTGTATGTTGATCGATTAATAGCTGTTCTGCAATTTTTGATAGAGCTTCATTTTTTTCGCAGGTAGTTTTACTATTTAACATGTAACTAGCAGACTTTGCACGTTGTCCTTTGTCTTGAATTTCACTTGCCATTTTTCATTCCTCCTTAATTCGTTTGAATTTTCAGCCATTTATCTCGGTGAATCACCTCGATAGGGTACTTCGACGATGTATCTGTCCGTTTTCCCATTGCAACGGCTAACTCTTGGGATGAGTACAGCACTTCACCACGTCCTAATAAACCATTTTCACTATAGACTTCTAAAACGTCGCCACTGTCAAATTCACCTTCTATACGATAGATCCCAGCAGGTAATAAGCTTTTTCCATTGTTCATTAATGCCTGTTCAGCACCACTATCTATAAAGATTTTACCAGATATTTCCGCAAGTGCAATCCACTGTTTATGATTCGTTAACACTGCAAGCTCTTCATGCTCGACATAGGTACCATCACCATGTCCTGCTATAATCTCCACAAGTTTATGAGCGCCATTACCGGTTCCAATAAACACTTTAACACCAGCAAGTAAAGCTGTTCGAGATGCCAATAGCTTGGAAGCCATGCCGCCAGTGCCAACTTTCGACCCTGTACCATCCGCAAAGCTTAACATATCATCGGTGATGGCTGTTAACCGATCAATGCGTTCTGCCTGCGGATTTTTAGTGGGGTTGGCATTATAAAAACCATTAATATCTGTTAAAATGATGAGCTGATCTGCATGGACAAGACCACTTACGAGTGCTGACAGCATATCATTATCACCGAAGGTTAATTCACTGATAGACACTGTATCGTTTTCATTAATAATCGGTAGCATCGATCGCTCTAATAATTCCTCAAAAGTAGCATAGGCATTTTTATAGCATTCTTTTTTAGAAAAATCAGTGCGTGTCAGTAAAATTTGGGCAGGTATAATATCATAAATACTAAATAATGCGCTGTATGTCTGAATAAGCAAACTCTGCCCCACAGCTGCTGCCGCTTGTTTACCTTTCACTGTAACTGGACGAGCAGGGTAGCCCAACAGTTTAAAACCAGCCGCTACGGCACCTGAAGAAACAAGTAATACTTCATGCCCTTGTTTTTTTAACTCTGCAATTGCCTGTACATGATCCATTAAGCGAACTTTATCGATCTCGCCTTTTGCGTTCGTTAAAGAACTACTGCCAATTTTAACAACAATTCTTTTTCTCTCCATCACACTACCTCCAATTGTTAACGTTTGTCATTGCTTTTTTAAAGAAAAAAAAGCCTTTTCATCCTAAAATTTAGGACGAAAAGACATGCCTTCCGTGGTACCACCTACATTGAATATCATACGATATTCCACTTATCTCATAACGCTAGAGACTGCGCCTAGTTTGGCTAGGACGTTTCACGAAGTAGGTTCATCAGTCTTACTTGTACAATGCCTTGCAGCCGATGGGCATCGCTCTCTTGTCAAACAGTTACTAACTACTAGTCTTCATTCGTTTTTTCATCATACAGTTTTCAACTATTGAATAAAGAATGCACTACTTCCAAAAGCCTGTCAAGCGGAACAGAGGAATTACTTGAAAGTTTTGATAAATCAAGAAATGATGCGAAAAAATGAAGGAGAGAGGGAATATTATTGCTTATTTAAACCACCAAATGGCGACGAAAAGTGGAAGCATAGCCAAAATGATCACAAAAAAGCTCCATAGCACCTGTTTTACAGAAGACATATTTTTAGGTTTAATGCTCATTTGTTCATATAGCTGGTTAATGGCATATTGCTCTTTCGAATAAAGCATTGCTTGAAATTCTTCGTAATCTTGAATATAACTAGAGGGGGCACGTGGACTAAAGCGTAAATTTCGAATGGAGTCCGTAATCTCTTTGTCACCCATCCAATAGGTGATCACAGGCGCTAAGCCTGTATTTTGTGATGCCTTTACCTCAATGTCATATGACTTCATTTTATAGTAAACTTGCCCTTGCTCATCCTCATATTGTGTAACAATATCACTTACGGCCATTAACAATCACCTCTTATGGAAGTTATCTATTATATTATGAGTTTCTACTATTATAATGTATTAGGAGAGAAAAGTATTGCAGAAACGAGTATATTTTGTGAAACGAAAGTTCATGAAAAATTTTCGATAAAGTCATAAACTTACATCTAGTGAGAACAACGTCATGTAGTATAATGTAAATAGTTTTTTATATAGAAGTTGAAGGAAGGGAAACTTTTTGGAAATCTCAACGTTATTCGCGTTTTTAGGTGCAGCGATTATTTTAACCATTATGCCAGGACCAGATAATTTGTTTGTGCTTGCTCAAAGTATTACACAAGATAAAAAGGCAGGTATTGCCACATCGCTTGGATTATGCACGGGTCTACTTGTCCATATTAGTGCAGCGGTACTCGGTATTTCTGCAATTATTTATCAATCGACAATCATTTTCTCAATCGTTAAATTTGCAGGAGCAGCGTATTTATTATATCTAGCTTGGCAATCATTTCGTGCCAAGGGTGATCCATTTACCTTGCAACAGCAAAACGCGCAAGCTTATGTCAAATTATATAAAAAAGGAATTTTAATGAATATTTTAAATCCAAAAGTATCTTTATTTTTCCTAGCGCTATTACCACAGTTTGTCAATCCATCACAGGGTCATGTTGCGTTTCAAATGTTTATTTTGGGTATAGTATTTTTAGTACAAGCATTAGTATTATTTTCATTATTTAGTATATTTGCAGGGAAAGTAAGAAAAGTCATTATCGGCCAACCTGCGATCGCTAAGCGATTAAATATGATTCAAGGTATCCTATTCACATTTATTGGGATACAAATTGCCATCAGCAAACAATAGGGAGGAATGGTCATGGCTATATTACATATTACGTTTAACTTAGCAACTCAGGGTTCCATGAAACTTGCCATCCGTCAACATCATTTGCAGCGTGATGAATCCGTTCTAAGTGTTCACGACGATTTCTCGATTGGACCTCTTAGAAGCATTGAAGAACGGAAAAGTTGGTTAACCACTCATATATTTAAGGACAATGATGATCAGCAATTGTACGATGATATGTTTGGAAACTGGAAGAAAAAAATTGCCAATTTACCATGTGATATGGATGTTTGGATTTGGTATAGTCAAAATGCTCATGAACAAATTGCGCTACGTTATGTAATGAGTGAGTTTATTCAAAAATGTAGTATGGTGTATGGAATTGATGCAACAGAAGGTCTGAAGCGTATTCAACCCAATATGGACATTCGTCATACAGGTGAGCTTTCCTCAGAGATGCTAATGAAGCTGCGCCCCGATGCAAAACGATTTTCTGTGCAAGAGTGTCAACAGCTTGCTAAGGAGTGGGAGGACATCAAAGAACAGCCAAGTACACTACGACTGTGGGAAAATGGTCTTCAGCATGTAGAAGAAGATGCACTGGATGCGCTCATTATCGACAGTGCAAAAGGTTTGCATGTTCAGCACAATGAAGATTGGCTTATGTCCACACATATTATTGCGAAGATATTTGAAACAGTGGATGATTATGTAGGTGATGATTTTGTAGAATATCGTCTGCTAAAACTCGTGAAACAAGGACTGTTTGAGATGAAAGGTGATTCAACAGAGAGCCATTCTTATCAAGTAAAATTACGTTAATTAAAGATCAGGGCTACTCTGTAAGATTAAGTGCAAGTAATTGTACATTATGTCTTATTCAATAGTGTTTCTTTTATAATGTTACACATTAAATAAAAATGCACATTACTAAATGATTTAATTTAGTGGTGTGCTTTTTTGCTTTGGCAATCTTTCTCATTTAGAACAGTTGGTTTCTTTTTGTAAAAAATCAGCGTTTACAACTTACTTTAAATCGAACTTTATTAAATAGCTACATCTATATAAACATAAAAGCAGAATGAGTCCTTCAACTAATTCTGCAAAAAGCTATTATAATGTGTAACATTCTATTTGTCATGTTGTTAAATCTTTAATAGTAGAAAGTAAACTTGACTTTTAATAAAACAACTTGCCCTGATCTTTTACTTTTATTATGAATCCAGTCATCCTGTAAAGGAAATTTTCATGTTAGAAAAAATACCTAAAAATGGCTGATAAAATGAAAAACGTTACTACTCCTAGAAGAAAAATAAGTATGTTTTTTGTTACGTTGCTTATATTTCCCATCATTTCTTTCACTAATAATTTACAATTAACCTAAGACTAACAATGGATATACAATCATTTCAACTATCTATTCACGCCATTTTTTGCGACATTTTAGCGATCTTAAGATAGTGGATGGGAAGAAGCCTTGCAATGTGAAAAAATAGGGGGTTTTACTGAAAATAGAAAGCGAGTAAACATAACACCGAAGTGTTATGGTTACTCGCTTTCCGTTTATTTATTTTCATAAAAATCGAAGACAAATTGCTTAAATTGACGCGCTGATGGGGGCAAATAGCGATTCTCTATCCAAGCCATGCCAATAATTCGTTCACATACCATGTCTTCAACATGAATCTTGACGATTTTTTTCGGATTCAAATCCTCATCATCTGGTAGTAAGGAAACACCAAGCCCTGCTCCAACAAAACCAGCAATGGTAGATACCTCGTCACCTTCATATGAGATTATGGGCTTTATGCCTGCAGCATTTAACAAGCGATCAGCAGAACGACGTAATGCATAGCCCTTTTTCATCAACACAAAATTTTCATGCTCCAATTCTTTCATTTTAATGCTCTTGCGGTGGGCAAGTGGGTGGTCTATGGGTACCATAATAAAGAGCTCATCTCGCCACAGTTCCTTCCAACAAACGGGTGGCTCTGTATCAATTGCAGCCAGTAAACAGAGGTCTAACTCACCAGCCAGCAACTGTTTTAACTGTGAATGGGAGTAGTTTTGCGTGAAATGAAAACGGATATGGGGGTGCTTTTGACGAAAAGCACGAATCAAGTCTGGTACGATACTCGTTCCAAGTGTATGTAAAAAACCAAGTGAGACATCTCCAAGCTCCGGATTATTAAGTTCCTGTAATTCTAAAACAGCCTTTTCATATTCTTTACGCATTCGTTGCACACGATATAAGAACAATTCGCCATATCGGTTTAGCATAATCGAGCGCCCTTGTCTGTCAAAAAGCGGTACACCTAATTCTTCTTCCAGCTTAGAAATAGAACGACTTAGTGCTGGCTGTGAAATCGCTAATGCTTCAGCAGCTCTTGTCATATGCTCTAACTTTGCAACCGTTACAAAATACTCCAATTGTTGCCACTCCATTTTTTCACCTCTCTTCTCATTATTTTTAAGTTATCTGCATTATAACGGGAAACAGACTGGAAGTATAGGTATCAAAAGTTTTTTAAAAGGACGTGGTATTTAAATAGAAGAATGGAAAAGTGAAGTAGCAGAAAGAGTGATAGTACAGCCATTAACCTGACATCATTGATGCACAAAACACATCAATTTGATAAAAACTATAAATTATACATTATGAATAAAGGGTGATAAGATAGACACATAAAGTACACAATTATAAATTTCCGTGAAGGGGATATCATAAAATGAAGTTAACAAAGCCACAACCTCTAACAATCGAGGGAGGCAAAAAAGCCGTACTATTACTGCATGGATTCACAGGTAGCACAAAAGATGTGAAAAAACTAGGAGAATTTTTATCTCAACGAGGTTATACCGTTCATGCACCAATTTATAGTGGGCACGGCGTTGAACCAGAAGCATTATTAGAAACAAGACCAGAGGACTGGTGGAACGATGTAGTAGAAGGTTATAACTTCCTACATAAGAAAGGCCATGAAGAAATCGCTGTTGTGGGGATTTCACTTGGTGGCGTCTTCTCATTAAAAGTTGCAGAGACGTTCCCAGTGAAAGCATGTGTAGCAATGTGTGCACCGATTACACGTGATAATTCGAAAGGTTTATTCACACGTCTGTACCACTATGCTCGTTTATATAAACATTTTGAAAATAAATCAAAAGATCAAATTATTTCAGAATTACATGAGTTACGTATTTCACCAAAAGATTCATTAGATGGCGTCACACGTTTAACAACTGAAACACGTGAGGAATTATCTACAATCAAAGCACCAACACTAGTATTACAAGGTTCACTAGATGATGAGCTATATCAAGAAAGTGCGCCTTTCATTTTAAATACTGTAGAAACTGATGATAAAGAAATCATTTGGTATGAAAATTCAGGTCATATTATTACGTTAGACAAAGAACGTGATAAAGTATATGAAGATGTTTATAAATTTTTGGATCATATTGAATGGTCAGTGGCAAACTAAGGAGGAGCTGTCAGCGGGCAGCTCTTTTTTTGTTTAATAAACTTCTCTTTAAAGCATTCATCTAAATAAACGAAAAAACTATTGTAATTATAATAAATGCTTGATAACATGATTGAATTGTAGTGAAAAATCATTCGATTAAAATAATTTGCTATAGTCTAAAACATCTAAGGAGCACATCAATTATGCAACAAAAAATACCTTTCTCAACTTACGCAGTCATCGGTACGATGTTATTTGGACTGTATTTCGGAGCAGGGAACCTTATCTTTCCAATTCAAATGGGTCAATTAGCTGGGACCAATTTTTGGTTTGGGTTAATCGGATTTTTAGTCACTGCTATCGGGCTACCATTCCTCGGAATTTTAGCGATTGGATTATCAGGTAGTAATGGTCTACGTGATTTAGCGAATCGTGTTCACCCTGTATTTGGTATTGTTTTTTCATTGGCACTTTACTTAACAATCGGACCGTTTTTTGCGATTCCACGTACAGCAACTGTACCTTTTGTAGTAGGCTTTGAACCCTATATTCAAGCTCAACATGCAACGCTACTACTAGCAGTATTTAGCTTTATATTTTTCGCCATTGTTTACTATTTCTCTTTAAATCCAGCAAAGATAATGGATTACATCGGTAAATATTTAACACCTGCTTTTTTAGTTGTGCTATTTATTCTAATTATTACGAGCATCGTTAAGCCAATGGGCGATTTCCAGCAACCAATGGGGGCTTATATGGATGCTGCCTTTATGACAGGCTTTAAAGAAGGCTATAATACGATGGACGCCTTAGCATCACTTGCATTCGGGATTGTAGTCATCAATGCGATTAAAAGTGCTGGTATTACAGATCGAAAGGAAATAGCCAAGGCTACATGGAAATCGGGCATTTTTGCAATGGCCTTAATGACGATCATTTACGGTCTGATTACGTATATGGGGGCTTCAAGTATTCATGCTGTAGGTAATTTTGATAATGGAGGCTTAATTTTTGCCGCTGTGGCGGATCACTACTTTGGCTCTTTTGGGGCAATTTTATTGGCGCTTATTATTGTCCTTGCTTGTTTAAAGACAAGTATCGGTTTAATTACGTCTTGTAGTGAATTTTTCCACGAAGTGTTTCCAAAAATTAGCTATAAATGGTTTGTGTTCATACTTTGTGTTGTGTCCTTTACGATTGCAAACTTTGGCTTAAACAATATCATCCAATTTGCCATCCCTGTTTTAATGTTCTTATATCCACTAGCAATCGTATTAATATTGCTTGCGCTTAGCTCATCATTCTTTCATAATAAGCAAACGGTTTATGCTATTGCGATGATTTTTACTTTTTTCATTAGTTTGATTGATGGCTATAAAGCATTGGTTGAAAGTGTACCAGGTGCAAAAATAAGCGTTTTGGACGCTGTTGAGAAGCTTTATTCAACGATACTTCCTTTTTATGACATAGGATTGGGTTGGATACTGCCAGCGCTTATTGGAGTAGTTATTGGAAGTCTTTTTCCATCCAGGAAAGTGTTATAATGAAAAATGGCACGCACAGGGAATGATTACTGTGCGTGCTTTTTGTTGGATTAGTAAGCTGTCCAGCCACCATCTACTGCAATAACTTGTCCGTTCACAAAGCTTGCTTCGTCCGAGCCAAGGAAAATAGCTAATTGAGCGATTTCTTCTGGTTGACCAGCACGTGGGTTAATAGAAAGACCAAGTGCTTGGCGAGCGGCACCAGTTTGGCTCATATTTGTCATAGAAGAGGCGATATTGGTGATAACTGCCCCTGGCGCAATACCATTACAGCGGATATTTTTATCAGCATACATAAAAGCAGTATTTTTTGTTAAACCAACAACCGCATGTTTAGAAGCCGTATAAGCAGCCCCTGCACGTGCCCCATATAGGCCACCAGCAGAAATATTATTAACAAAGACACCGTGTCCTTGTGCAAGGAAAATTTCTGTTGCCATACGCATTGAGCGCATGACTGCCGTCGTATTGACTGCAAACACTTTATCCCAACGTTCATCAGAAATTTCACCAACTGGCTCCATTCCATCCATGATGCCAGCATTGTTGACTAAAATATCTAATTGACCATAGTTGTTTTTCGTTTCATCAAATAAACGTTGTAAGTCTTCTGTTGATGCGACATTTGTTTGAATGGCAAATGCTGAACCTCCAGCCGCTTGAATGCCTTCCACAACCGCTTGGGCACCCTCTAAATTTAAGTCTGAAACGACAACCTTAGCGCCTTCTTTTGCATACCCTTCTGCAATGGCTTTCCCCATACCTGAAGCTGCTCCTGTCACAATGGCTACTTTACCTTCTAATCTCATCTCAAAGACCTCCTCATTGTATTTCGTTAAATATTGAACATCTGTTCATTAAAATCATATAATAGATTTGAAAGCGATTTCAATACGCAAAAAATCTCGATGTGTTGAGTAATCAACACTTTTTAGAAAACTGTATAGTAAGGAGCTGAAAAAATTGCGTACAACGGATTTACGAATCATTAAAACGAAACAAGCCCTGCACAACGCCTTATTGACCTTGCTCATTCAAAAGCCATTGGAACAAATATCTATTGCTGAAATATGCAGAGAGGCTAAAGTCAATAGGGGGACTTTTTATTTACATTACGAGCAAAAAGAGGGACTCTTTGAAGAATACTTTCAGGAGATTATGGAAGATTTATATCAATCTTATGAAGAACCCTATCGTGCCGTGACAACTTTGGATACCAATCAATTAGATCCGAACACCATTCGTATTTTTCATCATATTGAACGCTATAAAATGTTTTATCGTATTGTGTTTTCTAAAAATGTTCCTTTGACATACTATTACATGTTATTTGATGGCATTTATTCACTGTTAGAACGAGATATTACCTCTCATCACGAGCATCAAATGGCTGATAACATTTCGATCGGGTATTATAGCGCCTATCAAGCAAACGCCATCATCGGGCTTATTATCCAATGGTATCGCGGAGATTTTAGCGATAGTGTGACCGTTTTAAATCAGCAGCTAGCTGCCATTTTAAAGAATGTTCGAAGCGGTGGATAGAACGGAGGAGTGGTGGATGGAGCGCTCGAAGTGGAGGATAGAACGCTCAGATTGATGGATAGAAGAGAAACAGGTGGATAGAACGCTCGAAATGATGGATAGAACAGGGAAAGTGGAGGATAGAACGCTCAGATTGATTGATAGAGG
The DNA here is from genome assembly GCF_009724685.1 of Lysinibacillus cavernae. Lineage (GTDB taxonomy): Bacteria > Bacillota > Bacilli > Bacillales_A > Planococcaceae > Lysinibacillus > Lysinibacillus cavernae. The sequence goes on from NZ_WMEF01000008.1 coordinate 213,944, forward strand.
AGAAACAGGTGGAAAGAACGCCTGAAGTGATGGATAGAGCAGGGAAAGTGGTGGAAAGAACGCTCAGATTGATGGATAGAACAGGGAAAGTGGAGGATAGAACGCTCAGATTGATTGATAGAGGAGAAACAGGTGGAAAGAACGCCTGAAGTGATGGATAGAGCAGGGAAAGTGGTGGAAAGAACGCTCAGATTGATGGATAGAACAGGGAAAGTGGAGGATAGAACGCTCAGATTGATTGATAGAGGAGAAACAGGTGGAAAGAACGCCTGAAGTGATGGATAGAGCAGGGAAAGTGGTGGAAAGAACGCTCAGATTGATGGATAGAAGAGACACAGGTGGATAGAACGCTCGAAGTGATAGATAGAGCAAAGAAAGTGAAGGATAGAATGCCAGAAGTGATAGATAGAAGAGAAACAGGAGGATAGAACGCCAGAAGTGATGGATAGAGCAAAGAAAGTGGTGGATAGAATGCTCAGATTGATGGATAGAAGAGAAACAGGTGGATAGAACGCCAGAAGTGATGGATAGAACAGAGAAAGCGGTGGATAGAACGCCAGAAGTGATGGATAGAACAGAGAAAGTGGAGGATAGAACGCCAGAAGTGATAGATAGAGCAAAGAAAGTGGAGGATAGAACGCTCAGATTGATGGATAGAGGAGAAACAGGTGGAAAGAACGCCTGAAGTGATGGATAGAGCAGTGAAAGCGGTGGATAGAACGCCAGAAGTGATGGATAGAACAGAGAAAGTGGTGGATAGAACG
>NZ_WMEF01000009.1 GCF_009724685.1 Lysinibacillus cavernae
TAGTTACTAAAAACTTTATTGATTACGTTTTGCTTGTTCAGTTTTCAAGGTTCATGTTGTTTGTTTCGCTGTCACCTCTTGGCGACTTATACATAATAACATCGATTATTCATGAAAGTCAACACTAAATCATAAGTTTTTTTAAAGAGATTTATTTTTTATTTAAAATCTTAGAAACGAGGTTATTATTATGGTCCGCAAAACGTTGATTTCACTGCTTTTAATCGTAACTCTCTTTGTTTTTCTAAAGCCTATAAATTCAACGATGATTTCTGTATTTAATATTGCCAATGCACCAGTAGTAGTCACGAAAGGACATTACGGTACGTCTCTTATTGTAGAGATTTCTTTCTCCGATGAATCTCTATTAGAATGGCTACAAACGGTGAAAGAACCTTATCCGCTTCTACTTTTAGATACTGACTGGATTAAACGTTCACCAGAACATATAAAAATTATACAAGAACGAAAATTGCCTACAGGGTTACTTGGCCCAGAAGATTCAATAGATAAACCCATTGACATGGCTCTCGTACAAAATGATATTGATACGTATGAAAAATATTTAAAGGAAAAACCACTTTGGTTTGCTACTAGCAATCACCAATACTCACAGGACTTACAGAAATCTTTGTTTCAGCAACAAATGAATTTGTTATCGCCTTCTCTAATTTGGCAAGGTGAGAAAAAACCTAAATTACAAAAAGGTGATTTTGTATTTTTTCCACTCCACCAAAACAATCAAATTTCATTTAAAGAGCTTAATACGCTAATACAACAAAATAAGTTTATGTCAATTGAGGAAAATATATTTGGATACAAAGTTCAAACTAAAAAATCCCCATAAAAAAAATTGCCTCCTATGTATGAGGCAATTTTTTTCTTATGCATTTTTAGTCTGTTCACGACGAGCTTTGCGGCGTGCTTCTAATTTTTGACGATCTTCATCGGATTTTGCATTATATTTAGGTAATACTAATAATTGATACGCATTAACAGCTAATAATGGGAACAATAGTAACGCAACATATTCATTAATATTTTCATCACGTCCCATTAACGCAATTGTCCATTCCAATGTTGTAATGACAATCATAAAAAATAGTGCTGATACTAACACATGTTTCTTTCCTGTTAATTTTACTTTTTGAACAGCTGTCGCTATTGCTCCAAAGATTAGAACAATTAATAATCCAACGTAAAATAACCAGCTTTGTCCATCTTTTATACCTGGAATAAAACGGAAGAAAATAATATCAAAAATAGTAATTGCAATTAATAGTAACTGTACCCAATTCCATAATGTAAGTGTTCTAAAAATATTTACACCTACTTGATGAAGTGTTAGATAAGCAAAAAAGCCAGCTTGTGCAATAACACTCATAGTAAATCCTAAGAAAACCATCCATAAAAGTCCTGCGAAAAACTCACCCCATTGACCATTTGCTATGTATGGTTGGAAGAATTCCCAGCGAATAAATAAACTAAAAACACCGTTGACTGCACCACCAACGAGCATTGCAAAGAAGAAAAACTTTGCCCAATTTCGTATCGTCACAACTAAAAGTCCCCCAATTTCTCAATATATCTGTCCTTATTTTATCAATGCATTGTTAAAAAAGCTATTTCTCATCCTAACCAATACATAAAGTCCTGAGAAATGTGAACAATAATTGAAAGAGTCTATCTAGAGAAAGGACTGATTGTCGATGCGAAAATTCACCTTATTACTGATTCTAATGCTTTTTCTTTCTGCCTGTGCACAAGATAAAACCTCTACCATGTCCTATGATGAAATAAAAAAAATCATGATCGACTCTTTACAAACAGAGGATGGTAAAAAGGCGTTGCGACAGCTTTTGGAAGAGCCGAGTTTCCGTGAGCTTTTGATTTTAGAGCATGATGAAGTGAAAAAAGCTACCGAGGAAACATTACTTTCCAAGGAAGCAGAAGACTTTTGGAAGAAAACCTTTGAGGATCCAAAGTTTAAAGAAACTGTTGCGAAAAGCATGCAAAAACAGCAACAGGATATTATGAAGGACTTAATAAAAGATCCAACTTTCCAAAAGGATATGGAGGCTTTTTTCGGTCAACCCGATATGCAGAAGCAGTTAGAGACGATCCTAAAATCAGCCAATATGCGAAAGCAAATGGAGGAAGTCGTAAAGGAAACGATTGAAAGCCCATTAATGCAATCTAAATGGCAAGAATTGATTAAAAAGAGTGGCGAAACAGGTTCATCAGAAAGTGGCGATAAGAAAGAAGCGAGTGGCGAAGGTAGTGGAGGAACGGATAAAGAGCAAAAAAGTACTGAATAACGATAGCAATTTAAAAACGGATTTCCCCAAAAATTGGTGGAAATCCGTTTTTTATTATTTAGTTAATTTATTAATGATATTCGTCGCGATGTCTAAATAAATTTGTCCTGTCGTATGTTTTTCAGCATACACTGACGGAGCAAAATCCTCTTCTGTCCAATCTGGTTGCCCAAGTGGGATTTGTCCAAGTAGTTCAGTTCGTAGTTCTTCTGCTAGCTTAGGACCGCCACCTTGACCAAAAACAAATTCTCGTTCACCTGATTTAGATTCAAACCAAGCCATATTTTCAATAACACCTAGAATCTCATGGTCTGTTTGTAGAGCCATTGCCCCTGCACGTGCAGCAACGAATGCTGCGGTTGGATGCGGTGTTGTGACTACGATTTCTTTTGAAGATGGTAACATTTGATGAATATCTAATGCAACGTCGCCAGTTCCTGGTGGTAAATCTAATAGTAAATAATCAAGCTCTCCCCACTCTACATCACGGAAGAATTGATCTAATACTTTACCTAACATTGGACCACGCCATACAATCGGTGCGTTGTTTTCCACAAAAAAGCCCATTGAAATCATTTTTACACCCAAGCGATCTACTGGGAAGATACGATTGTCGACTACTTTAGGCATATCCGTAACACCCATCATATCCGGCACACTAAATCCATAAATATCTGCGTCAATTAAGCCTACTTTCTTCCCTAAACGAGCTAAAGCAACTGCTAAGTTAACTGATACTGTAGATTTACCTACTCCGCCTTTACCAGAGGCAATAGAAATAACTTGAACTGTGCTTAGTGGAGATAAAATATCTTGTGCTTCTGACTCTGTAGCTGTTCCACGGAAACTTTGTAGTTTTTCTGTTGATAGCTCTTCAAAACGAATACCAACAGTGTTTGCACCCGCTTCTTTCAACACCTCAACAATCTTCATTTGTAGCTGTAGTTGTTCAGGTGTATTCAGTTTAGCAATCGCAATTTTTACACTGACATGATTTTTTTCTTCTTTTATTGATACGTTTATAATTCCATCTGTTTCTGCAAGCGATTTATGTAAAAATGGATCTTGTAGTTGTCCTAGTATTTCTCGAATTTGTTGTTCAGTAATCACGACGAACACTCCCCTTATATTGTCTCAATGTTAGTATATCATAATGATTTGATTTAAGTTGTAGATGTTGCTCTACTCAATTTTAGCTAATAAATACTCTTCTATACCTTCAACTATGGCATTTGCCATCTTTTCCTGATAATTCTTATCTATTAATAGCGCACGTTCCTCATCATTACTAATAAATCCTGTTTCCACCAAAGCAGCAGGTACTTCCGCTTTTTTAAGCAAATATATTTGCTTAATAGATAATGCTTCTCGATCTGTATTTTTCAAATTAGTACGAATAGATTGTTGAATACTCTTTGCTAGTATTTCACCATCAGCATGTCCTTCCTTATGATAAAATACCTGTGCACCACGCCATTTTGATTCGGGAATGGCATTTGCATGAATAGTAATAAATACATCAGGCTGTTCTTTTTCCACGATATCCTTTCTTAAGAAGATATCCTGCTTTTTTCGTTCTCTTAATGTCCCATATTTTTCTGACGGCGCGTGTTCATCAATAACATCACCATTTTTTGTCCGTGTCATTACGACTGTTGCGCCCTTTTTCTTTAATTGCTTCTCCACATGCTGAGCAATTGCAAGTGTAATGTCCTTTTCAATCACTTCGCCCTTTGAAGCTCCTCCATCCTCACCACCATGCCCTGCATCAATGACAATCTTTATGCCACCTAGTGGGTCTGGTAAGAAGAAGTTACGGTCCGAAGCATTTGTTTCATATGCCACGACCACTATACTCATAAGCATAATTACTCCTAGTGCAAGCCAGCGCTTCACCCATATCCACCACCCTTTTACATTTAGTGTACGAAATTAGTGGATGAACTATGCCAGAAAGTAAAAAAAACTCTCAAGTATTTGAACTTGAGAGTTTTTAATTTCTTCTATATTAAGGGAGGAAGAACAATTTTATTGCATTGTGAATTTAGGATTAAATTCACCTTCGTATGGTTCATGTTCAACAAACACCGTTATAGCATTACCATCTTTGTCTTTACCTGTTCTTTTATACGTAAACTTCTTATCATTTATTTCAGTGATTTCAAGAGCAGCACCATATTTATTATCACCAAGTGAAACATGTGCTCTTATTTTATTGCCATGAATAACATCAAAGTAGCCATAATCACCACGACTTTCACCAGTTTCAGGGTTGAAGAACTCATATTTATTAGTTGCTGCTTCAAATTTTGCTATGCTAATAAAATTCGAATTAAACTCTGTTACATCATTTCCTTCTTCATCTAAAGCAACTGTTCCATGCCATAGCGTATTAGCTAGAATATTATCACCATCAATGTCTGTAACAATATCTCCAGTAGTTGCATCTAGCGTCTTATCTGGATCAGTAAATGCTAGTTCATTTTCTTGATAAGGAATATGTTCTACAAATACTTCTACCTCATTACCAGCAGCATCTTTACCCATTCTTTTATAAGTGAAAATGTCATCAGTTAATTCTGTGATTTCTACAACAGCTTGGTAGTTCTTTGACTCAGAAATTAAAATTCTCTGTTTCCCGTCATTTGTAATGAAGAATGTTCCCTTATCGTCACGACTTTCACCAGTAGCAGCGTCAAAGAATTCATAATGACCTGTTGCAACATCGTATTTTGCTAAGCCGATGAAGTTGGCATTCTCTGCAGTTAAATCATTGTTATCTTTATCATATACTTTTGTACCTTGCCAGTTCGTACTACTAAGAATGTTGGCCATTTCTTGACCTTTTGTCAATTGGTCCTTTGCTGCATTCTCTGTTGTAGTATTTTCTGTCTTTACTTCCCCACTATTTGTAGAGTTGCCTTTTGCAGGCTCCTTATCTTGACATGCTACAAGTAGTGCCATTGCCGCAACGGATACTATCAATAATTTTTTCATATCCACTTACCTCCATTATTTAATATATTTTTGAGTTACGTCAAACCCATTAATGAACAGTCCCAACGAAAATGAAAGGTTTGTTGTACCTTCAAAAACTATATTAAAACGGAATGTTAAATTCCCTCTAAATAATTTCTTAAAAAAACATAAACTTATGCGAAAATATTTTTAATAAATTTTAAATCTGTTCAGAATTAGTGATTATCATGGGTGGAAGTCTAAATATCATTTTATAGATATACTTAAAACTTCTCTTCCTTGCGCTTACTGTAAATTTTTTACTATACGAAAAAGCTATGCAAAGCATATTTTTTAAATAGTATTCGTGCAATTCTCTACATGTTACCATCATTTTAGAAACTGACTATCAGTTCTGCTCGCCTTGACGTTTTATTAATGCAATCTAAGGAAGAGAAGGTGGATGATATGAATCATCAATTGATTATTACCGCAGCGAAAGGAAATACAGATAAAGTATTAACACTCCTACAAGATGGAGTCCCTATCAATACCACCGATCAATTTGGGAGAACAGCTGTCTTAGCTGCAACTTATAATAATCAGGTGGATACTGTGAAGACGCTTATTCAGCATGGTGCTGACATTAATATTAGAGATAACAACCTAGAGAATGTACTTTTACATGCAGGTGCGTCAGGCTATTTTGAAATAGTAAAGCTTGCCATAGCAGCCGGTGCTGATACCAAGCTGACTAATCGCTTTGGAGGAATAGCTATCATACCCGCTTCAGAACGTGGTCATGTAGAAGTAGTTCGTGAGCTTCTTCTTCATTCAGACATTAATGTCAATCACATTAATAATCTGCATTGGACAGCTCTATTAGAAGCAGTCATCTTAGGTAATGGTGGTGAGAAGCATCAAGAAATCGTGCAGCTATTAGTTGATTATGGTGCTGATTTGAATATAGGCGATAGAGATGGTGTCACACCGTTGCAGCATGCAAAAAAATTAGGTTTTTATGAAATAGAACAGATTTTAAAAGAAGCAGAATTCGAACGCTCTTGTAACAGTTAACATAAGGTGGTTTCATCATGATTCGAAACACCGATTTGTGCTGTTGCCCATCGTTGGGTTGATCAAATACAATTTTATGCATTATAAAGCTCTGTGCTCAAGAAAGAATGATTACTCGACCTAAGCTTCAAGTATGAAGTATTTTTGTACTTCCTCTTCATTATCCCTTGCAACCTATAGAAATATCCTCATAAAAAAGCCTGCTCCTCATTCGAGAGAAACAGGCTTTTTCGCAGTAACTTATTGCTTCGTACATCTTATTGGATTTGTATACGATGTACTTTTGAAAGGTTTCCACATTTCTATTTTATAAACAAATCATTCTTATGATATGTCTATATTAACACTTGGCCGCGCAATATTGACATCACAACACTTCTGTTAAAAACTATAATCTTTTATATATTTAGATATAAATATCCCAATTTAAATATGGAAGAGGCACTTTATGTTTAAAAGCATGAATAAATAATGTGAGGCGATTAGCATGAACAAACTTTTTTCAGTGAAACTGTTATTTGAGTCTATAGTAACACCAAAGCCAGCAACAGGAAAAACATTTGAAGAATCTATCATATTAATCAAAGTACCGAACGAAGATGAAATTGAACAAATGATATTTGCCTATTATCTAGTCGAACAATTTACGAATGCTACTGGTGGGAAGACTACTATTAAATTGGTCAGGATTCTCGATATTTTTGAGGTAGTTGATAACATATATATTTCTGCGAATTTTGTAGAGGTATATAGTCGTTATTTGCTATTTGAGGAAGACATTGAAACGGAAGAACTGATTAAACTTTTCCAATTAGATAAATAAAGTTTTAATTCCTTACTATTTTATATAAAGCATTTAATTACTCAGAATTCATATTGAGAAGTAGAAGGCCATTTTCCAGAACTGGCTGAACAGGTGCACCCGCTTCATCGTCAATTCCATAAGAAATAGTGTGAAGCAATCTTTGGGGTAACTCTAGAGATTGCTTTTTTATAATGAGTACCTATTTATTAGATGAAACAAAAAAACTCTTTCCACAAAAGTAGAAAGAGTCTTTGTATAACGCTGAAATTAACGTTTTGAGAACTGAGGTGCACGACGAGCGCCGCGTAGACCTGGTTTTTTACGTTCTTTCATGCGTGAATCACGAGTAAGTAATCCTGCTGATTTTAATGCAGCACGGAAATCTGGGTCTACTTGAAGTAGAGCACGAGCGATACCGTGACGAACAGCACCAGCTTGACCAGTGTATCCACCACCGTTAACGTTTACGTGGATATCATAGCTTCCTGTAGTTTCAGTAGCTACTAATGGTTGTTTAATTACTTCGCGTAATGCAGCGAATGGTACGTATTCTTCAATTTCACGTTTGTTGATAACAATTTTACCTGTACCTGGTACTAAACGTACGCGAGCTACAGAGCTTTTACGGCGACCAGTGCCGATATATTGAACTTGTGCCAAAGTAATATCCTCCTCTTAATTTATATTATCCGCGAAGCTCGTAAGCTTCTGGTTTTTGTGCAGCATGTGGGTGCTCTGTTCCAGTATAAACGTTAAGTTTAGTGAACATTTTGCGACCTAAAGAGTTTTTAGGAAGCATTCCTTTAACTGCTAATTCGATCATTCTTGTTGGGTACTTATCTAGCATTTCACCAGCAGTACGAGTTTTTAAACCACCCGCAAATTGAGTATGGTGACGGTAAAGTTTACCCTCTAATTTGTTACCAGTTAAATGGATTTTGTCAGCGTTGATGATGATTACGTGATCACCTGTGTCAACGTTTGGTGTGAATGTTGGTTTATGTTTACCACGTAAGATTGCAGCTACTTCAGAAGCTAAACGTCCAAGAGTTTGGCCTTCTGCATCAACTACTAACCATTTACGGTCTACTTCGTGACCTTTAGCCATGAATGTTGTACGCATGTATATATCCTCCTAATCAATTCGATTACCGTTATTTTTCATTAAACTACACTATAAGTTTCGGGGCTTATTTGTGGTGGTAATGAAAATACCATCTGTTATCATATAATGAATGACTTTTAAAGTCAAGCAATTTCATTAAACACCTGGTGAAGTTGTTCAGAATTTTAGAATGCCACTAATAGCACACTTTTTCTAAATATAACCCTTGTGGTGGTGCGGTTTTACCCGCCTTATTTCGATCTTCAGAGGCGACTACAAGAGCCACGTTATCAATCGTACGGCGACCTACCCCAACCTCCCAAAGCGTACCTGCTATAATACGCACCATATTATATAGGAAACCATTTCCTTCGATAATCATGTGGAGTTCTTCTCCATGCCATTCAAATTGCAATGTCGTTACTGTACGTATTTTATCCTTCACACTTGTATTCGCTGCACAAAAGCATGAAAAGTCATGTGTACCGATGATAGCCTTAGCTGCCTCTTGCATCGCCTCTACATCGGGTTTGACACCATTTGTCTCAACTGTATAATGCCTACGAAATGGACTTTGTACAGTCTCACAAGACCAGATATAGCGGTACCGCTTCCCCGTCACACTGTAGCGTGCATGAAAGTCATGTGCCACTTCCTCTACCGACAATACGCGAATATCTTTTGGCAGTTGCACATTCAGAGCCTTGCAATACTTATCTACTGGAATGGCGAGTGGTGTATCGAAATGCAATGTTTGCCCTGTTGCATGAACTCTCGCATCCGTACGCCCACTTGCAGTTACTTTGATTTTTTCACCCTTATGCATAATGGCTAGTACACGCTCAAGCTCAGCCTGTACTGTACGTTCACCAGGCTGTACTTGATAACCTGAGAAATGCGTGCCATCATAACTAATAATTATCTTTAAACGTCGCATAAAGCATACTCCTTTTAACTTCTATAGAAGAACAGCAATACACCTATTGCTACTAATAACACAAGCGCAAATGTGTCACCCATATCCCATTTTAATCTGCGGTATCTAGTACGACCTTCACCACCACGGTAGCCTCTTACCTCCATCGCTGTTGCTAAATCCTCAGCTCTCTTAAAGGCGCTGACAAAGAGAGGTACTAGTAAAGGAACCACGGCTTTTATACGGTCTTTTATCGGACCAGAGGATAAATCCGAGCCTCGTGCCATTTGAGCCTTCATAATCTTATCTGTCTCATCCATTAAGGTTGGGATGAAGCGCAAAGAAATGGACATCATTAAAGCCAATTCATGTACTGGCACTTTAATTGCTTTTAATGGATTTAAAAGAACCTCAATACCATCTGTAATGGATATCGGTGATGTTGTTAAGGTTAAGATCGATGTCATAAATACTAATACTAGAAAACGTATTGAAATATATATTCCTCGTCTGATTCCTTCATCGTAAATCGTAATGAACTTTGATTCAAAAATAGGAACCCCTTCCTTCGTCATAAATATATGGAGAAGGAATGTGAAAGCCATTAAAAAGAGAACGGGCTTTAGACCATTAATCAAAAAATACAGACGAATGCGTGATATTAATACAATCAGTAGTGTGAATGCCAATAGCATGGCATACGTCAAAGTATTGTTGGCCAAAAATACAATAATAATAAAGGCAAATACAAAGATCAGCTTTGAACGTGGATCGAGCTTATGAACGGGTGAATCTCCTGGGAGGAAGCGTCCAAAAATCATTTTTTCCATCATGACTCTGCACGCTCCTCTCTCAGCACTTGCGCGATTTCAGCCGCAAGTTCCTCCTCAGTCAAGCAAACCTTTGATAAGGGATGACCCATCATGTGCTCAATCTTATGCTGGAAACGGACAATACGTGGTGGCTCTAAGCGGAAATTCTTTAAAGTTGCAACATCCTTAAAAATAACCCGTGGTGTCCCACTTAAGACATTTTTTCCTTCATGCATGATAACAATATTATCTGCATATCGAGCAGCGTCTTCCATACTATGTGTCACTAGAATGGTTGTGAGATGACGTTCTTGATGGAGCTGATAAAACATATCCATAATTTCTTTTTGACCTCGTGGATCGAGACCAGCTGTTGGCTCATCCAGAACAATAACCTCAGGGTCCATTGCTAAAACACCTGCAATCGCCACTCGACGCATTTGACCACCTGATAAATCGAACGGTGACTTCTCAAGAACGTTATCAGGTAAACCAACTAAACTGACAAGTTGTCTTGCACGCGCTTTAGCCTCTTCCTCTGATACGCCAAAGTTCATTGGCCCAAACATAATATCTTTTAAAACTGTTTCCTCAAATAATTGATGCTCAGGGAATTGAAAGACAATACCGACCTTTTGCCGTACTGCTTTTAAATCCTTTGCTTTTTTCCCAGCTACAATAAGGCGATCCCCAATATGTACTTCTCCTGAAGTAGGTCTTAGAAGTGCGTTAAAATGCTGAAGAATTGTCGATTTACCTGAACCGGTATGGCCAATAATCGCTTGATAGGTATGTGAAGGGATGTCAAAATCCACATCGAATAATGCCCGTTTCTCAAATGGGGTACCTTGAGCATAGGCATAGCTTACTTGTTGAAGTTTGATGTCCATAAATCATTCACCAACTCTTCTTCTGACATATGTTGTCCCATTAACGGAACACCTTCCTTTTGCAATAGCTTTGATAACTTCAAGGCAAATGGTAAATCTAGTCCAAACTCAACTAGCTTGTCCCCAAGTGCAAAAATTTCAGCAGGTGTACCTTCTGCAAACTTCTTACCATCATTCATAAAAAGAACACGATCTGCTAGCATTGCCTCTTCTAAATCATGAGTTATCGATAATACGGTTAATCCTGTTTCAGCACGTAATGTTTGAACAGTTTGTAACACCTCTGCACGCCCTTGAGGATCTAACATAGACGTAGCCTCATCTAAAATAAGAAGTTTAGGTTTCAATGCAAGTGCTCCAGCAATAGCAACACGCTGTTTCTGCCCTCCTGATAAATGATGCGGCTCATGGTCTAAAAACTGGTTCATTTTTACTTGCTCCAGTGCATCATGTACACGTTTCACCATATCCTCAAAAGGTATACCGTTGTTCTCTAATGCAAATGCAACGTCATCCTGAACGGTTGCACCGACGAATTGATTGTCAGGGTTTTGAAAAACCATTCCCATTAGAGAACGAGATTCCCAAAGATTCTCCTCACATAATGGTTCACGTAATACTCTTACATCCCCCTGTTGAGGAAATAGCAAGCCATTCATCAGCTTGGCAATAGTGGATTTACCTGAACCGTTATGTCCAACTATGGCAATCCATTCTCCTTCTTCAACAGCAAAGCTAACGTTATCGACAGCATTTCGACTGTTTTGATCTTCTGGTGTATATGAAAAAGTCACATTATTTAAAGATAAAATTTCAGGCATTTCTAGAACTCCTCTCTACATGCTCAGCTCTACTAACTAACTTACACTTTTTTATGTATGAATTCTACTACAATACGTATGTCGATAAAAGAAAAATACTACAATAACAACTTAATTTGGTGATGGGCTTTCAAGCAGCTAAAGAAAATCCATATATTAAAAAAAGCACCACAAATTGGCGCTATCCTACCTAATAAAAAAGCGCGCACCTCATTCAATAGAAATGCGCTAGTTGATACATTTACAAGAAATACGGGTGCTCAAGCCCTTATTTCTCCTGAATGAGGTGCGGAGAGCTAAACGAGACGCCACACCATTGAGTGTCCGCTCATCATAACGCTCAGCTTAATTATTTGTCGTATAAATCATTTATAAAAGAAAGAGGGTGGTGATTCCCACCCTCTTCACCACAAGTCTTCTCTTATGATTAAACTAGTTCAATCACAACAACAGGTGCACCGTCACCACGACGAGGACCTACTTTAAGAATACGAGTGTAACCACCTTGACGCTCTGCATAACGTGGTGCAACATCATCAAATAACTTTTGAAGTGCAAATGATGTTGATTCGTTACCTTCTGCATCAGTCGTTGTTACTAGTTCACGACGGATGAATGCAGCAGCTTGACGGCGTGCATGTAAATCTCCGCGTTTACCTAAAGTAATCATTTTTTCAACAGCTTTACGTACTTCTTTAGCGCGAGCCTCAGTAGTTTCGATACGCTCGTTGATGATTAAATCAGTAGCTAAGTCACGTAACATCGCTTTACGTTGAGAACTTGTACGACCAAGTTTTCTGTAACCCATGGATGTTTCCCTCCTTTATAGAAAAAAATCTGATCTTGTTAGTTGTGTTTAAATCGCTTAGTCTTCTTTGCGTAATCCTAAACCAAGCTCTTCTAACTTCGCTTTTACTTCTTCTAATGACTTACGTCCAAGGTTACGAACTTTCATCATATCGTCTTCTGATTTATTCGCAAGTTCTAGTACTGTATTAATACCAGCGCGTTTTAAACAGTTATAAGAACGAACAGAAAGATCAAGTTCTTCGATAGTCATCTCTAAAACTTTTTCTTTTTGGTCTTCTTCTTTTTCGACCATGATTTCAGCAGTTTGTGCCTCATCCGTCATGCCAACGAAGATGTTAAGATGCTCGGTTAAAATTTTTGCTCCGAGCGAAATCGCCTCTTTCGGACCGATGCTGCCATCTGTCCACACATCAAGAGAAAGTTTATCGTAGTCAGAAGACTGACCTACACGAGTATTTTCCACTTGGAAATTGACGCGTGATACTGGAGTGTAAATAGAGTCGATCGGGATCACGCCGATAGGAAGATCCTCACGTTTGTTTTGATCAGCAGGAGTGTAACCACGGCCGCGTTGTGCATACATACGCATACGTAAATGACCGTTTTTAGCGATTGTTGCAATATATAGATCTGGGTTTAAAATTTCTACGTCACTGTCATGTGTAATGTCAGCAGCCGTAACTGTACCATCGCCTTTAACATCAATCTCAATAACTTTTTCTTCGTCAGAGTAGATTTTAAGAGCTAGTTTTTTCACGTTCAAAATGATTGAAGCTACATCTTCTACTACGCCTTCTACAGTTGAGAATTCGTGAAGAACACCATCAATTTGAATTGAAGTGACAGCAGCTCCTGGTAATGAAGACAGAAGGATACGACGTAAAGAATTACCCAAAGTGTTCCCATATCCGCGTTCAAGCGGTTCTACAACAAACTTTCCATATTTGGAATCTTCGCTGATCTCCACCGTTTCAATCTTTGGTTTTTCAATTTCGATCATTTTATTTACCCTCCTTCAAAACATCGAATGTATAGGTTCTTTCCATCATAGATTCGATCGTCAATGACGTATCGTTTATTATCTGCACAAGACAGTCTGTACAAAAAATGATGTTCTCATACAATATGAGACGCACCCATTACACGCGACGACGTTTTGGCGGACGGCAACCATTATGAGGAACTGGAGTAACGTCTTTAATAGCAGTTACTTCTAAACCAGCAGCTTGAAGTGCACGAATAGCAGCTTCACGACCAGCACCAGGACCTTTAACAGTTACTTCCAACGTTTTCAGACCATGTTCAAGGGATGTTTTAGCAGCAGTTTCTGCAGCCATTTGAGCAGCGAATGGTGTAGATTTACGTGAACCACGGAAACCAAGAGCACCAGCACTTGACCAAGATACAGCATTACCTTGCATATCTGTAATCGTTACAATTGTATTGTTAAATGTAGAACGAATGTGTGCAATACCAGATTCGATATTCTTTTTCACACGACGTTTACGAGTTTGTTGTTTACGAGCCATGTTAAGAAGGAACCTCCTTTACCAATTATTTTTTCTTGTTCGCAACTGTTTTACGAGGACCTTTACGCGTACGCGCATTGTTCTTCGTATTTTGACCACGAACAGGTAAGCCACGACGGTGACGGATACCACGGAATGAACCGATTTCCATCAGACGTTTAATATTTAATGAAGTTTCGCGACGTAAGTCACCTTCAAGTTTGTAAGAATCTAATTGTTCACGGATTTTGTTTAACTCATCTTCAGTTAAGTCGCGTACGCGTGTATCTTCTGAGATACCTGCATCAACTAGTACTTTCTGAGCTGTAGTTTTACCAATACCGAAAATGTACGTTAATGAAATTACCACGCGTTTGTCGCGAGGAATATCAACACCAGCAATACGTGCCATGTACGTTGTGCACCTCCTTTAGAATTAACCTTGTTTTTGTTTATGTTTAGGATTTTCACAGATTACCATTACTTTACCGCGTCGGCGAATTACTTTACATTTTTCGCAGATCGGTTTCACAGATGGTCTCACTTTCATCTAACCTAACCTCCTTAGTAGTCCGGAGCGCAAAAGATTATTTAAAACGGTATGTGATACGACCGCGAGTTAAATCATAAGGAGATAACTCGATAGTAACCTTATCTCCAGGTAGAATACGGATAAAGTGCATACGAATCTTACCAGATACGTGTGCTAGAATCACATGTCCATTTTCTAATTCTACCTTAAACATCGCGTTTGGCAAAGTCTCAACAACTGTCCCTTCGACTTCAATTACATCATCTTTCGCCATCTACTCTGTCTCCTCTCTATATGCAAATTCAAGTTCTCATCGTTACATCAAACGGATATCTGCTGCAACTATAGAAGCAACCTCGTTTCAACATATGTTTGGATTGTATGAGAGATGTTTGAAAGACGCTCGTCTGGTTTCGCTTCACACAATCCACGGAATATACAGAACCAGCAAGGGCACTGAATCTCCCATGTTTACACGAATACCGGAATGTCTTTGATGAGATATTCATACCCGTTACACAGATGCTTCCACGAAACCCATTATACTCCTCCAAAAAGTATGTTGCACTTTTTAAAAGAAATATATACCGGGCACAATATGCTTTTGCAACTCTCAAAAAATTATGTTTCGTTGTTGCTCCCGCATGCCTCCCGCGGAAGCAGTACTCTGCGCCCGGAGCCGGGTATCAGCTGCGGCTGCCCTGTAATAGAGCATCAAGATCAGCAAACACTTTGTTAATATCTTGCTGTCCATCTATATTAGTTAACACACCTTTAGCTTCATAGAAATCAAGTAGAGGTTGTGCTTGTTTCATATTTACTTCCAGACGGTTCGCAACCGTTTCAGGATTGTCATCTGCACGTGTATAAAGCTCGCCACCATCTTTATCACACTTTCCTTCCACAGTAGGAGGGTTGAAAATTAAATGATAAGATGTACCACAAGTTTTACAAATACGTCGACCTGATAGACGAGCAATTAACTCATCTTTTTCAACTTGAATGTTTAATGTATGCTCAATAGCTTTATCTAGATCAGCAAGAATGCTATCTAATGCTTCAGCTTGAGGAACAGTACGTGGGAATCCATCTAGTAAGAAGCCCTTTTCACAATCAGGTTTAGCCAGTCGCTCACGAACAATACCAATCGTTACTTCATCAGGTACAAGTGCACCTTGATCAATAAACGATTTAGCTTGTAAGCCTAGTTCAGTACCTTCTTTAATAGCAGCACGGAACATATCGCCTGTAGAAATATGAGGAATCGCGTACTTCTCAACAATTTTATCTGCCTGAGTACCTTTACCAGCACCTGGCAGACCCATTAAAACGATATTCATTAGGAAATATTCCTCCCACAAAAGGTTTGCTGATTTAAGGAAACGATGAAACGTTCCCTAAAAACCAACATTACTTCATAAAGCCTTTGTAGTGACGTTTAACAAGTTGAGATTCTAGCTGTTTCATCGTTTCGAGCGCTACGCCGACTACGATAATAATACTAGTACCACCGATCTGCACTGAGGCAGGTAAATTCATAAAGTTAATGAACACAATCGGCATTACAGCAATAACAGTTAAGAATATCGCACCAACAAATGTCAGACGATATAACACGCTTGTTAAATACGCTTGAGTGTTTTCACCAGGGCGAATACCCGGGATGTAAGCACCTTGTTTTTTCAAGTTATCTGCCACATTTTCTGGATTCACTTGAATGAATGCGTAGAAATATGTGAACGCGACGATCAATGCAACGTAAATAATCATTCCAACAGGTTTTGTATAATCAAACGTGTTTTCAATGAAAGACGTTACGTCATTTTGACCAAAGAACGTAGCTAACGTACGTGGTGTAACAATAAACGCTACTGAAAAGATTACCGGAATAACCCCTGCAGCATTTACTTTTAACGGTAAATGTGTTTGTTGACCACCAGTTTGTTGATTACGTCCAGTAACTCGTTTTGCATATTGAATTGGAATTTTACGAAGTGCTTGTTGCACGTAAATTACTCCAACAACAACTGCAAGTAATACTAATACAAGCAATGCAAGGATGATGATGTTGATAAATAATTTATCTCCAGCACCCTCAATTTGCTGTGCAAAGATTTGGTTAACTCCTGTAGGCAATGCTGCAACGATACCTGCGAAAATGACAACAGAAATACCATTACCAACACCAGTTGCAGTAATTTGATCTGCAAGCCATACAAGGAAAGCTGTACCCGCTGTCAATACAATAGCGATTGTAACATATGATAGAATCGATTCGTCTTTAATCAAAGACCCGCCATACATTCTATTGAAACCAAATGACATAGCGAATGATTGAATAAAAGCAAGAATAATAGTAAAGTAGCGAGTAAATTGTGCAAGCTTACGTCTTCCGACTTCACCTTGCTTTGCCCATTCAGCAAATTTAGGTACTACGTCCATTTGCAATAACTGAACAATAATTGAGGCTGTGATGTAAGGCATAATCCCCATCGCAAAGATAGAGAAATTCTTTAAAGCACCACCGCCGAAAGTATTGAGGAAACCAACGAGGTTAAACTCATCAGTTGCCTTTAATACATTAGCGTCAACGTTTGGCACTGGAATGAATGTTCCAATACGAAAAACGATTAACATTAAAAGAGTGAAAATGATCTTATTTCTTATATCTCGAACACGCATAAAGTTAGAGATTGTCTGAAACATTAAATCACCTCAGTAGTTCCGCCGGCATTTTCAATTGCTTCTTTAGCCGAAGCTGAGAATTTATGAGCTTTTACTGTAAGCTTTTTGTTAAGAGTTCCGTTTCCAAGAACTTTAATTCCAGCTTTTTCATTGCTCACTAAACCTGTTTCAAGTAATAATGCAGTTGTTACTTCTGCACCATCTTCGAAACGATTTAATGTGTCAAGATTAACGATCGCGTATTCTTTACGGTTAATGTTAGTAAAGCCGCGTTTCGGTAAACGACGGAATAAAGGGTTTTGACCACCTTCGAATCCTGGGCGTACACCGCCGCCAGAACGAGAGTTTTGACCTTTATGACCTCTACCTGCAGTTTTACCGTTACCAGAACCGATACCGCGACCTACGCGGTTACGTACTTTACGGGAACCTTCTGCTGGTTTTAACTCATGAAGTTTCATATTGGATGGCACCTCCTTGTTCGTTAATTAAAAATTAGTTTTCTTTTACAGTAACTAAGTGTGCTACTACATCAATCATACCGCGAGTTGCTGCATTATCAGCTTTCTCTACAGTTTGGTTTAATTTACGTAAACCTAATGCTTCAATAGTTTTGCGTTGTGCTGGTTTAGAACCAATCACAGATTTTGTAAGGGTGATTTCTAATTTGTTAGCCATTATTATTCCCCCCTTATCCTAATATTTCTTCCACTGATTTACCACGTAATTTTGCTACGTCCTCTACGCGTTTTAATTCAGTTAAACCTTGAACAGTTGCACGAACCATATTGATTGGTGTATTTGATCCAAGTGATTTAGAAAGAATATCAGTAATACCAGCTAGTTCTAGTACGGCACGTACTGGACCACCAGCGATAACCCCTGTACCAGGAGCAGCAGGTTTAATTAAGATTTCTCCTGCACCGAAGCGACCAAGCACTAAGTGTGGAGTTGTTCCACCAACACGTGGCACTTCTACTAAGTTTTTCTTCGCATCTTCAACAGCTTTACGGATAGCATCTGGAACCTCTTGAGCTTTACCAGTACCGAAACCTACATGACCGTTTCTATCGCCAACAACAACTAGTGCTGTGAAGCGGAAGCGACGTCCACCTTTAACAACTTTAGCAACACGGTTAATAGTAACTACGCGTTCTTCAAGTTCTCCAAGTTTGTTTGCGTCAATTCGACTCATGAAATGTGTCCCTCCTTCTTATTAAAATTCTAAACCATTCTCACGTGCAGCTTCAGCTAAAGCTTTTACGCGTCCATGATATAAGTAACCACCACGGTCAAATACTACAGCAGTAATATTTTTTTCCGTAGCGCGTTTCGCGATTGTTTCACCGATTTTTGATGCAGCTTCAACATTGCAACCAGCACCTTCAAAACCATTCTCTTGAGAAGATGCGCTAACAATTGTTACGCCTGCTACGTCATCGATAAGTTGAGCGTAGATGTTCTTGTTAGAACGGAATACGTTTAAGCGTGGACGCTCAGCAGTACCCGAAATTTTAGAACGAACTCGCGCATGACGTTTTTTACGAACTTGATTTTTATCCTGTTTCGTAATCACAAGGGTCACTCCTTTCTAATGCTTAGGCAGCATTATTTACCTGTTTTACCTTCTTTACGACGAACGTATTCGCCTTCGTAACGGATACCTTTACCTTTATACGGCTCTGGTGGACGAACGTCACGGATGTTAGATGCAAGAGCGCCAACGCGTTCTTTGCTAATACCTTTAACGATGATCTTAGTATTAGTAGGAACTTCTACTTCTAGACCATCTTCAGGTGTGAACTCAACCGGGTGAGAGTAACCTACGTTAAGAACAAGTTTTTTTCCTTGTAATTGCGCACGGTAACCTACACCGATTAGTTCTAAAGATTTTTCGAAACCTGCAGAAACACCAGTAACCATGTTCGCTAGAAGCGCACGAGTGGTACCGTGGTTTGTGCGGTGTTCTTTTGAATCAGAAGGACGTGATACAGAGATTACGTTACCCTCTTGCTCAATTTTCATATCTTGGTGGAAAGAACGAACAAGTTCGCCTTTAGGACCTTTAACAGTAACAGTGTTGTCAGCTGCAACAGTAACAGTTACGTTAGCTGGTACCTCGATAATTTTTTTACCTACACGAGACATTTAGTTGCACCTCCATTCATTTATTGCTAATTACCAAACGTATGCTAGAACTTCGCCGCCAACTTGTTTAGCGCGAGCTTCTTTATCTGTTAATAAACCTTGTGAAGTTGACACTAAAGCGATACCAAGACCGTTCAGTACTTTAGGCACTTCATTTGTTTTAGCATATACACGTAGACCAGGTTTAGAAATACGTTTTAAGCCAGTGATAACACGCTCGTTATCTTTACCGTATTTTAAGAAGATACGGATAATACCTTGCTTGTTGTCTTCAACATATTCTACGTCACGTACGAAACCTTCGCGCTTTAAAATTTCAGCGATTTCTTTTTTCACGTTGGAAGCTGGTACTTCTAACTTCTCGTGACGAACCATGTTCGCATTACGAATGCGAGTAAGCATATCTGCAATCGGATCAGTCATTGTCATTACATTTACCTCCTTCCCAAATTAGGGGATTACCAGCTGGCTTTTTTCACGCCAGGAATTTGTCCCTTATATGCAAGTTCTCGGAAACAAATACGGCAAAGTTTGAATTTGCGATATACAGAGTGTGGACGACCACAGCGTTCACAACGTGTATATTCTTGCACTTTAAACTTTTGCTTACGTTGTTGTTTAACGATCATAGATTTTTTAGCCACGTTTTCGCCCTCCTTGTTTGACTACTTTTGGAACGGCATACCGAATTGTGTCAATAACTCGCGAGCTTCTTCGTCAGAGTTCGCTGTCGTTACGATCACGATGTCCATACCGCGTACTTTTGAAACTTTATCGTAATCAATTTCTGGGAAAATTAATTGCTCTTTAACACCTAAAGTGTAGTTACCGCGACCATCGAATGCTTTTTTAGAAACACCACGGAAGTCACGTACACGAGGAAGTGAGATTGAAATTAATTTGTCCAAGAATTCATACATACGCTCACCGCGTAATGTAACTTTAGCACCGATAGGCATACCTTCACGTAAACGGAAACCTGCGATCGATTTTTTCGCTTTAGTTACTACTGGTTTTTGACCAGTGATAATTGTTAATTCTTCTACAGCTGCATCTAATGCTTTTGAGTTTTGAACAGCATCACCAACACCCATGTTGATAACGATTTTGTCAACTTTCGGCAATTGCATAACTGATTTATATCCAAATTTGCTCATAAGAGCAGGAGAAACTTCATTTAAATACTTTTCTTTTAGGCGGCTCATGTGTGTACCTCCCTTCTTTTATTTACTAATTAGTCGATTACTGCACCTGATTTTTTTGCAACACGAACTTTTTTACCGTTTTCGATTTTATAACCTACACGAGTCGGCTCGCCAGATTTAGGATCGATTAGCATTACGTTCGAAACGTGAATTGCAGCCTCTTGGCTTACAATCCCACCTTGTGGATTCAATTGGTTAGGTTTAACGTGTTTTTTCACGATATTTACACCTTCAACAAGAACGCGATCTTGTTTAGGGAAAGCAGCTAGGATTACTCCTTCTTTGCCTTTGTCCTTACCAGTGATAACCTTAACCTTGTCACCTTTTTTTACATGCATGCTGTCGCACCTCCTTGATTGGCACTATCATGAAATTAAAGAACTTCTGGAGCTAGAGAAACGATTTTCATGAAGTTGCTGTCACGTAATTCACGTGCAACAGGTCCGAAAATACGAGTTCCGCGTGGTGATTTATCATCACGAATAATTACACAAGCATTTTCATCAAATTTGATGTACGTGCCGTCTTTACGACGAACGCCTGACTTAGTACGAACGATAACAGCTTTAACAACGTCACCCTTCTTGACAACGCCACCTGGTGTTGCTTTCTTAACTGTACAAACAACGATATCACCGATGTTAGCAGTTTTACGGCCAGAGCCACCAAGCACTTTAATTGTAAGAACTTCACGTGCACCTGAGTTGTCAGCAACTTTCATACGACTTTCTTGTTGGATCACTTAGGTTACCTCCCTTCGGAAATGGTTGTTCCGAAATAGTTATTAAATAATAACCGCTTTTTCTACAACTTCAACTAGACGGAAACGTTTAGTAGCTGATAGCGGGCGAGTCTCCATGATACGTACGATATCACCGATTTTCGCTTGGTTTTGCTCATCATGAGTTTTAAACTTTTTAGAGTATTTTACACGTTTACCGTAAAGCTTGTGCTTTTTGTGAGTTTCAACTAAAACAGTAATAGTTTTATCCATTTTATCTGAAACAACGCGGCCCGTGTAAACTTTGCGTTGATTACGCTCAGTCATACTTGAAAACCTCCTTTATCAGTTATTTGCACTGATTTCTCTTTCACGAATAACAGTTTTCATACGCGCGATTGCTTTACGCACTTCACGAATACGAGCTGTGTTTTCTAATTGACCAGTCGCCAATTGGAAGCGAAGGTTGAAAAGCTCTTCTTTCAGTGATTTCACTTTTAATTCAATTTCAGAAGTGGCAAGGTCACGGATTTCATTAGCTTTCATTAGATTCACCACCAGTTTCTTGACGTTTTACGATCTTACATTTAACAGGAAGCTTATGTGATGCTAAACGAAGTGCTTCACGTGCGATCTCTTCAGATACACCAGCAATTTCGAACATAATTTTTCCCGGTTTTACTACTGCTACCCAACCTTCAGGAGAACCTTTACCAGAACCCATGCGGACTTCTAGAGGTTTTTTAGTGTAAGGTTTGTGTGGGAAGATTTTAATCCAAACTTTACCGCCACGTTTCATGTAACGAGTCATCGCGATACGTGCAGATTCGATTTGACGGTTAGTAATCCAGCTAGCTGTTTGAGCTTGTAAGCCCCACTCGCCGAATGATACTTCTTTACCGCCTTTCGCTTCGCCACGCATGTTGCCGCGGTGTTCACGACGGTATTTTACGCGTTTAGGCAATAACATATTATTTGCCTCCTTCCACAGATTTCTTCGTAGGAAGAACTTCACCACGGTAGATCCATACTTTAACGCCTAATTTACCGTAAGTAGTGTCAGCTTCTGCGTGTGCATAATCAATGTCAGCACGTAGAGTATGAAGTGGAACAGTTCCTTCACTATAGTGTTCAGCACGCGCGATATCAGCGCCACCTAAACGACCAGATACTTGTGTTTTAATTCCTTTTGCACCAGCACGAATTGTGCGTTGGATCGCTTGCTTTTGCGCACGACGGAATGATACACGGTTTTCTAATTGACGAGCGATGTTTTCAGCTACTAGACGAGCGTCAAGATCTGCACGTTTAATTTCAATAATGTTGATGTGTACACGTTTACCAGTTAAATCGCTAAGGTATTTACGAAGATTTTCAACTTCAGTACCACCTTTACCGATTACCATACCTGGTTTCGCAGTGTGAATTGTAATGTTTACACGGTTTGCAGCACGTTCGATTTCTACTTTAGAAACAGAAGCGTCTTTAAGAGCCGTTTCAATATATTTACGCACTTTGATGTCTTCGTGAAGTAGAGTTGCATAGTCTTTTTCAGCGTACCATTTTGACTCCCAGTCACGAATAATACCAACGCGTAGTCCTATTGGATGTACTTTTTGACCCACGGATTAACCCTCCTTCTTCTCAGATACCACTAGAGTGATGTGGCTTGTGCGTTTGTTAATTGCGCTTGCACGTCCTTGCGCACGTGGACGGAAACGTTTTAAAGTTGGACCTTCATCAACGAACACTTCAGAAACTACTAAAGAGTTGATGTCAAGATCGTAGTTGTGCTCAGCGTTTGCAACTGCAGATTTTAATACTTTCTCAACGACTGGAGACGCCGCTTTTGGAGTATGACGTAAAATTGCAACTGCTTCACCAACTTGCTTGCCTCGGATTAAGTCTACAACTAGACGTACTTTGCGAGGAGCAATGCGTACTGTACGAGCGATAGCTTTAGCTTGTGTCATTAGGATTTACCTCCTCTCAAAATTAGCGTCTTGTTTTCTTGTCGTCTGCACCGTGACCTTTGTAAGTACGTGTCGGTGCGAACTCACCAAGTTTATGGCCTACCATATCTTCTGTTACGTATACAGGAACATGTTTACGTCCATCATATACAGCAATCGTTAAACCGATGAAGTTCGGGAAGATTGTAGAACGGCGTGACCAAGTTTTGATAACTTGTTTTTTCTCAGAAGCCTCTTGTACTTCCACTTTTTTCATTAAGTGGTCATCGACAAAAGGTCCTTTTTTCAAGCTGCGACCCATGTAGGAACCTCCCTCCGTGATTCCACCACGGCTCTCACATAGAACCGTAGTTTAACCACTTTATTTTTTACGACTACGGATGATAAATTTATCCGATTTGTTTTTCTTCTTGCGAGTTTTGTAACCAAGTGCTGGTTTACCCCAAGGAGTCATTGGTGATTTACGTCCGATTGGTGAACGTCCTTCACCACCACCGTGTGGGTGATCGTTAGGGTTCATTACAGAACCACGAACAGTTGGGCGTTTACCTAACCAACGGCTACGACCTGCTTTACCGATGTGTACAAGTTCGTGTTGTTCATTACCTACTTGACCAATTGTAGCACGGCAAGTAGCAAGAACTAAACGTACTTCACCAGATTGCAGACGAACAATTACGTATTTATCTTCACGGCCAAGTACTTGCGCAGAAGTACCAGCAGAACGTACTAATTGTCCACCTTTACCAGGTTTTAACTCGATGTTATGGATTGTAGTACCCATTGGAATGTTTGCTAATGGTAATGCATTACCTACTTTAATATCAGCATCTGGACCAGAAACGATTGTTTGACCAACCTCTAGACCTTTAGGTGCTAAGATGTAAGCTTTTGCTCCATCAGCATAGTTGATTAATGCGATATTCGCAGAACGGTTTGGATCATATTCAATAGTAGCAACTTTTGCCGGAATGCCATCTTTAACACGTTTGAAATCGATGACACGGTATTGCTTCTTATGACCACCACCATGATGACGAACAGTGATTTTACCTTGGTTGTTACGACCAGCTTTGCGTTTAGTTGGTTCAAGCAATGATTTCTCAGGCTTGTTAGTTGTAATTTCCGCAAAGTCTAAAGACGTCATATTACGACGACCATTAGAGGTAGGTTTATACTTTTTAATCGCCATTGTGTTTCCCTCCTTCTTGAGTGTTCAAATCATAAATCCTTAAAGGATTACACTTCGAATAATTCAATTTCTTTACTATCAGCAGTTAATTTAACAATCGCTTTACGACGTTTGTTAGTGTATCCACCGTAACGGCCAACGCGCTTGAATTTACCTTTGTAGTTAAGAACGTTTACTTTCTCAACTTTTACGCCAAAGATTTCTTCTACAGCGTCTTTTACTTGAGTTTTGTTAGCGCGAGTGTCTACTTCAAAAGTATACTTTTTCTCTGCCATAAGTTCTGAAGAACGCTCAGTAATGACCGGACGTTTTAAAATATCACGTGCTTCCATTATCCAAGCACCTCCTCAACTTTTTCTACTGCAGCTTTTGTGAATACAACTTTTTCATGGCCTAAAAGATCAAGAACGTTGATTCCGTTTGCAGTTAAAACTGTTACACCAGGGATGTTACGAGCAGATAATGCTACGTTTTCATCTAGGTCAGCAGTTACGAATAAAGATTTTTTCTCTAGAGAAAGATCTTTAAGAATTTTTGTGAATTCTTTTGTTTTTGGTGCTGCTAGAGTTAGAGCATCAAGAACTAAGAAGTTTTGTTCTACAACTTTAGCTGATAAAGCAGATTTAAGAGCTAAGCGACGAACTTTTTTAGGTAACTTATAAGAATAGCTACGTGGAGTTGGACCGAATACGATACCACCGCCGCGCCATTGTGGAGAACGGATAGAACCTTGACGAGCACGACCAGTTCCTTTTTGACGCCATGGTTTACGACCACCACCAGCAACTTCAGAACGGTTTTTAACCTTATGATTACCTTGACGAAGAGAAGCGCGTTGTGCTACTACAGCGTCGAATAATACTGCTTCATTTGGCTCGATTCCGAAGATCGCTTCGTTTAACTCGATTTCACCAACTGAAGCACCTGTTTGACTAAGTACAGATACCTTTGTCATTCCTGTTTCCTCCTTTCTTGAAGTGATTACTTAGCTTTAATTGCAGTTTTAACTGTAACTAGAGCTTTTTTAGAACCAGGAACATTACCTTTAACAAGTAGTAAGTTACGTTCCGCATCAACTTTCACGATTTCTAAGTTTTGGATTGTAACTACAGTGCCACCCATTTGACCAGGTAATTTCTTTTGTTTGAATACGCGGTTCGGAGCAACTGGACCCATTGAACCAGGACGACGGTGGTAACGAGAACCGTGGGCCATAGGACCACGAGATTGTCCGTGGCGTTTAATTACACCTTGGAAACCTTTACCTTTAGTAACACCAGTTACATCAATTACATCGCCTTCTGCGAAAATTTCTACTTTGACTTCTTGACCAACTTCGTATTCTCCAACGTTTACGTTACGGAATTCACGAATGAAGCGCTTAGGAGCAGTGTTCGCTTTTGCTACGTGACCTTGTGCAGGTTTGTTAGAAAGCTTAACGCGCTTGTCTTCGAAACCAACTTGAATTGCTTCGTAGCCGTCTGTTTCAACAGTTTTCTTTTGAAGAACTACGTTTGGAGTAGCTTCGATAACTGTTACCGGGATTAAATCGCCGTTTTCAGCGAAAACTTGAGTCATACCAATTTTTCTACCTAAGATTCCTTTAGCCATTTGTCACACCTCCTGTAAGTTTTGAAAAGTTATATTGTTTTTACCATTAAAGTTTGATTTCAATATCAACGCCAGATGGTAAATCAAGTTTCATTAACGCATCAACAGTTTGTGGTGTTGGGTTAACGATATCGATCAGACGTTTATGCGTACGCATTTCGAATTGTTCACGAGAATCTTTGTACTTGTGAACCGCACGAAGAATTGTGTACACAGACTTCTCAGTTGGAAGTGGAATCGGACCTGATACACTTGCACCTGAACGTTTTGCAGTTTCCACAATTTTTTCAGCAGACTGATCTAAAATACGGTGATCATACGCTTTTAAACGAATACGAATCTTTTGTTTTGCCATTATTTTCCCTCCTTCTCGCCTATTTTCTAGACATTCTCCACGAAAATTTTCCCACACACCGCCATGGCAAAGCGGCCGGGTGTGTCGGCAACCTCTCGTTTCATCGCAGTCAAAGACCAACATTCAACATTATATACAATAAAAAAAGAATAAGCAAGTCTTTTCGCTAAATTCTTTTAAATGTTGCAGATATTCTTAGTACTACTATTTCTTCGCTTTATTAAGCCGTTTATTAGTATATAAAATTTCAATACATATTGCAACACTTAAGGCTGTCACATCAACATTTCCGAACTTTTCAAACAACTTTAAAAGAAAGTAGTTTCTATAGATAAAGAAACTACTTCTTACTTTATAGAAAGAACACACATGCAATCCAACCAAATACAATCAATGGAATGTTAATGAAAATAAATGTAGGCACACAGGTATCCCAAATATGATGATGTTGTCCGTCGACATTTAAACCTGCAGTTGGTCCTAGTGTAGAATCTGAGGCTGGTGAACCTGCATCACCTAAAGCACCTGCTGTACCAATTAAACAAACGATTGCTAAAGGACTCATACCCAACCCTTGCGCAAGAGGAACAAATAGTGTCGCAATAATAGGTACTGTTGCAAAGGAAGAACCAATCCCCATTGTCACAACTAACCCTATGACTAACATGATGAAGACAGCTAAACTTCTGTTTCCTTTTAGAATGGTTGTAGAACTTGTAATTAAGCTATCAACATGACCTGTAGCATTAATGACTGATGCAAAACCATTTGCGGCAATCATGACAAAGCCAATAAAGGCCATCATTTTCATTCCTTCAGAAAGAATGTCATCAGCCTCTTTCCATTTAAGTGCACCTGTAAAATACATAATCATGATACCTGCAAAAGAACCTACAATCATCGAATCTGTTAACACTTGAGCACATAATGATACAACTAATGCGAGAACTGTGGAAAACATAACAAATTTGCTGATGTTAACATGTAAAGATTCAATCTCTATTTCATTATGCTTATAATGCCGTGGCTTGCGATAAACAGCAAAGGCGATCATCAAACCAATCAACATACCGAGCACTGGAATTGCCATTGCTTTCGGTACATCACGTGAAGATACTTCCATACCAGCCTCTGACACTTGTGTAGCGACGATATCTTGAAAGATTGCTCCAAATCCAGCAGGCACAAAGCTATAAGTACCAATTAAACCTACTGCAATTAAGGTTGCTACTATACGTCGATCAACATTCAACATATTTAATATTTTTAAAATGGGAGGAATCAATAATGGAATGAAGGCAATATGAATAGGAATGATATTTTGAGATAAAATAGACATCAAGAAAATAAGGAAAAAAATTAAGATCTTCACTAAACCTTTTCGGTTACTTTTACCATTTAAAATTTTTAACATTCCTGCAATCATCAACTCAGGTATTCCGGTTTTGGCAATGGCGATGGCAAAGCCACCAAGTAGGCCATAACTTAATGCAATAGTTGCACCTGCCCCTAACCCATCTGTAAATGATTCAACTGTTGCCTCAATGCCCATTCCACTTGTTAGACCACCTACAAAGGCACCTAACACTAAGGAAAGAACAACATTGATGCGTAGCAAGCTTAATATTAACATAACGGCAACCGCCAAAATTACTGCATTCATTGTTACACTCACTTTCATACGCTAAATTACTAACATGTTAAACTTTATTATTCTGATAATTGAAAGTCAAGAGTTTTTGCCCTATCAAAGCTTTTATACAGATTAAAAAAACAGTGTGAGGATTTATAGTTCATCACACTGTTTTTGAGTTTCTATCTATATAATTTACAAAGATTCTCGAACCACTTTTTTATAATACCCTACCGAAAGAATAGCAAAGATCGTATACAACGCTATATAACAGCACATCGCAATCCACAAGGGCGCCGTTAACTCTGTGCCAAATAAAAACCATCCTGACTTAACAGCAAAATAGCTATGCAATAATCCAATAACTAATGGAACACCGAAGTTAAAAGCTTGCTTCATATAAATGCCCTTCATGATATCCCTTTCTGCAAAACCAATCTTTCTGAGGATTGTATAGGAACCACGCTCTTCCTCTGCCTCAGACATTTGTTTAAAGTACAGTATACTACCCGTTGTCATTAAGAATGCTAAACCTAAAAATGCTGTTGTAAAAATTGTAAGACCTAAAGATTCTATATTGTCTTTACGTTTTCCTTCATAGGAGGATTGTGTATATTGCTGTGTTTTACCTTTATCATCTTTAGCTGTAATATCACCAGCATTTGTTTGATTATATAATTTCTCGGCTGTTTCTAGATTTTCTTTTGATTTTAGTGTAATGGTTGTTTGTTGATGCCAAGGATACAGCTCTGATTGCGTAGTTAGACTTTTAAACATATCATCTGTTACAACAAAGATAGGGCCTCCTCCCCCAGCCGTTACAATACCACTTATAATACTTTTATCGTGAACATCTACTACATGAAAAGTTTCTTCAAGCTCACCTGCTGATACGACAACATCATGATCTTTCTCTAATGGGAACATCTCAGCCATGTACCCGCCATAGTTAGTTAAAATAACTTCATTGCCCGATAATGAGGCTTCAGGAACACGCTGCTGGTAATCAGAAAGTGGAATGGTATAGATTGTTCCCTCCATCGTATATAAAGGGTTATCTTGTTGTTTTTTAGACATCAATTGACCTACAGAAGCTGTTACTCCTTGCAAACGATAATCTACTTTATCAAACCCAATGTTATTTTTCCCTAACTCCTCTAGGAATGTCTGCCCCTGCTCTTCTAGCAATATGAAATCACCAGGTACTTGACTATATGCAGATGCCTCTGAGGAATAGTAGGCGATATAGGATAGTGTTGTTACCCCGAGAGATACGCCAGTTAACACGGTAATAAGTGTTAATGACTTTGCGTTGCTTTTCATGCGATGCATAATAGGTGTTAATGCTAATACATCCTGGATAGATAGATGCCCTTTTTTCTTTAAACGAATAGTATTCATAATAAATGCTACAGAAAAACGAAAGACTAGAAATGTCCCACCTATTGTAGTAGCTAAAATGATAATCATATTAATAAATAAGTTACCAGCTGATTCAATATCAAACAGCTTTGTTGACGCATAGTAGCCATAAACAATCAGCACTAGCCCCATAAAGCCAATCGCCATTTGTATTGCACTAAAACGTCTCACACGCTCGTCTGCTTGTTTGGCAGCGCTAAATAAAGATAACAATGAAACATGATGGATCATCCAAGCCATTTGTACAAGAACGATGATCAATAGAATAGCAAATACAATCATCGACTGCTGTAATGCCTGGGTACTAAATGTCATGGTCACAAGAGCTTCTTTTTCAAGTACACGTAATAAAATCATGGCAAATACACGTGAGCTAAAAAAGCCAGCCAGCATACCTAAAATAACAGCTCCAACAAATAATAAAATGTTTTCGATTGCTAATAAGCGTACAATCAGTCCCTTTGTCATACCAATCAATTGATACAAACCTATTTCTTTACTACGGCGCTTCATAAATAAATGATTTGCATAGAGGACGAAGAATAAAACGATAAAATACAAAATATAAGTTGCTGCTTTAAATCCTGCAGTAGCCGTTCCACTCATTTGAACTGCATCCCATACTTCAGCATTATTTTGCAATGTGACAAAGGAAAAATATAAAGTAACACTAAAAATAAGTGCAAAGAAATATAAATAGTAGTGCTTCATATTTTTCTTCATACTTCTCAGCACTAACTTACTAAGACTCATAACCGTCACCGCCTAGCACACTCTGTGTATGCATGATCTCTTGGAAAAACGCCTGTCTTGTTTTGTTACCCTTATAAAGCTCACTATAAATAAGACCGTCCTTTAAAAATAATACTCGTGTACAGAAGCTTGCAGCTACAGCATCATGCGTAACCATCATGATTGTTGCTTCTTTTGTCTCATTAATGTTTTGTAGATTGTGGAGCAAGGCAGTAGCTGATTTAGAGTCTAATGCACCAGTAGGCTCATCTGCGAAGACCAATGACGGATTTGTAATAAGTGCACGAGCAGCAGATGTACGCTGTTTTTGCCCACCGGATATTTCGTTAGGATATTTATTTAAAATTTCAGTGATACCAAGTAAGGTTGTTAGCTCCTTCACACGACTTTCCGCAACAGCTTTCGGTAATTTGCTGATGGCTAATGGTAAAAGTATATTCTCTTTTACTGTTAGCGTATCTAGTAAATTATAATCTTGAAATATGAATCCGAGCTGCTCTCGACGGAAGTTCGCTAAAGCCTTTTCTTTCATACCACGTAAATTATGACCATTTATTTCAATAACACCTTCTGTCGCAAAGTCAATTGAGCATAAGACATTTAAAAGTGTTGTTTTACCTGAGCCAGAAGGTCCCATAATTCCTACAAATTCACCTTTATTCACTTCCAAATCAATACCCTTTAACACCTCTTGAGCTGTTGATTTTTTCCCATACACTTTTTTTATTTTACGACCAATTAAGACTGTCACTTGATAACGCCCCTTTCTATATTCCAAGTGTACCCTGTCGCTCCTATCAGTTCGTGCGTTTTACATGACAATATAAAAAGGTAGGTGACAATTTCGTCATCTACCTGTTAGCTTGACATATTCATTTTGTAAAGGGAAACGTAGTGTAAATAATGAGCCCTCCCCAACAGTCGATTGAACATAAATTCTAATACCGATTTTTCGAGCAACATTATATGCCAAATAAAGACCCATACCCGTAGATTGGGAGGACTCTCTTCCCGCCGTTCCTGTATACGATTTTTGAAAAATTCTAGGTAAGTCCTCCAAAGGTATACCAATACCTACATCTTTTATATGTAATAAAATCGCATTAGTTGGGTCAAGTTCAGTAAAGATCGTTACTTCAGAATTTGCTGGACTATACTTTATGGCATTCGAGAGGATTTGTCGTACAATAAACGCCAACCACTTACCATCTGTCATAACCGTTTCTGTGAGATCATTAACTTCAAAACCAATACCTTTTTCAATACACCATGCTTGCATGCCTCTGATCTCTTTATATACTACTGATTTCAGCTCAATCTCAGTTAAATAATTGTCCTTTTCAATAGAAGCAAGTCTCGTTTGATGCAATTGTTGATCGACCAAAAGATGTAGTCTCAGCCATTCATTTTCTAATTTTCGACGCGTTGGTAAATCTTCAACATGTTCTACCATTAAATTAATGGCCGTTAAAGGCGCTTTTACTTCATGAACCCATGCTAGTAACTCATCTGAATACTCTTGTAGTTGCACTTTAGCCTGATTTAAATCCATATTCTTCTCATGAAAGACATCCTCTATTTTCCGAAAATACACTTCCTGAAAAGGTGATAGAGATAAGCTGCTTTTATGTGCATCGTCAAGACGACTATCCATATTTCCCAGGAAATCTTTTAATTTCCCAACTTCAATAACATAACGCCACGCTAAAAAGAGCACAAAACTAACAAGCAAGCTAACGTTTACATACCAAATTGAAATATCATTTAACCCAACATCTAAAGAAAATAGCATGTTTAGCAGTACCATAATAAAGATGAAAAACCCTACCCATGCAAAACGCTCTCTTATAAATAATAATAGCAATTTCATTCACATCCCTTGAGTTACAGCCATATATCCAAGTCCCTTTTTCGTAAGAATCACTTCATGGAGACCAATATCCTCTAGCTTTGTGCGTAATCGATTGACATTTACCGACAAAGTATTATCGTTTACAAAACGTTCATCATCCCACAGTTTTCTCATTAACTCATCTCTAGATACAATATGGTTAGCCTTCTCCACTAAGATGCGTAATATGAAGAGTTCATTTTTTGTTAAGGAAGCGATTGCGCCATCATACATTATTTCACTCCTTGCATAATCAATAACGGCTTCATTAAAACGTGTAACATCCATCTTAGCTTCAACATAATCATATGTTCTTCGTAAAATAGCCTGTACTTTAGCGAGTAACACCTCCATATGAAAGGGCTTTTGTACAAAATCATCTGCCCCCATTTGCATGGCCATCACCATATCCATTGGATGGTCTCGGGAGGATAGAAAAAGGATTGGTACTTTGGATAGATGGCGAATTTCTCGACACCAATGAAAGCCATCATAGGCAGGCAATTGAATATCGATTAGTACGAGGTGTGGCTTTTCTTCTATAAAATCATCCATCACTTTTTGAAAATCTTTAGGTCCAACAACTTGTAAGGACCACTGTGCAAATCGTTCTTGAATCATACTAAAAATTGATAGATCATCTTCAATCAGTAAAATTTTTAACTCCATATTCAAATCCCTTTCTTATTAAATAATTTACCTAGATGGCATGCTAGCGGTTATGTATACATACACTAATTAAAACCTAAAATTACCTTTATTTTAACACAAAAAACCAATCTGTAAGCGTCCCTACAGATTGGTTTGAAAAATTAGCATAAGCTAAAATTATTTTTGGATAGAAGCAACTACGCCAGCGCCTACAGTACGGCCACCCTCACGGATAGAGAATTTAGTACCTTCTTCAAGAGCGATTGGAGCGATAAGTTCAACTGTCATTTCGATGTTATCACCAGGCATTACCATTTCAACGCCTTCTGGTAAGTTACAGATACCTGTTACGTCAGTTGTACGGAAGTAGAACTGAGGACGGTAGTTAGAGAAGAATGGAGTATGACGGCCACCCTCTTCTTTTGATAAAACGTAAACTTCAGCTTTGAAGTTAGTGTGTGGAGTAATTGAACCTGGTTTAGCTAATACTTGACCACGTTGGATTTCTTCACGAGCTACACCACGAAGTAAAGCACCGATGTTGTCACCAGCTTCAGCATAGTCTAATAATTTACGGAACATTTCTACACCTGTTACAGTAGTAGATTTAGCTTCTTCAGCAATACCGATGATTTCAATTACGTCACCAACTTTAACTTGACCACGTTCAACACGGCCAGTTGCAACTGTACCACGACCAGTGATAGAGAATACGTCCTCTACTGGCATCATGAATGGTTTGTCAGTTTGACGTTCTGGAGTTGGGATGTAAGAATCTACAGCGTCCATTAATTCAACGATTTTTTCTTCCCATTCTGCTTCACCTTCAAGAGCTTTAAGAGCAGAACCTTTGATTACAGGAATATCGTCACCTGGGAAGTCATATTCAGATAGTAGATCACGGATTTCCATTTCTACTAATTCTAATAATTCTTCGTCATCAACCATATCACATTTGTTCATGAATACTACTAAGTATGGAACACCTACTTGACGAGATAAAAGGATGTGTTCACGAGTTTGTGGCATTGGGCCATCAGCAGCAGATACTACTAAGATACCGCCGTCCATTTGTGCAGCACCAGTGATCATGTTTTTAACATAGTCAGCGTGTCCTGGGCAGTCAACGTGTGCATAGTGACGAGATTCTGTTTCATATTCTACGTGAGATGTATTGATTGTGATACCACGCTCTTTTTCTTCTGGAGCGTTGTCGATGTCAGCGTAAGATTTAGCTGTACCACCCATTTTTTTAGAAAGAACTGTAGCGATTGCAGCAGTTAAAGTAGTTTTACCATGGTCAACGTGTCCGATTGTACCAATGTTAGCATGCGTTTTAGAACGGTCAAATTTTTCTTTAGCCATTAGAGATTGCCTCCTCAAAATTATATGTTTTATTTTTGAAATTTATAGAATGAATGCCGAGAGAGAACGGGCCCATCCTCTATCCTGCATTCATAGCTTACAAATTAGTTATACTTTATGCAAGATGAAAATTCAATTATTCACCTTTATTTTTTTTGATGATTTCAGCAGCAATTGATTTTGGTACTTCTTCATAATGATCAAATGTCATTGAGAATACACCACGACCTTGCGTTGCAGAACGAAGAGTCGTTGCATAACCAAACATTTCTGCTAAAGGAACCATTGAACGAACAACTTGTGAGTTACCGCGAGCATCCATACCCTCAACGCGTCCACGACGAGAAGTAATGTTACCCATGATATCACCAAGGTATTCTTCTGGAATTACAACTTCTACTTTCATCATTGGTTCTAAGATAACAGCGTCACATTGTTTCGAAGCTTCTTTAAGAGCCATAGATGCAGCAATTTTGAACGCCATCTCATTCGAGTCAACGTCATGGTAAGAACCGAATACTAATTTCGCTTTAATGTCGATTAGAGGGTATCCAGCAACTACACCGCGGTCAAGAGAGTCACGAAGACCAGCTTCAACTGCAGGGATATATTCACGAGGGATTACACCACCAACGATAGCGTTTTCGAATTCAAAGCCTTTACCTTCTTCATTTGGAGAGAACTCAATCGTTACGTCTCCGTATTGTCCACGACCACCAGATTGGCGAGTGAATTTACCTTGAACTTTTGCAGAGCCACGGAATGTTTCACGGTAAGATACCATTGGAGCACCTACGTTAGCTTCTACTTTAAATTCACGGCGCATACGGTCAACTAAGATATCAAGGTGAAGTTCACCCATACCTGAGATGATTGTTTGTCCAGTTTCTGTGTCAGTATGAGCACGGAAAGTTGGATCCTCTTCTTGAAGTTTTTGTAAAGCTTGACCCATTTTATCTTGGTCAGCTTTTGATTTTGGTTCTACAGAAAGAGAAATTACTGGCTCAGGGAATTCCATTGATTCAAGAATAACTAAGTTTTTCTCGTCACATAGAGTATCACCAGTAGTAGTATCTTTAAGACCTACTGCTGCTGCGATGTCCCCAGCGAATACTTTAGAAATCTCTTCACGAGAGTTAGCGTGCATTTGTAGGATACGACCTACACGCTCACGTTTACCTTTAGAAGAGTTTTGTACGTATGAACCTGAATCTAATGTTCCAGAATACACACGGAAGAAAGTTAATTTACCTACGAATGGGTCAGTCATAACTTTGAATGCAAGAGCTGAGAATGGCTCTTCATCAGAAGATTTACGTTCTAACTCTTCGTCACCATCAACTGAAGTACCTTTGATTGCTGGTACATCAACTGGAGCTGGTAAGTAATCGATAACTGCATTTAACATTGGGCGTACGCCTTTGTGTTTAAATGCTGTACCACAGATTACTGGGTAGAATTCTACTGCGATCGTAGCACGACGAATAGCCGCTTTAAGTTCTGCAACAGAAATTTCTTCGCCTTCTAAATATTTTTCCATGATTTCTTCATCAACACTTGCAACAGCATCGATTAATTTTTCACGGTATTCTTCAGCTTGTGCGCGGTTTTCTTCAGGGATTTCACCTTCAGTTACTGCTGTACCTTTTTCGTCGCCGTAGAAAGTAGCTTTCATTTCAACTAAGTCGATGATTGCAGAGAACTCATCTTCAGCTCCGATAGGTAATTGCACAGGGTGAGCGTTTGCTTGTAAACGATCATGTAGAGTTCCTACAGAATATAAGAAATCTGCTCCTGTTTTATCCATTTTATTAATGAATACAATACGTGGAACACCATAAGTTGTAGCTTGACGCCATACAGTTTCAGTTTGAGGCTCAACACCAGATTGAGCATCTAGTACTGTTACAGCACCGTCAAGTACGCGTAATGAACGCTCTACTTCTACAGTGAAGTCTACGTGTCCAGGAGTATCGATGATGTTAACACGGTGGCCTGCCCATTGGGCTGTTGTTGCAGCAGAAGTGATTGTAATACCACGTTCTTGCTCTTGCTCCATCCAGTCCATTTGAGAAGCGCCTTCATGAGTTTCACCGATTTTGTGGATCTTACCAGTGTAATAAAGGATACGCTCAGTTGTTGTTGTTTTACCAGCATCAATGTGAGCCATGATCCCAATATTACGAGTATTCTCAAGTGAGAATTCGCGTTTCATAGGAAATTTCTCCTTCCATATTGGGGTAAAGACTGTATAAGAGACCTTGTGCTAGCCAATTAGCTAACACATAGGTTAAATTACCAGCGGTAGTGAGCGAATGCTTTGTTCGCTTCTGCCATTTTGTGCATATCTTCACGTTTCTTAACTGATGCACCAGTGTTGTTAGAAGCATCAAGAATTTCGTTAGCTAAACGTTCTTCCATAGTTTTTTCACCACGAAGACGAGAATAGTTAACTAGGTAACGAAGACCTAAAGTTGTACGACGTTCTGGACGTACTTCAACCGGTACTTGGTAGTTAGAACCACCAACACGGCGAGCGCGAACTTCAAGAACTGGCATTACGTTATTTAGAGCGGCTTCGAATACTTCAATTGGATTTTCACCAGAACGTTCTTTAACAAGTTCGAACGCACCGTATAAAATCTTTTGAGAAGTACCTCTTTTACCATCAACCATCATTTTATTGATTAAACGAGTTACTAGTTTTGAACTATAAATTGGATCTGGTAACACGTCACGTTTGGAAACAGGACCTTTACGAGGCATGTGTTTTCCTCCTTTCGAATAGTTATCGATTTATTTTATTAAGTTGGCCTTATCATATCTGTCAATCAAATAACAAATCTGCTAGCAAGATTCAATCTTTTTGACAATAGTATGAGGCTCACTATTAAATAACGTTATCTAACGTTAAATTATTTTTTTTCTTTAGGGCGTTTTGTTCCGTATTTAGAACGTGATTGTAAACGACCGTTTACACCAGCTGTATCAAGAGCTCCACGTACGATATGGTAACGAACACCCGCTAAGTCTTTTACGCGTCCGCCACGGATAAGAACAACACTGTGCTCTTGTAAGTTGTGGCCTTCACCTGGGATATAAGCTGTAACCTCAATTTGGTTAGTTAAACGTACACGAGCGTATTTACGTAACGCTGAGTTTGGTTTACGAGGTGTCATTGTACCAACACGAGTACAAACACCGCGTTTTTGTGGAGATTTAACATCAGTTAAAGATTTTTTAAATGAGTTATATCCTTTGTTTAACGCTGGTGATTTTGATTTCGTGATTTTAGATTGACGAGGCTTACGTACTAATTGGTTAATTGTAGGCATCGGTATTTCCTCCCTTCATTTATTCCTTGTTAATACCACACATCCAGGTGGTTCATTTTTTGGGTAAAAACAAAGTCTTTGTGTTTAATACACAAAAACTACTCTACAGTAATCGCAACTACCGCAGCTCCAACGTGGATTCCACAGGCCTTGCCCAGTTCCTTTTTGGACTCAACAAGAATAACTGGTATTCCGATTTCTCTCGCGAAAGATATGGCCAAATCGGTTACCCATTTGTCTGCATCAAGTGCCACAAAGAGTTCTTTCACTGAACCGGCTTGCATTGCTTTTACTGCTTGCTTTGTACCTATGATTGTTTGACTAGCCCTTACTTTATCATAAGACATTTTCATATCCTCCGAAGTACAGACAGTTAACTATCAACCTTCAATATATTATCATTACCAATTTACACTGTCAACTAATATCTTTAAAAAGTCCGAAGAGACGGTAAAATTCCATCTCTCCGGTCTTATTTTAATATCTATTCAGCAGAAACGACTTCTGTGTCAAGCTCATCTTTTTCGATGCGGATTTGACGGTAACGTTGCATACCAGTACCTGCAGGAACAAGTTTACCGATAATTACGTTCTCTTTTAATCCAAGAAGCTCGTCACGTTTACCCTTAATTGCTGCATCTGTTAACACACGTGTTGTTTCTTGGAATGATGCTGCAGATAAGAATGATTCTGTTTCAAGAGAAGCTTTTGTAATACCCAGGATAACAGGACGACAAGTTGCAGGATTTTTGCCATTCATAACAGCATCTACGTTTGCCTCTGCAAATTGGTGGATATCTAGTAATGAACCTGGTAATAAGTCTGTATCCCCAGCTTCAATTACACGTACTTTACGAAGCATTTGGCGAACCATTACCTCGATATGTTTATCTCCAATTTCTACCCCTTGCATACGGTATACTTTTTGTACTTCTTTTAACAGATATTCTTGCACTGTTGAAACGTCTTTTACTTTTAATAATTGTTTTGGATCAATAGAACCTTCTGTCAATACTTGACCGCGTTCTACAAAGTCGCCTTCTTGTACTTTCAGACGAGCATTGTAAGGTGCTGCGTATTTACGTGTTTCTACATCACCTTCAATTGTAATTTCTTTTAGACCTTCACGGATTTCAGTGATGTCTGAAACTGTACCTGCGATATCAGAAATAACTGATTGACCTTTAGGATTACGTGCTTCAAAAATCTCTTGAATACGTGGAAGACCTTGTGTAATATCATCTCC
The DNA here is from genome assembly GCF_009724685.1 of Lysinibacillus cavernae. Lineage (GTDB taxonomy): Bacteria > Bacillota > Bacilli > Bacillales_A > Planococcaceae > Lysinibacillus > Lysinibacillus cavernae. The sequence continues at coordinate 38,739 of NZ_WMEF01000009.1, forward strand.
GGCAACCCCACCTGTATGGAAGGTACGCATTGTTAACTGTGTACCTGGTTCACCGATTGATTGAGCTGCAATAATACCTACTGCTTCCCCAACTTCAACCTCTTCACCTGTTGCTAAGTTCATGCCGTAACATTTTTTACATACGCCATGTTTTGTATTACATGTAAATGCAGAACGAATTGTTACTTCTTCAAGACCTAACTCAGTAATGATACGAGCGATATCTTGGTCGATTAATCCATCTTTTGCTAAAATCACTTCACCTGTTTCCGGATGATAGATTGTTTTCTTCGTATGACGGCCAACAATACGTTCGTCTAACGCTTCAATTAACTCTGTACCTTCCATTAACGCACCAATTGTTAAACCACGGTCAGTTCCACAATCATCTTCACGAACGATAACATCTTGTGCTACGTCTACTAGACGACGAGTTAAGTAACCTGAATCGGCAGTTTTTAGGGCTGTATCGGCTAGACCTTTACGAGCACCATGCGTAGAGATGAAGTATTCCAATACTGTTAAACCTTCACGGAATGAAGATTTGATTGGAAGTTCGATGATACGACCAGCCGGGTTGGCCATCAGACCACGCATACCAGCTAACTGTGTAAAGTTAGATGCGTTACCACGGGCACCTGAGTCAGACATCATGAAGATTGGGTTTGTTTTCTCAAGTGACTTCATCAGTTTCGCTTGAATTTCATCTTTAGCAGCACTCCAACTAGAGATAACACGGTCATAACGCTCTTCCTCTGTGATGAAACCACGACGGAATTGTGCTTGCACTTTATCTACTTTATCTTGTGCTATTGCTAAAATATCACCTTTATCCGGTAAAACCACAATGTCAGATACACCAACCGTAATACCAGCTTTAGTAGAATATTTAAATCCTAGGTTTTTCATACGATCAAGCATCTTAGATGTTTCAGTAATGTGGAAACGTTTGAATACTTCAGCAATGATATTTCCTAAGAATTTTTTACGGAATGGATTTACAACTGGTACTGATGCAAAATATTTGCGCAATACAGCTGTACGTTGTGCATCAATTTTCCCTTTTTCATCTAAAGTGCTATAAGCATTATCTGACTCAAGCTCTTTCAGCGTTTCTTCATCAATTGTTAATTTAGCGAAGTATTTTTCTGGTGTTACTTGCTCTAAGTTGAAATCAGATGGCTCATTAATGTACGGGAATGATTTTGGCAAGATTTCGTTGAAAATTACTTTACCAACAGTTGTTAATAGGAACATATTATTTTGTTCTTCTGTGAATGTTGGATTATTTAACGAACTTGCTTTGATAGCAATACGTGTATGCAAATGAACATGGCCTGTATCATATGCAATTAAAACTTCATTAGGACCATAGAAAACAGTGCCTTCACCACGAGCGCCTTCACGTTCAAGTGTTAAGTAGTAGTTTCCTAATACCATGTCTTGAGAAGGTGTTACAACAGGTTTACCGTCTTTTGGGTTCAGGATGTTTTGTGCAGCAAGCATTAGAAGACGAGCTTCTGCTTGGGCTTCCGCTGATAATGGTACGTGAACCGCCATTTGGTCACCATCGAAGTCAGCATTATACGCTGTACATACTAATGGGTGAAGGCGAATAGCACGACCTTCAACTAGTGTTGGTTCAAATGCTTGAATACCAAGACGGTGAAGCGTTGGTGCACGGTTTAGTAATACTGGGTGCTCACGAATAACATCTTCTAAAACGTCCCATACGTCGTTGTTTAAACGTTCTATTTTACGCTTAGCCGATTTAATGTTATGAGCAAGACCACGTTCTACTAACTCTTTCATTACGAATGGCTTGAATAATTCGATAGCCATTTCTTTCGGTAAGCCACATTGGTACATTTTTAAGTTTGGACCTACTACGATAACGGAACGACCTGAATAGTCAACACGTTTACCAAGTAGATTTTGACGGAAACGACCTTGTTTACCTTTCAGCATATGTGAAAGTGATTTTAGTGGACGGTTACCAGGACCTGTTACCGGACGTCCGCGACGACCATTATCGATTAACGCGTCAACGGCTTCTTGTAACATACGTTTTTCGTTTTGTACGATGATGCTTGGAGCACCTAAATCTAATAAACGTTTTAAACGGTTGTTACGGTTGATTACACGACGGTATAAATCGTTTAAATCTGAAGTTGCAAAACGACCACCATCTAATTGCACCATCGGACGAAGCTCTGGTGGAATAACAGGTAGTACATCTAGAATCATCCATTCAGGTGAGTTACCTGAGTTACGGAAAGATTCAACAACTTCTAGACGTTTGATGGCACGAGTACGTCTTTGACCTTGTGCAGATTTTAACTCTTCTTTTAGAGAATGTGTTTCATCTTCTAGGTCAATTTTAGCCAATAATTTCTTAATTGCTTCCGCACCCATTGAAGCTTCGAATGTATTTCCGAATTTTTCGCGGTATGCACGGTACTCTTTTTCAGAAAGTAATTGTTTGCTTTCTAAATTAGTAGCACCTGAATCAATCACAACGTATGAAGCAAAATAAATCACTTCTTCTAAGGCACGTGGTGACATATCTAGAATTAGACCCATACGGCTAGGAATACCTTTGAAGTACCAGATATGAGAAACTGGTGCTGCTAATTCGATGTGTCCCATACGTTCACGTCGAACTTTTGCACGTGTTACTTCAACACCACAACGGTCACAAACTACACCTTTATAACGTACACGTTTATACTTACCACAATGACATTCCCAATCCTTAGTTGGACCAAAAATACGCTCACAGAATAAACCATCTTTTTCTGGTTTTAATGTACGGTAGTTAATTGTTTCAGGCTTTTTAACCTCACCATATGACCAAGAACGAATCTTGTCAGGGGATGCTAAACCGATTTTCATATATTCAAATTCATTAACGTCTATCAAGGAGCCTACCTCCCTCTAGTATAGGTCTTTATAAAGACTCTTTTACGCAGCTCGATAATCGTTTGCAAAGAATTGCCTCTTTGGCAAAGGATTAGAAATAGAATGATTTATTAAAAGAAAAAGCCAGGCAGGGCGTTAAATCCTGCCCGGCTAATTTGAAAAATAAGTTTGACCTTATTCACAACTGTGAATTTGGTTTTCCATTATTCAAAAGACTCTACTGGCTCTTCTTCTGTATCTGGCTGTGGTGCAATGTTAAGTGCATCAGCTGGTTGAAGATCTTCTTCTTCGTCTAAATCGCGAAGTTCTACTTCTTCATCATTAACTGTTAACATCTTAACATCCATACCAAGAGATTGAAGTTCTTTAATCAATACTTTGAATGACTCAGGAACACCTGGCTCTGGTACACTTTCACCCTTAACGATGGCTTCATATGTTTTCACACGACCAACAACGTCATCAGATTTAACTGTTAAGATTTCTTGAAGTGTATATGCAGCACCGTATGCTTCAAGTGCCCATACCTCCATCTCACCAAAACGTTGTCCACCAAATTGCGCTTTACCACCAAGTGGTTGTTGCGTAACTAGTGAGTAAGGACCAGTTGAACGTGCATGAAGTTTATCGTCAACCATGTGGGCAAGTTTGATCATATACATGATACCAACTGATACACGGTTATCGAATGGTTCACCAGAACGTCCATCATACAGGATTGTTTTACCGTCACGGTTCATACCTGCTTCTTCCATCGTTTCCCAAACGTCTTCTTCATTAGCACCATCAAATACTGGTGTTGCCATATGAACGCCTAGATAACGAGAAGCCATACCTAAGTGTAACTCTAAAACTTGTCCGATATTCATACGAGAAGGTACACCAAGTGGATTTAACATGATATCAACAGGCGTGCCATCTGGCATGAATGGCATATCTTCTTCTGGTAAGATACGCGAGATAACCCCTTTGTTACCGTGGCGTCCGGCCATTTTGTCCCCAACGCGGATTTTACGTTTTTGTACAATGTAAGCACGAACTAATTGGTTAACACCTGGTGGTAATTCATCACCATCTTCACGGTTAAATACTTTAACGTCAAGAATGATACCGCCAGCACCATGTGGTACACGTAATGAAGTATCACGAACCTCACGAGCCTTTTCACCGAAGATTGCATGTAATAAGCGCTCTTCAGCAGTTAATTCTGTAACCCCTTTAGGCGTTACTTTCCCTACAAGAATATCACCGTCACGTACTTCTGCACCGATACGGATGATACCACGTTCGTCTAGGTTACGAAGTGCATCTTCCCCAACGTTAGGAATATCGCGAGTGATCTCTTCAGGTCCAAGCTTTGTATCACGAGACTCTGATTCATATTCTTCAATATGAACAGATGTATAGACATCGTCTTTTACAAGGCGCTCACTCATAATAACAGCATCCTCATAGTTAAAGCCGTTCCAAGTCATGAATGCAACTAGTACGTTACGTCCAAGAGCTAGTTCGCCTCTTTCCATTGATGGACCATCTGCTAAAATGTCACGAGGCTTCACACGTTCCCCAACTTTCACAAGTGGACGTTGGTTATATGAAGTACCTTGGTTTGAACGAATGAACTTTTGTAATTTATATTTAGTTAAATCACCTTTAACCTCTTTACCGTCTACAACTTCAATACGGCGAACATGAATAGAGCGAGCTTCAACGTGCTCAACAATACCATCATATTTCGCTACTACAGCTGCACCTGAATCACGCGCATCAACATGTTCCATACCAGTACCAACAAACGGTGCTTCTGGGTTAAGAAGAGGAACTGCTTGACGTTGCATGTTGGCACCCATAAGTGCACGGTTAGAGTCATCGTTTTCTAAGAATGGGATACATGCAGTCGCTGCTGAAACTACTTGTTTAGGAGATACGTCCATGTAGTCCATTTGAGCTTTATTGAATACTGTGTTATCTCCACGGAAACGACCTACTACTTCTTCTTTGACAAAAGTACCATCTGGATTTAACAGTGAGTTCGCTTGTGCTACGTAGTAGTTATCTTCTTCATCAGCTGTTAAATAATCAATTTGATCCGTTACTTGACCTGTTTCGTGATCAATACGACGATAAGGTGTTTCAATGAAACCAAATTTGTTTACTTTGGCAAATGAAGATAAAGAGTTGATTAAACCAATGTTTGGACCCTCTGGTGTCTCGATTGGACACATACGACCATAGTGAGAGTAGTGAACGTCACGAACTTCGAAGCCAGCACGCTCACGTGTTAAACCACCAGGTCCTAATGCAGATAAACGACGTTTGTGTGTTAACTCTGCTAGTGGGTTTGTTTGGTCCATGAATTGTGATAATTGAGAGCTTCCGAAGAACTCTTTAATAGACGCAATTACTGGACGAATATTAATTAATTGCTGTGGTACGATAGCAGCTGTGTCGTTAATTGACATACGCTCACGTACTACACGTTCCATACGAGATAAACCGATGCGGAATTGGTTTTGTAGTAACTCACCAACAGAACGCAGACGACGGTTACCTAAATGGTCAATATCATCTGTTGCTCCTACTTGGTAAAGCAAGTTGAAGAAATAGCTTACTGAAGCTAAAACGTCAGCAGGTGTAATATTCTTCACTTCTTCATCAATGTACGCATTACTAATGATATTAATTTCTTTTTGCGCTTCATCTTTTGGTGCATAAATCTTAATAGATTGGATTGTTACATCATCCTCAAGTACTCCACCAACTTGTGATAAAGTGCGGTAACCGATACCTTTCGATGAATCTTCTAGGTAAGGTAGAATTTTATCTAAAGTACGACGATCAAGTACTGTACCTTTTTCAACTAAGATTTCGCCTGTTTCTGGATCCACAAGCGTTTCAGCAATCGTTTGGTTGAATAAACGATTTTTAATATGAAGCTTTTTATTCATTTTGTAGCGACCAACATTCGCTAAATCATAACGTTTTGCATCGAAGAAACGAGAGTATAATAAACTCTTCGCGCTCTCAACTGTTGGTGGTTCACCTGGACGTAAACGTTCATAGATTTCTAAAAGTGCTTTTTCTGTACTTTCAGAGTTATCTTTTTCTAGCGTATTACGTAAATACTCGTTATCACCGATAATATCGATAATCTCTTGGTCTGAACCGAAGCCTAACGCACGAAGTAACACCGTTACAGGTAGCTTACGTGTACGATCAATACGTACATATACTACATCTTTTGCGTCAGTTTCATATTCTAACCATGCACCACGGTTCGGTATAACTGTAGCGCCGAAACCTTTTTTACCGTTTTTATCAGTTTTATCATGGAAATACACACTTGGTGAACGAACTAATTGTGAAACGATAACACGTTCAGCACCGTTGATAATGAACGTACCTGTTTCTGTCATTAATGGGAAATCACCCATGAAGACATCTTGTTCTTTCACTTCGTCTGTTTCTTTGTTGTAAAGACGTACTTTCACACGTAATGGAGCTGCGTAAGTAACATCTCGCTCTTTACATTCATCAACATCATATTTAGGATCACCTAATGAATAATCGATGAATTCTAATGAAAGATTACCTGTAAAGTCCTCGATCGGCGAAATGTCACGGAACATTTCACGTAAACCTTCTTCAAGGAACCACTCGTAAGACGCCGTTTGAATCTCAATCAGATTTGGAAGCTCAAGCACCTCTTTAATACGCGCAAAGCTTCTACGCTGGCGGTGTTGTCCGTACTGAACTAGTTGACCTGTCAACTCATTCACCCCTCAATAAAGCGATATTAGGTCTTTGCAAAATCCTACAAATAGTGTATGATTTCGAAAGACAAAAAGAAAACGAGTCTTCAAAAAGATCTCATTTTCGGTTAACTAAACTTATCTTGGCAAGTATACCCATATGAAAACACTTCTATACAAAAAGGGCATACGACCTCAAAATAATATTTTTGCATTGTATCATATTATCATAGCCGATTTGTCAAGTCAATAAATTATACATATTTCATTTATTTTTTTGCACGTACAATCCAGTACCCTTTTTTCTTCTCCACAATATCGACTTCAGAAAATTTTTCTTCTAAGTAACTTACTGTCGATGGTGCTCCTTGTTTCTTCTGAATGACTACCCAAAGCTCACCTGAAGGCACTAGTCGGTCATAAGCTCCATCGTAAAAGCGGAAAATCGTTTCCTTCCCCGCACGAATTGGTGGATTCGTTAAGATAGCTGCTGCTTCTATATCTTTATCAACCATCGATAGGCCGTCACTCATAAATATTCGCACATTTTGAACACCGTTTACTTGCGCATTTTTTTGCGAAAGCGCAACTGCACGTTCATTTATATCCATCATAAAAACGGTACGGTCCGGATTCGTTTTGGCAATCGATAACCCTATCGGTCCATATCCACAACCTACATCAAAAATCGCACCATCAATATCAGGCATTTGAAAAGCGTCTATTAAAACACGGGATCCAAAATCTACTTCGCTTTTACTAAATACACCTGCATCCGTTTCAAAAGAAAACGAATGCCCTAGTAACTTGAATGTCCAGTGACGTGGTTTACTCTCAGTTTGAGGCTTACTTGTATAATAATGATCAGACATTTTCACGCCTCCTCAGAATGAAGAAAAAAGCTCGCCAAAATGACGAGCTTTCCTTTTGTTAAAAAGTAACGCGAGATTACTTAACTTCTACAGATGCGCCAACTTCTTCAAGTTTAGCTTTGATTTGTTCAGCTTCATCTTTAGAAACGCCTTCTTTAAGAGCTTTAGGAGCGTTATCTACTACTTCTTTAGCTTCTTTAAGACCTAAACCAGTGATTTCACGAACCACTTTGATTACTTTGATTTTTTCTGCACCAGCAGATGCTAATACTACGTCAAATTCTGTTTTTTCTTCAGCTGCAGCAGCACCACCAGCAACTACTGCTACAGGAGCAGCAGCTGTTACACCGAATTCTTCTTCGATAGCTTTTACTAAATCGTTTAATTCAAGAACTGTCATAGCTTTGATAGCTTCTAAGATTTGCTCTTTGTTCATTATAATTTCCTCCTAATTGGATAATGTTTTAGTTTTTTTTGCGGTCAAGCCGCGGAAGTTATGCAACGTAAGAAATTACGCGCCTTGTTCTTCTTTTTGTTCTGCAACAGCTTTTGTTGCAAGTGCGAAGTTGCGCACTGGAGCTTGAAGTACAGATAAAAGCATAGAAAGTAGACCTTCGCGTGATGGAAGTTCTGCAAGTGCTTTAACATCTTCAACAGAAGAAATTGTACCTTCAATAATACCGGCTTTAATTTCTAAAGCTTCGTTTTTCTTAGCGAACTCATTGATGATTTTAGCAGGCGCTACAACATCTTCAGTTGAGAACGCAATTGCGTTAGGACCAACTAATACGTCGTTGATTCCTTCAAGACCAGCAGCTTCAGCAGCACGACGAGTTAAAGTGTTTTTGTAAACTTTGAACTCAACGCCAGCCTCACGAAGTTGTTTACGAAGTTCAGTTACTTGTGCAACATTAAGACCACGGTAATCCACAACTACTACAGAAGAAGCGCTTTGGAACTTTTCAGTAATCTCTTGAACTTGTACTTGTTTGTTTTCGATTGCTTTGCTCATGATGACACCTCCTATTAGAATGGGTCATTTATACCGACAAAAGAAAAGCCTCTGGGTCAAATATAGACGCAGAGGCTGAAAGTCATCATCTTTAAATAAGAATCTGAATTCCGATGTCCTCGGTAGGAACATTAAGTGACAAGTCACTCCTACTGTCTACGGTACAAATGGATAATTCACAACAGCAATCATGATATCATGTATAATTACTGTTGTCAACATATATATATTATTTTACTACTACGTTTGAAGCGTCAATTTTAATAGACGGACCCATTGTAGTTGTAACATTTACAGACTTCATGTAAGTACCTTTAGCTGCAGCAGGTTTTGCTTTTTGAACTACATCAAATACAGTTAAGAAGTTCTCTACTAGTTTTTCTGCAGAGAAAGAAACTTTACCGATAGGAGCATGGATGATACCAGCTTTATCAGCACGGTATTCAACTTTACCAGCTTTGATTTCTTCGATAGCTTTTGTTACATCAAAAGTAACTGTACCAGTTTTAGGGTTTGGCATTAAACCTTTAGGTCCTAATACGCGACCAAGTTTACCAACTTCGCCCATCATGTCAGGAGTTGCTACGATTACATCGAAATCAAACCAACCTTGTTGGATTTTTTGGATGTACTCTGCATCGCCTACATAGTCAGCACCAGCTGCTTCAGCTTCTTTAAGTTTCTCACCTTTAGCGAATACTAATACGCGTTGAGTTTTACCAGTACCGTTTGGAAGCACTACTGCACCACGGATTTGTTGGTCGTTTTTACGAGTATCAATACCTAAACGGAAAGCAACTTCTACAGTAGCGTCGAAGTTTACAGTGCTAGTTTTTTGAGCAAGTTCGATTGCTTCTTGCGCGTTGTATAGTGAGTTACGATCAATTAATTTTGCTGCATCTTGCAGTTTTTTACCTTTTTTAGCCATTATATATTTCCTCCTTGATTGTGGTTATAGCGGATTTTACCTCCCACGAATAAAGGTTGCGTGTTCACAAAGAAACTTCGCAACCTTCCAAAAAACAATACATCAAGTAACTGGGATTAGTCTTCGATAACAATACCCATGCTTCGTGCAGTACCTTCAACCATTAACATAGCAGCTTCAACTGAAGCAGCGTTAAGGTCTGGCATTTTAGTTTCAGCGATTTCGCGAACTTTATCACGTTTAACCGTTGCCACTTTTTTACGGTTTGGTTCACCTGATCCAGATTGGATACCAGCTGCTACTTTAAGTAATACTGCTGCAGGTGGAGTTTTTGTAATGAAAGTGAAAGAACGATCTTCGAATACTGAAATTTCAACTGGAATAATAAGACCAGCTTGATCAGCAGTACGCGCATTGAATTCTTTACAGAATCCCATGATGTTCACACCCGCTTGACCTAATGCAGGACCAACCGGCGGAGCTGGGTTAGCTTTACCAGCAGGGATTTGAAGTTTTACAACTTTAATAACTTTTTTAGCCACGAGACACACCTCCTTAAGTCCGTGATGTGGTAATTGGGTTGCCCCTCCCACTCAATATCTGTCTGTCAGCTAAGTGCCGATAACATTAAAATTATCATTACAGACGTCAAACAAAAGTATGACAGTCTGACCTATGAAATGATACCACTTTTAATTTTTTTAAGCAAGTAGTAATTAGCAAAATCTGCGAAACATCTACCAATTGGCATGTCACAGTTCTATTACCGGAACTATAATTTTTGAATTTGTTCGAAATTTAGTTCCATAATCGTTTCGCGACCAAACATATCAACGCTCACTTTTATTTTTCCTTTTTCTGCGTCAATTTCTTCAACACGTCCTTGGAAATGAGCAAACGGTCCTTCTAGTACTTCCACCGCTTCACCAACAGTTAAATCAACTTCCACAACCTTATCAGTCATGCCCATTTGTTGCAGTAAACGATCTGCTTCTTCTGGTAGTAACGGCGTTGGTTTTGCACCTCCGCCAGATGAGCCGATAAAGCCAGTAACACCTGGCGTATTTCGTACTACATACCAAGAATCATCAGTCATAATTAATTCTACTAACACATAACCAGGGAAAACTTTACGCATCATTGTGCGCTTTTTCCCATCTTTCATTTCTGTCTCCTCATGTTCAGGAACAATTACACGGAAGATTTTATCTTGCATTCCCATCGTTTCTACACGTTTCTCTAGGTTTGCTTTTACACGGTTTTCATACCCTGAATACGTATGAACAACATACCAATTTTTCTCCATAACTACTAGGACTCCTCGTCCGTCCCTCCCTTACAAATAAAAGTGAAAATGAATCGCGATATGCTATACGCACTCTTTACTCTTTCCACAAACATCTCATTAGAAAAACATAGCTTTCGCTAATAGCCAGCGAAAGCTCGATGATATATACCGAAACTAGCATAGTCATCTATCACTACTATCATACTCTCCTAGTAGCATCCTTACCATAATGAGAGTATTTTACTGCTATTCACTTCACCCATTTCATCCATCCTCTGAGATGGAACTTCATGCTGAATGAAGATAAAACAAACGAAAAAACCCGTTATTGCAATGGACGGGCTATTTCAAAAATATGCTATTTATTAAATTATAAATCTAAGTACCAGCGGAATAATGATGAAATACCTAAATCAACTAACACAAAAAATAAAGCCATAATGACAACAGTTGAAATTACAACGACTGTATATTTCGTCAGTTCTTTACTTTTTGGCCAGCTTGTTTTGCGCATTTCCGACATTACGTCGCTGAAAAAGCTTTTGATCTTGCCCATTCTAGCTTAACCTCCGAATCAATCATATCTGTCTATTTACATATCATTCTATAGCGTTTGTTTATGCATTGTATGTTCATTGCAATGCGAGCAAAATTTCTTTAATTCCAGACGTACAGTGGAACCTTCTTTAGCTGGGAACGTGTAATTTCTCGAACCACATTTCTCGCAATTTAGCACGACTTTTTTTGCCATATAATCACCTTTTTCGGCACTTTGTCTTTTTAAGACTAACACCTATATTTGTCAATGTCAATAAAGGCCTATATGGCTAAGACATTTCCTCAAGGACTAAATGTCGCTCTAATTTACGCTTTACCCGCTGCAATGCATTATCAATAGATTTCACATGACGGTTTAATTTTGCAGAAATTTCATGATAAGACTGGCCATCTAGATATAAGGCCAAAACTTGTAACTCTAATTCACTTAAAATCTCACTCATCTTTTCTTCTAAATAGCCAAACTCTTCTCTATGAATCATCAATTCTTCTGGATCATCCATAATAGCACCTGTTAGCACATCCATGAGCGTTCGGTCGGACTCTTCATCAAATATTGGCTTGTCCAAAGAGATATAGGAATTTAGCGGTATATGCTTTTGCCTAGTTGCTGTTTTAATAGCCGTAATAATCTGCCTTGTAATACATAACTCTGCAAAAGCTCTGAAAGATGCAAGTTTATCACCTTTAAAATCGCGGATTGCTTTATATAAACCGATCATTCCCTCTTGCACAATGTCTTCCTTGTCTGCTCCAATTAAGAAATAGGATCTTGCCTTCGCTCTTACTAACAAACGGTATTTCGTAATTAAATAATCCAACGCATCTGTATTACCTTGATGCACCATTTCAATAAGTTCTTCATCATTGAATCGTTCAAAATCTTGTGTCACTTGTACAATGCTATTTTTAAACATGGTATCACCTCAGCCACAACAGATAATTAGGAACAGTATAACGGAATTGGAAAATATGCGTCAATCAATCATTTCAAGCCTCGTCTCCATTTTTCAAAGGCAAGTGCAACATCTGGCTTTAATTCTATACGAGAAGGCGGCTTGCTTTCTTGTTTCCGCTTCACATCATGTGAAATTTTATGTTGAATAATGCTTGTATCAATTTCTAGCTCCCTAGCTGATTTCCTTAGAGCGCCATTACCAAATATAACACTTTGCTCTGCCATATCAGAGGTTGCTACATGTATTTGTACATTTCTAGCCTTAAGTTCATGGGTCATTTTTTCAATGCGTTCATCTGCTGTTTCATTTTTCCGAGTGTAAATGATTTCTACATCATTTTCTATATAAGATTGCTCTACTCCTGGTACAAGGTGTGCGTCATAAACAATAATTACGCGCCAACCCATAGCTGCTTTATACTCAGCCATAAGTTCTATCAACCTTTTGCGCGCATCCTCAAAATTTGTATCACGCAATGGCCGCAACTCTTTCCAAGACCCAATCATATTATAGCCATCAACAAGCAAAATGTTTTTCATTGTTAATCATTCGCTTCTTGACGTTTACGATACACTTCGTACATTAATAGCGCTGCAGCTACTGATGCATTTAAAGATGTGACGTGCCCTATCATTGGTAAATGATATAAAAAATCGCATTTTTCTTTTAATAAACGGCCCATCCCCTTGCCCTCACTACCAATAATGATAGCCAATGGTAATGTTGCATCCATTTTTCGATAATCTACAGAACCCTTTGCATCTGTACCAGCAATCCATATGCCTCGTTCTTTTAATTCATCAATTGTTTGAGCAAGATTGTTCACACGTACAACTGGAACATGTTCAATAGCACCTGTGGATGCCTTTGCCACTACAGCCGTTAAACTCACAGATCGACGCTTTGGAATAATAATACCATGTACTCCTATAGCATCAGCTGTTCTCATTATAGACCCTAGGTTGTGGGGATCCTCTAGCTCATCTAAGATTAAGAAAAAAGGATCTTCCTGTTTATTTGCCGCTGCTGCAAATAAATCCTCAAGTTCAGCATACTTATATGCGGCAACAGAAGCAACAATTCCTTGGTGATTTGCACTCGATAATTGTTCGATTTTCTTTTTTGGGACAAACTGAACTATAACACCACGTTCTCGTGCTAAATCTAGTAATTCATTGACACCAGATTTTTTCACACCTTCTGCAATCCATACTTTATTCATATCGCGGCCTGAACGAAGTGCTTCTAACACTGGGTTTTTACCGGCAATAATTTCACCATTTTGTTCTGCCATTATTTAGACACTCCTTTTGATTCCTCGATTATTTGAATAGCATATGCAATGATTTCATATACGCGTTCTAGTTCATTTAATAAATATAAACTACCAAGTACTGCTTCAAAGCCTGAGCTATTACGATAGGTCTGGACATCTGTATTTTTAGGTACAGAGCCGGATTTGGCATTGCGTCCACGACGGAACACAGCCAACTCCTCCTCTGTTAAATAGTTTTCATCCATCATACGATGGACGATCATAGATTGCGCTTTTGCTGAAACGTAGCGAGTTGCCTCACGATGTAGTGTATTTGGTTTAACACGACCAGAACGCAGCAAATGCTCTCGTATTTTTTGTTCCAATACTGCGTCACCCATATAGGCTAACGCCAGCGCATTTAATTGCTTAACATCTTCATTGCGAAGTTTATCCAACTTAATTACCCTCGTTTCCATCTAGTTCCTTGTCGTGTATCTTCTAAAATGATACCTTGGGCTTGCAAATGGTCACGGATCTCGTCAGAACGAGCAAAATCACGATTTTTACGTGCATCTACGCGTTCTTGTAGTAATGTTTCAATTTCTTCGTCTAATAATTCTTCTTCTTTTGCAAATTTAATACCTAAGACGTCACCGAATACCTCAAAGGTTTCAATAAAGGTCTCTAATACCTTCTTGCAAGTATTGGCTTCATTTAAATAAATATTAGCAATACGAGCTACCTCAAATAATACAGATATAGCGTTAGCTGTATTAAAGTCATCATCCATTGCCTCTTCAAAATTTGCTTTCTGTTCGGCAATTTTGCTAAACCATTCTTCTGATTGATCGCCTAAGCTTGCCGTAGTAGTAAGTCGATGCTTCACATTGTTATAGGCTGTACGAATGCGCTCTAAGCCTGTTGCAGCAGCTTCTACTAAATCCTTCGCAAAGTTAATTGGGTGGCGATAATGGACAGATAACATAAAGAAGCGTAGTATCTGTGGGTCAATTTGTTTACGAATATCATTAACAAGAATGAAATTCCCAAGAGATTTTGACATCTTTTCATTATCAATATTAATGTACCCATTATGCATCCAATAACGTGCAAATGTTTTATTATTATGTGCTTCTGATTGAGCAATTTCATTTTCGTGGTGTGGGAAAGTTAAATCTTGCCCACCAGCATGAATATCAATAGTATCCCCTAAATGTTCACGAGCCATTACAGAACATTCAATGTGCCAGCCTGGTCGTCCATCTCCCCATGGGCTCTCCCAGAAAATCTCACCTGGTTTAGCGGCTTTCCATAAGGCAAAATCTAATGCATCATCTTTTTTCTCACCAGCTTCAATACGAGCACCGATTTTTAAATCATCTACTGATTGATGCGATAATTTACCATAGCCATCAAATTTACGAGTACGGTAATACACATCCCCAGCAGATTCATAAGCATAGCCTTTATCAATTAACACTTGAATAAATTGAATGATATCATTCATATGCTCTGTCACTCGTGGATGAACATCCGCTTTTTTGCATCCTAGTGCTGTAACGTCTTCAAAGTACGCAGCAATAAAGCGCTCTGTTAATTCATGTACTTCTTCACCCAGCTCATTTGCTGCCTTAATAATTTTATCGTCTACATCCGTAAAATTTGATACAAACTTTACATCATAGCCTTTGTATTGAAAATAACGGCGTACTGTATCATAAACAATGACAGGGCGTGAATTTCCAATATGGATGTAATTATAAACAGTCGGACCGCAGACATACATTTTTACTTTGCCTTCTTCTAGCGGTACGAAGGGTTCCTTTTGTCGCGTTAATGAGTTGAAAATTTGAATACTCATTGTGTTTCTCTCTCCTTTTGTAAGCGTTCGATTTCATGTTGCAATTCGGTGATCTGCTTCTCGAAAACTTGACAACGTTCTTCTACAGGATCAGGTATATTTTGGTGATCTAGTTTTTTCTCTAGACGAACTCCATCCTTAATCACTATTTTACCAGGAATACCGACAACTGTAGCGTTTGGAGGTACTTCTTTTAAAACAACTGATCCTGCACCAATTTTACTATTCTCGCCAATTGTGATAGAGCCTAATACTTTAGCACCTGTTGCCACAAGCACATTGTCCTCTAAAGTAGGGTGACGTTTTCCTTTTTCTTTCCCTGTACCACCTAAAGTTACACCTTGATACAAGGTAACATTATCGCCAATCTCACATGTTTCACCAATAACAACACCCATACCGTGGTCTATAAAGAAACGACGACCAATTTTCGCACCAGGATGAATTTCAATGCCAGTAAAGAAGCGGCTAATTTGCGAAATGGCACGGGCAATAAAATAAAAACGTCTTTTAAAGAACCAATGCGCCACTCGATGCGCCCACGTAGCATGCAGACCTGAATAGGTTAACACCACTTCAAATACACTACGCGCGGCTGGATCATTCTCAAAAATTGTTTCCACATCTTCTTTCATTCTTTTAAACACAAAAACTCCCCCTTTTCATGTTGATCTTGCTCAAATCCTTTGAAATCCTACACACAAAAAACGATAACGATTGTCAATTTCCTTCAGATTCCCTGCGTAGATGATGTGGTATTGACGCCTCCTTGTTAGTCAATTAAGCCTTGGCATAATTGCTGCTCCCACTATGTTTCAATGCAACACATATAAAAAAATAAAAAGCGCCCCTATCATCCCCTAAAAGGAATGACAGAGACGCTTAAATTGCGTGGTTCCACTCTGATTGAAGGCAAAATGCCTTCCACTTTGGACGTTCTTTAACGGGAACGACTCGATAAAGCCTACTATAGTTCAGCTTTATGCTCAAAGGTGCATTTCAGTTTTGCCTTGGCTCAGACCACTTTCAGCCGGTGATGGTCCTCTCTTGGGAGCGTGCGCCACTTACTTCTCCTTATCAACGCTTTTTCAATGTAAATATATTTTACAACGAAAGAGTGAATTGTCAATAAATTTCTCTTTATTGTGCAAATTTTTCTACGCGGTCAATTGTTTTTTCTTTACCAATTAAACAAATCGCATTTGGTAACTCTGGTCCATGTGTTTCACCTGTTGTTACAACGCGGATTGGCATAAATAGATTTTTACCTTTATGACCTGTTGCTTTTTGCACAGCTTTAATAGCACCTTTTACTGTATCTGGTGTAAACTCCACTAATTCCTCAAGCTGTGCTTTAAATGCAGCCATTACTTCAGGTACTTGCTCTCCTGCTAAAACCTCTTTTGCTTCTTCATCATATTCAAGATGATCGTTAAAGAATAGGCTAGATAATTCCACAATCTCTGCACCAAAGCTCATTTGATCATGATAAAGTGCGATTAAATCTGTCGCCCAAGCACGTTGTTCTGCAGTAAGTTCTTCAGGCAAAAGACCCGCTTTTTGCAAGTGCGGTAAAGATAATGCTACCACTTCTTCTAAAGAGAGCTTTTTAATATATTGATTATTCATCCAAGTAAGTTTTTGCTTATCGAACATAGATGGTGATTTAGAAAGACGTTTTTCATCAAAGATTTTGATAAACTCTTCTTTTGAGAAAATCTCTTCTTCCCCTTCTGGAGACCAACCAAGTAGTGCAAAGAAGTTGAACATTGCTTCAGGAAGATAGCCTAAATCTTTATATTGAGTGACAAATTGAATAATCGATTCATCCCGTTTTGATAGCTTCTTACGGTTTTCATTAATAATTAATGTCATATGACCAAAGCGTGGATATTCCCAGCCAAATGCGTCAAAAATCATCATTTGTTTTGGTGTATTAGAGAGATGCTCTTCGCCACGGAAAACATGAGAAATTTCCATAAAATGATCATCTAGAACAACAGCATAATTGTATGTTGGAATACCATTTGCTTTTACAAGTACCCAGTCACCAATGTCTTTAGATTCAAACGTAACTTGTCCACGAACTAAATCTTCAAATTCGTATGTTACATTGGCTGGCACACGCATACGGATTGTATATTGCTCACCTGCTGCTTCTTTAGCAGCGATTTCCTCAGCAGACAAGTGACGGCAAGTACCGTCATAAGTAGGAGCCGCTACGCCTCTTGCTTTTTGTTCTTCACGAGATGCTTCAAGTTTTTCCGATGAACAAAAACACTTGTAAGCCACACCTTGCTCTAATAGATTTTCTGCGTGCTCTTTATAAATATCAAGACGTTCCATTTGACGATAAGGCGCATAAGGTCCACCAATATCAATGGACTCATCATATTCAATGCCTAACCATTTTAGGTTATCCAGCTGAGATGCTTCTCCGCCCTCTACATTACGTTCAATATCCGTATCTTCAATACGCACAATGAATTTACCGTTATGATGTTTTGCATATAAATAATTGAATAATGCTGTACGCGCTCCACCGATATGTAAAAAACCTGTTGGAGATGGCGCGTAACGAACGCGAACTTCTTTCGTCATATTAAAAGCCTCCTAAATTTTCGATCAAAAAATTGACTTTGTTCATTTTACCACTCTGTTACAGGAAATAAAAGCAGAGTTAACCCACCTTTACTTCTTAATTAATAGAATTGTTGCCATCGCCGCAATACCTTCCTCACGACCAGTAAAGCCTAAACGTTCAGTTGTTGTTGCCTTCACATTGACTTGTGATGGCTCAGCATGCAACAATTCAGCGATGCGATTTTGCATCTGTTCAATATATGGTGCCATTTTTGGACGCTGTGCCATAATTGTACAATCTACATTACCTAAAACATAGCCTTTATCCTCAACAATTTTCCAAATATACGCTAATAATTTTGCTGAATCTGCATCCTTAAATGCAGGGTCTGTATCTGGAAAATGACGGCCGATGTCCCCCTCACCAATTGCGCCTAAAGCAGCATCTGTGACAGTGTGTAAAAGAACATCGGCATCCGAGTGTCCAACTAGCCCTTTTTCATGAGGGATCGTAATGCCGCCAATAATTAATGGACGACCTTCTTCAAATGCATGTACATCAAAACCTTGTCCAATTCGAAACATATGCTAGAGAGACTACTTTAGCAAAACATGTGGATATACCAGCCCTTTTGTTTGCTGAAAATGTAGTCTCATTCACCTTCTTTCACTTTTATATTTACTCACTATTATACCCTCACATTTTAACATATTTCCTAGGAAATTGAGCTAATAGCAAATAGTGATCATTTTCCTGTGACCACAGTTAACTAACCTGCACCGTGCAGCATGATGTTATCACAGGATAAGGTGCTTTTTAACGATGCTCTCCTATTTCAGCGGACATTGTACACCAGCGAAAAACATTTGCTGAATCAAGATAAAATCTCATTAGCAATAATCGCCAATGAGATTTTTAGCTTACTATTCGTTTATTTGCAATGCTCGTTTTCGTAAAATAGCTTCGCCAAATATTAAATCCTCTTGGGTTGTCATTTTGACATTTTCGTAGTTGCTTTCTACAATATGCACTGTATGTCCTAGACGTTCAACTAGCATTGCTTCATCAGTGCCAAGAAAACCAACTTTCTCAGCAACATCCTCAGCCTCTACAATTAAATCAAATTGGAAGGCTTGTGGTGTTTGAATCATCCATAAGCTGTCACGATCAACTGTTTCTTCAATGACACCATTACGAACTTTTTTCATTGTATCCTTCGCTCGAACCCCTGCAATAGCAGCACCGAATTCATGAGCATTTTGGACAAGGTTGGCGATTATATCATGCGTAATAAAAGGTCGAGCCGCATCATGTACAAGCACAATGTCTACCTGTTGCATCCCTTTCATACACGAATGAACCGAATGTTGTCGTTCAGCCCCACCATCAGGCAAGCCTCTCACTTTTGTAATTTTAAATTGCTCGAGCATTTCTTGAATATAGCTACGTTCTTCTGGTTTTACTGCCAGCCAAATACCTGTACAAGAGGGATCTTGTTGAAACACCTCTAACGTGTGTATAAGAATAGGCTTCTCCAAAAGTTTTAAAAATAATTTATTTTGTCCTGCACCCATGCGTTTTCCGCTTCCCGCTGCAGGTAAAACTACTTCATATTGCATTTTTCCACATCCTAATCGTCCTTCGGCTTAGCAAATATCATACGACCTGCTGATGTTTGCAACACACTCGTTACCGTAACTGTAATTGCCTGTCCGATATAGCTACGACCACCTTCAACAACAATCATCGTTCCATCATCTAAATAGGCAACTCCTTGATTATGCTCTTTTCCGTCCTTTATAACCACAACTTGCATATCCTCACCTGGGATTACCACAGGCTTCACAGCATTCGCTAAATCATTAATATTTAATACTTTCACATGATGTAGCTCACAGACTTTATTAAGGTTAAAATCATTCGTGACAATCTGTGTGTCGTTCCCCATTTTCTTCGCAAGTCGGACAAGCTTCAAATCTACCTCTTGTACATCCTCAAAATCCTCTTCCGTAATTTCAACTTTTGTTTTACGTTCATCTTGTAATTTTCTTAAAATATCTAAACCACGACGACCTCTTGTACGCTTTAACGTATCGGAAGAATCTGCAATATGCTGAAGCTCTGTAAGGACAAATTGGGGTACAACTAAGATACCTTCAATGAAGCCTGTTTCAGAAATATCTGCAATACGACCATCAATAATAACACTCGTATCTAACAGCTTGTAGCTCCCACGTACTTCTTGTAGTTCAGCACCTTCAGCAGCTTTTTTCTTTGTGTTATTACTGCGTAAAGTAAAGAGTTGTATTAATTCATCCCTTTTTCTAAAACCTAGACGAAACCCTAAATATCCTAGTACGAAAGACAGGATAATAGGGAGTACCTCTGTAATAACAGGGAACTGCACACTATTAATAGCAAAGCCTAAGAAATACGCTACAATCAGCCCAATTATTAAACCAAGCGTACCAAATAATAAATCTCCTATCGGCACCTTAAACAGAACCTCTTCCATCCAGCTAATGAGTCTTACAAAATAATCGGAAAATGCAAATGATAGTGTAAAGAGTAAAAGTGCGCCTAATGCTACTGATACATAAGGATTATCTAGCCAAGGATTAGATGATAAATGAAGCAATTCGTATAATGGCGGTAAGAAAACAAGGCCCAATGCTCCTCCAATCAGTAAAAACGCAATTTGAACAAATTTTTTCACAAGCTGTCACCTCCTATTGTTAGTTAAGATTATACATAGTTTACTGTAGAAAATCTTTCACCAGCTCATCAAATTGATTATTATTTTTGATGTTATTGAACGAACGTGGATCGATTACGCCTCGGCGTAATGGCGTCTAGTTTTTTTCGAGTTAACGAGTAGAAGTAAACCTAAAACCGTCACGTTCTGTGGCAACGGTTAACTGAAATGCGTCGTGCAGACCTCTCTTATAATCTGTGACATCTGCTGGCGACTTTCTCCTGATATTATCTAGGACGCCTATCCCTTTACTTGAGTTTCCGATTTTCTCAATAAAAATGAATGAAAATGCATGTTAGAATGGTATCCAACATGCACAATTTTCTTTACAATTCTCTGAAGCAGTTATTTAATGCATCCTTTATCGTTTCTACACCAACGATTTCAATTCCCTGTGGAAAATCCCATCCACCTATATTCGATGCTGGGATGAATGCCCTTTTAAATCCAAGCTTTGCCGCTTCAATGACACGCTGCTCTATACGCGATACTCGACGTACTTCGCCTGTCAGGCCGACTTCCCCAATAAAACAATCTGTTGCTCGAACCGCCTGATCCTTAAAACTAGACACAATGCTTGTCAACACGGCTAAATCTATTGCTGGCTCATCTAGTTTGACACCACCAGCAACTTTAATATATGCGTCCTGAGCTTGTAGCATGAGACCCATACGCTTTTCAAGCACTGCCATCAGCAATTGCACCCGATTTTGATCCACACCTGTTGCCATACGTTTAGGATAATTAAAACTTGTAGGTGTAACTAAAGACTGAATTTCAACAAGGATTGGTCTTGTCCCCTCCATTGATGCAACAACAGTTGAACCCGCTGCTCCTTGTGAACGTTCTTGCAAAAATAACTCAGAAGGATTCAGAACTTCCTTTAATCCTCCTTGAAGCATCTCAAAAATGGCAATTTCATTTGTAGAGCCGAAACGGTTTTTTTGACTTCGTAGAATACGATGGTTATGATGTCTTTCTCCTTCAAAATACAATACGGTATCAACCATATGCTCTAAAATACGAGGCCCAGCAATTTGTCCCTCTTTGGTTACATGTCCAACTAGAAAGATAGCAATCCCTTTTGTCTTAGCAATTCGCATAAGCTCTGCTGTACATTCACGGACCTGGGATACACTTCCTGGTGCGCTTGTTACCTCTGGATGAAAAACTGTTTGTATCGAATCGACAATGACGAATTTCGGCTGCACTTCATCTATTGTTTGGTTTAAAAATTCAAGATTCGTTTCTGAATATATGTACAGCTCTTGAGAAACCACCCCTAAACGTTCTGCACGTAACTTCGTTTGACGAATGGATTCCTCTCCAGAAATATAAAGTACACGGTGCCCTTTATTGGAGAGCAACGCTGAAACCTGTAATAGTAGCGTTGATTTCCCAATCCCTGGGTCACCCCCGATTAGTACGAGGGAGCCAGGTACAATGCCACCACCCAATACACGATTCAGTTCGGCCATTTCCGTCTCTACACGAGATTCTTCAGTAGCTTCTACATGGATAATCGGAAGTGCTTTTTGGGTTACCGTAGCAGAATGCTGAAATGCACCACGTGGACCTTTTGCCACCATTTCAACTTCTTCCACCATCTTATTCCATTCACCACACCCTGGACATCTTCCCATCCATTTTGCAGATTCATAGCCACAACCTGAGCATACAAATTTCGTTTTTTTCTTAGCCAAATTGTTTTCACCTCGAATATTTGTTCTTATCATTAATTGTACAAAAAAAAAGACAGCTTGGCACTAAAAGCCTCACTGTCTTTGCATGAAATTATTTAGAGATGGAAACTCCCTCTTTTTTCTGTACAATAAATTCGCCATTTACATAATCTATGACAACATGATTACCCTTCTCAACATTACCTTTCAGTAATTCTTCTGATAATCGATCCTCTACTTGTTTTTGTAATGCACGGCGTAGTGGACGAGCACCATATTGAGGGTCGTAGCCTTCCTCAGCAATTTTTTCAAGCGCTGCATCTGTTAGCTCTAAAGAAATATCCTGCTCTTTCAAACGTTTTGTTAGTGCATTGCCCATCATTGCAATGATTTCTTTTAAATGCACTTTATCTAATGCGTGGAAGACAATCATTTCATCGATACGGTTTAAGAATTCTGGGCGGAATGCTTTCTTCAATTCTTCCAGCATCGTACCCTTCATGTCTTTATACTTAGATTCTACACCACCTACATTGAAACCAAGATTTTTTTGATATTTTAAAGCATCCGCACCAACGTTTGAAGTCATAATGACTACTGTATTGCGGAAGTCTACTACACGACCCTTAGAATCTGTTAAACGACCATCTTCAAGAACTTGCAGTAGAATATTGAAAACATCCGGATGTGCCTTTTCAATTTCATCTAGCAATACTACAGAATATGGTTTACGACGTACTTTTTCAGTCAGTTGACCACCATCATCAAATCCAACATAGCCTGGAGGTGAACCCACTAAACGTGAAGTTGAATGTTTCTCCATATACTCAGACATATCGACACGAATCATAGCGTCCTCATCACCAAACATCACTTCGGCAAGTGCTCTTGCTAGCTCTGTTTTACCAACACCTGTAGGTCCTAAGAAGATAAATGAACCGATTGGTCGTTTCGGATCTTTCAAACCTGCTCTTGCACGACGGATCGCACGAGAGATAGCTTCTACCGCTTCTCCTTGCCCTACAACACGTTTGTGTAATTCTTCTTCAAGTTGTAATAACTTCGAAGATTCTTCAGAAGCAATTTTAGCTACTGGAATTCCTGTCCACATTGATACAACTGCTGCAACATCGTCCACCGTCACCTTAGATTCGGCTTTGCCTTGCTCTTCTTTCCAATTTTTTCGTGTAGCTTCAATTTCATCTTTCAGCTTTTGCTCTGTATCCCTTAATGATGCTGCTTTTTCGAATTCTTGACCTGATACAGCAGCATTTTTTTCAGAGCGAACATTTTCAAGTTTATCTTCAAGTGCCTTTAAGTTAGGTGGCACTGCGAATGAACGTAATCGTACTTTAGAACCGGCTTCATCAATTAAGTCGATTGCTTTATCCGGTAAGAAGCGGTCAGAAATATATCTGTCACTCATTTTAGCTGCCGCTTCAATCGCTTCATCTGTAATTTTTACACGGTGATGCGCCTCATAGCGGTCTCGTAAACCTTGAATAATTTGAATAGCTTCTTCCACTGTAGGTTCATCTACTTGAATTGGTTGGAAACGACGCTCTAAAGCTGCATCCTTTTCAATATATTTGCGGTACTCATCAAGTGTTGTTGCACCAATACATTGAAGCTCACCGCGTGCTAAAGATGGTTTTAAAATATTGGATGCATCAATTGCACCTTCTGCTCCACCTGCACCGATTAATGTATGCAATTCATCTATAAATAAAATGATATTGCCAGCTTGGCGAATTTCATCCATCACCTTTTTCAAACGGTCCTCAAATTCACCACGATATTTTGTACCTGCAACGACAGTCCCCATATCCAGCGTCATTACTCGTTTGTCACGAAGGATTTCTGGTACTTCATTATTAATAATTTGCTGAGCTAATCCTTCTGCAATAGCTGTTTTACCAACACCCGGTTCACCAATTAGTACAGGGTTGTTCTTTGTACGACGTGATAATACCTCAATAACGCGTGTAATTTCCTTGCTTCGTCCAATAACAGGATCTAACGTACCTTCACGTGCAATTTGTGTTAAATCACGTGCTAGACTATCTAACGTTGGCGTATTGGCAGCCTGAGCTGCTTGTTGTCCAGATTGTGCATTATCGTTATTACCTAGTAGCAATAATACTTGCTGACGTGCTTTATTTAAGCCCACACCCGCATTGTTTAAAACGCGAGCTGCAACCCCTTCACCTTCACGTATAAGGGCTAATAATAAATGCTCTGTGCCGATATACGAATGACCTAATTTACGTGATTCGTCAACAGATAGTTCAATAACTTTCTTAGCTCTTGGCGTATAGTGAACAATTGGGCCAACATCTTCTTTACCTTTACCAACTAATTCTTCAATACCCGTTTCAATCATTTGAGGACTAATATCTATGGCTTCTAACGCTTTTGCAGCAATACCGCCGCCTTCACGTATAAGCCCTAATAGAATATGCTCTGTGCCAATGGATTCGTGCTTCCAACGAATAGCCTCTTCCTGAGCAAGCTGTAATACTTTTTGCGCGCGTTGTGTAAAACGATTAAACATCATATAAATCCTCTCCTTTTTCCCCATTTATAGGCTTATTCGCATGTTCTTGAAATAATGCCTCACGGAGCATTTCTGCTCGTACACGATCTCGTTCAGCAGGGGGCAGTACCTCTCCTGCATAGTGCTGTAAAAAACCTGGTTGCATACTAACAACACATTCATTTAAGGTTGTTGCTTGAATACCTTCAATCAACTGTAAATCTACCCCTAAGCGAACGTTAGATAGACAGGTAGCAGCTTCCTCACTTGTTAAAATTCTTGCATGAGTAAGGGTACCTAAAGCTCGATACACTCTATCTTCTAGAGCAAGTTCTGCTTTTTCCATCAATTTACCTCTTGCATGGCGTTCTTTTTGTATAATTTTTTCAGCGACACTTTGTATGTCTGCTAAAATGTCCTCTTCTGTCTTTCCAAGTGTGATTTGGTTAGACACTTGATAAACATTTCCTAAATTTTCGCTTCCTTCACCATATATACCTCTTACAGTCATTCCTAAGCGTGTCATGGCATTAATAATTTGATTCATTTGTCCCGTTAATGTAAGAGCGGGTAAATGCATCATGACGGATGCTCGAAGACCCGTTCCAATATTCGTGGGACAACTTGTTAAATAGCCAAAAGTATCTCGAAATGCATAAGGTAATACTTTCTCTAGAATACGATCAATTTTATTTGCTTGTTCATAGGCACTTTGAAGTTGAAAACTTGCTGTCATACATTGAATGCGTAAATGATCCTCTTCATTCACCATAATGCTTACAGATTCATCTTCAGAGAGAAGTATGGAGCCCACTTGCTCTTTCTTAGCAAGTTGCGGACTAATCAAATGCTTTTCTACAAGAATTTGACGTTGCATAGACGTTAAATCCTTTATAGCAAAATAAGCATAATCATTTTGAAGCGTTGGGCTATCACTCACTGCATGTGTAACTGCCTGTTCCACCTGCAATGCCTCATTCTCTGAGAAAGCTAATGGGAAACGATAACCATCTAAATTTCGAGCAAGGCGAATACGTGTACTAATGACAATATCTGAATAATCATCCTCGATATGCATCCAAGTTGGGGTCGCACGCTCTAAAAATGATTCAATCATCATGACACATCACCACCTTCAAATTGTAGATGCTTCTCTAACTCTTTCACTTCATCACGAAGCTTTGCTGCCTCTTCAAATTGTTCTTCATCCACAGCGGATTTCATACGCTTGCGGATATCCTCAATTTGCTTTTTAATAACATACACATTACTGCGAGCACCAGGCATTTTACCGATGTGTTGGGGGCCTGCCTGTATGCGATTAAAGAGCTTAGGTAAATGCTCACTAAATGTGTCATAACAACTAGGGCATCCAAATTTACCTTCTTTTAAAAATTGTTTATACGAAAATCCACATTGTGGGCATGTTTGCTGCTGTGGTTGTACTTGTTGTTTTTCCCCCACCTTTTGCCATGTAGGCGAGCCAAACCAGTTAGATAATAACTGTTGAATAGATACTGGCTCTTGTTTAAATTCTGCATGAAATGGATGGAACTGTGAGGCGCAGACGTCACAATAATGGTGTTCCACCTTTTGCCCATTTTGAACTTGTGTTACAGTAACTGTCGCATTACGTTGTTTACAATGTTCGCATATCATTTCCATCACCTCACTATTTTAGCTGTTCATATTTAATTGTTGTCAGCATCGCTCGTACTATTTTTGCTCGAATGACATCCCTTAAAGGGAGATGTAAATCGATCGTTGAGCGATCAATTGCTGCTAACATTAATTTCGCTTCTCGCTTTGAAATTACCTGCTCATCAATGAGCCGATATACTAAATCTTCAGCAACCGTTTGCGATGCCCCACCTTCAATTTGCCTGAGAACATCGTCAATTAAATCAATCTGTGAATTCGCGCGGACACGTAAAATTCGTATGTATCCACCACCACCACGTTTGCTCTCAACAAGGTAACCTCGCTCAGCAGTAAATCTTGTATTAATAACATAATTTATTTGTGATGGCACACATTGAAATTTATCAGCAATCTCACTACGTTTAATTTCAATATGCCCTTCTCCACCTAATTCAAGTACTTGCTTTAAGTAACCTTCTATGATGTCTGATATATTACGCATTTTAGGAATACACCTCGCTTGCTTCACTGACTTTGACTATCTTTGACTTTCTTTGAGTATATTATACAAAACGCTTGAAAAAAAATGCAATGATTTCGCCCAGAGAAAAATGAAAAGTCTTAAAAATGCCTATTTAAGCGCTGAAAATAGCACTTTTTCAATCGAATCCGTTAGGTTTTATCGTTTGCTCATATACCTAATGTACCCTTATTAGCCATAGAAAAAACGCAAGCATATGCAACTAGCATATACTTGCGTCTATAAAAATTATACCCAACGACCAACAATTGGATAACGCCATGGCTCATCAGACAATGCTTTTACGATACCGATAATCGGTACAACAAATAGCATAATGCCGAAAATGATTAAGAATGGTAATCCAATGAGGACAAAACTTAAAACAACTGAGATAGCGATTAAAATACCAATGACAATTTGGAACAGCAATGCTTGAACCGAAATTGCCTTTACCTCCTCATCCGAACTAATTAAGAAGAAAATAATGGGTACTAACCATGGCGCAAAAAATGCACTTGCGTGTATGATTACTTTAGACCATTTCGTCTCCATATATATCAACCCTTTCTTTGTACTTTGTCTTTGTTTTATGTACTACTATTTACGGAACTATACCCGTAATAGTTTCACATTAAAAAAGATTTTTTCAAAAACTTTTTGAAAGGCTGTGATGAAAGTTGGAATTTAACAACACATTAGCAAACGAATATGAAAAGGGTATTCGCCGCACGTTACCAAGCTATGATGCGATGCTGCGTTTAATACAAACCTTTTATCATTCCACATTGCCAGAAAAGGCTGACATGTTAATTGTGGGTGCGGGGAGCGGCAATGAAATTTTACAGCTTGCTGAAGGAAGACCACACTGGTCCTTCACTGGCATTGATCCATCAGAATCCATGCTCAAAATAGCTAAAGAACGTTTACACGATCTAACCAATACTATGTCATTCCTTCAAGGAACAATACTGGATACGCCACTGCCCTCCATAAAATATGATGCAGCTAGCTGTGTCCTTGTTCTTCATTTTATTCAGGGATATGAAGAAAAGCTGTCCACATTAAAGGAAATAGCAAGACATTTAAAACCTGGAGCACCATTCGTCCTTGCATCAAAATATGGTCAGCCAGGCTCTTTAGAAACGGAACTTCAATTTGATTTATGGCGTTCTTATTGGCTACAGCATACAAAGCTTTCCGTGTCTGATATAGCAGAGATGGAAAAATCCATTCGCTCCCTTTCGTTTATGTGTGAAGAAGATATTTTAACACTGTTACAACAAGCAGGCTTTACTAAACCTTCTAGATTTTTTGCCACTACTTTGTTTGGTGGTTGGGTATGCTTTAAAGAGGAGCTCTAAAAATATATTTCGTACGTAGTAAATAATTTGAGGTGAAAGTATTGATACGCACCATTGGAATTACAAAGCAACAACAACTGCTAAAAGATTTCCCTTTGGAAGTCATACATCAACAAGAATTCGAATGGTATTGGGTTGATTTTAATTGCCCTACAGCTGAGGAAGAATTATTGTTAGATACATTTTTCCATTTCCACCCACTAGCTATTGAAGATTGCTTAATGCGATTACAGCGTCCAAAGCTCGATTTTTATGATGATTTTCATTTCTTCGTTATCCATCGATTAAACGAAGAAACGTTAGCTGCGGAGGAGGTTAATATTTTTGCCTCCAATAAGTTTATAGTGACATTTCATAAAAGCCCTGTTCCTGAAATAGATAAGGTACAAAAGATGTTGGAAAACCAACCGAAGAATTGGGAACGTGGCACTGTTTTTTTAACGTATCAAACAATCGATAAAATCGTTGATAGCTATTTCCCACTTGTTTATAAAATTGAAGATCATTTAAGTGCACTAGAAGGCGAACTTACATACCAAAGCAACGTAAATGCCATGAAGATTGTCTTCGAGTTTCGTAGTGATTTGCTTGACTTAAGACGGACAATTTTACCGATGCGCGATCTTTTATATCGAGTACTTAATTCTTATCGTTTTTCATTAAACAAATCGGAAAGGGCTTATTTTGGAGATATATACGACCATCTACTTAAACTAACAGAAATGGTTGAATCCAATCGAGAGCTTACAGCGGATATGCGGGATAGTTATATGGCCATGAGTTCAAGTCGCATGAACGGTATTATGATGACCTTAACAATTGTGTCAACCATTTTCATCCCGCTAACCTTTATTGCCGGTGTATATGGGATGAATTTCGATCATATGCCTGAGCTTCATGGGCAATATAGCTATTTTATTGTACTAGGGATCATGATTATTATCGCTATCTTTATGCTTGTCATCTTTAAACATAAAGGCTGGTTTAAACTATTTAAGCCCTAATTGCTAAAAAATCTGCTCGTTTTGTAATAAAACGAGCAGCCTCTTTTATCCAGGTTTAATAGGGTCCACGGTCATCAATTTTATTTTCACCCTGTTGTGGGAATAAAAAGTATGCTAGTACCCCCGACACTAATGTTGCGCATATAACAATTAATAATTGCTCAACATTTGGTACCTCCGCATAATAGTTTCGTAACATATAAACCGCACCAATTGCAACAATAACCATAACTGGAATAACAAATTTAAAGCGTTTCTTCTCCATGTAGTACCTCCTCCAATCCTTTTTATGTACAGTTTCTACCTTGCTAAACAGTTCGTATTTTACAGGTTTCCTATTTTAAATTCAAATTTACTTTGCTTCACTAATTGAACTGACATTAAAGTAAAAAATTAAAGAAATAACCAAATTTTTAACCAAATATTCAGCAAATAATAGTAAAATAGATTTAATACTATTTATTTATCAAATTTACAAACTTAACAAATTTCAAAAGTGCTTTTTTACTTACAATTTATTATGGATATTAAGAATGGAGCAAATAAAAATGAGTTGGTTTTCAAAAAACAGCAATTCTAGCTATTCCGTTACATTAACACCTGAAAATTTTAAGAGCGATGTACAACTAGATGTATCGAACCACCCAAATCTTCAAAAACAATTGCAACTTTTAAACTTAACAGTTGAAGATTTAGCTATCATTAAGCAACTACAGCCGTTAGCAAAGGACTTAATTCCTGCAATGGTGGAGCAATTTTATGCTGCTATTAGTTTGAGCCAAACTTTACTCGACATTATTAATAGAACATCGCAGATTGATCGTTTGAAAATTACGTTACATAAACATTTAAGTGATATTTTTGAAAGTCATATTAATGATGCCTACATTGCAGAAAGAAAAGCCATTGCTGAGACTCACGTTCGAATTGGCTTGCAATCTAAATGGTATATTGCATCATTCCAATCACTAACATCTACTTTCACCAATTTTGTAGACGAAGTAGATATCTCGAAAAAAGATGCAATTCGTGCCATAAATGCTTTTTGTAAAATTATTAATTTTGAGCAACAGCTTGTTATTGAGGCCTATGAAAAAGAGGAAGAGCGCATTCGTTCTGTTGCTGATGAGACAAAAAATGCCCTTGTTACAACAATTCAAAGTACAGCGGAGGAACTTAACGCCATTAGTGAAGAAACAGCAGCGTCATTATTAGTGATATCCTCTCAAACAGATGATATTGCTGTAGCGACAAAGCAAGGATTGAGCTTCGTTGCGGATACACAAGAAAAGTCAAGACGTGGCCAACAGCAGCTTAAAGAACAAAATGATTTAATCCAAGTCATTCTGCAAAGTGTCAACAGTCTTGAGGTAACAATGAATCAGTTACGTACCTCTTCTCAAAAAATTTCTGAGATTGTTGGACTTGTTACAGGCATTGCTGATCAAACAAATTTATTAGCATTAAACGCGTCAATTGAGGCTGCTCGAGCTGGAGAACACGGTAAAGGTTTCGCAGTTGTAGCTGAGGAAGTTCGTAAACTTGCAGAGGAAACAAAAAATGCTGTACAAAACGTATCGCATCTCATTAAAGAAACAGAAAGTAATATTACGACTATGGCCAATTCAGTGACTAATGTTGATCAAAAAATTCAGCACAGTGTCAATACACAGGAAAATTTATCCAAATCATTTAATGATATCGCCGACGCTGTTTCTGGTATTCAACAGCAATATGTAAATACATCAAGAGATATTTCAGCCATCTCTAATTTAATCACAGAATTATCACAGGGAGCTACGCTTGTTTCATCATCTTCTGATTCCCTCATTAATGTTGTAAATGAGCTAAATATGTAAAACCACAAAGGGAACCTCACTTTTATAAGCGAAGTTCCCTTTGTACTTAATGTGGCAATGCACGTTTTTGTTTACGGTGCTCTCGTCTTGCTGGTCCTGTTTCAAACAAACGTTTTTCCTCATCTGTTTCAGGATAAATCGCAGGAACTTGTACGGGTTTCCCTTCCTCATCTACTGCAACCATAGTAACAAATGATTCTGTCGTTAATTTTTCCTCACCAGTCTCAATATTGCGAGAAACAACGCGAACATAAACCTCCATTGAAGAATGTCCTGTAGACGAAACAATACTTTCAATATCCAGAATATCTCCTACATGTGCGGCAGATAAAAAATCAACCGAATCAATAGAAGCTGTAACTACATGTCCCTTCGCATGTTTCATTGCTGTAATAGCAGCGATTTCATCAATATAGGCTAACACTCTTCCACCGAAAATAGAATTGTGATTATTTGTGTCTGGGGGTAATACGAGACGCGATTGAACCGTACGTGATTGGCTCATTGGTACTGCGCTGTTTGGCATAATTCTTGTAACTTCCCTTCATGTATGTTCTTTCGTCATCGTATCGCAGAAAAAGAGCTGATGCAAATTTAGAACGATTTTTTCATCGAAATAAATTTCAAATCGGTCATTTCCTCTATTGCCCACTTAATTCCTTCCCGTCCATAACCACTCATTTTCACTCCACCATATGGCATGTTATCTACCCTGAATGTCGGAATATCATTAATAATGACTGCACCTGCCTGTAATTCGTCTGCCGCATATAAGGCATCTGACAATATATTCGTGTAAATACCAGCGTTTAGACCAAGGTCCGACTCATTCACTAGTCGAATCGCGTCGTCTAATGTTTCATATGAAACAATTGAGACGATTGGTGCGAATGTTTCCTGACAAACAATTTTCATATCAGCTGTCACATTCGTCATAACTGTTGGTGTTAAAGTACGGTCTGTAAATACGCCACCTGTTGCTATAACTGCACCTTGTTTCTGTGCCTCTTCAACCCACCCTCTGATTCGTTCAACTTCGTTTGAATTAATCATGGCACTAACATCTGTATTTTTATCTAATGGGTCCCCTACTATAAGTTTTTCAGTCTCTGCAACGAATGCTTTAGTAAATTCTTCAATAATGGACGAATGTACATAAATTCGTTGTAATGAAATACATACTTGTCCAGCAAAATTAAAAGCACCGCTTACGCAACGACTGATAATTTTATCAATTGGGGTAGATGGTTCAACAATTACCGCTGCATTAGAACCAAGCTCTAGAGTTACTTTACGCAAACCAACTTTTTCTTTTATTCTCAAACCAACTTTACCGCTGCCTGTGAAAGTAACCTTTTTAACGTGTGAATGTGTGACAAGGGTATCACTGAGCTCGCTGCCACTTCCTGTGACAATCTGCAACGCTCCATCTGGTAAACCTGCTTCACTGAAAATCTCTGCCATAGCAATGGCACTTAATGGCGTTTGTGTAGCTGGCTTTAATACAACTGTATTACCTACTGCAAATGCTGGCCCTAATTTATGAGCCACTAAATTAAACGGAAAATTAAATGGTGTAATGGCTGAAATCACGCCCAAGGGTTCTCGCTTTGTCCAGCCTATACGATCTCCTGCTCCAGGTGCTGCATCCATCGGTACAGTCTCACCTTTTGCCTGTTTAGCTCCCTCTGCTGCAAATTGATAGGTTGCGATGGTACGTTCAATTTCTGCTAATCCTGCTGCTATTGGCTTCCCTGCTTCTAATGCTAAAATCTCTGCAAATTCTTCTTTTCGCTGTCGCATAATATCAACAACTTTATATAATATTTCGGCACGTTCGTAGGCTGTTGTCTTTTTAAATGATTGGAATGCCCGCTGTGCACCTTCGATAGCTCTCACTACATCTTGAACCGATGCTTTTGCCACAAGAGCAACTACCTCACCACTATAAGGAGATGTTAGCTCATAGTTTTCTTCCGCATCTTGCCATTGACCATTAATCCACAGTTTAGTTTCCTTCATCCTTCAAATGCACCTCCAAATAATCAAGTTCTCCTTTATTCTATCACGAAGAACTTGAACTAGATGCTATGGCGGCTGCACTTACCGCCGCTATCATCGCCGCTTGCTGTGCTTGAATTAATAATTCAATAGAAGACATAATGGTCATGGACAGGGATTTCTCCACTTTAGCCATATCGTAAATAGCAATTTGTACAGCCATAAAAAGTACAAATTCCCGATACCATTTTAATAATTTCAAATCCTTTAACTCGTGATATAAATCAACAATACCTTGAAGCTGATTATTAGTAATATCTAATAGGGCTAAAAATCCAAGTAAAGGATAATGCATAGCCTTTACTTTTACATTTTGCTTTTTGAGTGTATCGCGAATTGTCACAACATTTGGTGCTAGTTGACGATCAAATTGTGGTGATGAAAATGTTAATACCTGTGATAGCCATTGGAGTTCATTACCAGCATTAAAATTATATGTTCTTAATTCTTTATAGTAGCGATTCATTGTTTCTGCACGTAATTCAACATCATCAGATGGGCTACTTAACAATACTGCATATGGAATGTCCTCATAGGATGTTAAAAACGGGTGATGTTTACGAATCGCGTCAAATAAGGCTCTAGCTGCCCGTGCATGCGCTTCTTTGTCCTTTTCATCCTCTGTTAAAAACTGTGCGCCAATATAGCTAAAATTCCCGCTTCTAAATTTTGCATCCTTCATGATATTCACATTTGTAAGTAAATTCTCGACTGCTTTTTCAGTATCCTCTTGCTCCATTAAATTGGCTGCAATGCTATAACCAACTGTTGTTCGTAAAGGAGACATCCATGAGGACTGCTTTTTCATCTCTTGCAATACATTTTTATACTTCACTGCATCAAAAGTTTTTCCTGATGAAACAAAAGTACTGGCAATAGCTAAAACAATTTTTCGATCCACTGTCCAGCCAACAGCTTTTGATACATCCTCTACCGTATTTGTAAATTCATTTTCAATCATTACGTAATCCATATTTAGCACACTCCTTTACCCATTTTACGTTACATATTGAGAGAAAGATTCACCCTCTTTGTAACAATTAACATAAAAAGTAAACTTAATTTAATGTATGTTACTTAATTTGTTTGATTTAATAGGAAATATTAACAACACTAAAAGGAGGAAATGAAGATGATAGCAAAAACCACAAGAAAATTATTGTTTACTGTGACCTTAAAGGATCGATTACAGCTATTTTTATTTTTACGAAACTCAACTAACAATATAGCTTTACATACTCTTTTCCTCAAAAATTAATATAAAAAACAGCGGCAAAGTTTTTCTGCCGCTGTAAAAATACATCATTAAATTAACCCTAGCTCTTGTAACTCCTCTGATGTGAAGGCTCTTGACCTTGTTAAAAAACGTTTTCCCTCAACGCCCTCTAATGAGAACATCCCACCTCTGCCATCAACAACATCCAATATGATTTGTGTATGCTTCCAGTAATCATATTGATTTTTGTGCATGTAGAAAGGAGCACCACCAATCTCACCAAGGCACACATCCTGATCACCTAATAACAAGTCACCTTGTGGATAGCACATTGGCGAGGAGCCATCACAGCATCCTCCCGATTGATGAAACATAACAGGTCCATGTTTTTCTTTTAATAGATTGATTAGTGCAAGCGCTTCTGCAGTAGCTAATACACGTTCGACCACGCTCATGCACCTCCCTACGAATTAGAAGAAACCAAGTTTGTTTTCACTATAGCTAACTAATAAGTTTTTCGTCTGTTGGTAATGAGATAACATCATCTTATGATTTTCACGACCAACACCTGACATTTTATAGCCACCGAACGCAGCATGTGCAGGATAAGCATGGTAACAGTTTGTCCAAACACGGCCCGCTTGAATCTCACGACCGAAGCGATAGGCTGTATTAATATCTCTCGTCCAAACACCTGAACCTAGGCCATATAATGTATCATTCGCAATTTCTAATGCTTCCTCTTTCGTTTTAAACGTTGTTACAGCAACAACTGGGCCGAAAATTTCCTCTTGGAAAATACGCATTTTATTATGTCCTTTAAAGACAGTTGGTTTAATGTAGTAGCCATTTTCAAAGCCTTCTCCTACACTATTTTTCTCTCCCCCAATTAGACATTCTGCGCCTTCTTGCTTACCAATATCTAAATAAGAAAGAATTTTTTCCATTTGTTCACTTGAAGCCTGCGCACCCATCATCGTGTTTGGATCAAGTGGATTGCCAACTTTAATGGCTTCTACGCGCTGTAATACACGCTCCATAAATTTATCGTAAATAGATTCCTGAATCAGTGCACGTGAAGGACATGTACATACTTCCCCTTGGTTTAGAGCAAATAATACGAAGCCTTCAACTGCTTTATCTAATAGCGCATCATCTTTATCCATAATATCCTCAAAGAAGATATTTGGTGATTTACCGCCTAATTCTAATGTAACTGGAATAAGGTTTTGAGAAGCATATTGCATAATTAAGCGACCTGTTGTCGTCTCACCTGTAAAGGCAATCTTCCCGATACGTGGATTGGATGCAAGCGGTTTCCCTGCTTCTAAGCCAAATCCATTAACAATATTAATAACACCTGATGGTAATAAGTCTCCTATTAAGTCAACAAGCACCATAATGGATGCTGGTGTTTGTTCTGCAGGTTTTAATACGACACAGTTTCCAGCTGCAAGTGCTGGTGCAAGTTTCCATACTGCCATTAATAACGGGAAGTTCCACGGGATGATTTGGCCTACTACACCAATCGGCTCATGGAAGTGATAAGCAACTGTATCGTTATCTATTTGGCTTACTGAGCCTTCTTGAGCACGTAATACTCCAGCAAAATAACGGAAATGATCAATTGCAAGAGGGATATCTGCATTTAATGTTTCGCGAACCGCTTTACCGTTATCCCATGTTTCGGCAACGGCTAGCTTTTCTAAATTTTGCTCGATACGGTCAGCAATTTTAAGTAAAATGTTTGCGCGTTCTGTCGGTGATGTTTTTCCCCATGCATCTTTAGCAGCATGTGCTGCATCTAGTGCCAGTTCAATATCCTCAGCTGTGGAACGTGCTACTTGTGTAAAAACTTGTCCAGTAACAGGAGTAACGTTATCAAAGTATTGACCCTTCACTGGGGGTGTCCATTCGCCACCAATATAATTATCATATTTCTCTTTGAATTGAACTACCGATCCTTCAGTGTTTGGAAATGCATAAACCATTTTACTTCTCCCCTTTACACAATTTAATGAGAACTATCTACAAAAAACGTTATTTTATATCGGAATAACAATATTTTCATAGAAACCCTCTCACCTACTATATTGTCAGAAACATAAAATAATTTCAACTTTTTGAAAAACTTTTCCAACCAATTTATTTTTGCTAGAAAAGCTTCTAGAATTCACGGTATGCACGGCGTTAAGGTATACTTAAAAATAATATAAAATATAGGAGAACAATATGCGTATTAATAAATATTTAAGTGAAACAGGCATTATATCTCGTCGCGGTGCTGATAAATGGATAGCAGAAGGAAAAGTGACGATTAACGGAGAACAAGCGACAGTTGGTAGTCAAGTAGACAACGGCGACATGGTTTGCGTTGATGGAAAAGAGGTAAAGAAAGAACAACAGCTTGTCTACATTGGTCTGAACAAACCTGTCGGCATTACAAGTACAACAGAACGTCATATAAAAGGCAATGTCGTAGATTTTGTAAATCACCCCTTGCGTATTTTTCACATCGGACGTCTTGATAAGGAATCTGAGGGGCTATTGCTATTAACCAATGATGGTGATATCGTCAATAAAATTCTACGTGCGGAAAATCACCATGAAAAAGAATATATTGTTCAAGTTGATAAACCTATAACAGAGCAATTTATCAAAAAAATGGGAGCTGGTGTCGATATTCTAGATACAACAACATTACCCTGCTATGTTGAAAAGATATCAGACAAAGTTTTTAAAATCATTTTAGAACAAGGCTTAAATCGTCAAATCCGAAGAATGTGTTCAGCCTTGGGTTATTCAGTTAAGCGTCTACAGCGTATTCGTATTATGAATATTAAGCTTGGTAATTTAAAAGTGGGCCAATGGCGTGATTTAACAGATAAAGAACGAACAGAACTATTCAAACTACTCAACTACACACCAAAATAAACGCTTAAGGGGGAGGGCGAAGACTATGATATCCATTCAAAGTACAGAGCAACTAACAGGCGTACGAATTAGCGGTGATTTTTGGGATTTAGATGAACTAATTAATGCGATTTACAAAGTAACCGGTGATGAGAATAAATACTATGATTATCAAGGTCCTCGACTGCGTATTTTAAGCGTTTGCTATAAACTAAGACATGCGATGCTTGGCGAACATCACCTAGAGTTTGTGAGTAATGGCCTTAACAAGAATGTCCTTACACAACATGAACTGATCTTTCCAAACAAGAATGTTTATTTTTCAACAGAAATTCTTTGGCCAGAAATTATCTTTAGCGCTATCACCTTAAATGACTTCATTGATTTGCACCAGAAGTTAAACAATGCGTCTATATGGGATAATGACATTGCTACTATACGCAAGTTTCAAGCTGCCATAGCTGGTTGTTTAGAGCAAGAGATTAACGAGGAAGATTATATTGTATTTATACGAATGCTACATGCTAAAAATCCATTAACCTTCCGTTTTGCTACACAATACGTGGATGTTCTGAATCTAGAATATATCCAGTTAAGTAAAGAAGAACGTAAAGCACATTTAGCGGCATTTGCTGTGCGATTAATGGTAGAGGACCATGAATATGTAGCGTTAAAATCAAACCTAATGGAAGCTGCCATTGCGACAAAACAAGCATTACATGTTATTCAAATTCAACTCAAATATCCAGAAGAAATTTTTTGGTGAACAAACTATGCCGTCTCATAAATTGAGACGGCTACTTTTTTACTTAATTGATGTATATGCCATTTTACGAATAACTTCCTCGTGCTGAGGGTAATCAGTTAAAAGCTCTTGCTGTGTAAACAATTCAAAATCCTCAAAATCAAAGCCAGGGGCCACCATACATCCAACTAAACTAAATGTATCTAACTCCTCCACTGATGAGCCGAAAATTGTATTTTTCGGTACTGCAATTTGCGGTACCTCTCCTGCTTCTACATTCAAGCCAAGCTTCTTCGCTTCATATGTACCATTTGGGAAAATCATATGAACTGTTAGTGGGCTTCCTGCATGATAATACCATAACTCATCTGATTGCAATCGATGTAAATGGGATATATCTTGTGAGCGTAATAAGAAATAAATACTTGTATAAATGGGCCTCTGAACATCTCTCACTGCTATATCGTCTGAGGCCCGAAATGATGAAATGTAATAGCCCCCTTCTGGATGTTCGGCTAGATTTAATTGTTTAATAAAATATTGTGCTGAATACTTCAAAAAGCATCACTCCTTTTGTCCACCTTACCAAATAATAAAGTAAAAATGCTACCTTTGATTTTTCTATAATAAGAACAGCCGAAAAAGACATCAACTGTATGATAAGTTAATCATGAGAAGTGTAGGCACATCACTTGAGGGAGGCATTTCGATATGTGGTATTGCCCTTACCTTGAATCGGACGTGGAGATTGGAGCAAAGCTTGTGGAAAGCACCAACTCGGAGTAAAAGTCAACATAGCTGAAAGGGCATCTCATTTTCGAGATGCCCTTTAAATTCTATAAACCACCTAAATAAGCTGCTTTTACTTGCTCGCTCTCTTGAAGCTCTTTTGCTGAACCAGATAAAACAATACGGCCTGTTTCAAGAACATACGCACGGTTAGCGACAGATAGAGCCATATTAGCATTTTGCTCAACTAGCAATACGGTTGTACCCTCTTTATTGACCTGCTCAATAATATTAAAAATATTTTTAACCATCAGTGGTGCAAGGCCCATCGAAGGTTCATCCATTAATAACAGCTTTGGTTTTGCCATTAAGGCACGGCCCATCGCAAGCATTTGCTGTTCCCCACCTGACAATGTACCTGATTGCTGTTTGCGGCGCTCTAAAAGACGTGGAAATAACTCGTAAACATGATCCATATCTTTTTTAATACCAGCTTTATCATTACGCAGGTACGCACCGAGTTCTAAGTTTTCTTCTACTGACATATTCGCAAAAACACGACGACCTTCTGGAACGTGAGAAATACCGGATTTAACAATTGTTTGTGCCGCTTTCCCAGCAATAGAGAAACCTTCGTATTCAATAATGCCACCTTTGGGCTTCAATAATCCTGACAATGTCTTTAACAATGTACTTTTTCCAGCACCGTTTGCACCGATTAACGTTACAATTTCACCCTCATTTACTTCTAAAGAGAGGCCCTTTAATGCTTGGATGTTGCCATAATAAACATCGATATTTTGTACTTTTAGCATTAGCCGATAACCTCCTCACCAAGGTACGCTTCAATTACCTTTGGATTGTTGCGAATTTCTTCTGGTGTCCCGTCAGCGATTAATTGTCCATGATCGAGTACATAAATGCGTTCACAGATACCCATAACTAAGCTCATGTCATGCTCAATTAGCAAAATTGTTAAGCCAAACTCTTTACGAATGAATGCAATTAACTCCATTAAATCATGTGTTTCCTGCGGGTTCATCCCTGCTGCTGGCTCATCCAGTAATAGTAGCTTTGGATTCGCAGCTAATGCACGAGCAATCTCTAAACGACGCTGCATCCCGTATGGCAAATTTTTTGCTAGCTCATCCTTATAGACATCTAAGCCAAAGATTTTTAAGAACTCAATCGATTGATTCTCCATTTCTGCCTCGCCCTTGAAATGGGTTGGTAACCGAAAAATAGAAGACCACATGGAATGCTTAGCAAGAGAATGGTTGGCTACCTTAACATTGTCTAGAACTGATAACTCTTTAAATAAGCGAATATTTTGGAACGTACGGCTAATCCCCTTCTGCGTAACCTGGTATGGTGCAAGCCCATTTATTTTCTTACCATCAAAAGTAATTGTACCTTCCGTTGGTGTGTAAACCCCTGTCAGCATATTAAAGCTGGTTGTTTTTCCAGCACCGTTTGGCCCAATAAGTCCTACTAATTCGCCTTGATTAAGGTACATATTAACACCCTGTACCGCCTTTAAACCACCGAATTGAATACCCATGTTTTCAACATTAATAAGAAGGTTTCCAGTCATTATTTTGTACCTCCTTTTTTACCAAACTTAAATAGATCCGTAATTTCTTTTGTTCCCATCAAGCCTGTTGGACGATAAAGCATCACAATAATTAAAACTAAACTATAAATAATCATACGAGTCTCAGGGAAGTTTGCTAGATAAGTAGATATTACTGTTAAGAAAATCGCAGCAATCACCGAACCAGAAAGACTTCCTAAGCCCCCAAGCACAACATAAATTAAAATATCAAATGATTTTAAGAAACCGAATGTTGTCGGTTGGATAATATAAAAGTTATGCGCAAAAATAGCCCCAGCTAGCCCTGCGAAGAAAGAACCAATCGCGAATGCAACAACTTTATAGTAAGTTGTATTAATACCCATAGCATCAGCTGCAATTTCGTCTTCACGTATAGAAATACATGCACGACCATGACGAGAATTTGTAAAGTTTGAGATGACGAGAATAGTTAAAGCTACGCCAAAGAATGCATATGTCCAGTTAGATAAATATTTAACCTGCATCCCTGCTGCACCACCAACATAATCCGTATTTAAAAAGACAATACGAATAATCTCCGCAAATCCTAGAGTAGCAATCGCTAAATAATCTCCTTTTAAACGCAGAGTTGGAATCCCTACTATTAAACCGGCAACTGCTGCTGCTAGCGCCCCTAAAAAGATAGCCAACGGAAATGGCAACATTAACTTTGTTGTAATGATAGCCGACACATATGCCCCAACTGCAAGGAACCCAGCATGCCCAATCGAGAATTGCCCAGTAACCCCAATAACAATATGCAAGCTGACAGCCAGCATAATGTTAATACACATAGTAATCAACATATTTTTATAGTACATATCAATTACTTCAGTCGTAATCAACAATTGGATAACTGCATAGATGACTAGCGCTATTACGGCATAGCCCCAGAAAACTTTAGACTTTTTCATAAAACCGCTCACCTACACTTTCTCACGGGCATTTTTACCAAAGATACCCGATGGTCTGAAGATTAAAATTAAAATTAAAATGACAAATGCCGCTGCATCTCGCCATAACGAGAAGCCTAGTGCACTTACTAATGACTCCACAACACCTAATAACATACCACCAACCATAGCGCCTGGAATGATACCAATTCCACCAAGAACGGCTGCGATAAATGCTTTAACCCCTGGAATAACGCCCATTAACGGGTCAATTTTTGTATAATAAACACCGAAGATAACACCTGCCGCACCAGCTAAAGCTGAACCAATAGCAAACGTTGCAGAAATTGTATTATCAACATTTATCCCCATTAAACGTGCAGCATCCGCATCATGAGAAACGGCACGCATCGCTTTTCCGATTTTTGTTTTATGTACGATGAATTGTAAAAGAATCATCAGTACAACTGCCACTGATAAAATTAAGATCGATGTACTACTGATTTGCACACCAAAAACGTCAAATGATTTATTTTTAAAAACTTCAGGATAAGCTGCTGGTTGCGCACCTCTGAAGAAAATCGTTGTATACTCAATCAATAACGATACACCGATTGCTGTAATTAAAGCTGCGATACGTGTTGCATTTCGTAAACGTTTATAAGCAATACGTTCGATTAAGACACCAAAGATTGCACAAACTGCCATTGCCAATAAAAGTGCTGGGAAGAAGCCAAGCTCCCATTTAGCAATTGCGTAAAAGCCAATAAATGACCCAATCATGAAAACATCACCGTGGGCAAAGTTAATCAGCTTGATAATTCCGTATACCATCGTATACCCTAACGCTATTAACGCGTAGATACTTCCTAGTGAAATACCATTCACAAGTTGCTGTATCCATTCCATGCGCATTCACTCCTTTGAATTTTCTGAAAAATGAAAAAACAGTACATGCATCTATACTAGAAAGTTATGTTTTACTCAATCATTCTAGTTATCTAAAACACAAAAAAGGAAGGCGTGTTTACCCGCCTCCCCCTTACTGACAAAACATTAAGGATTAACTTTAGAG
Organism: Lysinibacillus cavernae; assembly: GCF_009724685.1. Lineage (GTDB taxonomy): Bacteria > Bacillota > Bacilli > Bacillales_A > Planococcaceae > Lysinibacillus > Lysinibacillus cavernae. The sequence continues at coordinate 81,341 of NZ_WMEF01000009.1, forward strand.
TTGAACACTTGTTTACCGTCTTTAAATTCAAGAACTGTTGCTGTTTTAATTGGGTTATGGTTTTCGTCAACTGAGAAAGTACCTGTTACTAAAGAAAGATCTTTTGTTGCAGCTAATTCGTTTTTAATTGCTTCTCCATCTGTAGATCCTGCACGTTTAATCGCATCAGCAATGTAGTAAATTGAGTCATAGCCAAGTGCGTTGAATGCGTCAGGTGCTTTGTCACCATTTGCTGCTTTAAATGCCTTTACGAAATCTTGGATTTTTTGATCCGGATCTTCTGCAGAGTAGTGGTTTGTGATGTATGTGTTATTCAGTGCTTCAGCACCAGCTAGTTCTATTAAAGTTGGAGAATCCCAACCATCAGCACCCATCAGAGGTACATCAATACCCATTTCACGTGCTTGCTTAACGATTAAACCAACTTCCTCATAGTATCCAGGGATAAAGATAAAGTCTGGATTTGCTGCTTTAATATTTGTTAATTGTGTACGGAAGTCTGTATCCTTAGCCACATAAGCCTCTTCTTTTACAACTTTTCCGCCACTCTTAGTGATCGTTTCTTTAAAGGATTTTGCTAAACCTTTTGCATAGTCTGATGCATTATCTGCGAAAATAGCTACGTTTTTCGCATCTAGTTCACCTGAGGCAAAGTTAGCTGCTACAATTCCTTGGAATGGGTCAATAAAGCATGTACGGAATGCATATTCATTAACACTGCCATCCTCGTTTACTGTTATATTTGGTGCTGTACCAGAACCAGTAACAATCGGAATTTTATTGTCATTTGCAATTTGAACAGTTGCTACTGTATTACCTGAAGTTGCAGGAGCTAACATTGCTACTACTTTATCTTGCGTTGCTAGTTTAATAGCTGCTGAAGTTGCTTCAGAGTTTTCCGATTTATTATCTACTTTAATTAGTTCGATTTTCTTACCATCAATACCGCCAGCATCATTAATTTCTTTTACAGCAAGTTCTGCGCCAAGCCCGATAGAAGAACCATAAGATGCTACATTTCCTGAAAGTTCTAAGTTGGCACCGATTTTAATGGTATCGCCATCAGAGGAACCTCCTCCTGATGATGAGCCTCCACCAGAACTTGAATCATCACCAGCACCACAACCAGCAAGGACACCAGCAAGTAATGAAGATGCTACTAAAAGTGAACCGAACTTCTTAAGCTTTTTGTTCTCTTTCATAATTAAATTCCCCCTGAAAATTTCTAAAATATTAGATATTTCTGATAATTATAAACAATTAAATTCATTAACTCAATAGCAAAAATAATTATTTATAACTATCTAAAACGAATGAAAAATATTATTCATATAAGCCTTTTACATTGTAAAACATTCTTTATATTTAGTCTAGAGTGATTTTTCAGTATAATTAGTTATTTGTGAATTATCTTTTAATTATAAACTTAGAATAGTAAAAAACTATCAGTTGAAATTATTTTCTTACAATAAGGTCTCTATACTAGAGCATTTGTTTTCTTATCTGATTATTTCCCTGAAAATATTTACTGAACGGCAGAGTCATTCAAACATAAAAAGCCTAGAGCTGGTTTTCCATTGCTCTAAGCTTTTTTTAATAAGAACACACAAAGGCGCTCATTAATATTTGTTTCATTTTCTAAATGCACTTCATGAAGTAATTCGAATGGGGTTCCATGATGTAAAAATTGTAAATAATCGTAAGGCGGATAGTATAGAATTATATGAATATCTCGCATTCGCCGCTCGTAGGATTCCCAAATATTATGAATGACTGTACGAAAAATATGAATCGAAAATGGATTAAAAAAGAAAAACACATTATCACATGGTTTTATTTCATAAGCCTCTGCTATTGTATGGATAAATGAAATGGGCGCATGTACTCGCCTTTTTTGAAGATAAGTGCGCTTATTTTCTTCAGCCTCTGCATAAAAGCCTGCATCCATTTCTATCCCAATCGTTGGAATATGAAACTTATGATGCACATAAATTGGAACTCGGCCTTTCCCACAACCCATATCGATAAACACAGCGTTATCAGGCATATCATACGTTGCAAATAATTGTTCCAGCCCCATATATGGCGTTGGTTCATAACGATGATAGTGTGCAAGCTTTGGAAAACCATATTGTTCTCCCACAGTGTTGATCTGCAAATATTTATCAAATTGCTGTTCATTCATATGAAAAGACTCCTCAGAAAAGAATGCTTTATTTTAGCACGATGTAAAGCAAAACCATACCCAAAAGTGTTGGATATGGTTATTTTTTAACGACCTCTACGTTTAAATTTAAAAACAAAGAAGATTGCTAGAATGAGCACTACTAAGGATGCAACTATTGTTAATACCGTATTTTTATCAATAACCGTTGCTTGATTTGGTGCTTCATCGGTTGAACCAGGCATACCCATTGGAGGACCGTTTCCATCAGGACGTTGCATAGGTTCGCCATTCTGTCTTTCTCCTGGACCGTTTTCTTCCCTGTTAAACGGCGGGCTTTCTGATGGATCAAAATCCTCTGGTAGCTGACTCGGATCAAAATTATCCGGCATAAAATTCATTTCACCATTTTCATTAAGATTCTGCATGCCCATATTACCTTGAGTTGTGGTAGACGTTTCCACAAAAAGCTCCCCAGACAACTGCTTCAAAATAGATTCGGAGCGCTGTTTAGCAAATTCAGGCAAGCTATTTTCGCCTTCAACTGCCTCTAAAAACTGCTCCGTAGTAGAGAATTTGGTTGGATCGGCTTCGACGTAGGTAGTTATTAACACAGCTACCTTTTTTGTAATAGCCTGCACATTATCTTCTGTTAAATATGTTGTCGCTAGTTCTTCTAAATACTCCTCATATTTAGCACGGTACGCCTCATTAGCAAGCAAGGCATTCAGCAATGGCCGCTCCTCTAAAGTTGTACCAGAAACAGGAGTCTCCACACTAAAATTAATAGCACTTTCGTCTAACAGGTTGCCTGACATGCCCATTCCTATGTTGAAGCCGTCACCTTGTTGTTGCTTATCACCACCGTCTGCCTGATCAGGTCGTTCATTGTTTTGGGCAAATGGTCTTTGCATATTAGTAGAAGCGTTGGCTGGATTTTGACCATCTCCTCCACCCATTTTACCTCTACCTCCTCCAGCACCAAAGCCACCAAAGGACATATTGTAATCCCATGGGATAATTGAAAACATCCCGTTTTGCTCATACAAATAGTAGTTATGTTTCAAATTCCCTTGATAACTATCTAAATTGACAAGTGCAGTATTGACGGCAAAATAACGGAGCATTTCATCGACATCAATAAATTTTTCTATATCTCCGCCATTATTAATAGCATCTACCATTTCAACAAGCTTGGATTGATCAATATTCCCTTCATTTGTTTTTAATCCTATTCCTGTATAGTCTGCGATATCGTCACTAATATATTTTAAATCACTACCTATCCCATCAGGCTTAAATAAAAAACCATCATTTGAACCGTAGTTATTAGCTAGGAATGTCTCATCGACTGCTTCTACTCCTAGGAACAAACCTCGTTCCTCACCGTTTACTGTGACATACATATAGGAATGTGCTGGCGTTGGTAAACCCATCTGCTCCATCAATTCATAGGAGATATACTCTCGCATTAATGTAGAGTCACTATAATTATTATTTAAATTTATTTTTTTCAAGCCATATAAGCTTTGTGTATCATCATAATAATCAAAATCAATTTTTAAACTATAGCGATCTGAGTCACTATTAACAACCGATTGTAATGTTAGATTTCCCTTTGTTCGAATTGCAACATTCTCAATTTTCTTGCCGTTTACTGTAATATCCGCCTGTTTTAACTCCTCAGCCGCGGCATTTTCGAGCATGTCAGCCCAATCTTCCTCAGCAATCTCGATATCAACCGTGGTTACTTTATTCTTATTAAAAACTAAATTCTCATAAGAGAACTCGCTATTTTTCGTTTCAATGCCTACATTCGGAAGTACAGCATATATCACGACAAAGAGAAGGAGTAGAATCGTCATACATAGGTAGACAATCCGGGTTTTAATCATAGCTGGCACCTCTCTTCATAGTCCTTTTTCTTATAGAGGTCATTACGCTGTAAAATTCCCATCGTAACTAAGCATGATGGCCGATTTCACACCAGACACTTTTGTCAATTGATCCATCAGTTTCGCATCATTTTGTTTTACACGAATTTCATAAGTTGTTTCGATCTCGTCATTTTGCATAATCGATTTCGATTTGAGTGCGAATTTTTTTGTTTGTGCGGCGATAATTCGCTCCACCTCAGCGTTTGCTAGCTCTTCTTCAAATTTTATAATTAATAAATAAGGATTTTCTACAGTAATTTTATTAACAAACACTAGTAATACAAGCCCGATTAACACAGCGCCAATAATGACTAATGGAATAAAACCTGCACCACATAAAATACCTGAAACAATGGCCCAGAAAATATAGACTAAATCCATAGGGTCCTTAATAGGTGTACGGAAACGTACAATAGATAAAGCACCAACCATACCAAGTGATAGCAGAACGTTTGAACTGATTCCCATTATTACTAGTGCTGTTGCCATTGTCATAATAAGTAATGAAATATTGAATGAATGTGAGTAAATAACACCGTTAAAGGTTTTCTTATAAACGGCGTAAATGAAAAGCCCTATAAAAAATGCAACGACTAAACCAATAATTGAATCGATTAATGAAAATGATGTTGTTTTTTCTAAAAAGTTGGATTTAAAAATATCACTAAATTTAATTGAATCCATCGTTTATTCTCCTTTTTATTAGCCGTACATACGACTAAGTTGATATTTTGAATATGCCTCAGCTCGTGTATCCACAGATTGTAGTAAATACTTGATGATATCTGGTAAGTATTCATCATACTTTACCTCTAAAATCACAAGATTCGGCTCCAGTACATCCACCATCGGTAAGCTCTGATTAAACATATCTGTATTACGCAAACTGGATTGCACTTTACTATCAAAAGTTACGCGCACATTTCCAAACGGATAAACATATGCCTCTCGCTCATAATCCACTACCGTTGTTGGTCTAAGTTGGCTATAGTTCATCTCTTGATATAAGTCTCGAACCAGTCCTCGGTCGTCAGCCTCCATCCAGGATATTTGTCCGACACGCATTTTTTCATATTCGGCTTGAGATATCGCGCACTTTGTTTTAAAAGTTATATTGTTACGCTTACTCTTCCGCTCCAAATTAATAACGGCACTTGATTTGCCGTATATTCGTACCCGATATTTATCTCGATTGATAAAGCCCTCTTTTTTCTCAGTTAGCACTTTATTGGCAAAATTATCGAAGTACGTACTTCGAATTAAATATTTACCATCCATGCCCGCATGCTTGTCTATTTGCATAACATGCTGAAGCTTGGTCTTTATTAACGCATAATCTGGATAGGAGATCGCCTGTTTAATTTCCTTGCGACCATTTGGATTATATGAAGTTACTATAGGCATTCCATCACCTTCCCTACTTATTAGTGTCATACTGACGGTGTACAAACTCAGTAAGCAACCTTGCCTCTTGCGTTATTTGCTAACTAGTACATGACGAACTCTTCATTACGGTTATCCTCTTCTGTTCGTTCCTCGTCTACACCGTCTACTATAAAGTGCATTTGTGTCAGGCAGATGTCAGCTTTACATATTCAACTATTTTTTTACAAAGCCATTTACGTGTCGTTTCTGAGATACTAGAAGCACAACATAAAAAAGCTACCACGCTCTTACAGCGTAGTAGCTTTTTGCAATACTAATTCAAAGGATGTTCCAGAAGTATTACTTTCGATTAATCGTAAGTCTCCACCAATTGATTGTGCCATCATTTTACTAAGTGGTAATCCTAAACCTAATCCTCGAATAGAGTATTTTTTATTCTCTCCTCTATAAAAACGCTCAAAAATAAATGCCTGATCCTCTAGAGGGATACCATAACCTGAATCCTTCACAATCATCGAAAGCGTATTCCCTTGATCTAGCAGCTTCAGCGTTATCGTTCCTTTGTCCATCGCCTGTTTAGCATTAGTTAAGAGATTTGTAATGATTTGTTGGATACGGACAATATCTGCCTGAACATTTATTGATTGTTCTATTAAGTGTACAGTTACTTTTACATTTTCATCATCCTGCATTACTTCCCACTGTGCCACCGCATCGCGCAAGAGCTGATTAACATTTACAGACTCTAGCTTCACAGGGATAGCATCAACAGCAAAATGGTTAAAAGCAAGTAAGTCACCAACCATCGTTTTCATTTTTGTCGTTTCAACCATAGCCATTTCAATGAATTCCATTGCATCCTGACCTGTTACAACATCATCTCTTACAGCTTGTAGTAAACCACTTATAGAAGTGACAGGTGTTTTCAACTCATGGGTGACGCCCGCTAATAATTCTGTTCTAGTTTTCTCCAATTGCTCTAACTTGCTTGCCATATTTTTAAAGGACGTAACTAGCTCATACACCTCTTTTTCCTTACTATCCTGAGGCAGATCAACAGCATAATTGCCTTCCTGTACATGTTTTGCTGCCTCCGCCACCTGTTTGATTGGACGGGCTAAACGTTTTGACAAAAAGTAAATTGCAATCCAGCCTAATAAGGCCAATGCCCCAATTAATAATGCCAGCTGACCATATGCTTGATTCACCCTTGTTAAATTGTCTTTCTTCTCCATAACGAGCACCCAGCCAATTAACTGATTATTATTTTCTATTTTCCTTTTAACCACATATTGAACAGGCTCTAGGCCACCCGTTATTTCCTTCGTACCCTCTTCTCCATCCAACAAGCTAGCAATATTTTTAGCACTACCAGGAGGAACAGGGCGATTACTTGTCAGTATATTCCCCTCTATATCGATAACATACAAAATAGGATCAATATCTCTCATGCTAAAGCGCTCTCGATCCCCAATGAAACCAGGAATACCGTTTGGTCCAGTATTAGGACCCGTTGTATCTGTTAAGCGATAGACCGTCTCATCTGCTAAAAACTCCATCATCTCTAAACGATTTTCAAATGTCGCATGACGAATCCACACGGCAGAGATCAAGGAAATAATAGCTAATCCAATAAACAGTGTTAGTAAATAACGGCTTGTCCAATATTGGAGTAAAGATATTCGCTTATTTTTTTTTAACACTTAGCTGATACCCCAATCCTCGTAGTGTCTTTATTTCTCCTTCTATCTCATCCCATTTTTTTAATGCCTTACGAAGCCTCTTTATTGCTAAATCTACGGCTCGATCACTACCTTCATACTCCCAACCCCAAACTTGGTCGATTAGCTGGTCTCGTGTAAACGTTTGGTTGGGATGGTCAGCTAAAAACAAAAGCACCGATAAATCTCTTGGTGTTAATACAATCTCCTCTCCACTCAGAAGCACTCTATGTGCTTTACTATCAATTTCTAAAGTCCCATAACGTTTTATAGTGGATGAATTAGGGTTTCCTTCAGCACGTCTTAAAACAGCCTTCACTCTTGCAACGACTTCATCCGCTATAAAGGGCTTAGCAATATAATCGTCTGCACCGTGATCAAATCCTTCTAAGCGGTAATTAACCTCTCCTAATGCTGTTAACATAATAATTGGGCAGGTACTTCGCTCTCTTATTTCTTTTAAGATGAGCCAACCATTTTTCTCTGGTAACATAATATCTAACAACACTAGGTCTGGCTGTGTCTCACGAAACATGTCTAAGGCCTCTCCACCATTGAAGCATTGCGTTACACTATAACCCACTTTTTGTAAATAAACCTTTAAAACCTGACTTATTGCATATTCATCTTCTACTACTAAAATGTTTGCCATAGTCATTCACCTCGCCACTAGTACGCTCTTATGTTTATTATAGCACCGGTTTATGTCAGTTAAATGTCAGCCTATACGCATCCCATAAACTTCTGTAAGCGAATATACCGAGGACATCTATTGACAATGTCTTCCTAAGCCACTTATCATTGATTGCGAATGATAATCAGTGATAACTCATTCAAATACCTAGTAAATGAGATTAAAGGGGGAAAAGTATGATTATTGTGACTAATCGTATTCAAGTGAAACCAGGTTTTGCTGCGAGAATGGCACCAAACTTTACTAAGCCAGGTCCACTCCAACAATTTGAAGGCTTCCATAAAGTAGAGGTGTTAATTTCAACCGATGATCCTACTTATGACGAAATGAGTGTTAATATGTATTGGGAAACCAAGGAGCATTTCCAAGCATGGCGTAATAGCGATGCATTTGCTGCAGCTCATCATCGTCCAAATTCAGGTTCTGAGGGAGAAAAAGCTGACAGTCCACTTATCGGCAGCAAAATAGTTGTTGCTGAATTAGCATCTTCTATTGAAGCTTTACGTTAATAAACGGCAATTAAATTTCTTATACATGATCTTCTGATTCTATCTAAAAAGCCCTGCATGACTGAATACCATGCAGGGTCTTTTTCTCTTATAAAATAATGACTAGTATATAGCCCAATATGGATAGACATACTGAACCAATTAAGCCAGCGATAAATGCCTTTACACCAAGTTCCTTAAACGTTTTAATCTCAACGTTCAAACCAAGGCCAGCCATCGCCATGGCAATTAAAATATAAGCAGTATTTACGAAGGCTTGTGCTACATTAGCAGGAATAATCCCTAACGAATTGATAGCACTCATCGCTAAAAATCCTAAAATAAACCATGGAATGATAGAAAGTGAAAATGCTTTTTTCTCTTCACTTTTGTCCATTCTTCGATAGAAAATACCGATCATAATGGCTACTGGTACAAGCAGTGCAACACGTGTTAATTTTACAATGACCGCTATATCAATGGCTTCATTTCCGCCTGCAGATGCTGCCGCAATCACATGGGCAATTTCATGTAAGGTACCACCTGCGAAAATGCCATACGCAGTTGGTGTTAAGTCGATGATAGAATAAAGTACCGTATAAATCAGCGTAAATACTGTTCCTAATAAGGCAACAATTGCTGCCCCTACTGCTGTTTCCTTTTCATTCGCTTTAATTTGAGGTGCGATTGCCACTACAGCAGCAGCTCCACAAATTGCTGTACCACAAGCTGTTAAAATCCCTAGCTTCTGATCAACCTTAAAAATTTTTGTTAGTCCATACACAACTATTAACGCAAATAGCAAATTAATGACTGCAATTAAAAAAACGTTTGCTCCTGCATGATAGATATCTGCTAAGTTTAAACGCATGCCCAATAGGATGATACCAAACCGTAACAGCTTCTTGCTGGAGAATGCAATTCCCACTTGCCATGAATCCTGGACTTTAAATGCTGCACGCCAAGCCATCCCTAATATAATGGCAATAACCAACTGTCCCAATATCGAAAAGAAAGGAAATGTGGCAATATATTTTGCTACTAATGCAATAAGGAGTGTTAACAAAATTCCCTTCAAAAAATTTGGATTAAGGGTGGATATTACTTTATTTTGTCTATTTACCATGTTGTTCACTTCTTTCTCCCTTGTTGATTATTACTTTATTAAAAAGCTCACTATTAGTAAAATACATATATATAATAGGTATTATTAATATTTCTAATAATTGAGGTGGAGATATGCAATATGATGCTTTAAAAACGTTCATCACACTGGTTGAAGTCAATAATTTTACAAAGACCTCGGAAATACTTCATATTTCACAACCAAGTGTTAGCTTACACATTAAAAATCTAGAGCAAGAATTACAAACAACCTTATTTATTCGCTCACCAAAATCGGTGCAAATTACACCAACCGGTGAGATTCTTTATAAACGTGCAAAGCAAATTCTGGCTATAGCTGAAGCGGCAAGAGAAGATATTGCAGCCTATCACCAAGAGGTACAAGGAACACTAGTAATCGGTGCAAGCTTTACGATTGGAGAATATATATTGCCCCCCATCATAGCAAGCTTACAACAGCAATTCCCTCAACTTGAGCTTCAAATTATTATTGGCAATACAAAAGAAATCATTCAATATACAAAATTACTGCAAGTTGATATCGGTCTAATAGAAGGGCAGGCTCAGGATAATGAACTATTGATTAAACCATTTATGCAGGATGAATTATTTATTGTCAGTGCAAGTAACCACCCTCTTACAAAACAACAACCTATTACTGCCGATAAACTGCAACAGCAAAGTTGGGTTGCACGTGAGGAAGGCTCAGGTACACGTTATTATTTAGATCATTTATTCAGAGCAAATGGTCTACAAATACACTCGCTTTTGACCATTAGCAGTAATCAGGGGGTCAAAGAGAGTGTTATGCAAGGACTTGGTCTTTCCTTATTATCTGCCTGTGTCATTGAACGCGAATTAAAAAATGAGGATATGATCATTTTGCCCCTTGAAGGCCAACATTTTATGCGGACATTTTCTTATCTTTGCTCACCAACCATGAAAAATAAACGTAATGTTGATATGCTAATTACTAGTTTATTAAAAAAAGCTTAGCCAACTTTTCGTTGCTAAGCTTTCTTTATTGACCTTCTTGTATTCAAACGCTTATATTCAATGATTTCGACAAATTTTGTCGCTGCTCTAGAAAGAGGCACTGTCTTTAAATAACACATACCTATACTTCTTGCTGGAATATTTTCCTTTAATGCTAGTTCATAAAGGTGCCCTTGTTGAAGATAATCCTTTGAAAATTCCTTTGTTACACATGCGATACCAAGATTACTACGAGCAAACTCGAGCACAAGATCATGTGATCCTAATTCAAACTCTGGTTCAATGCGAACTCCCTTTGTAAATAAATAATCTTCTACATATCTTCGTGAATTCGATTTTTTCTCAAGAAAAATAAGCGGGAATTTCAAAAGATCCTCATAGCTTAAACATTTAGACGAGAGTGTCTTATACTTCTCCCCACACACAAAAATATCTTGAATGTCTGTACATACCGTTAACTGTAATGTCGAATTTTCTATTGGAAAATTACAAAATCCAATATCTACCTCACCCGATTTGATAAAATTACATATTTCAGAGGTTGTACCATTTAACATTTGCAATTTAATACTCGGATACATTGTATGGAATGCTTCTAAATAAGGCATTAAGAAGAAACGTGAAATGGTATCTCCTACACCTATCTTTAATTGCCCTGTAGTTAAATTTTTGAACTCTAGTAACTTTTCTTCACCAGCATCTAAAAGCCCTAAAGCTGAATTCGTATATTCAAAAAGTAGACTACCTTCCGTTGTCAATGTCACACCTTTAGGCGTTCTGTTAAAAAGACGTGTACCGAGCTCTTTCTCCAATTGCATCATAGCCTGACTGACAGCTGGCTGTGTCATATATAAATCCTTAGCGGCTCTTGAAAAGCTATTATTTTTAGCTACAACACAAAAAACACGATATAAATCTAATTTACCTATCATATAAGCACCTCTTATAGCTATTATACGAACTATTAATTTTACTTATATCATCAATGAGGCTTATAGTAAAATCATATGGATTTTATTTCACTTTACATTGATAGTATGAGGAGAGATTAAATTGGAACGTGTAATCGGTACAGTAGTAAGAGGTCTTCGTGGTCCTATTATTAACGAAGGCGATAATATTGAACAAATTGTTGTAGATACAGTGTTAAATGCTGCGAAAATTGAAGGTTACTCTATAGAGGATCGTGATATTGTCACAGTAACTGAATCTGTCGTGGCTCGTGCACAAGGTAACTATGCAACTATTGATGATATCGCTGTAGACGTGGCGGCAAAATTCGGTGATGATACAGTGGGTGTTATTTTCCCAATTTTAAGTCGAAACCGCTTCGCAAACTGTTTACGTGGTATTGCTAAGGGTGTTAATAAAGTTGTATTAATGCTAAGCTACCCATCTGATGAGGTAGGTAATCACCTTGTAGATATCGATGAGCTAGATGTAAAAGGAATTAATCCTTGGACTGATACATTAAATGAGGTTGAATTCCGTGAGCATTTTGGCTATAAAAAACACACATTTACTGGTGTAGACTACATTGAATACTATAAAGAATTAATTGAAGCAGAAGGGGCTACATGTGAAGTCATCTTCTCCAACAACCCAAAAACAATTTTAAATTATACAAAGAGTGTATTAACATGTGATATTCATACACGTTTCCGCACGAAGCGTATGCTAACAGCGAATGGTGCTGAAAAAGTTTACAGCCTGGATAACATTTTAGCTGAATCCATCAACGGTTCTGGTTTCAATGCTGAGTATGGTCTTCTTGGCTCTAACAAAGCAACAGAGGATAGTGTTAAATTATTCCCCCATACGTGCCAACCGATTGTTGACGAGATTCAAGCAAAAATCAAAGAAGCGACAGGAAAATCTGTAGAAGTTATGATTTACGGCGATGGTGCATTTAAAGACCCAGTGGGTAAAATCTGGGAGCTTGCTGATCCTGTTGTTTCACCAGCATTCACAGCAGGCTTGCATGGTACGCCTAACGAGGTCAAATTGAAATACTTAGCAGATAACGACTTTGCAGACCTTCGAGGAGAAGAATTAAAAGCCGCGATTTCTGAATACATTCAAAATAAAGATGAAGATTTAACAGGTCAAATGGCTGCACAAGGAACAACACCTCGTCGCTTAACAGACTTAATTGGTTCCCTATCTGACCTGACATCTGGGTCAGGCGACAAAGGAACACCTATGATTTACATTCAAGGTTACTTCGATAATTACACAAAATAACAAACAAAAAATGAACTCTCCTACTAATGACGAGAGTTCATTTTTTATTTATAGTGAAGATGACAGGAATCGAACCTGTAATCCCTTTTCATTAGGGATATGCAGCCCATGCACACTTCCTCATATATAGTATTTTTGATCAAATTTTATAGTATTACATTTTTCTCAGTCCTTTCATTTTATCATTAATTATCTTGCTTTATTTTAAACGATTAGGAATGACTTCTTCTTGTAACCAATGTTCACTTGTTTGAACATGATGCGGTCTCACAAGTTTCCCTAAATTATATCGAAAATCATCATAATGGAATGCGTTTGCATTTCTAATGACATAACCTTCTTGCTCACCATCAAAGAGTGATTTACCAGTAAAAGTATGCTTTATTTCTTCTTCATCGAAAATACCCCGATATAAAACAGGGACCGTTTCAATACCTAACTCAGTTGCAAAAGCAACCGTCTCATCCCAACTTAAACAAACATTCTCTTCATTCCAAATACTAAACAAATAAAAGTAGCTAGTTAATGCTTTGTAATAAATTGAATGCTTAGCATAAACATTTTCTCCACATAATCGCCAATCAATTGGAATCTGATAAGCAAAACTCGCATGAAATGTTTTTACCCAATGTCTAGAAGGATGGTTGGCTGAATTGATGCTTCTGGCATGCATGTAGTCTCTATAAAGTGTTGTACCTTCCCCATCTAATTTTTCTGTCACAACTACTTCTTTTCCTATAAAATGATCTACATTTTTAGCAACCTTATCGTCATGGGTATAGCCTCTACTCCACGGTAAATGAAAGCTCCTTGGGTATTTCTTTAATTTCGTCATATCTCCACTTCCTTTCTCTATTGTTTATTTGGCAAATTGATCTGCCTCACGGAAAAAGTAAAGCCTTGTTAGTAAATCGCCATCTAACAAATGATAGATTTGGCTTCCACCTCTATCGCCCCCATACTGGATTAACATATGAAATTGCACTAAATGAACAACCTTTAAAACAAAGTCCTTTTCAAAGCCCAACGCTAATAAAAAATGACAAACCATTTGGGCAGATACATTTTCATGTCCAAAATAGCCATAGCGCTGTTGCAATGGTTTATATTTTTTACAAAATGGCTTGCCAACATCATGGAACAATGCAGCTATTTGTAGTGCCAGTTTGTCGCTTTCCATATAGTATTCATTGATATACGCAAGAACAAAATACGTATGCTGACATAATAAAAATTGATGGTATGGGTTTTCTTGATTGAATTGATAAATTTCTTTAAAAAGTGGGACTAATTGAAGTGTATGAAAAAGCTCTTCATAAGTAGGTTGGCTTTGAATAAGTGAAATAAATTGTTGTCGAGAAACTTCATAGGGACTTGATTTGTGTACAATATGCACTTCATCAAACCCTTCTCCTACAGTTGGAAATTCTAAATGCTTCCTCATTTTCTCCATCACTATTAATGGTACATGCCGCTTCCGTTGTTGGTTTCTTGCCACACAGGTTGAATAAGGTGTATCAAAGTAATAGCATTCCTTCTTAATTGTGCTTGGTAATTTGCCAAGCGCAAACATTCTTCGCTCCCGTTCAATATTTGTGGCATCTACAATGACAGAAAAACCTTTTGCCACAAAGTCATTAAGTCGCTCATATAATACACGAAAAATCACACGTGGTTTCTGCTTGGTTGCATCACCAAACAACTCCTGTCGTATAGCGTCGCTCGAGAGGACAACCGCATTTTCTCTTTTTGCAAGCTGCTTCACAAATGTACTCTTTCCACTTCCAGGCAACCCCACTGTAAAGATTACCTTCATCATTTTCACCTCCCTTCAATTTTCTATATCGTATTAAAAGAACAATCCTTAAGTCTTCAATACCAGATTACTAAAGCTGCAAGCAATTTAAAAGGAAGAATGAGGAACATCAATATATGATAATTCCTCAAATTTATTTCTGCTTCTAGTACAAATAAAAATTGCAAAATGAATAACAATTTCTTGAAAGTAGGAATAATGTTGGGCTTTCTAACATATAAAAAAGACTGCTCCACCTATTTGTGGAACAGCCTTTAACGATAAATTTTATGTTTCTTACTAATTTTATTATAGCATAAATTCATAAGTATTATTAGACTATACTTCTTTCTGAAGTAGATGTATGATAAATTTCCTGATTCAATAACCATCCTAATTCCCCTTGAGATCATTGCGTTTGATACTTTTGCTTTATTCAAAAGGTGTTTGGACAACCATTGAAAGAGAATCACAATTACCTTCATTTCACCATCTATATAGGTGAGGGTTACTGTCAAAGGAAGCGAATAACTATGGAGAGGAATGTGAGTAAACTTTGGAAAATCAAAAAGAATGGCTAGAAGAAAATCATTACCTTGAGCATTGTTTAACCATCATTGATTACAAAATCAAAGAATTACTAAGTAAAGAGAAGGGCTTCAAAGAAAATGCTGTCGCATTAAAGAAAACTTTTTGGAATGATGTCAGAGTCAATTTAGATACCGCTGAAGATGTTGACGAAACGTTTTTTGCGATTAAGCAACAGGTAGAACTTCTATCCGATTCAGAGCTTGCACAGCAACGCGCAATTCGAAATGTGAAGGTTTATGAACGTTTACAGCAATCACCCTATTTCGCTCGAATTGACTTTTTACAAAACGGTCATAAAGAACCTTTTAAAATTTATATAGGTGTTGCCACATTATTGGATGCAAAGGATGAAAATATAGTCATTTATGACTGGCGAGCACCTATATCAAGTATGTATTATGATTACACTCCTGGCGATTCCTCTTATGAAACAACAGCAGAAGAAATTCACGGTGAAATGCTACTAAAACGGCAATTTATAATTAAAAATGGTCAACTACAATCCATGTTTAATACAGGTCTTACAATTGGTGATGATTTATTGCTTGATATCCTCGCACAAAATGCAAATGAGCATATTCGCAGTATCGTTGCAACGATTCAAGGTGAACAAAATAAGATTATTCGCCATATTAACTCACGATACCTCATAGTAGAAGGTGTTGCAGGTAGTGGTAAAACAGCTGTTGCTCTACAACGCGTAGCCTATCTATTGTATCGCTATCGCAATGAAATGACTGCCGATCAAATTTTATTGATCACACCGAATCAACTTTTTAATCAATATGTCCATACGGTCTTACCTGATCTAGGTGAAGATAATATGCAGCAATTAACTTTTATAGAGTATGCTGAAAAGCGACTAGGTCGACAGTTCCAATTGGAATATCCTTATGAGCAACTCGAAGATCTTTTAACTGAAAAGGATGATGACCTTTATCTAACTAAGTTAAATAGCATTTCTTTCAAAGCCAGTCTAGCTTACAAACAATTGTTGGACCAATATATAAGTCATTTATCCAAGGAAGGTTTGTTATTTAAAAATATTGTTTTTCGTGGAGATCGAATTATTACTGCACTGGAAATTACAGAGTACTTCTATTCTTTCCCTTCTACCATGTCGATACCGAACCGACTACAGTTAGTAAAAGAATGGCTATTGCAACAACTAACGAAATTTGAAAGGGCAGAACGCACAAAGTCATGGGTAGAAGAAGCGACTGAGCTATTAGACAAGGAAGACTACTCCAAGTCTTACAGCGAGCTTTTATATGAGGGACGCTATACAGAAAACTCATTCGATGATTTTGATCAAGAACAGAAAAAATTAGCGAGACAACTTGTAAAAAAACACTTTAAACCATTACGTAACTCTGTTAGTCAGTTAAAGTTTGTTCATATAATGGGTACGTATCGTCAACTCTTTGATCTGAATAGTGCTATTTATAATGAAATGCAACACCTTATGCCCGACAATTGGGAGGATATTTGCGAGCAAACACTCCCTAATTTAGCAAAACGTCTGATTGCTTATGAGGATGCAGCGCCATTTTTATATTTACAGGACAAAATTGAAGGGCAACAGACAAATACAATGATCCGTCATGTCCTAATTGACGAGGCACAAGATTATTCACCATTCCAGCTGACCGTATTACAGCATTTATTTCCAAAAGCACGTATGACGATTTTAGGAGATGGGCATCAAACAATTCATCCGCACACCTTTGATAACCCTTCCCTGCTGGACCCTCAATTATATGGCGAGCATGCAGAAAAAATGATTATAACGAAAAGCTATCGTTCGACAAAACAAATCATTCAACTCACTGCGAAAATTTTGAATAACGGTAGTGTGGTAGAGGCATTTAACCGCAATGGTCCAGAACCATCGATTACCATTGTGCCGAATGCAGTGGAATTAATTGATCAAATTATTCAAAGCATCAACAATCTATCTGCCAAATTTGAAACAATTGCTGTCATTTGTAAAACTGCAGCTGAATGCTCCGCTGTATTTGAACAATTAGGCGATCAAATAGATATTCAACTAATTACCCACAACACCAAGCAATTTAAAAAGGGCATATTATTACTTCCAGCTTATATGGCAAAAGGCATCGAATTTGATGCTGTACTCATTTACAATGCATCCGCTGCTAATTACTCAAGGGAAAGCGAACGTAACTATTTCTATACAGCCTGCACAAGAGCTATGCACGAGTTGCACATATACTCCATTAACAAATTAACTTATTTCCTTCAATAATAGGCAACAGGAGAATCTGTACGTTACAGATCCTCCTGTTATTTTTATATATAGAACGTGTAATCTTCTGGGATTACACGTTTTAAAAATTTCTTTGTGCGCTCCTCTTTTGGGCTTACGAAAATATCGTGAGGGCTACCTTCCTCTACAACAACGCCTCCATCCATGAAAATAACACGATTGGCAACATCTTTGGCAAAGCCCATTTCATGTGTCACTACAAGCATCGTTGTACCCTCAGCTGCAATATTTTTCATGACTTGCAGTACCTCACCTACTAATTCAGGATCGAGTGCAGACGTTGGTTCATCAAATAAAATAATATCAGGATTCAACGCTACTGCACGTGCAATGCCTACTCGTTGCTGCTGACCACCCGACAACTGACTTGGATAGGCATCATATTTTTCTGATAAGCCTACTTTATCAAGTGCCTTTTTACCAATCTCCACTGCCTGTGCTTTAGGAATTTTACGTCCAATAATTAACCCTTCCGTGACATTTTCTAACGCCGTTTTATTTGTGAAAAGATTATAATTTTGGAAGACAAATGCGACACGCTGGCGAATCGCATGTACGTCTTTTTTCTTTACATGTTGAAAATCGACTTGAATATCACCGAATGTCGCATGCCCTTGATCAGCATTTTCTAAAAAATTGATACAACGTAATAATGTTGTTTTCCCTGAACCACTAGGACCTAAAATAACAACAACGTCACCTTTATCAATCGCTAAATCAACGCCCTTTAAAATTTCATTGCCACCAAATGATTTATGAATATTTTTAATTTCTAACATGCTCGTTCACCCCTTAGGCATTTGCCACTTTGTATTTGCTTAAATATTTTTCATATCGCTTAAATAAGTATTCAACTGTGCTACATAAAATTAAGTACACGATAAAGATATCCAGATAGGCTTCCACGTAATTGTAGCCAACGTTCGCTGCTACTTTTGCCTTCAACGTAATTTCAGGTAGAGACATTGCGTAACCTAAAGAGGTAGCTTTAATGAGATTAACCGTAGCTGTACAAATATTTGGCAGTGCAACTACTAATGCTTGCGGAATGATGATGCGAGTATATGCTTGGAACGTTGTCAAGCCTACTGAATGTGCTGCCTCTAATTGTCCCTTTTCAATGGTACTTAACGCCGAACGAAACACCTCTATTAAGATGGCCGTTGAGCTGAATGCAAACACAATAAACGCATACCAAATTGGATTAATTTTATAAATATCAAACGCAATATGATATTTTTCAAAAATAATTTTTAATAGTAACGGGATACTACTATAGATAATAAAGATTTGTATAATGATTGGCGTTCCTCGCACGAAAGAAACATAAATTTTTGCTAGATGATGGATAACTGGAATTTTATTAATCCTAGTAAGTGCCAGCAAAAAACCAAGTGGCAGAGCTATCAACAAAGCAACAACTGTGACAAGGAGTGCGATGGGAACACCAGATAATGCCACAAAAAATGTTTCAAGTAAAAATTGATAATTCACAGTTACGCCTCCTTAAGTTGTTTCTAAGGTCTTCTTACCCTTACCAAATATTTTTTCTAATATAGTAAATATTTTTTCAATAATAATAGATAACACCCAATAAATAATAGCTAATGCAATATAAACTTCTAGGGCATGTGCATTAATATTACTTGCAATAATTAAATTGGCCTTACCGACAATATCAATTAGACCGATTGTATAAGCAAGTGCACCTTCTTGTAATAAAGCAATCATCCCATTCCCAAAGTTTGGCAAAGCAACGACAAGTGCCTGAGGGAACATAATTCGACGATAGGCCTGGAATGGTGTTAAACCCACACTAACAGCTGCTTCAAACTGCCCTTTTGGAATAGCTAAATAGGCGGATCGTATTACTTCCGACATAATTGCTGCAAACTGTAAGGTGAATGTTACGACAACGAAGATAGCGGTATCTATTGAATGGAGATTGAGACCGAAATTTTCTGCTAGTGCTGGGACACCGTAATAGACAAGAAATAATAAGACAATGGATGGTGTACAACGCATAATCGTTGTATACAGATTTGCTAATTTTTGTAACCATTTCACTGAAGATAGCTTGGCAGCCGCCAACAATAAGCCGAATAATGTGCCTAAGATAATAGAGGACCCTGCAACTAAGAACGTAATTTTTAAAAATGGTAATAACACCGGTATTGCGTTCCAAATATATGTTGCATCAAAATATTTATCCATTTCCTCACCAACTTTTATTTTTATGAATAAAGGCTGCTGAGTGTAACTGACTCAACAGCCTTATTAATTGTTACGTTTTAAACTAACGATTAACATTTTCTAGCACTTCAAATAAATCACGACCATAGAACTCCGTACTTAATTCATTTGTTTTCTTCTGTTCTTTAATTTGTGCTATAGCTTTGTCATAAGCATCAGCAAACTCTTGTTCCTTTTTATTGAACAGTGGCCATGTTTTAATGACTGCAAATTCGTTATAGACAACCTCATCTTTTAAGTTATAATAAGGCCCATCTTCTGCAAGTACTTGTTGTTTAAATGGTCCCTCAATCATGACACCACCGTCAACACGACCTTCATTTACCCACTGCACAACATCGACCGTAAATGCGTCACCAGCCTCAAGTTTTACTTTATTGTCTGGGTTTGTCGTATTATATTCATCGATAATTGTGTATTGCGCGTTGTTAGCAGCAATTGGTGCCAACGAATAGCCCTTTTTCGCAAAATCAGCTAATGTTTTCACACCCTCATCCTCTTTACGCAATACTAGTCCCGCGCTACTTAAACCTAAAAATTCCTTCGGGAAAATGAATTTTTCTGTACGCTCCTGTGTAAAGAATGCATTTTTTACCCCTACCTGATATTTCCCTTGCTCGACACCGATCAATAAATCATCACTTGTTGTCCCTACATATTCGAATTGATAATCAGGCAATAATTCATCCACTAATTTCATTACTTCTACATCATAACCTGTTGGATTTCCACTATCGTCTATATAACTAATAGGCTTTGACGCCTGATCATAGGCAACCTTTACTGTACGTACTTTTTCACCATCGCCTGAATCCTTATCGGCTGATGCTCCTGAATTACAACCCGTTAATAGTGCTATGGAAGCCAATCCAATCGCAGCAAATTGAAAAACCTTATTCTTCTTCATATAACATTTCTCCTTATTCTCCATGTAATGATCATTGATTTTTATTTAATTTTTGCTGTTCAATAGCAGCAGTTGCTAATTTAATAATAGTCATATCATCCATTGGCGGATTATGAAGACCCGCACGAACGTTGCGATAATAGCGTTGTAATGGATTGGTTAGCTGCAAGCTTTTCGCTCCAACAACACGCATTGCCTTATCAACGATATCGATGGCCATATTTGTTACTGTATGTTTAGCAACAGCCATTTCATTTGTTAAAAGTCCACGTCTAGCTGGATCATCATAAGCTTCAGCCACCCCATACAACACAAAACGCGCTTGATGAAGTTTTAATTCAATGTCTCCTAAAAGCTGTTGTACATTTGGTAATGTACTGATTGGAGCATTCAAGCTATTTGGTTGATGGTGATTGGCAAAATGGACAGCATAGTCGCGCGCAGCTTGTGCAATACCTAAGTATGTAGCTGGAATATGTAGTATCCAGCCATTTATCTTACCGCCACTTGGGTGAATTGGTAATTCTACTAAATGTTCATTCGCCACAATGACCTCTTTTAACACGAGGTCATGGCTACTTGTACCTCTCATCGCAGACATTTCCCAATTTTCTTCAATAGATAGCCCTGCTGAATCTTTATGAATGAGGAAGAAACCGATTTGTTGCTTTTCTTCAATCCAAGCAGAGGTAAGGAAATAATCTAGCACAGGTGACGCAGTCGTAAAGATTTTGCGTCCATTTAACAACCACCCATCTTTTGTAGCAACTGCGTTTGTTCCTGGTCGGCCTCCACGCGTTGGACTACCTGTTGCCGCCTCACTAACAGCTCTATTAATTATGGCACCTCTCTTTATTTCTTCAGCGAACGCTGTTAATACATCCTCGGTCCATAGTTTTGTTTCATATATTTCACCGACAACGCCTAATGTCCATCCAAGAGATAGCGAAGCATTCTCGTCATAGCTTGCTAATGTTTCCTGTACAAGGACCATATCATAGACAGATAAGCCCTCTCCGCCATATTGTTTTGGTAAAGTTAGTTGTGGATAGCCAATTTGCATAAGTAATCGATGCGCTTCGAACGGGAAACGAGATTGTTCGTCTACCTCAGCAGCCTCAGCCTTGATTGGCTCTGCAATAGCTGCTAGCTGATCTAACCAAAATCGTTGTCCCTCCGTTTTTACAAATAAATTCTTCAAGTAAATCTCCTTCTTCCTAATATATATAAATCATATAAATTTACTAAGAATTGATAGTAAAAAAAATCTCTGACCACATATTGTAGTGAGATACTATTCGGTACTGAATTTTCTGATTCGTTGACACTTATAATACTTTTCACATTTAAAAATGTCAATGGGTAAAATTCAAGTTTTTTTGTAAGTTTAATATGAATTATAATGTTTGAACTTTAACTTTCAATTTATGCACCAAGCTTTGTTTACAACATATGCTAAGACTAATGAAAGAGGTGTATAAATGACTAATAATTTACATTCGCCACAAAATGCTGGCACCTTATCTAATTTGGCTCCACAGGTGATTCAAACTAAATTTGGCGATATTAATGGCGATGGCTTTTTTGAAACTATTTTTTTAATGGGCACTAAACAGCCGGATAGTCCTTTGTGGGAGAATATAACATTAATTATTTTTTATGGGCAAACACGACAAATCGAACAAATTCCATTGAAACAAAATACGGGCTATAATCCGACCATTTTTCTAGGCGATTTCACTAGTAATCATATTGAGGATATTTTGGTTGTCTCTGATACTGGAGGTAGCGGAGGAATTATTAATGGCGAGATATTTTCCTCCATCAACAACCAAGTTCGTTCTATTTTTGATGCAGAATCATTTAATAGCAAACTTAAATATAGCGTCAATTATGTAGACCACTACAAGGCTGTTGTTCAAAGTACGAATCCCGCTATGAGATACACAATCGATTTACAATATAAGGGAGCAGAATACTTAGCAGAAATTTATAATCCAGATGGCACATTAAAACAACCCATTGAAGGTTGGGTAGATCCTTTTAGCGGACTATACCCTGTTGATTATGACCGAGATGGGACATATGAAATTTTAGCGTACCAAAAAATTGCGGGCAGATATCATGCCGATGGATTAGGCTATGTGGAAAACATTCTAAAATGGAATGGTCATGACTTTACAATAGATCGGCAAACAGTTGGCATTTTTGGAGAGGATTTATCATAGGAGACGACCTATATTAAATAAGATAAAAAAGGGAATCTGCTCATTTTCACTAGATAATTTAGCGAAAAACAAGCAGATTTCTGTCATTTATATTTATTTCTCAACTAAGGCAAAATAATTATTTTCAGGATCAGCAAAATTAAAAACCCTACCCATTGGCATCATAACTAGATCGCCTACTTTAATGCCCTTTGCCTGAAAATCTTGGTACATTTCTTCAATTTTATCAGCGTAAAACATAATAGAAGGTGTACCTAAATTTAACTCCGGCTGCATTTTGGCTATTATTTCTTTATTGTGTAACACAAACGATGTTTGAGCCTCAGTCGTTGGTGCTATTTCAATCCAACGCATTCCTGCTTCTTCCTGCTCGGCAACAACTACAAACCCCACTTTTTCTGTCCAAAACTTTACAGCCACATCCTGGTCATTAACATAGAGCATTACTTGTCCAATTTGATGAATCATGACATATTTCCCTCCTCTTTTGAGCATTAGTATACATCAAAAAGTAGCTTTATATAGCTATTAACAAAATCAATTTAGGGAAATTTCGAATAATTGATACTACTATCTATTACTAGCAATTAATTAATCTAAAGTACTTAACTTTTCTTTTATTTCTGATAGAATGAGAATTATTTACCTTCTAGGGAAAAGTATAGAATATAAAATATTATGTGAGGATAATACAAGTGAAACAACTAAGTTTAAGAAAAAAGCTTATTTTTTCGTTTTTAGCAATGCTTCTCATTCCAACACTGTTAATTGGCATTGTTTCTTACCAAAGCGCTGAAAAGCAAATATCAGAAGAACAACACGCAAGTGCAACAGAAAGTGTACGCATTCTTAATACCAATATTACGAACATGATTGAACCAAAATTAAAAGATGTGCAATACTTTTCAAAAAAATTTAGTAAAACCTACTTTCATGATGATAGCGTTTCAGAACTTAAATCATTATTAAACGAATATGTTCAGATGCACCCTGAAGTAGAACTGATTTACATTGGTACTGCTGATGGCAAATTATTTGATGAGCCTGCTCAAGAATATCCTGATGGCTTCGATCCTCGTTCAAGACCTTGGTATAAGCAGGCCTTAGATAATAATGGCGAGGTCTCAATTACTGCACCATATGTTACACAATCTACAGGTGACATTGTCATTACAATCACGCAGGCTTTACCAGATGGTTCAGGGGTAATGGCATTAGATCTTAACATTTCTACATTAAGTGACATTACGAATAATATTCGTATTGGAGAAACTGGATATGCCTCTCTCCTAGACAGCAATAAAATCTATATTGCCCAGCCAGATAAAGAAAGTGGTACTGAGGCAACAGAAAATTATATTGCAAAAATTTATGAACAAGATAGCGGTACTGTCATTGAAAGAGACCGCCATTTGCAGTTTGTTACAAATGAATTAACAGGCTGGAAGGTAATTGGCACAATGTTTACTGCGGAAGCTGCAAAGGCTGCTGCCTCAACATTGAATATAAACTTGATAATCATTGTTGTTTCAATTCTAGTTGGCGTTATTTTTATGCTCTTCATGATTAAGTCAGTTGTCAATCCCATTAATCGACTTAAACAAAGTGCGCTAAAAATTAGTGAAGGTGATTTAACCGAGTTTATTGAAATTCATTCTAAAGATGAAATCGGTCAGCTTGGTGAAGCTTTTATCTCTATGAAGGTTAGCTTGAAAAAATTAATTCGCAACGTCGATCAAAGCTCACAACATGTTCAAACATCCGCCCAAGATTTATCTGCCAATGCTGAACAAAATATTGCGACCTCAGAGCAGGTTGCTGAAGCCATGCAACAGATGGCAATCAGCACAGAAAAACAAACAACGGGTATTGATCAAAATGCTATTTCAGTTGAGGAAATAGCTAAAGGAGTTGTTGAGGTTGCAGACAGCGCCATGCAAGTATCTGACCTATCCAGTCACGCTATTCAACTAGCGGATGAAGGTGGACAATCTGTCGAGCAAACTGTTCAGCAAATGAATTCTATTTATGAATCTGTTACGCAGTCAGATACAATGATTAAAACGCTCTATGATCGTACGAAAGAAATTGGTTCCATTTTAGAAATGATTAGTGCTATTTCAGATCAAACAAATTTACTGGCACTGAATGCCGCTATTGAGGCAGCACGAGCAGGAGAGCATGGGAAAGGCTTTGCAGTAGTGGCGGATGAAGTTAGAAAATTAGCAGAACAATCCCATCAATCAGCAGAACAAATTTCTGCGCTAATTACTAGTATTCAGCAGGATACAGCTAAATCTGTACAAACAATGGTCAAGGCGTCAGCAGATGTTCAAGACGGCTTACAATTGACAGAGGAAACGAGTAAGAAATTCGCGAATATTATTGAGAGCCTACGAAATATCGCACCAAAAATGGAGGATATCTCTGCATCTGCCCAAGAAATGTCTGCAGTCGTGGAAGAAGTCTCAGCAACAGCCATTGAATTATCAGATCATGCTAAATTAAATGCTGCGGCTACAGAGGAAGTTGCTGCTTCTACAGAACAAACTCTATCGTCTATGCAGGACATTGCCTCTGCATCCAAAACGCTACTTGATATGGCGGATGAATTACAGGGCTATGTGAATCGTTTTAAATATTAAATAGTTTTATATAAATCTGAGTTCAATACAGTATTGAACTCAGATTTTTCTTTTGATAAAGATGAAAAATTACAAGTTAAGCTATTTTTCTACAAAAAGTACCGTTGTATAACTTTATTTTCCAGATTTTTCAGAAAACTATATTGATTATTATACATTTTCCTCTTAGAATCAGATTAAACATTTGAACGACTAATGTGACAAATAAAAATGAAGCTATTAGAGGCATGATCTAAAGCTTCCGTTGTTCAATTCCATTACAATTAAATACTGTCGTTTAAGGAGGAATACTGTATGAATCGAATTAGTTTAAGAAAGAAACTCATCTTTGCATTTTTAATGATACTTCTCATTCCCGCACTTTTAATCGGGTATACCTCCTTTAAAAGTACCAAAAGTCAGATTATAGAAGAGCAACAAGCAAGTGCTAAAGAAAGTGTGCGTATGCTGAATAGCAATATTACAAATACAATTGCTCCTAAAGTACATGACATTGAGTATTTTGCACAAAAACTAAATCAATCTTATTTACAAGAAAATAAAAATGTTGAATTGAAAAATCTATTTCAGGAATACATGAATACTCATCCAGAGGTTGAATTAATTTACATTGGAACTTCGGAAGGTCGAATGATTGATGAACCAGCCCACGATTATGCAAGTGATTATGATCCACGTGAACGACCTTGGTATACAGAAGCTATTGAGAATAAAGGACATGCATCCATCACTTCTCCGTATATCTCAAAATCAACAAATAATATCGTAGTTACAGTTATGCAAGCTCTTCCAGATGATTCTGGTGTAATTGCCTTAGATTTAACTATTTCTGTTCTAAGTGCTCTAACAGACGAAACGCGTATTGGAGAAACTGGTTTTGCATCCCTACTAGATAGTAATAAGCTATATATCGCACAAAAAGATAAAGAAAGCGGATCAGTAGCTACAGAAGAATATATTTCAAAAATTTACGAACAACAGGAAGGCATTATTACTGAGGGTGATCGTCATTTACGTTTTGAGACAAATGAACTTACAGGTTGGAAAGTAATCGGTACAATGTTTATCGCAGAGGCTACAGAAGCTGCTAACGCAACATTTACTATCACATTACTGATTATTGGTATTTCTATTATTGTAGGTATTATTTTTATGCTATCTATGATTAAATCCATTGTTAACCCTATTAAACGATTACAGGTGAGTGCACTAAAAATTAGCGAAGGTGATTTGACGGAGTTTATTGATATTCATACTAAAGACGAAATTGGACAGCTTGGTGAGGCATTTGTCTCGATGAAAGTTAGCTTAAAAAAGTTGATTCGCAATGTTGACCAAAGCTCACAACATGTCCAAACCTCTGCACAAGGTCTTTCGGCAAATGCTGAACAAAATATTGCTGCATCTGAACAGGTGACAGAGGCTATGCGGCAGGTAGCTATCAGTACTGAAAAACAAACAACGGGAATCGAACAAAATGCTGTTTCCATCGAGGAGATTGCAAAAGGCGTCGTAGAAGTAGCAGATAGCGCCCTACAAGTTTCAGACCTGTCTAATCAGGCTATCCAGTTAGCTGAGGAAGGTGGTCAATCTGTTGAGCAAACAGTCAATCAAATGGTTTCCATTCATGAATCTGTGACACAGTCCGATACGATGATTAAATCATTGTTTGATCGAACAAAAGAAATTGGTTCTATCATAGAAATTATTAGCGCCATTTCAGACCAAACGAACCTTCTTGCACTGAATGCTGCAATTGAAGCAGCACGAGCTGGTGAACATGGCAAAGGCTTTGCAGTCGTAGCAGATGAAGTACGCAAATTAGCAGAACAATCCCATCAATCAGCGGGGCAAATTTCTACTCTTATTACAGGAATTCAACAGGATACGGCTAAATCTGTTCAAACGATGATGCAAGCTTCATCTGACGTTCAAGAAGGTTTACAGCTATCTGCGGATACGAAAAAGAAATTTACGAGTATCGTTGAAAGTCTTCGAGAGATAGCACCGAAAATGGAAGATATATCAGCTTCGGCTCAAGAAATGTCAGCCGTTGTTGAGGAAGTGTCTGCAACAGCCATTGAACTTTCAGACCATGCAAAACTAAATGCAGCTGCCTCTGAGGAAGTTGCTGCTTCAACCGAACAAACACTGTCATCGATGCAGGAAATCGCCTCTTCTGCTAAAACGTTACTTGATATGGCAGATGAGTTACAAGGCTATGTAGATCGCTTTAATACCTAATAAAAGCCTGATGATATTAGATGTATAATATCATCAGGCTTTAAATTATGTTATTTTATTCATTTACTTCATGGCTAAATTGCCACTCAATGCCGAATTTATCTGTAAGTGAGCCGTAACATTTACTCCAAAATGTTTCTTGTAGCTCCATCGTAACTTTTCCACCATCTTTAAGCTTATCGAATGCTTTTCGCATTTGCTCGTCATCATCAGAAACAACTGCTAACGTAACATTATTCCCAACTGAGAACGGTGAGCCTGGAAATGTATCTGAGAACATAATTCTACTACCAAATACAGAAAGTCGTGTATGCATGACTAGATCTTTTGCTTCCTCTGGTAATGGGTAATCAGGATTTTGTGGTGAATCTCCAAACGTCATAATTTCAGCCTTGTCCGTATTAAAAGCATCTTCGTAAAATGTTACAGCTTCTCGACAATTCCCATTAAAAACTAAATACACCTCTACTGCCATTTCCAACACTCCCTTGTTATTTTTTGAAACAACTCTATTGTACATGGATTACAAATCATAACACAAATTATAACTAGAATAATGCATCTACAAAATAAGTTTATTACTTTGATTTTTAAATTTTTTATTTATTTTTGCAAAAGCTTTGACATTTACTCGAAAATCATGTAAATTACCAAATGGCGAACAATTTAAAACAAATATTTAAAAATATTCGTATTTTAGGAGTGTATATAATGGATAACGTATTTGACTATGAGGATATTCAACTTATTCCCGCAAAATGTATTGTAGAAAGTCGCTCAGAATGTGATACTTCTGTTACTTTAGGAGGGCATACTTTTAAACTTCCTGTAGTACCTGCAAATATGCAAACAATTATTGACGAAAATCTTGCTAAGAAACTTGCTGAAAACGGTTACTTCTATATCATGCACCGATTCCAACCAGAAACACGTATAAATTTCATTCAAGAAATGCAAGGGAATGGCTTAATTGCTTCAATCAGTGTAGGTGTGAAAGAAGAGGAATATGCATTTATCGAAGAATTAGCAGCTGCTAATTTAGTACCTGAATTTATTACAATTGATATTGCACATGGTCATTCAAATGCAGTTATTCGTATGATTCAACATATTAAGAAATACTTACCGAACAGCTTTGTCATTGCTGGTAACGTTGGAACACCAGAAGCAGTACGTGAACTTGAAAATGCTGGTGCAGATGCTACGAAAGTTGGGATTGGACCAGGTAAAGTATGTATTACAAAAGTCAAAACAGGCTTTGGTACAGGAGGCTGGCAACTAGCGGCACTACGTTGGTGTGCAAAGGCTGCTACAAAGCCAATTATTGCTGACGGTGGTATTCGTACACATGGAGATATCGCTAAATCTGTTCGTTTTGGTGCTTCAATGGTGATGATTGGTTCATTATTTGCTGGTCATGAAGAATCACCTGGTGAAACAATCAAAATCGATGGCAAAACGGTGAAGGAATACTTCGGTTCTGCTTCCGAATTCCAAAAAGGCGAACGTAAAAATGTTGAAGGTAAGAAAATGTATGTTGAGCACAAGGGAAGCATTAAAGATACATTAATCGAAATGCAACAAGACTTACAATCATCTATTTCTTATGCTGGTGGCACAAAGCTAGAAGCTATTCGAAATGTTGATTATGTTATAGTGAAAAACTCTATCTTCAACGGAGATAAAGTGTATTAATAAATCGAAATCCCAACGAAGTCATAGTGTTCTTCGTTGGGGTTTCTTACATTGAACCTACTCATCCAATTACTTTATAAGTGCCGTGAATACACGCTATTATAAAATGACATTTATTTTCTGAATTTTCTATTTTATTTGAAAACTTTATATTATAATATAACTACAAAGTATTATTTTTCTAAGCAATAGAGGAACGGAGGTTTTGTCTATGATTAAGTCAGTTCGTAATAAATTGGTAAGTCTATCTATTATTGTTATTCTAATATCAACAGTATTGGTCGGAGCAGTCAATTATTTTGTGGCCAAAAGTGAAATGGATCAGATAGGTCGCCAAAGTCTTAAAAATGGCACACTTGGCATACTTGCATTAATTGAACAATTAGATGCACAAGTTCAAAAGGGTAATTTAACTTTAGAGGAAGCTCAGGAAAGTGCAAGAACACAGATTGTTGGTAAAAAAGTTGAAGATAATAAGCGATCCATTGATAATCCTGTCAAATACGGAGATAATTTTTATTTCTATGCCTTTCAAGATAACGGTATGGTCGAAACTCATCCATCTCTCGAAGGACAAGATATTTCCGATTTACAAACAAAGGATGGACGATATTTTGTACGAGAAATGATTGAAGCAGCAAAGGCTGGTGGAGGATATGTCCTTTATGATTGGGCTCTACCCTCAAATCCTGAAGTCGTTGCGCCTAAAATTACTTATGTAGAAATGGACAAGCATTGGGGTTGGATTATCGCAGCTGGTACATACGAAATGGATTTTAATGCAGGCACTAAAAATGTTTTATTCTACACACTAGGTATGACGATGCTAGCAACCGTTATTGGCGTAGCCCTCTTCTGGTTCTTCTCGGGTCGGATGACTGCCTATATACGTAAAATCATGGTGATTACATCGGATATTGCTAAAGGCAAGCTGACTAGCGATGACATACCTGTTACCACTAAAGATGAACTAGGCATACTAGCTAATAACGTGAATGATATGAAACATAGCTTACATGAAATGGTCAACAACACAAAGGATAGTGCATCCCAGATGAGGGTTTCCTCAGAAATGCTTAGTGCCATTACAGAGGAAACTACTGCTTCTGCTGACGAAATTCATCAAGCAATCAATGACATCTCTAAAGGAGCTGTTGTGCAAGCTGAGGAAGCAGAAACGGCCATTAGTAAAGTTGAAACACTATCATCACTCATCTCAAATGCTACTGATAAATATAGTGAGATTACTGAAAATATGAATATCATCAATCAATCTCAAGAAAATGGTAGACGAAAAGTAGATGTCTTACTGCAAAATTCAAGTGAATTTACACAAGTGATAGAAGAGTTAAGAGCTAATTTTTCAAGTCTAACAAGTCAAATGAAAGAGATTCATCAAGTCGTACAAACGATTACATCCATTTCTGAGCAAACAAACCTATTAGCATTAAATGCCAGTATTGAAGCTGCACGTGCAGGTGATCATGGAAAAGGGTTTGCTGTCGTGGCAGAGGAAGTACGACATTTATCAGAAGACACTAATGAAGCTACTAATCGTGTCAGAAATTTATTGCAACGTATTGAGATCGATACTGCTAATTCGGATGCTAAAATGATAAATACCCTAAACCTTTCACAAAGCCAGGCAACGTCGATTACTGAAGTAAAAGGAGCCTTTACTTTCCTAGCTGACTCCATTCTAGACATTACAGCCCACCTTACTTCTCTGGATGAGGGTATGAATGAAATGGCAGAAAATCGCATTGTCGTAATAAATGCGATTAAGGAAATTGCAAGCGTAGCTACACAATCTGCCGCAGCTACTGAACAAATTAATGCTTCCATTGACGAACAAAAGTCAGCAGTAACATCTATCATGCACTCCTCGATGGAACTTCACACAGAAGCAGAGCGCATGTACGACTTAGTAGAACGCTTTACATGACACACGGAACTAAAGAACGATAAAAAAAGAATGCTACGAATTGTGCGTAGCATTCTTCTTATCATTATAGTTTGTTGATAACTGCGTGGATTGTTTCCTTTAGTTCTGCATCATGATCAGCAAGATCTACAAGGTTTCCTAGACGTTCACGTAGTACAGGGCGTTCAATTACTAGCTTTTCATCTAGTACTTGTACAAGTAGTTCGATAATAAGACGGTCACGAACATTTAACGCTTCTTCTAAACGTTCTGGTGTAATTTTCGCATCAGTTTTTGCAGCTTTTGCCATTCTAAAAACCCCTTTTAAATTTTTATATTCATGCACATCTATTTTAGCATACCACTAAATTATTTTGAAAACTTTCTTTCATGAAAATATACCAAAACTTTACAAAAACCCAAAAAAAGATTTACGATAAATTGTTATATTCATATCATAATATACTACTACTTGACCATATGATGATGTATTTAGGACTCGTAAAACCAATCTCGATTGGAGGAATTGCATGAATCAAAAAAATCCAACTTACTCGCAGCTCATTAAAGCTGTACCAAAATCTTTACAACTATTTCTCAATGTTTGCCTTGTGCTACTAGCTCTCATCCTATCGTTTTTACTTTTAAAGGAGCTAATTGAATTTCTGAAAATATTACTATTCGCTAAGGAAGGTGGCGATTATAAACTATTCCTTGCCAATATCCTTATTTTCTTTTTATATTTTGAGTTCATCACAATGATTATTAAATATTTTAAAGAGGATTATCATTTTCCGCTCAGATACTTTATATATATAGGTATTACAGCTATGATTCGATTAATTATCGTGGAGCACGATCATCCTCTTAACACCTTAATTTATTCATTGATTATTTTAATACTTATAATAAGCTACTTTATAATTAATATCACACCACTTGAGAGACCCACGCGATCATCCATTTTTATAAAAAAAGAGCACTAGCCTACAGGAAGAGCCATCTCTATTCTAAAATGCTGTTATACATGTAGGCTTTTCAATCACAAAGAAAAACTGCTGTAATGCCTGCAAGTATTGCTCATGACTAACTCGTATTAGACTAAGCATAAACAGCTCTTGGACCGTTACCACACCCATCACCAGTGAGGATAGCTCAGCTATATCTATCGTTACTTCTACTTCATAGCTACCACTATCTAAAATTTTGATTGCGCCATTAACAGCTTCAATAATGAATTGCTGATTATTTTCAACTAGTAAAGAATCACTGACTGTTAATTTGAATGTCAGGGTGACACCGTTGAAATTGCGTATCATTAACTCTTCAAAAAAGCCTTTCACATTCATAATACGGTACATCAGTCCAACTCCTGACACGGCACTTGCATGGTAGACACTTGGAATTAAATGATTTGTACCATTTCGTATGTCCCCTAAAAAGAAATGGGCATTTTCTTCTTGCGTATTCCACTCAATTCTATTTACCTGGTCTGCCTGACTGTTTAAAAATGTGCTTAGCTCTAACAAAGCCTGAGGGGTCTCATATATCCACTCTTTAATCACCAAATTATTCAACATAAAATTACTTTCACTCTGTTTCTTAAAAGAAAAGACGATATAGCCTTGTACAGTACCTTCCTGCTCCATTGCAATCACATAATTTTCGGCATTCTTAAAAATGGAGGATAGCTCTGATTTTGTTTTGAGAAACATCCCATGCTTTTTAGCCGCTACTCTGTGATAGCAGTCTATTAGCTGTTGTTGATCCTCAACTTTCAAATATTTGAGATGCCTTTTCGTTGGTCCCTTCGGAAAGCTTAAAGGTTCAACTAAGTATTGAGATATTTTAGGTCCGTATCCAAAACCCATTTTCTTATAAAAATCTGGTCTAAAACGGATACAAAGCAACAAAATGAACATTTTTTTCTATAAAACTGTTCAAGAAATGCTGGATTAGTTCTTTTGCAACTTTCTCTTTTTTATGTAATAAATCAACTGCAACAAGCCCCACCCCGCCAATTGGTAGCATTTTAGAGAACAGGTTCATTTGAAAGTCATGTAATCGCATACCGCCAATGAGTTTATCATCTTCCCATAACCCATAATAACCATGAGATTCGTCATTGCTCTGATTTTGCATAAAAAGATTTTTCAACTGCTCTTTTGTTGGCTGTGATCCATCCATTCTTCCAGGATAGGCGCCAACAACGATATTCACAAAAGATAAAAAGTCTTGTTCTTTTAATAATTCCCCTATAACTCTCACTATTTTCCCTCCATTTTCAAATTGTTGCATGTTGTTCATGAAGATTTCATACTAATTTTTATACCCCATAATAACATATATTACCAATGAAAAATAATGAGCCCTGAAAATGAATAAAGGAGGAATATGAATGACCTTAATTGATTCGTATATTCAAGAAGTGTCTAAAAGGCTACATAAAAATAAGCGTCAAGAGATAGAGCTTGAGCTAAAAGCTACTATTGAGGATATGTTGCCAGAGGAATATTCAGAATCTGATGTAAAAGAAGCACTAAAAAAACTCGGAAATCCCGTAGAAGTTGCTGCAAGCTATCATGATACACCTCGCTTTCTAATTGGCCCAGATGTATTTGATCATTACACAAGAACGATAAAACTAGTCATACCATGGGCGATTATCATAACCGTTGTTGTTCAAGTAATTGAAAAAATTGTGCTCTATTCAGGAGAAGAAGCACTTCTCTCAACAATTATTTCAGCATTTGCTATAATCATTGCCGCAATTATTTCTGTATTATTTCACGTATTGTTTTGGATTACCGTTATTTTTATCATCTTAGATCGATCTGGTCCTGATAAGATCCAATTACCTTTTTTGAGAGACCCTAAGCAATGGTCACCTGATGATCTAATAAAACTTAAAACGATTCCTAAAGATAAGATCATCACAATAAATGACACTATTTTTAGCCTTTTAGGGACCATTATTTTTGCTTTTGTTTATTGGAATGCCTATCGTCTCTTAGGTATTTATACAACGAATGACAATGGCAGTTTGAAATTCGTTATGCCAATCTTTAATCAAAATGTTTTACAATCGTTTGCTCCTGTAATCCTGCTATGTATTATCGTTAGTCTCGCTTTAACCTTTTTAAAATGGCGTGCTGGTCAATGGACAATGCTAATCGCCATAACCAATGCATTGCTTCAAAGTGTAGGAACTATCTTGTTTATTTTAATGGCTACGCACCAAGATTTTATTCACAGTGCCTCTATTCCATATATTGCAGCTATCACAGAAACAACCTCAGCTAAAGTTACCTTTTCTATTGATAAAATCTTGCTCGTCAGCATGATCATTGCCGTTTTGGCAAATGCATTTGATATTTATCAAGGGTTTAAAAAAGCTAAAATATAAATCCTCTACATGCCTAGTAAACCTTACACTCAAATCGCCACAATACCTTTATTCTCTGATGTTTTGTATAATAATAGAGTTGAAAGTAATTTATATACATGCATAATAATCTGCAAAATTCAATCAGAGTAAGGGGCAATTACTATGACCATTCTTCTAGTAGATGACAATCAAGTTAATTTATTTGTCATTGAAAAAATACTAAAAAATGCAGGTTATGATAACTGTGTTTCTCTTTCATCTGCTTATGAGCTATTTGATTATTTACAATTAGAGGAACCAAATCCAACAGGAAATTCAGTAGATTTAATTTTGTTAGACATTATGATGCCAGAAGTAGATGGTATTGAAGCCTGCAAACGTATTAAGCAAAATGAAAGATTAAAAGATATTCAAATCATATTTGTTACAGCACTTGAAGATAAAAATAAACTGGCAGAAGCACTAGACATTGGTGGTGTAGATTATATTACAAAACCGATTAATAAAACGGAGCTGCTTGCTAGAATGCGAGTGGCATTACGTTTAAAAGCCGAATTAGACTGGCATACTCAGCATGAGAAGAAAATACAATATGAATTGGATTTAGCCACTCATGTACAAAGGAGCCTTCTCAGTCCACCATTAAATGAAAAAGATATCCGTATAGAAGTCTCTTACTTACCATCCTCTAATCTAGCAGGAGATATGTATTATTGGCACAAAATAGACGATCATCGCTATGCCGTTATTCTATTGGATATGATGGGCCACGGTATTTCCGCAGCGCTCGTTTGTATGTTCATTTCCTCCGTTTTAAGAGAGGCTGTTAAACAATTAAACGACCCAGAACTTGTCATTAAAGAACTGAATCGTTATATGACGCTTTTACAAGATGGAAAAGATAATAATCTCTATTATTTTACAGCGATTTATTTAGTGATCGATACAGAACAAAAAACAATCGAATACATAAACGCTGGTCATCCTCCTGGTTATGCACTAATTGATGAAAAAACATGTATTCCATTAAATCAAGGTAGCTGTGCGGTCGGCTTTTTCGATGAAATTAAAGTTAAAAAACAATGTATTCAGTATGAACAGGATATTCAAATTGTGTTGTTTACAGATGGCGTATTAGAGGCCATGGGACCCTGTGAAATAGAATCCGAAAAGCATTTGCAAACGCTAACATCCTCCAAATGGGATTATTCTAACTGCCTAATCGACAACTTACTGCCTAAAGACAAACAAGATAACCAGCCCGATGATATGTGTGTATTAATGATTCAAGCTAGCACTAATTCCATTTAAATAAAAAGCAGAGGCTATCGCTGAAGATAGCCTCTTACTCGTTAATACATTTTTTGATAAATTCTTTCATTACCATCAATTTCTCTATACTTTAAAATTACCTCTTCAAATCGCAATGTTTCTTTATCACCTAAGCATAAAAACCCTTTGTTGCTTAGACTTTCATAAAATAATTGATGAACCTGACTCTGGAGCTTAGGTGAAAAATAAATAAGGACATTTCTACACAAAACAACATGGAATTCATTAAATGACTGATCTGTCACTAAATTATGCTGAGCAAAAATAATATTTTTCAATAACGTTGGATGGAAATAGGCATATTGATAGTCCGTTTTATAGTATTCCGAAAAAGCATGTGAACCCCCAGCAAGCATATAGTTTTTCGTATATGCCTGCATTTTATGAAGAGGAAAAGCACCTTTCTTTGCCTTTTCTAATACTTGCTCATTCATATCTGTTGCATAAATAACAGCCCTATCTATTAACCCCTCTTCTTGAAGCAGAATGGCCATAGAGTATACTTCTTCCCCTGTCGCACAGCCAGCATGCCAAATACGTATTTCTTTGTACTCTCGTAAAGTCGGGATAACTTTTTCACGAAAAGCTTTAAAAAAACTAGGATTACGAAACATTTCAGTGACATTTATCGAAAAATCATTCAAAATCTGCTCTAAAAATTCTTTATCGTGAATAACCTTTTCTTGTACGCGTGAAATCGTTGGAATGTTATTGATTGTCATCCTATTGTAGATTCTACGTGAAATGGATGATCGATTATATTGTCGAAAATCAAAGCCCGATAAACGATATATAGCCTCTAATAACAAATCAATTTCTAAATTTGTTTGCTTATTTAATTGTATATTTTGGTCCAAAGGCTGAAATTGTTCCATTTTCATTTAACTCCCTTTAGAAACTAGCCAGACTCTTAAAACCGAGAATAATTGATCTAAATTTAATGGCTTACTAATATAGTCAGATGCACCAGCCTGCAATGATTTATCGCGATCATTTTTCATAGCCTTTGCCGTCAAAGCAATGATTGGTAAATCTATTCGTTTCATTTGTTGACGAATAATAGTCATCGCTTCATAGCCATCCATATTCGGCATCATAATATCCATCAGAACGAGATCGATGTCAGGATTCGCTTGCATTACCTCTAAACTTTCAAGTCCATCTTTAGCAACTAGAATGTTCATACCTCTTTTTTCTAATGCCGTTTTTAATGCATATATATTACGGTTATCATCATCTACTATTAAAATATTCTTCCCTTGAAAAACCTCTACCTCTTGTTGAAGTGCTTCCTCTACTTGCTGTGGCTGCTCTTCTATTTGCTCCTCTTCCACAGTAACGGCGACTTCATTCATTGCGAGCTTTTGGCAATGCTCCTCCTCGATTCCCTTTGGTAAGCTTGGAATCGTTAACGTAAAGCTACTGCCTTGACCCTCAGCACTTTGTAGCGTAATCCAACCGCCAAGCAATTTGGCAAACTCCTTACAAATAGAAAGACCAAGTCCTGTTCCACCGTATTTTCGAACCGTAGCTCCATCTGCCTGTTGGAATGATTCAAAAATTAGCTGATGTTTATCTTTTGGAATACCTATACCGGTATCTGACACGGTGATTTCTAGCCAATCTGCACTTATATCCAACATATTATTTGTTAGTTGATGTTGAGTAAGGTGCTTAATCGCCAGAGTTACTGAGCCACGTTCTGTGAATTTAAAGGCATTTGATAATAAATTCTTTAGAATTTGATGGAATCTTTTTTCATCAGTATAGAACACATCCACAACTTGATCCGTCTTTGAAATATGGAATGCTAAATTTTTCTTCATCGCAACAGGTGCAAAGGTATGTTCAATTTGCACAGTTACTTCGCTCATATTCACTTCATTAAAAATAATATCAAGCTTTCCTGCCTCAACCTTTGATAAATCTAAAATATCATTAATTAATGCAAGTAAATCTTCGCCAGAAGAATGAATAACTTTAGCAAACTCTATTTCCTCGTCTGTTAAGTTATGTTGGCTATTTTCTGCTAGCATCTCTGATAAAATTAATATGCTATTTAATGGTGTTCTTAATTCATGCGACATATTGGCTAAAAATTCAGATTTGTAATTGGAATTAAGTATAAGCTGTTCCGCACTTTCTTCTAATTCCTTCTTCGCCTTCTCCAGCTCACTTGATTTTGACTCGGCGTCTTTCGTGCGCTCTTCAAGCTGTTCATTGATCATTGTCAGCTCTTCCGTCTGCATTTGTAATTCTTCAGATTGCGTCTGAAGCTCTTCAGATTGAACCTGTAATTCTTCTGTCATTGCTCTAGAATCATTCAATAGGCGAACTATTTCCATACGGCCCAAAACACTATTCACTGTTAGCCCAAAGTTTTCTGTGACCTGCTTCACTAATTCTTGTTGCAATTTACTAAATTTAGCCATAGTCGCTATTTCAACCACTGCTATAACTTCATTTTCAAAGATTACAGGAATCAATAAAATATTTTGAGGTCTTACTTCACCTAATCCTGTTCTAATTAAACGATAATCTTCCGGAATATTATTATAAAATAATATTCGTTTTTCTAATGCACATTGCCCAATTAAACCTTGTCCCATTTTAAAACTATCCATACCGACACGATCATCTCCGTCAGCAAAAGCAGCCGTCTTCACGAACTGTACTTGGTTCTCTGTCACTTCTCTCACATAGAACGCACCAAGAGAGGCTTGTGTTTTCTGCGCTATTTCTGACAGGAAGGTCTCAGCCAATTTTGTAATTGCTGAAAGACCTTGATATTTTGTCACGATCTCAGCAATATTGCTTTGTAACCATTCTCTCTTTTCTACTGACTCTAATAATATATTCGTTGCATCAGCAAGATCATTTATTTCATCATTTGTATTCACATGGATTCTTCTAGTGAAATCTCCTTTCGTAGCTGCCATTTCTCGAATTGTTTGGGTTACTTCCGTTATTGTTTTCACAATTGAACGAGAAATTCCACTAGCTATAACGATGGCAATGACAGAAACTAAAATTAAGATGCCAAATAAACCACTAGTTAATTTACTATTTTGTTTGTCTAACTGACTTGCCTTTGCTTGTGTATATGCATTTTCCGTTGAGCGGAATGAATCAAATAATTTGCGCATTTTTTCCATATCTTGGCGCCCGTTATCTACTTTAAAAAACTCATTTAACGCTTCTGTATTATTATCCTTTTTATATTGAATAGTTGGCTTGCCAGAAGTATCAATCCAATGTTCAATAGTTTCCTCTATCTCTTTTAACTTTTCTTGCTGGGTTGGTTTATCTTTCATTTGTTGATAGAGATCATTAAAATCTATTTTCCAATTTTCAGCTGCATTATCATAGGGCTCAAGATAACTTGATTCACCTGTAATGATGAAAGCTCGCTGACTCGATTCCATGTCCAATATATATTTTTCAATTTCATTGGTTAAAGCTTGAACATTAGAATCGTACTTAATAATAAAATTTCTTTCCTTTTGCAAAGAAGTAATTTGATTATTTAGTACGACAACTTCTATAAGTAAGCAAAGAATGATTACGACATAACCTAATGTAATCTTGGAGCGTATACCCAATTTCAATCTATTTAACATTTGGTTTTCCTACCTCTACCTTTCTTTAAATCTATTATTGTTACTAGTATACATGCAAAAACAACGAAGTATCTCTTCTTTTAGTAGTTGTAACAAAGAAATTTTGCCAATTTCTTATTAATAAGTCTATGCCTTTTTCATATACATTTTATATGGAACCGAACCATTTCTAATTAAGGAGAGAGTACATGTGGACATAATCGTAAGACCAGGAGATTCACTTTGGCATTTCAGTGAAGTGTTTAGAATACCTCTTCAACTCATCTTAGATTCCAATCAAAATATAAATCCTCAATTTTTAAGAGTTGGACAACGCATTCGTATTCCTGGGTTTGTGACCATCAACTATCAGATCAAGCAAGGGGACTCTTTTTGGCAGATTGCACAAAGTCGAAACCTTCCCCTCGTCGCCATTTTACTCGTTAATCCTGGTCTCAATCCAAATCGCTTACAAATTGGGCAGATGATTCGTATACCTCAACGTATTACATGGCGTTTAGTTGAAGGAAAGCAAAATTACACTTACAACATTATGATGAATGATATTAAAAAGCTTCTTAACGTATATCCATTTCTCCTCAGATCAATCATTGGAAGTTCCGTTTTAGGGAAAGAACTACCTGAGCTGTTAATCGGCAATGGAGCAAAACGAGTTCACTATAACGGCTCATTCCATGCAAACGAATGGATTACTACACCTATTATTCTAACATTTTTAAATGACTATTTGCTCGCCCTCACCAATCAAAGTAGTATTCGTGGCGTTTCTCCATTCTCTCTTTATCAGCAAACGAACCTTTCTATAGTGCCGATGGTGAATCCTGATGGTGTAGATTTAGTTATACAAGGCCCTCCAAGTGATGAAACATTAAATAATCAACTAATTGCATGGAATAATGCTAGCTCTGATTTTTCTGGTTGGAAAGCAAATATCCATGGTATTGATTTGAATGATCAATTTCCTGCAAAATGGGAACTAGAAAGAGCTCGTAATCCTAAAACACCTGGACCAAGAGACTATAGTGGCGAAAGTCCTTTATCCGAACCTGAAGCCATTGCAATAGCTGACTTGACCAAGCAACGCGATTTTTCAAGAGTACTAGCCTTGCATACACAGGGCCGCGTTATTTATTGGGGCTTTGAAAATCTTGAACCTCCAGAATCAGAGGTGCTTGTTAATGAGTTTAGTCGCGTAAGTGGCTATGAGCCCATTCAATCTGCTGGGAGCTATGCAGGCTATAAAGATTGGTTTATCCAAGATTGGCGTAGACCTGGCTTTACCGTTGAGTTAGGAAGTGGTACTAATCCTCTGCCAATAAGCCAGTTTGATGACATTTATGATGAATCCTTAGGAATTTTTCTTGCTGCATTGTATATGTAAAAATATTGATCACACTCCATTCGCTATGAAATTGTCCTTCTGGGCTTTTCAGTGAATGGAGTTTTTTCATGGAGAGGCTCTCGACATAACTGCATAATAAAAGAGAAAAAAATTACTTTGACAGGCAGAGTAATGTTTGTTAATATTACTCTGACAGATAGAGCAATAAAATAAAGTAGGTGACTTATGGTTCGCAGCGATATTATCAGAGGACACTTGGATTCGATTATTTTACGGCTAATTTCAGAAAAAGACCGTTATGGCTACGAGATTTCTCAGGAAATAAGTCTCCGTACAAACAATCGATTTCAAATTAAAGAAGCAACTTTGTATGCTGTTTTTCAACGTCTCGAGAAAAAAGAAATTATTGAAGCCTATTATGGGGATGTTTCACATGGTGGCAAACGAAAGTATTACCGCATTACCTCATTAGGTAAAGCCTATTTAAATGAGTTAGTGAAAGAATGGTCGGAAGTAAAAGAAATAATCGATTTATTTATGGAGGGCTTAGAATGAAAAGAATAAAAAACCATATTGATGAGCTTTTTAAGGATATTCCTCGTAACAACGAGACTGAATTGGTCAAACAAGAAATCATTGAAAATCTTGAAGAAAAAGTATTTTATTTAATGGACCAAGGAAAAGAACAGGAGGATGCCATCAATAAAGCAATTGTAGAATTTGGAGATATTGAAGACTTAAAAAAAGAACTCGGCGTCAAGGAACCTGCAAAGAAAAACATGGCTAAATTGAACTTAGAGTTTTCCATTTGGGGTAGTGGCTTAATTATTGCATTTTTTATTTTTATTAATCTTTATTACACACCACATACGATTTGGGCAATCTATCCAATATTCGCGATACTCTGGTGGCCTTTATCCATGTACTTTGTGTGGTCACGTAAGAGATGGGGTGAATAAACATGAAGAACTTTATTAACTTTTCTATAGCCGGAAGTTTGATGACGATGATCTTTTTAGGAATCGTCAACTACACGACATCACCTCAAACAATGTGGTTTATCTATCCTTGTTTATTACTTTTGCTATGGCCAATCACTTTGTTTTTTATGTCTAAAAAAATGTATAAGCAATATTCCATCGTTTGTAGTGTCATGATCATCGCATTTCTTATTATTGAGAATTATATATACGCACCAAATCATTTATGGTTCATTTACGCTATTTATCCAATTATTTGGTGGCCAATCCTTATGTACTTAGATGAAAAAGCAAAAACATTAAAAACCGCACTGTTTGGCTGTGCATCCACAATCATTTATTATTCTTTACTCAATATCATTGTGTCTCCTCAATATCCTTGGGCGATTTATCCCGCATTTTTAGTCATGTGGTGGCCTTTAGCTTTATATCATGCTCAACGAAAAACTTTTGTAGCATTCTCCGTTACAGCTACAATTCTCATTAGTATCTTTTTCATTATAGTGAACATTGTTTCTTCACCAAGCGTTATTTGGGCAATCTACCCTATTTTTGTTACGCTATGGTGGCCTCTTAGTATGTACTTTTATGTGTATAAAAGAAGAATGTATCATGCTACTTTTATGAAACGCATGTAAAGAGGGTATTCTATGAAATCTATTAAAAAATTTATTAAATATCTTGTCATGTTCCTTACCTTATTTCTACTAATGGCACTTCTTTTTCCAACATGGACATCCTCTTTAAAAAAGACTAACAGCATTAGTACTTTAGAACAGGTAGAAATCAATGGCAGTGACCATGAAATAATGATACGTGGGCATAACAAAGATAATCCCGTTATCATTTTTGTACATGGTGGACCTGGTTGCTCTGAAATACCTTACGCTAAAAAATATCAAGATTTATTAGAAACTGAATTTACAGTAGTCAATTATGATCAACGAGCTAGTGGGAAATCCTATCATTTTTTTGAAGACTATTCTAATCTTTCGTCTGACTTGCTGGTGAAGGATTTATTAGCACTGACTAATTATATAGCCAAACGTCTAGACAAAGAAAAAGTTATCTTAATTGGCCACTCCTATGGTACTTATATCGCCACACAAGCTGCAGCTAAGGCTCCTGAAAAGTACGAAGCTTATATCGGTATTGGTCAAATGAGTAATACCATTGAAAGTGAAATCGATAGTTTACATTACACCATCAACCAAGCTCAACTAAAAGGCAACACAGACGATGTTTTACATTTACAAAAGTTAACTGAAGAAATTAACAGTGGTAAGACATTTACACCCCGAAATTACGTAAACAAATATGGTGGGGCTTCAAGACTCATTGATAATCCGGATGGAAACATGTTAGGGATGTTTTTCAGTACGGAGTATAATTTATTAGATATTATCCGCTATAACTATGGTTTATCATTCTCTCAAAATACATTATTAAATGAGGTAATGCAGCACCCACTCCCTACTAAGGTCATTAAACTTGAATTGCCCTTCTATTTTGTAATGGGTGACTATGACTATCAAACATCATCCAAGGCAGCAAAGACATACTTTGATCAAATTAATGCGAAAAAAAAGGAATTTATAGCTTATGAACAATCCGCACACTACCCTCAATTTGAAGAAAAGGATAGATTTTTTGAATGGATGCGTGCGACCTTTAAATAAGTAAATCTTCATATTGAAAAGAGCATGTTTGATGACTTGTCATTACATGCTCTTTCCACATTTCTTAGACACCGTACTCGTTTTCTCCCCCTATTAATATGACAAAGATTGAAGAAACTTACCTAACAGCGGCTGAGCATAAACAACTTAACTTATTAACAAAGAAAATAAGGAAAAGCCGTTATCCGTCTATCAAATATTGGGGCAAATTTGCTATCTAGAAGGACAATTGCTAAATAACGCGACGAATTAAATATTCCCTCTTCACATAACGTAAAGAATTATAAAATCATTTCTTCTTGGAAAGATTTATTTACTTGCTATATAATTCAATTATTAAATATTTTAACGGGTGTGATTAAATGGTAGAAAACCTACACAATGTAGAAATCATTATGAAAGAAATGCTGGAAATACAGCAAAAGTCAAAAATGTTTGTTGAGCTTTTATCAGAAGGGGAAGCGTTAACACAAAACCAGTTAATTCTACTTCTTCAACTAAAAATAAATAACGGTATGAAGGCAACAGAAATTGCTGATTTCTTTAGCGTAACGCCTGGGGCTGTGACTTCCATGTGCGATAAACTGGAAAAGTTAGAGCTGATACAACGAATGAGAGAAAATAATGATCGTCGTGTGGTCAAAATGGCTTTAACAAATACGGGTGACAAGAAGGTCCAAGAAATCTTTTTAAAGTTTTCTCAGGATAAACTCACAGACATGTCCAATATCTTACGCGAGGTAAATCAATTAATGAATAAAATTTTTTAGGATTTCAACAACATTGAAATCCTTTTTTTATTGTTCAACTTTAGGTATTCTTGGTTCTTGACAAATGGAAGTTACATATACTTTAATTAATATATATTTTAGTTATTAAAATATATATTAATTAAATAAACTGAGGTGACTTTTTATGTTTCAAAAACTTCGTACTTTAACACTAACGAATGGCAGTATTAAAAATCTGGATGCCGAATATGAGCAATTAAATATTCGAGGAGCTGTATCTATACACCAAGAAGTACATTTAAAAAAAGTATCCACTCATGGCCATAGCTCCTTTTACTTTCCTGTTACCACACAGACATTTAACAGCACAGGTTCATGTACTTTAAAGGATTATTGTGAAATGGATGAACTGACAAACGCAGGGAATTTAAAAATACGAACTGGTCGTGTCCGTAAGATCCACAGTACGGGAAAATTGGTGGTTGAAGAAAAAATGCAGTGCCAACTATTCGAAGCAATTGGAATAGTAAAGGCTGTAGAAATTCAGGCAACGGATGTTC
The DNA here is from genome assembly GCF_009724685.1 of Lysinibacillus cavernae. GTDB lineage: Bacteria > Bacillota > Bacilli > Bacillales_A > Planococcaceae > Lysinibacillus > Lysinibacillus cavernae. The sequence goes on from NZ_WMEF01000009.1 coordinate 126,300, forward strand.
ATTTAAAATTGTCAGGGGAAAGTGAAATAGGCAGGTTAATGGCTGAGACTATTTTAATAGAAAAAGATAAAGTTACGCTTCTTCCTTTATTTAAGAAAAAATTAAGTTGTCAAACCATAAACGGGAGACACTTACAACTCTCTTATACAAAAGCAGAGGTTGTTGACGGTGAAGTTGTCGTTGTGGGAGAAAATTGTCAGATTGAGACACTTTACTATTCTGATGAATATACTATTGCTCCTACCGCAAAGGTACATCATGTTATACGGAGGGAAAAGGAATGACATTCCTAAAATTGCTACAAGCTTTTTTCTGCTCATTGGCTCTTGTTGTATTGTCTGTTCTTTACGCTGGCTTACTCCTGAGCGCCGTTTTATCAATACTAGCTGGCTTTTTACGGACATTCGGACTGGACCAAATTAAAATGGGCATCTGGTATGGTGTAGAACTCCCCGTTATATTCAGCATTCCTCTAGCATTACTAGTAGCTGTCCTACTGTTCTATTGTGCCGCATATGTCAAACACTCTATTGCATTCTGCTTATCAAAGATTCGAGTTTAGAACAATAAAAAAAGCGTTAAAGATATTAATACTTTAACGCTTTAAGATTTGGTTTACTATATTCCATCTATGACTAACACCTATATTACCCGTATAGATATATATTGCAATCTCTGATATTTCATGAAATGTCCCAATGTCTTGTAGCTTAATCATTTAAATAAATATTGTAACTACAAAATTTCCCAGGAAAAGATGTTCATAAATTAAAAAGAGCTCTCAACCTAAATAGATTGAGAGCTCTTCCTTAAAAAACTACATTATTTACCTTTATTTTAAACCAAGTGCCTTATCTGTTGTTGCATTAATTTCTTTTAAAAGCTCTGGGTTTTCTGCTAACGATAAACCGTAAGATGGTATCATTTCTTTAATTTTTGTTTCCCACTCATTGATATGTTGAGGGAAACATTTATTAAGAACTTCAAGCATTACATGTACAGCAGTAGATGCACCTGGTGAAGCTCCAAGTAAAGCTGCAATCGATCCATCAGAAGCGCTTACAACCTCTGTACCAAATTGAAGTGTTCCTTTACCGCCAGCTTCTGTATCTTTAATTACTTGTACACGTTGACCAGCTACGATAATATCCCAATCATCGCTATTCGCATTTGGAATGAAATCACGTAACTCTTCCATACGTTGCTCTTTTGAAAGCATTAGTTGTTGGATAAGATATTTCGTTAATCCCATCTCTTTAACGCCTGCCGCTAATAATGTTGTGATATTATGCGGTTTTACAGAAGCAAATAGATCCATATTTGAACCTGTTTTTAAGAACTTCGGAGAGAAACCTGCGAAAGGTCCAAATAGTAATGATTTTTTATTATCAATATAACGAGTATCAAGATGCGGAACTGACATTGGTGGGGCACCAACTTTTGCTTTTCCGTATACTTTTGCATGATGCTGTTCAGCCACTTCTGGTTTATTACATGCTAAGAATAAACCGCTAATTGGGAATCCACCAATATGCTTTCCTTCAGGAATACCTGATTTTTGTAGCAATTCTAGGCTTCCTCCACCAGCTCCAAGGAAGACAAATTTTGCTGAATGATACTCCATTTTACAGCCGTCTAAATCATGTACATGTACTTCCCATGAACCATCACTAGCTTGTTTTAAACTTTCAACACTATGGTTGTAGTTAACATCCACATCTTTTGCTTTTAAGTGGTCAATTAACATACGAGTTAAAGCACCAAAGTTAACATCTGTACCAGTGTCAATTTTCGTTGCAGCAATGTCTTCATCTTCTGGACGGTTCTCCATAATAAGTGGAATCCATTTTTTTAGTGTTTCAGAGTCATTTGAGAATTCCATTCCTTCAAATAAAGGATTTTTTATCATCGTTTCATGACGTTTTTTTAGAAACTCAACATTTTCTTTCCCTTGTACTAAACTCATATGTGGTAAAGGCATAATGAAGTCTTGTGGATTATTGATCAGCTTATTGTTTACAAGATACGACCAAAATTGTCTTGAAACATGGAACTGTTCATTAACATTAATCGCTTTTTTGATATCGATTGATCCGTCTTTTTTCTCTGAAGTGTAGTTCAGCTCACATAGTGCAGCATGTCCAGTTCCAGCATTGTTCAATTCGTGAGAACTTTCTTCGCCTGCTTTCTCAAGCTTTTCAAACACTGTAATTTTCCAATCTGGTGCTAATTCTTTAAGTAATGTTCCCAAAGTTGCACTCATGATTCCGGCACCAATTAAGATAACATCTGATTTAATTTGTCTGTTACTCATTTTTACCTTCCTTATATATTAAGATTTGCAGAAAGGATGTAAGCACTCCCGCTTTAGAAGTACTGTAAGCCATGGACCAACCTCGGAGCACACCATTTCTGTATCAATTATTACCTTATTGCAGTTTATCACAATTAGTTCAAGATTAAAATATCAACTATTTATATGAGAGTTATCAGCTTTTTTCGAGCCTTTCTATTCATAATTCAAGAAAAAAACTCACTTTTTATTCTAGATAAAACTAGGATTTTTTAAGCTTTATGGAATAATCGGCCTAAAAATGGTTGACATTTTCATAAAAAATAGATTCTTTTTTATTATTATACTTATATAATAACATGGAATAGGGTGCCCGTCTTGTTTCTAGACTAGCTCACATTCCTCAAGATGAACTATCGATTGGGCTTTGTATATGCCAGCCATCTATATGAAAACCACCCATTTGTATTAGCACATAATCGACTAATGTTTCATATAACGCCATCCTCTGCTGTGCATTTTCTTCCTGTATGGCATGGACAAACACGTTTTTAAAAGAATCATCTGGAAATGCTCGTTTACTATATTTTTGAAGGTAGTTTGAATCTTCAAGATAGGCATAAATTTGATAAGAGGGTATCCTTTCTAAATTCAAAAAATGACAGTACTCCATAAACAAATTTGCTAATGCGTTATGATAGGCAAAGGTAAAGTCTTTTCTTTCTTGTTCATAACAATCCTTTAAGTTATCTAGTGCATCCCATAAACTATATTTTTTTATTTCAAGAAGCGTATTATTTATTGCTTTATAATTTTTACCTAACCATTCATTAGCCTCTAATTTTAATACATTTATTATTCCAGTATAATCAAATAAGATTCTACCTGTTTTAAATTGCACCATAGACATAGTCCTACGTTCGTTAAAATCATCTTGGTAGTACCTTCGAATTTGACCTGGTGGATTCGCAAAGTATTCAATTAAAAAGCCATTAATCACATGATTGCCTCTTTCTCTCCACTCTACATGGTCTGCCAAAATAATATGAACATCGATATCAGAGTGCTTTGAGGGATTTCCAGTAACGTAACTCCCACAAACTAGAGCCCCTATGACATCCTCTCTGCCTTGCCAATCTTTCAAGAATGTTTCAAGTGCTTTCATCCATTGATCCATTATACTTTCACTTCCTTCTTTACGATGAAATTTTTCCTATAATACCATTGAAAAACAGAAAACTTATAGTGACAATAAGTTTTCTGTTTTACTTTTTCACTTCTTTATTTAATTACTTTAATTATATGGAATCATTGCTTTGTTTTAACTTCACCATTAAAACAAAGACGGCTTAAACTATCGTCTGAGCCATTCAATATGGTAAACAAAAAACAGGAATAAACTAAAATTATATATATCCCTCTTCTCTTTTTGAGCCCACATAAACAAGCTGTGTTGTTCTACACAATGAAACTTTTAAAAGTACGTGAAAAGTAACATATCATTTACGGAATCAGAAAAAGCAATTTTGAAACCCAATCCTCTTAACTTTTTTTCCATAATAGAAGTGTCTATCAGTTCAGTACAATCCATATCGATTGTATTGAACTTTACTAAGTTTTGAAAGGAGCTAATTTATGCAATTATTTGGATTGATTGGCTGTATTTCATTTTATCTAGAAAATAAGCAAGGAGAGGAGTAAAGGGAATGACATTTAAATTAAATAAATTAATAATATTGACAGTGATACTTACTTTAATTATGGGGATAATCCTTCCATTAATAACTCCCCTTTCTGTAGTGTCAGCAGAGGAAATTCCGGTAACAAAGGAAACTCCAGTAACAGAGGAAACTCCAGTAACAGAAGAAACTCCAGTAACAGAAGAAACTCCGGTAACAAAGGAAGCTCCAGTAACAGAGGAAACTCCAGTAACAGCGGAAGCATTAGAAACAAGCATCCTCACTGGGATTAAGGTAACAGCCAAAGATGGCTCTGCTATACTACCACAACCTCAGACACGTGTGAATCTGGATGTGACATTAAAAAGTGAAGAAGGTATTCAAGCTGGCGATACGGTCACGATAAAGATACCTGAGGAGCTGCTGGGCGTGGCATCAACACTTGATTTAACTGGTGAAGAAAATGAGACTGTGGCTCAAGTTACGATAACTCATAACCTGATCACGATCGTGTTTACTGAAGGGATAGTAAAGTACACTTCATTTGAAGCTACACTTAAACTGGGGGCAGCCGTTAATTTATACGTATACGATGCCGATGCGAATGTTGACTTGGCCTTTGAAGTGGACTTTAAAGGGGCACAAAGTACGGTTACAGTTCCAGTTACCATTAAGAGAACGCCTCCACTCCCAGACTCATATATTTTTTCATATTGGGGTGTGGCAAATGATGACGCAAAGGAAGACACCATAATTCAGTGGACGATGAGAATTGATCCTCATCAGATTTTTGACATCCAGACTATAATAAATACAATCGATAAGCAACATCAGTATGTACCTGGCTCTATTGCGGTTGTGCAGGCTAATTATAATAAAGCTGGGATAATAGTTCCAGGTGGCAAGGGGCTTTTAAACGATTCGCAGTATGAGTTTACTGAAGATGGTTCTAACATCAAAGTTAAAATCACGGATTCGGATCTGCTTGCGCAGCCACATTCCTATAAAATAACCTTCAAAACTAAGGTCATTGAACCACGACATATCGAGGATTATTGGATTGAAGCAACAATTTTAGATACTGAGGATAGTACTGTTGGCGGTAGAGACTTGTTCGCAGCATTTTATTGGCCAAATGGTCAGTTCATTGGCAGCTATGCTCCCGTAATTAAACTGCAAGTTTCAGACGCTGATGAACACTCCTATAAAGAAGTAACAGCAAAGACTCTTGACGAAGACTTCGTGTTTGAAGCGGAAATAGCGTTTCTGGCAGATACAACGGGATACAAGTCTGTAGTTGTTAACCCTGTTCTTCATTACATGCTACTAGAAAATGGTCTTGCCGACATAAAGTTGCTATGTGAGGGTGAGGAAATTGAGTCTAATACCTATGATGTTACTTTGAATGATGATGATAAGGATTCCCCGGAAGTGACTTTGACATTATCAGAAGGTAAATTTCCATTTGAAAAATATATAGGAAAGAAAGTGATTTTCAAGCTAACAGCAAAGCACAAGTACGCTGGTGCTATTGACGATATCCCTGGATTGGGGATTGAAGATTGGTACTCCGCTTCCATGATTGTCAATAACAATTCAGCGAGGAATTATACGTCTAACGTAGTGCAATTTCACTACGTCAAATCTTCAGCTGTAACGGTTAAACACCTGAAAATGGACGGCAGTCAAGTGGCAGCACCTACAATATACAACAATTTAGATCAAGGTACTAACTACAAAGCTGAAGCTGTTAGAGTTCCAGACTATGAAGTAGGAAAAGTAACTGTCGATGGAAAGGATGTAACAGCGGAGTATCGTAGTAGCGGTCAGGTGGTTATAACGGTTGAAAAGGACACAAACCATATGGTCATCTACACGTATAGACCAGTATATACAGGGTCTAATCCGGGCGGTGAGCCAGGCGGCAATCCTGGTGGTGAACCAGGCGGCAATCCCGGTGGTGAACCAGGCGGCAATCCTGGTGGTGAGCCAGGCGGCAATCCTGGTGGTGAGCCAGGCGGCAATCCTGGTGGTGAGCCAGGCGGCAATCCTGGTGGTGAGCCAGGCGGCAATCCTGGTGGTGAGCCAGGCGGCAATCCTGGTGGTGAGCCAGGCGGCAATCCCGGTGGTGAGCCAGGCGGCAATCCCGGTGGTGAGCCAGGCGGCAATCCCGGTGGTGAGCCAGGCGGCAATCCCGGTGGTGAGCCAGGCGGCAATCCCGGTGGTGAGCCAGGCGGCAATCCCGGTGGTGAGCCAGGCGGCAATCCCGGTGGAGAACCAGGTGGCATTCAAGGCTCCGGCGTAGCACCGCCATCCATGCTGGATGTAACCATCCAATACCTGAACGACGATGGTGAATTCGTGTCTTCCCAGCGCATCAACAAGCCTTATGTCGATCAAATTCTGGGATCTAACCTTCTACAAATTCCTGAAGGCTACCAGTTAGTGGATACAAACTGGAGTCATACAGTAACACGAAGCGAAACGGTGAAGGTCAAAATAATAAAGATCACTAAGGCTGAACTTGAAAGGGACACTCACATCCAATTTATTAAAGGATATCCTGATGGAACCGTTAGACCGAATAACTCTGCGACCCGCGGGGAAGTTGCTATGATACTCTTCCGTTTGCTTAAGCAAAATCAACATCATTCAATCCATGCTACGTTCAAAGACGTAAAGGAAAATGCTTGGTATTCGGAAGGAATAAACGTGCTTTTGAGCTATGGTATCTTGCAAGGATATTCTGATGGAACGTTTAAGCCTGACCAGTTCATAAGTAGAGCTGAATTTACTGCTGTAGCCTCAAGATTTTCTGAATTGGTTCTTACTGCAGAAAATCACTTTACAGATATGGCAAATAACCATTGGGCTTTTCCGTATATTAACTCCGCTAATGCTAAGGGATGGATAGAAGGTTATCCTGATGGCACATTCATGCCAAACGAGTTAATCACAAGAGCAGAATTAGCAAAGTTTTTAAATAAGATGCTTAATAGAAAAATGGATATTTCAAAAATGAACCTGTACAAGGATTTTTATAAAGATTTATCTTCCCATTGGGGATTTGCAGACATCATTGAAGCTTCGGTGCCTCATACCTATAGCCATTCTGAAGATGGTAAGGAGATTTGGGCTGATAGCATAGAATAACAATATTTTTTCCAATCCTTGTTTGCTGTGCTTAATCCAAAGAGCTGCCTATATTAAATCGGTAGCTCTTTGGATTTCTGCCTGGAGATTGCCCATACTACCTGATGAAATAACCGTGTCTAATTTTTAGGTACGGTTCTCAACATTTTAAAATAAATCAGATAAAAATGTTTGCATTGATGTAGGTAATAGTTGATAGAACAAGCCCTCATATTTAATATCGAGTACACCTGCAATAACAATGACAACAAAAATTAAAAATAGAAAGATTTTCTTATTTTTAGAAATCCACTTCAATAGATTCCACTCCTCTAGCTTTATAGTAAACATATTCAGTATAGATGGGTTCATAAAAAATAGTAATCCCTAGTTACTGCCTGTCACCTAAATTTCCAATACTACATACAATAAAGTGATACGGTACAAATATGAAATATGTAAGAAGGGAATGGCTATGGTTAATTTTAAATCTTTTCGAGGTGTCATCACACAAATAAGTGATTTTCCAGTAGGACAAAATGGAGACAAAGAAGGTTGTTATAAAATGATGACCTTAGAAGATGGAGTTGGCGGTGTCGTCAATTTTGTCATTTCTCCTTCTACTTATTTTGTTCATCATGAAGTGGTTACAGCAGGTGAATGGGTAACGGGTTATTATGATGGTGATGCACCTGTACCGATGATCTACCCACCTCAATACCGTGCTTTAATTATTGTCAAAGAAAGCAATTATCAAAATGTAAAGGTAGACTTGTTTAATCAGCAGCTTGTGAGTAGTGATGGACAATTGCAATTAAATCTTTCTCCTACTACCGTTATGTCGCTTAAAAACGGGCAGCCTTTTTCCAAAAGTCCTGCCAATCGAAATCTCATTGTCATTTATGGCCCTTCTACTAGAAGTATTCCTGCTCAAACTACACCATATGAAATCATTGTTTGGTGTTAACTTCACCATTAAAACAACGATGGCTTAAACCCCTCTGTGTGGATTTAAGCCATTTTGTCTGTTATTGTCTACCCATATCGTCTTTCATTTCATGTAATTGCTGTTTAATCTGCTCTAGATACTCTTTATTTTGCTGAACAGTATCCAAATGTTCACCATATTGTTCTGCATTGAAACGTGCATTCTCTGCATGCTTAATTTGATTAAAAGCATGTTCTAAAGCTATTTCCTCAGGATGTGACTTTGCATGCTTTAACAAACGATCTGCCTTTTGCACCGAATTACTAAACAATGTACTCGGATGATCCTGCTTCCAACTTGTGTCTGAGTGTTTAGCCAATTTTAACATCTTCCCTTCCTAAAAGAATTTTCATTCCTCTAGATGTAGTATTATAAAATGCTCAAAAAATATGTACGGAAGAAATTAATTCAATCATAAATAAACACAATATTTCCCAGGCTATAAAAAGAACTAAGGCTTATTCCTTAGTTCTTCCGCTCAATGTGTTGAATAGTTGTCAAATATAAACTAGTGCCACGCAGTTCTCTCACTGACTGGTTGCTTGATACCTGATTTTCCTTGCGTTTCAGCAAGGTTATTTACTTGTGCTGAAGCCGCATCAAGCTCAAATTCAGATCCAAACTCTTCCTGATGAAGTTTTTGGTTTGTTGTGCTTGCACTTATCGTTTCTTTTGCTTTTGCATTTTTACGATTTTTATTCATATTTGACATAACCATCCCTCCACCGCTTATTTGAAAAGTTATAAAACCACTTATATGTTTTACGAACCTCTCACTCCAAAGTTTGTCCATGGAGGACTGAAAGAATGTGCATTAAATTTTTTATTTAGCTAAGTATAGTGTTGAGGCTCTTTCTTCCATGCCTAATACTAATTCCATTATTACTAATAAATGTGTTCATATTAAGTCGCTTGCAATCTTATTTTCTTTCTGACTATAATACTTGTATACAAGTATACTCAAAATCAAAAAAGGTGATATTATGAGCGAATCTAAGGACTATTTATATCCACAAAAATGGCTTTCTAAAGCTTCGACAGGAGATCGTGTTGCTTACGAACTTAGAATGCGCATTATTTCAGGATTAATTGAAAGCGGTACCATTCTTTCTGAAAACAAACTAGCAGCTGATTTTGAAGTAAGTCGTTCACCCATTCGTGAAGCCTTAAGAATACTAGCATCTGAAAATATTATTCGATTAGAAAAGATGGGTGCTGTTGTTATCGGTTTATCGGAAAAAGAAATTGAAGAAATTTATGATGTTCGTTTACTAATTGAAACATTTGTATTTGAACGTCTCATAAAAATGGATACAACCAACTTAGCATTGGAACTTAGCAAAACATTGGAAATGATGAAAGTTGCCATTAAATATAACGATGCGGACGAGTTTTCATATCAGGATGTTATGTTCCATGAGGCTATTATTCGCTCTATCAAACATTCTTATATCACAATGATTTGGAATAATTTAAAGCCCGTGATGGAAGGGTTAATTTTGTTATCTATGCGCATGCGCTTCAAAGAAAAATATGAAGATTTCAATCGCATTGTGAAAAATCATGAAATGTATATCGATGCTATCAGAGCAAAGGATCGTGAGCTCATGATTAAATCTTTACATGAAAATTTCGATGATGTTCAAGGGAAGGTAGAAGACCTATGGCGGTCACAGCAAATGCTATCTAAAGGGGTTGAGCCACAAAATGACTAACTATATGTTAGGTGTTGATATAGGGACTACTAGCACAAAAGCAGTTTTGTTCAGTGAACAAGGTAAGGTTATTCAACAAGAAAACATTGGGTACCCATTATATACACCCGATATTTCAACAGCTGAGCAAAATCCAGAAGAGATTTTTCAGGCTGTACTTCAAGCAATATCTACTATTATGAAGTGCCATTCTGACAAATCATTATTATTTGTTTCCTTTAGTAGTGCCATGCATAGTGTCATTGCAGTAGACGAAAATGACCAGCCGTTAACTCCTGTCATTACTTGGGCGGATAATCGTAGTGAGGCATGGGCACAAAAAATTAAAGATGAATGGAATGGACATGAAATTTATAAAAGAACGGGTACACCTATTCATCCAATGTCCCCATTAAGCAAAATTACATGGCTAGTAAATGAGCATCCTGAAATCGCCGGTAAAACAAAGAAATATATTGGGATTAAAGAATACATTTTTAAAAAGTTTTTTAATCAATATGTTGTGGATTATTCATTAGCATCATCCATGGGCATGATGAATCTCCATACATTAGATTGGGATGAAGAAGCGTTAACGACAGCAGGTATTACAAGAGCACAATTATCGACACTCGTTCCAACAACTAAACGATTTACAGACTGTAATGTCCATTTAGCGAGACAAATAGGAATAGATCCACAAACATCTTTTGTCATCGGTGCAAGTGATGGCGTTCTCTCAAACTTAGGAGTTAACGCTATTCGAGAAGGCGAAATAGCTGTCACAATTGGGACAAGTGGTGCCATTCGTACCATCATTGATAAACCTAAAACAGATGTAAAAGGAAGAATTTTCTGTTATGCCTTAACAGAAAACCATTGGGTCATTGGTGGCCCTGTAAACAATGGTGGCATGGTACTCCGCTGGATTCGAGATGAATTCGCCTCTTCGGAAATTGAAACAGCGAAAAGACTTGGTATTGATCCGTATGAGGTGTTAACGAAAATTGCTGATCGTGTAAGACCTGGTGCTGATGGATTGCTATTCCACCCCTATTTATCAGGTGAGCGTGCACCTTTATGGAATCCAGATGTACGTGGTTCATTTTTTGGTTTAACAATGGCACATAAAAAAGAACATATGATACGAGCTGCTCTTGAAGGGGTTATCTACAATTTATACACCGTGTATTTAGCATTACTCGAATGTATGGAAAGCCCTGTAACTCGCATTCAAGCAACAGGAGGTTTTTCACGCTCTGAGATTTGGAGACAAATGATGGCCGATATCTTTGAATCGGAAGTAGTAGTACCTGAAAGCTATGAAAGTTCCTGTCTTGGTGCTTGTATTTTAGGTTTATATGCTATCGAAAAAATTAATTCCTTTGAGATTGTTGCTGATATGATTGGTGACACCTATAAACATACACCAATGGAAGAGGCGGCAAAAGAATATAGACAGTTGCTTCCAATTTTCATTCGTTTATCTAGGGTGTTAGCAGACGATTATGCGTCTATTGCTCATTATCAAAGGAGCATAATTAAGCCCGACTAAAGAGGAGGAAAATACATGCCATTAGTTATTGTAGGTATTGGTATTATCGCACTGTTAATTTTAATAATGGGCTTTAAATTAAATACGTTTATCTCATTAATCATTGTTTCATTTGTTGTGGCATTGGCTCTTGGAATGCCTTTAGATGTCATTGTAAAAACGATTGAAGCAGGATTAGGCGGCACGTTAGGTCACTTGGCATTAATATTTGGACTTGGTGCTATGCTAGGTAAATTAATCGCTGATTCAGGGGGTGCACAGCGCATTGCCATGACCCTTGTGAATAAATTTGGTGAAAAGAATATTCAATGGGCCGTTGTAGCAGCTTCATTTATTATCGGTGTTGCACTGTTCTTTGAAGTAGGATTAGTGCTATTAATCCCTATTGTTTTCGCCATTTCTAGACAATTGAAGGTATCTATATTGTATCTTGGAATCCCTATGACCGCAGCATTATCTGTTACACATGGATTTTTACCACCTCATCCGGGCCCAACCGTCATTGCTGGTGAATTTGGGGCAAACATCGGAGAAGTATTGCTTTATGGATTTATCATCGCTATTCCAACTGTTATTTTAGCAGGGCCATTATTTACAAAAGTGGCTAAAAAGTTAGTGCCTGAATCATTCAACAAAACTGGGAATATTGCCTCTCTAGGTGAACAAAAAACCTTTGAACTAGAGGACACGCCTAGTTTTGGAATTAGTGTGTTCACTGCACTATTACCTGTTATTCTAATGTCTTTTGCTACTATTATTACACTGCTACAAAAAACAATAGGATTTGAAGATAACGCCTTCCTAGCAGGTATCCGCTTCATCGGTGAAGCTGGTACATCGATGTTAATTTCCTTATTAGTGGCTATTTATACAATGGGGATCGCAAGAAAAATTCCCATTAAGCAAGTAATGGAATCCTGTACAACAGCAATCTCGCATATTGGCATGATGCTTTTAATCATTGGTGGCGGTGGAGCTTTTAAACAAGTATTAATCGATGGTGGTGTTGGTGATTATGTAGCTGAACTATTCCATGGAACTACCTTATCACCGATTTTATTAGCATGGATTATTGCTGCCATTTTACGAATTTCATTGGGCTCTGCTACAGTTGCTGCTTTAACAACTGCTGGGCTAGTAATTCCAATGTTAGGACAAAGTGATGTGAATCTTGCCTTAGTAGTGCTGGCAACAGGGGCAGGAAGTTTAATTGCTTCACATGTCAACGATGCTGGATTCTGGATGTTTAAAGAATATTTTGGGTTAAGCATGAAAGAAACCTTTGCTACATGGACGTTGCTAGAAACCATTGTATCTGTAGCTGGTTTAGGGTTTATTTTATTACTTAGTTTATTTGTTTAAGAAAGTTAAAAAAGGAGCGAGCATAAATGTTAAACACAATAGGCGTTATTGGTTTAGGTGTTATGGGCAGCAACATTGCCTTAAACATGGCTAATAAGGGCGAGCAAGTAGCCGTTTATAATTACACACGAGATTTAACTGACAAATTGCTACAAAAAGTTGAAGGACAGGCGCTTACTCCTTACTATGAAATAGAGGCATTTGTACAATCTTTAGAAAAACCAAGAAAGATTTTTTTGATGGTTACAGCTGGAAAAGCCATTGATTCAGTTATTCAGTCTGTAGTGCCTTTCCTTGAAAAAGGTGATGTGATTATGGATGGTGGTAACTCTCACTATAAAGATACTGAACGTAGATACGATGAATTGAAAGCCTTAGGATTCGGCTATTTAGGGATTGGTATTTCAGGTGGTGAAGTGGGCGCATTGACAGGTCCCTCTATCATGCCTGGTGGAGATCAAGAGGTCTATGATAAAGCCGCTCCTATTCTTACAAAGATCGCAGCACAAGTGAATGGTATACCATGCTGTACGTACATTGGCCCTAAAGGTGCAGGTCACTTTGTTAAAATGGTGCACAATGGAATCGAGTATGCAGACATGCAGCTAATTGCAGAAGCCTATACGTTTTTAAGAAAAAATGTAGGATTATCCGTTGAGGAAATCGCTGATATCTTTGAAACATGGAATGAAGGCGAATTGAAAAGTTATTTAATCGAAATTACAGCTGAAATTTTAAGAAAAAAAGATGATTTAACAGGATTACCACTGATTGATATGATTCTTGATAAAGCTGGTCAAAAAGGAACTGGAAAATGGACAAGTATACAATCTATAGATAATGGCATTCCTACATCGATTATTACAGAAGCCTTATTTGCTCGCTATATTTCATCATTAAAAGAGGAACGAGTTCGTGCAGAGGCTGTATTAACAGGACCAAACAACAATCAGCAGAATCTAGAAAAGGATGTATGGGTAGAATACGTACGACAAGCTCTCTATATGGGGAAAATCTGCGCATACGCACAAGGATTTACACAATATAAAATGACATCTGAGCTTTATGACTGGAACTTGCCATTAAAGGATATCGCGCTAATTTTCCGTAGTGGCTGTATTATTCGAGCAGAGTTTTTAAATGTTATTAGTGAAGCTTACCAAAATCAATCAGCACTAGATAATTTATTAATTGACCCCTACTTTGCAGAAAAGGCAAAGGGCTATCAAAACGCATTGAGAAAAGTAGTATGTGAAGGCATTCAAGTAGGTAATGCGTTCCCATGTTTAAGCGCTTCTCTCACATATTATGATAGTTATCGAACTGGTTCATCTAATGCTAATCTTCTGCAAGCACAACGAGATTATTTCGGCGCCCATACGTATGAGCGTATTGATACACAAGGTGTTTTCCACACGAATTGGTAATAAAAAGGCTAAAATATACATCATTCCTTCAATGAGTGTATATTTTAGCTTTTTTTATAAACATTTACTCGATTACGTCCTACATGTTTTGCTAAATACAGTGCTTTATCTGCTCTATTCAAATCATAATTATAATGTCTCCTCCCATTTATACCTTCAACTACTAAAGCCGAACGCAGAGGCAAAACAGTATATCGTTTTTAAGGCTGTATAACATAAACAATTGCACAATTTTTGTATAATGAAGGCATTGTGTTTAAACACAAATACAAATGCAGTACAGCTAAAAGTAATAAAAGCAGTCAATTGTGAATTCATGTCTATGTTAGCTTTTTAATGTAGCATAGACCCAAATTTTAGACATTTATTTATTGATCAAATTGTATTTAAAAAAGAACCTTAAGGAGAGCCATCATGACTAATAAGGGTAACTCAGAAATCATCTTCCTTTCTGATCCAGCCGAAAGTCTAATCCACCCCTTTTTTAATAAACAAATCGTTTTTACGGGCGCTCTTTCTACGATGACTCGTTCTGAAGCTGCCAAAAAAGTAAAAGCTTGTGGAGGACTGTTGCAAGGGGTCGTTACACAGCAAACTGATTTCGTCATTCTCGGAGATAAACGTCGTGGTATAAGTACCAAACAGCATAAAGCAGAACAGCTAATTAATCAGGGGCAAGACATTCAACTACTAATAGAGGATGATTTTTTATGGCTTATTTCAATGCAAAAGAAATTGTAGCTTACACCCATTAAAAAAAGCCGATTTTTAGTAAAAAAAATCGGCTTAAGCATCACATTGCTTATTTATTTACCTTAGGTGCTGGATAATCAAAGCCCTTGGTATCCACTTCCACCTTTTTCATTTGCTGATCTTCTAGTGGTTTATCTGCACCATCTCGTTCAGCAGCAACAATTGCATCTACTGTTTCCATGCCCTCAATTACTTTCCCAAAAGCAGTATATTCCCCGTCCAGATGTGATGCTTCTTTTACCATAATGAAAAACTGTGAACCTGCAGAGTTTGGGTCTTGCGAACGAGCCATTGAAATAACACCACGTTCATGCTTCATATTATTTTCAAAACCATTGGAAGCAAACTCACCATCAATCGAATAATCAGTTCCACCAGTACCATTCCCTAAAGGATCTCCACCCTGAATCATAAAATCAGGAATAACTCGATGGAAGATAAGACCATCATAAAACCCTTCTTTAACTAATGAAATAAAATTAGCGACTGTATTTGGTGCTACAGTGGGCTCTAATTCAATGACGATTTTTTCATCATTTTTCATTGTAATCGTCACAATCGGATTTTCCTTCACTTCTGATGCATAATCCACCGTTTCTTTCGATTCCTTAGCATTGTTCCCTTCTGTTTTTTCACTATCCTTAGTTGTACCACAACCCGTCAAAACAAAAATGATTGCTAGCATCGATAACACTAGATAAAAACCTTTATTTCTTGCGAACATATTTTTTCAACTCCTCTTGTTAATCGTCTATTCATTATAAAACTATCGGATTATTTACGACAAATCAAATAACCCCCTATCCAAAAGATTTTCTAATTAGGAGTAGGACATCCTTCAATATCCATCACACTGTCCTAACACACTTTAAAATGATTGGAATGGGCTGAACAATTTTATAACAAAATCAAGTTTTGAAGATAATCTTATTTTGAACAATAAGTAAAATTAAGGGTTTGATCATAACCATCCTGTTTCAATAAAAATGGCATAGGGTTCTGAAACCCTACGCCATTTTATCTCAACCCCTGCGGAAAACTAAATACATTGAGCGGATCACAGTATAAAGGGAATAAATATTTTTGCGAAATCATTAAATTTAGAGCTTATTATCCTGAATCATTGATTTAAATTTTTTTAACTTATTTTGCGTTCTACGATACATTAGATAATCAAATAAATTTGCCATACAAATTATGCCAAGCACAATGCATAATGTTGTAGTGAATTCCCCTTTATTTAGCATTTCACTGCTTGTAGTCATCATTAAAGATGCCATAATCAATGTAGTAACGATTAAGGCAATTAAGTTATTTATTAAAAAGTAAGTTCGTGCATTTGCTATACTGATTGGCAGTTTTGTTGTTAACCATTCTGAAATAAAACCAATTAAAAATCCAATGCTTCCGCTGGCTAATACCATGGAGACTTTATATGAAAATATTACGTCTTCATTGCCATATAACAGTAGTATAACGCCAATGAAGAGACCAAGAAAAAATGACTTTATAATATTTGCTAAATGAATTTTCTCCATTATTGTTCTCCTATATTTTTAGCGTATTCCGAAGCTTTTTTGAGTACATTTTTGACACTTCCAGTTCAATGTTATTATTCATTCTAAGTACAAATCTGGAGTTGAACCAGGGGATAATTTCTTTTACGTGCAGCAGATTCACAAGCTGTGATTTGTTGATTCGTATAAATCCTTTTACTCCCCATATGTTCTCATAATATTGCAAGGTTTCTTTGATACTATACTGATCAGAGGTTGTATATGCGTTAATACCACTAGGACCCGATTCAACATATACAACATCCCTTCGTTCAATAACTGTAAACTTATTATTACTTAAACCTATAAGCGTATCTATAAATCGCCTATCTTCTTGAATACCAGTGACCAGTAGCCTAATGACATCCATGTAATCAATAGCATCGAATACAATGCTTAGCTTTTCATTCGGTATATCATATCCTTTTTCAACGAGTACCAAATCACTGTCTTGCTTAACTTCAATATGATATTTTGATAATTCTTGTTTCAGTTTTTCATATACTTTATGTGAACACAATAATTGAACCACCATATGTCTCCTAATGACAACTTAAGACGTATTTATTCAACTTTCATCCTATCATAAATCATTCTAATTTTTACTAATTCTTCTATACCCTTTTCCCTATATTCTAACGCTCCAAAATTAGCAATAAAAATAGTGTCCTTTTTTTCATCGTATAACATATAGGTTCCTGTAGCCCCAACACCACCATAAATATCGGTTATTGAACTAAACCTTAATAGAAAAGACAACTCGCTAAAGTCAAAATACATCATGCCCATGCCATAATAAATACCTTTTTCAAAGCTATGATTGAAGTCCTTCATCTGACTATAAACTTCATCAGAAAGTAAGTGCCCATTACCTAAAGCCTTCATGAACGTTAACAGATCATTCATAGTCGTAACAACACCCCCGCCTGCCCAATCTACCGATAATGCCTTTTTGTTGCTATAGTCCATGCCATTTAAATATATTCCAATAATGTCAGACGGACCATCATTATAGAACATTAAATAACTATCGTTCATGCCCAACGGCTCAAATATTCTTTCTTCTAAAATATCGGAATAAGTTTTTCCCTCGATAGCTTCCAAAATAAATCCAAGCAAAACATACCCCGTATCTGAATAATAAAATTGTTGCCCTGGTCGTCCTACAGGATTCTGGTTTTCTCTAGTAAACGCAAGCAACTCTTCTGGTGTAAATAAGAGGTCAGGATTGGACGAAACCCTCTCCATCATAGTTTTTCCGCTATTTACTGGACCTTCAAAATAATCACCTATTCCTGACGTATGACTCAATAATTGCTGCAAGGTTACCTGATCACTATAATCATTGCCATTCATCACAAATAAACCGTTAAGGAGATCCTCATCTAGCCACAAATTAATTTTATCATCAAAGTTTATTTTCCCTTCGTCGACTAACATTCCAAAGACAGTAGCACACATGGTTTTACCGATGCTAGCTGAATGATATGGACTGTCAATTTGAACAGGTTGATCAGAGGATTGATTTTTAGTACCGACTGCAAATTGTTCAAAGTAACCTGTCTGATCAGAGTAAATTGTTAGTAATGCGCTAGACAATGCATCATTTTTTTCAACTATTTCTATTAGGTGTTTTTCGATTTTTTCAGAAACTACCTCCTCGGATATCGGTCTATTCATGATAACCAGTACGCAAAATCCAGTTCCAACTAAAATAATTACGCTAACCAAAATTCTTATAACTATTTTCATCTTGACCACCCTTTCGCTTCACGTACTTTAAATTTATTCGGAAGTTGATTATTCCGAAATTCATTAAGTCTAAGTGGTCAAAATTAAAGGGTAAGGCAACTTTTTTATGGTCTAATAATTTCAGGTATCCAAATCGGTAGAAAATATAGTCCCAAGCAAAATGTCTCTTAAGGCGGAAACAGATTCATGCATAAAGGTTGTTCCTTCATTGACAGCACAAAATACACCACATCCTCCAAGATGAATTAAAATTCACTTCTACAAAATAGCAAAAATCTAATTATTTCCCACATCAATTCACAGACTCTTACTAAACTATTTAATGATAAATTGATTAAGTGAACACCACTTAAAGAAGGATTGTAGTCCTACATAATAAAGTTAATAGAAAAAACATAAAATACTATTAAGGATATTTAACTAATTTCTAGATTTTTTTACCTACCTGTTTATTACTACTGTAAAATAAAA
The DNA here is from genome assembly GCF_009724685.1 of Lysinibacillus cavernae. Taxonomy (GTDB): domain Bacteria; phylum Bacillota; class Bacilli; order Bacillales_A; family Planococcaceae; genus Lysinibacillus; species Lysinibacillus cavernae. The sequence continues at coordinate 144,962 of NZ_WMEF01000009.1, forward strand.
TCATGAGACATTCGATACGAATAAAGCAAATATTTAACAATAATTTCTACAGGACAATGATAAAAATTGGAGGTTCATATAAATGTCTATAGAACAAACAAGGTATTCTCGACTGGCCAATATTACGAAAATGATAAACATGAAGCTAGATTTACGTGAAGTATTGGAGCAGGTAACAATAGCAATATCTGAAGAAATCGTCAACTGTGATTCCGTGGGCATTTATTTGCCGCAAAAAGATGGGACATTCAGAGGTTATGTAGGAAAACCAGAAGTGATTAATGGTTGGACATTGAATATGCATATTATTGACACCGAAATAGATTTACTGGCAAAAGAAGTAATTGAAACTAAGAAAACAATCTACATTCCTGATACCTCAAAGGATAGTCGACCTGATCCTAGAGCTGTTGAGGGATTTCATATTAAATCTTTATTAGTACTTCCTATTTCCTTTGAACAGGAGTTATTTGGCCTTGTTTTTTTATTTGATTATGGCATTCCAATGAATTTAACAGAAGAAGAAATTCAAACAGTTGAAGCATATGTAAATATGGCTGCTGTTGCTATTCAAAACGCCAACAATTTAGCTTATAAAGAACACCTTTTAAACGAAAAGCAGTTGTTGCTTGATGTTACACGCGACTTATCAATGTGCTCTTCCCTACAAGAGAGCCTTGATAAATGTTTTTTCTACTTAGAAAAGGTATTAGACAATAAGAATATAGGTGTCCACCTATTAGATCCGTTAGCAGAAAAAAGAATTAAACCGGCGAAGTTGAGTAAGGATAGTGATTGGACAGAAGAAAACTGGCTAAAGACTCATAATAAATTAAAAATTGATGAAAGCAATGATGCTTTAATGCAGGAGGTTTTTGAAACTAAAAAAGCTATTCTTATCCCAAATGTATTTGAGGATGAAAGGCCAAATCATGAAGTTTGTCGTAATTTCGGCATAAACGGTTTAGTTATGTTTCCTCTGATTTCAATGGGTGAAATTTTAGGACAAATATCTATTGTTAATCTTGAAGATAAACCTTTTTTCTATTCAGAAACTCAATTACAGTTAGCCCAATCAATTGTTGATACTACCGCATCGGCATTATCCAACCTGCTATATATGGAAAAGCAAGAAATTATTATTGAGGAGAGAACCTCAGAAGTAATAATCAAGAATAAAGAGCTTGAAAGGGTTGTCGCAGAGTTACAGCAGCTTAGCCGTGAAAAAGAGTTAATTCTCAATTCAGCAGGTGAAGGTATCTTTGGATTAGATCTTGATCGTAACATTACGTTCTGCAATCCAGCAGGTGCACTCATGTTGGGTTATGAAACAGAGAAGGAACTGATCGGGAAATCAGTCGATATTATTATGAGTGGTTGTGAAACAGAGGTTAAAAATATAGTTCCAACCTTTTTAAATACAAATTGCAACAGCTACAACGTATTTTTTAGAAAAGATAATTCCAACTTTCCTGTGGAATATGTAACCTCTTTCATAAAAGAAGGTGACGAGGTAGTAGGCGAAGTTGTCACATTTAAAGATATAACGCAAAGAAAGCAACTAGAAGAAAAAATTAAATACCATGCTTATTTTGATAGTTTAACGGATTTACCTAATAGAATTCTTTTACTAGACAGACTAACGCAGGGACTGAAGTCTGCAAAAGTGAATAATGAAAAATTAGCAGTTCTCTATTTAGATTTAGATCGCTTCAAGTTAGTAAATGATTCGCTAGGTCATAGCTATGGAGATTTATTGCTCCAAAGCGTTGCCAAACGTTTAAGTGCTTGCGTTCCAGAAGATGCAACTGTATCAAGGCAAGGAGGGGATGAGTTTACAATCTATTTACCTTCTATTAAATGTGAAAATGACATTTTGAAGGTTATTAATTGTATAAATGCTTCATTCTCTAGACCTTTCAATTTAATAGACAATGAAATTTATATTAAAACAAGTATTGGTATCAGCCTGTTTCCTGAAAACGGTGATACTACAGAGACATTAATCAAAAATGCAGACACAGCAATGTATAAATCGAAAGAAACACCTGGTACTAGCTATCATTTCTTTAGCGAAGGAATGGATACAAGAACTTTTGAAAGTATCAAGCTTGAAAATGATTTATATAAGGCGTTAGAGCGAGAAGAACTTATTGTCTTCTATCAGCCACAAATAAACTATAGAACAAACAGAATTAAGGGTGTTGAAGCTCTATTAAGGTGGAATCATCGAGAACATGGAATGATCACACCAGATAAGTTTATTCCAATTGCTGAAGAAACAGGTTTAATTGTCCCTATAGGTGAGTGGGTTCTTAAAGAAGCCTGCAAACAATTAAAAGAATGGCATAATCAGGGGTATCCTTTAATTAGTATGTCTGTGAATTTATCAGTCCATCAGTTTGAACAAAATAATTTATTTTCTATAGTAAAAAATGTCCTCGATGAAACAAATCTGTCACCTAAGTATTTACAACTAGAGCTCACAGAAAATCTAATTGTTAAAAATACTGAGGTAACATTAAAAACGATGACACAATTGAAAGGGCTTGGTGTAAATTTGGCCATTGATGATTTTGGTACCGGATATTCATCTTTAGGTTATTTGAAAAATTTACCGATTTCCACATTAAAAATTGATAAGTCCTTTGTACAAGAAATGTTAACGGATGATGCAGCAGCTATTACAAATACGATTATTACGCTTGCTCAAAATTTAAAACTTGAAGTTATTGCAGAAGGTGTCGAAACAAAAGAACAAGCCGACTATTTATTGGCACAAAATTGTCATTTAATGCAAGGATATTTTTTCAATAAGCCTATGAAAGCTGGAGAAATTATGAAAAAATATTTCTATTAGGTTTTAATTTTATAAGCAAAGGAGATTTATTATGAAAGCTGCTCGTACAGTCTTAGAGTATTTAAAAAATAGCGGTGTGCAATATATTTTTGGTATTCCAGCAGGTTCGGTCAATGCATTTTTCGATGAACTCAATGATATGAGTGAATTAACACCAATTGTCACAAAACATGAAGGCGCAGCATCCTACATGGCTGCGGCTTTTGCAAAATACACTGACCAACTGAGTGTATGTATAGGTTGTAGTGGACCTGGAGGAACAAACCTAGTAACAGGTGCAGCAAATGCCATGCGGGAGCATTTACCGGTTTTATTTTTAACCGGTGCTGTTCCTGTTAACACAATCGGTTTAAATGCCTCTCAAGAGTTGGATGCTGAACCGATTTTCCAACCAGTTACCAAGTATAGCGTAACGGTTAAAGAATCCAAGGATTTACTAAAAGAAGTAGTGAAAGCCTGCGAAATCGCTATATCTGGAGTGCCTGGTCCGGTACATATTGCTATACCAATAGATGTTCAACACGAAACAGTTCAAAACGTAAAAATACCAGTTCTACCAAAAAGAGAGGCAATCGTTCCTGAATTAGATACCATTAAAAATGTAGCTGAAGAACTATTACAAAGAAAAAGTGGTTATATTTTGGTAGGACAAGGAGTAAGAAATTCTGTTGAACAATTACTAGAATTAGCAGAACTTCTAAATTGGCCAATTATCACAACACCGCAAGCCAAAGGGTACATTCCAGAGAATCATCCTCTCCTAGTTGGCATTTTCGGTTTTGCTGGCCACGGGGCAGCATCAGAATTGATTGCTGAAGGTGATGGACAAGTATTATTAATCGTGGGTTCAAGTTTAGGGGAAACAGCAACAAATAACTACAACTTAAATCTTACAAAAAATCGTTTTTCTATACAGATGGATTTTGATCAATCTGTGTTCAATCGAAAATATGAGATTGATATACCTGTGCTAGGTGATATCAATTTAAGTTTATTATTGCTTATTGAAGAATTAAGAGCTAAAGGTCTAACAAGAAATAAGACTTCGATTGAGGTTAAAGAAAATAAAGAGATTCTTGAAGACACAGAGGCGTATAACACTAAAAACGTTCTATTAACTATTCAAAAATATTTACCTTCCTCCACTAGGTATACAATTGATATTGGTGAATTTATGTCTTATGTCATTCATCATATGAAGGTGTTAGACTTTGATTCCTTTACTATTAATGTCCATTTTGGCGCAATGGGAAGTGGAATTGGGTCTGCCATAGGTTCAAAGTTAGCTGAACCTGAACGCCCTGTTGTATGCATCACAGGTGATGGTTGCTTTTTCATGCATGGAATGGAAATCTTAACAGCAAAAGAATATAATCTACCTATATTATTTATTGTTATGAATAATGCTCGTTTAGGAATGGTGTACCATGGGCATGCGTTACAGTTTCAACGAACTCACCCATCTTTTGAGCAACATCCAATTAACATTAGTGCTTTGGCTTCAGCGATGGGTATACCGAGTTTCCAAGTAACAGAACTACAAGATATTAACCAGGATATGATTAATAACTTAATGAATTTAAATGGACCAGCAGTTTTAGAAGTAGTTTTAACAGATCATAATACACCTCCGATGGGAGATCGAGTTAAATTTTTGTCTTCTTTTGGAAAGTAAGAACTTTTGAAGTTCTCATAACTAAAAATGAAAAGTCATATAGATGGGGGATGCTACACCCTCTATATGACTTTTTTGATTTCACTATGAAACTGTCTATGTATAATACAATTCTAACTAAAAGCTTACATACCAACCTGTTTGTTTACAACTTTGAGAAAGAATGTCGAATGACCCCAAGTATAGCTCCTATTGTTTGTCCTTTGAAAGCATCTGGAACAGCTTCACCTGAGGGGTTTGAGAAATAGTAGCTATCCATCTTCTCATTGTAGTAATATCCTATATTCGTTAGTGCGTGTTGTAAGTCAGTTGGCAATCCGACTAATCCGGTTTGTTCCATGAAATAATTTGTAGGAAAGACCTTCACATCAACATCTCTTGCCCCTGTATAGACTACAAATAAATCTTTTTCATGTTGCACAATCCACTGATCTTTTGAATATAAAGAAATTCTCGATCCCTCTAATGAGGATATCGCCTCTAAATTTACACCAAAAATATCATTTATTAATTTGCGAATGTCTGCACCTGTTATTTCTCTATTACCGTATTGTTGTAGTTGAAAATCTATTGCCTCTCTTCCTGTGAATGGTAACGTTCCTTCCATCTCTTTAGATAAAGTAGGCGTTTCATCTAAATTCACCTTAAAAATTAAATCAACAACATAACAAATTTCAGAACTACTAATTTTTTTTGCATAAGAATCTAAATGCTGATCCATCATTTCTGCCTTTTTCATCATTCAACCCTCCTCTAACAACTATAACACTACTAAGAAAGCAAGAGGTAGATTCTCTTGCCTCTTATATATTCATCAGCTTACAAGTTGTACCAAAGACAATTCCTCAATAAATCATAATTCCCTTGTCTAGAACCGACTTATTGTGCACCTGATTTCCTAAAATATATAGCTTTTTCAAATTGGGGAGACTCACTAAAGGCTCTACATTTGAAATAGCGTTGTTTTCCAAATGAAGCACCTCTATTTGTTGCCAATTTCCCAAGAAACTTAACGATTGGAGTGAACTGTCTTGCATAGTGAATGAACGCAAGGCTGAAAAACCAGCAAAGTAAGGCATGATCTTATCAACTTCATGCACCCAGTCACCATTATCTATTCGAAAGGATACATCATTCAACGTTAAATTTACCAGCCCGTCGTTCGCAAATGGTTGTTGACTATTTATTTGAAGCCTACATTCATTGCAATTTAACGTTCTAACATGCAGCAAATTAAATAATTCATTTGTTTCGTCATAAAATGCTGTTTCATTTAAATTTATTGTTTGCAAACTAGGCAGATTATTTAAAGATCGAATACCTGTAAAATCTCCATATTCCATTGCTGTAAGTTGTTCTAGCTGTGGGAATTTCAGTAAATCTTCTCCATTTAAATACGACTCCGACGTGCTTAAATACACAGTCAAAGATTTTAAAGCGGGTGCCTCTAACTTTGGTATGAAAAAACCTGTTAACTCCGCTTTTATTAGATTAGGTGCTACTATCGATGATTCACCGACATTATAATCAGTTATTGACAACTCAGTAAGTGAGCTTAAGCTGTTTACACTATCAATTGATTCTAATTTATATAGAGAAGATAAACGAAGCTTTGTCAAAGATGACTTATTTCTAAGCCGTTCTAAATTCGTAATATCCATATTTTCAAGGTCAAGAATTTGAAGGCTAGGCATGTTTTGAATAAAATCAAGTGTTTTTAAATTTCTTACCGATGAAAGCTTCAATTCTTGTAATTGACTAAGTGAATAGAACGCACTAAAATCTGTTGCTTCACTATAATCTAATGCTAATGATTCTAAACCCGTTAATGAAGACAACCATTTCACATCGTTGATAGTACTTAAAGACAATGATTTTAATGGCAGCTGATTCAGCAGATGAAAATCTGTAACTGTTTCCGTCACATAGGAAATTTCAAGAGATTGAAGATTGGGAAACTCTAATAATGATGCAAGTTCATTATTACTTCTAATTTGGGTAGAGAGCTCTACAACTTTAGTTTTATCGCTAAAATATTTGGCAATTTCACTAAACGGTTCATTAAAGCCACCTGTATAGCTTTTTAAGCCTTTCAGATGTCGGAAGCTTACATTCTCACTTTGGGAAATTTCATAGTCATTCATTAGCTTCAATACAGTCAGTCCAGTAAAAGCTTCAAAGTCTTTTTGTTGGATTTTTTGTGTATTTAATAACTTATCCATAATGATATAAGTAGAAATTTTAGCTTGCTTATTTGTAAATGGATCGTCCAAACTGTAATCAAAATGCCACTGCTCTTCAGAATAGTAGGCTGCCAAATACCGAACACTTGCGATTTCTTCTTTAGTCGGCATCACTTCACCTTTATCAAAAATATCTTTTAAAAAGAACAAAAGGACTTCGCTTTCAGGCATTGTTCGAACAGATATTTCTTCCTGGTTGCTGTGTTCTATTAGATTGCTACTCAAAAGAAAATATCCAAGGCAGACACAGATGATTATAAATGGGACAATCAGTAGCGCCTTAACATTTGCTTTTGAGCGTGTAGCTGGATTAGGAGAAGTTGTTCCATAATAATTATTAATCGTTTGGTCAACATAATAGACCTTATTCTCTTTCAACATTATTTCTGTTTCACAAAAAGGACATTTGAATGATTGTCCTTCTTTACGTTCAATTTTCCCATTACAATTCGGACAATTTAATTTAATAAATACCACTGGCAGTCCCCTTCCCAGCCCTATTTTCAATTAAGCTTAAAAATTAAGCTTAATTTTACTATATGATACGTTTCTTATGATATTTCGTTAGTCAAGTTAAGCCAATTAACTATGTAGAAGGAAAGTAATATGATATCTTTTTGCAAGATAGCATTTTGGAAAGAGGGTATTCATCAATGAATCAAAATAATTTCTGGCTTGATTTACCGCGGCCATTTTTCATTTTAGCACCCATGGAGGATGTGACGGATGTTGTATTCCGCCATGTCATTAGTGAGGCAGGCAGACCCGATGTATTTTTTACGGAATTCACTAATACGGCAAGCTATTGTCATACTGATGGCTTGGATAGTGTACGTAACCGCTTAGCTTTCACTGAAGATGAGCAGCCGATCGTTGCACATATTTGGGGAGACACTCCTGAACATTTCCGTCAAATGAGTATTGGTATGAAAGAAATGGGCTTTAAAGGAATCGATATTAATATGGGTTGCCCAGTCGACAATGTGGCAGAAAGAGGTAAAGGAGCCGGCTTAATTCTCCGTCCTGAATTAGCTTCAGAAATTATCCAAGCAGCTAAAGCAGGTGGTTTACCTGTTAGTGTAAAAACAAGACTTGGCTTTACAGATGTAGCGGAGTGGCGTGAGTGGCTCACTCATATTTTTAAACAGAATATCGCCAACCTATCTATTCATCTTCGTACACGAGACGAAATGAGCAAGGTTGCCGCGCATTGGGAATTAATCGCAGACATTAAAAAACTACGCGATGAAATTGCACCAGAAACATTACTGACGATCAACGGAGATATTCCTGATCGTCTAACAGGTTTAAAGCTTGCGGAGCAATATGGTATCGACGGTATAATGATTGGGCGAGGTGTGTTTACAAACCCGTTTGCCTTTGAAAAGGAACCGAGAGAGCATAGCGCCAAAGAATACCTTAACTTACTATACTTGCACCTCAACCTCCATGATCACTATTCCAAGGAATTTGAAGTGCGTTCATTTAAAGCATTGCAGCGTTTCTTTAAAATATATGTGCGCGGCTTCAAAGGGGCTAGTCAATTAAGAGTTCACTTAAAAAACGCAAAATCAACCGAAGAAGTCCGTGAATTACTAGCAGCGTATAGTGCCAACGAATTAACGGAATAAATCTTACTATAAGTTGCAACAAACAAGGAGACTGGATATAGCGGTTCTCCTTGTTGTTTGCTTTTACTTGTAATACCCCTCAAAAACTTTTCGACTACAGAATTTCTTTTGATGCTTCTTATTTGGCTATCTCTTTATTGTCAGTATGAATGCTTTTCATGCCCTCAAAAAATGGATATTCCCTACTTAAAGCTTGTTCTAACTCTCCATTATCATGAGGAAGCTGTGTTAAGTAATACTTTGAACAATTTATCCTTCTTTGAATTTCCTGTTGATTCTGTGTTGTTGAACCGTGTCCTGGTATGTGAGTCGTTATTTGATGCTTAAGCATAATATTTTCAGCTTTATTGATCGTATTTACATAGTCTTGATAACTGCTAAAGATGAACGGAAACTCAACATCTGACAAGTAATCTCCAGAAAGAAATAAACCATAAGGCTCGATCACTGTAAATAATCCATCATTCGTATGACCCGGTGCTTGATAAAATGTCATAGTTATCGAATCTAATTCTACTGTATGCCCATCCTCTGAAACAACAATATCTACCGTTGGATATACTGGTGAATAGCCTCTATGTAAATAATATCCTTGATCAAATTGTTTAATTTTTTGAATACATTTTTCTTTGTTTGGATTTTCATCAAATTGTTTAGATGCAATTACCTTAGCCTCTGGAAATGCTCCTGACCCAATAATATGATCAAAATCGCTATGTGTATAAATAATATATAGTTGCTTATCACCTTTAATGTTGTTTATGTAACCTTTAATTTCTTCAATTTCTGCAGGTAACCAATTAGGATCTGTCATTATTATTGCTTCATTTGTTTGAATGATTGCCGTGGTCGTCATATATAGTGCACTTTGAAAAACTATAATATTATTTTTTTTGAATTGAATCATCATGAACCTTCCTTTTCCCCATATTTTCAATACCTATCGAATAGATAACTTTTTAAAATAAATGCGCAAGCTTGTTGAACTAGATCTCTTCATTAAAAAGTTCGAGAGATATCGTAAAATTCCTTCTTTAGGAAAAAATGGATTTCATTTAGTTAACTTCTATTTGATTATGAGGGAGTTTTTCTCACAAAAATATTTTATGATATGATGTTTAGGTTGTGTTTCTACTATGTGACACAGTTACACTCATCCAAGAAAGAGGTATTTATGCACCACACAAAATTATCCAAGCAACATTGGTTACTCATCTTAACACTTACTTTATTAACTTTTGTTTTAGGGACAAGTGAATTTGTTATTGTCGGAATCTTAACTGATATTTCTTCAAGCCTTCATATGACGAATGCAAAAGCAGGCACACTCGTTTCTGCATTTGCAATTACATTTGCCATCGCCACACCACTAGTAATGTCCGCAACAAGTCATTTTCCAAAACGTAAATGGATGTTGTTTTTGATAGGATCTTTCATCGCCCTGAATGCTTTGTGCATCATTTCAACAAGCTACATCATGCTCCTTGTACTGCGGATTATGACAGCGATTGTAACAGGAGTATTAATCTCTCTAGCTATGATTGTTGCAAGTGAAACCATGCCAATTAACAAACGTGGACTTGCTATATCATTTGTTTTCGGTGGTTTCACACTTGCAAATGTCGTTGGGGTGCCAATTGGTGTTGTCATCGCCGAATGGTATGGCTGGAATGCCACTTTCATGTTAACCACTATCTTAGGTGGGGTGGCATTTTTGGCATCCTTTTTTGTCTTACCTACTAAACTCAGCCAAGTGCGTAGTTCGATACGGGATCAGATTTCTTTAATAATCCAGCCACGAATTTTGATGGCTTTCTTCATCCCTGCTCTTGGATTTGGCGCAACCTATGCGGTCTTTACGTACCTTGTTCCTATTTTGAAGGGAATGGGTGCGCCAAATAATTCTATTAGTTTCATCTTATTTGGCTACGGATTTATTTCGATTTTCAGTAACATCCTCGCCAGTAAAATTGCCAGTCACAATGCAATCGGTCGCCTTCGATTTGTTTTTCTTGTGCAAGCAATAGTACTGACAAGTTTATTTTGGACTACAAATCATTTTATTTTGGGATTGGCAAATATTGCATTAATGTCGTTAATGGCCATTCTCTTAACAACATCTACTCAGCTTTATTTAATAGATTTGGCCGAAATTTATCAACCAAATGCTAAAGGACTCGCTGCTTCACTTATGCCAGTAGCAAGTAACGTAGGCATCGCATTTGGTTCTGCATTAGGTGGTATTGTATATCATCAAGGGAATTTACTGAATGTAACATGGGTCGGCGGGATAGTTGCAGTCTGTGCCAGTCTGCTAACTTTTTTTAGTCATCTTTTAGACCAAAAACAAAAGCACTCAGCATAAAAATGACCGAAGCGTTCTATCTCGAAAACGGAACCTAAAAAAACCGTACTCGATAAAATAAATATGTGATTCATTTTGGTATATAAAATAAACCACCTTAAACGTGTAATTTCACCGTTTTAGGTGGTTCTTTTCGTTAACCGCACTTATTATTGATACGGTTCATGGATTTGCATTTAAATAAGGCCCTTACTAATTTATCCTATACAATAGTTTTCAAAATCGTTAAGATAATTCCTATGGCAAACCCACATATAGCTCCATTCACTCGTATCCATTGTAGATCCTTACCAATGTTATTTTCCATCATATTGATAAGCGTTTCGTTATCCAATTTTTCCAAATTTTCTTTAACAAGTACTCCTATTTTTGAATGGTTCTTATCAATGTAGTATAAAATTTGCTTTTGAATCCAATTTTCGATACTTTCCATTTTTTTAGGCGTTTCTAGTATGCTATTTATAAAGTTTTGAATAAATGAAATCACATACCTATCAATAAATTCTTCATCTTCGGCTAGAAGTATCAATTTTTTCTGAAGTTGTTTTAAAATCTCAGTAATTTGATCTACCGGACTCCAATTATTTACTAGTGTATTCTTCCAATTGTTTATCTCAACCATTAATTCTTCCTTATCTTGCATGCCTTCTAACTCTTCACGAATACGAGAAAGGATCAAATGCCTATATGGGTTATCATCTTTTTGTAAAAGAATAATTTTTTTAAGCATAAATGGTTGAAGCATATTCCCCAGCTTTTCTTCATTTATTAAATTGCGAAAAGAACTAATTGCCACCTTTAAAAAGCCATCTGCCTCTGTATTATCAAGTAATTGTTTGGCCATTATTCCTATGTTTCGCTTTATCTCTTCTTTTGCCATCCACTTTTCCAATTCAATCAAGATATAGTCCAAAGCTTTTTCATCTAATTTTTTGTTTAGTGCTTGGTTAATTATAGATTGAAGAAATTTTTCTACTTTTAAAGTATGAAGATATTCCTTTAACTCCATTTCAATAAACGGCGCTAGTTTTTCTAAATTTACAAAGCTGATTATCTCATTAAGAATGGGACTGATTCTTCTTTTCAAAGTTACTGAAGACAATTCTTTCTCAGCAATTTGTATGAGTTTATCTGCAAAACTAATTTGTTCGATTTTCTCTTTAATACTTTCTTTAGTCAGCCAATCTTTTTCAAGCATGGATATAAGAGCTGTAATCATTCTATCTCGGTTTTTTGGAAGCAATGCAGTATGTGGAATTGGGATACCCAATGGATGACGAAAAAGAGCTGTAACAGCAAACCAATCTGCCAGTCCACCAACAAGTCCTGCCTCAAATCCACCTTGTAATAATCGCCCCACAAAAGTTTCTTGAAAAGGAATCGTTATAAGAAAACCTGCACCCATAACTCCTAAAGAAATTTTCGCCAAATAATTTGATTTTTTTCCTTTATTCATCAATGTAACCAACCTCTTAAATTATTCTTTATATAGATTAGATTTAATCATATTTTAAATTTAGAGTTTACTTTTGTCGATTTTTTCCCCTTGTAATAAAACCCTTATTTGCTTATGATACGGTTCTCCATCACGTGGCCAAGCGTGGTTTTTATTTTATGAACATTTATTCAATAATTCCTAATAACATCGATGATGCTAAAATTTACTTGAATGGCACGGCACATAGGGGAATTTTTACTATTATCTTGAAATTTACTTTTATTAAGCTTCTAATGTTTTATAAACCTTTTTGACTCTTTTTAATTGTGGTGCTGTTAGGTATTTTTCTCTTTTTCGTAACACGTTCAATAATTGCTCTTTATTTTTATCTGTTACGGCTAATAGCGTACTTTCCGAGTGCTGAGGAATTTCCTTTGGTCTGCACTTCTCAAGGTGATGGAGTAATATTGGAAAAATCACATCATTGTTTTCCTTACTGACAGCTGCTAGCTTCGCAAGAGTTAGGACACCTTTATCAATTGTAATAACTGAACCAATTTTCATAGCACTTTTTAATATATTAAGATGAGCCATAATGGTTTCTGATGCTCCCTCGGCAATCGTTGCTAATGCCATCATTCCGCCCCAAACCAAACGATTATTAGGGCTTTTTAGCAACCCTATAAAAGTCAGGACATACTTACTTATGAGTTCTGGTTTAACTTGCCCAATTTCGTACGCTACTTTAATACAATCGTATTGAATCTTTTTATCTTTGCAAGTTAGATTTTCAATTATTTCTTCTATGCCCGTATAATTTTCTTCATTAACTAATTTATGTGCCAGCTCAATATTTGGCTCTTCATCGTTTCGACTTAGTTGAGAAGCTAACAGGTTCACAACTGACATAATTATCCCTCATTTATCAAATTTATTTTATGTTTAAAAATTATCACATTTAGCCCTTAACAAATCAGGTATCTTCATCACGGAAATAGTATCATTTAATGTTAGCAATATTATTGCAATATAAATGCCATAGACGAAATAAAATTAACACCTCCTTGTTCTTTTTCTCAGAAAAATCTATGTTACGATATTTTACATTAACAACTAAGAACACTCATGGAGGATTAATGAATGCTAAAAAAAATAATTTCAATTGTACCAGTTGCAATGCTTTCGGCAACTTTAGGTGCTAATGTTCAAGCTGCAACGATTACCGTACAAAAAGGAGATACCCTTTGGGATTTATCCCATACACATAATACATCTGTGGAAAATATCAAAACGTTGAATCATATAACTACTAACCTTATTCATCCTGGCGATGTCCTTAGCATTGCACAACAATATACCGTTAAGCAAGGTGATACTCTATGGGACATAGCCCTAAATCATCAAGTCACTGTTTCGCAAATTAAAGAATGGAACCAATTACATACGGACCTCATTCATCCAGGTTTAAATTTATCAATCATTGATGGTACGAAAACGAGTACGGTTGGAACTGACACACCAATAAAGCCTGAAGCTCATGCAGCAAAAGAAACTACAACTTCAGTAACAAATAATACAACTGCAATAGAGAGTATTCCTGAAGAAACTGTTTCATCAACAAGTAAAACAGCTTTAAAGGATAGTGCACCTGAAGCAACTGCTCCATCAACAAATAATACAGCTTCAAAGGAGAATGCATCTGAAGCAACTGCTCCATCAACAAGTAATACTACTTCAAAGGAGAATGCACCTGAAGCAACTGCTCCATCAACAAATAATACAGCTTCAAAGGAGAATGCATCTGAAGCAACTGCTCCATCAACAAGTAATACTACTTCAAAGGAGAATGCACCTGAAGCAACTGCTCCATCAACAAATAATACAGCTTCAAAGGAGAATGCACCTGAAGCAACTGCTCCATCAACAAATAATACAGCTTCAAAGGAACTTATAGTGGAAGCTTCAGCCTATACGGCTTCATGTGAGGGATGTTCCGGTGTTACTGCTACTGGAATTAATCTTAAAACAAACCCAAATGCGAAGGTCATCTCAGTTGACCCAACTGTAATTCCACTGGGTAGTAAAGTTTATGTGGAAGGCTATGGTGAAGCAATCGCAGGGGATACTGGCGGTGCCATTAAAGGAAATCGAATCGATGTCTTTTTCCCTTCTCAACAAGATGCAATTAATTTTGGCGTAAAACAATTAAAGATCACAATATTAGACTAACTTAACCAGCCTAATAAGCAAAAAAAGAACCAGATTAGGTTCTTTTTTGTTTTTATGCAGTCCTACAAAAAGGTTTGTTATCGTCTTGTTTATGGTAAGGTTCACCGTAATGGATTTAAGTGCGGTTTTTTCGTCTAACCTTTATAATAAAATAAAGGACGGTGATAGCATGTTAAATCGAGAAGTTGAACAGCAGTTAATACAAACAATTAATGAACAATTGAATCCTGCTTTCATTATTTTATTTGGCTCTTTTGCCAAAGGAACTGCTCGTCAAGATAGCGATATTGACCTTGCTTATTTTAGTGAGCAGCAGCTATCATCCTATGAACGTTTTACGCTTGCTGGAGACTTAGCAATACTCTCTGGCCGCGAAGTAGACCTTGTCGATATTAAACAAATTGATACCGTTTTCACAGTGCAAATTTTTTCTGAAGGTGTGCCATTTTATATAAAAAATGAAAACGAATTTACGCGTCAAAAAATGCGCGCATATAGTATGTATGCTACCTTGAATGAGCAACGTGCTCCAATTATAAATGCAATAAAAGAAAGAGGAAGTGTATTTGGCGATGAATGATGTCATTTTAAATAAAACGACAACGATTGAACGTTGTGTGAAGCGTATCCATGAGGTATATGAGGGTAATCCATACAATTTAAAGGATTTCACGAAGCAGGATAGCATCATTTTAAATATTCAACGAGCTTGCGAGGCGAGCATTGATTTAGCAATGCATATTGTCAGCGAACGTAAACTTGGCGTGCCAAAAGCTAGTCGTGAAGGGTTTAAACTATTGCAGGAAGCTGGCTTGATTGATGCTCCTTTAGCAAAAACCATGATGAATATGGTCGGTTTTCGTAACATTGCTGTACATGATTATCAGGCACTGGAGCTCGCTATTTTAGAAGCAATTTTAGAGAAGCATATTAATGATTTTAAGGAATTTACGAAGGTTATTTTTCAAGTAGACAATAATATATAATGGCTATCTTTCAAAGACGATATTATAGAAACCGTTCTGCAATATTTTCATCTGACACTAGTGACGGAAATATGCCTGATGGATTTCCTCAAAGTCCATGTATCTCCCCCTTTTACCCAAACAACTAGCAAACTGTTAAAGCGTTACGAGATTAAAAAAAAGACATATTCATTTTATCTGAATATGTCTAACTACTGATAAAAATCATACGATAAAACCTGACTTACTTATGATATGGTTCTACATAACATGGATAAGTGCATTTTCACACGGCACTCATAAATAAATCTAACGAAGCCTCAACTTCTTTCGCAACAAGCTCTACAAAGTCCCCATAATCATCTGTCGTATGTGCTTTGTCTAATGCATCGTAATACACCAATCGATTTTCTATTCGAAAAATAATGTGGATAGCCAAATTTCATTAACTCTAAATTTAATAACAATCTCGATGTACGACCATTTCCATCAATGAATGGGTGAATTCCAATAAAAATTGCATGTAACAACGCACCACGAACGATTGGGTGTAATGCTTGTGCTTTCCTACCGTTCCAACTTATTAAAGCATTCATTTGCTCTTGAATTTTGAAAGGTGTGCGCATCCATTTTAACATGTCGATGAATCGTTTAAATGATTGTAGAAGTAAATCAGGGCTCTACTTCTAAAATCGTTCTATAACTCTTTTCATGAAACCTTCAGCTGCTTTACTCAAATATTTGTCGTTACGATAGAAGATATCAAGTTCCCTCGTTGGTGCATTTTCAATGGGTATTGATCGAATACCTAGCGATTGGAAGTTTTCGATAAGTTGGCTAGGTTGAATAGTAGCACCAATGTCTTTTTGAACGAGTTGAAATAATGATGTAGCCGAGCCAGTTTCCATAACACTATTAATCGTTATTCCTTGTCTATCGCACCATTTATCGATTAGGTCACGACCACATTTCCCTTGAGGATACATAACAAGTGGTATATCTACCAACTCTTCTGGTTTGACGCTCTTCCTCTGAGATAAGTCATGATTTTCATTCACAAATAGACTGTACCTCTCCGTATAGAATGGAATACGCTCTAAATGAGAATTTGCTTCTACCTTTAAACCAATGCCAATATCAACTTCATTACCTAGCACTTTTGTTAAACTTTCTATTGTCGGAAATACTTGCACTTTCGTGTTGGGGAATTCCTTTCGAAAATCAATTAAAATCTCGGTTAAGCGATAATCAAGATCCGAAGGCAGTATTGCGATGCGCAAATGTCCCTTGTTTAAATCTATCAAATCAGAGATAGCTTT
Source organism: Lysinibacillus cavernae (assembly GCF_009724685.1). Classification (GTDB taxonomy): domain Bacteria; phylum Bacillota; class Bacilli; order Bacillales_A; family Planococcaceae; genus Lysinibacillus; species Lysinibacillus cavernae. The sequence continues at coordinate 161,687 of NZ_WMEF01000009.1, forward strand.
CTTGGCATTTTCTAAATCCTGATGAACTTTTAGAGCATAGTGCTCAAGTAACTCACCAGCTTCCGTTTTCACTGTTTTTTTGCCAATTCGATCGAATAATGGTGCCCCTATTTCCCCCTCTAGAACACGTATCTGCTGACTTAACGTCGGTTGAGAAATCCCCAATTTAAAAGCAGCTTCAGAAAAATGTAACTCCTTACACAGCATAAGGAAATAATTTAATTGTCTAATCTCCATATCAATCTCTCCTTTTCTATAGCCAAAACCTATTGTTTGTATAGAAAAAATAGTATTGAACTATTATATTTCAAATTTTACAATGAACGTATTAAAAAGGAAAGGAACTTAGGTAGGATACTGTGGTGAAAAATTATTAAAAAAGGAGTTTACAAATATGAAGAACAAATATATTGAATTGATGGAAAAGAGGCGTTCAATTTACGCCCTAGGAAAAAATGTAGAACAGACAGAAGAGATACTTCAAGACATTATTATGGAGGCAATAAAGCATAGTCCAACTGCTTTTAACTCACAAACTTCACGAGCAGTGATTTTATTTAACGAACATCATGATAAATTATGGGACCTAGTCGAAGAACAGTTACGCTCAATTGTTCCAGCAGAAAACTTTGCCCGAACAGAAGAAAAAATAGAATCTTTCCGTGCAGGCTTCGCTTCCATTTTATTTTTTGAAGACCAAGACGTCATCCAACAGTATCAAAATCAATTCTCTCTATACGCAGAACAGTTCCCTATCTGGTCTGAACAAGCAACCGGAATTGCGCAGCACTCTGTATGGATGGCACTAGCACAAGAAAGACTAGGTGCTTCCCTTCAACACTACAATCCACTTATCGATCAAAATGTGAAAGACGAATGGGGAATTCCTGATAATTGGAAATTAACTGCACAAATGCCATTCGGAAGTATCGAAGCAGTGCCAAGTGAAAAAGAATTTTTGGCAAATGAAGAGCGCTTTAAAGTGTTTCGCTAATATATCTACTAAAGGGAAACTTTAATCCGTGGTAGTTTTTTATCCCCCACCTAACTTTTTTGCCGACAGCTAAATTTTGAGGTGGGGGTGTTGCCCGATAATGCAGGATAAAAGGATTGGAGTCTTTGTAAAAATGTCTAAAAAAACAAAAGCTTATTTCGCAGCAACCATGTATGCACTCATCATCGGTTTTTCATTTATGTTCGTAAAACTGAGCCTTGTTGCAACATCACCTCTTGATACACTGGCACACCGCTTTTCTATAGCTTTTGTTATTGCTACTGCTATTATTGTCTTGAAAAAAATTCGCTTAAATGTAACAAAGAAGGACGTATGTAAGCTTCTTCCGTTAGCTTTAATTTATCCTACTTTGTTTTTCACATTTCAAACGTTCGGTCTAGTCTATGCTTCTTCTTCAGAAGCCGGTATTATTCTAGCTACTGTACCAATTTTCACTCTGATTTTAGCATCAGTATATTTGAAAGAACATACAGTACCATTACAAAAGGCCTCGGTGTTATTATCAGTCTCAGGTGTCATTTTCATTTTTGTTATGAATGGAGCAGATACAGGTTCACAAAATGTAAAAGGAATTTTCCTTATGTTACTGTCAGCCCTTACTGGTGCTTACAATACCGTTTTAGCACGTAAACTTGTGCAACATTACTCATTTTTTACGATAACTTACGTTATGACGCTCTTTGGCTTTATCTTTTTTAACATTGTAGCTATTGGAAACCATATGATATCGAAAACGATGCATCAATTCATCGAACCGTTCTCAAGCGGAACGTTTATCATCGCTATTGTTTACCTTGGAGCACTTTCATCTTTAGGAACTTCCTTTTTCTCCAATTATGCACTTTCGCAAATTGAAGCGTCAAAAATGAGTGTCTTTAATAATTTAGCTACATTAATTACGATTATTGCTGGCGTCCTTTTCTTAAACGAAACGATTCAATCCTATCATATTTTCGGTACAATCATTATTCTCCTAGGTGTTTTAGGATCAAACTATAACGCTAAGCAAAAAAGTGAAAGAGCCTATGCTATTCCTAGACAAGCAAATGAGGATTAACCAGAAGTTCGAAAATAGCGTACATTTACCAATGTAAGAAAAGCAAGCACCCTTAAAGTGCAAGATGATTTTTGGCAATTACGGCGTGCTTTGAACAAAGCATTATATACACTAGATACAATTTGGGAAGCTTAAATAACGACACAAAGCGAAAACTCACGAATCGTAATTGTTGTCGAGACAATCACCTTTGGAGTTTTCGCTTTGTGTTATCAGTCTATTAAATTTGAGCTTCCTTACACACTAGTGAACGTTGGTTTCACGTATATGCAACGGAACAACTTGTAAAAGAAAAGGCACAAGCTATTACATTAAATATGAGTCAAAAACCGCACTTACTTATGATACGGTTCACCCTTCATAATCCTAAAACTCCGATAAATCTGCTCCACCAGCACGAGCTTCATAAGTTGGTGGGGTAAAGTCATTTTGCCAAATGATTGTTGTTCGTCGGCTCGTTTTAGTACGTCTTCGTGTAGGCCGAGAGAGCCGCCGATGACGAAGGCGATTTTGCTTTTGCCGTAGGTCATGAGAGATTCGATATCTGCTGCCATTTGTTCTGAGGTTTTCATTTTGCCGTTGATGGCTAAGGCAATTACATAGGCGTCTGGGCTAATTTTAGCTAGTATGCGCTCACCCTCTTTTTTCTTGACGATGTCCATTTCGGCATCACTTAGTTGTTCAGGTGCTTTTTCATCTGGTACTTCTATCAAATCCATTTTTGCATAGCCGCCAAGGCGTTTTACGTACTCGTCTATACCCATTTTTAAGTACTTTTCTTTTAGTTTGCCGACTGATACAATCGTTATATTCACACGTTATCCACCTTTACAATTCATTTACAAACAAATTATCCACAAAAGTTATCAACATATCCACATATCATTTCTATATATTGTGTAAAGTTATTTACTTGATACAATATATTCTGCTGGCCGTTCACAGTAGTTACACTTTGTGGATAACTTTTTATCCTCTTCGATTTTATCCATAATTGGGAATGCTTTTTGCTCAGCTACAAACATGTCTAAAGCGTGTTCTATATGGCTTTCACAGCTGTATTTTTCCATTTTTTGATGTCTCCTTATTTTCCGAAATTTCCACAAACTTATTCACAATTCAGTCTATGTTATCCACAGTCTATTGTAACAAAGGAATGGCATGTATGGAAGAAGTGCCTTTTTTTCACTAATTTCTGTGTAGAATTAGTATTCACAATTTTCTAGTTATCCACAATATTTTATAAAAATATCTCTTCATCCTCACAAAAAAAGCGATGGAGACTTTTTCAATCTCCACCGCTCTTCATTTATTCTTTACAATGTATTGCCGTTAGTCAATGTCAATGATAGCTCAACTATTTTACCTTGACGGTAAACTTTTAATGCAAGCTTATCACCAATTTTTTTGTCATTATATAAATGTTTGCGTAAATCAATGGCTGTTTCAATTTTTTGGCCATCCATTTCAACAATAACATCATATTGTTGGACACCTGCTTCTGATGCTGCTGAGTTGTTCATTACATCCGTTACAACAACACCTGTTGTCACCTCAGCTGGTAATTTTAATGTTTGTTGCTGATAAAATGCTGGGACATCTGTTAAGTCTGCTAATGAAATACCCATTGTTGGACGTTTCATTTCACCATTTTTCTCTAACTCCTCGATAATTGGAATAGCTGAATTAATGGGAATAGAGAAACCTAAACCTTCAATAGAGGATTCGGCAATTTTCATGGAGTTAATCCCTATTAATTCTCCAGCTAAGTTGACAAGTGCTCCTCCACTATTCCCTGGGTTAATGGCCGCATCTGTTTGTAATACTTCTTGTTGCCAGTCCTCCGTACCATCACCATTTAAATCTACTGGTACAGAACGGTCTTTACCAGATACAACACCAGTTGTAACAGAGCCATAGAAGTCTAAACCAAGTGGATTACCAATGGCAATCACTGTTTCGCCTTGTTTTAACACATCGGAGTTACCGAATGTCGCAACTGTTTTTACATTTTTTGAGCTAATTGAAATGACAGCAAGGTCTGTCCAAACATCATGGCCCACTAATTGTGCTGGTTCCTTCGTTCCGTCTGGCATTGTGACCTCTAACTGTTTAGCTCCTTCAATAACGTGGTTATTTGTTACGATAAAGGCTTTGTCACCTTCAATTTTATAAACAACACCTGAACCGCTTCCTGCTTCTTTTGTTGTTGTCGATGGTGGGCTCCAAAAGCCCTGACTTGTTATTTCTTGAATATTTGTGATCCCAACAACTGCTGCTGAAGCCTTATCAACTGCTGCGGTAACATCTGTCTTTACCTCTGTAGCCACTTGGTTAATCGTTGTATTATTTTCTCCTGTACCACTTGATGTTGTACCAGGCATTTGATTGACCAGTCCAGGTAACATAAGCCATACAAGTAAAGCACCTATAATAACACCGATCAGACCGCTAAAGAAGTAGCCACCTTTTCCTCCGCCACTACCTTTCTTTTTTAGACGCTTGGCCTGCATTTCTTGCTCCTCGCGCTCCAGTCTTTCTTGAAGAGGTGATTTCGATATTTCATCATTTTTTAAAAAATCACTATTTTTATCATCATCTTGAAAATAACTCATGTTCCTCATCCTTTCGTTTACTGCTATTTGTTAATTGTTACCCTAATCCTACAATTCAAACATTAAAATCAGATGAAAAACAAATAAAATGAGCATAAAAATAGCTGCTCCATGCATTTTTTAAAATGCGTTGAGCAGCTTCAAGTTTTGCCTAAAGACCTCATGATTAAACTGTGACTAATTTTGTTGGTTCCTCTGCATCTGTATCGTAAAGATGAACATGCTCGCCGACAAGAATACCGCAAGATTGCAAAGTTTGTGTGACACTCATGCGTGCCAGCTCTTTCATATTATTATCCTTACTTAAATGTGAAAGATAAATATTTGTAGTCTTATCGAATACAACCTCACTCATTGCGATAGCTGCATCTTCATTGGATACATGGCCTACATCACTTAAAATACGGCGTTTAATGGACCAAGGATAGCGCCCCATTTGAAGCATATTGACATCATGATTACTTTCAAAAACAAAGGAATCTGCACCACGGATAATACCTTTCATACGATCACTGACATAGCCTGTATCTGTAATTATAACAAGCTTGCGGTCATCCTCATGGAAAGTGTAGAACATTGGATCTGCTGCATCATGTGAAACGGCAAAGGATTCAACGGCTAAAGAACCAAAATGCTTTACTGTATCCATTTCAAATTCAAAACGTTGCTCTACAGGAATGTCCCCAACTAGCCCGTCCATTGCCTGCCACGTTTTGGCGTTTGCATAAATAGGTACATTATATTTTCGTGCCAGTACACCAATGCCTTTAATATGATCACTGTGCTCATGTGTAACAAAGATACCACTAAGCTGCTTCATATTACGATCGACTTTTGTAAAGAGCTGCTCCATCTTTTTTCCACTAAGACCCGCATCAACGATAAAGGCATAATCGTCATTCTCTATATAAATCGAATTTCCTGTACTGCCACTTGCTAAAACACTAAATCGCATTATTCAACTCCCCAGTCTTCTTCTTCGCTCTCTTGCTTGTCCTCCTGGATTTCGATGACTTTGCCTTCCACTGCATTCACAAAATACTCTTCTGTTTCTCCATCTGATAACTTAACTCGCACTTCCCATGTTGGCACCAATACCTGTGTACGAGTTAGTTTAACAAGCGTTGAGTAACCTAACTTCATTTGCGTAATGCGTGAATCTGGCTTGAGCTGTCCTTTTGCATACAAAGTTTGAATAATTTGAAGTGGTGGAATGACCGTTTCCTGCTGTTCCATTTCTTCAATATTATCAATCATTGTTTGTTCATACATTGTTACTTCATTGTTTGTATTCCATTTTATTTTTAATGAACCGTTGTAATAGAACATCCGATTATTAGTCTTTTGGAAAAAGATTGCGACACGTTCTTCACGATCTACTTTCCATAAGGCATAGGATGCTCCTTCATTTACGTTTGCAAGGACAAAATCGGTGAAGCTTGCATCATCACTCACATTTCGTAATTTAACAGGTTTCATGAAAATAGCACGAACTTTTGTATCATCATCCGGAATGTTGATTTGTTGGTTTGTATCATTAAATTCAGCCTTCGTAAATTTATGTACTTGGGCCGACATATAAGAGGCAGATTCAATATTATTTGGCAATGTACCATATGTAATATTGTCATCTTTTAAACGAGCCTCTATTGTTTTTTCACCAGGTACCTCAATATCTTTCGCTTCATTATAGCGACTTACATAAAGAAAATACAAGAAGATGTTTAAAATCAAAAAAACGAATATAAAAATAGACTTTGTTCTATTCCAATCCAGTTTTAACACCTCCTATTACTTCAGGTGTCAGTTTAATCCATGTACCATTACGAATAACAAACCAACAAGGTTCGAAAGTAAATATATTCTGATCTTGATTTTGCGTTAAATAATAGCCCAAAACAATTTCATCGGTATCTGACAAGGCAATATTGCTAGAATTATTTAATTTCTCAGCAATTTCTGCACCAGATGGTAATTCTTTAATTTCTTTCTCTAATGAAATATCCATATCTAATGAAAAGTATGGTCGCTTATAATGGAAAATTCGGCTATCTCCCCAAATTGTCGTCATTCGTGTAATAACATGATTGCTATAGACAGGGAAACCTTGCAAATACATTTGATAATCCATTTGGTTTTTATTAGTGTTTGTTGAAGCATAACGAAAATCTGCTGTAAATCCGCCATGCTCATTGATAAACTCAAAGCTATCCTTTAATAGCTTTGATGGCTCAATTCGTATACTGCTTTCTGCAGCAGGATAAACATAGTTTAATGATTTGAGATTTGTATCTAATGTCATTAACGACATACCATCTGTATATTTTTCAGAGGATGCACTTTCAACATTACGCTGCACAATGTTTGGATCTGGGAATAACACATTTTTAAATAGTTCTGGTGTAATATCTTCAATAAAGTACGTATATTTTACAGATTCAATTTTATTGTTAGCCAAATAAAGAGATGTGTAGCCCTCTCGCTCTATTTCTTTAAACGCTTCATATTTTTTTGCAGGCTCAATGACTTCTTGTATAAACTGATTCATGTTTGGCACACTGACATGTGATCTGAATAACGATTGATTATTGCCACTAATATAATAAACCATTAAATCTTTACTATTATAATTACTCCAATCTATAATCATACGATTGAAAGTTGTTTCTGGTAACTCTTTATCAGCAAATTGAAAAATAGTATTAAAGGCTGAAAAAGGAACCTCTCCAGTAAAAAAGATTGTCATTCGATTATCTGCGCCAATGATCTGATTCACATAGTTTGGAGCCAGATTGTTGTTTACAGGCGCTAAGTCTAGAACATTCCAACCTTTAAATGCTTTCATTAAATCCTTCATAGCAGCGTTAGATACTGTACCTGTAAATTCTTCATCGGAACGGAAAATAGCCTTGTATGGACGAATAATATCCTCCATATCCTTTTGAGGCTTAATTAAAATTTCTTTTCCCTCTGTTTTTTCAATATATTTATAATCAGGCGTATAAGTCCAAACCAAAAAGGTTAAGACCACACTTAGCATAACAAGTAGAAATAATACAACAGATTTAACGGGTTCTATATATTTCATTCCCACTCACCTGCCTCACCAAATTCATCTGCATCATATGGTAATGTGAAGAAAATCGTTGTACCTTGTCCTTCTTCACTTTCAGCCCAAATCTTACCTCCATGTGCTTCAATCATTTCCTGCGCAATAGCAAGTCCCAATCCGGTTCCTCCCATAGAACGAGCACGCGCACGGTCAACACGATAGAAACGGTCAAAAATACGACCTACGTTTTCTTTAGGAATACCCATGCCATCATCTGAAATCATGACCTTCAGCATGTCTCCTTGTCCAGTAAAGCCAAAACGAATATTACCACCATCTGGTGAATATTTAATTGCGTTTGAAATAATATTATCAATAACTTGCGTCACCTTATCTGTATCAATTTCAACATAGAAGGAGGTTTCTGGGAATAGTCGTGCAAACTGCACTTTATCAGATTTAGCCATTTCAAATCGATCGATAATACGGTTAAAGAATGAATTGAATAAGACAATATCTTTATTCAACTCATAATCTGAACTATCCATTCGCGATAATTGTAGTAAATCATTTACTAGACGAATCATACGCTCTGTTTCTGTTTGTGTCACATTTAAAAATGTAGGAGCAATATTTTCATCTTTCCATGCCCCATCTGCTAGTGCCTCTAAGTAACTACGCATTGTTGTTAATGGTGTTCTTAACTCATGAGACACATTTGATACAAACTCTCGACGATCCATTTCTATTTTTTCTTGCTCCGTAATATCGTGCAGTACAGTAATAAGACCATTAATAAAGCCTGTCTCTTTCTGAATAACAGAGAAATTGGCACGTAATATATATGGTGCATCTGCTGTACTGAAGTCTAAATTGATTGCATCATTCATGTGGATTAAGTCTTCAAAGCCATATTCCTGATCAATTCCTAACACAGAAGCAATAGGGCGGCCTAATGTAATATCTCTTGAAATATGCAGTAATTCCAGTGCAGGGTCATTGATTAGAATAATACGCCCCTTGCGGTCTGTTGCAATAACTCCATCTGTCATATTACTCAAAACCGAATCCAATTTTCGTCGTTCAGCTTCTGTTGTAGATTGCGCCTCTTGTAAACGATTGGTTAAATGATTAAAGGTGATAGCAAGCTGTCCTATTTCATCTGTACCGTATACTCGTACTTTTCGAGAATAGTTTCCTTTCGCCATCGCCTGAGCCTGTTTTCGCATATCAGCAATTGGCTGCGTAATTGTTCGTGCAACTAGAATACCTAGGAAGATGGTAATGACTAAAGACATAGCCGTACCACCGAGGAAAATACGGTTAATATCATTCATTTGTTCAAAAACAGATTCAATATTCGCTTCAATATATAGAACACCGATGATTTCATCGTCTGGTCCTGCACCAGCTCGAATTGGGTTTGCTAATACCCAAACTCGATTTCTTGTTTTATTATCCAATTTTATGATATCAAAGAGTGTTTCTGCAGATATTGCTCGTCGCACAAGGTCAGTATTAGAGCGTTGTCCTATTAAATTTTGATTCTCAAGCTCAGATGTTGCAAGTATTCTTTGTCTATCATCAATGACACGAATTTCTAAAATATCCCCATTCGAAACATCCTTTAAACCCGTAGAAAACTCCATCACAATTGATTTTAAGCTTTCCTCTAGTTTAGGCATGCTTTCATCGCGTTCCTTTAAAATTTCTTCACGAATACTATATTGCATCAAGTCAACACGCTGAAAAATGGAATCTTGGAAGTTGCTCTTCAAATTTCGTTCTAATTCACGAGCGAAATAGATACCGATAATTTGTAAAGCAAGCAGTATTAATAAAATATAAATCAGCACTAGTTTGACATGAATGGATTTAAAGAAGCTCACTTTCTGCATTCCTATTACTCCTGTTCAGGATTTCGTAAATAATAACCTACACCACGTCGAGTAACAATCCAAGCAGGATGACTAGGATTATCCTCAATTTTTTCACGTAAACGGCGAATTGTTACGTCAACAGTTCGTACATCACCAAAGTAATCATAGCCCCATACAGTTTGTAGTAGATGCTCTCGTGTCATAACTTGACCAATATGTTTCCCTAAATAATGAAGTAGCTCAAATTCACGATGCGTCAGTTCAATCGCCTCATCACGCTTCATTACTAAATAAGCATCAGGTTGAATGACAAGAGATCCTACGACAATTTCATTAGACTCTTCTTCAGCCTCTTCTGCTGCAGGAGCAACCACTTGTAGACGGCGCATATTAGCCTTCACACGTGCAATAAGCTCTCGTGTACTAAATGGCTTTGTCACATAATCATCTGCGCCCATTTCTAACCCTAATACTTTATCAATCTCAGAGCCTTTAGCTGTTAGCATAATAATAGGGAAGTCATATTTTTTTCGAACTTCTCTACAAACCTCCATACCATCACGCTTTGGCAGCATGATATCTAACAGCATTAAATCTGGTTGTTCTTCCTCAACCCTTTTTAATGCCTCATCACCATCATAAGCACAAATAACTTTATAGCCTTCTTTTATTAAATTAAATTGCAAAATATCTGCGATTGGTTTTTCATCATCAACAACTAGGATTGTTTTGTTCATACATTCTCTCCCTTTCGCTTTTTATCTATTCTTAAACATCGTGTATTTGTTAAATTCACTACTCTTAACTCTATCATGCTTTCAGTTTCTATGCATTAATCGATATTCAATTCTTCTAATACTGTGACATAATGCATCCTATTTCAACAAATATTTCTCGGGAAATAATTGAAAAAGACAGTCCACTATTTGGACTGCCTCCTATTCAACATGGTTATCGACTTACATATGATAATGGATTAACTAAGGAACCGTTCTTTTCAACTTCAAAGTGTAAGTGTGTCCCTGTTGAATTTCCAGTGGAGCCCATAATTCCGATAACAGAGCCTCTCTCCACTACTTGTCCCACTTCAACATTAATTGAAGATAGATGTCCATAAAGTGTTGTATAACCATTGTTGTGATTAATGACAATTCGATTACCATACGTTCCTGAAGTACCAGCTGCAACGACTACACCATTATCAGCAGCTAAAATATTATAGTTACTTGGACGAGCGATATCAATACCACGGTGGAGAGCTCCCCAACGTTCACCCATTCCACTTGAGATATAGCCCCCTACTGCTGGCCATCCAAACTCACCAGTTCCACGTGAAGAGACTACCTTTGTACCAACTACTTCGATTTGGTCTACTGGTTGTTGGACAATTTTTTCTTCTAATGCAACTTTTGAAGTTTGTTTACCATTTTCAGATGTTAATGCATATGTTGTTTCCTTTTTGCCATTAGCACCTTCTTGCTTGATTACTTTTTCGCCTTTATACATTGTAGGATCTTCTTCCACTACATTTTTAAATGGAATAACATCTGCAACTTTTTTCTTCTTTTTTACCTCAAGCGTTACAAATGGTTTTGCTACTGTCACATTTAGTTCTTGTTCAATTTGCAAAACCGTATCCACTGTAATATCAGGGTTCAAAGCTAGCAGTTCGCTTGTTGTTAAATTATGTTTTTTAGCAACTGACCCTAATACATCACCTGATTGAATTTTATATGTGTCTTGTTCTAGATAGCCAGTCATTAAATATTTTACTGCCTGTTCAGGTGATACAATATCAGTCGGTGAAATTTTTTGTGATACCCCTGAAACTCCCTGTTTAAACGAAATATCTAGAAGACGTGATTCACCATTTTGTAAGTCTGGTAAATTATTAGTAGCTTGCTGATTTTTAGCTAATTTATCTAATTCTTGCTGAGAAACATATTGTAGCTTTAGCATCTGAACAGTTTTTTCATAAGCCTCAGTATTCTTTAATGATACAACTGGTTTATGATCTACCATTAGTGTAAAAGCGTCGGATTTAGCAACTAAAGATTGTTCAAGTTTTGATAATGTTTCTGCATCTTTTGTTTCATTTATAAATACTTGTTCTGGGATTATTTTAACAGCTGATCTAGCATCGATAGCTAATCCCTTGAATTGCTGACTTGCTACTTTTTCTTTTGATGCAATGATTTCTTGAATGGCTTTTTCATCAGACACTGCACCAATGTATTCATTACCCACATAAACGTGGTAAATTTTATTTAAGTTTTCTTTGTTATATTCCTTAGCAAACCCCATATTAATCGTTAGGCTTGTCATTAAAACTGCAATAATTGAAGCCTTTTTAAAAGAAGAAAAATTGTAGGTGAATCTATTGTTTTCTTCTTTTCTTTTCCAAAACGAATTCATCAATAAAGCCCCTTCCAACTTTGCCCTATAGTAGGATGATCTACCTACAAGGATTTTTTGCACCCTTATAATGTACCATAAAGAAAATGACGTTTGAATGATTTCACCCTTTTGTAATGTAAATGTATTATTTATCTACTAATTGTTACATAGAATATAATTTAAATAGTTTATAAATAATGTATTTTTATTCATATATTAGGTTTTAAAAAATAACTTCTCATGTCTATTGATGTATTGGATCAAATATATTAAGGCATTGGTATACTAATCTATAAATTTTTTCAAGTGAATTTCGACTTATTACTTTTTACTTTTTTAATATTCCGATAAAATATATAAGAAGGTACACTATTTGATTGGAGCGATTAAATTGAGTGATTCACAAACCTCTGAGAATGCAACTAAAATGTTGAGACATCAGAAAAATAATATGCGAAAGATTTTTCTAAGGATTATTATGGTATCGCTAGGTGCAATTATAATGGCATTGGGCTTGGAATTGTTTTTAGTACCCAACCACATTATGGATGGTGGCATAGTAGGTGTTTCCATTATCACATCTCATTTATTAAATTTGCCCCTTGGTATTTTCATCTTCATTTTAAACTTACCTTTTATTTTTTTGGGCTACAAACAAATCGGTAAAACTTTCGCACTGTCTACAGGCTTAGGTATTACCGTACTATCATCGGCAACACTTGCCTTACATAACTTGCACCCATTTACGGAAGACACACTATTGGCTACAGTTTTTGGCGGTATGATTTTAGGGGTTGGTGTTGGTATTGTCATTCGTTATGGTGGTTCATTGGATGGAACTGAAATATTAGCGATTTTATTTAATAGCAAGACGCCTTTTTCAGTTGGAGAAATCATCATGTTTTTCAACATCATTATTTTTACGGTGGCAGGGTTTATTTTTACTTGGGAGCAGGCCATGTACTCCATCATTGCCTACTATATTGCTTATAAAATGATAGATATTGTTATTCAAGGATTGGAAGAATCAAAATCTGTTTATATCATAAGTGATGAGATTGATGAAATTGGACAAACTATTATGGATCGACTTGGTCGTGGCGTTACTTTCCTTCATGGTGAAGGAGCTTATACGGGTAACGATAAGAAAGTCATATTTACTGTTATTACTCGATTAGAAGAATCTAAGCTAAAATCAATTGTCGCTGATATTGATGACAATGCATTTTTAGCCATTGGTAATATTGCAGAGGTAAAAGGTGGTCGCTTTAAGAAGAAGGATATTCACTAAAAAATGGGCGTGCCATATGTGGCACGCCCATTTCATTTTATCTCGTTAATTACGCTTCCCAAACATCAACTAAAACGTTTGTTTGCTCACGTGCAGGTCCAACTGAGAAAGTAGCAATTTGGATACCTGTTAACTCACTGATACGCTCTACATAACGTCGTGCATTTTCAGGTAGCTCTTCTAAAGTGCGACAGCTTGTTACATCCTCTGACCAGCCTGGAAGTTCTTCATAAATCGGCTGACATTGCTCAATAATATGAAGATTTGCCGGATACTCTGTGATTGTTTCACCTTTATAGTCATATGCTGTACAAATTTTTACTGTTTCTAAACCAGATAAAACATCAATAGAGTTAAGTGCAAGATGTGTAATCCCACTTACGCGACGTGAGTGACGAACAACTACTGTGTCAAACCATCCTACACGGCGTGGGCGACCTGTTGTTGTACCGTATTCACGACCCACTTCACGAATTTGTTGACCCACTTCATCGAATAACTCTGTTGGGAAAGGACCATCACCTACACGAGAAGTATAGGCCTTAGATACACCAATAACACTTGTCACCAGAGATGGACCAACACCTGCGCCAATCGCTACTCCACCTGCAACAGGATTTGAAGATGTTACATATGGGTACGTACCTTGATCGACATCAAGTAAAATCCCTTGTGCACCTTCAAATAACACTTTACCGCCTTCATCAAGTACATCATTTAAGATTTTAGATGTATCTGTTACATATTTTGCGATTTCTTGTCCGTAACCATAGTATTCCTCGAAAATTTCTTCGAATGTTACGCCTTCAACCTCATAGAATTTCTCAAATAATTTATTTTTAATGGCTAAATTATGACGTAGTTTTTCTTCAAAGATTTCCTTATCAAGTAAATCAGCCATACGGATACCAATACGAGCTACTTTATCTTGATAACAAGGTCCAATCCCTTTACAAGTCGTTCCGATTTTATTATCGCCACGGCTTTCTTCATCCGCTATATCTTGCTTAATATGATAAGGCAAAATAACATGCGCACGATTAGAAATACGTAGATTATCTGTATTAATACCACGCTCTTGTAAACCTTTAAGCTCTGTTACAATTGACTTTGGATTGACAACTAACCCATTACCAATTACTGAAGTTTTTTCTTTATAGAAGATACCTGATGGAATTAAATGTAGTTTATATGTTTCACCATCAATTTTAATGGTATGTCCTGCATTATCTCCACCTGCAAAACGAGCGATTGCATCGGCTTTTTGCGAAAGGAAATCTGTAATTTTACCTTTTCCTTCGTCTCCCCACTGTGTTCCTACAACTACTACTGATGTCATAATCAGCACCTCCGTTAGATACCTTTGTATCTCAATTTTCAAGCCTAAATCATTGTAACAATGATAGAAACACCACGTCAATAAAAAATAGTGAAAAAACACGAACGTAAAATCAAAAAATCTGATTTAACGTTCGTGTTTAATAACAGAATGGTATGAATATTATCGAACATTCAGATTAATTCAATCTAAGGGTAATCGTTCATTACGTAAGAGGCAATTTATCTGAATCATGAGTAATATGACTAATCACGCGGCGGTGGTGGTGGCATTTGTGACCAATCCACATTAATAAATTTATTGAATTCCTTTTTAAAGGCGAGTGTAACTGTTCCTGTTGGACCATTACGCTGCTTTGCAATAATAATTTCGATCATATTTTTACTCTCAGATTCTTTATCGTAATAGTCATCACGGTATAAAAAGGCAACAATATCGGCATCTTGCTCAATACTTCCCGATTCACGTAAGTCACTCATCATTGGTCGTTTATCTTGTCGTTGCTCAACCCCACGAGATAGCTGTGATAACGCAATGACAGGAACCTTTAATTCACGCGCTAATCCTTTTAAGGAACGTGAAATTTCCGATACCTCTTGCTGACGGTTTTCCCCTGGTTTACCACTACCTTGAATTAGCTGTAAGTAATCGATTAAGATCATGCCAAGTCCATTTTCTTGTGCTAAACGTCGACATTTCGCACGAATTTCATTGATACGTACACCCGGTGTATCATCAATAAAAATCCCTGAATTCGATAAACTACCCATTGCCATAGTTAGTTTACCCCAATCTTCCGTAGTTAAAGCACCTGTACGTAAAACTTGCGCATCAATATTCCCTTCTGCACAAAGCATACGCATAACAAGTTGCTCTGCACCCATCTCTAAAGAGAAGATTGCCACATTTTCACGTGCTTGTACAGCGACACTTTGCGCAACATTCAATGCAAAGGCTGTTTTCCCTACAGATGGACGTGCCGCTACAATGATTAAGTCATTGCGTTGGAAGCCAGCAGTAATGTTGTCTAAATCACGGAAGCCTGTCGGTATACCCGTTACATCTCCCTTTTGTGATTGAAGTCGCTCAATATTATCGAAGGTTTCCACTAGCACATCTTTAACATGCTTAAAGTCACCAGCATTCTTTCGATTGGCAACCTCCATCATTTTCTTCTCTGCTTCACCTAATAATGCCTCTACCTCGTCTTCACGCGTGTAGCCGTCCTCTACGATTTTAGTAGCTACACGAATCAATCGACGTAATAGCGCCTTTTCCTCTACGATTTTGGCATAGTGTGCGACGTTGGCAGCTGTAGGGACAGCATTGGCGAGCTCTAGTAAATAGGATAGCCCGCCAACGTCTTCAATCTCTTTTTTAGCTGATAATTCTTCAGTAACTGTTACAACATCTATTGCTTTTCCTTGATCACTCAAACGAAGCATTGTTTCAAAAATTGTCTTATGGGCATTTAAATAAAAATCATCTGCCAATAAAATTTCTGATGCTGTTATTAACGCCTGTGGTTCAAGAAAAATAGCACCGATAACCGATTGCTCCGCCTCCCGGTTATGCGGTGGAACGCGGTCCATCATCGGTTCACTCATGGATCGTCGCCCCTTATTCTTCCGTTACATGTACTTTTAATGTTGCTGATACTTCATGGTGTAGTTTTACAGGAACATTTGTAAATCCAAGTGCACGAATTCCATCATTTAAAGTCATTTTACGTTTATCAATTTTAAAGCCATGCACTTTTTGTAATGCATCAGCAATTTGCTTTGTCGATACAGAGCCAAATAAGCGGCCACCTTCACCTGATTTTGCTTTTAGTTCAACTGTTAATGTTTCTAATTTCTCTTTTAATGCTTGTGCTTCAGCTAATTCTGCTGCAGCATTTTTGGCTTCTAATTTTTTTTGCCCATCTAACTGGCTTAGTGCTTGAGCATTGGCTTCAGCTGCATAGCCATTTTTAATTAAGAAATTTTGTGCATAGCCATCAGCTACGTTTTTAATTTCACCTTTTTTTCCTTTTCCTTTAACGTCTTTTAAAAATACTACTTTCATTAGTTAGAACTCCCTTCAAAGACCTCATTTATGGCCTCTTCTAAATGTTTTTTCACACCATCAATGGATTTAGCTTCTACTTGGCAGGCAGCATTCGTTAAATGACCGCCACCGCCAAGCCTTTCCATAATAAGCTGCACATTGACTTCGCCAAGCGATCGCGCACTTATACCGATTTTTCCATCTGCCCGATGCGCAATGACAAAGGATGCACTAACATCCTTCATCGTTAGTAAAATATCTGCTGTTTGTGCAATTAAGACAGAGTCATACACTTTCGATTCCTCACCTACAGCAACCGCTACTCCTGGTTTTACGAACTTAACTGTTTGCACAATTTTGGATCGTTCAATATATGTGTCCACATCTTCTTTTAAGAGACGCTGTACCAATACTGTATCTGCACCATTTGTTCGTAAATAAGAAGCCGCTTCAAACGTACGTGCTCCTGTACGAAGTGTAAAGCTTTTTGTATCGACAATAATGCCTGCTAGCAACGCAGTAGCCTCTAGCATATTAATCTTTGCACGCTTCGGCTGATATTCTAGTAACTCTGTCACAAGTTCAGCAGTAGATGAGGCATATGGTTCCATATAAACAAGTGTAGGATTTTCGATAAAGTCCTCACTTCGACGATGATGGTCGATCACAACAACCTTTTCAGCTAGTTTCAATAAATGCGCATCAATCACTAAATTCGGTTTATGTGTATCGACAATAACGAGCAATGATTTTTCTGTCATTTTCCCAGCAGCTTCCTCAGGTGTTAGGAAATTTTCATAGAAATCCGACTTACTCTCAATTTCATTCATTAATCGTGTAACGCTACCATTTAATTCATCAAAGTTTATGATGACATAGCCCTTAACATCATTCATTTGAGCCATTTTACGTACGCCAACAGACGCACCAATGGAATCCATATCAGGATTTTTATGTCCCATAACAAACACTTGGTCACTGTCTTGAATTAAATCACGTAATGCGTGTGAGATGACGCGCGCTCTAACACGTGTGCGTTTTTCAACTGGATTCGTTTTCCCACCATAAAATTTAAGTTTTCCAGTAGGTTGCTTTATCGCTACTTGGTCACCACCACGTCCTAATACAAGATCTAGACTCGATTGTGCCAATTCACCAAGCTCAACAAGTGAGGATGATCCAGCTCCTACACCAATACTTAATGTTAAAGATAAATTCTTTTGAGCTGTTTTTTCTCGAATGGTATCTAAAATAGCGAATTTCTTCTTTTCCAGCTCAGTTAAAATGGATTCATTTAATACAGCTAAAAAACGATCAGATGATATACGTTTTACAAATACGCCGTGCTCTGCAGCCCATTCATTGACAATTGAAGTAACCATCGTATTGGTTAAACTACGTGGTTGGTCATCCATGGCTTGCGTGATTTCATCATAATTGTCGACAAATAAAATAGCGATGACTGTACGGTCTGCAAAGTATTGCTTTTCAATGGCAATCTGTTCAGTTATATCAAAGAAGTACAATAGTCGTTCCTCTTTTTTATAATAGACCCGATATTTACGATCACGCAGTGTAATCGTAGCCTCATTTGTTTCTTCGGTCTTCATTAATACGTAGATGTCGTCAGATATATTGACAATACCTTCACCAACTAATGTTTCCGTATTTAAGATACCTTGCATATATGGATTCGACCATTCTATTTCATATTGCTCGTTAACCAACAATATCCCGATTGGCATTTCAAGCAATGCCTCTTCCCCTACTTTTTTCATTCGGAAGGAAATGGATTCAATATGCTTTTCAGTTTCTTCAAAAGCAATTTTTTCTACCTTCCATGTGTAGGCCATCAGTAAAACAAAACCTACCCCATAACCGATACCTATCCCGATATTCCAAATACATAGAAGCACGAACGTCACAATTCCAAATATGGAAAGAACAAAAAGCGGATAGCGAATTGGTCGTTTTCTAAAAGTCCCCATTACAATCAGCCCCTTATTCTTTAGTCTTCCCCTTTACAAGTGAACGTACGTCAAAACCTAAGTCAACGATACCGAGTAAGATCATGAAGGATGATAACGGAATTGCTAGCAATGTAGCTACCCATTTAACCCCATTTGGCATCCCTTTTCTAGAAATGAAATAATGAATAAAAGATATCCCTTGTAGAATGAGTAACACCCATAAAATATAAGAAACATTCAATACAATAATATCTAGTGTAGATTCAGCCTCAGGACGCATAAATAGATTAATGCATAAAACAATCATGTAATACCATAAAATAGAACGTGGTAATCGCATATTTTGGAACGGAGCAAATTTTGGAACATCTACACCAAGTCGCTTTAACGCGGGTAAATTTACCGTTATGATAATAAACGCTGCAAAAAATGCTGAAATTGTAATTGTTGCAGGCATTGTCAGCTCAATCGTTTTAAACATAGCCTCTAGCTGTTCTGGTTGTAAAGCTACTTGGCCAGTTACACTTTTTGCAAATTCATTGGACTGTTCATAATTTTCACGAGCAATCTCAATCCCCATGGTAATGAAATTTATTCCTGTGAATTGTACATATGCAACATAAACGATAGCCATTGATATGAGATTAGCAATCCCCATTGACATAAATAAATAAAGCTTACTTTTCTTTTGATAAATTGCATTACCCATTACGACACCTAGTAACCCTAATAAAAAGGCAAATGGTAGCATGGATATTCCACTCGTTATAGTAGTCAGGATACAGCCAACTATTGCTACGAGTATTGATGTGGAGCACTTGTAATTTGCGCTATACCAAGCAATTGGTAGTGGAGCGAATAATAAACCTACTATAAAGATGAATGGTACATATGCAGAAATTAGCATTAAAATTGTAAAAAGTGCAACCATCATTGAGCCTTGTACAAGCGCTTTTGTTTGATTATTCGGCATTGAAAACCTTCCTTTTTTTCAGTCAAACTTACTACCCTTTATTGTACCATTTTTTCATAGTATTGAACAAAAATCACTTAGAACACTATATGCATTATCATTAATTTTATCAATTTCTTCTCGGTGTAATTATGTTCGTATATGAGGAGTACACCAAAATAAAGCGATGGTTAAACTGACACGACTCATTCGGTACAAAGAAAAAATAAATGATTATCATTAATAATTTCCCTTTTAACCATAACAAAAAACCAGCATACCCCGATACGAATATCGTAATATGCTGGTTTTTAAAATTGATGTAAGATCAGTTACCTTACCGTCATCAATCTTATTTGTCTTCTGATACGAATGGAAGTAATCCCATGATACGAGATACTTTAATAGCAGAAGTTAATTTACGTTGGTACTTAGCGCTAGTGCCAGTTACGCGACGTGGTAAAATTTTACCGCGTTCAGAGATGAATTTTTTTAATAAATCTACATCTTTATAGTCGATGTGCGTAATGTTATTAGCAGTGAAGTAGCAAACTTTACGGCGTTTGCGGCCTCCGCGACGTGGTGCCATAGTGTGTCTCCTCCTTATCTTTTTTCATTTAGAAGCATTAGAATGGAAGATCATCCTCAGATACTTCAATTGGTCCTTTGCTATTCGCAAATGGATCTTCATCTACACGTGTATAATTCGGCTGATTCATAGGTGGTTGATTTTGCTGATAAGCATCGCCGCCATAGGAACCCTGCCCTGGCATAGCGCCACCAAACTGTTGTTGTGGTTGACCACCGCCATATGACGGTTGGTTATTCCCGTAAGTTTGTCCACCACCGTATTGAGGAGCAGGAGTACCGCTACCATTACGGGGTTCTAAAAACTGTACGCTATCCGCCACGACATCTGTTGTATATACTCGCTTACCGTCTTGTCCTTCATAACTGCCTGTTTGGATACGACCTTCTACCCCAATTAAACTTCCTTTTCGCATGAAGTTCGCTAGGTTTTCAGCCTGTTTTCGCCACGCAACACAGCTAATGAAATCAGCTTCGCGTTCACCTTGTTGATTTGAGAATGCACGATTTACAGCAACTGTAAATCTTGTAGACGCAACTCCATTCGGTGTATAACGTAGCTCAGGATCTTTTGTTAGTCTTCCAACTAATACGACACGGTTTATCATCAGAATACAACCTCCTTTTCAGCGTTTTGTTAAAAATAAATGATTAAGCTTCTTCGCGAACTGCAATGTGGCGAATGATGTCTTCGCTGATGTTAGCAAGACGTGTATACTCGTTGATTGCTTCTGAAGTAGCGCTTACTTTCACGATTTGGTAGTAACCTTCGCGGAAGTCTTTAATCTCATAAGCTAAGCGGCGTTTGCCCCACTCTTTTGATTCGATGACTTCTGCACCGTTAGAAGTTAAGATTTCGTTGAAACGTTCAACTAAAGCTTTCTTCGCTTCGTCTTCAATGTTCGGACGTACAATGTACATTAATTCGTATTTTCTCATCTGTTTACACCTCCTTATGGACTTAGGCTCTCCTAATATAAGGGAGCAAGGAGCAAGCAATAAATTATTACTCACATCAATGAATTGTAACATATAGGTACATGTCTTTCAAGTCGCAAACTAATTATTCCTTTTATATAATGAAAGTATAGTTCATTCATCTATGAAAGGAGCGCTTTTATGTTACCAAATAAAGAGACTATCGTTATTGAATTAGATTTAAAAAAATTAATGATCGACAATATTGTGATCACCAGCGGTCTTGTCATATTATTTACAGCAATTCAATATATTTGCTTTAAAGATTTTCATTTTTCATTTTGGCATATGGCTGTTGGCATAGTACTATTTGTGATTCTGTATATTATTTTTATTATCCTACATGAAGCTTTTCATTTAATTGGTTTTATGATTTTTGGCAAAGTACCCTTTAATGCTTTAAAATATGGTATGAATTTAGAGCTAGGTATTGCTTATGCGACTACTGAACAACCCCTCTACAACCATGCTATGAAAAAGGCACTATTACTACCATTCTGGACAACTGGTGTGCTCCCAACCATTATTGGGTTTTATCTTAACAGCACCGTTTTGATTCTGATTGGGGCTTTTTTGATTGCAGGTGCAGTAGGTGATTTTGCCATGTATAAAGAATTACGGAAATATCCCAAAAATGCTTTAGTACAGGATGATCCTAAACTGCCAAAACTTTATGTGTATACTTCCCAGGAAAAGGATGGCCCACTAAAGTAAGACTACATATATGCATGTAGAAACTGTAGCGTAAAAACGAATAGCTACAGTTTCTATTTATACTTTAGGGAGTTAAAAACCCATGCTGTGCTGCTGTATATAAATTTCTCCAAATACGATTAATCGTGGATGTTTCTGTAATAGCATCCATGCCAAGGCTTCTGATTAGTTTATTTACTATGTCTAGGCAAGCAGCGGCTATTTCCTTACTCATTTGTGTAAATTGTAATAATTCATCTTCTATTAATTGATTACCTTGCTGGTGTTTTTTCCAATATTCGGACAGTGTTGTATAGAATTGTTCTTCAAATTGTTTAAAACGCTTCTGCTGTTGCATCAATAAAAACTGTAATGCACCAATGCGTTCAGCCTTGCTTACATCGTGATTTCGTTGCCTCATTAAAGCAAATGCTTCTTCTAAAAAGCTTTCTGTTATTCCAAGACAAACACTTAAAAAAGAAGCCTCCGCAAAAGTGGCAAATGGAAAGCTATGTACTGAATTTCCGTAGTCATTTCTTATCGTACCTAATTGAAAAGTATCTTCCTGAGGCACCCAAACATTGTTCACACGGATAGTGTGACTTGCCGTTGCTTTTAGACCCATTGCACACCAATCATGCAAAATCTCAACATCTTGAGGATTCACTGAGCAACTAACAATATTTTCGGTTTTAACACCATATTCTTCTATATAGCTATTCATTGTAAATGTTGTCGCATAGTTGGAACCACTACAATACTTCCATTGTCCCGTTACATAATAACCGCCATCTGTTTTTACAGCTACCCCCGTTGGATATCCACTACCTGCGATGACCGCTTCTTTAGGCGTAAAGATTTTTTCACAAATTTCTTTGCTGAATGTAGGAATAAATGCATTTCCTCCTGTACCAATTGTAATAAGCCAGCCGAAATTGCCATCTAGTGCAGACATTTGCTGAAATACTTTTATACCTTCTACTAAATCTAAATCCTTACCACCTAATTCTTTTGCAGTGAACAGCTTGAACAATTGTTGATCATAGATAAAATCTAAAACATCTTGTGGTAGCTTTCCCAGTTGCTCAAACTCCAAACCACGTTCCTTTATTTGCATAGCATTCATTTCGTTAACAACCTCCATACACTAAAGATTCTGATAACTATACAATCGAAAAAGGGCAACCATTTTAGATTGCCCTTGTCAGTTTTTATACATTAAAACGGAATAACATAATATCGCCATCTTGTACTTCATACTCTTTACCCTCAAGACGTACTTTACCAGCTTCCTTAGCTGCTGCTTGAGAACCTGCCTCTAGTAAATCATCGTAAGCAACTGTTTCTGCTCGGATAAAGCCACGTTCAAAGTCTGTATGAATGATACCTGCACATTGTGGTGCCTTCATACCTTTGCGGAACGTCCATGCACGTACCTCTTGTACACCTGCAGTGAAGTACGTAGCTAATCCTAATAAATCATAAGAAGTACGGATTAATTGATCTAAGCCTGATTCTTTTATTCCTAGTTCTTCTAAGAACATAGCTTTTTCTTCATCATCAAGCTCAGAAATTTCTTCTTCAATTTTTGCACAAATTGTAATCACTTGAGCACCTTCTGCTGAAGCATACTCACGTACTTTTTTCACATATTCATTATTGTCTGCATCCGCTACTTCATCTTCTGAAACGTTTGCAACATAAAGCATTGGTTTAATTGTTAACAAATGAAGACCTTTAATTACCTTTAGTTCATCATCAGAAAGCTCTGCGGCACGTGCAGGTTTACCGTTTTCTAATTGTTCTTTAATTTTTAAAAGAACTGGCTCTTCCACCATAGCCTCTTTATCTTTTTGTTTTGCCATTTTGCTAACACGTTGTAAACGTTTATCTACAGATTCTAAGTCAGCAAGTGCAAGCTCTAGATTAATAACCTCTATATCATCAATTGGGTCTACTGAACCAGATACGTGCGTAATGTTTTCGTCTACAAAACAACGTACAACCTGACAAATTGCATCTACTTCACGAATATGAGCAAGGAATTTATTTCCTAATCCTTCACCTTTAGAAGCGCCTTTTACAATTCCTGCGATATCTGTGAATTCAAATGCAGTTGGTACAGTTTTTTTCGGTACAACTAATTCTGTTAATTTATCTAAACGTGCATCTGGTACTTCAACAATACCAACGTTCGGATCAATCGTTGCGAATGGATAGTTTGCAGCCAATGCGCCCGCTTTTGTAATTGCGTTAAATAATGTTGATTTTCCAACGTTAGGTAAACCAACGATTCCAGCTGTTAATGCCATGGATGGACACAACCTTTCTATACTCAGTTCAAATTTTTTCTCTCATATAACCTTATCTATTATATTGATTCACTCATAAAAAGTCTAATATGCCTGATGTTAAGCCTCATTAGCCGATATTAAAACCTTTTTCATTTTTTTCTCAAATTCACGGCGTGGAATCATTACACTATGCTGACATCCTTCGCATTTGATTCGTACATCTGCTCCCATCCGAATGATTTTCCACTTATTTACACCACATGGATGTTGTTTTTTCATTTCAACGATATCATTTAAACCGAATATTTTTGCTTCCATTTTATTCACTTCTCCCCTCATCTTTGCTATAGAACATCATTTTTGGATAGGCCATTGGTATATTATTTTCTTCAAGGAGTTTCGTAACGTCACGTCGAATGGTACGTGCTACACCATATTGTTGTTGCGGTAATGTTTCAGCAGCAATACGTATCGTTACCTCCGTTCCTTTAACATTTTGCACACCTAAAAACACTGGAGCCGCAATTAACTCCTTGTATATTTTTGGTAATGTCTCTAAATATTTTTTAATAACCGCTTCAGCTTTTTCAAAATCAGCATCAGTAGCAATTTGTAAATCTATAAATATTTTAGAGTTGTTAACTGAATAATTGACAACCTCGCCGATTGCACCATTAGGAATTATAAACTGCTCACCAGTAACACCATTAATTTTCGTTGTACGTAAACCAATTTCTACAACCGTTCCTTCTGCTGCATTAATTTTTATATAATCCCCTACACCAAACTGGTCTTCAAAAATAATAAAGAACCCTGTAATAACATCCTTCACTAAACTTTGAGCACCGAAACCTACTGCTAAACCAACTATCCCTGCACCGGCTAATAGACCTGCTACCTTTATTTCTAAGGAAGAAAGTATGCCGATGATTGCTGAAAAGTAAACAACATAGGAAATCACGCTTTGTAATAATCTTGCAATTGTTCGTTGGCGACGCTCTGAGTGGTTTAATGGGGAACGCACTCGTATTAGAAACACTTTTTTAATAAATTTTTTACCTAATCTTACAGCTATCCATGATGCTAATAAAATGAGCAAAATCTCTATGGATGCATTAATAACCGTTTCCCAAAGGTCCTCAGATGTGAGTTTATCCCAGTACCTCTCCATTAATTTTTTATTCTCTTCCATCATTACCACCTCTTGAATAACTTGCTAAAAATTTGCGTATACTGCATAAAAATTGAACACTTCTAAAAAAATAAAAAGAAAGTGAGTTTTTTTATGAATACTATACCAAATTTGTTACTACCTTATTCCCTTCATCACGAAAGTAAAAATGCTGTTTGGCAATTAAGTACATTATTTTTAGAACATATACCGTTTCATCATGAACGATTAATTTTTTGTTGTATCGGCAGCGACCGCTGTACAGGTGATACACTTGGTCCATTAACGGGTAGCTTCTTAAAAAAATCTGTTAGCTTCCCCTATGAAATTGTAGGTTCTTTAGAAGATCCTTTACATGCTCTAAACTTAGATTCTACTATGCAACAGCTACACAATCATACTACAAAACCATTCATTATTGCGATTGATGCATGTCTCGGCAGTGAACAAAATGTTGGTCATATTTCAGTTCAAAGCGGACCCATCTTCCCTGGAAAAGCTGTAAAAAAAGAATTACCCCCAATTGGAGACATTTCCGTCAAAGGAATCGTCAATATTGGAGGCTTTATGGAAATGCTTGTTTTACAAAATACAAGACTTCATATTTCTTATGCTATGGCTGAAAAGCTTTCAAGAGCTTTATTACTGGCTGCCCATCGTTATTCACTGAAAAGTGTAGAAGATAGCAACCATAACGCCAACAACGATGATACCTGGCAGCAAGTTAGCAGCTTTGATCTTAGCTAAGCCTGCAATGTTCAATCCTATAGCCATAATCATCACACCACCTACAGCTGTCATTTCTGTAATGAACATTTGTAGTGCAGCATCAGGAATAAAGGAACTAATAACACCTGCAAAAAGTGCTATTAATCCTTGATAAACAAAGACTGGTACTGCGGATAGCAGGACACCTATGCCTAATGTGGATGCTAGAATAATGGATGTAAATCCATCTATCAACCCTTTTGTAATCAATACATTATGATCATTACGAAGACCACTATCGAGTGCACCAATAACAGCCATTGAACCAACGACAAATATTAATGAAGCATTGACAAAGCCCTCTGCTATACTAATTTGATTTTGATCATTCCGTTTTGTACGAAATAATGACTCAACCCATTTCCCAAGGCGATTCATTTGTTTATCTAAATCTAACCACTCACCTATTACAGTACCTACCACTAAACTTACTACTAGTATAATAAAATTATCACTTTCGAAGCCCATCTTTATACCTAATAATGTGACTGCTAAACCAATTATGGATAGGACAGTAGACTTCATAGATTCAGGAATATTTTTAAAAATGCGCCCCACTAATGCACCTGCTACAATTAGCACAGCATTAATCAATGCCCCTAGTAATACCACACTCAAGCCTTCCTTCTCTCTAAAAAATAGAGAGCGCCTGTTTGCTTGGCGCTCTGATTAAATTATCAAACTATTGGTTTATTCTTCCTGTAAATTTAATATTTCTAAAATACGTTCTAAATCATCTTCAGAATAAAATTCAATTTCAATTTTTCCTTTATTGTTTGTTTTCTTTATTTGAACATTTGTTCCAAAGTAATCACGTAATTGGGATTCTTTAGCTGATACAAATATATCTTTTTTCTTTGGTGGGATTGTTTCACGTGAAACTTCTTCATTTAAACTTTGTACTAACATTTCAACCTGACGAACATTTAAACCTAGATTAATTACCTTATTGGCCACTTCTGATATTTTTCTTTTATTTTTCAAGCCGAGTAATGCTCGTCCCTGCCCCATCGATAATGTGCCGTCATTCATAAATTTACGTACATCTTCTGGTAACGCAAGTAGTCGAACATGATTGGCGATATGTGGTCTACTTTTCCCTAACCGTTTAGATAGCTCTTCTTGAGTTAAATGTAAGTTTTCCATTAAACTGTGATAGGCTTCTGCTTCTTCAATAACTGTTAAATCCTCACGTTGGAGGTTTTCTAATATTGCTAGCTCCATCATTTGTGCATCTGATAGCTCTTTAATGATGACAGGAATAACCTCTAGTTCTGCTAATAGGCACGCCCTATAACGACGTTCCCCAGCAACAATTTCAAATTTGCGTCCTTTTTTACGCACAGCGATTGGCTGTAAAATACCATGTTCTTTTATAGAATCTGATAATTCTTGTAAACTTTCTTCATCAAAAATTTTACGAGGCTGAAATGGGTTCGCAACAATTAAATCTAATCGAATTTCTTCTACTTGCCCACTTTGTTCTAAAGACTCTCCTGGGAATAGTGCACCAATGCCCTTTCCTAAACCTTTAGCCATTTTTAATCACTTCCCTCGCCATCTCCAAATAAACTTCTGCACCTCTAGATTTTGCGTCATAAGTGATGATTGGTTGACCATGACTTGGTGCCTCACTTAATCGTACATTACGAGGAATTATCGTTTTATATACTTTATCTTGGAAATATTTTTTTACTTCATCAATAACCTGCAAACCTAAGTTTGTTCGAGCATCAAGCATTGTTAATAGAACGCCATCAATGTATAGCTGCTGATTTAAATGCTTTTGAACAAGGCGAACAGTAGATAACAATTGACTTAATCCTTCCAACGCATAATATTCACATTGTACAGGGATAATTAGCGCATCTGAAGCTGTTAAAGCATTGATTGTTAAAAGCCCTAAAGATGGTGGACAGTCAATAATTATATAATCAAAATCTTCTTTCACATTTTGGAGTGCATGTTTTAAACGCACTTCTCTTGAAATAGTCGAAACCAATTCAATTTCAGCACCTGCAAGTGAGATGGTTGCTGGCACAATTGATAAATTTTCTACGTTTGTTTTTTGAATGACATTTTCAACATCTTCATCATCAATGAGCACATCATAAATACAACTTTGTATTTCTCCTTTATTAACCCCGAGTCCACTTGTCGTATTTCCCTGCGGATCAGTATCAATTAATAGCACTTTCTTACCTAAATATGCTAGGCAAGCGCTTAAATTGACCGAAGTTGTTGTTTTTCCTACGCCACCCTTTTGATTGGCGATTGCTATAATTCTACCCATTTAAAAGCACCTGCTTTCATCTATCAAAGTTTACTTTGACAAATCATTTGTAAAATCACGATTTAATCCGCTATCTAACTTTCATTCTATCAAAAAAACAGAAGAGAGTTGTATAAAATATTAAGAATATATACAAAAAAGGAGACATCTCATTAAACTTTCTGAGATATCTCCTCTGTTCAGTGATAAATGAAACAATAAATTACTTTTTTAAAATAATTTATTATACCTTTTTCTTTTTAGGTATCTTCACTGTAATTTGATAGTATTCTTCTGTATCTTCTTCTTCCGTTTTCACCGTAATACCACTTTTCGTTACCATCGTTAACGATTGTTTAATGGTATTCAAGGCGATACGTACATCTTTACTTATGGCCTTACGCTTCGGCTTTGCTTTCTTTGGTACTGTTTCTTCCTGCTCTTCAGTTACCGGATGTAAAATTGCCTGAATTTGCTCCTCTAACTGACGTACATTCCAATCATTATCAAGCGTTTGTTGTAAAACTTCTAATTGTAATGGTTGATCTTTAATTGCAATTAATGCACGTGCATGTCTTTCAGATATTTTACGCTTCAAAATGGCTTGCTGCACTTCATCCGGCAGCCTTAATAAACGTAATTTATTGGCTACAGTGGATTGTCCTTTTCCAAGTCGTTGGGCCAAAGCTTCCTGTGTTAGCTCATGAAGCTCTAATAATTTTTGATAGGCTACCGCTTCTTCAATTGCAGTTAACTCTTCACGCTGTAAGTTCTCTATTAACGCAATAGAAGCTGTCTCCTTATCCGTTAAATTACGTACAATAGCAGGGACTTCTGTCCATTGTAGCTTTTTCATTGCTCGATAACGACGCTCACCAGCAATGATTTCATATTGATTTTCTGATGTTTTACGTACAACAATTGGCTGAATCACACCATGTGTATGAATGGTTCTTGATAATTCTTCAATTTTTTCATCATCAAAAATAGTACGTGGCTGAAAACGGTTAGGTACAATTTGATCAATAGGCAACTTTATGACTTCTTCCGCTGCATGAACCGCCTCTGCTTGTTCTACTTCATTTTTCACAATAGGCTCTGTTTTACTTCCGCCTCCAAAAAAACGTGAAAAAGGACTTTTCATCCAAGTGGCACCACCTTTAAGTAACTATCTTGCTCTGTGTCATTCTATTATTATTTATTATATTTGCTCAAATGTATATAGTTCATAGATGTCTTTTGCGTGAACCATCCATATCTAGTATGTATGCTCAAAATAGAAAAAATATTTTCTACTTTGAGAAGTTTCACATGAAACACTAATTACTGAATTGGTGTTTTATTTGGTACACCTGGCTTACGCGGGTATTTTTTCGGTGTTCCTTTTATTTTATCAAATATATATAAAATGCGGTCACTTTCTTCAACAGGTAGCTTGAAAGAAAATTCTTCTCTCAGTTTAACACCCAATGTTGTTAAAGCTTTTTCAGCATCCTTTAATTCTTCTGCTCCTGCTGCAGCTTTTAGTGCAACAAAATATCCATCTTGTTTTGCTAAAGGGACGCATAGCTCTGATAAAACCGATAAACGGGCTACAGCACGTGCTGTTACTACATCAAATTGCTCTCGATATTTTACATTTCGACCAAATTCTTCTGCACGAGCATGCACAAAATGCATATTCTCTAATTGTAACTCATCACTTAAATGATTTAAAAATGTAATTCTTTTATTTAAGGAGTCTACAATTGTGACTTGTAAATGTGGGAAACAGATTTTAATAGGGATACTTGGGAAACCCGCCCCTGCTCCTACATCACAAACAGTTATTACTTTTGAGAAATCAAAATAGAATGAAGCGCTGATCGAGTCAAAGAAATGCTTTAAATAAACGCCTTCTAAATCTGTAATAGCGGTTAAATTCATCTTTTCATTCCACTCGACAAGTAATTCAAAGTATTTTTTAAATTGAGTGATTTGCTTGTCGGAAAGTTCAATGCCTTTTTCTTTCAGTGCCTCAATAAATTGTTGTTCGTTCATGTAAAGTCTCCTTTATCGATCTAGCTATACTAGCATTCAGCTACTTTAAAACAATCGTATAGCTTTAAAAATAGGAAGCGGGCACAAATGGTATGCCCGCCCCTTATTCACTTTACGGTTCTTCATTATTAGCTGCTTACTTTCGCGATTTTACCTTGTTCAATATAAACAAGTAGAATCGAAATATCAGCTGGATTAACACCCGAAATACGAGAGGCTTGCGCAATGGAAAGTGGTGTAACTTGTTTTAATTTTTGACGTGCTTCTGTTGCTAAACCAGAAATAGCGTCATAATCAATATTCTCAGGGATTTTTTTATTTTCCATTTTATGCAACTTCTCTACTTGTTGCAGTGCTTTTTCGATATAACCTTCATACTTAAGCTGGATTTCAATTTGTTCTTTCACTTCATCCGTAAATTCTATATCTGCCGGAATTAGAGAAGAAATCAATTCATAATGCATTTCAGGGCGTTTTAATAAATCAGCGCCACGTATGCCATCTTTTAATTCACTACCACCTACAGAACGAATAACAGATTGTGTTGCTTCATTTGGCTTAATAATTACATCACGAAGACGAGCAATTTCATTTTCAATCAGTTCTTTTTTATCATTGAACTTTGCAAATCTTTCTTGTGGAATCATCCCCATTTTATAACCTAGCTCCACTAAGCGTAGATCTGCGTTATCGTGACGTAGCAGTAGACGATATTCTGCACGAGATGTTAATAAACGATAAGGCTCATTTGTTCCTTTTGTAACAAGGTCATCGATCAAAACGCCAATATAGGCATCAGAACGACTTAAGATTAATTCATTTTTACCAAGGACATTAGCAGCGGCATTCATCCCCGCCATTAAGCCTTGTGCAGCTGCCTCTTCATAACCAGATGTACCGTTAATTTGGCCAGCTGTATATAAGCCTTTAATACGTTTTGTTTCTAAAGTTGGCCATAGTTGTGTTGGCACAATTGAATCATATTCAATTGCATAACCTGCACGCATCATTTCCGCGTTTTCTAAGCCAGGTATTGATTTTAGTAAACGTGTTTGGACATGCTCAGGTAAGCTCGTTGATAAACCTTGAACATACACTTCACGCGTATTACGGCCTTCTGGCTCTAAGAAAATTTGGTGACGCGGCTTATCATTAAAGCGCACAACTTTATCTTCAATAGATGGGCAATAACGTGGACCTGTCCCTTTAATCATTCCTGAATACATCGGTGAAAGATGCAAATTAGCTTCAATAATTTCATGTGTTTCAGGGCTTGTATAGGTTAACCAGCAAGGTAACTGATCCATAATGAACTCAGTTGTTTCAAAACTAAATGCTCGTGGAGTGTCGTCTCCTGGTTGAATCTCTGTTTTATCGTAATCAATAGTACGGTTATTCACTCGTGGTGGTGTACCTGTTTTAAATCGAACAAGGTCAAAACCAAGCTCTCTTAAATTATCGGCTAAGCGGATCGACGGTTGTTGGTTATTAGGTCCACTTGAATATTTAATATCACCGATAATGATTTCTCCACGTAGGAAAGTACCTGTTGTCACAACTACTGTATTAGCACGATAAACCGCACCAATTTGTGTAATGACCCCCTTAACTTCTCCATCCTCAATAATAAGCTCTTCAACCATTCCTTGGTGGATTGTTAAGTTTGCCGTTTCCTCCAACACACGTTTCATCTCTTGTTGGTATAGGACTTTGTCCGCCTGAGCACGCAATGCACGTACTGCTGGACCTTTCCCTGTATTTAACATGCGCATTTGTATATGTGTTTTATCTATAACTTTCCCCATGACGCCACCTAAAGCGTCAATTTCACGTACGACGATTCCTTTGGCAGGGCCACCGATAGATGGATTACATGGCATAAATGCAATCATATCTAAATTGATCGTTAGCATCAAAGTGTTAGCACCCATTTTAGCCGCAGCATGTGCAGCTTCAGAACCTGCATGGCCTGCGCCAATTACAATAACATCAAACGTGCCTGCCTCATATTTTGTTGGCATGCTCGTATCTTCCTTTCTTTCATATATTTATTTTCCTAAGCAGAACTGTGAAAATAATTGATTAATTAGGCTTTCTTGTACAGTGTCACCAATGATTTCACCAAGTATTTCCCATGTTCTTGTTACATCGATTTGTACCATATCAACTGGTACACCAGCCTGTGCAGCTGCAATTGCATCCTCAACAGTTGCTTGCGCTTGATGCAGAAGTGCAATATGTCGTGCATTTGAAACATATGTTAAATCGCCCGCTTCGATTTGACCTTCAAAGAATAATGCAGCAATAGATTCCTCTAGTTCTGTAATGCCCTCCTCCTGTAACAGAGAAGTCGTTACAATACGATGTTCACCAGCCAATTCTTTAACACGTGCTAAATCAATTTTTTGCGGTAAATCTGTTTTATTGACAATTACGATGTAATCCATCGCCTTAATTGTTTCGAATAAACGCTCATCCTCAGCAGTCAATTCATCTGCATAGTTTAATACAAACAGAATTAAGTCTGCTCCACGAAGTGCCTCACGAGAACGTTCTACGCCAATTCGTTCAACAATATCTTCTGTCTCTCGAATTCCTGCAGTATCCACTAAACGAAGTGGAACACCGCGTACATTGACATACTCTTCTATAATATCACGAGTAGTACCTGCAATATCTGTCACTATGGCCTTATTTTCTTGTACTAGGCTATTTAAAAGAGAAGATTTCCCTACATTCGGACGACCTAAAATAACAGTTGATAAACCCTCACGTAAAATTTTCCCTTGTGAAGATGTCTGCAGAAGTTTAATTATTTCATTTCTTACCCATGTACATTTTTCTACTAAAACAGGTACAGTCATTTCTTCTACATCATCATACTCCGGATAATCTATATTAACCTCTACTTGTGCTAATGTCTCTAGTAAAGCTTGGCGCAAATCACCAATAAGTCTCGATAATTTTCCATCCATTTGGCCCAAAGCAACATTCATCGCTCGATCTGTTTTGGCTCTTATTAAATCCATAACTGCTTCAGCCTGTGATAAATCAATGCGTCCATTTAAAAATGCCCGTTTTGTGAATTCACCAGGCTCAGCTAATCTTGCTCCATTCGTTAATGCTAGTTGTAACACACGATTTACTGAAACTAATCCGCCGTGACAATTTATTTCAACTACATCCTCACGCGTGAATGTTTTTGGTCCTCGCATTAACGACAGCATTACTTCCTCTACTACCTCATTTGATTTAGGATCAACTAAATGTCCATAATGAATGGTGTGCGAATCCTTCTTTGTTAAACTTTTTCCACCAGGTGATTTGAATATTTTATCTGCAATCGTCACCGCATCATCCCCACTTAAACGAACGATGGCTATGGCACCTTCACCCATCGGTGTGGATATCGCAGCAATTGTATCGAACTCCATTTAATGACCTCCTCAACGTTATCCACATGTGGATAATCGAAACCGACCAATACTTACTAACACCTTAGACTAACATATTTTCAGCAAAATCTAAAGTAAGGATCATTTCCAAATGTGGATAAAATCAATTTTTAATCTTATCTTATTTTCGACAAAAAATGCTATTCCTTGTCTCACTAAAAAAGGTCATTTTATCACAAGGATAAAATGACCTTTCAAAATATATTGTCTGTATGTTTATGAGCAACAGTCTAATTGTTTTTTACTGGTTCAATCACTAAATAACGATTAGGCTCTGTGCCTTCTGAGTATGTTTCAAGATCAAAACGATTTGCTAATTGATTATGAATTATCTTTCTTTCGTAAGACGGCATTGGTTCAAATGCCACACGTTGATTTAAGCGTAATGCTTTGTCCGCCATTCGATCTGCAAGTAATTCTAAAGCTTCTTGTCGACGTTCACGATAGTTTTCTACATCTAATTTCACCATTAAGAACTGCTTGGCACTTTTATTTAATACTAGTTGCGTTAATTGCTGTAAGGAATTTAATGTTTGACCACGCTTCCCTATAAGCAGTGCAGCTTTCTCACTTTTTAGTTGAAATAATACATATTTCCCTTCACGTGTCGTAGCAATATCAAGATCATGAATAGCCAATTGTTCAGCAATACTTACTAAATAAGCCTTTGCATCTTCAATTGGGTTTGCTGAGTCTACTTCCTCATATTGTTCTTTTACGACTTGTTGAATAGCTTCGATTTCACTTGGTTGTTCAGAAACTTGTGAACTTTTTGTTTCAACATCATCAACTACTTGTTGTTCGTCTAATTGAGTCGCAATTTGCGGTTCAGCTTTTTCATCTTCAATTATCGGAACCTGAACTTCCTTTACTGTTACACGTACCTCTGCAGAACGTGCACCAAAACCTAAAAATCCTTTTTTACCTTCTTGTAAAACTTCAACATCTACTTGTTCACGGGTTTTGCCAAGTTTCTGTAACGCCAATGAGATCGCTTCTTGTGTTGTTGCGCCTATTTGCGTAAGTTGTTTCACTTTTTAGCCCCTCCATTTTGAGCAGGTTGTGTTTTATCTTTATTCCAAGGTTTGTAAATAAACAGGTTTTGAATAATCGAAATAATGTTCCCGATTACCCAATATAGTGATAATGCAGCTGGTAAGGCTATACCAAAACCGATAATCATGAATGGCATAATATACATCATGATTTTCATTTGAGGATTATCCATAGCTGGTCCTGTACGTAATACGATAAATTGCATTAAACCTGCTGTAATCGCTAATACAGGTGCAGGATCTGCTAACGGGAAGATAAAGAAATTCCCTAAATCAAATGTAGATGTAGCATTCATACGACTAATAGCATGATAGAAACCAATTAAGATTGGCATTTGAATGATTACTGGTAAACATCCTGCAAGTGGGTTTACTCCAGATTCACTCATAAGCTTCATCATTTCTTGCTGATATTGTTGTTGTGTTTGAGCATCCTTAGAAGCATACTTCTTTTGCAGTTCTTTCAATTTTGGCTGAATTTCTTGCATCTTTTTAGAGCTCTTTGTTTGTTTAATCATCAATGGCAAAATTGCTAAACGAATAATAATCGTTACGGCAATGATCCCCCATGCATACGTACCGAGCAGATCAGCAAAGTATTTTATCGCTGATACCAACGGCCAAACAATGAACTCATTCCAGAAGCCAGTACTATCTTTGGTAATGGGTTCATTAAATTCTGTACAACCAGAAAGTAGTAAAGCTACTGATACTAGTGACAAAATTACCCAATGTTGTTTTTTCAACCTTCTTCCCCCTACAATTACTATTCACTTTTTCTAATTCTATATGCATCTTCTTTATTTACTGACAGTTTCCTACCTCAAAATCTGTAATCGGTCAGCGGCTTTATCTTCATTGCAATAGCGTTTGGACATCCACAACAAAGATAAAGTTATCAGTTATTTTATCATGCAAATAACGTTTCACTCTACTAAATATTCTAACTACATACACTTATTCCTAAGTTATGTTGCGAATTTTACATATTTTCTAGTGAAATCTAACGCTGCAAATACCCCGGTGCGTATATTTTTCTTACTTATAATCGTATGCAAACTCGCTCTATTTCTATTGCTAACAGTACAGGCGTATTTTTCACCACTTGGTTGCATACATTACACTTTCTTCATTACCTTTGCGATTCGTAGTACATGCTGCAAACTTTGTTTCACTTCATGAAAATCCATAGTGGCCGCCGGTTGTCTGGCGATAATAACATAATCCATATTCGGCTTTAGATCATTCTTTAATTCCTGAATACTTTGTCGAATATAGCGTTTAATTTGGTTGCGTGTTACCGCATTCCCAAGTTTCTTACTAACCGATAAACCTACACGAAATTCTGTTTGTTCCTCTTTTGCTAAAAAATAAACAACAAACTGACGATTAGCGAAAGATTTACCTTTTTTAAACACCTTTTGAAAATCATCATTTTTCTTCACTCTTTGGCGTTTTTTCATTTCTTTCACCTGCTATTAGATAATATCTTTTGATCCTCATTTCTAGGTTTACCAAAAATAAAGAAAAAAAAGACCACTGATGTGGCTCAGTGGACTTATTTTATGCTGATAAAACTTTTCTTCCTTTACGACGGCGAGCTGCAAGAACTTTACGTCCGTTTTTCGTGCTCATACGTGCGCGGAAACCGTGAACTTTACTGTGCTTACGTTTTTTTGGTTGGTAAGTACGTTTCATTTATATAGACACCTCCTGAATGAGTTGAATTTTTCAACATACAGACTCGAATATTATATAAAGTATCTAGTTATTTTGTCAATGTATTTCATAAATTTCTTTTCGCCAGCCAATCTATGTATCTATTTCTTTTTTGCATTTGAATCCTCACTAAAAAGACTATTAATAAAAAAAACATAAAAATATTTATCCACAGAGTACTTGTTTTTTTTACACAGAGTTGTGTATAGTATTTTTTGCATTATTTTTTATCCACAACGTTTATCTACAAGTTTTTCACATAAGCAGTACTTGTGGACAACTCTAACGTGCATAACTTCAAGCTATGTGGATAAGTTTCACAAACTATTGAAATAGCTTTGTTTTTCTGATACGATTACTGTGCTTCACTTTGTTGAAAACTGAAATGAACATTTTAATTATCCACAACTGTTAATATGCTGTGGATAATTTTTATCACAGCCTTTGGTTAACTTTTATCCACAACTTGTGATTATGTGGACGAGTTGTTAAATGAACGTATTTACCATTTCTATAAATGCGATTTTTTTTTGTACTGAACACTGTAAAGGAGATTAGCCGCTTGGAACATTTAGAAGAACTATGGAATAATGTCCTGGCTCAAGTTGAACAAAAAATTTCTAAACCAAGCTTCGAAACGTGGCTAAAGTCTACAAGACTACTATCTTACAATGGTAGTGGTTCTACTGTAACAATTGCTGCGCCCAATTCGTTTGCTCGAGACTGGCTTGAAAATCATTATATTCATTTGATTACAGGTATATTAACGGAGCTTACAGGCGAAGACTTGCTTATTAAATTTGTTGTTCAAAAAAACCAGGATTCGGACGATTTCGATTTGCCAGCGCCGATTATCCAAGCAAAAAATAACGATCATCATGATATTTCACCAGGTATGTTAAACCCGAAATATACTTTTGATACGTTTGTTATTGGCTCTGGTAACCGCTTTGCACATGCTGCCTCGTTAGCTGTCGCAGAAGCACCTGCTAAGGCTTATAACCCCTTCTTTATTTATGGGGGCGTTGGGCTTGGGAAGACACACTTAATGCACGCAATTGGTCACTATGTATTAGAGCATAATCCTAATGCAAAAGTGGTCTACTTATCATCCGAGAAATTTACAAATGAATTTATTAACTCTATTCGTGATAATAAAGCACTTGATTTTCGCAATAAGTACCGCAACGTGGATGTACTGCTAATTGATGATATTCAATTCCTTGCTGGAAAAGAATCAACGCAAGAAGAATTTTTCCACACTTTTAATACTTTACATGAAGAATCAAAGCAAATTGTTATATCAAGTGACCGTCCTCCAAAGGAGATTCCAACATTGGAAGATCGGCTGCGTTCACGTTTTGAATGGGGGTTAATAACTGATATTGCGCCACCTGATTTGGAAACTCGTATTGCTATTTTACGTAAAAAAGCAAAAGCAGATGGTCTAGAGGTACCAAATGAAGTGATGCTTTATATTGCGAACCAGATTGACTCCAATATTAGGGAGCTTGAAGGTGCGCTTATTCGCGTCGTTGCCTATTCTTCACTGGTAAACAAAGATATTAATGCAGCATTGGCTGCCGAGGCGCTAAAGGACATAATCCCAAATTCAAAGCCACGGACTGTGACAATATTGGACATTCAAAATGCAGTAGGGGAGCATTTTAATATTCGTTTAGAAGATTTTGCTGCCAAAAAACGTACTAAATTAATTGCTTTTCCACGACAAATCGCTATGTATTTATCACGCGAATTGACAGATTTTTCGCTGCCGAAAATTGGCGAAGAATTTGGCGGCCGCGACCATACGACTGTCATCCATGCTCACGAAAAAATATCTTCTATGTTGAAAAATGACGTTCAACTTCAACAAGATGTTAAACAAATTCGAAGCATGCTAGGGAAGTAATTGCTGTGGACAATTCAACTATTTAAACACAAACTTATACACAGTCTATCTACATGTGGATAGACTGATTTTATTCATAAAAACACACTTATCCACAAATCCACAGTGCCTATTACTATATCTTTTTTATTTTATATAAATAAATAATATAAATATGTGAGGGAAAACGAATGAAATTTGATATTTTACGTGACCGTTTATTAGAGGGTTTAAATGATGTCATGAAAGCAGTAAGTTCAAAAACAACTATTCCGATTTTAACAGGGATTAAAATTGATGTAACAGAGGAAGGTATTCGCTTAACAGGTAGTGATGCCGATATTACAATTCAAACATTTATTCCAGTTGAAGAAGACGGACAACAACTTATTCACATTGCTGAAACAGGATCTATTGTTGTACAAGCACGTATGTTTAATGAAATCGTACGTAAATTACCAACAAATGATGTTGAAATTCAAGTAACGTCTGGTTTCCAAACGCATATTCGTTCAGGTAAATCTGAGTTCCATTTAATTGGCTCTGATGCGACTGAGTATCCGCTTTTACCCGAGCTAACAGAAGATCAAAAATTTACTATTCCTGCTGATTTATTAAAAACAATTATTCGTGAAACAGTGTTTGCTGTTGCCACTTCAGAAAGTAGACCCGTGTTGACAGGTGTAAACTGGCAGATCAAAAACGAGACTTTAATCTGTGTTGCAACAGATAGTCATCGATTAGCAAGACGTAAAGTGCAACTGGAAAATTTACCGGAAGTTGAACACAGTGTAGTTATTCCAGGGAAAAGTTTAAATGAGCTAAATAAAGTACTAGAAGATTCTACAAATCTTGTGCAAATCGTTATTACAAGTCAGCAAGTATTGTTTAAAACTGGTGATGTATTATTCTTCTCTCGCTTACTGGAAGGGAATTACCCAGATACAACACGTCTAATTCCAGAAGAATATCAAACAAATGTAACGATTAATGGTAAATCTTTATTACAAGCTATTGACCGTGCTTCACTTGTTGCTCGAGGAGATCGTAACAATGTTGTACGTTTCGAAATTTTAGGCCATCAAGCTGTGGAAGTTTCTTCAAATTCACCTGAAATCGGTAAAGTACAAGAAGAAATTCCAGTTGAATCATTAGAAGGGGAAAGCTTGAAAATTTCCTTCAGTGCAAAATATATGATGGAGGCATTGAAAGCAATTGATGGGCAAGATGTGGTTATTCAATTTACAGGGGCAATGAGACCGTTTATTTTACGCTCTGTTCATGATGATGCTATTTTGCAATTAATTTTACCTGTACGAACTTACTAAGAGTTTAAGATCTGTTAAGATAGTCGCTAATTGTGACTATCTTTTTTTACTTATGGCGTGATTTTAGGTATGATAGAGAGATAGACAGTCTGTATTCGGAGGGGAACACACTATGCAGGACATTAAAATTGATGAGGAGTTCATCACGTTAGGGCAGCTATTAAAAATTACTGACGCCATTAGTTCAGGTGGAATGGCCAAGTGGTTTTTACAAGAAAATGCTGTATATATAAACGGAGAAGTAGATGACCGTCGAGGTCGTAAATTACGTGATGGGGATGTTATAAATATTCCTGGATGTGGTCGTTTTCAAATCGTAGGGCCAACTGGACAGTAATTTATGTATATTGAGCAAATAAAACTTACAAATTACCGTAACTATGATGCTTTAGCTTTAGACTTCTCTCCAAAAATTAATGTTTTCATTGGTGAAAATGCGCAAGGGAAAACAAATGTTATGGAGTCCATCTATGTTTTAGCAATGGCTAAATCTCATCGAACAACGAACGATAAAGAATTGATACGTTGGGATTCAGACTATGGTAAAATAGAAGGGGCCGTAAAAAAAAGGCATGGTATTTTACCGATCGAGCTTACGATTACAAAGAAAGGTAAAAAGGGCAAGATAAATCATATAGAGCAAAGTCGCCTCAGTCATTATATTGGTCAAATGAACGTCGTTATGTTTGCGCCAGAGGATTTGAACGTTGTGAAGGGAAGTCCGCAAATACGCCGCCGTTTTATTGATATGGAGATTGGGCAAATTTCGCCTGTCTATTTACACGATTTATTGACCTTTCAAAAAGTTTTAAAACAACGTAATCATTTCTTAAAGATGAATCAAGGCAAGTCCATGTCAAACGATGTGATGTATGAGGTCTACAATGAACAATATATTCACGCAGCTACCCAAATTATTCGTAAAAGATTTCAATTTATGGATTTATTACAGGAGTGGGCTGAACCCATACATGCAGGTATATCACAAGGTCAGGAAACACTGGTTATAAAATATCGTACGGTAGCTGGTATTGAAAAAGAACACACTACTGGTGAAATTGAAAATACTTTACATCAAAAATTGATTGAAGCGAGAGAACGTGAATTTGACAGAGGTGTGACACTAGTTGGTCCACACCGTGATGATTTGCAGTTCTTAGTAAATGGCTATGATGTTCAAACTTATGGCTCACAAGGACAACAGCGTACAACAGCATTGTCTTTAAAGCTTGCTGAAATTGAATTAATTAAACAAGAAACAAATGAAACACCCATACTACTTTTAGATGATGTTTTGTCGGAACTCGATGATTATCGTCAATCGCATTTATTAAATACCATTCAAGGTGAAGTCCAAACCTTTGTTACAACTACAAGTGTTGATGGAATTCATCATGAAACGATGGAGCAGGCACAACTGTTCCACGTGAAACAAGGTGCGATTGAAAAAAGTTAGCCAGGGGAGTTTTTTAGATTACAAAAGAATGGTAATAGTCAGCTCGGTTGACTGTTCATTCATTTACACACAATGATGTTATGAAGGAGTAGATGAAAGCCGTGGCTATAGAGAACGAAGGTTTGCAAAACCAAGCTTATGAGGCCGATCAGATACAGGTATTAGAAGGTTTAGAGGCAGTACGTAAAAGACCAGGGATGTATATCGGTTCAACAAGCTCTAAAGGGCTTCACCATTTAGTATGGGAAATTGTTGATAATAGTATCGATGAAGCACTTGCAGGATTTTGTACAGATATAAAAGTAACAATTGAAAAAGATAACTGGATTCGTGTAGAAGATAACGGTCGTGGTATTCCAGTTAGTATTCAAGAAAAAATG
Source organism: Lysinibacillus cavernae (assembly GCF_009724685.1). GTDB lineage: Bacteria > Bacillota > Bacilli > Bacillales_A > Planococcaceae > Lysinibacillus > Lysinibacillus cavernae. The sequence goes on from NZ_WMEF01000009.1 coordinate 203,392, forward strand.
GGTAAGCCGGCTGTTGAAGTTATTATGACAGTTTTACATGCTGGTGGTAAATTTGGCGGTGGAGGCTATAAAGTTTCAGGTGGTCTTCACGGAGTTGGGGCATCAGTGGTGAATGCACTTTCTATTGAAACAATTGTGCAAGTTCATCGTGAAGGTCATATCCATGAAATAAAATTTGAACGTGGAAGAACAATCCAAGAATTAAAAGTTATCGGTGATACTAATCACAATGGTACAACGACACGTTTTAAAGCTGACCCAGAAATATTTAAAGAAACTACTGTTTATGAATTTGATATTTTAGCGCATCGTATTCGAGAATTAGCATATTTAAATCGTGGTATTAAGATTACAATTGCTGATGAACGTGAAGAACAAGAACGTTCAACTACATACCACTATGAAGGCGGTATTCGTTCATATGTAGAACATTTAAACCAATCTAAAGAGCCTATTCATGATCCAATTGATGTTCTTGGAGAAAAAGATGGTATTTCAGTAGAAATTGCTATGCAATATAATGCTGGATTCTCCTCTAATATTTTCTCATTTGCTAATAATATTAATACGTATGAGGGCGGTACGCATGAGTCTGGTTTTAAAACAGCACTTACACGTGTTATTAATGATTATGCACGGAAAAGCAGCTTACTAAAAGAATCTGACGCTAATCTAACAGGAGAGGATGTACGTGAAGGGTTAACAGCTATTGTTTCTGTTAAACATCCTGATCCTCAATTTGAAGGACAAACGAAAACAAAGTTAGGGAACTCAGAAGTAAGTCAAATTACCAATTCATTATTCTCAGATGGCTTTGAACGTTTTATGTTAGAAAATCCAACTGTAGCCCGTAAGGTTGTCGAAAAAGGTTTAATGGCAGCTCGTGCACGTGTAGCAGCGAAAAAGGCTCGTGAATTTACTCGTCGTAAAAATGCACTGGAAGTATCAAGTTTACCTGGTAAATTAGCTGACTGTTCTTCTACAAATCCAGCTGACTGTGAAATTTATATTGTAGAGGGTGATTCTGCCGGGGGGTCAGCTAAATCTGGACGTGATCGTCACTTCCAAGCAATTTTGCCTTTACGTGGTAAAATTCTCAACGTTGAAAAGGCCCGTCTCGATAAAATATTATCAAATGCAGAAATCCGTGCCATGATTACAGCATTCGGCACAGGCATTGGAGAAGAGTTCAATTTAGAAAAGGCGCGTTACCATAAAATCGTTATCATGACAGACGCCGATGTTGATGGAGCACACATTCGCACATTACTTTTAACATTCTTCTTCCGTTTCCTTCGACCTCTTATAGAAGCAGGCTATATCTATATTGCGCAGCCACCACTATATCAAGTTAAACAAGGTAAACATATCGAGTACTGCTATGATGAAGAAACATTAAAAGAAATTTTAGAACGACTACCGAAAATGCCAAAACCAAATGTACAGCGTTATAAAGGTCTTGGTGAAATGAACGCTGAGCAACTTTGGGAAACAACAATGGATCCAGAGCACCGCACATTATTACAAGTAGAATTAGATGATGCAATTAAAGCAAACCAAGCATTTGAGCGTTTAATGGGCGATGAAGTTGAACCTCGTCGTCAATTTATCGAGGAAAATGCCGTATACGCTAATTTAGATATCTAATTTTTCTTGAGAGGAGGTCTACACTTTGTCAGAACAAGAACGCTCCGGTGTTAAAGGAGTTAATATCACAGAAGAAATTGAAACATCCTTTCTTGATTATGCAATGAGTGTAATTGTTTCACGTGCATTACCCGATGTACGTGATGGATTAAAACCAGTTCATCGCCGTATTTTATATGGGATGCAGGAGTTAGGTAATACAGCTGATAAAGCCTACAAAAAATCAGCACGTATTGTTGGGGATGTTATGGGTAAGTACCATCCACATGGTGACTCTTCAATTTATGATGCAATGGTACGTATGGCGCAAGATTTTAGCTATCGTTACATGCTTGTTGACGGTCACGGGAACTTTGGATCTGTTGATGGTGATGGAGCAGCAGCTATGCGTTATACAGAGTCACGTATGTCTAAAATAGCAATGGAAATGCTACGTGATATTAATAAAGACACAATTGACTATACAGATAACTATGATGGATCAGAGAAAGAGCCGATTGTATTACCGAGTCGCTATCCAAACCTATTAGTGAACGGTGCTGCGGGGATTGCTGTTGGTATGGCAACAAATATCCCTCCACACCAATTGGGAGAAACAATAGATGCTGTTATAGCTCTTTCTGAAAATCCAGCTATTACTACAGAAGAATTGATGGAAATTATTCCAGGCCCTGATTTCCCTACCGGAGGATTAATTTTAGGACGTAGTGGTATTCGCAGAGCTTATGAAACTGGCCGCGGTTCCATCATTATTCGTGCGAAGGTGGAAATTGAGCAAAAGTCAAATGGTAAGGAAACAATTCTTATTCATGAATTACCTTACCAAGTGAATAAGGCGAAGCTTATTGAAAAAATTGCAGAGCTTGTACGTGACAAAAAAATAGATGGTATTACAAATTTACGTGATGAATCAGACCGTCGTGGTATGCGAGTAGTCATTGAGGTCCGTAAAGATGCAAATGCTAATGTAGTTTTAAATAATTTATATAAACAAACGGCAATGCAATCGAGCTTCGGTATTAATATGCTGTCATTAGTAAATGGTCAGCCAAAAGTATTGGGCTTAAAAGAAATGCTATACCATTATTTAGAGCATCAAAAAGTAATTATTCGTCGTCGTACAGAATTCGATCTACGAAAAGCTGAAGACCGCGCTCATATTTTAGAGGGTTTACGAATTGCACTCGATCATATTGATGAAATAATTGCTATTATTCGTGGTTCACGTAGTGGTGAAGAAGCGAAGCCACAATTAATGGAGCGCTTTAATTTATCAGAGCGACAAGCTCAAGCTATTTTAGATATGCGTTTAGTTCGCTTAAGTGGATTAGAGCGTGAAAAAATTGAGGCGGAATATCAAGAGCTTCAAGTTCTTATAGCTGAGTTAAAAGAAATTTTAGCAGATGAAGCGAAAATTGTTGATATCATTCGTACTGAAATTTTAGAGCTGAAAGACCGTTTTAATGATACACGTCGTACTGAAATTACATCAGGTGGTCTAGAAATGATTGAGGACGAGGATTTAATACCTGTTGAAAACTCAGTTGTTACTTTAACGCATAATGGCTATATTAAACGTTTAGCTGCGAATACATATCGTAGTCAAAAGCGTGGTGGTCGTGGTGTACAAGGGATGGGTACAAACGAAGATGATTTTGTAGAGCATCTAATGAATACCTCTACTCATGACACAATTCTATTCTTTACGTCAAAAGGTAAAGTATTTAGAGCCAAAGGTTATGAAATTCCAGAGTTTGGTCGTACAGCAAAAGGATTACCTATCGTTAACTTACTCAATATAGAAAAAGGCGAAAAAGTAACAGCCATGATTCGAGTTGGGTCGTTTGATGAAGATGCATACTTTATCTTTACAACAAAAACAGGTATTACGAAACGTACACCTGTATCACAATTTGCTAACATCCGAACAAACGGTTTAATAGCTATTAGTTTACGAGAAGATGATGACCTTATTTCTGTACGTTTAACGGATGGAGATAAACAAGTTATTATTGGTACACGTGATGGTATGCTTGTCCGTTTCCAAGAAGATGATATTCGTTCTATGGGTCGTACAGCTGGTGGTGTTCGTGGTATTAAACTACGAGATGGTGACGAAGTCGTAGGTATGGAGATTGTTGAACCAGGACAGGAAATTTTAGTTGTTACCGAAAAAGGTTATGGTAAACGTACTTCTGAAGAGGACTATCGTTTACAAAGCCGAGGCGGTGTAGGTCTGAAAACCATCCAGATTACAGATAAAAATGGTCCAATGGTGGCTGTGAAAACAGTTGATGGTTCTGAGGATCTAATGCTTATTACAATTAACGGTATGCTTATCCGTATGGATATAAATGATATTTCGTTAATTGGGCGCAGTACGCAGGGAGTTCGTTTAATTCGATTAGGAGATGACGAATTGGTTGCAACTGTGGCTAAAGTTGAAAAAGAAGAAGAGTCTCCAGAAGACGAAGTAGAAGTAGAGGAATAATTTAAACCGATGACGACAGTATTGAATGTCGTCCATCGGTTTTTTAGCATAAATAATGAAAAATAAGTAATTATTTTGAATTTCATGATAAAATATAAATACCTTATTTGAAGCAAGAACTAGTGGAGAGGTGTTCATTTCGTGGAAACTATACATGTTCCGATTTCTGAGTTAGGCGTTGGTAAAGTAATTTCTGAGGATATTTTTGCTAATACACAGTATCCTATCATTTTTAAAGATACGATGATTTCCTATGTACATTTGCAAGTTTTTCATGCATTTAATATTTTCAACGTCCCAGTTTATAAAAATCAACATGATACTCGAGTAGAAAAGAAAGAAATTGATGTCGAGTTTGTAATAGAGGAAATTCCTACTTTTAGAAAAGTCTATAATAATTCCGTTGACCAGTTTAAAAAAGAATTTAAAAATTGGGAAGCTGGAGCTAAGTTAGATATTGCGAAAGCAAGGGCAATTATTTTACCTTTAGTAGAGATGGTGTTAGATGATCGTACTATTATTTTTGATTTAAATGAGTATTCAAATCCTAAAGACTACCTGTATCACCATTGTGTAGCAACAGGTTTGATATCGGCAGTCATTGCTCAAAAGCTTGGGTATGATAGAGGAATCACTATTCAAATAGCGATTGGTGGTTTATTAGCAGATTGCGGTATGGCTAAAGTACATCCTCGTATCAGAGATAAGAAGACACCTTTAACAGAGCAAGAATATGATGAGATTTATAAACATCCGATTTATAGCTATAATATGGTGAAAGATTTAACCATTTTAAAGGAGACTATGAAAGAGGCAATCTTCCAACATCATGAACGCTTAAATGGAAGCGGATATCCGAAAGGTGAAAAAATAGCTAATATATCTATTTTTGCACAAATTATTGCTGTAGCAGATGTTTTTCATGCCATGACATGTGAACGATTGTATAGATCAAAGCAATCTTCATTTAAAGTTATTGAAATGATTAATGAATCTGAGTTTGGTAAGTTCGATATTAAAGTAGTACGTGCGCTTATTGATATTGTTGCAGATCTTCCTATTGGTACAATTGTTGAGCTTTCTAATCTAGAACGTGGAGAAGTAATGTTTGTAAATAAATTTGCACCAACACGTCCACTCATTAAATTAATTCATTCAGGTGAAATTTTTGATTTAGGAAAAAATCGCAGTTTTTATATTTCGAGAATTTTAACAAACATGTAAAAATAATTAGGTAAGTCATATCTTAGGGCTTACCTAATTATTTAATATTTATTTAATCTGCTAAGTAAAAAAGTAGATTCTACGTATAGTACAAGCACTTTAGTACGCGTCCTCTTTACTAAGAGTCATTAATGTATATTACTAAAACCACAGACAATATTAATCAATTAGATAGTGGTCCTTTTCATTAAGATTAGGTTTTGATACATCTAATTATATAGAATTTAAATATTTTCGTTGAAAGTGTTGACATAGTTTTAGAATCTTGATATTATAAGTGAGTCGCCAAGAGGTGACAGTGAAATAAAGAACATGAACCTTGAAAACTGAACAAGCAAAACGTAATCAATAAAGTTTTTAGTAACTA